>MHZT01000033.1 GCA_001828855.1 Rhodobacterales bacterium RIFCSPHIGHO2_02_FULL_62_130 | reverse complement strand
CCACCCTTGACCCCAGCATGAACCGAAATCCATAATCAGAGGTGGCTCACTTCTCGGTGAAAAAACCGGCTCAGTTCTGGGTGAAAATCAACATTCAGGGCAACGATCTCGGGGATGACGAAGGTATTCACAGTTTGCTGTCCTTGATTGGGGTGAAAGTCGTGGATTTGGGGGTGATGGTATTGGGCTGTGTCGCCCCACCGGGTGAGCCCTCGGAACGTCCAACCTGGAAGGCGGGGGCATTTCCAGATCGGTTCATGATGGCACCGGGGGAAGCTGTCATTCCGGTCCTCATCGCAGGGCGGATCGCAACTTGGCTGTGCCTGTCCGCAAGCTTTTGGAGATGTTCAATCTTCCGGTAGGAGGAAGGCGCACGAGAATCCGGGAAGAAGCCAGATTCACGTGCCCGCCGTTCCAAAGCCTCCGAAAAATGCTGCGCGTGCAACTCCCGGAGTTTCGGGTTGTCTTTGACCACCGCTTCGATGAGATCGAGAATTTCCTCAAGATTGAGGTCATTGAACGCCGTCATGCTCAAAGTCGCCTTCATGACTTCGGTCGTGCCCTCGGCGGTGATGTAAACTTCCTGCGGAAAGTCCGGGTCCAGATGGACCGTCACACGCTTGGATTTACCGTCTGCAAACCGCTGCAAGGCTGTCGAGTTAAACGGGAGGTTGAACACCTTGACACCGTCAGGCGTGGTACTTGCCTCGCGCTTGACCCCCAGGTGCATGCAGCGAGCCATCGGATCCGGGGCTTCGATTTCGCCATAATTTTCTTTAACTTCGGCGAACTTTTGCCAGGGCGTCGCGCGAAACATTCCAGTGCCGCCATGCGAACGGAACGGGCGTTCATCGATCATGTACCGGGTAATAATCCCATAGATTTCGTCGTGTGTTAGCTCGGCCGCCTGCTTGGGGTCATAGCCTTCCAACTCTCCAGGGCGGCTTCCAGCGTAGCCCGCATAGTGGTTCAACACCTGCCATTGGAGGGTGCCAAATCCACTTTCGACATAGGGCTTGTCGGTGGCATGATAGGTCCGGCTGGTCATAACCATTGCGTTGATCCCGAGTTGACTGGCATAGACGGAACCATTGCGCGTTGCCGTTCCGTTGTCCGCCGAAGTGAGCAGAAGACCGGCCGGAGGCGCAGGGTCGCGTTTGCAGCCGTAGCGAACCTTTTCCTTGGTCTTGTCGCGTGTCGCCATGCGCAGCAGGGCATGGCTGTGGTCGGCGTCGGCGGACTTGGCAACGACCCATGCCAGAGGCAAACGTGTCGCGATGTCTTCCATGTAATGCAGCCAAATCCGCGCGATTTCGTTTTCGGCGAGCTCGGCGGAAACCGTATTCGGGTCGACTTCACAAACCTGAACCAGGCCGGATCCATCCGTGAAGAGGGACAGATAATGTTGATCCATTTCGACCTTCTCGCCAAACATGAGCGCGCGAATATCAGTCGAGCCGGCGCCCATCAGGTTTGCAGCCTGGCGCTTTCCTTTGCGCCCAATCGTCTTAACTCCCTCGGGCAACCCATTGATCCGAGTCCGGATAGTTGTGATCGACGGGAAGCAGAAATTCTGGGCAATGGCGCTTGCGGGCACGTGGAACTGGGTCATCGCCAGCGCAACGAGCGGTGCCAATTTCGGCTTCCGGTTGTCCAGCCACTGGTTGATGACGTAGGAGATGAACTGTTCCTGAGTTTCGCTCAGCCATCCATCGCCCACCTTCTGACAGGGGCCTTTGCGATGATCCCTATCTGCCAGGACGACAGGGTTCCGATCAAATTTTGCGAAGAGATCAGCATAGCGGCGCAAGGTCTTGCCCTGAGGCCAGACGAAAGATGCCTTAACCTTTCCGCCGCGTGTCGTTTCAGGCGCATCGGGGCCCTGCGAAATTTCTCTCGCCCGCTTCCGCAAGGCCTTACGGATCGGGCCTTCAGCGCCACTGACGGAGTGCTTGCTCATGGCCTGATGCGTGAGTTTGAACCCCTCGTCCTCCATTTGCAAAATGGCGAGGACGATAGGCAAACGGAAGCGGACAAGCTCTTTCTGCTGGTCGGGAAGTTGTTCGAAAAACTCGAAACCGCCGGTTTGATCGAGCAACGCCTTGCGCTTTTCGTCGTCTTTCGGCTTGACGATCATACACCGGCCTTCACGAATGGCCTGATCTACTCGCGCATAGGACAGCACAAGGCACTCGCCATCGTCGCTTCCCTCGACGTAATATCCGTCCGCTTCCTTGCCAACTACGAGCCAGGAACGGCCCTCGAGGGTCAGGCGCGACCCGTCCGGAACCTTGAACAGGGGAGTCGCGCTCATCCGTTCAGCCCCACCCGAGAATGGATGGTGATGACTGCGTGCCAGTCGGCAACGAGAACCCCACGGCCGATCAAACGCATTGCGCTCTGCCATGCACGCGCCGGGGCGAGATCACACTGTGCGATCAGATCGCGCAAAAGCCAAAAGTTGCCATGCTTCGCGACAGCCTCGACGTGGGCATCTGCGTCGCAATCGGGCGACCGGCTCAGGTGCCAGATTCGCCGAAGGTTGTCACGGTAGGCCCGGGAGTAGTCATCAGCATTCACGACAATCGCATCGTCGGCAAACTCAACCGGGATGGCCATGAAGATGTCGTCGATCTCGTCCTGGGTCTTGCGCTTCGAAAGGCTCCAGCCGTTGCGGACGAAAATCGCCCGACGATAACCGTCACGGAAGGTCACGCGGAGATCGAAGTGATGCGGGTGCAACTCCCGGGTGCGGCGGCATTTATACATGACCGGCGGCAACTGAACTTCGAGCCTGTAGAGGGAGGGATCGATCAGGACTTCCAGTGCGACAGCGGATTCTGCTTCGCTTTCGAAGTGATAGAGTTCCGGCTTTCCAGCCGTTGCCGGCGTAGCGGCAGTGAAGGACACCCGGCGTGCGGTGTTGCTGCGGGTCAAGGGGTTGCGGTACCCCGCAAAGGGACGAACGCCATGGATGGGCGGCACAGTAAGTGCCTTTTCGTCCTGTGCGTCCGGTTCCTCCGTCACAGCATGGAAGTCTGCCATGTGATCCCGACCCCACGCTTCGGGGGTCATGGTCGAGGAAAAGCGCCGCTGCCTGGCGGACTTCGAGATCTGGGTGCGTTTGCGATCAGACATGATTTCTCCATTCCCTGGCACACGGCCTGGGGCGTTCATGGTGTTGTTTCGGGGAGGATGGCCTCGGACCGTGTCAGTGCTGGTGTTTGGCGCTGTTGACTTCGGTCTGGAGGCTATCTCGTCTCATTTGGTCTGTGGTTCTTGCCGGGACTATTTGCGGCGGTTCAGGTCGGGTTCGGCATGGCTCGGTGTTTCCTTGCAGGCGGTTCCCGATCGGCTCTTCAGCAGGGCGTTGTTTCCAGGTCGCCACCGCAGAGAGCCGAGCGGGCTATTCGGTTGCGGCCCTTTGCGGGAATGCTGCGAGGCTGTCGAGTCCGGTGATTCGGGACCTGAAAAGAAATCCTTGACTCAAGAAAGTGGCCACCCGACGAGCCAAATCAGGCTGAACGCCCCCGATTTCATCGATTTCCCGAACTTTTTCACACTTTTTGTGATTCATCGGGATTTGGCCACTTTCTTGAGTCAAGATCGAATTTACGGTGGATAAGTTGGGGGATTGTTTTGGCATGATCCGCTTTGTTCGCCGAACAGCTCTTTTCTTTGGAGACGATTCGGTTGCCCAAGATGGTCAAGCTTTGAGAATTTCGGCCAGCCGAACCAGCCGGCGGTGCCGCAGCACAATCTTCGTGTAACCCTCGCACTGGGCCATTTTCTCGTTGAAAATTTCTTCCATGCCGCTGCCGAACCGAAAGGTGAACCATTTGTGGCTGTAGCGAAATTCGATAGAAGCACCGACCAATTCAGGGATCATGGCCACGCTGATGCCGCCGAACTTGTCCGCATGTTCGGAATTCAGGACGCGCAGGACCTCTGCAAAAGACGCACCGAAATTCTCCTTCATCTGCAAAATCCCACTCGGGACCCCGAGGAGAGACGACCCAGAAAGGATCAGCGATTTCGACAGAGGTGTGGGGACCGAGTCATTTTCGTCGTCGTCCTGACGATGCTTGTCATCATCATTTCCAGCAATCGGCTCCCTATACCCGTTGGTCAAAGTCATTTCGACCAAGCGCGCAACCATCGGCGGCGCTGCTTTGACGCCCCAGTTCCCAGACAGAGCGATTGCATCGCTGACGATGTCCTCGGCCGACATTTGGGTCGCCGCCCTACCTCGGGTCGACTTGGTCCGCAGGCCCGCCTCGGACAGCGCACGGTCCGCGACATCCACTGCGGTCACCGGGATATCGTAGATTTCGGCCAACTTTTTCACCAAGATGCCACGAGTTGCCATGCTGATCTCCGTTTATCGCGTAAAATACGAATAGAAGCGATTGAGCCGAGTCGTCAAATTCTTTTTCGCGTATTCTGCGGAAAAAGTCTGCCGGTGACGGTCAAGGTCACAGGGACGAGCCGGTGACTGCCTTACAGGGACGTGAGAAGCCGCAACTGCATTGAAAACAATGTGATCTATTTATGATACACATACCTTATTTAAGGTCTATTAATAGACCAAGTAATGGAATTCTGTTGAGCGGATCAGATCTCGAGCCTATGTAGATCACATTGGCCCGCTGGGTTCATCCATGGATCGCCACCATGAAGAAGATTCAGACCATTTCACCGCCTGCTCGCGACGCTCTCGCGATTTTCGCAGCCATGATCCGTGCTGCCCGCATGCAGCGGGGCATGACGGCGGCCGAACTCGGGGGGCGTATCGGTGTCTCGCGCGGGGTGATCCAGCGGATGGAAGCGGGTGAGCCGGGTACTTCGATCGGGGCGGCGTTTGAGGCTGCGGTCGTGCTTGGGCTGCCATTGTTCGATGCTCCCACATCTCAACTCGGCGCGCTCCTGGGTCAAAAGCAGCAGGTGAACACGTTGTTGCCCCGCCGGGCTTTCCAGGCAAGCCAAGCCAAACCCGATAACGACTTTTGATTTTTCTCATCTTGAAGCGGACCAGAAATGCAGCCTTCCGACCTTCTCAAGCCAGCTTTGTCCGCCTTCACCTGGATCTGGCTTCCAGATGCCGTTGAGCCGGTTGTTTGCGGGCGCATTGACTTGGTCGATGGCATCAATCGCTTCACCTATGGCAAAAGCTACCTCGCCAGACCAAACGCCATCCCGGTGTGGCTGCCGGAGTTGCCGCTGGTGGAGTCCGTGATCGTTCCGGAAGCACCGCATGTCATCGCAGGCGCCTTGCGCGACGCCGCCCCCGATCAATGGGGGCGGCGGGTCGTGCTGAACCGGCAATTCCAGAGGCGGGGCCGTGACGTCGACACCGGCGAGCTGGATGAGTTGAGCTACCTTCTGCTCTCGGGGTCCGACAGGATCGGTGGGTTGGATTTTCAGACTTCGGCAACAGAGTACGTCCCGCGCCTGCAGCGGGAGGCAACCCTGCAAGAATTGCTGAACGCTGCGGATGCAGTCGAAAAGGGTGTGCCACTCTCGCCCGAGCTTGAAGAGGCGCTTCGGCATGGCACCTCGATTGGCGGGGCACGACCCAAGGCGCAACAGGTCGATGGAAACCGCAAGATGATTGCGAAATTCTCGGCCTCGCGGGACACGCACAATGTGGTGCAGGCCGAATTTCTCGCAATGCGGCTGGCCAAGATTGTGGGCCTTCAGGTGGCAGAGGTCGATCTGGTCCGGGCTGAGGGCAAGGATGTTCTGCTGGTCGAACGCTTCGACCGCGTCTGGACCGGCACGCATTTTCTTCGCAAACTTATGGTGTCGTCCCTGACGTTGCAGGGCCTCGATGAAAACGGCGCGCGCTATGCCAGCTATCCTGCCGTGGCGGATGCTCTGCGCCATCGTGCGGCAGATCCGAAGGGCGAGCTTCGAGAGCTTTGGTCCCGCATGCTGTTCAACATTCTGGTTGGGAATACCGACGACCACGCGCGTAATCATGCCTGCTTCTGGGATGGCACAGCAGTTCGCCTGACCCCGGCCTACGACATTGCCCCCCGGCCTCGGCTTGGCCGCGAAGCAAACCAGGCTATGGCGGTAGATAGGGAGGACCGTCGCGCGCTGATCGCAACCGCCCTTGGTTCGGCCAGACATTTTGGACTGCGGTCGGATGAAGCGATTGCCATAGCGCGGCGACAGATCGAGATGATCCATTCGAATTTCCGTAGTGTCGCTACAGAGGCTGGCCTGTCCGTAGATTTGCAGAACCTGTTGGCGGGACGTGCCTTCTTGAACCCATACGTCTTTGAAGGCGTGCCGCAGGACTTGGCGGCCTTGGAGGTTGGGTTTTGATGAGGAATTTGACCGTTCTGGGTAGGGTCTGATCTCGGAGTCCAGCCATCGGCTTGCACCCATCCCAGTCCCGCGGCAGGGTCAGCAGCGATAACAACACGGACCAAAGGCTGTCGTGGCGAAAATGGCGAAGAAGACGCTGAACGCGGAAAATCTGGAACAGCTCGGGGCGGGCCGGCTAGCGGCCCTGGTCATGGATCTGGTTCGCGGCAGTGCCGCTCTGCAACGGCGGGCCCGGATGGAACTCAGCGCAGCGCAGGGCCCGAAAGAGGTGGCGGCAGACTTGCGAAAACGCTTCGCCTCGCTGCGGCGATCCACCAGCTATGTCGACTGGCGCAAACAGAAGGCCTTTGTCAAAGACCTGACCGGTCTGGTCGCCATGATCGAAACCGGCGTCGCGCCCCTTGATGCCGATGAGGCCTTTGATCTGACATGGTCCTTCCTGCAACTTGCCCCTGCGATCCACGCTCGCACAGATGACAGCAACGGAGCGATCGGCGAGGTGATGGGCGGGGCCATGGGAATTCTTGAACGCATTTCCCCCAGACTGACCGTGAAGCCCTTGCTTCTGGCCGAGCGTATTCTCGAAGCCGTGGCCGAGGCGGGCTATGGCGAATTTGATGGGGTCATTCCGGCCATGGCCGAAGCGCTGGGGCCGGATGGCCTTAACCATCTGAAAGAGATCACCGAAGCATGGGCGGTGGCGCCGCCAAGCCCACAGGACGTGGCGCAGTATCGCGGGTATGGCGGTTCCACCTCGCCCGTCGAAAGTGCCCGCCGCCAGCGCAAAAGCACGGCTTCGATCATCCTTGCCGACATTGCCGATCTGCAGGGTGACGTCGATGCCTACATGGCCAGGTATTCTGCCGAACAGCTGACCTATGGCACGATTGCCCCCGATGTGGCTCGCCGGCTGATCGACGAGGGTCGGTTGGATGAGGCACTTGGGATCATCCTGCGCGCCCGCGCTGCCGACGAAGCGAAATTGTTCCGCGCATCCCGGTATGAGCTTGATGAGGTCTATGAGGATTGCCTGCTACGGATGGGCAAGCTGGACGATCTGAAAAGCCATCTTTGGGCGACATTCCTGCAGACCCTCTATGCCGGTTCCTTGCGGAAATACCTCAAACTCCTGCCGGATTTCGAGGACATCGAGGCGGAGGAAAAAGCTCTGGCCCTTGCGGAAACCTACCCCCATCTTGGGGCGGCGATCCATTTCCTGACCGTATGGCCCGACCTTCCTCGCGCGGCGCGGGTCATCACAGCTCGCGCAGGTGAACTCGACGGCAATGCTTACGAGACCTTGACCGCCGCGGCAGATGCGTTGGAGCCCAACCATCCGCTCGCCGCCACCCTGCTGCGCCGGGCGATGATCAAGGACACGCTGGAAGGTGCCAAATCCAAACGCTACCGCCACGCCGCCCGCAACCTGGAAGAAAGTCGCACCTGTGCCGCGTTCATCCAGGATTTCGCGAGGTTTCCGTCGCATGCAGAGTTTCTGGCTGGGTTGAAACTCCGCCATGGAAGGAAGTATGGGTTCTGGGAAATCGTCGAAGGATGACGAATGTAGAATTCTTCGTAGGGATGGGCAGTGCGCGAGTCTATGGTTCCGCTTGGAATAGCTCTGGTTATCTTCGACGACTTGCGCAGCGATCTGCGCTCCTAGGCAGCAATCCGTCACGGCGATAGCGGCCATACTCGAACTATCGCGTCCATTTTGACAGGCAGCGGTGATGCAATGCGAGGCTCAATCTTTCAGTGGATTTGCCTTTTTTCGCCGAAGCCGTTCCTTCATCCGCCGCTCACCTTCCTCAGTTCCATCATGCCAGGTGCCGAACCACCGGTCGAAGGGCAGAAGGCCGTCCGCATAGTTTACCTCGAAATACTTATGGTGAAGGTAATGGGCATAGGCATGAGTATCGATTGCCCGATCCGCCCCTGCCTCGACCTTATCGAAACCGACATGTCCAATCACAGCGCCGGTTCCCGTCACCTGCAAATGGTACAGCACTAAGAGCGGGTGCGACGGCACTATCAGGTGGATCAGGACGTCTGACCAATAAAGCAAGTGTTCAACCGGATGCATCGACAGGGATGACCATGGGCTTGGGTTCACCGAGTTGTGGTGGACCGAGTGAACCCAGCGATAAAGCGGCCCCCAATGAATGAGCCGGTGGATCGCGAAGAAATGCGCCTCATGCAGGAACGGGATGACGAGCCCAAGCGCCACCAGTGCCAGTGGATGGTCCTGCAGCGTTGTCCATGGCCCCCAGCCTGTTGCCCAGAGATGGAGCATCAGGATTTCGTAGGCAGTCCAGATTGGCACCCCTGTGCCGAAGGTCCGAACAATATTGTCGATGTTCTGGCTGCCGAACATGAACACCGGGGACGGTTTGTCGCCGGGAAAGCTGCCGTTGAACTTGAAGCGGTTCCCCTGCGCGCGGCGGATGTAGAGCCGCAGCTCCAGCGCGCCGAAGACCAAAAGCACAATCGTAGCGTTGCGAGCCAGAAGATACGTCATCCACGGCCAGTCCAGCGTGGCCAGGGTAGAACGCGACGGTGTTGCCCAAAGCCAGAGTGCCGTGCCAAGCACAAGGAAAAGGGCATTCCACGGCAGGAAATAATGCGGCAGCCAGCGGATCAGCCGGCCGGGTTGCACGGGCCAGCGGAACAAGGGAGCCCCTTCCAGGGGCGCATTCGGGCTATAGTCGCCGCGCTTGTTCCGTGTGCCGAACCTGAGGTCATCCATCGGGCGTTCTCCTATTGCGATCCGAGGGTAATCGAGCGGTTTTCCGCGGCGCTTTGCCGGGCTGCGTCCAGCACAGCAAGCGTTCGCGCGCCCTCGGTGGCCGTCACAGGCGGGGCCACGCCGGTACGGACCGCAGTCGCAAAGGCCTCGTAGTAGTCGTGATACCGTCCCTGTTCGGACGGGATGATCGCTCGACCCGACATGGAGTAGAGGGTTCCCCAGTTTGCCTCGGGCTCGTGCCCCCAACCGTCAGGATTATCGACCGGACGGCGTCCGGCGAAGATGTCTTGCGCCTGCACATCCGACGTCGACGAGACATAGGCACCTTTGTCGCCATAGGCGCGCAACTCGCGGCAGTCGAGGTGGTTCAGTTTGCTGGCCGACAGGTGGCTATGGGCGCCGCTTTCGTGCCGCAGGGTGATGGTGAAGCCAACATCCGTTCTTCCACCAGGCATCTCGACATGATCCAACTGCGCGTCCACGGCCGATACCGGGCCGAGCAGATAGATCATCTGATCGACGACATGGCTGCCCAAGTCCCGCAGAAGGCCACCCGTCGGCCCCTGCTCGACCGTTTGCGGACTGTCTTGATCCATGCGGCTTTCGATCCGCCAGACCTGGCCCAACCGTCCGTCGTCGATGAGCTTTTTCAGGGTCTGCAGATCTGCATCAAACCGGCGGTTCTGATATACGCCAAGAACCACGCCCTTTGCCCGCGCGGCACGGTCCAGCTCCAGCGCCGCTTCGGAATTCGGGGCAAAGGGCTTGTCTGCGATCACATGCAAGCCGGCGGCGATTGCCTCCAGCACAAGCTCGCGCCGGGTTTGGGGCGGAGTGGTAATCGTCACGGCGTCACAGACACCGGCGGCAATCAGCGCAGAGAGGCTGGGGTAGATCGGGGTTTCAGGCCAGTCAGCGCGGGCTTTGGCAACGGTTTCCGGCGCCCGTGCAACGATGGCGGCCAGGGTGCAATCCCTTGCGGCCGCAATGAAAGGCGTGTGGAAATGCTGCCCGCCCGTGCCATAGCCAACCACCCCGATCCTAAGCATGGTTCAGCCTTTCACGGATGACAGGAAGGCGTCGAATTCGTCATCCTTGATCGCAACGGTATGTTCAGGCCCGGGATACCCGCCAGAGTTGACATCAGCCTTGAACGCTTTGAAGGCCGCGATCCGCTCGTCTTGAATGGCCTTCAGCTTCGGCTCCATGTCTGCATAGACCTTGCCGTGCCGGGGCTTGTGATTGACGCCGTAGCCGCAGACATCCTCGGTGAACAGGTATTGGGCGTCGGCATGTTTGCCTGCCCCCATGCCCAGCATGATCAAGCTGGAGTTCTCCGTCAGGTATTGCGCGACGCGGTCTGACACGACCTCCAGCTCGGCGCCAAAGACCCCGATCTTTTCCAGCATCTGGGTATGGCGCCACAGGGCAGTGGCCTCGTCCGCAGTCTTTCCAACGGCACGCCAGCCGGTCCAAGTGATGTAGGACGGCACAAGGCCGATATGGCCGACAACCGCCAGATGATTGTCTGCAAGGGTTTTTTGAATGTCGTACGAAGCCGAGCAATAGAAGGCGTCGCCGCCAAGGGATGAGAACTTGAACGCGGTCCTCAGATATTCCTCGGCCGTTGTCAGGAAGGTGCCGTGCAACGGCCCCCAGCCGCCATAGGGCAGACCGACCTGCACGAAGCAATCGCCTGCCGCCTCGCGCATTTCGGCGTCAAAGAAGCGGCCTTCAATCGACAGCATATTGATGCCTGCGGCAGCTGCGGCGGCGGCTTCGTCCTTGGTCTGGACATAGAGCATCGAGATCTTCTCGCCGCGCTTTTTCATGGCGCGCAAATCCTGGACGAGGGGACGGTTGTGATACATGGGTCTTTCCTTTTTGGCTCAGGTGGCGGCAAGCAGCCGCTTCAGATTTTGTGAGGGATCGGCCAAGCGGCCCGCGTCGACGATGGTCTGCCGCTCGATGAGTTTCTCGAAGATCCGGATGTCCTTGGATGTTGCATTGCCGGGCCCGATGCCGGCCGCGGCGACAAGGTTTTGCTGGGCGTCACACTGAAAAACGACGGTCGTGCCGTCGCCAGTTGCGCGGCTATGAATGGGCGCGCCCAGATCGAAAATCCCGGCGACTTGAAGGCTCAGATCGTATTGATCCGACCAGAACCATGGAACCTTGTTGTACGGAACCGACCGCCCCAGAATTGACAGCGCGACATGCTCGCCCTGATCCTGTGCGGCCTTCCAGCTTTCCAGCCTGACCTGCTGACCGCGCCAGTCAAAGTTGCAGCAATCGCCTGCCGCAAAGACCTGAGGCGCCGAGGTCCGAAAATCGCCATCGACGGCGATCCCGTTCCGCACAGCCAATCCGGCAGCTTCAGCCAATGCTGTCTCTGGCAGAGAACCCACGCCAGCGATCACAGCGTCAAATTCCAGTAGCGTGCCATCTGCCAAAACGATTTGGTTCGCACTGGCGCCGACGACCCCGGTATCAAGCATCAGGCTGACCCCCTCGAGGCTGTGCCTTTCTTGCAAGACACGCGCGATCTGCGGCGGGACGGCGCGCCCCAGAAGACGTGGGCCCGCTTCAATAACCGTCACCTCGGCACCTGCCTTGCGGGCCAGTGCCGCGAGTTCCAAGCCGATAAAGCCACCCCCGATGATGCCGATCTTGGCGCCGGGTGACAGCCGGGACAGGATGACCTGCGCATCAAGATCGGTGCGCAAGGTCAGGCAACCTTCCACGCCGGAAAACAGACGCGCGCGTGCGCCGGTCGTAAAAAGCAGATGGTCGTAGGCCAATGCCTCGCCGCCCGACAGGAAAACCAGACGACTGCCGAAATCGATGTTGGTAACCACCTTTCCCAGGCGCAGCGCTATTTGGTTATCGGAGTAAGCTTCGGCCGTTCGGATCAGCCTGATCTCGCCTGCTTTCGAAAGCGGGGGGCGTTCATAGGGTAATGCGGCCTCGGCTCCGATCAGAGTGAGTTCGCCCTTGTATCCGTGTTCGCGCAAGGCAAACGCGGCCCGAACGCCGCATTCTCCTGCACCGATGATGACGACACCGCTCATCATCTACACCGTGAACGCCGCGCGGAATGCCTCAAGCGCGGCTTCGGGCTCCTTGGCAGCAAAGGCTTCCATACCGACTGGGCCATCGTAGTTCATGTCACGCAGAGCCTTCGCAACGCTGACGTAATTGATCTCGCCTGTGCCGGGCTCAAGGCGGCCGGGGTTGTCCGCGACCTGCACTTCACCGATCCAAGGCAGGCAAGCCTCACACCAGCGGATCAGGTCACCCTCGCCAATCTGGGTGTGGTACAGATCAAGATTGATGCGCAGTTGTGGCCGGTTCACAGCCGACACCAGGGCCAGAACCTCCGCCGTCGAGCCGAACGGACAGCCCGGATGGTCAATCGGGTTCAGGTTCTCCAGCGTGAAGACAACACCCTCGGCTTCGGCCAAGTCGCAGATGCGGTGAAGCGTGTCACGGGCGCGGGTCACCATGCCGGGGGCGAAACTTCCGATCTTTGGTATCGGAATTCCCATGTCCCCAAGGCCGGTGCCATGAAGGTTCAGCCGATGAACTCCCAGCCTTTTCCCGACGGCCACAGTCTCGCGCACTGATTTCAGCAGCGCCGCGGCACCGTCCTTGTCGCTAAGCCTTCCCTTGAGATAGCCGTTCATGATCGTGAAGGTCGCACCCGTGCGTTCCAGCGCCGTCACATCCCAGTCGGTCCAGTTCCAAAGACCAACGCCAAAGCCCATTTCCTTCAGGCGACTTGCACGCCATGAAATAGGGCGGTCGCGCCAAAGCATCTCCGCGCAGGCGGCAAGCTGAAAAGCCATGTCAGATGTCCACCAGCACGCGCCCGCCTTCAACCTTCGTCTTGTAGCAGTGCAGGTTGTTACAAGCCGGGGGAGTCTCAACCTCGCCGGTGGTGAAGTCGAAGATCGAGGAATGCTTTGGGCATTCGATGGTGTTCTCCATCACCAGCCCATCGGCCAGATGGATATCTTCGTGGGTGCAAAGGCCATCGGTACAGAAATAGCCATCTTCATGGTTGCGGTAGATCGCAAAGGTGCGGCCACCGTGGTCAAAGCGGATCACGTCTTCGGCGTCGATATCATTGGTTGAACAGGCATCAATCCAGGCCATGGCGTCTCTCTCAGATTGCTTGAGGTTGGTAATCGGCGGGCGCCTTCGGCATGACGCCCTGCAAAAGCGCCACGGATTTCTCGAGCCCTTCCAGCGAGTTCAAGAGCACGTCTTCATGCTCGATCGACAGCCAGCCGTCATAGCCACCCATTTTGAGGCGGTAGCAAAACTGCCGCCACCATTCCTCGCCATGGCCAAAGCCAAGGGTGATGTAGCTCCAGCTGCGGGCGGGAATGTCCATCAGGCTGCCGTTTTCCAAGAGGCTGGTGGTGGCCTGCACCGGGGCATTGAGGAAGGTATCTTTGGCGTGGACATGATAGATCGCCTCGCCCAGACGCTCGGCCGCGATCAGCGGGTCAGCGCCCATCCAGAACAGATGGCTGGGGTCAAGGTTGGCACCGATCACGGGGCCCACGGCATCGCGCAGTTTGAACAGCGAGGGCACGTTATAGACGCACTGGTTGCCGTGAAGTTCCAGCGCGATCTTCTCGACGCCATTTGCCTTGGCCAGCTCGACGATTTCGGCCCAGAACGGGATCAGTTTCTCCTGCCACTGATACTGAAGGATTTCCTGCGTTTCGGGCGGCCAGGAGGAGACGACCCAGTTCGGCATCTGGTCATTTGCCGACCCAGCCGGAAGACCCGACATGGTGCAAACTATCTTGATGCCCATTTCACCTGCGACGCGGATCGTATCGCGCAGGTCTGCGCCCTGCTTTGGATCGGTGGGATGCAGGGGGTTGCCGTTGGCGTTCAGGCTGATGACGTCCAGCCCACGGTCCGAAAACGCCTTGAGAAAGGCCTTCTGCTTTGCGGCATTGCCCAGCATCGCTTTCAGGTCGAAATGGGGTGCTGTGGACCAGCCGCAGGTGTTCACCTCGACCCCCGACACGCCCATGCGTGCGGCGTGGTCCAGCATGGCGTCAAACGACACGGCCCCAAGGCTGTCGGATACAAATCCCAGTTTCATACGTAGAACTCCGGTTTGGCGATCATTTCGACCGCGAGTTTGGTGCCAGACGCAAGCGCGCGCGCCCCGGTCTCGGCAACCTGCGCTGCGGCATAACCATCCCAGGCACTGGAGCCGGTCTTGGTGAATTCGCCCGTATTCACGAAATGCAGGAAGTCGCGGTTCTGCCGGACATAGGCCTCGAGATACCGGCTGCGCCAATCGGCATCATATCGCGTGGAAGAGGCAAGCCGCATGTCGGTGCGGGTATAGGCCACGTTGTTCATGGCAACCGACCCCGCCTCACCGACCAGTTCGGCGCGCACGTCATAGCCATAGGCGGCATTGTTGTTGATCTCGATGGTGACCAGCTGGCCTTCGGTGGTCTCGAGGACCATCACGACAGGTGCCACCCGCGCATCCGACCGCTTGGGCTGATAGGCCGAAATGCTGGCGTATTCGCAGCCCAGCACATGGCGAACCACGTCAAACTCATGCGGGGCCGAGTTGGTGATCGCCATGGCGCCGGTGAAATCGGCGGCGGGCGTTTCTACGTTGCGGTGGAAGTTGTGCATCATCAGCGCGCGGCCAAGATGGCCTTGGTTCAGAGCGGCTTTCATTTCCACGTAGGATTGGTCAAATCGGCGCATGAAACCGACTTGCACGAACCGGCGACCGGCAGCTTGTTCGGCGGCCATCACCGCAAGGCATTCCTCGGGCTTCTGCGACAGTGGCTTTTCGCAAAGCACCGGCTTGCCTGCCTTGATGCAAGCGAGGCTGAGCGGTGTGTGCGTGAAATCGGGGCTGGCGATAATCACGGCATCGACGTCGGCACGGGCAATCACGGCCTCGGGATCACTGGCGACATCAAAGGCGCCAAGGCTGTCGGCGATGGACTTTGCCCGAGACTGATCCATGTCGCAAACCACTTGCAGGGTCGCGCCCGGCAGGTCTTCAGCCACGATCCTTGCGTGGTCGGCCCCCATAAGGCCCGCGCCGATTACGGCAACTCTCTTTGTCATTCTTCCCGCCTTGGACATCTTGCTTGGGTTGATCTGGGACCCGGGCCGGAGGGCAATCCGGCCCGGGTGAGGGAAGGCCACGTGGAGGAGGCAGCCTTCCAGGGAGCTTAATGCACGGGTGCGGGCGGGTGCCCGTCATGGCTGGCCATGTAACCGTCAATCGAGGCTTCGAGGTTGGCCATGGTTTCACCGCCTGCCATCAGGTCGGTGATCTCTTCGCGGGTCTTTTGGCCCTTCTTGAAATCGGCAGCCACAGCACCCCGGATCAAGACGGCAAAGTGGTCCCCTACGGCCATTGCGTGCATGACCTGGTGAGTGATGAAGATCACCGCAAGGCCACGCCGCTTTGCCTCGTTCACAATGCGCAAAACGTGGGCCGCCTGCTTGACCCCCAAGGCCGCCGTGGGCTCGTCGAGGATGAGTACACGCGCCCCGAAATGGACCGCGCGGGCAATGGCGAGCGACTGGCGTTCCCCACCTGAAAGACCGCCCACCAGCCGGTCACCGTCATCGATACGGGTGATGCCGAAGTTCTGCACCGCCTTGACGGCGATTTCGTTGGCGCGTTTGCGGTCGTACACCTTGAACGGCCCCCAGCCCTTGGTCGGCTCTACGCCGACAAAGAAGCTGCGGCCGATGGACATCAGAGGAAATGTGCCGCCGAACTGGTGGACGGTCGCGATGCCCTTTTCGGAAGCGGCACGCGGGGTTGGCAGGCCGGTGGCCTGACCGTCCATCTCGATTGTGCCACTGGTCGGCTGGTGGACGCCGGACATGATCTTGATCAGCGTCGATTTGCCGGCACCGTTGTCACCCAGCAGGCAAAGAACTTCCCCAGCGCGCACCTCAAGGTTGATGTCGTGCAGGACGTCGATGGGGCCAAAGCTCTTGTTGACGCCGCGCAGGGCCAGGATCGGTTTTTGATCGGACATTTTGGTTCCCCCCAATCAGGATTTCTTGGTGGACGACCAATTGGTCGCCATACGCCGGAAGGTCTCATTCATCAGGACCGCGAAGAGGAGCAGCGCCCCGATGAACAGGAGGTTCAGGTCCTTGTCGAAGGTCGTGAAGTTGATGCCCTGGAACACGATCCCGAAGGTCAGCGTGCCAAAGACGACGCCCAAGACCGAGCCGAAACCGCCGGTCAGCAGCACCCCCCCAACCACCACACAGATGATGGCGTTGAAGATCATGCCGAACTGGGTCGTCGTGCTGGCCGAATTTGCCAGTGTGGCTTCGGTCATCCCCACCAGCGCCGCGGCCATGGCCGAGAGCATGAATAGCGAAATCTTCAGACGCGCAGTCGGGATGCCAGCATTGCGCGCACTTTGCTGGTCTCCGCCCATGGCAAAGATCCAGTTGCCCCAAGGCGAAACGTGCAGGACGAAATAGCAGACGGCGGCAAAGACGATCCAGATGAAGAACGAGCTTTGCAGGCTTTGAAACACGACAAAGCCGGTGGCCTCTGCCCCAAGGATCAGCGTGTGATAGTCGCCCATCAGGAACTCCGACACCGCGCCAACGTCTTGCAGGCTGTGCTGTGTCGTTCCTGCCAGATGTTTGGAAACATAGGCGTTCAGCCCAGCAACGACGAAGAGGGTGGCCAGTGTCACGATCAACGACGGAACGTTGGTTCGCGTCACGAGAAGGCCATTGATGTAGCCGATAGCTGCCGCGACACCGAGGCTGATGGCCGCGCCAAGCCAGAAGTTCAGCCCGAATGTTTCAACTGACATCGCCAACACGATCCCACCTGCGGGAATCAGAGCGCCGATCGAGATGTCCAGTTCACCCGCAATCATCAGGAAGCCGATCGGGATGGCGATAATCCCGACCTTTGACGCGAAATTCAGCCAGGTTGAGCTGCCCAAAGCTGTAACGAATTGCTTGTCCCACCCGAAGTAGCTGAAAAAGATCAGGATCAGGAGGAAGCCGGCTGCGGCGCCCGCTTCCGGGCGGCGGAAGAACCCGGGAACTGAAAGACCCCTGCTTCTGGCAGGTCCCACCTTGATGCTTGTTTCTGCCATTTCGATCTCCTCCGAAGGCGCAACTGTGCAGGGCTACCAGAATGGCAGCGCCCAAAGTGTCCCCGGCCAGCGAACCGGCCGAGGACAGAGGGATTGATCAGCGTGCGCCGAGGGCGGCACCAGCAACAACCGCATCGACGTTCGAACCATCAATGATGGCCGGGCCGGTCAGCACGGGGTTGGTCGAGATGTTGGTGCCGAACTTCAGGTGGGCAAACAGCATCGACGTTGCGAGGAAGCCCTGCAGGTAGGGCTGCTGGTCGATTGCCATGGTCTGGGTGCCAGCCTTGATCCGGTCAAGCGAGGCCGGGCTGAAGTCGAACGCGCCGGTCAGAAGCTTGGTTCCGGTCTGTTCCACGGCATTGACCGCAGCAGCAGCACCGAAGTCTGCGCAAGAGATGATCGCGTCGATGGTCGGATCGCCGATCATGGCGGCCTTGAAGGCCTCGGCGGTGCCTGTCACGTCGCCATCGAGGTTCGGCGGGGTCTCCAGCACGGTCACTTTGGCACCGGCAGCGGTCGCGCCATCGGTCACACCGCGGCACCGCTCGGTCAGGTTGATCGCGCCCGGAACCTGAATGTGGCAGACGATGTGTTTGGCACCGTTCTCGGCCAGATACTTGCCGCCGCCCACGCCTGCCGCATATTCGTCGGACCCGAAATAGTTGATTGCGCCAGTGTCAGCCATGACCGGCAGACCCGAGTTGTACTGCATGATCACGATGCCAGCATCACGTGCCGCCTGCAGCGCGGGGATCTGTGCTTCAGGTACCCAGATCGGGATGGCAATCCCGTCAACGCCCTGTGCAACGGCCTGGTTGATCAGCGTCACAAGATCAGGGCCGAAGTTTTCGTAGTTCTGCGTGCGCAGATACTGGACCGTGCCGCCGTTCAGCGTGACCATCGCCGTCGCGTCATCAACGCCCTTCTTGATCTTGTCCATGAATGCGTCTTCGACCGAGCCCGCGATCACGGCAATGTCCTGCGCCATGGCCGCCGTTGACATCAGCGCCAGTGCAGTTGCAGCAGCGATTGCCTTTGCCTTGAAGTTCATCCTTGTCTCCTCCCTTTGTGCGCTTGAAGCGGCGCGAGTGATGGTCGTTTGCCGACCCGTTACGCCTTGACGGCGATGGCTTGGGCGCTGGCACGGGGCTTTGGACCCGAGCGAAGCGCGAATTTGCGGAAGCTTTCGTTCATCGCGACGGCAAGAAGCAGGGTCACCCCGATGATCAGGCTCGACCAGTTCCGGTCGATGTCAGTGAAATAGATGCCCTGGCTGACGATGGCGAAAGTGATGGTGCCAACGAAGATCCCGAGGACCGACCCGAACCCACCAGTCAGGACGACACCGCCGACAACAACGCTGACGATGGCGTTGAAGATATAGCCCATCCCCCCCGACACCTGTGCAGAGTTGAACTGGATCGCGCCGCACATGCCGACAAAGGCGGCGCTCATGGCCGATAGCATGAACAGCACGATGGTCAGGCGCGTGGTGGGCACGCCTGCATTGCGGGCCGAAACGAGATCGCCGCCCATAGCAAACACCCAGTTGCCCACCCTGGTCTTGTGCAAAAGAAAGGCAAGGATTGCAGCAAATCCCATCCACCAGAAGATAACGACCTGATGACTGCCGCCGATCAGACTGCCGAAGACCGATTTGGCCCAATCGGGCGAGGTCAGGGCAACGCTTGACCCCCCGGTCAGAAGATTGGCCCCGGCCAGCACGACACCCTGCATCACGACAAGCGTGCTCAGCGTGATGATCAATGACGGAACCGTCGTACGGGCAGTCAGGATGCCGTTCACCAGTCCAACGACAGCCGCAAGCGACAGCGTGCCCAGAATTCCGACCCAGATCGGCAGCTCATAATAGCCTGACAGGATTGCGATGGTCATCGACCCGGCCGGGATCATCGCCCCGATGGAGATGTCGATATGGCCCCCGATCATCAGGATACCAACTGGGATCGCCACGATCCCAAGATTCGCCGCGAAATTCAGCCAGCTTGCCGCCCCAAACAGGGTGCCAAGGTTCACGCCTCCCAATGCCGCGTAAAAGGCAAGAATTGCGAAAAGACTGATGATGGCAGCAGCTTCAGGGCGTCGCAGGAAGGGGGACATCGCGGGCTCCTCAGCGCTTTTTGGTGGAGTATTTGAGCGCGAGTGCGCGGAATCCGTCATTCGACAGGACGGCAGTCAGCAGCAGCACACCAATAATGACCGACCCGACATTTGGATCGAGGCCCGAGAAAAAGATGCCTTGGTTCACGATGGAAAAGGTCGCGGTTCCGATGACGATCCCGACAACCGAACCTGCCCCGCCGTTCAGCATCACGCCCCCGATGACCACGCACATGATCGAGTTGAAGATGAACGGTTGGCCCGCAGCCACCTGAGCGTTCTGGTAGGTCATCAGTTGAAGGATGCCGACGAATGCCGCCGCAAAGCCCGAGAGCATGTACAGCGCGATGGTCAAACCGGCCGTCGGAATCCCCGCATTGCGTGCGCTAACCCGATCACCACCCAGAGCGAAGACCCAGTTCCCGATGGGCGAAACATGCAAGAAAAAGAACAAGACCAGGCTGAACCCGACCCACCAGAAGATCGACACGTTGAACATGCCGCCGATGAAGGTGCCCAGCAGAAGTTTCGTCGTGGGGTCCGGCACCAGAAAGACACTGGTAGACCCTGCGATCAGCACGGCAAGACCCAGCGTCAACCCCATCAGGACGAACATCGTGCCGATGGTGATGATCAGCGACGGGATGGTTGTCCGCGTGACCAGCAAGCCATTGACGTAACCGACAATCAGACCAACGCCCAGACCGCAGGCGATGCCAAGAAAAACCGGAAGCCCGAAGTAACCCGTGATCACCGCCGCCGTGACCGACGATGCAGGAATGATCGAGCCGACCGAAATGTCCAGCTCTCCGGCAATCATCAAAAGGCCGACCGGCAGCGCAATGATGCCCACCTCGGCCGCGATGTTCAGCCAGCTTGACCAGCCGGGCGCTCCGATGAACACGGCGCCACCCATCACGGAAAAGAAGGCAAAGACCAGCAAGAGGCCGACCAGCGATCCCGTTTCGGGGCGTCTGGCAAGGATGCCGAACGACATTCGCGGTGCGCCTCCCTCGATTGGTTTCGACATCCGTCCATTCCCCCGGTTGCGTTGGGCTACCCGCTTCAATGCGGGTGCTGCTGTGGCTGTTGTGAAGCGACTCCCCGCCGCGACCTGTGCGGCGGGGAACCTGATCCGGCTTAGCGGGCGCCGAGTTTGACGCCTTCGATCACCAAAGCGACATTCGCCGCATCGATAATGCCCGGCCCGGTCAGGATCTCGCGCGTGGGAATGGTCACGCCATAGTTGACGAAGTTGTTCAGGATCGACACGGCGAAGAAGCCCTGCTGATAGCCCTGCTGGTCGATGGCGCAGGCCTGCGATCCGGCCTGGATATTGGCAAGGATCGAGTCGTTGAAGTTCATTCCGCAGACAAAGACCGAACCGGCTTTGCCGGCCTGCTGGATGCCGCTGATCGTCGCATTGGTGTCCTGATCGCCAATGGCGAACAGCGCGTCGATCGTCGGGTTTTCAATCAGATGGGCGCGGACGGCCTGGGCCACGGCAGTTGCGTCGCCAAAGGCGGTCGCCGGAAGCTGCAGGACCGAGCCCGTGCCTCCATTGGCGGCAAGGCCTTCATTGAAGCCAGCGCAGAAGGCCTCGATGTTGGCGGCCCCCGGAAGCGTATTTACACAGGCCCCGTTCTTGTGACCGGCCTTTGCGAGATACTCGCCAGCCGCATAACCCGACTTGCTGTCCACTGCGCCGACGTAGTTCATCGCACCCAGACGGTCCGCCGCTTCGATGCCGCCGGCGTTGTAGATGACCAGAGGAATGCCGGCCTCGACCACGGCCTGAAAAGCCGGGTCCATCGCCTCGGGAACCCAGTCGGGTCCGACGATGGCATCAGCGCCCTGGTCGATGGCCTGACGGATCAGCTCGGCCGCGTCGGGGCCAAGGTTGTCGTAGTTCTGCGGTCCAAGCCAGGTAACCGAGCCGCCTTGGGCTTCGGCAACTTTACCCGCCATTTCCGCACCCAACTTGACGCGCGACCAGAACGGATCGTCAGGCTTGCCGCCGATGACGAAGATGTTCGCACCCTCGGCGCTGGCCATGCCAGCAACCAGCGTCAGCATCGCCGTGGTGGCAAGAATTTTTCCAAGTTTCATTTTCGGGTCTCCTCCCTCGTTCGACCGCCCACTGCGGCCCGTTGTTCTGCTGTCCTGCGGCCTATTCGGCCGGGGTCGCACCTTTGCCGGCCTTGTTGGCCAGTCGTTCTTTCTTCTTGCGGAACCGTTCCTTCATCTGCTCGTCGGCCTCTTTTGAGCCGTCGTGCCAAAGGCCGAACCACTTATCGAGCGGGATAAGCCCGTCACCGCCGTAGTTCACCTCGAAGTACTTGTGGTGCAGGTAATGGGTGTAGGCATGGCTATCCATCGCCTGACCTTCGGTCAGCTCCAGCTTGTCAAACCCGATGTGGCCGACGATCGCGCCGTAAGCGGTGCTGTTCAGCTGGAACAGTGCCACGAAGGGGTTTGACGGGATGATCAGGTGCCACATCATCTCGGAAAAGAAGAACGCAGCCTCAACCGGGTGCATTGACATTGACGACCAAGGCGACGGGTTGATCGAGTTGTGGTGGACCGAGTGGATCCAGCGATAAAGCGGTTGTTGGTGGATCAGCCAGTGGATGCAGAAGAAATGCACTTCGTGGATGGCGGGTGCCAGCAAGAGAAGCGCCGCCAGCCAAAGCCAGTGATCTTCAGGCGAAAGCCAAAGCACATAGCCATTTGCAAAACACCACAGCGTGAAGCACTGGATCATCGTCCAGATCGGGATCGAAATGCAGAATGTCCGCAGGAAGTTGTCGATGTTCTGGCTTTTGAACCAGAAGACGTCAGACGGATTTTCTGACGGGAACTTGTGGTTGTACTTGAACCGCGTCCCCTGCTTGCGCTTGACGTAATAGAACAGCTCTACCGAGCCATAGAGCAGGAAGATGCCGCCCGCGTTGACCGCGTGGATCCACAGCACCCAACCCCAGGAGAAGCTCTTCATCACATCCCAGTCGGGCAGCACGAAGTACCAATAGGCAGCCGTGACGGCCATGAAGATGGCGTTGTGTGGCCAAAGATAGGCGATGATCCAGCCGCCGATCTTGTTCCACTTGCCCAACCAGAACGGGGCAATCTCAAGCGGTTGGTTCGGGGCCCAGTTGCCGCGCTTGTCGCGGGTGCCAAATTTCAGATCGTCCACCGTGATCTCCTGTAGCACGTTCATTCCGAATCCGGATCGATTGGAATTCTCATACTGTTGACAAGACGACCTTCATAATACTTTCATCAGAGATACAGTATTTCCCCTCTTTTCCCTCATTTTCTGCGGCGCAGAAATGAAGGATTCTTTCAGGAACGACCATGGCACACAGAGCGACGATCCAAGACCTTGCCGAGAAGGCGGGCGTCAGCGTATCCACCATCGACCGCATCCTGAACGGTCGCGACAAGGTGCGTTCTGGCACAGCGGCACGTGTTCTCGCCGCCGCCGAAGCGCTTGAATTCTATGCCCTTCCAGCGCTGCGAAAACGGCTTCGCGTGGACCAGCCGAGGGTTCGTCTCGGCTTTCTGCTGCAGCAATCCCACCGCACATTCTATCGTTTGATCGCCGATGCACTGGCCGAGGCCGCTGCCAATTCACCAGAGCCAGTAGAAGTCGTCGTGGAGCACCTCGACGATTTGTCCCCAGAATCGGTCGCAGAGCGAATGCTTGCCTTGGGCGGCTCCGTCCAGTCCATTGCGGTGATCACCGCCGAGCACGCGAGGGTATCCAGCGCGATTGAAGCTTTGTCAGCCAAGGGCGTCGCGACCTATGGTCTCATTTCTGAACTGACAGCCAGCTGTGGAGTTGGCTACATCGGCCTCGACAACTGGCGCGTCGGCAGGACCGCGGGTTGGGCGATCACGGGTCTGAGCAAGCGCCAAGGGCCGGTTGGCATTCTTGTGGGCAACCACCGGTATCGTTGTCAGGAATTGAACGAGACTGGGTTCCGGTCCTACTGCCGCGAGCATGCACCCGGCTTTTCCCTGCTCGAACCGCTTCAGACCTTTGAAGACAACACTGTAGCGCGCGAGATCACCGAGCAACTCTTGCGTCGCGAACCGGATCTGGTGGGCCTTTACGTCTCTGGCGGTGGAATGAAGGGCGTTCTGCAGGCACTCAAAACTGCCGGAAAGGGTTCTGAGCTTATCGTCGTTGGACATGAAATCACGGACCACACTCGAGTTGGAGTGATGGACAACTTGTTGTCGATGGTTTTCGCGCACCCCATAAAGCGACTGGCCGCCGAGGCGATTGCACAGATGCAGAAAGACCTGAGCGAAGAGAAAGCGCCCGCGAAGAGGATCTTGAACTTCGATATCTACGGTCCTGAGAACATTTGACAGAAACTCCGGCACAAATCTGAAGGGGTTCCGGTCGAAGCACACTCATTTCGAGCACCACTTCCCGCGGTCCAGCGCCCCTCAAGGTGATCCGATCCACCGCAGTGGTCAGGCCAGCAAGTTCGGCAGCGCTCAGTGTCTATGTTTCAAAACCGGGCCTAAGGTCAAAAAGGCGCAATTTCGTCTGCCAGAGGACGTGCGAGCCTGAAAAAGTTGTCTCAGCATGCATGCCAACGCGATTTGCGCAGCTGTCCGTTCTTGCAATTGTTGGCCGATCCTTTCGCAGACGCAGCGAACGGCCGCTCTCCGTCCTGTGCGACCGATATGGCTCGATTGACGCACCCGGCCCATATCTGCCGGTCAGAGCGTGCCGCCACTTCGGTGCGGCGTTGCCTAAAGCGGTCGCTCTTCATGGATCGCAGCACTTTACACTGAGGAGTGTCTCGGCGCTGATCTGTTGCCGAGCCCGATCCAACTATAATGATCGGAGCCGTTCTGGATGATAAGTCCAAGCGATGAACCGGCTGGTCTTCTGGCCCTGCGCCATTTCGACAACTTTGAATTCGGCAACCTGCGCTTTCTTCAGCAGTCTGGAGAGTGGCTTGAGGCTGTCTTTCTTTGACACGAGGCAGGTGAACCACAGGCATTGTTCGGCGAAATCCATGCTCTGCCCGATCATTCTGGCGATAAAGCCGATTTCGCCACCCGGGCACCAGAGTTCGGCATTCTGGCCGCCGAAATTGAGTTCGGCAGACTGGCCCTTGCCAAGATTGCGCCACTTGCGCTGCGTGCCCTCTTTCGCCTGTGCAAGCGACGCATGGAACGGGGGGTTGCAGAGGGTGACATGGAAACGATCATCCCGAGAGACGACGCCTTGAAAGATATCCTCGGCGTTGTCCTGATGTTTGAGCCTTATATTCAGCCCGTTTCGTTCGCAGATCTGCCGTGCCGATTTGATCGAGACCGGATCGATATCGACGCCCGTGAAGTCCCAACCATATTCATGCCGACCCGTCAGCGGATAGACAAGGCTCGCACCCGTCCCGATATCCAGCGCCTTGATTTCGGGCCCAAGCGGAATTTCTTGGCCGTTACTTTCGGCAAGCAGATCCGCGAGGTAGTGGATGTAATCGACGCGCCCCGGGATCGGGGGGCAGAGGTAAGAGGCAGGAATATCCCAGAAATCAACCCCGTAGTGGGTCATCAGGAGTGCGCGATTGAGCATACGGACCGCGTCCACGTCTTGAAAGTCGATCGTCATCTGACCACGCGGGTTTCTTGTCGTGAATGCCGCCAGTCCGGGAGATTTCACGATCAGGCGTTCAAAGTCATACCCCTGACGGTGTTGGTTGCGCGGGTGCAACATGGGTTTGACAGCCATGGGAAACCTTCCAGCGTGCTGATGCAGGCAGCCTGCCTGACAAGACATCACGGTTAGAGCTTCCGGGCTGCCTGGGGAATACATGATCGGCCCTTAGCGGACACTACGTTCAGTTTGACAACGCGCCGAAAGCTGGCCTTCGCGCTTGCCGCGGCAGCGATGAAGTTGCCAGCAGCAACCTTATCTAGTTTGCTGCCGAGCGCGACCGCGCGCACGTTCATGCCTTCTTGTGTCGTCATCACGAGGTGCCATTGTGATTAGTGCCGGACCATAATAAAAGGATGCACGACGTAAATAGGTTCACTTCATGCCCTTTAGTGTTCCAACAAACCTTCTGTCTTGATGGGCGTTTGTTTTGTCGAATTCCGCAGATTGCTTTTCGATAGCTTTAGCCAGCAAAGCTTCTGCTTCCATCACAATTCGAAGAAAAACTTTTGGATCGTTTAATTTTAGAAGCGCTGCCTCAGCATATTTCTTATTGGCGATTTCATTGGATAGATTAGGCGGAGTTCCAAAGCTTCTGCGAACCAGAAGTGCGATGATAAATCGAAACTTCCACAAACTCTTCCTTGCACCTCCAACGCATAGTTTCTCTATGCCACGAAGGATCTTGGCTGATATCAGGTATGGCCACATAGAATGCTCATCCCTATACATTCTTGCCGCATACTTTTTCAGAAGGACACCATAGTAATCATTGGCATCAACGGGATCTTCGATATAACAGCTTACGAACGCATTTGTCATCGATGTTAGTGTTATGATATTTTGAGGCGTGTAGGCCGTATCAGCATACTGGCGTTTGCGACGTTCATAGACGACTTTGCTTTCGGGGCGGTCTTCTATGCTGAGAAAAAATCTTTCGAGTTTTTTGTGGAAATCTGATAGAACAACGAATGCTTCGTCCTTGACCTCAGTCTGCCTATTGGTGGCTCTAACGATGTCATTTATGATATCTTTGTCTTCAACCTCAATTATTTTGACTGGAACTGACGTAGTCGGTAGCAGTTTGCTGCGATTTTCAAATATTATATTACTGGTTTGGCATCCATTCACAATCTGATAGTCTGATAGCGTGAATTTCTTCCCAACTAAATTCACCCCCTTTGCAACAATCGTTATTCCATTATTGAGTGCGGCAAGCTTACTTTGCTCTTCTTGTGATGAAATGGTGGCGGAAATTTCATCATTCACGGGGTTGCGGTTCAAAAAATCTCGGACATTTTCATTAAAAATGGCTTTGTGAAGGCGCCCATCAGAGTTTGTAAGCAGCTTCACAAGTTCGGTGCATGGCAATACTCCGATATATGACTGCCTGATCCCAGGGATTGGTGGAAGTGAAGCAAATTCATTCATTTGAATTTCACGTTCAATTCTGAGATTAACCTCTTGATACCTTTCTTGGAGCCGATCGGAGTCAACGAAGTTGAAATTAACTTCTGAGAACATTCCGAAAGATAATAGTTCTGCATTTCCCGCTTCCACACGTGCGGTCACCGTTGCGTCATTCAAAAATCTACCCGCATAACAGTAGTAAATGTTTAGCCTTGGTTTGGATTTAAACTTGACGCTGATCGAAAAAACTTTCTCTGAAAGTGACCTCCTATCTTGTATTTGCTCATTTGCGGGCATGAATTTATCGCCAAAAAACTCCTTCACACCTTGTAGAAAGCTTCCAATCTCGGCTGAATTAAGATTTCGTGAGGTCTTAGACTGAATGAAGCAAAAGTCTGCATCAATGCGCTGACGTGATGCGATTTCATCTACGTGATTGGGAGTGGTAATAGGGATGTCGTTCAGAAAAATCCCAATCGCATCGATTGCAGTATCGTGTCCACCTGCAACGACAACATCCGACAATTCTGTGTGTTCAGAGAAATCTCTAAGCATCACGCAGTAAGCTGAAAAATACTCAAAAGCATCAGACTCCTTAAGCCCTTGCAGGCCTTGGAGCTTTGAGAATTCATTTAAGTAGGATGTCAGAATAGGGTCGTCCATGCAACTAATCCCTGTTAAGCTTTCACCTCCCGATACAGCCAGACTTCGTCTGTTAGGGCAAGGGGATATGAGGCCCGACTTGCAGAGTATTGCCCCCTTTCGTTGACCTCACCTGCGCGAACTCTTCGCGGGCTATTACTTAGTTGTCGCTGTCGAAATGCTGCAGCCCGCACAAAAGGCTGCTTTTGCAGTTTGCTGCAACTGCTCCGCTGCAGTGCCGTGAGTCCGCTTCCCGCCCATTGCGTCAACCGCGACATCGGCCAGTCACGCAGTGGTGCCCCGGAGCTGTTGCCAACGTTCCTGAATTTCAATCGATCCGACCGGGCTGCCACATAGCCGTGAGAGTGGTCGAAAAAATGAAAACAGGTAGCTTTCCCGTAACCCTCTGCGCCCATGGCATGAACGAGTCCAACGTCGATGGCAGACATGGTAAAGGGCATGGCCTATCATCACCCTGACGCCGGGTGGAAATGATTTTGTTCGCCATCTAGCGCACTCAGGGGGACGTTTCTTGAATAGAGCTGCCATGACGATCTCAGCGCTGTTGCAGTTGGTGGCTGCGTATCCTTCCTTGCGACGGAAAAGCGTGCTGCAGCGGTTCATTGGCATCAGTGAACGGGCGATTAAAGCTCGTGTTTCCAGGAACCCCGGTGCCACGTTATCGATGGAACAAAGTTTGCGCGCGGCTCAACTCGCCGAAATCTTGGAGAAGGCGACTCAAGTGCTCGGGGCGCGGGATGCTGCGGAGGCTTGGATGGGGCGGCGGGCCATGGGGCTCGATGGAATGGTGCCACTTGACCTGCTTGCGATGCCAGACGGTTTTCCGATGCTGCGTGATCACCTGATCCGGATGGAATATGGGGTCTACATTTGATCCCAAAGGCGGGGGAGATGCCGCGCCGGACCGGAAAATTTCAAATGTGGCAGCATTTCGAGCCAACCCGCCGTAATTTTTTCAGAGGTATCGGGGGAAAATCACCTCGGAGTTCGGGGGTATTTTTGCTTTGCCTTGGGAGCGGAGTGTGAATTTCAGCTGGGCCGGAATTAATGTCACAACACCGCGGTGTTTTTCGCCAGCGTCATCCTCCGCTTTGCTTCCAGGATATGCGCGAGGTCAACCGGCTCGAAGTCAGGCTGATTCGGTAGGTAACGGCCGCGCATATGTGCCTGTTCCGCCGATATCCCGCCGCTGAACGCTGTCGGACCCCTCTGTATCCGCATCAAATCTGCCAGAATCCGCGTCATTGCCACCCGGTAAGATCTTCGAGGCCACAGCCTGTCGATGGCCCAAAATTTGCCCAACCCTGTATGGGGTTGGCTGTCGCGGCGATCTGCGAATAATTGAAAAATCACATTTTTTCATACACTTGCGAAGTCCCCGCCAAGCCGATTCCGCAGAATTGGCCCTTGTCATTCGGTGCTGCAGGGCCGAACTTGAGCCCATCAAACCCCGCCGCAACAGCGGCAAGACCCGACGCCGATGGACGCCATGACACATAATCTCACTTTGCGCCGCCCCTTGCGATCACGACCCGCCGAGCGCGGCCCGAACGCGCGGGGACGGGGCGTCGAATGGGGCCAGAGACATCACAGGATTGTCGACATGGGCGCTCTGGTCTGGAACGCGTGGACCATTGCAGACTTTCTGACCTGCTTGACGCGGGTGGCTTCGGCCTCAGTGACGGGGCAACGCTCGTGTCGCTGTCGCGATCCGGCTTTGGCAGGACCGGCGAACTTGGCACCCTGACCAATCACCGCCGGGCCTATAGCCTCATTTTTCCTCCTTCACAGGTTCAGCCCCGCCGCCCGGATTTCCCGGGGAGATGCCTGCTGCCTGCATCCCAAGGATCTCTGCCCATGACGCCCCAGTAACCAGACCCTTCTGAACTCCTGCGTTCGTCTGACCGCCAAGAGACCGAAAGCCACGGCCGGCCTTGGCTGACTGCCGGTCTTCTTCCCCCACAACCACCTCCAACGGGCGGCACCCTGTGCCGACCCGAAGGCCCCCCTCATCCTTTTCCAACTTGAAAGGACCACCGATGTCCCAGCCTTCCGAACCACATTGCGCTGCTGCGGCTGCACCATTCGACCAGAGCCTCGCCGATATCCTGATCGCCCGCTTGCGGGCGGACATTGCCACCAAGTCGGTACGCCGAGAGGGACATGCGGCCAGTTCCTCTGCCGATGCCAAAACGGACGTAGAGTTTGCAGGGGAAAGTGAAGCGGCAACCCCGGAAGCGCCGCCGCAGGTCATCCCCCCGCGCCAGCTTCTGACCTGCCTGCGCCTAGCTGCCACGTTCCGGACGGAAGAGGCGTTCGATCAACTCCACGCTCCGGGCGCCTTCGCAATCTTGTGCGGTCTGGGGGTCGATGATCTCGATATCGCCCTGCCGGTTATGAAGGCCATCTGGCCGGAGCAAGGCTGCAAATTGCTCGCGCCGTCCGTGTCCGATGGTGCCATCAGCAAGCTGGCTGGGGAAAGGTTCACGCGCGAGGCCAACCGGTACTTGGATCTCGCTACGCCGGTGATCGTACTTCAGCCTTTGGAGACCACGCTGCCGGATCATTTCAAGCACCCCGGAATCCCTTGTCTGACCTACGCGCCGATCTCGGCGGACATTTTGTTGGCCTTCCTGGCCGTGACGGACCGCATGCCGGAAGATGTGCCGGCGTTTCGCGAAGCCTTGCCCGAGCCGAGCCTGCTGGCCCGGCTTGATACGGTCCAAGTCGCCCTTGCCCTGCGTTTCGCATCCGGCATCGACATCGCGGAACAGCTGACCGCCTTGACTGGCCCCGCAGGCGAAGGCCCGCGGCTGGACAAGGGCTTTGGCGACGGTCCCGCCGTGCAGATCGCGCGTCGGCTGGTGGCTGACCTCGGCGCGTGGCGTCGCCGCGAGATCGGCTGGTCGGACTGTAGCCATTCGCTCTTGGTTTACGGGCCCCCTGGTACGGGCAAGACTTGGCTGGCACGCGCGATGGCAAATTCCGCCGGGATCGCCTATGTTGAGGGGAGCTTTGCCGAATGGCAATCGGCGGGCCACTTGGGTGACATGTTGAGGGAAATGCGGCGGACCTTTGCCTTGGCACGCCGTGCCGCCCCCGCAATCTTGATCCTTGACGAAATTGATGCCGCAGGCTCGCGCAGCGGCGATGACCGGCACAACCTCAACTACCGCACCCAAGTCATCAACGCGTTTCTCGGCGAGATGAACGCCTTGGCCACGGTGCCGGGGTTGATCGTTGTCGGAGCCTGCAACCATCCTGACCGGCTGGATCCGGCGATCACGCGCGCGGGCCGTTTCGATGTTAAGGTCGAGATGCCCATGCCCGACGCCGGTGCTATTCTTGCCGTCCTGCGGCTGCAATTCGGCCAAGACTTCCCGGACGACGACCTCAAGCGCTTGGCGCGACAGGCCGTCGGGCACAGCCTCGCAAGCATTGACGCAGCCATTCGCGCGACCCGTTCCGAGGCGCGCCACGCCGGAAAACCGCTGGATATCAGTATGCTGCGGGAACAGTTGCGCCTGCCACCGGAGGAGGATGATCGTGACGTGTTGTGGCGTTACGCTGTCCACGAGGCAGGGCATACAGTTGTCTCCGCAGCTCTGCGGCTTGGCACGATTCAACGGATGTCGATCTCTCGCAATGGCGGCGAGGTCGCCAGCCGCCCCGTCATTGGCCATGGCATACTGTCGGAAATCGAGGCCGAAATCTGCCATGATCTCGCCGGTCGTGCCGCGGAAACCTTGATCTTCGGCGATGCATCCGCAGGTGCAGGCGGGCCTGCATCGTCGGACCTGTCGCAGGCGACCCGCCGTGCCCTTGCGATCGAAACCGCCTGGGGCCTCGGCGACTTGGGACCTCTTTGGTTGCCTGCGCCGGAGACGGTGCTGCTGACTGACGATAAACTTCGGACCCGCGTGCGCACGCGCCTCGACGCTGCACAAGAGCGAGCCGGCAATATCCTGGCCGCGCAGAGGGCAAACTTGCTCGGCCTCGCCGAAGCACTGCTGGAAAAGCGCAGCATGACCGCAGCTGAGATCCTGCCATGGGTCCATGCAGTGCAGGGAACTTTATCACCCAAAGACGACCCTTGCACCCACGGTGGCTCCCAAGACGCCGCCTGATCTAGATCCCGCCCGGCATGCCCCACGGCTGCCGGGCGGAGCGTTTGTTTGTATACCAGAAATCCATGGTTCCGCCGGATAGAACACGGCCATGATCACCAATCACCGCAGATCAGGCACGCGATGTGCATTCTTCGCACCACCAACTGGTGAACGCGATGACCAGACGCTCCTGCCATCGCGGCAGGCGGTCAAAAAGCCAACCTGCGCTCTCTGGCAGAAACTCTGCTCGAAAAGCGCAGCATGCAGGTGGACGGGACTATGTCCTCTTTGCACGCCGTGCCAGCGCATGCCTCGCAAGCATTCGAGCCACCACCCGAAGCCAACAAAGCGTCCTCGGAAACTTTACGGCCCTGCTTTGACTTATATGAAAGAGAAGGCTCGCAAGGCAGGTTCGATCGGTCAAAGATTGCTTGAATTCAAAAATCAAGACCTGACTTTATCATTGTGCCTTGACTATGATTGTCGCGCGCCCTATATGTCGTCTGACACACGGGAGATAACCATGCAGATGACGAACCACATCGACGCCCGCATGAACCAGCGCGGGATACGCAAGGAACTGGTGGACTTCACCTTGGCCCTCGGCGAGATCGACGGTGACCGATATGTCTTGACGTCCAAGATCATCGACGCCGAGATTGCCGGCCTACATAGGCGCATCAAGGCCTTGGGCGAAGCGCGCAAGAAAGGTGGCGTCGTAGTTGTTGCCGAAGGCGAAGCACTTCTGACGACGTATCGCGCAGGCAGCTTTAATGCTAAGCTCGCGAAAAATAAGCAGCCCCTGACTTTGGGATTAGCATGAACATTCTCGACATCATCAAGCTGGCGCGCGGATCGCTGCGGTCAGGCGACGCCTATGAGGCGGTAATCGAAATTGCGGCTAACATGGTCGGAGAGGAGCTTCCTTTCGATCAGCTGCGTTGCGCAGCGCGTGTTAACACGAAGGAACTGCGGACCCTTCTGGAAACCGCCGCCGAAGCTTTGATGCGTACAGAACGCGAGGCCCGGTTCGAAATGATCGCCCAGATCTTCGACCAACTGGCAGCAGACGGCGGGCGCAATGAGTTCTGGGCAAGCAGAGACATCTGCGACCAGATCATGCCTATCGCGGGCGAACTGCGCAGCGTTCGGTTCACCTTTCCAGCAGCGTTTCGGCCATGCCTGACCTACGCATTCCGGATGTCGGCACAGGGTCAGCCTGTCAGCATCCATTATGCGGGCTGCACCGGTCTCGGGCTCATCTTTTATGACGTGCTGGGAATTCTCGACATTCAGAACTGTTCTGCCGATGAGCGATTTCCTTGGGACGAGCCCGACGGGGAAAAGTACGATCTGGAGGTGATGTTTCCGATGCTGGGATCGCCCGTACGGAACGCCGAGGAGTTGCCCAGCCACCTTTACGCCCAGATGCGGCTGATGCCTTCAAGGGCAAGTCGACTCAATTACGAAACCCTCGCTATCGCCCATGCCCTCGCACGGACTGGGGCGAAAGCGATGATTTTCGTGTCAGAAGGGGAGCTTTTCCGGATGGTCGGAGCGGAAGCCACGACCCGCCAGAACCTCGTCGAAAGCGGCCGCCTGCGTGGCGTCATCAGCATTCCCGCAGGAATGCTCCATGACAGCACCATGGTTCGGTTCGGGCTGCTCGTGCTCGCAAAGGAGGGCGATTTCAAGGAGTCGGTGCGCTTCGTTGATCTAGGGCACCCAGACCTCTCGCGCCCCTCGACGCGTGGTCGCTTCGTCATGCTCAAGGATGCGTCCATCGAGGAAGTTTTCGATGAACCGTTTCCGCACGACAGGCACCTCGCCTGGGATATCAGCACTCGTGAAATCATTGAAAACAATTATGTTCTCACGCCTGGGCGATACCTCAACACGGGGCCCAAGGAACGGATCGATGCGCTTCTGCGGAACTGTGAACCCGTTGAACTACCGGATGTTGTCGAGATGATCAGGCCAATCAATCTGCAGAAATCAGACGAGGCCGAATACACGATTTTCGAGGCCGCTCCGGGGGATGTCGGGGTTCGCGGGTATTTGGATAAGCCTGGGCGCGCCATCGAGGTGGATCGGGCGACGTACAGCCGCGCTTCCAACCAGCAACTGAAACCCTGGGATGTCCTTCTTTCTATCAAGGGGACCATCGGGGTAGTGGGGATTGTACCGGAAACAGTTCCGGGCACTGGCGAGCGCGAGATCTGGACTGCAGGCCAATCCCTGATGATCCTGCGTAGCAAGAAGCGCTTCGGCATGGATCCGATCGTGCTTTATGAATATTTGTCCGACGACACCGTTCAGGCGTTCATCAAGTCCATGGCTGGTGGCACCGTCATCCAGAACCTCGGCATGAAAGACCTGAAGAACTTCCAGGTGCCAGTTCCGTCGGCCGAGGTCATGGCCGAGGTTCGAGATCGCTTCATGGAACGCCAACGTGTCTTTGACGAAATCGAACGCCTGCAGAATCGGGTGGCGGAGATCAGAGCTTCCCACTGGCCGCATGCAGATCTGTCGCAGGCCGACTGAAATCAACCTGAATCCACAGGTTTGTGGCTTACCCCCTCTCTACAAAGTGCAGAAATCACTTACACTTGGGAAAGCGCCGGTCCTGTGGATTTCAGAGCCGATAATTAATAGACAAGACTGGGAATTGAATGGCTGACGCAATCGAAAAGACCCTCTTCGCTGCCGCCGATAAAATGCGCGGCGCTATGGACCCGGGCGAATATAAGCATGTCGCGCTTGGGTTGATCTTCCTGCGCTACGTCTCGGCTGCCTTCGAGGCAAAGCGGGACGAATTCGCCAAGGACGACTTGGCCGACTTGGAAGACCCCGAGGAATATGCGGCCGAAAACGTCTTCTGGGTTCCCGAGAAAGCCAGGTGGTCCCGCCTGGCTTCGGTCGCGAAGGCGAATGACATCGGCGTGCAGGTCGATGACGCAATGCGCGAGATCGAGAAGACGAACCCGACACTCAAGGATGCCCTGCCCAAGGTCTATGGCAAGCCTGATCTCGACCGGTCCATCGTTACCGGTCTGATCGAGATGTTCACCAACCTGCATCTGCACGGGACGCGGTCCGATTTCGATCTGATTGGCCGCATCTATGAATATTTCATCAGCGAGTTTGCCACCTCCGAGGGCAAGCGCGGTGGTGAATTCTACACCCCCCGCTCTATCGTGTCGGTCCTGGTCGAAATGATGGAGCCGACCCATGGCCGCGTCTACGACCCGTGCTGCGGTTCGGGTGGTTTCTTCGTGCAGTCCGAAAAGTTCATCGCCGCTCACAAAGGCCGTGTCGATGACATCGCCGTCTATGGTCAAGAGCGGAACCCTGCCACCTTCCGTCTTGCACGGATGAACTTGGCGATCCGCGGCATCTTCGGCGATATTCGTTGGAATCCGGAAGGCACGCTTCTGAAGAACGCATTCCCGGATGAACGGTTTGACTTCATCCTCGCGAACCCGCCCTTCAACATTTCGGACTGGAACGGTGAGCAGCTGCGCGAAGACCATCGCTGGAAACCGTTCGGCACCCCGCCCGTGGGCAATGCCAACTTTGCCTGGATGGCACATATCCATCATCACCTGTCGGCCAACGGGATTGGTGGCGTGGTCATGGCCAATGGCTCTATGTCGTCGATGCAGTCGGGCGAAGGCGATATCCGCAAGGCCATGGTCATGCAGGATGCGGTCGACTGCATGGTTGCCCTTCCGGGTCAGCTGTTCTTCGGCACCCAGATCCCTGCATGCTTGTGGATTCTGGCCAAGGACAAATCCAACGGTCAGGCGGCAGGCAAGAAGCTGCGCGACCGCCGGGGCGAGATCCTGTTCATCGATGCCCGCAAGATGGGCGCGCTGGTCGAAGGCAGCCGCAAGCAAAAGGAACTGCGCGATTTCGAGATCCAGAAGATCGCCGACACCTACCATGCTTGGCGGGGCGAGATGGGTGCAGATGCCTACCAGGACGAGGCCGGCTACTGCAGTTCGGCAGACCTGCACGAAATCGACCGGCATAACTATGTGCTGACCCCAGGGCGCTATGTCGGCGCAGGGGCGGTAGAAGAGGACGGGGAGCCCTTTGTCGAGAAGTTCGATCGACTGATGGGGGAGCTGCGCGAACAGTTCGCCGAGGGTCGGCGGCTGGAGGCGGAGATCGAGGCGAAGCTGGGGGTAATGGTATGAAGCGGATTGCGGATGTATCCAAAATTCTGTCTGGCGGCACCCCTCGGAAAAACATCCCGGCGCATTGGGGAGGCACGATTCCTTGGTTCTCAGCAGCCAACATGCACGAAAAATATCTAGAAAAATCTGACATCAACCTGACCGAGGAAGGTCTCAAGAACGGCTCTCGTATTGCACCCAAAGGGGCAACACTTTTGCTCGTGCGGGGGAGTGGTCTATTCAACCGTATCCCGATTTGTTTCGCGAAGGCCGCTATCGCATTTAACCAGGACGTCAAGGCTTTCGTCCCAGATCAGCACACTGACCCACTCTTTTTTCATTACTGGTTCGAGAGTATGCGCCCTGTTCTATCAGAGAACCTTGGCGTCACGGGAATTGGTGCAGGTAAATTTGATACCGACTTTCTTCTTGAGCTGCCTTTTCCAGATTTGCCAAGGTCGGATCAAGAAGAAATTGGACGTGTCGCAGCCCTATGTGACCAGAAGATCGAATTGAACCGCCGGATGGCCACGACTCTGGAGGAGATTGCCCGGGCGATCTACCAGTCCTGGTTCGTCAACTTTGACCCCGTAAAGGCCAAGGCCGAGGGCTTGCCCCCCGCCTTCATGGACGAGGCCACTGCCTCTCTGTTCCCGGACCAGTTCGGAGACGACGGGCTACCGGAGGGATGGGCGTTCGGCAAGCTGGGTGATGTCGCCATCACGCCACGAAATGGAGTGAAGCCCGAACAGATCGACCCGGACACGCCGTACATTGGTCTGGAACACATGCCACGGCGCTCAATCGCACTGTTTGACTGGGGCGCCGCCGCCGATATCAGCAGTCAGAAATCGCGTATGTCCAAGGGTGATTTTCTGTTCGGCAAATTGCGCCCCTACTTCCACAAGGTCGGCATCGTTCCCCTTGATGGTATCTGCTCGACCGACATTGTCGTGGTCCGTCCGAAATCTCCTGAGTGGGGCAGCTTCGTTCTGGCTGTAATCTCTTCAGATGAATTCGTAGAACACACAAACTCTGGCTCTTCAGGAACGCGAATGCCGCGGACAAGCTGGGGAGAAATGGCCCGTTACGAAGTGGTCCTTCCAAACCCAGCAATCGCAACCCGCTTCGAAGAGATCACCAAGCCTTGGCGCGACCGGATCGTCGAGATCGCCCATGAAAACAGGACCCTTGCCAACCTCCGCGATACCCTGCTGCCCAAGCTGATGTCGGGCGAACTCAGGGTGGGCGAGGCTTGGGAGCAGGCGGAGGCGGAGGATGCTGCCTAGATGGAAGATCGCTTGATCTTGGATTTCCATACCTTTCGACGCAACGAGCTTGCCGATCAGGTTGTAGCGGCCATGCAGGAGGTCTTGCCCGGTGGTCTGTTTGAAGACCGTGCAAATTGCCAGACCCTCTGGGACGAGGCTTGTTGGGCCATTCAGGAACCGGAAGATCTTGCCGCGCAGAGGGCCGCATCTGACACGATCGAGCAATTCGCGACAGCCTACACCGATGGGATTTCGACCGCCGAACTCCGGTTGCACGCATATTTGCTGACTGATGACACCGACGAAACCGGACTGCCCTTCGCTGATGCCGCTGCCCTGACCGAGGATATCGCCGATCTGGTCAGGGAGAGGGCGGCCGGTCGCGACCTATCAGATTTGGAGATTTTGTGATGTTTCGAGTTGACCGCGCCCAGAACCGCTTGTCCCGCCTTGTCCAGAAGCGGTTCTCCGATCTGAACCTGCGCGAGCGCGATCACCTTCAGGAATGGTTGGCAAACCAGCCCGACGCCTTGGGTGAAGAGCTTTTGATCATCCAGAAGGAGTTCGACGGGTTCGACGAAACCCGGGAACGGCTCGACCTGCTGGCGCTGGACAAGGACGGGAATCTTGTTGTCATCGAGAACAAGCTCGATGACTCGGGCCGGGACGTTACCTGGCAGGCCCTGAAATACACCGCCTATGTCTCTGGCCTTACCAAGACCCAGATCGTCGATATCTACCAGCAATACCTGGATCGGTTCTGTGGTGGTGGGAACGCGGTCGCGCGCCTGTGTGAGTTTATGGAGGTAGAGGACCTGGGGGAAATCCATCTGAACCCCGGGAACGACCAACGCATGATCTTCATTGCCGCGAACTTCCGCCGGGAGGTGACAGCGACAGTGCTGTGGCTCCTTAGCCGGGGGATCAAAGCCCAGTGTTTCAAGGTCACACCGTTCATGCTGGGCGAGGAGTTGATCCTCGACATCCAGCAGATCATCCCAACGCCCGAGGCCGCGGACTTCATGATCGGCATGTCCACCAAGGACAATGAGGAGAAGGTCACCCACGACACCCAGAAGCAGCGGCACAAGTTGCGCTATGAGTTCTGGGAGGCGGCGCTGGAGCGTCTGCGTGCTGACGGGGTAGAGATCTATCGCAACATCAGCCCGGCCCGAAACCACTGGCTAAGTGCCGGATCCGGGGTCCGGTCCTGCCCCTACCAGATGATCTTTTCCAGGGATGAAGCCCGGGTGGAACTGAACTTCGGCCGCTCCGAGGCTTCGGAAAACAAATGGCTCTTCGACCAGCTCTATGCCCAGAAAGATCAACTGGAAGCCCGGTTTGGCGCGCCGATGACCTGGCGCCGCATGGACGAAAACAAGCAAAGCCTGATCGTCTATTCCGAGCCCTTCGATGGTTACAATCGAGACGCCTGGCCCCAGATAATCGAATGGCTGTCCACCCATATTCAAAAACTTGAATCGACCTTCCGCGACCCCCTCGCACGCCTGAACCGGCAGGTCCGCAACCATGACGAGGAGGAAGCCTGATGGCCTTTGCATCCGAAGATGATCTGGAACAGTGGGCGCTTGGCGAGCTGCAGGGGCTTGGCTTCCATTACTTGCATGGCTCGGCCCTTTCACCTGAGGCCGAGAACCCTGTCCGGGACAGTTTTCACGACGTGCTCATCCTGGGCAGGCTGGAAGATGCCATCCGTCGCCTGAACCCGAAACTGCCAGATGACCCAGTTCGTACGGCCTTGAACGAAATCCGTGACACAAAATTCGCCGGGGATCCGCTTTCTGAAAATCGCAGGATCCATGGCCTGATCACGAGCGGGGTTCCCGTCACATGGTTTGAAGGTGGAGAAGAGCGTAACGCCATCGCCCGCCTGGTGGACTGGGACAACAAGGACAACGACTGGTTGGTGGTAAACCAGTTCGAAGTGGTCGGGAAAAGCTCGCGCCGGACGGATGTTCTGGTCTTCCTGAACGGCATGCCAATCATCGTGGTTGAACTGAAGGGGACCCAGACCGGAACACTGAAGGGTGCTTACAACCAGATCGAAACCTACAAGTCGCAGGTCCCCGATCTTTTCAGAACCAATGCTTTCAACGTGATCTCCGAGGGGGTCACAGCACGCTACGCGTCGTTGTCCGCCAACTACGATCGCTTCATGCGTTGGCGCACCGTGGATGGCGAGACGCTGGTAGAAGACGGGTCGGCATTGGCGCTGCACACACTGATGCACGGCCTTCTCAACCAAGGCGTCATTCTCGAAATGATGCGCTTCTGCACAGTTTTCGAGGATGAAGGCAAAGGCCCGATCAAGAAGATCGCAGGTTATCACCAATTCCATGCCGTCAGGAAAGGCGTGAAGGCCGTCATCGATGCTCGTGATGAGGATGGCCGAGGAGGGGTAATGTGGCATACGCAGGGGTCGGGAAAATCACTCCTGATGACCTTCCTTGGCGGGCGCCTCATGCGAGATCCGCGCCTTGAGAACCCGACGCTGGTGGTCATCACCGACCGCAACGACCTCGACAACCAGCTCTTTGCCACGTTTGCACGTTGTGCAGCACTTTTCGGGGAAACACCCGTTCAGGCAGAAGATGTGCCGGATCTGCGGAAAAAGCTCGCCGATCGAAAGGTCGGCGGGGTGATTTTCGCCACCATCCAGAAGTTCCGACCAGGGAAAGGCGAGACCGATTTCGGGGTGCTGACCGACCGCTCGAACGTGGTGGTGTTCGCAGACGAAGCTCACCGGTCCCAGTATGGGTTCGAAGCCAAGGTCAGCCGAGAAACGGGCGAGACAAAATACGGGTTTGCCCATCACCTTCGCACCGCCCTGCCGAACGCTGTCTACGTCGGCTTCACCGGCACCCCAATCGAGTTGGTGGGCGCTGACACGCAAGCTGTCTTTGGGGATTACATTGACGTCTACGACGTCGCCCAAGCCGTGTCGGACGGCGCAACTGTTCCGATCTACTATGAAGGCCGGGTCGCCAAGATCGAGCTGGCCAAGGATATTGGCGAGATCATCGACGCTGAATTTGAAGAGATTATTGAAGACGCCGAGGCTGACGGGGTCGAGTTTGACGCGGACAGCAAAGGTGCGATGTCGTCCAAATGGACGCAGTTGGAAAAGCTTGTTGGCGCGGAGCCTCGCCTTGATGCTGTGGTCGCCGACATTCTTCAGCACTTCAATGCGCGCATCGAAGCCATGGACGGCGGCAAGGCGATGATCGTCTGCATGTCCCGCCGCATTTGCGTCGAGGTTTACAACCGGATCGTAGCCGCGCACCCAGACTGGCACGCCGATGAGGACGCCGACGGTGCCGTGAAAGTTGTCATGACTGGCGCGGCCCAAGATCCTGCGGAATATCAACCCCATATCCGATCAAAGGCCCGCCTCGAGACCCTTCGGACAAGGTATCGCGACCCCTCTGATGGCTTGAAGCTGGTGATCGTCCGAGACATGTGGCTGACTGGGTTTGATGCGCCTTGCATGCATACCCTCTATGTCGACAAACCCATGAAAGGGCATGGCTTGATGCAGGCAATTACCCGGATCAATCGGGTGTTCGGATCCAAACCGGCCGGCCTTGTCGTGGATTACATTGGTCTGGCGGCCGATCTGAAGAAAGCTTTGAAACACTATTCGAACGCCGATCAGAAGCAGACGGGGATTAATCAAGACGAAGCGGTGTTTGCCCTGCGGACGCAGATGGACATCATGCGCGACATGTTTTTCGGCGTACCCTACATGGATGCAGTCAAGGGAACGGCCGCAGACCGTATCAAGATGCTGCCCCTGGCTATCGAGCACGCCTTGACCCTCAAAGTTGCCGGTAAGGAAGCTGCCAACCGCGAAGACTCGAAGAAGCGTTTCATGAAGGCTGTCGCCGGACTCGTCCGCGCTTTCCGGATCGCCGCCGGCTCGGCCGAGGCGAGCACGATCAAGGATGAGGTCGGCTTCTTCGTGGCAGTGCAGGCAGCCATCCGTAAGATGGACGCTTCGACACGCACTGCCCGGACAGCAGAGGAAGCAGAGCTGGCAATCGCGCAGCTTCTGAACCGCGCCGTGGCATCGACAGAGGTGATCGATATCCTGGAAGCGGCCGGCATCGACAAGCCCGACATCAGCGTCTTGAGCGAAGACTTCCTCCTGGGCCTCAAGAATACCCCTTACAAGAATCTCGCCGTCGAAGCTTTGAAGCAACTCTTGAACGGTGAAATTCGAACCAGAACCCGCACGAACAAAACCCAGAACGAGGCATTCTCAAAGCGGCTTCAGGACGCCATGGCGCGTTACCATAACCGGAGCATCGATGCGATCCAGGTCATCAAGGAAATGATCGACATGGCGAAGGAGCTCCAAAAGCAGCCGGCCGATGGCCTGACTGCCGAAGAGGTCGCTTTCTACGATGCCCTGGCCCAGAACGACAGCGCCAGGGAACTGATGGGGAATGAGGAGCTGCGGGTTATTGCCCAGGAACTGGTCACCGCCGTGCAAAACACGTCCTCGGTAGATTGGTGGAGGAAGCAGAATGTGCGGACGAAGATGCGGGTCACGATCAAGAGGATATTGAAGAAGCATGGATTCCCGCCAGATCTGCAGGCGGAATCCGTGAAGAAGGTCCTGCAACAGGCGGAGGTTCTCGCCAAAGCTTTCGCGTGAATGGTGAATGCCAATCGGCACCCAAATCTGACCCTACTTCGCCGTGCAAATTTTCTCGCCGTTGGAGCCACGTCTCCAGGTGCCGACCATCAGAAATCTTGGATCTTCGTGAAAAGAAGACGAATTCATTCACGTGTTGTCGTTCTTCGCCTTGGTCAAGCGCGAAGCGGACAGGTAAAGGCCATTTGAACAAAAAGAGAATACGCGCCTTCCGTTTAATTGAGAATTATACCGCATACTGCTAGATTTAGTGACTACCATGGCTCGAGTCGCAAAATGGGCCTGATCTGAGAGGCACATCTTGTCTGAGCATGAATATTCAGTCGTTGGTCACAGCCGATCCAAGATTGGCATGTACATCGCCTTCTTCGCCGGAACAATCGCCGGTGCCTTGACTGTAGGTGCGGGACTTATCTTAACCCTAGCGCGTGATGCCGGATATCAGAGCTTGCCGGAGTTCGTACTCTGGCCGGTCACGGGGGCCGCAGTTTTCGGGATCATGTTCCTTTTGTTCGACAGGTTTGGATGGCGCTGGTGGGGAATTCGCTCTGTCGTCGGCATTCCGGATGTTTCCGGAACCTGGTCACTTGACGGTGTGTCCTACGGCCAAGACCATCAACCAAAATGGCAATGGTCCGGTCAAGTCGAGATTACCCAGAAATACGAGAAGATCTTCGTTTGCCTCCGCACGGCACAGAGCGGATCGCACAGCATCTCGGCGGCTCTGGTCCCGGAGGGCCGTCGGTACAGGCTCATCTACAGTTATAGGAACCAGCCGAAACCGGGGGAGCCGGAGCTTCAGGCCCATATAGGCCACTGCGAACTACTGTTCGAACCTGGCCTTCAGTCAGCGGAAGGCAGTTATTTCAACGGCGGCGGCCGCTTCACGTATGGAACCATGAATTTGAAGAGGGGTGTTCCCGATGCCGCGTAATTTTGATGATCGACTTGCGCGTTTGCGTATGCGGCGGATAGACGATCAAAACATCGTTCTTAACTCACAGGGTTTTGGCGAGGCTTACGAAAAGCGCACTACGAGTAAGGCGACGAAGTATGCCCTCGGTGCGATGCAGGAGGTTGATCCGCGGTCAACCCAGATTTCCCACGAAGAAGCAGAGAAGGTCGAGCGTAACCTGAAGGAAGGCCTTTCTTCGGAAGGGAAGTATCCTGCCTTCCGGCTTCAGGGTTCGGTCCCTCTTAATGTCCATATCCGTGGAGTCAGTGATGTGGACCTGCTCGTTATCGAAGGCGTTTGCCTACGCCGGCAATACTGTGAAGGGAGCTTAAAGTCTTACCTCCCGTATTCAGGCGTCGGTACGGTGGCCGACGACGTCCTGCTTCTCAGAGCCAAATCGGAAGAGGTCTTGGAACGCCGTTTCTGGGGGGCGAAAGTTGACAAGACGCCCGCTAAATCAATTCAGCTTTCGGATGGCGCCTTTCGGCGCAAAATCGATGTAGTTCCGTCGAACTGGTTGGACACCGCAAATTATCAGCAGACGCTTGAAGAAGCGCAGCGCGGCGTCGAGATCGTCAACAAGTACACGCGCGAGCACATCACCAATTATCCTTTCCTTTATATTGCCGAAATCACCGTCAAAGCCCACCAAACCAATGACGGCGCCCGCATGGGTATCCGCTTGGCCAAAAACGTTAAGAACGATGCAGAGATGGAAATTGCGCTCAGTAGTTACGACATCGGCAGCCTCATTTACCATTGCCCAAATCACTACATCACTCACCTCGTAGCACGTGACCTGATGATCCTGTCGGGCGTAGAGCGTTGGCTCGATGAATTATCTCGTGATTATTCTCGAGCGACTTCTCTTATGACTCCAGATGGGACACGGCGGATCTTGGATGAGGCTGTAAAATGGGAGGGCCTTGTGAAACTTTCCGGTGAGCTGACCAGCCTTGCTCAGGCCGTCGAGAGGGAGCTTGCGAGCCCTTATGACATCACACTTCCAGATCGTGATACTCTTCGTAAGCGATTGAACGATAACGCAATCCCTTTGTCGCCGGAAATTGTCGGTGGTGGCTTCAAGTTCTGATTGTCACCATTGAAAGTGTACCCAATTTTCAAGAACCCACAATGAGTTCGAAAGTAAGCCTTCGCGGTGGGCCGTCGTGTTGAGTTGAGGCTTTCTGTTTAGGGCAGCAACCTGCTGCAAAATGTCTTGGCTGGAATTTCTTGCCGTTACAACCACAATCAAGGCATGCTGCGGCCTTGCAACTAAAAGGCTATCCAAGAAACTCGAGAAAATCCTTTGACCACTTGAAAGTATGTACTCCGCCCGGCCACACTTAGCCATCGCCGATCCATCCCGAAAGCCGAGCCACGATGCTAACTCCTCTGAGCCTATCGGTGCGCCTGAAAGCTCGCGAGACCGGCTTTTCCTTTCTTTCCCGACTTGCAGCACGACATGGGCTGTCGCCGCAATCATTTTCCCTGGACTTCGGTCTGACATTCCGGGCGGTCATAGATGGAGACCGAGCAGCTCTCACTGACCTGGCGAACTTGGGCGGGGTGGATTTTACAGCGTTGCAGTATTGGAGCCCTGTCCATTCCGAAGGTCGCGCCCATGTGTTTCGGGGCGAGGAATTCCATGCAAAGGCTATCAAGCCGACAACAATCAAAGGCTGTCCGATTTGCCTGCGGGCTGATGTAGCGACATCCAATCGTCCGGCGGCGGAGGCCATGGCAATCAGGGGTCATTGGTTGCCAACGCCGGCCATGCTTTGCCTCGAACATGACCACCCCTTGGTGCCTCTTTGGACGGCCGCCGACCCATACGAACGCTACGACGTTGTTGCCCAGTTTCGCGGGATTGCCGATGCGGTGCTCAATGGGGAACTCGACCAGCCTCTGCGCGAACCAAGGGCCTACGATCTATGGTTGGAAGCACGGCTTAATGGGCACTGCGGGGACGGCTGGCTGGATCAATTTGCCCTTTATCCGGCGGCGCATTTTTGCCAACTGCTCGGCCGTGCCTTCTTCACGCTGAAGATACCCAAGACGCGGCCAATGAAGCCCGAGCAATCTTGGATGACCTTCGACTTCGGTTATCGCTTTGCCAGCAAGGGGGAAGGCGCAATTCGCAAAGCTCTGATGGAGTTGCAGGAAGAAGCGGAAAGCCCTAGTGCCGGCCCGAAGGCGATCTTCGGCGATCTTTATGACCGGTTGGCTTTTGACCTGACCTCGGAGGAATACCGTCCATTCCGGGAATTGCTGCGCGACCATATCGCGACCACCTGGCCACTTGGGCCAGGGGACGAGTTGATGGGAGAACCGGTGCGCGAACGCCGGCTGCATTCCCTTTTGACCGCGGAACGCGCCACTGGGATCGATGTGCGTCGGTTGCGTAAGCTTCTTGTCGACGGGGGTTGGATTGGACCAGCAACCGAAGGCAAGCCGAATGCGTGGGAGTTGGTCGATGCTGCCGCCATTGAACCCTTTCTGGCAGGCCTGAAGCAGAAGGTTTCGGCTTTGGATCTGCAGGCCGCGCTTGGCATGTCGCGGTCGCATTTTGAGTTGCTACGGAAGGACGGCTATCTTGCACCTGACCTTGATGGCCGCGACCACAAGCCACTCTGGGATCTGGGGGCGGCACGGAAGTTCATCACGGACCTGCTGACCGGTGCCGAGCCGATCTATCTACCCATGCATGACTGGTGCGATATCCCGAAGGCGGCACAGCGGCTTCGGATCAGCCCTGGGACGATTGTTGGCTTGATCCTGGATCGGAAAATCGCCCGCGTCGGGCGCTATGTCGGGAAGGAGGGCTATACGTCGATCCTCGTCGATCTGGCGGATGTTGAACGGCATCTGCAGCGCCCAGAGGCGAAGGGACTGAGCGTCGAACTCTTTGCCAAGACCAACGGGTTGAAGCCTGCGGCGGCCGGCTATCTGGTCCGTGAGGGCCATATTGCATCGACTGTCGGAACGAACCCCAAGACCAAGGAGACGCAACGCTTCCTGTCGCCGTCTGATATCGGGGCGTTCAACCGACGCTTTGTTCCCCTAAGGGCGCTGGCCACGCGAATGGGTCTATCCTGGCAGCAATTGCGCCAGGATCTTCTCATCGCGCGCATCACGCCGTTTACCCCAGATGGGCACGATCTTGGGGCGATTTACCAGTGGTCCGAAATCGAAGACCGGCTCTGGTGCCGATGGCCGCGTACGTAACTTCCGCTCTGTCGTCCGAAATTCCAGTGAACGCACCAACAAAAAAGATCGATGCGCCCTGCAAAACGCGCAGCGGGTGCTGAAAATCAATTCAATGAGTTGATTTTGAACGAAATTCAGCTGTCCAGCTCAGTCACGCAATGCGGCCTGAATTTGCTCTTGACAGAGAGTGCGCAGGCATTTCCTTGCTTTTGCGCACTCTTATGCTTTCTCTGGCTCGGAGAGCCTAAAAAAGCATAAGAGTGCGCAATCGCAAGCATGAGCTTGCGCACTCGTTGTCAAGTGGAATCTGGCGCCAGAATTCACAACCGATCTGTGGCAGATTTTATCTACTAAAATCAAAAACTTGCCACCCCCTGGAGTCGATCTCGTTGCGGGGCGAAAACAGATCGTTTTTAATGCGCTGTAGATGAGTTGCGCTCATTTGGAGGAACTTAAGTCCGCTCCAAGCGGCACCAGAGCTTGTTTTCGATCTCTGACCATTCGTAGATCGCCCCGAGGTCGCGCCCGTCAGGAGCGAACGGGGCGGCATGAACCGCAAGAAGATCCTGTCGCAGTTGTTGCCAGGAAAGCCCCATCAAGCCGGCAAGCGCCCGCAGCGGGACGAATTCACGGCTGAACGCCTCGATGTCAGCCGAAGACAAATACCGTTGTATCTCCTTGGTCTTGGGGTTGGTCCCGATGGTCGACGCGACATGACCATTCTTGACCAGATAGCCTGCAGCCGCAGGCTTAAGCCCGATCGTTTTGGCGAAGAGTTCGATCGTCAGCCCCTTGGCCTCTGGGCGCTGCAGATGCCTTTCAACGTCTGCCAGATTGACCAGGATCGAAGTATACCCGTCCTTGCCGACATACCGCCCAACGCGAGCCAACTTCCGGTCCAAGATCAAAGCGACGATCATCCCAGGACTGATACGTAGTCTCTGGGCAGCCTTGGGAATATCGCACCAGTCGTGCATTGGCAGGTAGATCGGCTCAGCCCCGGTGAGCAGGTCGGTAATGAACTTCCGGGCGGCGCCAAGGTCCCAAAGCGGCTTGTGGTCGCTGCCATCCAGATCAGGCGCAAGGTAGCCATCTTTTCGCAGTAGCTCGAAATGTGACCGTGACATCCCGAGCGCCGCCTGCAGGTCAAGGGCAGAGACCTTCTGTCGTAAACTTGCCAAGAAGGGTTCCAACGCCTCCGCATCGACCAACTCCCAGGCATTTGGTTTGCCTTCGCCCGCAGGTGCGACCCATCCCCCCTCCGCAAGCAACTTCCGCAAACGCCTTGCATCGATACCAGTCACTTTCTCGGCCGTCAGGATCGAATGGAGCCGGCGCCCGCGCACAGGTTCGCCCATCAATTCGTCCCCCGGCCCCAGTGGCCAGGTCGTTGCGATATGGTCGCGCAGCAAATCCCTGAAGGGACGGTAATCCTCTGACATCAGGTCGAAGGCCAACCGGTCGTACAGGTCACCGAAGATCTTCTTCGGCCCTGCACTGGGGCTCTCCGCTTCTTCCTGCAACTCCGTCAAGACCTTACGAATGGAGGCCTCCCCTCGGCTGGCAAAGCGGTAGCCGAGGTCGAAGGGAATCCAGGCTTGCTCCGGCTTCAGCGCGCGTGTTTTGGGAACCTTCAAAGTGTAGATCGCGCGACCAAGAAGCTGGCAAAAATGGGCTGCTGGGTAGAGCGAGAATTGGTCCAGCCAATCGCCAGTACGATGTCCAGTCAAGCGCGCTTCAAGCCATAGGTCATAGGGCCGAGGCTCTCGCAATGGCGAGTCCATTGCTCCGGAGATGATACTGTCAGCAATCCCGCGGAACTGACCGACAACATCATAACGCTCGTATGGGTCAGCGGCCGTCCAAAGGGGCACCAGAGGATGATGATGTTCCAGACACAGCATAGCTGGCAACGGCAACCAGTGCCCCCGAACTGCCATCGCTTCTGCCGCTGGCCGGTCGGACGCCAACGCGTCGGCCTTCAGACATATCGGGCAACCGCGAATGGTCGTCGGCTTGATCGCCTTTGCATGGAATTCCTCGCCTCGAAAGAAGTGAACGCGCCCATCGGCATGCAGCGGGCTCCAACCCTGCAATGCGTCAGGTTCGACCCCGCCCAGGGTTGCAAGTTCAGCCAGAGCCAACCTGTCGCCATCGATGATGGCACGGAAGGTCAGGCCGAAGTCGAGGGCAAATGTCTGCGCTGACAGCCCGTGGCGCGCTGCCAGTCGCGAAAGGTAAGAAAAGCCAGTTTCGCGGTCCTTCAGAGGTATGGACAGGCTCAACTGAGTCAGCATCTCGATACTTCTTCCTGGAGGGAAATTTGACACAGCGAGTGTTGGCGATCTGCCTGATTGCTTGCAAGTCCTCGAAAGGTCGCTTGATGTATCCCAGATGTATCGGCTGGAGCCATGCTGTCGGAAATCTTCTTCAACTCTGGGCCAGCACGACCGCAGAATTTGAATAGCGCTGTTGAACAAGAAAAATCCGACACGTGTCCGCGATGTCGCACCCGGCCCATTGCGGACCCTCACAATCCTCTCATGACAATCCCAACAGTCGCAGCACTTCGCGCGGGGCGGGTTGGCGCCAGATGGTCTGGAAGCTTTCGACGACATTCTCGCGCGTAACGCAGATGCCGGGCAGAGCGATCCACGCTGGAACGGGGCGGCCCAGCAGGCAAAGGATAACCGTCTGTGCGGCTACAATCCCTTGCAAAAGGGGCTGCTGCGCTGCGATGCAGCAGACCGTTTTTCCGCGGGCAAGCGCGATTGCGGCCTCTTCTCCCAGATCCACTGTTGCCATCTGCAAGCTGGCCCCAAGCTCTGCCTGACGCGTGGCCACTGCCATGGCAGGGGTATCCCAGACCACGAAAAGCCCCGCCAAGGCAGGATGGGCCGCAAGCAAAGCCTCCGCCGAAGCCGCCGCATCCTCGATCCGCGCAAAGTGGCGGACGCGCGGAGTAATGTCGGGGCGGTTGATCTGAAGCCAGTCGGTGAAGGCGATCTCGCGCTCGTTAGTCGCGAAGAAATCAGCGGCAAAGCCAAGGACGCCAACCTCGGCCCCCTTCGCCAGATGCTGCGACAGCCCCGCCGCCGCAATCTTGCCCAGACCAAAATTATCCGCCGAAACCAGCGCCGTGTAATCCTTGCCGGGCAACAGGCCCGTGGGGGCGTTGTCCAGCAGCACCAGCTTGATCCCCGCTTCCGAGACGCGGGCATGGGCGGCGGCGACCTGCTCGTTGGCGACAGGCAGGGAAATGATTGCATCGGGGCGCTGCCCGATCAGCCGATCCAATTCGGCAACCTGCAAGTCGGGGGAAAAACCGCAATCGACCACATCGATCACCGCCGCCCCGCAATCGCCGAAAATCCCAACCATTCCGGTCAGTTGCTGCTTGGCCCAATCGCTTTGCAGCGTGTGCAGCACCACGGCCACGCGCCATCCGGCGGATTTGGCGGCGGTGCGGTCATCGGGCAGAAGGCTGACGCGTTCGGGAGGGGCTGCGCGTTCGCCATGCGGGCCAAGGCCGGATATCGTCATGTCGAAAGCTCCTTTCCGGCCCGCGCGGTCATCGGCGGAGGCGGGGCCGCATCGGCGGAAAGCCGGTCTTGCAAGGTGACAAAGGCCGGATGGGCCAGCGGGCTGCCCTGCATCACCCATTCCTTCAGGAAGCCGGGCGCAAACAGCGCCTCTGACGCCACGCGCGCCGCACCGACCAACCCGGCCGAGCTGCCCATCTGCGAGCGGATGATCCGCAGATCGCGGGTGACGAAAGGGTGCGACGCGCCGTAAACCGCCTCGCGCAGGGCGGCCAGCAGGATATCATTGGTCTGCACGATAGAGCCGGACAGCACGATCAGTTCGGGGTTCAGCGCATTTGCCAGCACCGCCACCACCTGACCGATCAGATGGCCCGAGGCGGAGAGGATTTCTGTTGAAACCGCATCCCCCATCTGCGCGGCCTGCGACACCTCGATCGCGGTGATCTCGCCCCCGCGCCGCAGGATATCGGCCAGCATCGGACTGCGCCCGTCTTGTGCGGCAGAGAGGCCCTCGCGCTGGATCATATCCGATCCGGCCAGCGCATCCAAAGTGCCGCTGCGCCCACCCGATGCCGTGGGAAGCGATCCGATCAGCCCAGCAGCCCCTTGCGCGCCGCGATAAAGCTGGCCGTCGCAGACCATGCCCGCGCCGATCCGGCGTCCGACCTTGATGAACAGCATACTGCGCATGCCGATGCCCGCGCCCGCGTGCAACTCGCCCATGGTCATGGTTTCCACGCTGGAGCGCATCCAGACCGGCACGCCAAAACGGCGGGTCAGCGTCTCGATCAGCGGAAAGCCTTCCCATGCGGGCAGAACCGGCGGAGTTGCGGTCAGAAAATCGCCCTCGGTCGTGCCTTGCACCGCCCCCGGCACCGACAGCGAGATGCCCCAGATCGCGCCTTGTGGGGCGTGCCGGTCCATCGACCAGCGGAACAGCGCGGTCATACGGTCGATCAGCTCATCCGGCGGGGCGGTCAGGTCGGCGGCCTCGTGGTGTTCGGTCAAAAGGTTGCCCGACAGGTCAGCCACACCCACACCGATGGCCGTCTGGTCCAGCGTGGCAACAAGGATCGCGGCCCGCCGGTTGGCAAAGCGCACTAGCCGCGGCGCCCGTCCGCCCGTCGCCGTGCCAAGCTCGCTTTCATCCACCAGCCCCAGATCGCCCAGCATCGTCAGGCGGTCCGCAACCACGGCGCGGCCAAACTCGCTTTGGCGTTCCAGCTCTTGCCGCGTGTTAGCGGCCCCGCTGCGCACAAGGTTCAAAAGCTCGACCAGCGAGGGCGCTGCGGTTTCCACCGTGCGCGGACGCCCCTTGCCGCGGGGGCGGTGCGATTCGGTCAGGTCGGGGGCGGTCAGGGGCAAAGGCGCGTCCTTGCAGGGTTTCAGAAGGGATAAAGCCGCCACTTCTGCCGTTCAAGAAAAAACTTTTGCTGTAAAAATGCAGAAGTAGCGAAAGATCAGCATAAATAATGTTGACCGACGCCGAATAGGCGCTTAACGAGGTTTCACGGTCAGAGGAGGCCGGCAGAAAAGCGGGCAAGGCGGGCAACCCCGCAGCGCCTGCGGCACGGGGGGAGGGATACCGATGACAGCTTGGAAGCTGGCCTATCACGCCAATTGCTGGGGCGGTCTTGGGGGGGATGCGGTTGGCGTCACCTCGATCACGCAGCTTGCCTATCGCACCTTCGGCGACATGGATCGCGCCTGTGCCGACATCGCCGCAGCGGGCTATGCGGGTGTCGAGATGTTCGACGGCAACCTCTTGGACCGCAGCGCCGCCGAGATGCGCCGGATGCTGGCCGATAACGGGCTGGAATTGGTGGCCACCTATGCTGGTGGGAACTTCATTTTCGACGACATTCTGCCCGAGGAACTGGCCCGCGTGACCCGCGCGGCGGATCGTGCTGCCGAACTTGGCGCGCCGCATCTGGTGGTGGGCGGCGGGGCGAAACGCTTCGATGGCACCCGCGAGCCGGATTATCACAAGCTGGGCGCGGCGCTGGATCGTGTGAAGGCGCTGGCCGAGGCGCGTGGGCTGCGGGCGCATTACCACCCGCACCTGTCCACCATCGTCGAAGGCCCCGCCGAAGTGGCCAAGATCTTTGATCTGACCGCGATCGATTTCTGCCCCGACACCGCGCATCTTGCGGCAGCCGGTGGCGATCCGGCGCAACTGATCCGCGATCACGCTGCCCGCATCAGCTATGTCCACCTGAAGGGGTTCAAACGCGCCCCCTTCGCCTTCACCCCGCTGGATCGGGGGGATGTGCCGACGGGGCCGATCCTTCAGGCGATGAAGGATGTGGGCTTTGACGGCTGGGTTTGCACCGAACTTGACAGCTGGCCCGACCCCGCCGAGGGCGCGCGGCTGAGCATGGACTACCTGAACCGGGCCACCGCGGTCTGAACCGCTGACCCACCACATGGCGGAAGCCCCGCCACTTCTCTGGGAGGAAGAAGAAATGTTGAACAGACGTAGCCTTTTGGGCTCTGTTGCCGCGCTTGCACTGGTGATGGGCGCTGCCCTGCCGGCCCTTGCCAACCCTGACGATGCGCTTGCCAAGTTGCAGGAAACGGTGCTGTCGAAAGGCCCCAGCGGCGAAGACCCGTCGCCCGCTTCCGATGTTGCCCTGAGCGACGAGGAACTGGCCAAGATCAAAGAGATGGGCGCAACCGCCGCCATCGTAATGCATTACGGCGGCAATGACTGGAGCCGCGCCCAGATCAACGGGTTGCAGACCCAGTTTGCCGCCATGGGGATCGAGGTGATCGCCGTCACCGACGCAGGCTTCAAGCCAGAAAAGCAGGTCAGCGATCTGGAAACCATCATGGCGCAGTCGCCCGATATCATCGTGTCGATCCCGACCGACCCGACTGCCACGGCAGCCGCCTACCGCGCCGCACATGAGGCCGGTGCCAAGCTGGTGTTCATGGACAACGTGCCGGCAGGGTTCGTGGCTGGCACGGATTATGTCTCGGTCGTTTCGGCGGACAATTATGGCAATGGCGTTGCGGCAGCCCATCTGATGGCCAAGGCGCTTGGCCCTGACGGGGGCGAGATCGGTCTGGTCTTCCACGCCGCCGATTTCTTCGTGACCAAGCAGCGCTATGACGCCTTCAAGGCCACCATCGCCAGCGACTATCCCAACATCAAGATCGTGGATGAGCAGGGGATCGGCGGGCCGGACTTTTCCGGTGATGCCGAAAAGGCGGCCGGTGCCATGCTGACCTCGAACCCGAATATCAAGGGGATCTGGGCGGTCTGGGACGTGCCTGCCGAAGGTGTCATGGCCGCAGCCCGCGCCAATGGCCGCGATGATCTGATCATCACCACGGTCGATCTTGGCGAAAACGTCGCCATCAGCATGGCGCAGGGCGGCTTCATCAAGGGTCTGGGCGCGCAACGCCCCTATGACGCCGGTGTGGTCGAGGCCAAGCTGGCCGGCTACGCGCTGCTGGACAAGGACGCGCCCGATTTCGTCGCCTTGCCCGCGCTGCCCGTCAGCAAGGACAACCTGCTGGAGGCTTGGACGCAGGTCTACTCGACCGAAGCCACCGACAACGTGAAAGCCTCGATGCAATAAGCGATACCGCGCGGGGTGTCCCTATCACCCCGCGTGCGACCCGGGCCTTCTTGGGTGGTGCTGATTGCGCACCTGCGAAGGCCCATCCCCCCCATTCCCCGGAGAACGACAATGACCAAAGTGTTGAACGTCGCCATGATCGGCGGCGGGTTCATGGGCAAGGCGCATGCCATGGCCTATGCCGCGATGCCGATGTTCTTCTGGCCCGCACCGGCCATTCCGCACCGCAAGGTGGTGGTGGACATCACCGACGGTGCCGCCGAAGAAGCCCGCCGCCGCTTCGGCTTTGACGAAGCCTCCAGCGACTGGCGCTCTGTCGTGGCGCGGCCAGATATCGATGTGGTCGATATCTGCACGCCGAACAACGTGCATGCCGAAATCGCGATTGCCGCCGCCAAGGCAGGCAAGCACATCATCTGCGAAAAGCCGCTGGCCCGCACCGTGGAAGAGGCCCGCGCGATGACCGAGGCGGCGAAGGCCGCTGGCATCATCCATATGGTGGCCTTCAACTATCGCCGCACGCCCGCCGTGGCGCTGGCAAAAAAATATATCGACGAAGGCCGCATCGGCCGTATCCTGAACTTCCGTGGCACCTATCTGCAAGATTGGTCGGCGGATGAGAACGGGCCGCTGTCCTGGCGGTTCCAGAAGAAGATCGCAGGGTCGGGCACCGTGGGCGATATCGGCACCCATGTTGTGGACCTTGCGCATTATCTTGTCGGCCCGATTGCCGAGGTGATCGCGATGACCAAGACCTATGTCACCTCGCGCCCGATCCAGCAGGGTGGGGTGGACAAACTGGGCGCATCCGAGAAATCGGCGCACGCCGAACGTGCGCCGGTGGATGTCGATGACGAGGTGGTATCAATGCTGCGCTTTGGCAATGGCGCCATCGGCAGCCTGGAGGCCACGCGCAACGCCTGGGGCCGCAACAACTTCATCACGCTGGAAATCCACGGCACCAAGGGGTCCATCGCCTTCAACTACGAACGCCGCGACGAATTGCAGGTGATGTTCGCGGACGATCCTGCCGATGCGCGCGGCTTCCGCACGGTTTATACCGGCCCTGCGCACCCCTATGGTGGCGGTCTGTGGCCGATCCCCGGTCTGGGCATCGGCTATTCGGAGACGAAGATCGTGGAATGTTTTGATCTGTTCAACGCGATTGCCAGCGGCAAGCAGCCCAGCCCGAACTTCGAGGACGGCCTTTTGACCGAACTTGTCGCCGACGCCATGCTGCGCTCAGGCGAAAGCGGCAAGTGGGAGCGGGTGGAATGACCAGCCCCGCCCCTGTTGCCGTCCGCATGACCGGTATCTCCAAATCCTTTGGGGGTATCCGGGCGCTGGACGGGGTGGATTTCGAGGTACTTACCGGCGAGGTTCACGCCCTTTTGGGCGGAAACGGGGCGGGAAAATCCACCATCCTCAAGGTGTTGAACGGCGTCCATGTTCCGGATGAGGGCGCAATCGAGGTGGGCGGGCAAAAGCTGGCCGCCCCCACGCCCGAAGCCGCGCGGGCCGCAGGCATCGCCATGAACTTTCAGGAGATGTCGCTGATCCCGACGCTGACCGTCGCCCAGAACATCTTTCTGACGCGCGAGGCCCGCGACGCCCGTGGCATGATCGACGATGCAGACTCGATCCGCCGGGCGCAGGCGATTTTCGACATGTTGCAGGTCGAGGTTGATCCCACCGCGCTGGTGGGCGATCTGGGGGCGGGACAAAAGCAACTGACCGAGATTGCCAAGGCGATCAGTCAGGATGCGCGGGTGCTGATCCTTGACGAACCCTCCACCGCGCTTTCGGTGTCGGATGTGGAACGGCTGTTCGTCTTTCTGCGGCAGTTGAAGGCCAAGGGCGTGGCGATCATCTATGTCAGCCACCGGATGGATGAAATCGCTCGCATCGCCGACCGCGCCACCATCCTGCGCGACGGCAAGCATGTGATAACGGCACCGCTGGCCGATCTGCCCATCGACGTAATGATCGAGCATATCGTCGGCAAACGCTCCAAAGGGCTGGCCGATGTGGCCCGCGGGGACGCCATGCGGGGCGAGGTGCTGTTGGATCTGTCCCGCGTCACCGGCCCGCACAAACCCGAAGATGTCAGCTTCACCCTGCATCGGGGTGAGGTGCTGGGTCTGGCCGGGCTGCTTGGCTCGGGGCGGTCCGCTCTGGCGCGGGTGATTGCGGGGATCGAACCTGCGATTGCCGGCGATATCCGCATCAAGGGCCAGAAGGTGGCAATCCGCCGCCCCTCGGATGCGATTGCCAACGGCATCGCCCTTGTCCCCGAGGCGCGGGCGACCCAAGGCATCATTCCGGCCCATAGCGTGGCGGATAATATGGTGATGTCCGTGCTGGGCCGCATCACGCCGCGCGGCATGGTGGACCGCGCCCGTGTGCGCGAGATTGCCGACAAGATGATCGACCGTCTGTCGATCAAGACCGCAAGCCGCGATCATGCCGTTTCCACCCTGTCGGGCGGCAATCAGCAAAAGGTGGTGATCGGCAAATGGCTGGCAACCGAGCCTGAAATCCTGATCCTTGACGAACCCACGGCAGGGATCGACATCGGCTCCAAGGCCGAGATCATCCGTCTGGTCCGCGATCTGGCGCAGGCGGGCAAGGGCGTGATCGTCATTTCCTCGGAACTGTCGGAGCTGCTGACCGCCTGCGACCGCATTCTTGTGATGGCGGACGGGCGGGCGCACCAGATGCTCGACCGTGCCGATCTGGACGATCCTGCCGAGACTGACCCCGAACACGCCCTTCAGGCCGCCGAGCGCCGCCTGCAAGTCGAAATCCAGAAAGCCCTGAGCATAAAGGAGGCCAGCCATGGCTAAGCCAGCAACCGCCCCCGCAGGGGCATTCTTCGCCAATTGGCGGCAGAACATCATCTATATCGGGTTCGTCGTGATCTTTCTTGTCTTCGCGGCGACGCTGAACGACAAGGGCTTCCTGAACCCCAACAACCTGCTGAACATCGTGCGCCAGACCGCGATGATCGCGGTGATGGCGGTGGCCATGACCTTTGTGCTGTCAGCGGGCGAGATTGACCTGTCGGTCGGTGCCGTTGCGGGCCTTGCCACGGTGACCGTCGCGATGGCGATCGCGGTCGCGGGGCCGGTGGGCGGTGTTCTGGCGGGTCTTGCCACGGGTCTTGCTGTCGGCATGTTCAACGGCTGGCTGACGACCAAGATCGGCATCCCGTCCTTTCTGACCACACTTGCCATGATGGGGATCGCCAAGGGCGTCGCCATGTGGATTTCCGACACCGCAGCTGTGCCGATCCTGTCCGCGGGCTATTCCTGGGTGTTCGGGGGCGGCTCGGTCGGTCCGATCCCTGTCCTGATGTTCTGGATGGCGATCATCGCGGGCATCGGCCATATCGCCCTGCGCCGTTCGGGCTTTGGCCGCAGGGTCTTGGCGACGGGCGGGGGCGAAACCGCGGCGCGCTATTCCGGCATCGACACCGCCTCGATCAAGTTCCGTGTTCTGGTGCTGTCCTCCTGTGCGGCCGCCTTGGCAGGCATGCTTTATGCGGGCCGCTTGCAATCGGGCCGTTTCCAACTGGGCGAAGGGGATGAGCTTTCGGTCATCGCCGCAGCCGTCCTTGGCGGCACCAGCCTGTTTGGCGGCAAGGGCACGGTCATCGGCACCATCGTCGGCGCGCTGATGATCGGTCTGATCAACAATGGCCTGATCCTGATGGGGCTGGAGTTCAGCCAGCAACTGATCGCACGGGGCGGGATCATCATCCTTGCCGTTGCATTGAGCCAAAAGCGGGGCTGAGCATGTATACGATCATCGGAACCGTCACCGCCCGCCCCGACACCCGCGAAGAACTCGCAGCCCTGCTACAGGCGCAGGTCGCGCCGACGCGGGCCGAGGCAGGCTGCATCAACTACGACTTCCATGTCGATGCAGCCGATCCTTGCGTCTTCGTGTTCTACGAAAACTGGATCGACCGTGCGGCACTGGACACACATCTGGCGATGCCGCATCTGCAACCGCTGTTTTCCCAGCTTGACCGGTTGCTGGTCTGTCCGGTGGATATCCGGCCGCTGGCCATGCTGTCGGAAAGGGCAGCGTGATGGGTGGCGCGATCAAGGGGCCGGGCATCTTCCTCGCCCAATTCGCGGGCGATGATGCCCCGTTCAACAGCCTGCCCGCCATTGCGGAATGGGCGGCGGGGCTCGGCTACAAAGGTGTACAGATCCCGTCATGGGACAAGCGGCTGTTCGATTTGGACCTCTGCGCCGAAAGCCAGATCTATGCCGACGAGGTGAGTGGCATCTGCGCCGACGCAGGCGTGGCTATCACGGAATTGTCTACCCACCTGCAGGGGCAGTTGGTCGCCGTGAACCCCGCCTATGACACTGCCTTTGATACCTTTGCGCCCGAAGCGGCACGGGGCAATCCAGCCGCACGGCAGGCATGGGCGGTGGAGCAGGTGACCAAGGCTGCAAAGGTCGCCCAAAGGCTGGGACTGTCAGGAACGGTCAGCTTTACCGGATCGCTGGCGTTTCCTTACCTGTATCCTTGGCCCCAGCGACCTGCGGGATTGATCGAGACGGCATTCACCGAACTCGCCCGCCGCTGGACCCCGATCTTGAACGCTTACGAGGATGCGGGCGTGGATATCGGCTTCGAACTGCACCCCGGCGAGGATGTGTTCGATGGGGCAAGCTGGGAGCGGTTCCTGTCCGCCGTTTCCGAACACCCCCGCGCGCGCATCAACTATGACCCATCGCACTTTCTGTTGCAGGCGATGGATTATCTGGCCTTCATTGATCTCTATCACGACCGTATCTCGGCCTTTCATGTCAAGGATGCCGAATTCCGCCCCGATGGTCGGCAGGGTGTCTATTCCGGCTACTCGCCTTGGGCCGAGCGGGCGGGGCGCTTCCGCAGCCTTGGCGATGGTCAGGTGGATTTCCCTGCCGTCTTCACCCGGCTCACTCAACACGGCTACAGGGGCTGGGCGGTGATGGAATGGGAGTGTTTCCTGAAATCCCCCGCCCAAGGAGCAGCCGAGGGCGCTCCTTTCATCGCGCGCCATTTGATCGAGGTGACGGACAAGGCCTTTGACGACTTTGCCAACGGGCAGGTCGATCAGCCCCGTATCGACCGCATGCTGGGACTTTCGCAATGACATTGAAACTAGGGATGGTTGGCGGCGGACAGGGTGCCTTTATCGGCGGTGTTCACCGCATCGCAGCGCGCCTCGACGGGCGGTGGGAACTGGTTGCCGGAGCTTTTTCCTCCGATCCGCATCGCGCTGCCGCCTCGGCTGCCGAACTCGGGATAGCGCCGGATCGGGCCTATGCCCAATTCACCGAGATGGCCGTAGCCGAGGCTGCCCGCCCCGACCGGATCGACGCCGTCGCCATCGTGACGCCGAACCACCTGCATGCCGTCGTGGCGACCGCTTTCCTTCGGGCGGGCATTCCCGTGATCTGCGACAAGCCGATGACCGCCACGCTGGCCGAGGCAGAGGAACTCGCCGCCTTGGCCCGCAAGACAGCCGTGCCTTTCGTGCTGACACAGACCTACACGGGCTATCCCATGGTGCGCGAGGCGCGGGCCATAATCGCACGCGGCGACATCGGCAAGGTGCGCCATGTGCAAGTCGAGTATTTGCAAGATTGGCTTGCCGGTCCCATCGAAAAAAGCGGGCAAAAACAGGCCGCTTGGCGCACCGACCCGCTTTTGTCTGGCGCGGGCGGCTGTATTGCCGACATCGGCACGCATGCCGCCAATCTGGCGACCTTTGTCACTGGTTTGCCGTTGCAGGCTGTGTTGGCCGACCTGACCGCTTTCGAGCCGGACCGGCGGCTGGACGACAATGCCGCAGTTCTCATGCGCTTCGCTTCAGGTGCCAAAGGGATGATATGGGCTAGCCAAATCACGCCCGGCACAAAGAACGCCCTCCGCCTTCGTATCGCGGGATCGCGGGGCGGTCTGGCATGGGAACAGGAAAATCCCGACCTGCTGGAATTAACCCCGCTGGGCGAAGCAACCCGCCTACTGCGTCGCGGTGACGGCCTGACCACAGCGGCAACACGAGTGCCCGCGGGCCATCCCGAAGGGTATCTGGAGGCCTTCGCGACCCTTTACGCAGACGCTGCCGACCTGCTGGAACAGCGTGCCTCGGGGGGTGCCGAACAGGGCGGCGCTGTCCTTGCCAATACGCAGGACGGACTCGCAGGGATGCGTTTCATCGATGCCTGCGTGCGATCGAGCCAAGCGGGCGGAAGGTGGCTTTCTCTCTGACCCGTCGCGGTCTTTCGTGGTCCGGTTCGAATGGCAGCTTTCCGCCCGGCCCGACGACAGTCAGCACCGAACGTGATATTCTGCCAAGGTCGGCAGTGCCGAAGAAGGGTGGGCCCGGGGGACAGGAGGTTGTTCCATGTCCACAGGTCTTCTTCCCGTCCTTCGTCCATCCAGAACTCCCTGGAACAAGGGCCGGATCATCGGCCAGAAACGCCCGCTGTTGCCGCGGCATGTTTGGTCTATCCGGGTCCGCCTCGAAATGGCGGACAACTTGCGTGACTTGGCCCTGTTCAATTTGGCGGTCGACAGCAAGCTTCGCGGTTGCGATCTCGTCGCCCTTCGGGTTCGGGATGTCTTCGTCGCGGGGCGCGTCAAGGAGCGCACCTCGATGGTCCAAAGCAAGACGGGCAAGCCCGTCCGGTTCGAAATCACCGAGACGACGCGGCTGTCACTGGAGCGCTGGATCCGTGACCCCGAAATGCTTGGCCTCGAATTCCTTTGGCCGAGCAGGATCCACGGGAGCCCGCACCTTTCGACGCGACAATACGCCCGGATCGTTCGGGGCTGGGTCACGTCGGTGGGTCTTGAACCGAGCGCCTATGGCACACATTCGATGCGGCGGACCAAGGTGGCGCAGATCTACAAAAAGACCGGCAACCTGCGCGCCGTCCAACTTCTGCTGGGTCACACCAAGATGGACAGCACGGTCCGTTATCTTGGCGTCGAGATCGAGGATGCCTTGACGCTGTCCGAGAGCATCGATCTGTAAACCATCATTCCGACCGGCGCCATCCGCGCCGGTCGGCCCATAGCTGCCGTTCGGCCCGGCTCTTCAGGCGACGGTAAAGCAGTCATTTGAACGACGCGCAGCGGTGATCGCAGCAATGCCGCGAAATCTTCTTTTTGGGCTGTTCGCAATCCTCCATGTGACGAGTAAATCCAGAAGTAATGCACCCCGATGCCAAGGCAGAATTTCTTGAAGAATTGGCTCTGGCTTTGCCAGCACACAAATTTCCAGTACCGTCCAGTTTGGCCTATGCTTCTCGCAACAGACCGGCGATGGACGAGGCGATATCAGCCGCCATGTCGATCTTGTTTGTCCCATGAGTTACCGTATTCGTTGTCACGATCCGACCTGCGGCGGCAGTCAGAAGCGCGTGGCTTTCTGCGGCGAAAATCGCGTGAACGGCAAGGCAGACGGGCGGAGGGCAGCCGATGTCGGTGACGTGGCGCGCGGCGGCGATCATGGTGCGCGCAGAAGAGATAATGTCATCGACCAGCACTGGCGTCCGGCCTCTCAGCCGGTCCGGGTCGGGCAAGGAAATCCGCACATCAAGGTCGCCGAGACGCTCTTTTTCCAGTACCTGCCAAGGAGCTCCAGCCTGTTCCGCGACCTGAGCCACCCATTGCTGACTTTCGACATCCGGCCCGATCAGAACCGGATTGGGCACGTTGCGGGAAATCCAGTCCGCAAGGCATGGGGCGGCGGCAACCACCCGGCTTGCAAGGGTATAAACCTCGCCCAATGAAGCATAGCGGTGGAGGTGGGGATCAACCGTGATCAACCAGTCGAAGCTTGCCGATAGAATACAACCAATGCTTTTGGAGGTGATGGCTTCACCGGAATGAAAGCGACGGTCTTGCCGGAGATAACACAGATAGGGCGCAACCAATCCGACGCGGCGCGCGCCCAGTGAACGGGCGGTATCCGCAGCGAAGATCAAGGGGGCGAGCTTCGCATCGGGCCGGTCAAGCGTGCAAACCAGGATGACGTCGCGCTCCATTGGCTCGGTCAAGAGCCGCAGATAGGTCTCGCCATCTGGGAAGGTGCGGGTTTCGATATGGCCGGTCTCGGCAACGAGGTGCCTGGCCAGCGCACCGGCGAAGGCTTCGTTGCCGGGAAGCGCATAGATCAGGGGAATCATCGGGCTGTTTCCTTCGCTTCTAACAGGATTGGCGCGGCAACCGTGGTCGCATAGGCCAAAGCGTAATCAAGTTCGGCTGGCGTCTCGGCATGGACTTCGAACAGCGGCTGAGCCGCTGTCACCCGATCGCCCTGCCTGACCAAAAGCCTGATCCCGGCGGATTTCTGGGCGGGCGCTCCGGCAAGTTTCGCCACTTTGGCCAGCGCGCGGTTGTCCACCGACGTAATCCACCCGGCAGCGGGGGCCAGCCACGGCCGTCGCTGGGCGGCGACTGCAGGCTGGCGCATGCCGCCTTGTGCATCGCAGATGCGCTGGAACTTGACCCAGGCCTGACCGTTGCGCAGGGTCGCAAGCGCCAGCGCTTCGCCCGCGCCCGGCACGCAATGATTGACAAGTTCCAGCACAGCCCCAGCCAGCGTGCAGGCGCGGGCCTGCAAGTCTGCCGGAAACCCGGGGTCTTGCCGCAGCACCGCCAGCACGTCGCACGCCTCCAGCGCAGGGCCAACTCCGCTGCCGACCGGCTGGCTGCCATCCGAGATCAGGGCCCGAGCGGTAATGCCAAAGGACTTGGCAACCGCGATCAACCGCGCCGCCAAGACCTCTGCCGCAGCCAAACTGCGCAGCTTGGCGGTTGGGCCGACCGGCAGGTCCAAGACGAGATGGCTCGCACCGGCGGCGACCTTTTTGGAAAGGACCGAGGCGACCAATTGCCCCTCGGAATCCAGATCCAGCACCCGCTCGACCCGGATCAGCAGATCATCCGCCGGGCTGAGGTTGACGGCGCCGCCCCAGACGACGCAGCCCCCCTCCTGCTCCACCACGCGGCGGATGGCGCGCAGATCGAGGTCGACCGGTGCCAGTGTCTCCATCGTGTCGGCAGTGCCTGCGGGCGAGGTGATCGCGCGCGACGATGTCTTGGGCATGGTAAGGCCAAGCGCCGCGACGATGGCCACCACGATCGGGGTCGTGCGGTTGCCGGGAAGGCCGCCGATGCAATGCTTGTCGACAATCGGCCCGACGCCCCAGTCAAGTCGCTGTCCGGCATTGACCATCACGCGAGTCAGCGCGGTGGTCTCGGCCTCATCCAGCGGGAAGGCAGAGCCGGCGGTCAGGAAAGCGGCCGTTTCAATCACCGAATAGCGCCCGCTTGCCACATCCGCGATAATCCCGGCGTATTGGGTTTCGTCCAGCCGTTTGCCGAAGATGCGCGCCCGGACGTCGCTGAAGGATTGGAGCGGCGGCGGATGCGAAACCGCGATCCGCGCGCCTTCGACGATACCCAGCTTATGCCAGGCCAGTTCGGACAACCCCGCCTCGCCTTGGTCGAGCAAGTCCGACGTCACCTGATAAAGCGTCGCCACCACGCTGTTGCCGCCCGCACGGAGCAGCACCCGAGCGCGCGAGCCAAGACCCTCGGCGCGGCAGACGTGGCAATCTTCGCGCATGAAGACCACGGCCTCGTCCGCCGTTACAATTCCCATACGGCGCGCCTTGAGACCGTGGTTCGAATGAACTTCGCTCATGCCGGAACCACCCGTTCTATGGGCTGCGGAAGGTGGCACGCCCAGCCGGGTTCTATTGCGATCCGCTGCTGCAACGCTGCTGCCTCCACAGGCTTGCCATGGACGATGAATGTGGCGGGCGGGCGGCGGCGAAAGCCAACGAGCCAGCGCAGAAACTTGTAGGCATCGGCAGACAGCATCGGCAGGTTGACGGTGCCAGCGGTGCCGAAGAAGCTGAAGGAAACGGGCATCTGCAAACCCTTACGGTTCCGGGAAAACATTCGGTCTGAGTGGGGCCCGCAGTTGGGCCCCCACAGGTTCAACCCAAAGTCACGGTTCTAAGTAGGTGATCCCGTTCGGGCCATCGCCAACCTCGTAGGTCGCAGTGACCTTCAGTGTGGCGATATCGATTGCAGTTACGGTGTCGTCGTCGACATTGGTGACAAAGACCGACCGGCCATCGTCGCTGATGTCCACGCCATGCGCTGCCGTGCCGGTTTCGATGGAGGCGACGACCGTTCCTTTGGCCACCTCGATCACCGAGATACGGTTGTCCGGCTCATCCTTGCTGCCCTGATTGGCCACAAAGACATAGCGGCCATCGGTGCTGGCATGAAGCTGGATCGGCCCGCGTCCGACCGGGATGCGCACCATCACCTTGCGTTCGGCAAGGTCGATTACCGCCACCGCGTCCTCGTCGCGCAAAGAGACGAAAGCGCGGCTGCCGTCGGGCAGGAAGCCGACTTGCACTGGGGCCTTGCCGACCGGAATGCGGGCGGTCTCGGTCCGGGAGGCCACATCGATCAGCGAGACACTGCCATCCTCGACATTGGCAATCAGGAGCAGGCTCTGATCGGGGCTAAGCCGCATGCCGTGCGGATAGGTGCCGGTCGGGATCCGCGCCACCATCTGACCGGCCTTGAGGTCGATCACTCCGACCGTGTTTTCGCCCGCATTGGTGACGAAGGCGATGCTGCCATCAGCCAATGCCACCACATGCGCCGGATGCTCGCCAACTTCGATCAGGGCGCGGGGTGGCTTGGCAAGGTCAAGCGGGTCCAGAACCGCCAACAGCCCGGCCTCGGAATGACCCTCCATCCCGGCCATATCCTGACCGGCCATGCCATGATCCGCCATCGGTCCGACGACCAGCAAGGGCTGGCCCTTGCCCATGACGTCGACATTGTGCGGCACGATCGGCAGAGGCACGGTCTCTATCTGGCCCGAAGACAGGTCGATCCGGCTCAACGAATTGGCGGCCTCATTGGCGGTGAAGACATAGCCAGATACCTCGGCGGGGGCCGCCGATGTGCTGAAAAGAAAGCCGACAAAAGCCGTGCCGACAAGGGTGCAACGAAGTGAGCATTTCATTTTGATATCCTCGGTCTGACCGCACCAGCGTCCAGCAGGGGCGGCGAATTGTCATTGTGCGCAGACCCGGCAGGTCTGCGCGCAAGGCGGGGAAACCCGCGCGCGACCCCGCCTTTTAAGGTGCGGGCGTCGCCGTGCCGGGCATTTCCTGAGCGGGCATCATCCCCTGCAACGGCATCATGCCTGCCATCCCCATCATGCCCGAAACATGCGGGAACAGCGCATCCAGCGTGGCGCGCTGCTCCTCGGACAGCGCGTCGGCCAGAGGCTTCAGCGCCGCATTGACTGCCCGCAGCCCGTCAAGTCGGGTCTCCAGCGCATGTTGTTCATCGAGCAACTGGCCAACCACCACGCTGCTGTTATCGTGCCCATGATCGGCCGGTGCGGCCTGCGCCATCCCGGCTGCGTTCTGGCGCAGCGCATCAGCGAGGGATGCCCAAAGCGGCTCTTGCGCCTCGGTGATGGCAAGTTCTGCATGCAGGAAAGCGATACGGCCTTCGACATGGCGCGTCGGATTCGCCATCTCCTGCATCATCCGCATCATGTCCGGCATCATCGCCATCATCCCCATTCCCATTTCCGGCGCTTGGGTGGCGGCGGGAGCGGTTTCTTCTGCCGGTTTGGGATGATGGGCATCTTCGGCCAAAAGGCTTGCCGGAAGGGCGAGGGCAACAATCGACAGGGCGAGCAAAGATTTCATCTGCATTTTCAAACTCCGGTTTTGACGAGGCGGTTGTAGGTGACGGCCATGACAAAGGCCGTAAACCAGCCTGCGGCAAAGCTGACGGCGATCGCTGTTCCACCCGCGCGGACCGAATTCACCGGGGCTGCGGTGAACAGGCCCAACCAACTGTGCGCCAACTGGACTTGCGGCAACAGGAGAACGGCAAGCCAGCACAGCAGCGTGAGAACGGCCAGAGAGATGGCCAACGAAAGGCCGAAGGCGGCAGGTTTCAGGGGTGTCATCTCAATCCTCCTTCACGGGGGTTTTCGGGCCATCCGTGGGCCTTGGTGATTGATGGTGATGTCCATGATGCCCCCCGTGCATGAAGAGATGCATTAACGGGCAAGCGAGGACGAGCAGCATCGGCGCCACTGCGGCCAAATGCGTGCCATGCCAGACGACCAGATAAACCGCGCCCGCCGTGACGAGGCCAAGCAGGAAAAGCCCCTTCGGATTGGTGAAACAGCGGAACATCTCAGACCCTCCTGTCGCGGCGCGGCGCGGGCTGTTGCAGATGCGCTGGAAATGGGGGGCAGCATGCGCTGATTTTTTCCCCGGACAATTGTGCAGAGTTGCTCGGAACATGATGTTCCATGGAAAACCTCCAGATCATGACTCGGTGGGTCGGCCCTTTTGCGGGCCGTCAGTCCGTCCGATCAGATCTGTCGTGGAGGTTGCTGTGCAGGTCGAATGCTGCGGCCGGCCCAAAGCGGCACGAAGCCGGGTACGAGCGATGCCGCGCTGGTTTTGGTCGGCAAGAAGGACTCAGGCCCGCTCGGCAAAACAGTGCAGCTCAGGCAGTTTCCAACAAGACAGCAGCTATCGCCGAGGCATCCGGCGTCGTGATCTGCACATGCCGTGTGGCCGACCGCTACCACAGTTTGGACGAGAAGATGGTCTTGCGCGGCCTCGGCGTGCGGCACAAATCCTGACATGCCTGCAAACACAGGCGACAGCAGGATCAGCATGAACAGCGTCCGCAGGGCTACCAAAGCAGGCCTCCTTCTCACCGGCCATTCTGCCGGATACGCCGAAAGCAGCCTTGATCAGGATCAAGCCAAAAGCAAACGCAGATCACAAACCGGTGACCTCAATTTGGCTTTTGATCACCGCGACGATGATCGCCCTGGCAGACGTGCAACGATCCAGAAGACCAGCAGCGGCAGGCCAAGCCATTGCAACAGCGGGCTAAGACCGGTTCCAATGCCGGGAAGCCTCGGCATGATGTCGCGGTAGGCCCATGCTTGCCGAACCTCGACATTCCACCATTCGGAAAACACCGTATAGACCAGCGCCAAGGCAATGGTGACGACAGCCACGGAAACGGAACGATCCCTGGGCCAGTTTCGCGCGCGAAGAATGACGCGAGCGCCAGTCAGGCTGAGAGAGGCGATCAGAATGTCTCCGGCAGTGCAATGCAATATGGCATAAGAGATCTCCGGGAAGCTGCCCGTCAGCCACAGCGTGTAGAGCGGCATCTGCGCGATTTCCCAGATCAGGTTCAGCACACCACTCGCAATCACATAGCGCAACAGGGCCTGCCACGCTGTTACGGCAGTCAGAAGAAGCGGATCGGGCATGGCTCCTTGGCTTTCAGAGGAGTTCAATCTGTGCCAGATTTTATCCGAAAGTTTTCAAATCCTGAACCAGGAACATATGCGCCATCTGACTGTGATCCTTTGCCTGTGGGGGCTTACCTCTGACGCCTCGGCCGAAACCGGGGCTGCACTTTATGCCCGGCATTGCGCGGCCTGCCATGGGGCCAATCTGGAAGGTCAGCCCGAGTGGCGCAGCCCGAAGGCGGATGGCAGCTATCCCGCGCCGCCGCACGACGCCGAAGGCCATACCTGGCACCATGATGATGCCATGCTGACCGATTACGTGGCGCGCGGCGGGCAGGCAGTTCTGGACGAGATGGGGGTGTTGTTCCGCTCTGCCATGCCTGCCTTTGGCGAAACTTTGACTGCCGATGAGATCGCTGCGATCCTTGATTTCATCAAATCAACATGGCCGGAGCGCATCCGGCAGGCGCGGGAGCAGCGATTGGCCCCCGCGCCGTAGCCATTTAGTCAACCGCTGCACGCCAGCGCGCACCGCCATCATCTGAAACGACCAGCGTGCCGTCGCCAGACAAGGCCATAAGGCGCAGCGGCTCCGCCTGCGTGACAGCAAGGTAAAGCAGATACCCCCCGGGCAGCTCGGCTGTGACCAAAGTGACAGCGCCTGTAGCCTCATCCAGCTCGATCAACCCTCGCCCCAGTTGCACGGCCCGGAGCTTGCCATCAGCGCCCATATCAACGGTGCTGACCGGCGCTGCGGTCGGCAAAAGGGATTGCCACGTTACACCGGCATCGGCACTCACGAAAAGCCCGCCTTCGGTTGCGGCGAAGATACGGTTCGGATCACGGGCAGAGGTGTCCACATCAATCAGCTTTTCAGGCGCTGTGCCGGTAATGGCCCAAGTCGCCCCGGAATCCGTGCTGCGCTGCACCGCGCCGTCATGGCCGATGCCGTAGATCACCGTGGCATCGGCGCGGCTGACCTCCATATTGTGAAAATCCACCGGACCGCCGATGCCTTCTGACACTGGCAGCCAGCTTGCGCCGCCGTCGTCGGTGCGGATCACCCCCAGATTGCCGCCGCTTGCCGGATGGCCACTAGCGAAGGCTTTGCCCGGCCCGCCCGGCACCTGAGAAAAGCCCATGAAGTCATCACGGCTGCTGCCCATCAGCCGGGCAGTTTGTGCTGACAGATCGATTGTGAAGATGCCGTGATGGGTGGCAAGAGTTACACTCTCGTGGCCCGACGGCCCTTCGGCGATACCGTGAATGTGAGTGTTGGACAGAAGCTCTGCCAGTGGCAGGGTCTCCTGCGCCTGCGCCGCCATGGGCAGCGCAAAGGCTGCAACGGCAAGTATGCGGATCATATTGGTTTTCCCTTGTGCGACATAGGGCTGGCGGCGACGCCAGCCCTTTTTGATCTCAGGCCGAGACCGCAAATTCGGTCATCATGCCGGTCGACAAATGCGGCATGTGGTGACAATGCAGCATCCAGCTCGCGGCCTCTCCGGCATCCAGCGCTACGCTGACCATGCTCATCGGTGGCACATGCACCGTGTCGCGCAAGGCCCCGTTAACCGCCTGCCCGTTCAGCGCCCCACCTGAAACACATGGCCATGCAGGTGCATCGGATGCGCCATCATCGACATGTTGTGGAACGTCAGCACCACACGTTCACCGGTCTTGGCGAGGATCGGCCGGTGCTTGCCCCAAGTCTGGCGATTGATAGTCCAAAGATAGGGCATCATGGACCCGCCAAGCATCAGATTGTCGCTGCGATCCACCGGGCGATCCGTCAGCGGATTTGCGGCCTGCAACAGCGCCTCTTGTGCCAGATCGGTGGAAAAGGCCGGATGCGGGGCGTCGCTGACCAGCGCAATCCTTTCAACTTTGGCGCCCTTGGTTGCCAGCACAACTCCGGTCCGCTCGACCGCGCCTTCGCGCAAGGCAAGGATCGGGAAAGCGCCTCCTTCTGCCGGTACGGTCACCTCGATATCGAGTCTCTGCCCCATTGCCAGCCCAAAGCGGCCGCCCGCGACGGGCCGCACCGCATTCCCGTCCGTAGCAACCAACTGGCCGGGCAAGGCACCGGTATCAACCCAGAACACCGTCGCCGCAGCGCCGTTGATGATGCGCAAAAGTACGCGGGCACCCTTGTAAACAGTCACAACTTCGGGGTCGTCCAGCGTGCGGTCATTGGCCAGATAGGCATCGAAGGCGAAATCATTCAGGTCCATCGCCCCCATGGTCATGCCGCCCATCTGCATTCTGCCATGATCCATGCCCGGCATGGCCATATCTCCGCCTTCTGACCCTGCACCACCCCCCATGTTGGACATGTCATGCCCACCCATCGCGGCTCCCGCCGTGATTTCGGCCAGCACTTCGGCGGCCGGTCGGAAGCTGAGATCATGCAGCAGGATCGTGACCTCTTGCCGATCCTGTGCGGCATCGTCGGTGCTGCGCACGATCAGAGGCGCGGCAAGCAGGTCCATTTCCTGCACCGGAATATGGGAATGCATCCAGTGGGTGCCGGGGCGTGCCGCGAAATCGAAACTGCGCGTCTCGCCCGGCTTCAGTGCGGGTTGCGGCATATCCGGCACCCCGTCCTGCGCATTCGGCGCGTGCTGGCCGTGCCAGTGCAGGATGGTGTCCTCGGTCAGCTCATTGACCAGATCAAGCCGAAAGGCTTCGCCCGGCGCCAGCGTCACGCCGCTGCGGTCATTGGCATCAAGAATGCCCTTCACGGTGATGGCGCGCCCGCCAATATCCAGCGTGCGGGTGGTGGCGCGCAATTGGCGTAGCGGTGCGGCCATGGCGGAAAGGGGCAGGAAAAGCGGCAAGGCGGCAGCGGAACTTGCGGCCAGAAAGCCGCGGCGGGAAAGCAGTGTCATGTCATTGAACTCCGAATAAGACGCAAGGCGCGTCGGTCTGGGATCGGGTGCGGCGCGGCACCCGGCGATCAGACCAGCGGCTTCGGAGGCCGCTCGGCCAAGTCTGGCCGCAAAGAGGCCGGTTGCGTCTCATCATCTGGGCGCAGAACGGCTATCTTTGAAAAGCTTATATTTTTCTCAGCAACGATTGGTTCGTCGGTCCACGAAAGGCAACCCTGCATGCAGAGCATGCCGCCGGCGGGATGTCCTGCCACAGGACGATGGCCGCCCATGTGTATGTTTTGACTGTGCGCCGTGGGTGCGTGAGACATGCTGTGACCCGGCGCAGGATTCGGCACGGCACATGCTGCGCCAGCCTGAACGCCCGCGATCAACAGCAGGTAAACCGCTACAACCCGCACCATGATGTTGACCCACCCGCGCATGAACCGGACGGCACTCCCGTGATGATAGACGCTCTAGCCTTAGGAAAATGGTTGTGCTGCAGCCTTGATGCAAGTCAAAGTCGAACGCAAACGACTGGCCCAAAGTGAATGTGAAGTTGGGGAAGGGTTTCATGCGGTTTTTTGCCAGCATAGGGCGACAAACAGGTCTGGCGCTTTTGCGCTGGATGCTTGTCTGCGCGATGCTGGCTGTGGTCTCGACGCAATCGCATCATGCCTTTGCTTCTGAAATTAACCACGAAACCATCATGTCTGCCTCGGTTGACGCTGAGGCGGACGGTTCCCACCATCATTCCGATGGCGCGTGTCAAAGTGCGGGGCATTGCGCACCGGTGTTTGTTGGCATTGCGCCAGCCTTCAGTCTTGCCGCGAAAACTTGGGGTCCTGCTGAGTTTATTCTCGCGGATGCGCTGCCTTCACATGGCTGCACGGTCGGTCCCGGTCAGCACCCTCCGAAGACCGCTCAGCTGATCTGAACATCCAATCGGCACGGCTGCGCGCCCCAAGGGGGCGAAGTGCCAGCTTCTAGTTCCCGACACCTCGGGCACGTTCTTCCCCAATCCGGATTTCCAACATGGCCCACGAAACCCACCCTTCCGCAGGCAACACGGTCTACACCTGCCCGATGCATCCCGAGGTGCGACAGACCGCTCCGGGAACCTGCCCGAAATGCGGCATGACTCTGGTTCCCGAAGGGACCGCCGAACAGGGCAGCCACGGCCATGGCACCCATGCCCATACCGGCCACCACCATACCGCGTCGCCGCGGCCCGCGCCGAAGGCCAGCTTCGATACGGTGCCAAAGGCGTGGGCCGGCCCGGTTTACACCTGTCCGATGCATCCAGAGGTGCGACAGACCACGCCCGGTTCTTGCCCGATCTGCGGCATGGGTCTGGAACGTGATGCGGCCAGCACTGGCGAGGATGCGCCAAACCCCGAACTGGTGGATTTCACTCGGCGGATGTGGGTCGGCATCGTGTTGACCCTGCCGCTTCTGGTGTTGACCATGGGGCCGCTGGTCGGCCTTGGCTGGCTACGCGAGATTTTTGGCGAACGCCAGACGATGTGGATCGAGTTGGTGCTGGGAACGCCCGTTGTTCTGTGGTGCGGCTGGCCTTTCCTTCATCGCGGCTGGGTGTCCTTCGTCACTTGGAAGCTGAACATGTTCAGCCTGATCGCCATGGGCGTCCTGGCCGCATGGGGATTCAGCGTCGCTGGGGTGATCGCGCCGCAAATCTTCCCCGACGGTTTCCGCGATATTCATGGCCATGTCGGCGTCTATTTTGAGGCGGCGGCAGTGATCGTTACCTTGGTCCTGCTCGGACAGGTGATGGAATTGCAGGCCCGCGAAGGCACCGGACGGGCGATCCGCGCACTTCTGGATATGGCCGCCAAGACCGCGTGGGTCATCCGGCCCGATGGGCGCGAAGACGAAGTGCCGCTGGAGGAAGTGCAAGTTGGCGACCTGATCCGCGTGCGACCGGGCGAGAAAGTTCCGGTCGATGGCGTGGTGACCGAAGGGCGTTCGTCGGTCGATGAAAGCATGATTACCGGTGAGCCCGTTCCAGTCGAAAAGGTGGCTGATGATCCGGTGACCGGGGCCACCATCAACGGCACCGGATCGCTTGTCATCCGTGCCAGCCGAGTGGGTGCCGATACCATGCTGGCCCAGATCGTCGAGATGGTCGCCAAGGCGCAGCGGTCGCGGGCGCCGATCCAGAAATATGCCGATCATGTTTCGGGGCTGTTTGTTCCTGCGGTGATCGCGGTGGCTGTGCTGTCCTTTGTTGGTTGGGCGATTTGGGGGCCGGACCCGGCTTTGTCCTACGGCCTCATTGCCGCAGTGGCAGTGTTGATCATCGCCTGCCCCTGTGCGCTGGGACTCGCCACGCCGATGTCGATCATGACCGCGACGGGCCGAGGCGCACAGGCGGGCGTTCTCATCAAGAACGCCGAAGCTCTGGAGCGGTTTGAAAAGATTGACACGCTGATCGTTGATAAAACCGGCACCCTGACCGAAGGCAAACCGCGCCTGATCGCGGTTCTGCCCGAGCCCGGCCATGACGAGGCCGAAGTATTGCGGCTTGCCGCCTCGCTGGAGCGCGGCTCGGAGCATCCGCTTGCCGAGGCCATCCTGCGTGGGGCGGAGGATCGCGGCGTATCCCTTGCCGCAACCGAGGATTTTGAGGCGATCACCGGCAAGGGCGTGCGGGGTTCCGTCGATGGTCATGCCGTCGCCCTTGGCAATCTGCGGCTGGTCACCGACATGGGGCTGAGTGCGGCCGATCTGGTGGCCCGTGCCGACCTTCGCCGCGATCAGGGGGAAACGGTGATGTTCGTGGTGCTGGATGGCGCGATTGCCGGGATGGTGGCTGTGGCCGACCCGGTGAAGGAAACCACGCCAGCGGCGCTTAAGGCCCTGCATGACCTTGGACTGCGCATCATCATGGCCACAGGCGATAACGAACGCACCGCCCGCGCTGTTGCCGCGCGCCTTGGCATCGACGAAATCCGCGCCGATGTGTTGCCACAGGATAAGGCCCGCATCATTCATGAACTGCAACAGGCAGGCCACCGCGTTGCCATGGCAGGCGACGGGGTAAACGACGCCCCCGCCTTGGCGCAGGCCGATGTCGGCATCGCCATGGGCACCGGCGCCGATGTCGCCATCGAAAGCGCGGGCTTCACGTTGGTGAAGGGCAACCTTGACGGCATCGTGCGGGCGCGGCGGTTGTCGCAGGCCACAATGCGCAACATCCGCCAGAACCTGTTCTTCGCGCTGATCTACAATGCGGCCGGCGTGCCAGTGGCCGCAGGGCTGCTTTACCCCTTCACCGGAATGCTTATCAGCCCGATGTTTGCAGCCTTTGCCATGAGCGCCTCGTCGATCTCGGTCGTGTTGAACGCCCTAAGGCTGCGAACCGCGCGGATTTGAAGCCGCTCTCAAAGGGGCCTCAAATTAAAGAGAAAGGCGCTTAGCGGTGCTACACTTCTCTTTCTGGGAGCACACTGAACGACTGCTATGAAGGATTTCTGCGCATGCGATGCGGCAGCATTACCAGACTGCTTCCCGTCCTTTGTTCCCTGCAAAACTTTCAGGCGGCCCGTTCCCGCAGAGCTTCATAGAGCTGCCCGGGGCCAAGCAAGGCGTCCTTCAGCCCCTCTTGGACCGCCTGTGAGTCCAGTGCCTGCTTGCTCATCGCCGCATGTGTTTCAAATGCGTCCATGATCGCGGCCAGTACGGCTTTGCTCAGGGCTGGCGAGGTCGAGAATTGCTCCTTGAGATTGTT
>MHZT01000032.1 GCA_001828855.1 Rhodobacterales bacterium RIFCSPHIGHO2_02_FULL_62_130 | reverse complement strand
AAACGGGAACAACCGTCGCGGGGTGGAGCAGCCCGGTAGCTCGTCAGGCTCATAACCTGAAGGCCGCAGGTTCAAATCCTGCCCCCGCAACCATCGTCAATTGCCTAATGCCCGTAGCTCCGCTGCGGGCTTTTGCTTTTGTACCCTCCTGATCCCCGCAAAGCGACAGGATCGCGCCCAATTCCCCATAAAGTTCAATCACATGGCCATTCGGGGCATCCGCATCAGGCCGCAAGTTGATCTTGTCGATCAGGCCGCGCAGGAGGTCAGCCGCCTCGGCCCTTGTATCCTCTTCGTTCAGCGCCGAAACCAGATCTGCAACCTTCCGGGCGTAGATGTCGGCAATGCCAGGGTGGATTGAGATAGGTTCCGCCTGGGGCAGGGCGGCCAATTTGGCCTCTAGGCTTGCCCGCTCCGCTTCCAGCCCGTCCATCTTCGCCTTCATGCTCGGGTGGAACATGCCTTGGGTGATTGCGGTCACGATGTTGTCGATCTCCTTCACCACTTTTGCAAGTTGGCGTTCGGCCTGGGTTTGTTCAGATAGCGCCGCAAGCCGTTCCTTCTTGATCTCGCGTTGGAATTCCGCGATGAATTCTTGGATCAGGTCGGGATGCAGGAGCTTGTCTTTGAGGCCTGACAGCACCCGGGTCTCGACATCCGTGCGCTTGATAGTCTTGCGATTGGTGCAGGTGCCGGAATTGCGTGCGGCGGCACAGCCGAGGCGGCTGTCGCTGATCATGATATAGCCTGACCCACAGCAGCCGCAGGCCAGAAAGCCCGATAGCAGATAGCGCGGGCGGTGGCCGCGTTCGATCCGCGGCGCGCCCGGTTCAGCGGCCCGTTCCGTCCGGATATCATCGCGGATGGCGCCCTGGCGCTGTTTGACCCGGGTCCACAGATCGTCTTCGATGATGCGCAGGCCAGGAATGTCCTCGGTAATCCACGCCTCGGGTGGATTAGGGCGCGCCTGCCGCTTGCCGCTGTCGGGATCCTTGACGAAGCGCTGCCGGTTCCAGACCAGTTTGCCCACATAGAGTTCGTTGTTGAGGATGCCCGTCCCGCGCTTCCAGTTGCCGGAAATCGTCGAAAAAGACCACGACCCCGATCCCTTCCCGCCCGAGCGTGGGGCAGGGATGCCGTCGCGGTTCAGCCCGATGGCAATCGCTCGTGCGCTTCGCCCGCGGTCATATTCCGTGAAAATCCGCCGCACGATCGCGGCCTCGGACGGATCAATCACCCGATCGCCCGTGGTATAGGTGCCATCAGGCAAGGGCTGGCGGTCGAGTGCATAGCCGTAGCTGATCCCGCCCGCCGACTTGCCAGCTTTGACCCGGCCTTCCAGACCGCGATGCGTCTTTTGAGCGAGCTGGCGCAGGAACATCGCCGACATCGTGCCGCCAAGGCCGATGTGCAGTTCAGTGATCTCGCCCTCGGCCTTGGTGAAGATCTGGATGCCGCGATAGCCCATGCGTTTGTGAAGGCCCGCAATATGTTCCTGGTCGCGCGACAGCCGGTCGAGGGATTCCGCGATCAGCACGTCAAAGCCGCCGACCATCGCGAGTTGTTGCATGCGCTGAAAATCAGGGCGCAGATGCGTCGCCCCGCTCATCGCCTCGTCCGCAAATGCCTCGACGACGTCCCAGCCCTGTTCTTCGCAGAGTCTGCGGCAGAGACGGATCTGGTCTGGGATCGAGGCCGCAGATTGCTGGTCCGACGAATACCGCGCGTAAATTGCGGCGCGCAGGGATGTCTTCTGAAGCATTCTCTCCCCTTCCTCAGTTTTGGAGGCGCCGGGCCTCCGATCTCGCCAGAAGACGAGCGATCTCGATCAGCATTGGGTGCGGGAAAGCTCCCTCGCGTCCGCCCGCCTTCTCTTGGCTGCAGGGCGTCACCGCCCCATCGTATTCTTCTTCGCCGCGTGCTGCGGCAGCTTCCTCCGCCATTCCATAATCCACCTCCGCGCCAGCCCGATATCTTCGTGGCCATCGCGAAACAGTGCGGCGGGCTTCTGCCCTTCCCCGGTCCTCGGGTGTTCACAAGCCAATCATCGCCGAAACTGAGCCACCTGTCCGGCGAAATCTTCGTCCGATCGCGTCAAGCCTGTGGACAACCGCCCGCCGGGTTACCGGATCTGACTTGCTTCGCGGGGCCCGAAAAGATCCAGTTGGCGATCATCAAACTGCTGGGCCTTCCGCCTTCGCCGGGGCGGGGCCGGAATAACGGCATGTGCTGCGATCTTCGGCTCCTCGATGCAAACGCCCGCGAAGCTATCGGGTGGGCGGCCCTCCTGGAGGCTGTTCGCGAAGCGCCGCAAGTCATCAGCACATGAATGCGGCACCCACAGCGACAGCCGGATCATGCCCGCTTGCCGTTTGCGCTCTGCCGAGGCTGCGCTGATCTTGCGATGCTTCGCTCTCTTGGTGCTGCCGCTTTGCTTCCGGGCGCCGCCACTCTTAGGAGTCTCGTCGGTATCCACGGCCATCCTGGCCTCCGCTTCGTGGAAAACAAAGCGTTCTGCTGGTCCTGGGCGCCTTCTGAGCCTGACTTGAAATTTACGCCACATGCGCAGGAAACGCTACGCCGCCGAGAGGTTCGAGGCGTCAAACCTGTGGACAGTGATCCACCACAAGGCTTGACGCCCCCGCAAATCCAGCCTGCCGTCTCGGCACTGACCGGGTTACGCAGGGCCCTCATGTTCCTGAGGTCCGGACTTGTCTCGGAAACTGTCGACTTGGGGTCCGTAATCCAGCATTTTGCTTGAATTGGCCTGGGCCATGCTGATTTGCTCGACCACGGGGCTCTCGCTGCCTTCACTGCTGTTCACGACCATAGTCACCCGGGCCGTCAACTCATCCAGCGCGGCGCCCGCGATCAGCTTGCGTTCGACCAAGGCCGCCGCCATCTCCTCCAACAAAGGTCGGTTTGCCGCCAGGATGCGCGTGGCCTGAGCTTCGGCGCGCTGAAGATGCTCGCCGACACGAATGCGCAGGGCAGCATCGCGGCGCATATGTGCTATTGCCACTTCGGGTGGTGCCAGCCAGGCCGGCGAATCCCCAAGGCCCCAGGAGAGTTCGAGTGCGGCAGCCGTCTGCGTCGCGCGGGCCAGATCGCTCGTCGAAGGCCCGCCCGCGCCTCGGCAGACTTGACCCAGCACCAGCCGCTCCGCCGCTCTCCCCGCGAGGTCAATCGCGAGCAGGGACTCGATCTCCGACCGACGGCCGATGATGGACGCATCAATCTGTGCGCAGACCCCGCCGAAGGGCAGGATCGCGATGGATTCCGGGCGCGAAAGGCCCGTGGCGGTGCCGACGATCGCATGGCCGACCTCATGCACGGCGATCGCCCAGTGGAATTCTGCCGGAAGAGGCGGGCGGATTGCGGCAACTGCGGCCGAAAGGTCTTCAACGGTAAGAGCACGGCGGTCCTTGCGCGCCAGGGCGCGCGCCGCGCGCACCATCGCCGCGACCTCGGCCCCGGACATGCCCACCGCAGCCACAGCCACCTCCGACAGATTAACGTCAGGCAGATCACCTGCGAGTTGCCATTTGATAGCTCTCGGCATCTGCTCGTGGTTGGGGTAACCCATCTCCACCACCGTATCGAACCGTCCAGGCCTGCGGATGGCGGCATCAATCTTGCCGAGATGGTTGGTCGCGCCGATCACCACCACGCCTTCATGTCCGTGAAAACCGTCCAGTAAGTCGAGCAAAGCGGTGACGATATAGTCGGTGTAGCTGGAGTTGTGGTCCGGGCTGCGCGCCCTATCTCCAAAGCTGTCGAGTTCGTCGATGAAAAGAACCGCCGGTGCTTTGACCGCAGCTTGCGAAAATGCGCCGCGCATGGCCTTGATCACCTCGGAGCCTCGCGAACCCTCGGAGCTCCACTGCGCAACCGATCCCGCGACCACCGCGACGCCAGCCTCCTTTGCGATCAGGCGCGGGATCTCGGTTTTGCCAGAGCCAGGTGGCCCCACCAGAAGCAGACCGCGCGAAACGTCCCGCCATGGAATCTCGCCAGCTTGCCAGGCGCGCAGGTCGGCCACGAGTTGTTCTACGGGGCCGCGCACTCCTGCAGGCAAAGGAAAATCCGCCAGCCCCGGCCCGTCATTCGATACCGGCTTGATACAGGCTGCGATTTTTTGCAGAGCAGTGACCGGGTCACCGGCGCGCAGTGCGAGTGTCAGCGACTCTGCATCGAGGCGGGAGATCACCGCATCCTGTGGCAGATGCGCCATGACGTCGTCATCGACAGAAACCGCCGTGTATGCATGGCTCAGCAGCACTTGCAGCATCTCACGATCCAGCGGTGCCAATTGCACGATGCGTGCTGCCAGAGCCTTGAGCGCCGGATGCAGCATAGCTTGGCTTTGGGCAACGAGGACCACCGGACTCCCTCGCTCTACGGCGGTCCGAGCGCCTTCGGTCAGCGCCCCGAAAACCTGCCCCGTGGACTCGCCGCTTCCGCGGACTGCATCGGAGGCCGCAACCAGATAGGTATCCGCTGCGGTTTTGGTCCAACCATCGGCATCCGTGATGAGGCGCCCGAGGAGTTTGGTCAGCACTTTGTCGAGTTGCGGCGCGCCAGTGCACAGGACCGCAAGGCTGGCAGGGCCGGCAACCGCCTCCGCAAAGGCGTCGAGCGTGACGAAGGTCCGTGCCAGCCGGATTACGGTCAGCAGAACCGCCGGACGCAGGCAGTAGGTGATCGTGCGCGCCTGCCAAGGATCTGGCAGGGGTGCGGAGGGTGCCTCAACTCCATCGAGCTCGCTTTCGAGGTGCGCGAGCATTGCATCGACTTCGGCCGCATCGCTGTCATCGGCAGCTTCGGCCTCATTGGAGGCTTCCGTCTCCGACGAAACCGGTTCTTCGGCTGTTGGTAGATCAGGGACTTCTTCATCGGCCTTGGGCTGAATTTGCTCAGTGAAGGCCCAGGTCGCACGGGGCGCGCGGGCCAGTTCGTGCAGCATCAGGCTGGCAAGCTCGCGCCAGTCGCCGGCCGAAGAAGTGTCGGCCGAAACCGGCACATTGGTATCCTGGACGGGCAGCTGCATGCTGGCTGTCGCCAGCGAAATTGTCGAAAAATGTGTCATAGAGGTCACCGTGTGTTGATGGCGGTCAGCCGTCCGGCGCGTCATGCGCCGGAAGCCAGGTCTTGAAACTTTGCTGAGGACCTCATGAAATCTTGGTGGGATAGCGCGCCTCGATCCCGTCCAGCAGGCCCTGGATGACCCCTTCTGCGGCGGGCCAGTAGACTTCCGACACGACATTCAGGACGTCGGCGAAGATATGGTTTGGCACGACAAAATCAGGGTGTTCTCGCATCAGGGCTGCATGAGCTGCCCGTTCGGTCCCAGACGCGTCGTGACCGGTTGGCATGGAAATAACCCGGATCACATCCACCTGCGCGGACTTTGGCAGTTTGAGTTGGTGCCGCCAGCGCTTTACGGGATGCTTGCTGTAGCCCAGCTTGACTAACCGCGGCGTTCCATCCCCGAATTCGAGGCTAATGAAATAAATGTAGGACGGCTTGGCCGTCCAACTCTTGCCGCAGCGCGCGCAATCACATTGGCCCCATTGCAGGTTGCCGCGCGCAATGCGCTGAACCTGCCCACAGGGGTGGCGGTACTCGCGGTACGAAGGGTTGCCAGATCGATCACGCCGTACGCGTTCCCAGCCTTGCTTGCGTGCTTCTTCCTGCTCCCGTTCGATCAGGCAGCGCCTGCATTTGACATCCGTCAACCCATTGGCGACCCGGTTGACGAGTTCGAATTGACGTTTGAGCACATGGCCACATTTGCCACGATAGAGCGCGTAGTGCCGGTCCCTCTGGTCGCGACGCAGTAGCACCAATCCCGCCTTGCGTGCTTGGGCGATCAGGTCTGCTTCTGCGCAACCGCCGCAGCGCGGCTGTGCCGTGCGAAGCGTGTAAACTTTGTGCGCCGTCAGCGATCCACAGATGCAACATTCCAAAGCGAGATGCAGCCGATCGCGCACGCGGCGGTGGATCCGAAAGCCCTTGTCACGGGCCATGGCCTTCCAGATCTCGGGGACAGTGCCTCTGAAATCAACCCAGACGTCGGCAGGCATCTGGCGTGACCGATGAGGCACGTGCAAACGGCGCCCACTATTGGTCACGACCTCATAGGAATTGTCGCGGCTCAAAGCACGGGGCGGGGGGCGCAGGGGTTGGCTTTTTGGCATGGATTTGGACCCTTCACATGTGTTGGGAGAGCCGGCGCGGGATGGCTCCGCGCCGAAATCGATATAAATTCTGCAAGTAGGGTCAGCTGCCGGTATCCAGATCGGAGTCGATCAGGTGGTCGATGTCGATCGAATGCCAGTCATTTGCGCGACCGAAATCTGCAAAGGTCGGTTGGCGCTGGTGCCGCAGTCTTGCCTGGATCCGGACGTCGCCCTTGCCGACGCCGCTATGGCAGTCGCGACGAAACCGTTCGTGGCGTTCATGCCTTGCACTGAGGGTATACGCTTGCGGGGCCGTACGTTGATCGCGCCCGTTGCGGCGGCTGAGGAGCAGATCGAACGGGCTGCCGCGATAGCAGACGTCGTGACGAATTCTTGGCATAGCCGTCCTCCGAGAATGAAAGGAAAAAACGAGCGCGGGTGTTCCACGCTCAGCTCGGTCATTCCATGGAGTGAATTGTCAGCTGATAGGCTCCAGTTCGGCCTCGGCGATCGAAGCATTCGGCTCATCCGGCGAAATATCCGTGCCCGAAACAACGGCCCAGTCTTCATCGGGGCCGGGGCGGCTGATGATTTTGATGTAGATCTGCAGCCGCATGAGGCTGCCCTCAAGCAGGCGATTGACCGCATTGCCGACAGCATCACGGCGCTCCGCTCGGAAGAGATGCTGCTTGGCCACGATGAAGTGGTACAGATCAGCCACCTCGGCGGGGTCGCCCGACTGCATCACGCGGATCCAGATCCGCGCCGCCATCCGAAGCAGGCTGTCGCCCTCCTGCGAAACCGGCTTCGCAATGACCTCCTTCAGCGTGCCCAGAGTCACGTCGTGTGCCCGTTCTGCATCGCGGATCCAGGCATCGACCGCCGGATCCCAGCCAAGGCCACAGAAGCCCGACAGGTCACGCTCGGCGCGGATCAGCGGCCAGGTCGTCCCGAGAAATCCGGAAAACGCCGAACCAATCGGTGAAAGTTTTGCCCCTTCAGAGCGCGGGAACTTCGTGGTATTTGAATTGTCAGCCATAGTGATCATCTCCATTGATCGTCTTGGTCAGGGCGGGGGCGAGAGCTGCAACTCTTGCTTCCGTCCGGAATATATGGCACCAAAAAACCATGGTGTCAATGGGTGCGTTTGATGAACGATGAAAAAAAGAACGTTGGGCGGCCGAAGATAGACACGGAAGCTATCAACCTCCGTCTGCCTCGAGACATGATCCAAGCGATTGATGAGTTGAGACGGGTTGAGCCAGACCTGCCGACGCGGCCGGAAATGATCCGAAGAATGCTGCAGAAAATACTGAATCTGTCTGAATGAACTTCCGGGCGTACACCGTCTCGCTCCGGGGACGTATTTGGTGATGAACCGAACGCCTACTGCCGATCTAGGTCGCGAGGCGTGAGCCGCTGGTAGGGGCGCAAAGCTGTCGATCAACTATTTCTGGGTTGTTGCAGAAAATCATCGATCGCAGCCATTCATTCCCAAGGAGGCTTGTCCCGCGCGGGCAATAGGTGGTTACGGAAATCTGAACAGCTGGGATAAGTGGATTTTCCGCACCACAGCAGCATGAGGTAGCGCCACGGCCTGACCTTCGACCGTTGCTCTCTCACCTACCCATCTTGCGACGCGGTACCCTTCGCCCTAAGGTCGAGCAATTCCATGCGCTTGCTCCGGACCCGATGGCCCTTTTCAAATTCTTCCGCCCTCGGCCAGAGGAGAAGCCGCTCTTGCAGCGCTGCCTGTCGGTGGATCTGGAGGTCGATCCGAAGACGGCAGAAATCTTCGACCTAGCGGCGGTGCGTAACGAGGGACCTGCCGTGGTGGTTCCGAAGGGCGGGCTGTCGCGGTCGCTGGACCTTTTGGAGGAGGCATTGGAGGGGGGCCATATCCTTGGCCACAACATCCTGCGCCATGACATTGAGCATCTTGTCGCCGCCCGCCCCCGCCTGCGCGACAAGATGCAGGCGCCGATCGACACCCTCTGGCTGAACCCGCTGGCCTTCCCCCGGAACCCCTATCACCACCTCGTCAAACACTATCACGACGGGCGATTGCAGGCGGGGCATGTGAACAACCCCGAGCTTGACGCAAGGCTGGTGTTTCAAGTGCTGGAGAACCAGCTTCAGGCCTTCCGGGAGCAAAGCCCGGATGCTCTGGTGGCCTGGCATTATCTCACCACCAGGATGGATCAGGGCGCGGGGTTCGATGCGGTCTTTACGGAGGTCCGCCGGGCGCAGGTGCCTGACCGATCCATCGCCTTGAAGGCCATCCGCGCACTGCTGGAAGGCCAGGCCTGCGCCGCCCAAGTCGCCCCCACGCTGGAGGCCCTCCAAGACCCTCGCCGGGCTTGGCCCCTGGCCTATGCTTTGGCCTGGATCTCGGTCTCGGGCGGGGAATCAGTCATGCCGCCCTGGGTCCGCACCGCCTTCCCCGAGGCGGCCGAGATCGTGCGGGCCCTCCGCGACACCAACTGTGGCAAGGCGTCTTGTCCTTGGTGCGCGGTGATGAACAATCCGAAGGGAGCGCTTCAGAAGTGGTTCGGCTTCCCCGCCTTCCGCCCCGAACCAAAAGACGCTCAGGGCCGCCCCATGCAAGAGGTCATCGTCGAACGCTCGATGGCCAAAGACAATGTCCTTGGCATCCTGCCCACCGGCACGGGAAAATCGGTCTGCTACCAGGTGCCCGCCCTCTCGCTCTATGACAAGACCGGCGCGCTGACCGTGGTAATCTCGCCCTTGGTCGCACTGATGGCCGACCAGGTCCAAGGGATGGAAAGGGTCGGGATCTCGTCGGCCGTGACGATCAACGGCATGCTGTCCATGCCCGAGCGGCAAGAGGCCTTGGACCGCGTCCGCCTCGGCCAGGCAGCCATCCTCCTCATCTCGCCGGAACAGTTGCGGTCGGTCTCGGTGCGCGGCGTCCTGAAGCAGCGCGAGGTCGGGCTTTGGGTGCTGGACGAGGCGCATTGTGTCAGCAAATGGGGCCACGACTTCCGGCCTGACTACCGCTACATCGGCCGATTTGTCCGCGAGTTCTCGGGCGACCGGTCCCCTGCCCCTGTCCTGTGCCTCACCGCCACCGCCAAGCCCGAGGTGGTCGCCGACATCACGGCCCATTTCCGCGAGAGGCTGGGGGTGGATCTAGCGCTCTTCGACGGCGGGGCGACGCGGACGAACCTGTCCTTCCGGGTTATTGCGACAAGCAAGACAGCCAAGCCGGGCGACATCCTGCGGGTGATCGAAGCCCACCTGCCCGACCTGCGCACCGAGGGAGGCAAATCCGGCGCCGTGGTCTATTGTGCGACCCGGAAGGGGACCGAGGAGGTCGCCGAGGCCCTCAAGGTCCAGGGCCTGAAGGCCGCCCATTTCCACGCGAAACTGTCGGCCGAGGAAAAGCGGACGGTGCAAGAAGCCTTCCGGGTGGGCGATCTGCGCGTCATCGCCGCGACCAACGCCTTCGGCATGGGGATCGACAAGCCCGACATCCGGCTGGTGCTGCATGCCGATATCCCGGGCTCGTTGGAGAACTACCTGCAAGAGGCCGGGCGTGCGGGCCGCGACCGTCAGCCGGCGGATTGCGTGCTCCTTTACCACGCCGACGACGTCGAGCGGCAGTTCACCCTCTCGGCCCGGTCACGCCTGGAACGGCACGAGATCGGCGCCATCCTCAAGGCTCTGCGGCGCATCGACGAACAGGGCCGGAACGGCGGCAAGGTGGTGGCCACAAGCGGAGAGATCCTGCGCGAGGAGAAGGACCACGACTTCCTGCGCGACGATGCGACCGAAGACACCCGCGTCAAGACCGCCGTCGCCTGGCTGGAGGAGGCCACCCTCGTCTCACGCGAGGAGAACCGGGTGCAGGTCTTCCCCTCCTCGCTCCTGGTGCGCAGCCTGGACGAGGCCGCCCTGGCGCTGGAGAAGGCGGCGATCACAGGGGCGCGGCGCAAGCAGTTCCTCGACATACTGCGCCACATGATGAACGCGCCCCCGGACGTCGGCATATCGACCGACGAGCTGACCGGGATCGCTGGCCTGACCCATCGCGGGCTGGCCAAGGCCATGGCCGACCTCGAGGCCCTGGGGCTGGCGCGCAACGACATCGCCATCACGGTGCAGGTCCATGTCGGGGTCGAAAACGCCTCTCGCGTCCGGTTCTCTGCCGCGATGGGGCTGGAAAAGACCCTCGTCGCCACGATGCGCGAGATGGCGCCTGAGGCGGGGCCCCTGGACCTGACGCTCGCCAGCCACAGGATGAAAGAGCTGGGCCACGCGGGCGCGGGGCCGCATGTCCTGGAGCGGCTTCTCCGTTCGGTCGAACGGGATGGGCGGGACGAAGAGGGCGGTCAGGGCAACATCCGGCTGCGGAAGCTCTCCGCCCGGACGCTGGAGGTCACCCTGCAAAACTCGTGGCGGGGGATCGAGCGGACCGCGGCGCTTCGCTGGGCGGCGGCCGAGCGGCTGATGGAGTTTCTGATCGCCAAGGCCCCCCCAGGCACGCGTGGCAAGGATATCCAGGTCGAAACCACGCTGGGCGCGCTTCTGGCGGTGCTGACGGCCGACGCGGTGATCGCGAGCGCCGTCCGCGACATGACCAAGCTGATGGAACGCGCGCTTCTCTGGCTGCATGAACAGCAGGTCCTGACGCTCGGCAAGGGGCTGACCGTCTTCCGCTCCGCCATGACGGTCCACCTCAACCCCTCGCGCGCGGGGTTCGTCGCCAAGGACTACCAGCCGCTTCTGGAGCATTACCGCGAGCAGACGATCCAGACCCATGTCATGGCGGCCTTCGCAGAAAAGGGGCTGGAGCGCATCGACGAGGCCCTGCGCATGGCCTCCGATTACTTCGCTTTGCCCCAGGATCAGTTCCTGCGCCGCTGGATGCCGGGGCGGTCGGTGGAGCTTCGCCGGCAAACCACCGGCCGCGCCTGGCGCCAGATCGTCGAGGACCTCGGCAATCCGGTCCAACAGGAGATCGTCGCCGACGACCGCGAGGAGACCAATGTCCTGGTCCTCGCCGGTCCCGGCTCGGGCAAGACGCGGGTTCTGGTCCACCGCATCGCTTACCTTCTGCGGGTGCGGCGCGAGGATCCCCAGCGCATCCTCGTCCTGACCTACAACCGCCACGCCGCCACCGAGATCCGGGCGCGGCTCCGCCATCTGGTGGGCGAGGACGCCGCCTTTGTCACGGTGTCCACCTGTCATGCGCTGGCGATGCGGCTGGTGGGGGCCTCCTTCACCGGCACCGAGGACCAGGACTTCGACGGCATCCTGCGCGAGGCGGTGCGCCTGATCACTGGCGAGGGGCTTGCCCGTGCAGAGGCGGAGGCGCAGCGCGAGGCCTTGATCCAAGGCTATCGCTGGATCCTGGTGGACGAATATCAGGACATCGGACCCGAAGAATACGCCCTGATCGCAGCCGTTGCGGGGCGGTCCCTGGAGGACCCCGACCAGCGGTTGTCGCTCTTTGCCGTGGGGGATGACGACCAGAACATCTATGCCTTCACCGGCGCCTCGGTCTCCTTCATCCGCCGGTTTGAAGAGGACTACCGGGCGAAACCGAAGTTCCTGACCGAGAATTACCGTTCGACCCGGTATATCATCGAGGCCGCTAACCAGGTGATCGAGCCGGCCCGCGACCGGATGAAGGCGGGCCATCCGATCACCGTGGACCATGTCCGGGTCCTGAACCCAGGCGGCGGGATGATGGCGGTACATGACCCGGTGGCCAAGGGTCGCGTCCAGTTCCTCGACGTGGCGGGCGATGAGACGGCGCAAGCCATGGCGGCGGTGGATGAGCTCGTCCGCCTCTCGCACCTTGACCCCAGCTTCGCCTGGAGCCAGACGGCGATCATCTCGCGCGATTGGCGGCGCCTGGGGCCGGTGCGCGCCTATCTGGAGAAGCTTGGCCTGCCGGTGCAGATGGCCAATGAAGAGCTGCCTTCCGTCTGGCGCCTGCGCGAAATGCGCGCGCTGGTGGCGGGCTTGCGCGCCAAGCCTGCCGCGATGCTGACGATCCAGGACATCCTCGACGTCTTGAACCGCCAGACCCCCAACCGCTGGGTCGAGTTGATCGCCGAGGGTGTCGCCGGCCTGGCGCGCGAGCTGGGGTCCAAGACCATCCCGGTGCCCGATGCCGTGGAATGGCTGGCCGAATGGGCGCGGGACGTGCGCGAGGGTCAGCGCGGTTGCCTCCTCCTGACCGCGCATCGCTCAAAAGGGCTGGAGTTCGACCATGTGGTGATCCTGAACGGCGGCTGGGCGGGGCTGTCGCAGGGCGAGGACAGCGAGGCGCCGCGCCGCCTGTTCTATGTCTCCATGACGCGGGCGAAGCGGACCCTGGCCGTGGTGACCTCGGGCGCGCATGTCTTCGTCACGGCCGACAGCGAGGCCGAGCTTCTGCGCAAGATCCCCCCGCCAAGGGCCTCGGACTTGCCCGAGCCGGATCAATACCTGCTGCCCGACATGAAGACGGTCGACCTCTCCTTCGCGGGGCGCCTACCTGCGGGCAGCCAAAGCTTGCAGGCCATCGCCGAGGCTGAGGTCGGCGACCGCGTCACTCTAGACCTTCGGGACGGCAAGTGGCAGCTCCTGGACACCCGGCGACGGGTGCTGGGCCGCATGGCGGGCAAATGGCAACCGCCGCTGGGGAGGCTGGTCAATGCCTCGGTTGGCGCCGTGGTCCTCTGGCGCAAGGCCGACAACGAAGAGGCTTGGCAGGACATGCTGAAGCGCGAGCAATGGGAAACCGTGCTGCCGGACCTCATCTTCCGACAGGGGGACCGATAAGCGCCCCGCGCGTCGTTCTCGCTTTGACCGATGCAACGGGCGGAAAGCCGTCTGAACGCACTGCAGCACCGCAGTCACAGCGATGCCCGGCATAGCGGACGCTCAGGCAAACCGCAGCGACCAACCAAGCTGAAAACCACCTGAAGGCGGAGATCAGCAAGTCACAATTTTTACAAAAACGTCAGCTTCTTGGATTCAGAAATCACAGGCTCAGCCAACTCTGAAGTTGGCCAACGAAAAGATACCTAAGCCGCCGCCTCAAACGAATGCACGCGATCGAACGTCTATTGATCCGCTACGGCTGTCTTGAAATAGGCCACGGCCAGATTTTTCAACTGAACAATGACCTTTGCCTGCTCATCCGGTTCCGCCTTGGCCGCGCGATCGAAGAGCACAATGGCGCAGTCACCGAACACCAGATGCAAGCGCTGCCAGTCCTCATAGGATCCCGCGACGTTCCATGCGGCCATGAAGGGTCGCAAGGCCGCGGCGACCTCCAGACTGCTGCGGCTGTATTCGGCATAGAGTACCGGATCGAGGATGAAGATCCCTTGCAAGGCGCGCGATGTGGGGTTGCTGGCCCAGTCATCGACGGCGGTATCAATCATTGCGGGAATCACCAGTTCCAACGGCGCATCGGGCGGTGTCTGAGCAATCAGGCGGATCAGGGATGCCGTCTGCGCTTCGATGAAGGCCACCGCCATATGGCCAAGCAAGGCGTCGCGGTTGGCGAAATACTTGTAAAACGTGGAAATGTTCACGTCCGCCCGCGCCGCAATGGCATCGGATGTCAAGCCGCCGAAACCCTGTTCCGCCAGAATGTGGCCGCCTGCCTCCACCATTTTGCGGAACTTTGCAATGGCGCGTTCTTGCTGAGGTTGGACGAGCAAAAAGTCTTCAGGCTTCATGGAACTTTCCTTTGACCGGCAATCTAGACAAGAAACAGCGCAAGGGAAACCTGTTTCCGGTCCAGCTTCCCTTTCGGCACGCGCCTGTTTTTACTTATATAAATCAAGCTACTATCTGGGGCATGGTTGTCAAACGCATGCTTCGTTTGACAGCTTCGCAACCATGACACACAAAACCCAAGAAATACTTGACTTATGCAGTGTTCCTCGCAAGACTGCCCCCACGCCGCACAAGATTGCGACAATTCCCAAGACCCCGACGACCGAGACATCCGCCGATGTCACGGCGAGCCTTCTTCGCTCGCCTTGGCAGGGCTTTGTTCAAGGCGCCCGGGCGACGGGCAAGATTCCAGAACGACGCGAACAGGGAAAAGAACATGCAACAAACAACACCGTCTCAGGTGAACAGTCTGAAGAAGAACTCGATCGGCCTGAGCCTCTTGGTCTTTATGGTGGTCTCGGCCGCGGCCCCGCTCACCGGAATCGCTGGGGCTATCCCGATCGCCATGCTCTTGGGCAATGGAGCGGGCATTCCGGGCACCTTCATCATCATGGCCGTCATCATGGCCATCTGGGCCGTGGGCTTTGTGGCACTGGCCCGCCGGGTGCGGAACGCGGGTGCGTTCTACGCCTATAGCGCACGTTCGTTGGGTGGGCGGGCCGGAGGGGCGGTCGCGCTGATCGCGGTGCTGGCCTATAACGCCATGATGTTCGGCCTATTGGGGCTTTTGGGCGGGGTTGCCGCCGGGGTGTTTGGCCAGTTCGGCCTGAATCTGCCGTGGTGGGGGTGGAGCCTGATCGCCACCGCCTTGATCGGCTTTCTGGGCTACAAGGAAGCCGAGCTTTCGGCCAAGGTGCTGATGGTGCTTGTTGGCCTTGAGGTCATCATCGGTCTGATCGTTGCCTTCTCCATCGTGGCCAAGGGCGGCGCGGGCGATCTGACCTACAACATACTCGACCCCGCACTGATCTTTGTTCCTGGCGGCACGGTCGCAGCAATCCTGTTCACCTTCGGCTCGTTCATCGGCATCGAGGCGACGGCGATTTACACCGAAGAAGTGCGCGATCCCGACGTGACGGTGCCCAAGGCGACCTTCCTCGCCATTTTCCTGATCGGGGTGTTTTACACCTTTACCACCTGGACCATGGTGGTCGGCACCGGCGTTGATGCGCTTGTGCCCGCAATCGCGGCCTTGCCGGACCCGACGCTGTATCTTTTCGGCTTGGCCGAACAGTATGCGGGCGGGACTGTGGCGATGATCCTCGGCATCCTGCTCGTCACCTCGATTTTCGCTTCGGCCCAAGCCATGCACAACTTCATCGCGCGCTATTTCTATGTCACCGGGCGCGAAGGGCTGTTGCCAGGCTTCATGGGGGTCACCCATGACAGTCACCAAAGCCCGCATGTTGGTTCCGTTGTGCAAACCGTCATGGCCGTCATTGTCGTGGCGCTGTTTGCGGTGCTGGGGCTTGATCCGGTGCTGAACCTGTTCACTTGGGTTGCGCAGGTCAGTGTCTTGGGCGTGTTGACCATGATGGCGATCACTTCCTTTGCGGTGCTGGCTTATTTCCGCAGCAATCCGGGGCAAGAGCCCGCCTGGAAAGTGGTTCTGGCGCCGGTCTTGTCAGGGCTGATGATGGCAGGCATGGCGGCATACACCCTGATCGGGTTCGGGCCGGCAACCGGCACCGTGCCGCCACTCTCCTACATCCTGCCCGGCCTTGTGCCACTGTTTGGCCTGATCGGCTATCTGGTTGCCGGTGGTCTGGCAAAAAGCAATCCCGTGCAGTTCGCCAATATGGGCGCAAACCGCGACTGATCAAACTCCGAATGGGGCCGGGTTCACCAAACCCGCGCCCCATGCCCCCCAATCCAAGAAATTCTCACTCGGAAGGCAATCACATGACTCGTGATCCCAGACATGACGTCCTTTTTGAACCCATCCAGCTTGGTCCAAAGACCCTGCGCAACCGGTTCTGGCAGGTGCCACATTGCAACGGTGCGGGATCGGACCGGCCCGGATTTCAGGCGATGCATCGAGGGATGAAGGCGCAAGGTGGCTTTGCGGCCGTCTTTACCGAAGTGTGCATGGTCGCCCCTGACAGCGACTCGATGCCTTGGGTTGGATCAAAGCTGATCGATCAGGGTGACATCCAGAACCTGCGGATGATGACCGACGAGGCCCATCGCCACGGCTGCCTTGCCGGGGTGGAGCTGACCCACGGTTCCAGCTTTTGCTTCAACGCCGAAACCCGGATGCCGAACCGCGCGCCGTCGCAAATTCCGAACGAGATGGAAGGCATGTCCAGCGCGCGCGAAATGTCCTTGAAGGACATTCACAAAATGCAGCGCGACCACGTTGATGCGGCGCTGCGGGCGCGCGAGGCGGGCTTTGACCTGTTGACGGTCTTCTGCGGTCTGGCCACGGTGCCCAACTATTTCCTCTACCCCTGGAACAACAAGCGCACCGACGACTATGGCGGCAGCTTTGAAAACCGCGCGCGCTTTACCGTCGAACTGATGCAGATGCTGCGCGACGAGATCAAGGATTGCGCCATTGGTATCCGCTTTCCGATCGACACGCTGGATGCGCCCTTTGGCTATGGCGATCTAGGCGTGCGGGCCGAGGATGAAGGCGTGAAGTTCATCGAGCTTCTCGATGATCTGGTCGATTACTGGGACATCAACATCGGCACGCTGAACTGGGGTGAGGATGCCGGGTCGTCGCGTTTCTTTGAATCTAACCATGAGGCCCCCTATACCCGCCATGCCAAGCGTGTCTCGAAAAGGCCCGTCATCAACGTCGGCCGCTTTACTGACCCCGATGTGATGGTCAAGGCGATCAATTCCGGCCAATGCGATATCATCGGCATGGCACGCCCCTCGATTGCCGATCCGTTCTTGCCCAACAAGATCAAGGATGGCCGGTATGAGGACATCCGTGAATGCATCGGCTGCAATGTCTGTGTCAGCCGCTGGGAGAAGGGCGGCCCTCCGATCTGGTGCACACAAAACACCACCGCGGGCGAAGAATACCGCCGCGGCTGGCACCCCGAGATTTTTGTGCCAACCCGCAACCCCGAACCTGCCGTCATGGTCGTGGGGGCCGGCCCTGCCGGGCTTGAATGTGCCATGGTGCTGGGCAAGCGCGGCTATGAAACCGTGCAGCTTGTTGATGCAGGGTCGGCCGTCGGCGGGCATCTGAACTGGGTGACCAAGCTGCCGGGCTTTGGCACCTGGAAACGTGTGGTAGACTGGCGCAAGACGCAGCTCAGCCTGCACACCCATGTCGGCATCGAGTTGAACACCAAGCTCAGTCTGGACGACATTCTGAACTATGGTGCGCAACATGTGATCTTCGCGACCGGTTCAAGCTGGGACACCACGGGCCTCAGCGCACCGATCCATGACCACATCGTGGGCGCGGATGCCTCCAAACCCGAAATCGTGACCCCCGACCAGTATGTCCGGGACGGCAAGAAGGTCGGCAAGCGGGTCGTCGTGATTGACCACGACGCTTATTTCATGGGGTCCGCCGTGGCGATTGATCTGGCCGAAAAGGGGCATGAGGTCACCTATCTGACCCATAACGAAAGCGTCGGCCCTTATCTGCGCTTTACCCTGGAAGAGCAGCGGGTCCATATGAAGCTGATGGAGCTGGGCGTCAAATTGCTGCCGCTGCAATTCGCGCTGTCCGTTGAAGGCGGCAAGGTGACGTCGGTCAACAAATGGACCGCCGAAGAAATCGAAACCGCCTATGACTCGGTCCTGATGGTCACCTATCGCAAGTCGGAATGCGCGATCTATGACCAGTTGCAGGCCCAGCCCGAGCGGTTGAAAGAGGCGGGCATCACCTCGATCCACCTGATCGGCGATGCCCACACGCCCGGCATGATTGCACAGGCCACCTTCTCGGGCGCGCGTCTGGCCCGCGAGTTCGACACCGAAGACCCCGACACCCACCAACCCTTTATTCGCGAACGCCGCCTGATCGGCGCAACGGAAGATGACTACCGATTGGGCGCACGCACTCTTTCGGCCAGCATCGGCAAAGGACATTGACATGAGCTATCCCGAAAATCTTATGCCTACCCCGCTTGCACCGCTGTATGGCGAGGGCGTGGTCGAATGGATGGATGTCTTTGGCTTTGCCATTCCGGTCACTTGGGGCAATCCCGAGGCCGAGTATGACGCCATCCGCAACCATGTCGCGGTGATCGAATTTTCGATGCTGCTGAAGTATGATTTGGCCGGGCCGGGGGCTGCTGACTGCGTAAACCGCATCTTCTCGCGCGATGTGACGGCGATGAAGCCGGGGCGGGTGGCCTATGGCGTGGTGGTCGATCTTGATGGCCATATGATCGACGATTGCACAGTGTTTTATCATGGTCCTGAACGCGTGATGGTCATGGGCGCAAATCCGCGTCTGGGCGAAGATTTGCAAATCCATGCCGGGCCGGGCGTTCAGGTGATCGAACGCCGGGCCGAGTTCGCCCAAATCGCTGTGCAAGGGCCGAACTCACGTGCCCTATTGCAGGGGTTGACCAAGGCTGATCTGTCGAACGTTAATCTGCCTCACTACAGCTTCCGCACCGGCGTCGAAATTGCCGGCATCCCGATGCAGATCAGCCGCTTAGGTTTCACTGGTGAACTCGGCTACGAGCTCTTGCTGCCCACCGCAAAGACCCCGAAACTTTGGCACGCGCTTACGCAAGCAGGGGCGTCCCTCGGTCTGCGGGCCGTGGGGGGCGCAGGCCTCATGATGGCCCGGATCGAGGCAGGCCTCATCATGGGCGGGCTCGACTATGACGATACTTCCACCCCGTGGGAGTGCCGGATGGGTTGGGCGGTGGACCTGAAAAAGTCGGATTTTCAGGGCAAAGCTGCGCTGGTCGCCTCAAAAGCTGCTGCCAAGGTTACGGTCGCCGCAATTGCCTTCCCTGAAGGCACCGACGGCCTTGATGGAGCCGAGGTCACCGATCAAGGCAAGGTGATCGGGGCCATCAGCATGGCAATCCCCTCACCGGTTCTTGGCGGCAAAATGCTGGCTATGGCGCGTCTCGATCCGGCGCATGCGACTTCGGGCAACGCAGTCAAAGCGGCGGGATCCGTCGGGAAAGTGGTTGATCTGCCCGTGCATGACCCGGAACGGAAAAGGGCGAAAAGCTGACCAGTAGGTCATCCGGAGCCGTTTGATCGTGCTCCGGATGCCATGGCTCGGGACATTGCTCCTCAAGTGCGTAGTGAGCTTGGACCGACAGAAAGTAGCCTACCCTCGCAGAGTAAATGAGAGGCAGCTCTTGAGCGTCTTCACCCCCATTCCCGCGTGGAGCACGAACGTCCGCTTTGGGCCGACCGACGCAAGCTGTGCCGGTCGGCGGGATGTCTACAGGTCTATCCCCTCTGACAGGGACAACGCATCCTCGATGTCGACGCCGAGGTAGCGCACCGTGCTGTCCATCTTGGTGTGGCCCAGCAGTAGCTGGACTGCACGCAGGTTGCCGGTCTTCTTGTATATCTGCGCGACTTTGGTGCGTCGCATGGAATGCGTGCCGTAGGCGCTCGGTTCGAGGCCCAGCGACATCACCCAACCTCGGACGATCCGCGCATACTGTCGCGTGGACAGGTGCGGGCTGCCATGGATCCGGCTGGGCCACAGGAAATCGAGTCCAATCATTTCAGGGTCGCGGATCCAACGATCGAGCGACAGCCGGGTAGTTTCAGTGATCTCAAAGCGGACCGGCTTGCCGGTCTTACTCTGGATCATTGAGGCACGTTCCTTGACCCGTCCAGCGGCAAACACGTCCCGGACCCGCAGCGCGACGAGGTCGCATCCGCGAAGCTTGCTGTCTACGGCCATGTTGAACAGCGCGAGGTCGCGCTGGTTGTCGGCCATTTCGAGGCGGACCCGGATGGACCAGACATGCCGCGGCAAGAGCGGGCGCTTCTGACCAATGATGCGGCCCTTGTTCCAGGCGACGCGAGCAGGACGAAGGGCGGGGAGAAGATCGTTGGGCATGAGTATACCTCCAGTCCACCGGGCCCACCCTTCTTCGGTCATGCCGACCACCTCAAGATACCACGTCTCGGACCGGGAGTGGGAGCGTCGGGCGGAAGGACTAAGCCGCTCCGCGGCATTGGCGCCTGTTGCTGGCGTTCGGCTCCCAATTCAGCGTTACTCTTTGTGTGAAGCCTTTCCGGGCTGACGATGTGGGTCTTCCCACCCGTCAGACAGGAGGTTGCGATGAAGGAGGAGAAGACTACGCCGCTGCGCCAGCGGATGATCGAGGACATGGATATCCGCGGGTTGTGCGCGAAGACCCAACAGGGTCACATTCGCTGCGTTAAGCATTTCGCGTCTTTCCTGGGGCGATCGCCAGATACAGCCACACCGGAGGATCTGCGGGCCTATCAGTTGCAGATGACGAAGGACCTGGTGTCTGCCACCACGTTCAACGTCCGGATCATCTCGCTGCGGTTCTTTTTCAGCGTCACATGCGGACGCGAAGAGATGAAGCGATACATGCAGTTCCATCGCCAGCCGCGGAAGTTGCCGGTGGTGCTGAGCGTGGAAGAGGTCGCAAAGCTTCTGGCCTCGGTGCCCGGGCCCGGATTGAAGTATCGGGCAGCCCTTGGCATCAGCTACGGAGCGGGGCTGCGGGCCTCGGAGGTCTGCAACCTCAGGGTCCGCGACATCGACAGCCAGCGCATGCTGATCCATGTCGATCAGGGCAAGGGCAGCAAGGACCGGCAGGCCATGTTGTCGCCCAGCCTGCTGGAGGTGCTGCGGCAATATTGGCGCGAGTCCCGACCCGAAGGCTGGCTGTTTCCAGGCCTGCCTAAGATCTCGCCTCTGTCACCTCGCCAACTGAACCGAGCCTTCATGGCCGCCAAGGATATGGCGGGGATCACGAAGCCCGCGACCCTGCATACCCTGCGCCACAGCTTCGCCACGCATCTGCTCGAGGCCAATACCGATGTGCGGGTGATCCAGGTGCTGCTGGGTCACGCCAAGCTCAGCACTACGGCGCGGTATGCCCATGTCGCCACCAAGACGATCCAGAGCACTGTCAGCCCCTTCGAACAGATGAAGCTTGTGCAGGACAGGGTGCTGCGATCCGACGGCCCGGATTGAAGCCGGGGCGGCGTGCCCCGCCCTTCGCTGGAACTGGCTGACATCTTCCGCACCCATGGCCCGGCGTGGCGACGGGCCAATGCGGGGCATATCAGCCTGACCCAGCTGAAGGTGATGTCGGCGATCGAAGCCTGCCGGACCGAGGCGCTCGGCGGGCATGTGGCCGGCTGCGCCAACTGCGGCCACCACCACATCGCCTACAACTCCTGCAAGAACCGGCATTGCCCCAGGTGCCAGGGACCGGCGGCGCGCGACTGGATGGCGGCCCGCGCCGAGGACCTGCTACCGGTCGAATACTTCCACGTCGTCTTCACCCTGCCGGCCGAGATCGCGCAGATCGCCTTCTGGAACAAGAAGGCAGTCTATGACCTGTTGTTCCGCGCCTCGGCCGAAACGGTCATGACCATCGCGGCCGACCCCAAACGCCTTGGCGCACGGCTCGGCATGACGGCGGTGCTGCACACCTGGGGATCGGCGCTGACCCATCATCCCCACATCCACATGATCGTTCCCGGCGGAGGCCTGTCGCCCGACGGCACCCGCTGGATTGCGTGCAAATCGGGCTTTTTCTTGCATGTTCGGGTGCTGTCGCGGTTGTTCCGGCGCCTGTTTCTCGAAGGGCTGATCGCATTGCACCGCGCCGGGGATCTCGCGTTCTTCGGCGATTTGTTAGGGCTTGCGGACCTTGCCAGGTTTGCCGTCTGGCTGGCCCCGTTCCGCAAATCCGAATGGGTGGTCTATGCCAAGCCCCCCTTCGGTGGTCCCGAGGCGGTGCTGGCCTATCTCAGCCGTTATACCCACCGCGTCGCCATCTCGAACCACCGCCTCGTCAGCGCCGAAGCCGGAACCGTGGCGTTTCGCTGGAAGGACTACCGCATCAAGCAGGGTGACAGGCAAAAGGTGATGCGCCTCGCCACCGACGAGTTCATCCGGCGCTTTCTGATCCATGTCCTGCCCGACGGGTTCCACCGCATCCGACATTACGGGCTACTCGCAAGCACCAGTCGCAAGGTCAACATCGCGAAGATCCGCACGCTGCTCGGAGCGGCTCAACCCGTCCCGGCACCCGAAACGGCGGCTGAGGCTAAACTGCTGACCCTGCGCGAACCATGCCCCTGTTGCGGTGCGCCGATGCGGATCATCGAGATCTTCCGGCGCGGCCAGACACCGCGATCACGGGCACCACCGCAGGAGCAAGCTGCATTATGAAACGCCCATCCCTTTGCCTGATCCGCCGCCGGTGCCCCTTCGGGACCTGCATGGCCTTGATTTGCCCGCAGCGCAAAAGCTCGCCAAATTCGGCGGATGGCCTCCCAGCTTCGAGGCTCAAAGCCGCGGCAACTGGCGAAAAAGGCCAGGCTTTCGCCGGGTGTCCCGAACTACGGAGCCCGCTTTTGAGCCATGTGGACTACGCACTCGGCGCTCTTTCCCCATAGGCAGCGCCACGCCCCCCGCGGCTTCATCCTTCCGAGGTTTGTCAACGTGGACCGCCACCACCCGGCGGCGACCGTCGCGATGCGATCCACGTCGAAAAACCTTCAGGAATGCGGTCATTCGCGGCGCTTGGCGCCAATGACCGGATTGCAGGACAAGGCGGACCCCACCACCAATGCCGCAGCCAGTTCAGCTGCACCTTGCCAGAACCAAGTTTGGCAACTCAATCGTCAGCTTCCGAGCCCGAGCACGGGATAGAGCGACGCCACCAGCAAAGCCGCCATGGTTATGTTGAAGACCTTGAGCCGGGTTGCGTTTGACAGCCATTGCCGGACCACGGTCCCGAGCCATGCCCAGACAGAGATCGCCGGAAAGCAGACGACCGCGAACGCACAAGCTACGATGGCGACCGACAGAAGCGTGCGGTCTGGCGCGTAGAGTGTGATGGCGGACAGGCACATGGCCCAAGCCTTGGGGTTCACCCACTGGAAAGCGGCCGCTTGCAGAAAGGTCATCGGACGACTGTCCGCGTCCCGCTCTGCCATCGGAGCAGCCGTCGCGATTTTCAATGCGAGCCAGAGCAGGTAGCAGACGGAGGCGACCTTCAGCACCAGGTTCAGCGCAGGCAATGCGTCGAATAACGCCATCAGCCCCGCTCCAACCAGCAGAGCCATCACGGACAAACCCCCAACGATGCCGAGCATGTGCGGCAAGGTCCGGCGGAAGCCGAAGTTCGCGCCAGAGGCCATCAGCATCAGGTTGTTCGGCCCCGGCGTGACGGTCGTGACGAATGCGAAGCCCAGAAGGGCGGTCAGGATAGCGAAACTCATGGGGTGTTCCTCTAGTATTGTCTGCGCGCAACAATAGTGAGAAGAGCTCGCAATATATCGTCTAATATACTATACTGAGAGATATCTGCACAATTATGGACGGCAAATGGACGCTATTGACCATAGAATATTGCGCGAGCTGCGGCGCGACGGGCGGATCAGCAATGTCGCTCTGGCCGAACGTGTCAGCCTTTCTCCCTCGGCCTGCCTGAGACGGGTTCAAGAGCTGGAGCGAACAGGAGTGATCCGAGGCTACAGGGTCGTGACCAGCCCTGAACGGATGGGCCGTGGTTTTTCCGCCTACGTCATGGTCGGCCTCTCCTCCCATACCAAGGCGGCACAGGAGGGCTTCGAGCGCGCCATGTCAGTCGCGCCAGAAGTCGTCGAATGCCACAACATAGCAGGGGCTTTCGAGTATATCCTTCGCGTCGAGAGCGCCGATCTCTCGGAATACAAGCGCTTCCATACAGAGGTCTTAGGCACCCAATCCCACGTCAATGCGATCACGTCCTATATCGTGATGGGATCACCCAAGGATGAACGAGCTACATGATCTGAACGTGCAAGTCTGCGTCGGTTGTGGATTTGTGTGCAAGCGTTGCTGAATGTCGTGCTAGGGCTAAGAAGCCGCGATTCGCTGCGCACCTTACCAACGTCCGCTCAGGGCCGACCACGTCGCCCCCCCCCGGCATGGTTCCTCCCCGGCTCCAAACGTATACGGGGGGGCGCAGCGCGGCGTTTCGCTAGCGGCACGCACTTTCACCGGGGAATCAGGCGGAAGCCACCTGCCGGGTGATCTTGGAAAAAGCGACTCATTATCAAAGGCTTGCGGAATCACGATCTTGGCGCGCTGGATTCTTTTGCGGAATCCACCTGAGCCAGCTTTCGGAAGCCACTCCGTGGAAGCCACCACGCCGGAAGCCAGCCACGCAATGGGACAATTGGCGCCGCGAAAGTGCCGCGCTCATCGAGCTCGGCAGCAAGATCGGGAAGGTCAGGCCCGACCGGAGTACTTGTCCAGCAGACCCTCCAGCAGGGCCATCCGGTCGCCGCTGAAATCACCCGCCTGCGGTGTCGGGCCCTGCATCGAACGCACGAAGAACTGACGAAAGTCCTGGCGCTCGGCGCACCAGGCCAGCAGCTTCACCCCTTGCGGCGGATGCACCAACGCCA
>MHZT01000031.1 GCA_001828855.1 Rhodobacterales bacterium RIFCSPHIGHO2_02_FULL_62_130 | reverse complement strand
GTGGATCGCAGTTCCGCCCCATCCACCGCAAGACCGCTTTTGAGGCGTAGGAGCCGAACTTGATGTCACGCCGAACGCCCGCAATCCGCCCTTTGCAACGATTTGTTACCAGAGAGATGCGCTGGGTCCCGGCGCCTCATCGGCAAGCGTTTCACCACAGATTCATTCGAGGTAGTTTTGCGAGCCTTGGAACTGTCAATAACGCGTCGTCATCCTGTAGCCGCGCCGGTGGCTCAAGGTCACAAGGGTAATCGGGGCATTTTGCCACCATGTTGCGCGTTCAACGCAAAACACCGGTTCGCCCAGCCTGTGATCGAGGTGTGTGACGATGCTCGCGTCAGCCGCGACCGCCAAGAAGCTGATCTCCACCTCAGAAAACGGAACAGTGGCAATGAGCCACTCATTTGGACCTATCACCGTAAAGTCCTGCTGCAACGCTTGCGGTAGGGCTGCCGCGTTGATCCAGCGATCTTCAAGCTGAAATGCTTCACCATTGGCAGAGTGCAAACACACCAGATGAACCACTTTGCTGCCAAGTTTAAGGTTCATCCGTGCCCGCAGCCATTCAGGAGCTGGAAGGATTTCGCGACTGACCAACACATAACGGTAAGACGCCCCAGTTTTCTCGACTTCCACGCGAACAATTGGCATCTCAAAACGCGCTTGCCGGATCGGAGCCATGCGAACCCGGGTTCCAGCTTTGCGCTTGCGGTCCAGAAATCCAAGTTCGGTCACTTCGCGAAGGGCACGGTTCATTGTCGTTCGCGAACATCTGAATTCTTCTGCCAACTCCACTTCGCCAGGGAGCAACGTTCCGGGACCCCAAGGCCCTTCTGTGATGCGGTGCAGGATTTCTGCCATGACTTCCCTGAAGGTGGTCTTCTCGATGATTGGTGTGGTCGCCATTCAGGTCTGCCTCTTGGCCGCGTTTGAAGTCCTTGATACGGTTATGTGTAGGCTTAAGGCAAGGATTGGCCCCGTGTTTTGCATCCTGAACGCAGATGAGTTCCAGACCAACCCCTGGAAGAATGGGGGCGGAGTCACACATGAGATTGCACGTCACGCTGTTGGTAATGGTTTGCTGTGGCGTATCAGCATTGCTGAGGTCGGCTCGGACGGGCCATTTTCGGTCTTTCCCGGCATGACACGGATTTTGACGGTCATTGACGGAGTGGGGATTGATCTGCTGTCTGCGGACGGTGTTCTGGAGGCGCGCCTGCACCGCCCTGCTCCCTTCTCCGGTGACCTCGATGTGACAGCCAGGTTGGTCGGCGGACCTGTCCGTAACCTGAATCTGATTTATGACGCGAAGGTTATCGAGCCTGCCGTGGAGGTGATTTTGGGGCCAGCCACGCTGAACTGTGAAGCTGGAACAACTGGGCTCCTGTGCCTTTCAGGCGCCATCACAGTTGCCGGTGATGGATTGCGTGAGGGGGCGTTCGCATTGGGGAACGGCGCAGACATAGAACTTGCGGCTGGGGCCGCAGGGATACGCATTACCCTGCGGAAACTGGCCTGACAGCGGTCAAACAGCGTCGATCAAGCCTTTCAGGGCCTTCCGCCAACCCGCGATGATCTGTTCCCTGTAGACGTGACGCCCTTCTTTCACCCGGTGTCTGCCAGCGGACCACAGGTCTGTGACCACCGTATCGGGTGCCGCGAAGGCCAGACCGTCGAGAATGCAATCTGGGCTTAACGCGCAAAGCGTCTGGTGCGACAGATCGATCGCTGTAAGGTCGGCGAGATTGCCGACCGCGATCTGCCCCGATTTGCGCCCCAAAGCCTGTGCGCCACCAAGTGCGGCACCGACATAAAGGCACTGGCCGACCGAGCCGTCCTTTTCGACCATGACATTGCGGGCAATGTCGCGCAGGCGCTGGCTGTATTCCAGTTTGCGCAGTTCCTCGGTCAGGCTGATGCGGACGTTGCTATCGGATCCGATTCCAAACGCCCCGCCTGCAGCCAGCCATCCTGGCCCATTGAATGGCCCATCGCCAAGGTTGGCCTCGGTGATCGGGCAAAGCCCGGCAACTGCGCCGCATTTTGCTAGTGCTGCGGTTTCTTGCGTGGTCATGTGGGTGGCGTGGACAGCACACCAATCCGCGCCAATGGGGGTATTCGCCAGCAGCCATTCCACCGGCCGCGCACCCAGCCAGGCTGAAATATCGGCCACCTCCTTGGGCTGTTCGGCGACATGAATGTGAATGGGGTTTCCATTTGCCAACGGTAAAGCGCGGGCCAGATCGGCCGGGTTGGTGGCGCGTAGCGAATGGGGCGCAATGCCAACACGGGTGTCATGGGGCAGCGTGCGGGCAGCAGCGCGTGTGGCCTCCAGCAACGCGGCAAAATCGTCTACTGTATTGCCAAACCGCAACTGCCCGGCTGCCATCGGTTGCTGCCCTGCACCGCCATAGGTGTACAGGACCGGCAGATGCGTCAGGCCGATACCCGTCAGGTGGGCTGCGGCAAAGATGCGGTTCGACAGTTCGGCGATGTCGGCATAAGCGCCTCCACCCGGTTGATGATGCACATAATGGAATTCGCCAACGGCGGCGTACCCGGCCTCTTGCATCTCCATGAACACAAGGGCGGCAATCGCCTCCATCTGCGCCGGCGTCAGCCGATCTAGAAAGCGATACATCAGATCGCGCCATGTCCAGAAACTATCACGACCTGCGATCCTGTGTTCAGTCATGCCTGCCATCGCGCGCTGGAAGGCGTGGCTGTGCAGGTTTGAAAGTGCGGGGAGCAACGCGGACACGAGTGTATCGCCCTGCTGCGGGGCGGCTGCTTTGCACACCCCGGTGATATGCCCATCGGCCATGGTGATCCTGACCTGTTCGGCCCATCCGTCGGGCAGCAAGGCGCGTTCTGCAAAAATCACAATGGCGACTCCTTATGTGTAGACATAATAATCATACTTGCATACATAACGCGCAGGCAACACCTTTTGCGGAGCATTTCCCGTGCAAAATCCCTCAGTCGTTTTGACCTCACTTCGGGCGGCAACGATGGTGTCGGGCGCTGATCCCTACGGTTTGATTGACGGGGCGGCGCTCGTTTTGGTTGGGGGCAAGATCGCATGGGTTGGGGCGAAGGCGGATCTGCCCGGCGAATACGCTGCTATGCCCGTACAGAACATGAGCGGGAGGCTGATCACACCAGCTCTGATTGACTGCCACACCCATACTGTTCACGGCGGCAACCGTGCTGCGGAATTCGAGATGAGGCTGCATGGGGCAAGCTACGAAGAGGTTGCACGGGCTGGAGGCGGGATAGTCTCGACAGTGACAGCAACGCGCAGGGCCTCGGAAGACGAACTTGTTGCTGCGGCGATGCCGTTTGTCGATGCGATGATTGCAGAAGGCGTCGCGGTGATCGAGATCAAGTCAGGTTATGGGCTGGAGCAGAACACCGAACTGAGGATGCTGCGTGCGGCGCGGCGTATTGGCCGGTTGCGGCCAGTTTTGGTGCGGACAAGCTTTCTGGCGGCGCATGCTGTCCCCGTGGAGTATATGGGTCGTGCCGACGCCTATATCGATCAGGTTTGCATTCCCGCGCTACACGCGGCCCATGCCGAAAGGCTGGTCGATGCGGTGGACGGGTTCTGCGAAGGCATCGCCTTTTCGCCTGCACAAATCGAACGCGTATTTCAAGCCGCCCGCAGCCTTGGCCTGCCGGTTAAGTTGCATGCCGAGCAGCTTTCCAACTTGGGCGGCGCTGCGCTGGCTGCGCGGTATGGCGCGATGTCTGCCGATCATCTGGAATATCTGGATGAGGCGGGGGTGGTCGCAATGGCCGCTGCCGGAACCGTGGCGGTGATCCTGCCTGGCGCATTCTACACCTTACGCGAACAGCGGATGCCCCCCATTCATCTCCTGCGCCAACATGCCGTGCCGATGGCGGTGGCGACTGACATGAACCCCGGCTCATCGCCCATGGTCTCGCTGCTTCTGGCGATGAACATGGCCTGCACTCTGTTCCGGATGACCCCGGTCGAGGCTTTGGCCGGGGCCACTACCCATGCTGCCCGTGCGCTTGGTCTTGCAGATCGCGGCACTCTGGCTGTGGGCCAGATCGCGGACCTTGCCGTCTGGAACTGCGGCCACCCGGCCGAATTGGCCTACCGCATCGGCTTTAACCCCCTTCACCAACGCATTATCGGAGGCGTCCTTTGACCGCTCTTACCCTTGTTCCGGGCCAGACCACCTTGGCGCAACTGGCGCGCATCTACCGCGAAGAACTGGCCGTCACGCTGGACCGCGCCGCAAGACCGGGGATCGAGGCTGCCGCTGCTGCGATCAGTGCTGCTGCTGCTGGCGACGTTCCAGTCTACGGGGTAAACACCGGTTTTGGCAAACTGGCGTCCCTGCGCATCGCCCCCGAAGACACGGCTACCCTGCAACGCAACCTGATCCTGTCGCATTGCTGCGGTGTGGGCGACGCCATCCCGCGCGCCCATGCGCGGTTGCTGATGGTGCTGAAACTGCTCAGCTTCGGGCGCGGCGCGTCAGGCGTGCGTTGGGCGTTTGTTGAACTGCTTGAAGCGATGCTGGCCCGTGGTGTGACGCCGGTCATTCCTGCGCAAGGGTCGGTCGGGGCTTCGGGCGATCTGGCCCCTTTGTCACACATGACCGCTGTTCTGATCGGCCATGGGGAGGCGGAATATCAAGGCCGCGTGCTGCCGGGGGCCGAGGCATTGACTGCGGCTGGCCTGACCCCCATTCAGCTTGGCCCCAAGGAAGGGCTGGCCTTTATCAACGGCACGCAGTTCTCGACCGCCTTCGCGCTCGCCGGCCTGTTCGACGGTTGGAATGCGGCGCAGTCGGCTTTGGTGACTTCGGCGCTGTCGACCGACGCGATTATGGGGTCCACCGCTCCCTTGCAGCCGGAAATCCATTCTCTGCGTGGTCATTCCGGACAGATCGAGGCTGCAAGCTTTATGCGCGCGCTGTTAGCGGGTTCTGAAATCCGCGAAAGCCACATCGTGGGCGATGCGCGCGTCCAGGACCCTTATTGCATCCGTTGCCAGCCACAGGTCACCGGAGCCGCGATGGATGTTTTGCGCCAAGCAGCACATACTCTGGTGATCGAGGCCAACGCGGCAACCGACAATCCGTTGGTGCTGACTGGGGCCGGGCTGATCGTGTCGGGTGGTAACTTCCACGCTGAACCCGTGGGCTTTGCCGCCGACATGATTGCGCTGGCCCTGGCCGAGATCGGGGCGATCGCGCAGCGCCGCGTCGCCTTGATGGTGGACCCGGTTTTGTCGTTCAACCTGCCTGCGTTCCTGACTCCGCGCCCCGGCCTGAACTCTGGCCTCATGATCGCCGAGGTGACCACTGCCGCGCTGATGTCCGAGAACAAGCACATCGCCATGCCTTGCGTGACCGACAGCACGCCGACATCGGCTAATCAGGAAGACCATGTCAGCATGGCAGCACACGGTGCCGTGCGCTTGGGCAAGATGGTGCAAAACCTGAACGTGATCCTTGGGGTCGAGGCGATGTGTGCTGCCCAGGGCATCGACTTCCGGGCGCCGCTGCACACCAGTGCACCATTGCAGGACGTTGTCGCGCGGCTGCGTCAGGATGTGGCAACGCTGGGCGATGATCGCTACCTTGCCCCCGATCTGGCCGCAGCAGCGCGCCTGATTGGCACCGGCGCCTTGGCGCAGGCAAGCGGTCTGGCACTGCCAGAGTTGTCCGCATGATGCCTGTCACCATAACGCAAGGCGACAGTCCGGTCATTCTCGGTCTGCCGCACGGGGGGACATATGTGCCCGACGCGCTGATGGCCCGGTTGAATGACCGCGGGCGAAGGCTGTCAGACACGGATTGGCATATTGCTCAGCTTTATCAGGGGCTTTTGGCTGACGTTACGACAGTCGAGGCGACGTTTCACCGCTATGTCATTGACGCCAACCGTGACCCGGCAGGAGCTTCGCTTTATCCGGGCGCCAACACGACCACCCTGTGTCCGACGACGGACTTTGATGGGCTGGACATCTGGAGCGAAGGGCAGGAGCCAACGCTCGACGAGATTGCCGCACGCCGGGCGCAATTCCACGCGCCCTATCATGCGGCACTTGCCGCCGAAGTCGAGCGATTGAAGGCCCGGCATGGCGTGGCGATCGTCTTTGATTGCCATTCGATCCGCTCGACCATCCCTTTCCTGTTTCCCGGACTGCTGCCGGTGTTTTCCATCGGCACCAATGACGGGCAGACCTGCGCGCCGCAGGTGTCGGACGCTGTCTCGGTGCCCTGTCTTGCGGCCACTCCGTTCGACACGGTGTTGAATGGCCGCTTCAAAGGCGGCTGGACCACCCGTCACTATGGTCAACCCGGCACGGGCATTCATGCCATTCAGATGGAACTGGCCCAGCGCGCCTATCTCGCCGCCGAGGCAGTACCTTGGACCTATGCCCCCCGGATCGCCGCGCCATTGCGCGCGGTTCTTGGGCAAATTCTACAATCCCTTGACACCCTTGCCCGCTCGGGCGTGCTCACCCATGAAGGAGCGTTCCATGCTTGATCGCAAAAACAGCCGCGACATATACCCCGCCACCGGCACCGAAATCACCGCGAAATCTTGGCAGACCGAGGCCGCGATGCGGATGTTGATGAACAACCTGCATCCTGACGTTGCCGAGAACCCGCATGAGTTGGTGGTTTACGGCGGCATTGGCCGCGCCGCGCGGTCTTGGGGCGATTTCGACCGGATCGTCGCCACGCTGAAAGACCTTGAAGATGACGAAACCCTGCTGGTGCAATCCGGCCGGCCGGTCGCGGTGGTCCGCACCCATAAGGATGCCCCGCGCGTTTTGATCGCCAATTCCAACCTCGTGCCGCATTGGGCGACCTGGGACCATTTCAACGAGCTCGATAAAAAGGGCCTGATGATGTACGGCCAGATGACGGCCGGGTCGTGGATCTACATCGGCACCCAAGGCATCGTGCAAGGTACCTATGAGACCTTTGCGGAGGCGGGCCGTCAGCACTTTGGCGGATCGCTCAAGGGTAAGTGGATCCTGACGGGTGGCCTTGGCGGCATGGGCGGGGCGCAGCCCTTGGCAGCTGTGATGGCGGGGGCTTGCTGTCTGGCCGTTGAATGCGACGAGACGCGGATCGATTTCCGCCTTCGCACCCGTTATGTCGATGCCAAAGCGCGGACTTTGGACGAGGCGCTGGCGATGATCGCCGAATGGACCGCCAAGGGCGAGGCAAAGTCGGTCGGCCTCTTGGGCAATGCCGCCGATGTGTTCCCCGAACTGGTGCGCCGGATGAACGCAGGCGGCGCACGTCCTGATATCGTCACCGACCAGACCTCTGCCCATGACCCGCTGCACGGCTATCTGCCGCAAGGCTGGAGCGTTGCCGAATGGCGGGCCAAACAGGAAACCGACCCGAAGGCGGTGGAAAAGGCCGCTCGCGCCTCGATGTGCATCCATGTGGCGGCGATGGTGGATTTCTGGAATGCGGGCGTGCCGACGCTGGATTATGGCAACAACATTCGGCAGGTCGCGCAGGAAGAAGGGCTTGAAAACGCCTTTGCCTTCCCCGGCTTTGTGCCGGCCTATATCCGGCCCCTGTTCTGCAAGGGCATTGGTCCGTTCCGCTGGGTGGCGCTGTCCGGCGACCCCGAGGATATCTACAAAACCGATGCCGCGATGAAAAAGCTGTTCCCGGAAAATGAACACTTGCACCGTTGGCTTGATATGGCCGCCGACCGCATCGCGTTTCAGGGTCTGCCCGCCCGCATCTGCTGGATCGGGCTCGGGGATCGGCACCGCGCCGGGCTGATGTTCAACGAGATGGTCAAGTCGGGTGAATTGAAAGCCCCGATCGTGATTGGTCGTGACCACTTGGATTCAGGATCGGTTGCCTCGCCCAACCGCGAGACCGAAAGCATGAAGGACGGATCAGACGCGGTATCGGATTGGCCACTGCTCAACGCGCTGGTCAACACCGCGTCGGGGGCCACTTGGGTTTCGATCCACCACGGCGGCGGCGTCGGCATGGGCTTTTCGCAGCATTCAGGCGTGGTTATCGTGGCCGACGGCACTGATGATGCCGCCAAGCGGCTGGAGCGCGTCCTGTGGAACGATCCAGCGTCAGGCGTCTGGCGTCACGCCGACGCAGGTTATGAAACCGCAATTGACTGCGCCAATGAACGCGGCCTGCGCCTGCCGACCATTCTGGGCAACTGAGATCACCTCGGTGCCCTTCCGATAACAGCGGCCGGAGAAGAACTCCGGCTTGCCATCCCTGTAGAAAGGAAGTCCCATGCGCACTCGCGCCGCTGTCGCCATCGCCCCCGGCAAACCGCTTGAAATCATGGAGGTAAACCTCGACGACCCGAAAGACGGCGAGGTTCTGATTGAAATCAAGGCCACCGGCATTTGCCACACCGACGAATTTACCCTGTCGGGCGCCGATCCCGAAGGGCTGTTCCCGGCGATCCTCGGCCATGAAGGCGCGGGCGTGGTGATCAAATGCGGGCCGGGTGTGAAATCGCTGAAGCCGGGTGATCACGTCATCCCGCTTTATACCCCCGAATGCCGTGAATGCCCGTCTTGCCTGTCGCGCAAGACCAACCTTTGCACGGCCATTCGCGCGACGCAGGGCCAAGGGCTGATGCCCGATGGCACCACCCGGTTTTCGATGCTGGATGGCACGCCGATTTATCACTACATGGGCTGCTCTACCTTCGCCAACCATACGGTGATGCCGGAAATCGCGCTGGCCAAGGTGCGTGAAGACGCGCCGTTCGACAAGATCTGCTACATCGGCTGCGGTGTCACCACCGGCATCGGCGCGGTGCTGAACACGGCGCAGGTTGAGATCGGTGCCAAGGCCGTGGTGTTCGGGCTGGGTGGTATTGGTCTGAACGTGATTCAGGGCCTGAAAATGGCCCGGGCCGACATGATCATCGGCGTCGATCTGAACAACGACAAAAAGGTCTGGGGCGAGAAGTTCGGGATGACTCACTTCATCAACCCGAAAGAGATCGAAGGCTCGGTGGTGCAGGCGATCGTTGATCTGACCAAGACCCCGTTCGACAAGATCGGCGGCGCGGATTACTCGTTCGATTGCACCGGCAACGTCAAGGTGATGCGCGACGCGCTGGAATGCACCCATCGCGGCTGGGGTCAGTCGATCATCATCGGTGTGGCCCCCGCAGGGGCGGTGATCGAAACCCGGCCGTTCCAGCTGGTGACGGGACGGGTCTGGAAAGGCACGGCGTTTGGCGGCGCGCGCGGCCGCACCGATGTGCCGAAGATCGTCGACTGGTATATGGAGGGCAAGGTCGAGATCGACTCGATGATCACCCATATCCTCAAGCTGGAAGACATCAACAAAGGCTTCGATCTGATGCATTCGGGCGAAAGCATCCGGTCCGTCGTCGTATTCTGAGATCACAATACCGGAACCGGACCGGCGCGTACTATCCGGGGAAATGGGAGGAGACACCACATGACCAAACCGAAATTGCACCCGGCACTGGACAGCGGCATCGCCGCGACCTCGCCGGATTTCACAGGTGGCACGCTTGTTTGCGCCTGTACTGACAAACCTGTGCGCGTGCGTGTCGAGGGCCAGATTGCCCACAACCACGCCTGCGGCTGCACGAAGTGCTGGAAGCCCGAGGGGGCAATCTTTTCGGTGGTGGCGGTGGCCCCGCATGACAAGGTGACTGTGCTTGAAAACGGTGACAAGCTTTCCGTTGTTGATCCAGCCGCTTTGATCCAGCGCCACGCTTGCCAGGCCTGCGGCGTTCATATGTACGGGCCCGTCACCCGCGAGCACCCGTTTCAGGGACTGGATTTCATCCATCCCGAGCGGTTTGAAGAAAAGGGTTGGGCGCAACCCGGCTTTGCGGCTTTTGTGTCCTCGGTGATCGAAGCGGGCGTTGATCCGTCGCAAATGGACGCCATCCGCGGCCAACTCAGAGCGATTGGGCTGGAACCTTCTGATTGCCTGAACCCGGGCCTGATGGACTATATCGCAACTTGGACCGTTCAGCACCGCGTCTGAACTGGGACATAAACAACCGCAGGCAGGCTATCCCGCCTGCGGTGCCGAAATCGCCTTTTGGCGGCGAGAAATTGTCTGAATCCAGTTCCGCAACTCTGCCCCAAATGGTTTTTCCAGCGCGCTCGGGTCCCAAGCCAGGGAGTAAGGCTGTGAGAGCTTGAGCCGGATGTCGAAAGGCACGACAAGCCGCCCCGAGGCGATATCTTCGGTTGCCATGGAAAGTTGTGCCAACACGAACCCCCGACCATTAATTGCCGCATCAATCGCCGCACTGGACATCGAAAAGGCAACCTCGCCCACAGCCTTCCGACGAGGTACGCCAACATGTGCGGCCCAATCGCCCCAGCCAGGTGCTGCACCCTGCGCGCGATCCCATTCGATCCCTAAAAGCGGCGCATCAAGTATGTCCCCGGGCGTTTGCAGCTTCAGTCTTGCAAGAAGCGACGGAGAACAAGCCGGGACGACCCAATCCGTGAACAACTCGGTTCGATGATCAAAGCGCGTTATCAGATCTCCGTAAGACAGCCGAAAGTCTACCTCATCAGATCCAAAGCGGGGTTCGGTGTCGTCCCCGATCAAGCGCACTGTTGCGGTGGGATGTGACGATTGCCAGTCGAACAGTTGCGCGCCAATCCATTTGGAGGCCAGCGACGGCAGACACGAAATCGTCAGTGATGCCTCTGATCGAGCCCGCAGCATCTTGCTTTGTGCCTCGCGCAGCGCATCAAACGCTGCTTTGACGTCGTCATGATAGTGCCGCCCGCGGGTCGTCAACGCGATCGACTTGCCTTTGCGCTCGACCAGCCGCAGCCCGACCTCTGCCTCCGCTTTGCGAAGCTGCTGGCTGATCGCGCCGACTGTCACACCCAGTTCGGTTGCGGCCGCTGTGGCACTGCCAAGTCGGCCAAATGCCTCGAAGGCCTGGATCGCACGCATGGAGGGAAGTTTTTGCAAGTTCGTCATTCCGGCAGAAGTAGAGTTTAGATTTTCTAAAATAGAACACAGAAGCAAGTGCTTTTTGAATCGGTAAATGCAGACTAGCAATATGTCTACACATAAAGCCGGGAGCAGATCATGTACCTAACCAACAGCTGGTATGTCGCAGCGTGGGATCACGAGGTCGGCAAGGACCTTTTCCCAGTCAAGATGCTGGGCGAACAAATCGTGCTTTACCGGAAGACCAATGGGGAAGTGGCGGCCCTGGAGGACGCCTGCCCGCATCGCAAGCTGCCGCTGTCGATGGGTCGCATCAAAGGCGACACGGTTGAATGCGGCTATCACGGTCTGACATTCAACAGCACAGGCACCTGTACTCGGGTTCCTGGAGTCGAGAAAATCCCGCATGTCGCCTGCGTGCGCTCTTATCCGATCCATGAACGCTACGGCTTGCTTTGGGTCTGGATGGGCGACGCCGAAAAGGCCGATCCTGCGCTGATCTTCCAGGTGGACCACTGGGGCGATCCGGCCTGGGGCCTGAATCGCGGCGATTCGATGGCGATCGATTGCAACTATCTTTACATGACCGACAACTTGCTCGACCCGTCTCATGTGGCTTGGGTTCACCAATCGTCCTTCGGCAATGCCGCAACCGAAGAGGCGCCGCTGGAAACCACCATCGGCGAAAATGGCGTTACCGTTTGGCGCTGGATGCTGAATGTGGAGCCCGCGCCCTTCTATGCGCCCTATCTGAAGTTCAAGGGTAACACCGACCGCAAGCAACACTACGAAGTGCACTACCCAAGCCATGCCATCATCAAGGCGATCTTCGCGCCTGCAGGCAGCGGTGGCGAAGGCCGGCCGCTGCATGAGGACACGTTCCTGATGGACAGCTACAATTTCATGACCCCGATCGATGAGAACACCACCAAATACTACTGGTTCCAGATGCGCAATTTCGCGCCCGACGACGCAAAAATCTCTGCTGAATTTGCCACCTCGGTGCGTGGTGCCTTTGATGAGGATCGCGCCGTTCTGACTGCAGTTCACAAGGGCATGGCCAATATGCGCACGCCGAACCTTGATCTCAAGATCGACGTCGGCCCGATGCGCTTCCGCCGCAATCTGGCCAAACTGATCGAGGCAGAGCAGGCACAGAAAGTCGCAGCTAAATGACCCTGAACATTGACCAGGGTCTGCAAAGCAAAGCTGGGTTTCGCGGTCTGAGGGTTGCCGCAAAAATCGTCGAAAGCAGTCTCATCACCTCGTTTCATCTGGAAGCGGCGGATGGGTCGGCCTTGCCAGCCTTCCGTCCCGGTCAGTTTCTGGTATTCAAGATCCCGTCGGGCGACCCAAAAGGCTATGTGCTGCGCAACTACAGCCTGTCCGGCTCGCCCGACGATCACCGCCATTACCGCATTTCGGTCAAGCGTGAGCCGTCAGCAGGGCCGGGCCTGCCGGTCGGGCTAAGTTCCAACTACCTGCATGACGATGTCTGCGTCGGCGATGTCTTGATCGCCGATGGCCCGCGTGGCGAATTTGTGCTGGATGAGGTCAGCGACCGTCCGGTGGTTCTGTTTAGCGGCGGGGTCGGGCTGACGCCAATGGTCGCGATGCTGCACGCGCTGGCGAATCGGTCGGCCCGTCGCGCCTTGTTTCTGCATGCCTGCGAAAACGGCGAGGTGCATGCCTTGCGCGATGAGGTTAATGGTCTGATCAGCCAGCGTCCCGGCCTGTCGGCCCATTACTGCTATCGTGCGCCCAGTGCCGAAGATCGCATTGCAAACCGATTTGACAGTGAAGGCTTCATCACCCGCGACGTGCTGCAAAGTCTGCTTTGCCTCGACGACTACGATTTCTACCTTTGCGGCCCACCGCCGTTCATGCAGGCGATGTATCAAACCCTGCGGGGTCTTGGCGTGGCGAAGGACCGCATCGCCTATGAATTCTTCGGCCCTGCCACAGTGCTTGACTCCGAGGTCAAGCCGAAGCCGGTCGCCCCGACAGTCAATGCCACTCCCGTGCCCGCAGTCGGGGCGATCACTGTCGAGTTCAGCAAATCTGGAATCGTTGCCGAGTGGAATGCCAGCGCGCAGTCGTTGCTGGCCTTTGCAGAGGATCACGGGTTGAAGCCGGAATTCAGCTGCCGCGCGGGCATCTGCGGCACATGCACGTCGCGGATCATTTCGGGCGAGGTGAGCTATTTCGAAGACCCGCTTGAAGATCTGGCGCAGGGCGAATTGCTGCTGTGTTGCTCGCTCCCAAAGACCGCCATCGTATTGGATCTGTGATGACCGCTTCGCCCAAAATCCAACCAAACCCCGGCGCGGCATCTGCGGCCCTGATGGTCAATCCGAATGTGGCTGCTTTGCCAGCCTACAATGCAGGGATGTCGCTTGCACGCGCCCGGTTGCTCAGCGGGCATGACGATTTGGCACGGCTGGCCAGCAACGAAAATCCCGATGGCTGCGCGCCCGCAGTCCTGGCTGCCTTGGCGAATGGTGGTTTTGAGCCTTGGCGATACGCCGATCCGGCCTGCACCGCATTGCGCGAAGCTTTGGCCGCGCGGCTCGGAGTCGATGCAGGTGTGATTGTGGCTGGCAATGGGTCCGAGGAAATGATCGCCGCGATCTCGCGTGGCGTTCTGGTGGCTGGCTCGCAGGTGGTGACGGTGGTGCCAAGCTTTGGTCTGCATGAGATCGAGCCCCTGGCTGCTGGTGCCACGGTTTTGAAAGTGCCGATGACTGCAGCTGCAGGCTTTGATCTCGCGGCGCTGGAGGCGGCAATTGCCGCCGGGCCGCGCGTGGTGTTTCTGTCTTCGCCGTGGAACCCGGTTGGGCCCGCGCTGGATAAGTCTGCGCTGCAGCGCCTGATCGCAGCCGTTCGGCCGGGGACTTTGTTCGTTCTGGATGAAGCCTATTTCGAATATGCAGATGCTGATGCACCCGACGGAATTGAAAGCCTGCGCAATAGCGGCATTGCCTACGTTGTGCTGCGGACCTTTTCCAAAGCTTATGGTCTGGCCGGTTTGCGCGTCGGGTATGCAGTATGTTCAGACCCTGAAATTGCGCGGGTGATTACCGCGGCCAAGACCCCGTTCAACGTGAATGGGGCCGCACAAATCGCCGCGGTGGCAGCCCTTGAGGATGAGGCATGGATGACGGCCTCGGTTGCGCGCATCCGTTCCGAACGGGATCGCGTTGCGCTTGCCTTGGCCGGAATGGGCCTTCATGCTGCCCCATCGCAGACGAATTTCCTGTTCTTTGACACCAGGCACGACAGTTCCATTGTCGCAGCGGCACTTCTGCAAGACGGCATCATCGTCAAGGCATGGCGTGAATTGGGGTATGAGACATGGCTTCGCGTCACGATCGGCAAGCCTGCCGACAATGATCGGCTGATCGCCTCGCTCCAAAAGCAGGTGGCGGGATGAGGATGCAGGCTGTCGCAAGCGTTGATCCTCTGGCGTTGAAACAAGCGTTGACGGCGGCTGTTGGCGCTGGCCATGTGCGCAATGATGCTGGCCCCGACCATGGTGCGACATTGCTGGTCCTGCCCGGATCAACGGCCGAAGTTGCCGCTGTTGTCGCCATTGCACGGACGCACGGTGTCAGCATCGTGGCGCAAGGCGGCCATACCGGTTTGGTCGGCGGTTGCCAGTCTCATCCCGGCCAGATCGTGCTGTCACTGACACGCATGGCATTGATTGAGGCCATTTACCCCGACGAGCGCGTGGCGATCGTGCAGGCGGGCGTGGCACTGGAAGCCTTGCAGAGTGCTGCCCTGACACATGGGCTGGAACCCGGCATCGACCTGGCCGCGCGAGGAACCGCGACCATCGGCGGCATGGTGTCGACCAACGCGGGTGGCATCATGGCGCATCGCTACGGGGTGATGCGTCATCGCGTGCTGGGGCTGGAGGCGGTGCTGCCTGATGGCACCATCTATTCCGACATGACCCGCGTGGTGAAAAATACGGCGGGCTACGATCTGAAGCACCTGTTTATCGGCGCTGAAGGCACCCTTGGCATTGTCACACGGGTGGTCATCAAACTGGAGCCTTTGCCGCAGTCCACCGCCACGGCGATGCTGGGCCTGCCATCGGTGGCTGCGGCGTTTGAGGCAATCAATCTCGCGCTGCGCGTCGATGCGGGGCATTTGCGGGCGGCCGAAGGACTCTGGCAGTCCTATATTCAACTGACCGCGCGGGCCCAGGGCTGGTCGGAACCGAGCTTTCCACTGGATCAACCGATTTGCCTGTTGCTGATGCTGGGCGGTGCCAACCAAGCTAGTCTGAACGAGGGTATCGAGCAGATCTTTGCTGCCATCTTCGACCGTCACCCAACAGCCACTGGCATTATTGCCGGATCCAAACGCCAAGAATCCGATTTGTGGCGATTGCGCGAGGATACTGATCAGCTCTACCGCGCCCATGCGGCAGCGCCGTCCTATGATGTCTCCGTGCCGCTTTCCGAAATCGAGGCTTATGTTGAACATGTGACAAGTGGTCTAAACCGGATCAACGCCGATCTGGTTCCCTATATTTTTGGGCATCTTGCCGACGGTAATCTGCATATCGTGCTGAACCGCGTCGGTCCGCTGGATACAGCTCTGTCCCGCGCTGTGGACCATGTGCTTTACGCAGCCCTGCGCGCTCTCGGCGGGTCCTTTTCCGCTGAACATGGGGTGGGGTCCAAACGCATACCCGCCTTGGTCGCCACATCTGATCCGGCGAAGCTGGCCACGATGATGCTGTTCAAGCAGGTTCTGGACCCCGATCTGACCCTGAATCCCGGCAAAGTTCTGCCGATCCCCACCCAAGCCCGCGAGAAATCCAAATGATACAGCCGCGCGACCTGACGCAATCCGCCGACACATGCCTACCGTTCGCGTTGGACTACGCGACGATGCGTCATCGGTTCTTGGCAGCCGCGCGAGCAGCAGGTGCGGCTCTTTCAGAGCACATTCACCCGCTGCACGGGCCCGATGGCACGACAATCGCCACCGATGTGGCGCTCATCGGGCAGGCGGATGCAGCCAAGCTTATGGTTCTGATCTCCGGCACGCACGGGGTGGAAGGGGCTTACGGCTCTGCCTGCCAAACGGCGTGGCTGGCGCAAAAGGCCAATTGGGCCTTGCCCGACGACACCGCGGTTCTGATGGTTCACCTGATCAACCCCTGGGGCACCGCCTGGTCTCGTCGGGTGAACGAAGACAACGTCGATTTGAACCGCAACTTCATTGACTGGACGACCCGCCCACCCGTGAACCCGGGCTATGCCGAACTGCACTCGGCTTTGGTCGTGCCCGCGCTGGAAGGTCCCGAAAGGATTGCCGCCGATGATGCACTGGCAGAACAGACCCGTGCCAAGGGTCAGACGAAAATCTCCTCGATTATAGAGGCGGGTCAATATGACTTTCCCGACGGGTTGTTCTACGGTGGAGATGCCCCGGTCTGGTCCAACCGCGTCCTGGCCGCGATCCTGGCACAGTTTGGGCAAAGGGCTGCGCAGGTCATCGTGTTCGATCTGCACACCGGCGCGGGACCCTACGGCTATCCGGCCCTCTTGTCGGTCAGCCCGGTCGATCATCCCGGGTTGGCTTGGGGCGCGCAGATATTCGGCCCCGCGATGGGTCAGGTCATCACCGGGCAAACATCCACCACCACAACCGGCATCGCGGCCACCGCTACCGGCTATGTGTCAAACTTCGTGCGCGAGGCCATGCCCCAAGCGCGTGTTCTGCCGCTGGTAATGGAATGTGGCACACTGAGCAGTGCCGAGATGCAGCGGCGTGTCGTCGAGGACAATTGGCTGCACCTTTTCGGCAAGCTTGGCTCTGATCGCGCCCAGCGGATCAAGTCCGAACTGGTTCAGGGCTTCATTCCGCAGGATGAAAGCTGGCAACAGATCTGCCTTGCAACCAGCCTGCGCCATTTCGATAATGCGCTTTCCGCCCTGAAAAAGGTCGAGGCCCTGCCAGGGACAGCCGCCGCACCGAAAAGCCCGCTTTCAATTGCGCCCAAAGGCACTGCTGCTGTCGAGGTCGTCGATCTGCATAAATCTTTCGGCCCGCTGGAGGTTCTGCAAGGTGTGAACCTGATCGCCTATCCGGGCGAAGTCGTATCGATGATCGGCTCGTCCGGGTCCGGAAAAAGCACCATGCTGCGCTGCATCAACCTGTTGGAACAGCCAAACTCCGGCCGCATCGTGATCGACGGTGAAGTTGTGCGGATGAAAACCGCGGTCAAGGGTGCCGCGACGATCGCTGATCAGCGCCAGATCGAGCATATCCGGGCCCGCGTCGGGATGGTGTTCCAAAGCTTCAACCTATGGCCTCACATGACGGTTTTGGAAAACATTATTGAGGCACCGATCCATGTGCTGAAAGAGCCGCGCGCCGATGCGGTCGAACACGCCCACGCCCTTCTGAAAAAGGTCGGGCTCTCGGACAAGCACGCGCACTATCCCGGTCAGCTTTCGGGCGGGCAGCAGCAGCGCGCCGCTATCGCCCGCACATTGGCGATGCGTCCCAAGGTGATGCTGTTCGACGAGCCGACATCGGCGCTGGACCCCGAGCTGGTGGGCGAAGTGCTGCGTGTCATCCGCCAACTGGCCGAAGAGGGCAATACGATGATCCTTGTGACGCATGAGATGCAGTTCGCACGCGAAGTCAGTCACAAAGTGATGTTCCTCCACCGGGGGCGCGTGGAGGAAGAAGGAACCCCGGCCGATCTGTTCGGTCAACCGCGTTCAGAACGTTTGCGTCAGTTCCTGGCCCGGACGTTCTGAGACTGACATCGCGACCGGGCAAGCCAGAACAGGGCGAAATCGGTGCGGTGAAGACCAAAAGGAAACGAAGTTCAACAAGGAGACGGACATGAAATTGAAAGTTCTTTCACTCATCGCGCTGCTCGCTGGGGCTGCGTCTGGGGCGCAGGCCGAAGGCCAGCTGAAGATCGGGACCGAAGGTGCGTATCCCCCGTGGAGCATGGCTGATGCCAACGGTGCTGTCACCGGCTTTGACGCCGACGTAGGCAACATGCTTTGCACCAAGCTGGCGATGGAATGTGTATTCGTGGTTCAGGCATTTGACGGGCTGATCCCGGCATTGCAGGCCAACCAGTTTGACATCATCATTTCGGGCATGTCGATCACCGCCGACCGCAAGAAGGAAATCAACTTCTCGATCGGTTATGCTGAACTGGCCAACAAGGTTGTCGTCGCCAAGGAGTCCGACCTCGCGGGCATCACCGAGATTCCGGCGCTGCTGGCCGCTCTTGATGGCCATTCGGTTGGCGTGCAGGCAGGCACCACCCATGCCCATTTCATGGAAAAGCTTGCGCCGACCGCGACGCTGAAATCCTACGCCACTTTGGATGAAATGCAGATCGACCTTGCGAACGGCCGCGTCGATGCGGGCTTTGCCGATGTATCGGCCCTGCAGAGCTTTCTGGACAAGCCCGAAGGCGCAGGCTTCCAGTTTGTCGATGTGAACATCATCTCCACCTTTGACCCGACCTTGGGCGAAGGCGTTGGCGTCGGCATTCGTCAGGATGACGCGGACCTGAAAGCGAAAATCGACACCGCGCTTTGCGAGCTGATCGCGGATGGCTCGATCAAGGCTTCCAGCGAGAAGTGGTTCAACATGGATATCTCGCGCCCCTGCCAGTAACACCGGGCCGAAATTTCAAGAGCAGACTGCGCCCGGCATCGGCTGGGCGCGTGTTTCAGAAAACAGGATGAAGCGATGGAATTCGGTTTGGTACAGGTCTGGGAGGGTGGCTGGGTCGGTGCAATTCTGCGTGGTGCCGCAGTCACCATCGCCGTCGGTGTGGCCAGCATGATCTTCGGGCTGATCATCGGGACGATCTGCGGTCTGATCAAATGGCGCGCGGTGTTTGGGCTGTCGCAATTGGTCGATCTTTACACGTCGGTTATCCGCGGAGTGCCGGAACTGTTGATCATCTACCTGCTGTTTTTCGGGTCGGTGGAATTTGTCACCAAGATTGCAACGGCCTTCGGCTTTGCGGAACTTGCCGACGCGGGCTATGCGTTCTTCATCACAGTGGCCGCGATCAGCGCCATTTCGGGCGCTTATTCAACCGAGGTCATCCGCGGTGCGCTTGCTGCAATCCCGAAAGGCCATATCGAGGCGGCTGTGGCGCTTGGCCTGCCCAGTCGCCGGATCTTCGCGCGCATCATCGCCCCGCAGATGCTACGCATTGCCTTCCCGGGCATAAACAACGTCTGGCAAACCACGATCAAGGACACGGCATTGGTGTCGGTGGTTGGACTGCAAGAGTTGATGCGGACGGCCTTTATCGGCGCGGGATCAACCCATAATCCCCTGATCTTCTATTCAATTGCCGCCGTAGTTTACTTGATGATCACTCTGACAAGCCAGGTCGGCTTCAATAAGGTTGAAACCCTTTTGTCTCCTCGGAAAGGTGCCTGAGCCATGGAGCTTATTCAGCTTGCCGTGCCTGTGCTGCTCAAAGGTCTTTGGATGACCCTGACGCTTACGGCCCTTTCCGTGGCCATCGGTTTTAATCTGGGCTTGGGCCTTGCGATCCTGCGCGGGTCAGACAATTCGTGGCTTTCCGCGTTTGCGCGCTACTACAGTATTGTTTTTCGCGGCACCCCACTTTTGGTGCAGATATTCCTAATTTATTACGGCCTTGGGCAGATCAAATTCATCCACGACACGCCAGCCCTTTGGTGGGTCGTCAGCGAAGGTTCACGCTGCGCGGTTTTGGCATTGGCGCTGAACACCGCAGCCTACACGTCTGAGATTTTTCGCGGCGGACTTGTTGCCGTGCCCGCTGGTCTGGTCGAAGCGGCCAAAGCCTGCGGTATGTCGCGCATGACGCGTTTTCGCCGCATCGAGTTTCCGCTGGCGATCCGGCAGGCGTTGCCCGCCTATGGCAACGAACTTGTGTTGATGGTCAAAGGCACCAGCCTTGCCTCGACCATCACCGTGCTGGAAATCACCGGCTACGCGAAACGCTTGATGAGCCAGACATTTGCGATTTTCGAAGTCTTCGCCATCGCAGGGGTGCTTTATTTGGCGCTGAATCTGGTCTTGATAGGCGTGATCCGGCTGGTCGAACGCCGATTGATGCGCCACACGGGGCCAGCACCGAAGAGCCGATCAACCACCGTCCAGCAAGCGATCTGATCTGGGCCTGGCATGGGCATCCTCTCGACGCTGTGTTCGCAGAACGAAAGCCACGGAATTGCCGGGTTAGGCGGGATGGGTTTTCATGGAACCAAGAGCCATCGAAAAACGCGCTTGGGCGCATGTGAGAGGTTGCGATTTCCGTTTCTACATACGCTGGATAAAAGTTGGGGGCAGCGTCACTTTCAGCTTCCTCGGCCAAAGGCACATCGCCAGTGCTCCAGGTGTCGGCGGCCAGAGACCGTGACCGGCGCGTCCAGCGGATGGTCAGATCGCCGGGGCTGCGTGCCGTGCGCCACGGCTGCTCGACATGCGCGACCGAAAACGGGCGCAGCCCAGCGCCCTCGGGCGTGAACGTGGACGCGACAAACGTCTCGTCGCTGACAGGCTTTAAGGCTGGGCCGATGCGCCAGTTCCATGGCAGGCCCAGATCGGCTTCGGAAATCGGCAGGCTGGCAAGGTCTGTATTCAGCACCACCACCCGCGCGCCGGTCGGAACGAGGCCAATGATCGCACCTTCCGTCCCGCGCTGACCGCGCAGCAGCCGGGTCAAGCGATGGTGGCTGGGCGCGATCAGTTTGGCCGCTCCTGCCTGGACGATTTCCCACTGCCCAGCACCGGTTTCCACCGCCAGCGCATTGGCCCCGCCGAGCAGCGTGATGTCTGTGACGCTTTCCAAGTTGCCGGAATAAAGATCGACGACCAGTGCATTGCCAAGATCAAAGCGCGACACCGGCCCCGCATAGAAGTCGGCCGCCAGCACACCCATGCGCGCCCGCGAGCTGAAGGTGGTCAGTCGCGCAACAGATCCGTGACCAGGCCTGTGCCCTTGTAGACGGCGTTTTCCAGATCGATCCCGCAGCGCGCATCGCCGAGTGCAGCATCGCATCCCGCCTGAAACGTCCGCCCCATGGTCTGACCCAGAACATGCGCCAGTGACCGCACCTCGGCCACGAAGGCCATGCGACCGCGCCGAATCTGCCCGACTGCGCCCCTTCGCATCAGCACGCGCTGGCTGGTGTCGGACCAGTTCACCCGCCACAACTCGACCCCTGCATTGTCCCCGCGCCCTTCGAGAATGTCGGTTTCGGTGATCCGGTCGGAGGTCAGCACGCCGGTCGCATCCTGTGCATCGACCGCCAGATCGGAGCCAGCGCGGATTTCCGAAGCGGCAAACCCGCTTTCTGGTTCAAACACGGTACCATCGAAACTGAGGGCGCGATCATGATCGGTAAAGCCCAGCGCCACGCCATCGCTGCGCGAAACCCGCCAGCACCAGGACAGGGTGGTGGTGCCATCATCGAGATGCGCCTGCAGTGCAAGCGAGAGGGTTTTCATGTAGTTTCCTTGATGTTGAGGACGCTGCGCGCCATCCTCAAGCTGGAGCAAGATGCTCGAGGTGGGTGAAACGATGGCGCAGGATGTCCCAGACGAAGCTGGAACTGACAGTGCCGCAGGGGTGGCGGGTCAGCATGATGACAACCACATGGTTGTCGATGTCTTGTCACTGAAAGCGTTTCTGGCTGTGTTGAAGGACGCCACCCCGCCAAGAGAGCGATCTTTGGCCTTGGTCCGTTCTCCTCCCACTCGGTCCGAGTAACGGCTATCCTGTCCTTTGGCGGTGGTGAGCAAAGGCCCCACTGACCAGCGTTCTCATCGCCGGATTTCCAGAAGGGGGATCGAGGTAATCGACCCTAGTCGCGCTGCTGGGCGTAGGGCGGCGAGGTGAACATCAGCGTGGCCTGTTCACCCTGCATCAGCCTGGCGACGGCGGCGGGATCTGTGGCGTCGCCGCAGCACAGTCGATGTTTGCCCAGCGCCCAGATGTCGCCCGGCTTGGTGATGGGATCGGCGGGCGGGGCGAGGATGGCATCGGCCGCATCGTCGTCGATCACCGTCCTGTCGTCGTCAGCCGCGTGCAGCAGGGCGTCCAGTTCATCCTCCGGAATCCCGATCAGCCCGAGGTCGAAATCCTCGGCCAGCAGCGCCTGTAGTTCCTGCAGCAGCAGCGCCTCGTCCCAGCCGCCAAGCTCTGTCAGCTTGTTGTCGGCGATGCGATAGGCCCGGCGCTGCGCCTCGGTCAGATGGCCCAGCACGATCACCGGGGCGTCGGAAGGCCCGAGGTGGGCAGCCGCCAGGATGCGACCATGGCCAGCGATCAACTCGCCGTCGGCCGCGACCAGCACCGGCACGGTCCATCCGAACTCGGCCATGCTGGCGGCAATCTTCGCAACCTGATCGGCGTCGTGGGTCTTGGCGTTGCGGGCATAGGGTTTGAGGCGGGCGAGGGGCCAGTGTTCGATCCGGCCCGGCGGCAGGGGCAAGTTCATGCCGCGAGCCTTTTCGCCTTCAGGTCGGCAAAGGTCTCGCCGGTGTCAGCCAAGACGGCGTTGGCGCCGGTGAATTGCTGCCAACGCTCGATGGCCACATCGACGTAAGCCGGGTTCAACTCGATCCCGAAGCAGACGCGCCCGGTGGTTTCGGCGGCAATCAGCGTGGTGCCTGATCCCATGAAGGGTTCGAACACCGCCTGACCCGGGCTGGAGTTGTTCAGGATCGGGCGGCGCATGCATTCCACCGGCTTTTGTGTGCCGTGCACGGTGGCGGCATCCTGGTCCTTGCCGGAGATGTGCCAGAGCGTCGTCTGCTTGCGGTCCCCGGCCCAATGGCCCTTGCCGGTCTTCTTGACGGCATACCAGCAGGGTTCGTGCTGCCAGTGGTAATCACCTCGGCTGAGGACGAGGCGGTCTTTGGCCCAGATGATCTGCGACCGCACGGCGAAACCTGCCGCGCCGAGGCTTTCGGCCACGGTCGAGGAATGCAGCGCGCCGTGCCAAACATAGGCCACGTCGCCGGGAAACAGCGCCCACACCTCGCGCCAATCGGCGCGGTCATCGTTCAGCACCTTGCCCGTGCGCTTGGTTTTGGCCGCCCCCGCCTGGTTGCGCCAGGACGGATCGTACTCGACGCCATAGGGCGGGTCGGTGACCATCAGCAGCGGGCGAACATCGCCCAACAGCCGACCGACCACCTCGGCGGATGTGCTGTCGCCACAGATCAGCCGGTGCGACCCGAGCTGCCAAAGATCACCCGCCACCGACACCGGCGTGACCGGCGGTTCGGGAATGTCGTCCTCACCCTCGACCGCGTCGCCTTCCACCTGATCAGGATCGCGCAGCAGGGCGTCCAGATCCTCGTCGGTAATCCCCAACAGCGACAGGTCGAAATCTTCGGCCAGCAGCCCCGCGATTTCATCGCGTAGCATCGCCTCGTCCCATTCGCCCAACTCGGTCAATTTATTGTCGGCGATCCGGTAAGCCCGGCGCTCGGCTTCGTCGAGGTGGCCGAGCCGAATCACCGGTACATCGGTCAGCCCCAGCATGATGGCGGCCAACACCCGGCCGTGGCCCGCAATCAGTTCACCATCGTCGGCCACAAGGCACGGAACGGTCCAGCCGAACTTCGCCATGCTGGCGGCAATCTTGGCGACCTGGTCCGTGCCATGGATCTTTGCATTGCGGGCATAGGGGCGCAGCCTGTCGAGAGGCCAGGTCTCGATCTGGCTCGGCGCGAAGACCAGGTCCATCGGGTGGCTTCCATGTGGGGCAGGGCGGACATGCCGATGCGCGCTGGGCGATGCCAGCGTCAGGATTGGGATCCGCGATGTGGGTGAAAACGAAAGCGCCCGCGAGGGGTGTCCTCCGGGCGCAATTCTTCGATGATCAAGAGGTAGGTCAAGATAGGCAGCTTTGTCAAATGAAAAAATGAAGCGGAATCAATGGGATTCAATGCAAGGGGCTGAAACCTGAACGGCTGGTGCTTCGCGCCAATCCCCGCCCTGTGAAAATAGTGGACCGGAGGCCGCCAGACATGCGATTGAGGGCACCTTTTTCACCCCAAGGAGGATTCGCCATGCGACCCGGTCGCACCCCAAGCCCGACCCAAACCCTGACCCGCCGCGCACTCGGCACCCGGCTTGCCGGGGCCGCTGCCGTAATCGGTTTTGGGCAGGGTGCTGCGGCCAGTGGGGCGGCGAACCTGATGCCGGTGATGGACCCTGACCTGCGCGATGCTGCACTGCGTGGCCTGGCGCTGGCTGGCTATCGCGGCGATCCGGTCACGGCGGCGGCGGCCAATGCAGCGTTGGCTCGCCTCGCGGAAGCCGATCCTGAGGCTGGATTGCTCGGGCGCATCTACCAGATGCTCGATGTGCGCCCGGCCGCCTACTGGCCCGAGGATGTCCCCGCCGCCGCGGCGGCAGACCTCGCAATCCTGCATGCAGCGATCCGTGCCTGCCAGCCGGTCGCCTTCGGCTACACCGACCTCGACGGCAACAAGACCACGCGCACCGTCCTGCCGCTGGCGTTGGTGCATCCGCCGCAAGGGGTGAAGCTGCTGGCCTGGTGCGCCGAGCGCCAGGACTTTCGTCAGTTCTTCGTGCG
>MHZT01000030.1:20319-209189 GCA_001828855.1 Rhodobacterales bacterium RIFCSPHIGHO2_02_FULL_62_130 | reverse complement strand
TTCGGATTCTGCGTCAGATAAACCGCAATCCGCTGATACGTCTTGCTCATGTCCTCATACCTATCATGAATCACACGGATCAGATCTTCATAGCTCCGTGGAGGAAAAACGTCGGTCATATTCACGTCCAGTTTGAGGTCGCCAAACCTTGGCGGCAATAGCTGCAGCCCGCAATCGCAATTTTCACTGCAAGGGCAATCGGCGTGTCGTAGCCACGGAAACCACTCAACGGGTCCGCGCGGCTTGTGCGGGCGCAATCGTGCAACTTGCCTTCGCAGGCGCTGTCATGCTTATTTCAACCCAAGAAGGCCGATCTTCGCGACTGTGCAGCAAGGGCAAGCACATGGCACCAGCCGATCCAGCCCGACGCGCCGTGCTTCGCGCCGAAGCGATCTCGAAAGTCTATCGCACGGGCTCGGTAGCGGTGCAGGCGCTGCAATCGGTGGATCTTGCCCTGCAAGAGCAAGAGATGGTTGTGCTTTTGGGTGCCTCCGGATCGGGAAAATCCACCCTTTTGAATATTCTGGGTGGGCTGGATCGGCCCAGCGCCGGGCGGGTATGGTTTCATGACCAAGAGTTGACCGCCCTGCCGGATGCCGCATTGACCCGCTATCGCCGCGACAATGTGGGCTTTGTGTTCCAGTTCTACAATCTGGTCCCATCCCTGACCGCGCGTGAGAATGTGGCGCTGGTGACAGAGATTGCCGCCCATCCGATGCGCCCCGAAGAGGCATTAGAGCGCGTGGGTCTGGGGCAGCGGCTGAACCACTTTCCGGCCGAATTATCGGGCGGTGAACAGCAACGCGTCGCAATTGCCCGCGCGATTGCCAAGCGTCCCGCGCTTTTGCTGTGTGACGAGCCGACGGGCGCGCTGGACAGCAAGACCGGGATCACCGTGCTTGAGGCGTTGGTCGAGGTGAACCGTACCTTGGGGGCGGCGACCGTGCTGATCACGCATAACGCCGCGATTCAGGCGATTGCCGACAGGGTGATCGTGATGGCAGACGGCAGGATTTCCAGCGACTTCCGCAACCCCTCACCCGTCGCCCCCGCGCAGGTCAGTTGGTGATGCGCGCCCTGGATGCCAAGTTGCTGCGCGATCTGCGACGCATCTGGGCGCAAACCATTGCAATCGCGCTGGTCTTGGGCTGTGGATTGATGGTGTTGGTCATGGCCAATGGCACATTGCGATCTCTGTCGGAAACCCGCGCTACGTTTTATGAGCGGCACCGTTTTGCCGATGTCTTCGCCGGAGTAACCCGTGCGCCACGCAGCCTGCTGGAGCAGGTCTTGGCGATTGATGGTGTTGCCCAAGCCGAGGCGCGGATCGTGGTGCCTGCCGTTCTGGATCTTGCAGGCATGACGGAGCCCGCGACCGCCCGCGTGCTGTCCTTGCCCGATGCTGCAAGCCCCCGGCTCAACCTGCCTTTGCTGCGATCAGGCCGGATGCCCGATCCGCAGCGGCCAGATGAGGTCTTGCTGTCAGAACCCTTTGCCGAGGCCAATGGGCTGGTTCCGGGTGATCCTTTGGCAATCACCCTGAAAGGCCAGCGCCGCCTGCTACGGGTGTCGGGGCTGATCCTGTCGCCAGAGTTCATCTATGCCATCGGGCCGGGATCGATCATGCCTGACGACCGGCATTTCGGCCTGATCTGGATGAACGAGACGGCTATGGCCACCGCCACCGATCTGGATGGGGCTTTCAACGATCTGACATTAAGTCTTGCACGCGATGCCGATGAGGATGCCGTTATCGCGGCGCTGGACCGCCTTTTGGCCCCGCATGGCGGCACGGGTGCATATGGTCGGGATCGCCAGACCAGCCATGTCTTTCTGAACAGCGAACTGCAAGAGTTGACGACCATCGCGGTTTTTATGCCGCCGGTCTTTCTGATCGTTTCGGCCTTTCTGGTGAATATGGTTCTAGGCCGCCTGATCGCGCTGGAGAGGTCGCAGATCGGGCTACTCAAGGCCTTGGGCTATGCCACCTCTGACATTGCCGCGCATTATCTGAAAATGAGCATGGGTATCGGGGTGTTCGGCGTCGGGCTGGGCTTGGCCTCGGGCTGGTGGGCGGGGCAGTGGATGACGGGCATGTATCGCCAGTTCTTCCGCTTTCCGTTTCTGATCTATGACCCCGGCTTTGGTGCGATCGGGTTGGCGGCGATTCTGGGGATGGCGACGGTGGTGCTGGGGGCGCTGCGAGCGGTGTGGTCCTCGGCACGGCTGGCACCGGCGGTTGCGATGTCCCCCCCCTACCCCGCCAGCCTTTCGGCGCGGTTGGGTGGACCGGATGGGGCATTGGCTGGCGCTGCGGCAAACGACCATGATGATCCTGCGCTCGGTCACCCGCTGGCCGGGGAGGGCGGCTGTGACATTCTTTGGTGTGGCCGCGTCGGTCGCCGTGCTGGTGGCGTGTTTTTATATCTTTGACGCGATGGATCTGCTGATGGACGAGGTTTTCGTGCAGTCCAACCGACAGGATATGACATTGATGCTGGCGGCCCCGGTGAACGACATTGCCGTGATCGAAGCCTTGCATCTGCCCGGTGTGCGGGTTGCCGAGGGTGGGTTTGCCCTGCCAGTGCGGTTGGTGCATGGCGCGGCCAGCCGCTTGACCACGTTACAGGGGCGCAACGAGGACGCTGAACTCACCCGTGTTTTGGGTGCAAACGGACAGGTTGCGGCGCTGCCGTCCGAAGGGTTGATCCTGCCGGAGCGCCTGGCAGAGGTGTTGGGCGTCGGGTTGGGCGCACACTTGGAGGTGGAATTGCTGACCCCACCGCGCGAGGTTTGGGACGTAGAAGTCAGTGCTATAATCCGCCAAAGCCTTGGCGAAGAGGTGCATATGTCTGCGCCTGCGTTGTTTCGGCTGCTGCGGCAACCGCCGCAGGTCAACCAGTTGCATCTTCTGATCGATCCGCTGGCGCTGCCCGCACTTTATGCCCGCGTGAAAACCACACCTGCGATTGCGGGGCTGACACTGTGGACGGATGTGAAGCAACAGATCGATGCCACGATGGCCGAGTCAATCCGCATCGTGACGGTGATCTTTTCCTCGCTTGGCATGCTGATCGCTGTCGGAGTGGTTTATAATGCCGCTCGTATTCAACTTGCAGAGCGGGCGCATGAACTGGCCTCGCTGCGGGTTTTGGGATTTTCACGGGCCGAGGTGGGCTATGTTCTGGTGGGCGAGATGATGTTTCTGACGGTCTTGGCGATTCCGCCAGGCTGGGGGTTGGGTTATGGTTTTGCCGCCTTGGTCCATAGCGGGTTTTCGACAGATATCGTCAGCCTGCCGTTTCGGATCACCTCTGACAGCTATGCGCTGGCCTCGGTTCTGGTGTTCGTGGCAGCGCTGGTCTCGTCGCTTTGGGTGCGGCGGCGACTGGACGGGATCGATCTGGTAATGGCCCTGAAGCAGAAGGAATAGGGCGATGCGGGCAATAAAGGCGGTCATGGCGGCAGGAACGGCGCTGGCGGTGGGTGCGGCGGCGGTCTGGGTGCTATGGCCTGAACCAGTCTTGGTTGATCTGGTGGCTGTGCAGACCGCACCGATGGAAGTCACTGTTGCCACCGAAGGGGTCACCCGCGTGCGCGAGACATGGACGGTCTCGACCCCGATTGCCGGCACACTGGCCCGCTCTGAGTTGCGCGAAGGTGATCAGGTCGTGAAAGGTGAAACCGAGGTTGCCCGAATTCGCCCTGCAGTGCCACCCTTCCTTGATGCCCGCGCCCGCGCCCAAGCCGAAGCCGCCGTCACCGAGGCCGAAGCCGCACTGCGCTTGGCCGAAGTGGTTTTGGCCCAAGCGCAGGCAGATGCCTCGCTTGCCGAAGCCCAGCTTGCTCGCAACCGCGCGCTGGCAGAGCGCGGAACAATCGCGCAACGCATATTGGAAGACAGCGTGCAAAAGGCCAGCGCGGCATCCGCCACGCTGGAAACAGCGCGGTTCGATCTGGACCTGCATCGCGCCACACTGGCCCGCATGCAGGCGCAACTCTTCGGGCCGGAAACTGCGGCTGCCGAGATGGCAGCGGGGGATTGCTGCATCAGGATCACCGCGCCGCAGTCCGGTACGGTTTTGGCTGTGACAGACCTGAACGCCCGTCCGGTGCAGGCAGGCGAGGTGCTATTGGCCATCGCGGACCTGCAAGATTTGCAGATCGAGGCTGATCTGTTGTCCAGCGATGCGGTGCGTGTGCCGCCGGGCGCGCAGGCCCACATCGACCGCTGGGGAGGCGACAATCGGCTTGATGCCAAGGTTGCCCGAATTGATCCGACCGGCTTTACGCGGGTTTCGGCCCTTGGCATTGAGGAACAGCGCGTGCGGTTGCATCTGGATTTCACTACCCCCGCCGAAGCCCGTTCCGGTCTGGGCGATGGCTATCGGGTCTTCGTGCAAATCGTTATCTGGTCTAGCCCAGCCAGCCGTCAGGTGCCTCAAAGCGCACTGTTCAGGCAGAACGGCGCATGGGCCGTTTTTAGGGCGGTAAATGGGTATGCGGTAATGACACCGGTTACGATCGGGCATTCTGCCGAAGCGATGGCCGAGGTGCTTTCCGGACTGGATGACGGCGATCAGGTCATCGCTTACCCGGGCAACCGGATCAGCGATGGCGTACGGATTGCCGCGCGCATCGCGCCCTGACGGGCCGTTTTGGAGGGATTTCCGGGTCTTTCAGAACTGACAAAGGAATAGAAAGCCCGCGACACTGGCGCGCCGCAGACCTTGCTAGGGATCAACCGTTGACAAGCGTGTCCATCACCTTGGTGATCGCACCGGATGTCGGTTTTGTGTTTGATCCCCAAGCCTGCACAAATTTACCATCCGGCCCAAGCAGAACCTTGTTGAAATTCCAACCCGGAACAAAGCCGTGCTGGTCGCGCACCCAAGCATAAAGTGGATGAACATCGCCCTCGGCAACGTGCTGAATGGTGGCCATCGGCAGGGTCAGGCTGTAGTTCAACTCGCAGAATTCTTTCACCTCGGCATCTGTGGCGTATTCCTGATTGAAATCATCCGATGGCACTGCCAGCACAATTGCCCTGCCTTCATACTGATCGGAAAGCGCCTGCAACTCGGTATATTGCGGTGTATAGCCACACATTGAGGCGGTATTGACCACCAGCACGGGCTTGCCGCGCCAATCAGCCGTGTTCAGCGTTCCGCCATCGATGTTGGGGAAACTGAAGGCGGGTGCATCGGTTTCGGCCTTGGCCAAAGGCACAGCGGCGACGGCAAGTGCAAGTGTCAGTCCAAGGCGCGAAAGAAGCTGCATCGATGTATCCTTTGCTTTTGCAAAAGATACGCCGGAAATGACGATTTGGATCATCACAGATAGGTGCGTGAAATCACGCACCCTACACCGGCCGGGCTGCCCCCGGTCAGTCGCGGATGGTATCGCCCTTTTGCAGCGTGGGAAACAACTCAATCACCTCGCCGCCGACAACGCCATTCGGGCGCTTGCCTGCGATAATCTCAGCGGCGCGACGGCCAATCTCGAGGCGGCAGGCATCCATCGTGGCCAGTTTGCGCGGTAGCCCGTCCAGCAGCTCTACTCCGTTAAAGCCTGCAAGACCGATGCGGCCCGGAACGTCGATGCCTTTGTGCAGGCAATACAGCAACCCACCCGCGCCGATCATATCATTGGAGTAATACAGGAAATCGACCTGCGGGCTGCGGGTTAGCACCGCTTCGGTCATCTCGCGGCCCTTCAGCAAAGCCGAGCCGCCCGAGTAGAATTCGCGGTCCACCAGCGCAAGGCCAGCCTTGGCCAGTGCCTCTTCAAAGCCCTCAAGGCGTTTGCGGGCGCGGTGGTCATAGGGCATCATGGTGCCAAGGAAGGCAATGTTGCGATAGCCTGCGGCGATGATCGCCTCGGCCATCTTGCGGCCCGCGCGGCGGTGGGAAATACCCACCGCGCTGTCAACCGGCGTGCCGTCGATGTCCATGATCTCGACAATCGGGATGCCGGCTTGGGCCAACATGGCCTGCGCGGCTTCGGTATGTTCCAGCCCTGCGATGATAACGCCCGAAGGCCGCCACGACAGCATCTCATACAGCACCGATTCTTCGCGGTCAGGCGAATAGTTGGTGACACCCACGACGGGTTGCAGACCGGTATCTTCCAGCACCTCGGAAATACCGGTCATCACTTCGGGAAAGACCATGTTCGACAGCGAGGGGATAATCACGCCGACAAGGTTGACCCGCTGGCTGGCAAGCGCGCCTGCGATCTTGTTCGGCACATAGCCAAGGCTGCGCGCGGCCTCCAGCACCTTTTCGCGCGTGGCCTCTGACACATCGCCGCGATTTCGCAACACGCGACTGACAGTCATCTCCGACACGCCCGAGGCTTCGGAGACATCCCGCAGGGTCAAAGTGCGGCGGGGATCGGGAATTGGCGGCTTTGTCACGGCGAGAACTGCCCTGTGCATAAGGTCTTTCCCCTTGTTAGCGCCAAAACACCCCTTGTCCAACCCCGCAAAATGCGATATGTTAGCGGTAACAGCCAAAGTGCTGGCGATATCCTGCGCGTCCTGCAAGCTCTCAACCCAGACGCAACGGACCCTAAGGGGGGGTGGTGGGCCAAAAATTCACTCCCCCTTAAATTCCCCCTCTATAGCGCTGTTGCAACCGATCCGATTTTTCCGCATGTAGAGCGCATGGTCAGTGAACCGGCCTCGTAGCTCAGGGGATAGAGCGGCCGCCTCCTAAGCGGCAGGTCGATGGTTCGAATCCATCCGGGGTCACCAAATCTTGCTTGAATGAAAAAGCCCGGCAATTGCCGGGCTTTTATTTATCAAACAATCCTGCCGTGACAGTGTTTGAATTTCTCGCCAGAGCCACACGGACAATTGTCGTTGCGGCTGGGGTTGCCCCATGTGGCAGGGTTGGTTTCGTCAAAACCGGCAAGGCGGGTGCTGGCAGGTTCGGACGCTGCAGGTTCAGCGGCCTGCGCCGGTTCGGCAGGGGCTGGAGCGGGATGTTGGGCGGCTTGCTGTTGGGCAAGGTATTGCGCCAGCATCGCTTGCTGTTCTTCTTGCGACAACGGCCGGATCTGGGCCAGCTTTTGCGTAACTTCCACGCGCAAGGAATTCAGCATGGATTCGAACAGCGTAAAGGCCTCGGTCTTGTATTCCGAAAGAGGGTCACGCTGGGCATAGCCACGGAAGGACACGACCGAGCGCAGGTGTTCAAGACGCAGCAGATGTTCGCGCCATTTCGCATCGATGGTTTGCAGCAGCAGTTGCTTCTCAACGGTCCGCATCGCGGTTTCGCCAAAGGCTTGCAGCTTTTCGTCCATCATCTTGTCAGAGGCTTCGACCAAGCGCTCGCGCACAACATCTTGGTCGACGCCTTCTTCGGTGGCCCAAGCGGCAACCGGCAAGTTCATGTTCAGCTTTTCGATGACAGCGGCGTGAAGGCCCTGCACATCCCATTTGTCAACGTAGGACTTGGGCGGCAGGTGGCCATCGACCAGATCATCAATGACCTGATGCCGCATATCCTGCACGATTTCTGCCAGATCTTCTGTTTCCATGACTTCGCGGCGCTGACCGAAAATCGCCTTGCGCTGGTCGTTCATCACATCATCGAATTTCAGCAATTGCTTGCGGATGTCGAAGTTGCGGCCTTCGACCTTAGCCTGCGCGCGTTCCAGCGATTTGTTGACCCACGGGTGAACAATCGCCTCGCCCTCTTTCATGCCCAGCTTGGACAGCACGTTGTCCAGACGCTCCGAGCCAAAAATCCGCATCAGATCGTCTTCCAGCGACAGGAAGAACGCCGAGCGGCCAGGGTCGCCCTGACGGCCCGAGCGGCCACGCAGCTGGTTGTCGATACGGCGGGATTCGTGGCGTTCGGTGGCCAGAACAAACAGACCGCCAGCGGCCTTGACCGCCTCTTCATCGGCCTTGTGGTCGGCCTCGACACGGGCGCGCACTTCGTCAGGGTGCAGGTGCGGGTCGACAGTAATCGCCTCCATCACCTTGAATTCGACGTTGCCGCCCAGTTTGATGTCGGTGCCGCGTCCGGCCATGTTGGTGGCGATGGTCACTGCGCCCAGCTTGCCAGCGTCGGCGACAATCTGCGCCTCTTGTTCGTGCTGGCGCGCGTTCAGGACGTTGTGCGGAATACCTGCTGCTGTCAGAAGCCCCGAGAGAAATTCGGATTTGTCGATGCTGGTGGTGCCGACAAGGATCGGCTGGCCCGTGGCATGAGCCTCTTGGATGGTTTTAACGATGCCTTCGAATTTCTCGCGCGATGTGCGGTAGACGGCGTCATGCTCGTCTTTGCGCTGCACCGGGCGGTTGGTCGGAACCTCGACCACGCCCAGTTTGTAGATTTCCATGAATTCGTCGGCCTCAGTGGCTGCAGTGCCGGTCATGCCCGCCAGTTTGTTATAAAGGCGGAAGTAGTTCTGGAAAGTGACCGAGGCGAGGGTGACGTTTTCTGGCTGAATCGCCACGCCTTCCTTGGCCTCGATTGCCTGATGCAGACCGTCCGACAAGCGGCGGCCCTTCATCATGCGGCCAGTGAATTCGTCGATCAGCATCACCTCGCCGTCCCGGACGATATACTGCTGGTCCTTGGTGAACAGCTTGTGCGCGCGCAGGGCTTGGGTGACGTGGTGGACGATAGTGGTGCTTTCGGGATCATACAGCGATTGGTCAGCGGGCAGGATGCCCACGGCATGCAGCGCCTGTTCGATGAACTCGTTGCCGTCTTCGGTATAGGTGACGTTGCGGGTCTTTTCGTCCAGCTTGTAGTGATCTTCGGTCAGCGACGGGATCAGTTTATCGACCTGCTGATACAGTTCCGAGCGGTCCTGCGACGGGCCGGAAATGATCAGCGGAGTCCGCGCCTCATCGATCAGGATCGAGTCGACTTCATCGACGATGGCAAAGAAATGGTCCCGCTGGGCCATTTCTTCGATGCTGCCCTTCATGTTGTCGCGCAGATAGTCAAAGCCCAACTCGTTGTTGGTGGCATAGGTGATATCGGCCTTGTAGGCGGCGCGCTTTTCGGCGTCGGGCTGATAGGGGTAAACCACGCCGGTGGTCAGGCCCAAGGCACCGTAGACCTTGCTCATCCATTCGGCGTCGCGCTTGGCCAGATAGTCGTTGACGGTGACGACATGCACGCCCTTGCCCGCCAGCGCATTCAGATAAGCAGGGAAGGTGGCGACAAGGGTCTTGCCCTCACCCGTTTTCATCTCGGCGATGTTGCCCTGATGCAGAAAGATGCCCCCCTTCAACTGGGTGTCAAAGGCGCGCAGACCCAAGGCGCGCTTGGCAGCCTCGCGGCAGTTGGCAAAGGCTTCGGGCAGCAGGGTATCAAGGCTTTCGCCGCCTTCCTGCACACGCTTTTGAAACTCGGCCGTTTTGGCCTTGATGTCGTCATCGGACAGCGCCGCGAACTGCGGTTCCAGCGCGTTGATTTTGGCGACCAGCGGGCGCACCGATTTGACCAGACGGTCATTCGGGGTGCCGAACATCTTCCGAGCAAGCGTACCAAGACCCAGCATGTTTTCTCCGCCTGGTCGTTTCTAACAGCATCGTGTGAGGCTGCGGTCTTGCCCGCCTTCGAAGCCTTCCCTAGAAGGGCCAAGAAGGCCGGTCGGCCCCGTCGCACGCGACCGTTGCGATGTAAGGGGAAGGCCCGCCATAGTCAACGTCGCGCAAGGAAGCGGCACGATCAGGAGAGTGTGAGATGGCAAAAGCGATGCGGTTTCTGGCAGGAATGGCCCTGTCTATGGGTCTGGCGCTGCCGGTTTTGGCGCAAGAGCCTGCTGCAGATACCGTTGTGGCCGTGGTGAACGGCACCAACATCACGCTGGGCCATATGATTGTGGCGCGCGAAAGCCTGCCCGAACAGTATAAAACCCTGCCGAATGAGGTGCTTTTCAAAGGGATTCTGGACCAGTTGATCCAGCAGACCGCGCTGGAACAGTCGCTGGCCGACAAGATCACCAAGGCCCAAACAATCCAGATCGAAAATGACCGTCGTGGCTATCTGTCGAACATCGCGCTTGAGGCCGTAGTGTCGACCGCCGTGACCGATACCGCGCTTCAAGCCGCCTATGACGCGCGGTTCAAAGATGCCGCACCGCAAACCGAATATTCGGCGGCACATATTCTGGTGGACAGCGAAGAAAAGGCCAACGAGTTGAAAACTCAACTTGATGGCGGTGCGGATTTCGCAGAACTGGCAAAGGCAAACTCCACCGACACCGGTTCGGGCGCCAATGGCGGGGATCTGGGCTGGTTCGGTCTTGGTATGATGGTCAAACCGTTTGAAGAAGCCGTTGTGGCTGCCGAAATCGGCAAGGTGGCCGGCCCGATCAAAACCGACTTCGGCTTTCATTTGATCCTTGTGAACGAAACCCGCGTGGCCGCTCAGCCGACCTTGGACGATCTGCGCGACGAACTCGCATCCGAGATCGAGCAAGCTGCCGTCGAAGCCTATGTGAAATCGCTGACCGACGCGGCGACGGTCGAGAAGCCCGGCGAGGGGATTGACCCCGCCGTTCTGAGCGATCTTACTCTGCTGGACAAGTAATCAAAGGGCGAGGGCAGATCATGGCCAAAACCGATTGGAAAGCCGAGGCGAAAGCCTTGAAAAAGCAGCTCAAGCTTTTGCGCGCCGAGTTGGGCGCCAAACCTGCCAAGGCGGCCAAACCGGTCTCGCCCCTTGCCCCCGCGTCTTTCCCCAAGATGCCACGTATTGCCGGTGTCGAATTTGCGGCCGTTGGCGCTGGTATCAAATACCAGAACCGCAAGGATGTGATGCTGGTCCGCCTTGCCCCCGGCACCGCGATTGCGGGGGCATTTACGCGGTCGTCCACCCGGTCTGGCTGCGTGCGCGACTGCCAGGAAAAGCTGGCCACCAAGGTTCCCGCCGATGTAGGGGCCGCGATCGTGGTGAACTCGGGCAACTCCAACGCCTTTACCGGCAAGGTCGGGGATGAAGCAGTGGCCGCCGTGACAGGTGGCGTCGCCGCCGCGCTTGGCATCCCCGCCAGCCGTGTGTTCTCGTCCTCGACCGGCGTGATCGGCGAGCCGCTGCCCTATGAAAAGATCACCGCGATCATCCCCGATCTGGTGGCTGGCCTGACCGAAGACGCCATTGATGGGGCTGCAGAAGCCATTATGACCACCGACACCTTCCCCAAGGGCGCGGTGGCGACCGTGCAGGGCGATGGCGGCGTGATCCAGATCGCAGGCATCGCCAAAGGGTCTGGCATGATCGCGCCGGATATGGCGACGATGCTGGTCTACATCTTTACCGACGCGAAAATCCCTGCGACCACCCTGCAAAAGCTGGTCACGCGCAATGTCGATGCCAGCTTCAACTCGATCACAGTGGACAGTGATACCTCGACCTCGGACACGCTGCTGGTTGCGGCTACCGGCAAATCCAGCGCGGCCGAGGTAAAAGGCCCTGTCGCCAAGGCTTTCGAAGCCGCCCTGCGCGATGTGATGATGAACCTTGCGCATCAGGTGATCCGTGACGGCGAAGGCGCAACGAAATTCGTTGAAGTGCGGGTGACAGGGGCCGCCTCCAACAGCGACGCACATCGGGTGGCCTTGGCTATTGCCAACTCGCCCTTGGTCAAGACAGCGGTGGCAGGCCAAGACCCGAACTGGGGCCGCATCGTGGCCGCTATTGGCAAATCGGGGGCCGAAGCGGACCGCGACCGGCTGACGATCAAATTCGGCGACATATTGGTTGCTGAAAAAGGCTGGCGAAACCCCACCTACAAGGAAGAAGACGGTGCGGCCTATATGAAGCAGCCCGAACTGGTGATCGGCGTAGACCTTGGCCTTGGCAATTCCGCGCGCTCGGTCTGGACCTGCGATCTGACCAACCGCTACATCGAAATCAACGCGGATTACCGGTCCTAGAACGGTTCCTGCCATCCTCTATGCAAAAATATCCTGGGGGTCCGGGGGCCAGCCCCCGGCCATTTCCACTGGAGCCGCCCAATGAAAATCATCCTCGTCTCTGCCGTCGCCCTGATTGATCCCGATGGCCGCGTTCTGCTGGCGCAACGCCCAGAGGGAAAATCTCTGGCGGGGCTGTGGGAGTTTCCGGGCGGTAAGCTCGAGCCGCACGAATCACCCGAGGCTGCCTTGATTCGTGAGTTGAAGGAAGAATTGGGCATCGACACATGGAAAAGCTGTCTGGCTCCGTTAACTTTTGCCAGCCATAGCTATGACGACTTCCACCTCTTGATGCCGTTGTTCGCTTGCCGCCGCTGGGAGGGAATCGCCCATGGGGCCGAGGGGCAAAATCTGGCTTGGGTGCGGCCCGAAAAGCTGCGGGATTACCCGATGCCGCCTGCCGATTTGCCGTTGATTCCGATCCTGCGCGACTGGCTGTGACGTAACGTCACTTTTGTTTGTATCTTTCGTAGGCCCGCGTGAAATTGCGGTGGACTGTTGATGAATCCGCGCTAACCTGCCCCCACTGCGCTAGTTTGGGGGGATTGGCAAAATGCTTCGCACTATTGCGATTGGAAGCTGCGTATCTATTCAAGGGTTGGTGGTTGGCCAACTGGATGACGGTAAGGTTTTGGTCAAGGTTGACGATAAAACCTATGCCGGTTTTCCGGTGGCCTCTGTCCGCAAGTCCTGACAGAGATCACAAATAACGAAAAGGGCCGGGTTTCCCCGGCCCTTTTCGTTTTCTATCCTGCAGATCAAGCCAACTTGCGCTGGATTTCCTCGCGTTCGAAAATCTCGATGACATCGCCTGCGCGAATGTCTTCGTAACGTTCGAAGGCCATACCACATTCCTGACCCGAGATGACCTCTTTGACTTCATCCTTGAAGCGCTTGAGCGTCTTGAGCGTGCCTTCGTGGATAACCACGTTGTCGCGCAGCAGACGGACGCCAGCAGACCGGCGCGCCACACCTTCGGTAACAAGGCAACCGGCGACCTGACCGATACCCGTAACCTTGAACACCTCTTTGATCTGCGCGTAACCGATAAAGGTTTCGCGGATCTCAGCCTTGAGCAGGCCCGAGGCGGCGGCTTTGATGTCATCGACCAAATCGTAGATGATCGAGTAATAGCGGATCTCGACACCCTTCTGGTGGGCCGAATTGCGGGCCGAGGCATTGGCACGCACGTTGAAGCCGATGATCGGGCACTTGCTGGCTTCGGCCAGCGAGACATCCGTATCGGTGATCGCACCGACGCCATAGGACAGCACACGCACGCGGACTTCGTCGTTGCCGACTTTTTCCAGCGCCTGCACGATAGCCTCGGCAGAGCCTTGCACGTCGGCCTTGACCAGAACCGGCAGTTCGGCAACCGACTGGTCCGCCTTAGCCTTGGCCATAAGCTGTTCCAGCGTGGTTGCAGCGCCGATGGCGGCCCGTTTGTCCTTGGCGGCTTTCTCGCGGTAATCCGCGATCTCGCGCGCTTGGGCTTCGGTTTCCACCACGTTCAGAGTGTCACCTGCAGACGGCGTGCCGGACAGGCCCAGAACCTCGACCGGAACCGACGGACCGGCTTGGTCAACGCGCTCACCCTTGTCGTTGATCAGGGCGCGCACCTTGCCCCACTGCTCGCCGACGACAAAGATGTCACCTTTCCGCAGGGTGCCATTCTGCACCAAAACCGTGGCGATCGGGCCGCGGCCCACGTCCAGCTTGGCTTCGATCACGGCACCGGATGCGGCACGATTCGGGTTGGCGCGGAGTTCAAGAATTTCTGCCTGAAGCGCGATGGCCTCCAGCAGTTCATCCAGACCCTGACCGGTTTTGGCCGAGACTTCGACATCCTGCACTTCGCCCGACATCGCTTCGACGACGACTTCATGCTGCAACAGGTCCGTGCGAACCTTGGTCGGATCGGCGCCGTATTTGTCGATCTTGTTGATCGCCACGATCATAGGCACCTTGGCGGCTTTGGCATGGGCAATCGCTTCAACCGTCTGCGGCATCACCGCGTCATCGGCGGCAACCACCAGCACGACAATATCCGTGACTTGCGCGCCGCGCGACCGCATCGAGGTAAACGCCGCGTGGCCAGGGGTGTCGAGGAAGGTCAGAACCTGACCACGCTCGGTTTTCACCTGATACGCGCCGATATGCTGGGTGATCCCGCCCGCTTCGCCAGACACGACGTTGGCTTTGCGGATGGCATCCAGCAACGAGGTTTTGCCGTGATCGACGTGACCCATGATCGTGACGATCGGGGGGCGCGAGATCAGGTTTTCGTCCGAATCCTTGACCGATTCGATGGCCTGTTCCACGTCGGCATCCGACACGCGCACAGCGCGGTGGCCGAATTCCTCGATCACCAGCTCGGCGGTGTCGGCATCGATGGCTTGGTTCATCGTTACCATCATGCCCATCTTCATCAGGCTCTTGACCACATCAGCGGCACGTTCGGCCATCCGGTTGGCAAGTTCCGACACAACAATGGTTTCGGGCAACTGCACGTCGCGGGCCTGCTTTTCGGGCTTGCTAAAGCCCATGGCCTTTTGACGGGCCTTTTCCTGCTTGCGCTTCATGGCAGCAAGGCTGCGCGTGCGCCCACCTTCACCGGCCAGCGCATCGTTCAGGGTCAGCTTGCCCGTGCGGCGCGCGTCTTCACCCTGCTTTTTCGCGCGATCACGGTCGGTCGCACGGTCATCACGTTCGCGGTCGGTCTTGCGCGGGGCAAGGCCGGGCTTGGCACCAACGGGCGCGCGGGCCGGATCGGCACCAGCAGCGGGCGCTGCGGGAGCGGCGGCATTGCTACCACCCGCACGGGCCGGACGCGCAGCCGGAGCTGCCGATGGTTCGGGTGCAGGCGGAGCAGGTTGGCGCCGTTGAGTGGACAGAACGTCCGACTTGCGCGAGGCGGCAGCGGCAATAGCTGCAGCAGCGGCTTCGGCCTTGAGCCGTTCTTCTTCTTCGGCCTTTGCACGGGCGGCGGCAACGCGTTCGCGTTCCTCACGCTCTTTCGCATCAAGCTCTTCGCGTTTGCGGGCGCGCTCTTCGTCGCGCAGGCGTTCATCTTCGGCGCGGCGGGCGGCGTCTTCGACTTCACGCGCCTTTGCGGTCCGCAGAGCGGCGAGACGGCGCTCCATCTCGGCGTCAGAGATACCAGCCGGGCGCTTGGAGGGATCGCCCAGATGCGAGGCACCGCCCGACGCCGCAGGGGCGCCGGCCGTGCCGGGTTTCGTTGTTGTCGGCACCACCACGCGTTTGCGTTTCGTCTCGACCACCACGCTTTTCGTCCGGCCATGGGAGAAGCTTTGCTTCACCTGACCGGAACGAGGGGCGCCACCACCGAGGCCGAGGGGTTTCTTGCCGTCTGTATCGCTCATGCGTCCTACGTATCCTTCAAGGCGGTCTCGCCGCCATCCTGCTGAACCGTTTGCCCACGCAAACCACCCAGCCTTGCCGCTTCCTCTACAACACGCGTCGTGAGTCCGCCAGCCGCAAGCGCGGCGTGTATCGCACGTTCGCGCCCGAATGCCAAACCCAATTCCCCGGCAGTGATAAAGCCGATGTATCGGCCCTCACCATCGGGCGGGCGCAGCTTGGTTTTGCCACGCTCGGACCCGTCTGATGCCTGAACAAGAACACGCGCCTTGTCCTTCATCAGCCATTCTTTGACCTTTTCGTAACCCATCACGGCACCAGAGGCCTTGCGGGCCAACGAGATCAGATCAATCACCCGACGCAGCAGCAGCTCTTCGACCAGATCGGCCAGATTGTCCGGCACCTTGACCGGCTGGCGGGCGGCGCGGGCAAAGAGACCCTTTTTCGCTGCCTTTTCAATCGCCGCACGGTCTGCCGCGACATAGAATCCCCGACCCGGAAGGCGGCCCAGAATATCCGGCACCACCGTATCATCCGGCCCGACGCAAAAGCGGATCAGACCCGCCTTTGGCTGAACCTCCCCGGTCGCAATGCATTTGCGTTCGGGGTCGTCCTGATCCTTTTCACGGCCACCGCGTGTCACGGCTGCTTCTCCGAGGCCTGCGATCAGGCCTCGGCCTCCTCATCGTCGGTTTCTTCGGCTTCGGCGGACTGCAATTCCGTCGGATCGACCCAGCCCAGAAGGACTCGGGCGGTCATAACCAGAGTTTGCGCCTCTTCCAGCGAAACGTCGAACTTTTCCAGCACGCCTTCGTCTTTTTTGCGCTGGCCATTCTCGGTGGTCCAGCCGCCAGCCAGTTCCCAGTCGGCGCAGGTTGCGAAGTCTTCCAGCGTCTTGATGCCGTCCTTGGCAAGGGCTTCAAGCATTTGCGGCGTCAGGCCATCGAATTCGACCAGCGAATCCTCGACCCCCATCGCGCGGGCATTGGCCAGTGCCTTGGCATTCGCGGCCTCAAGATAATCCCGCGCGCGGGCTTGCAACTCGCCAGCGGTGCCTTCGTCAAAGCCGTCGATCGACAGCAGTTCGTCGGTATCGACGTAGGCGACTTCCTCAAGATTGGTAAAGCCTTCGGACACCAGAAGCTGCGCCATCATCTCGTCGATATCCAGCGTGTCGATGAACAGCTTGGTGCGTTCGGCGAATTCGGCCTGTCGGCGTGCGGATTCGTCAGATTCCGTAACAATATCAATATCCAAAGCCGTAAGCTGGCTGGCAAGGCGCACGTTCTGGCCGCGACGGCCAATGGCCAGCGACAGCTGTTCGTCCGGCACCACGACCTCGATCTTGCCTGCTTCTTCGTCGATCACAACCTTCGACACTTCGGCAGGCTGCAGCGCGTTCACAAGGAAGGTCGCCTGATCCTGATTCCACGGAATGATGTCGATTTTCTCGCCCTGAAGCTCGTTCACAACGGCCTGCACACGGCTGCCGCGCATACCGACGCAGGCGCCGACCGGATCAATCGAGTTGTCATAGGAAATCACGGCGATCTTGGCGCGCGAACCCGGATCACGGGCCACGGCCTTGATCTCGATGATGCCGTCATAGATTTCCGGCACTTCCATCTTGAACAGTTCAGCCATGAACTGCGGATCGGTGCGCGACAGGAAGACCTGCGGGCCACGGGCCTCGCGGCGGACATCCTTGATGTAGCAGCGGATACGGTCGTTCGGGCGATAGGATTCGCGGCCAATCTTTTCGTTCCGGCGCAGGATCGCTTCACCACGGCCAATGTCGACGATGATGTTGCCGTATTCCTCGCGCTTGACCTGACCGTTGATGATCGTGCCTTTGCGGTCACGGAATTCTTCATACTGACGGTCGCGTTCAGCTTCGCGGACCTTTTGCAGAATCACCTGCTTGGCCGATTGCGCGGCGATACGGCCCAGATCGACGGGCGGCACTTCGTCGATGATCTCATCCCCGATCTGCGGGTCTTTCAGGTGGGATTTGGCCTGCTTGACGGTCAGTTGCGCGTGGTGGTTTTCCACGGCATCGTCTTCGACCACGGTGCGGATGCGGGCAAAGGTGGCGCGACCGGTCTTGCGGTCGATCTTCACACGGATGTCCATTTCCGCGCCATAGCGCGACTTCGCCGCACGGGCGAGGCTGTCTTCCATCGCCTGGATCACAAGATCCGGGTCAATCATCTTCTCGCGCGCAACCGCCTCGGCGGTCTGGAGAAGTTCAAGCTGGTTGGCAGAGGTAATCGCCATAATTCAACTCCCAGTCTTCGTGTTTCAGTCTTAGTGTTTGGTGACTTCGGGGGCGTCTTCTTCTTCGTCGCCCTCGGATTCCTGAATTTCGTCGAACTGTGATTCGTCCACCACGCCGCTGGCTTTGCGCTGCCGCAGCATTTCGGTGATCAACTCATCGGTCAGAATCAGCTTGGCATCCGACAGCCAGTCGAATTGCAAACCAATGGTCACAGCGCCCGACGGTTCTTCGATTTCGATCAACACTTCGTCGCCTTCGATGCCCGCCAGCGTGCCTTTGAAACGGCGACGGCCATCGATCAACTCGGTGGTTTCAACGCGGGCTTCCCAGCCTTTCCACATCTCGAAATCCTTGAGGCGGGTCAGCGGGCGGTCGATGCCGGGGCTAGAGACTTCAAGCACATAGTTTTCTTCGATCGGGTCTTCGACGTCGAGAACGGCAGAGACTGCTGTCGAGATTTCGCCACAATCATCAACTTCGATCCCGCCTTCGGGCTTATCGGCCATGATTTGAAGCGTGCGAGTCGCTCCGCCCATCAGGCGAATGCGGACAAGTTCAAAGCCAAGGCCCTCGATCACGGGAATTATGATGTCCGCAAGGCGGCGGTCCATGGCGGTTTTGGCGATCAGGTCAGACATGTGATGCCTTCAAAAATAAAAAACGGGCCGACAGGCCCGCCGTGACTTTCGGTAGCTTCAGGTATGGACCCTGAAACCGCTGTTGAGGTCCATATAAGCGCACGCCCCCGTTTCCGCAAGGGGAATGCGGACAAGGCCTGCGGGGCAAGTGTAGGGTGCGTGCTGGCACGCACCTAACCCAAGGTTTTGCTCAAGGGCGGCGGTCGGGCAACGGCCAACAGCTCTGGTCGCATACAGGGCCAGACAGTCCAAGCCTTACCAGTGCCGGCTTGGCGCGCAAGCAGATTGGGGCTAGGCAGGCAGCAATTGCATCACGGGGACCACAGATGTTGATCGCCTATGACCATGTCGAAGCGCGGCTTTTGCCTCTGCCATCGGGAACAGACTTGAAACGGGCGATGTGGATCGACCTTTTCAACGGTTCGGCCGACGAGGTGGCGCAGGTAAATGCGTTGGGGTTCGAAGTTCCGACGCTGGAAGAGATGGAAGAAATCGAGGTCTCGAACCGGCTGTATCACGAAGGCGACGCCGATTACCTGACCATGGTTCTGCCCGGCCAGACAGCCGCTGGCGAGCAGGCGATGAGCCCGGTCTGTTTTATCCTGACGGCGGATCATGTGGTGACTGTGCGTCACCATACGCCGCGCCCGTTTGAAACCTACCCGCCGCGTGCGGGCAAAAGCAGTCTTGGCTGCACCACGCCCGACCGGATTTTTCTGGGGCTGGTCGAAGAGGTGATCGGACGGCTGGCGGATCATCTGGAGATCGCGGGCAAGGGTTTGGATCAGGTGGCGCGCACGATCTATCAGCCAGAGCAGCGCGGCCATCGCCCCGATGACTTAAAGGGCGCGCTGGCCAGTCTGGGCGCGGAAGGCGAGCGGTTAAGCCGTGTGCGGTTGGCACTTCTGACGCTGGGACGGGCGTTGAATTATGTGGATCAGCTTTTGGGGCATCGTCTGTCGGGCGAGGGTCTGGGTACGGTGCTGAAAGGTCAGTTGCGCGACATTGATGCGCTTGAGGTCCATGCAGATTTCCTGTCCTCCCGGCTGGGCTTGGCATCGGATGCGACCTTGGGAACGATCAACTTGTCCCAGAATGCGACCGTGCGGATCGTGTCGGTGGTGGCCGTTCTATTCAGCCCGCCCACACTGATCGCCAGTATCTACGGGATGAACTTTCTTCACATGCCGGAATTGCCACAGATCTGGGGCTATCCGATGGCTTTGGGGGTGATGGTCGGCTCGGCGGTGGTAACGTGGGCGGTGTTCCGCTGGAAGGGCTGGCTCTAGTGTCAGGACAGCGCCGCCAGCAGATCCATCGCGGTGATCTGGTCAAAATGGACATGGCGGGCCATCAGTACCTCGGCCCCTTCGGAATCGCGGGCAAAGATCAGAGTCGCAATCGCGCGGTGTTCGCGCGCCGAAGTGGCAATCGCCCCCGCATAGCGATAGCGGGCGCGGTAATAGGCCAGCAGTTTGCGTGCGTTGGTCTTGATCATCTCGGTCAGAAAGCTGTTTCCAGCCGCAAGCGCCACGCATTCGTGAAAGCGCAGGTTCAACTGATAATAACCATCGGGATCAGCGTCGCCATGCGTGGCGGCATGGGTTTCGCAAGCGACCACCACCTGCTCCAACGCCTCGGCCCAGCTTTTCGACAGCCGACGGGCTGCCAGCCCCGCCGCCTGGCCCTCAAGCTTGGCATGGACTTCGAGGATAGCCAGAAACTCCTCAAGCGAGGGCCGGAACACGGTGGCCCCCTTGCGCGGCAAGCGGCGGATCAGGCCCATTGCCTCAAGCTGCAACACCGCTTCGCGCACAGGGGTGCGCGAGACACCAAACTCGGCCACCAAGGCGGATTCATCGACGACATCGCCGGGATTCAACCGGCCAAGGTCGATCCAGCTTAGGATCGTGGTGATCAAGGTTTCGGTCTGTCCTGCCATGCGTGATGGAAAGCGGGAAACAGCGGCAAGGTAAAGGGGATTAGCGGCAAACGCGGACCAGATCCGCGCCAGATACAGCAAATGATTTCCGAATATCCGCAACATACTTGGAAACCTGCCTTCGAGAACGGACGTCAGGCCCGCTCTGAACAGGCAGGGTCAGGCTGTGGGGCGATGCGGCCCACAAGCGTTGGTCAGGATGCGCTAATTGCCTAAAACTCTAGGCCTTAAGCAGCCGTAAAGCCTGTTTGGCTATATCTGGTCCCGGGTGTGAAACATGGGTGTGTGGATGGCTGGGCAATCAAATGCCGCGCCAGTCATCATCAAGCGGAAGAAAATAATCCAGAGCGGCGGTCATCACGGTGGTGCGTGGAAAGTGGCCTATGCTGACTTTGTGACGGCCATGATGGCCTTCTTCATGCTGATGTGGCTGCTGAACGCGACAACGGAAAAACAACGCAAGGGCATTGCGGACTACTTCAATCCGACGATTCCGGTGAACCGGATCTCCGGTGGGGGCAACGGATCTTTTGGCGGCGAATCGATATTTTCAGAGCAAACGCTGACCAAGAACGGCACAGGCGCAAGTAATGTTCACCCTACCGCAGAGTCACAGGCGCGCGGCGACAGTGGCACCGTAGAGGGTCACGGCATTGCCGAGGCCCAAACGATCGCGGCCGTGGAACAGGCCTTGGCGGGGCGCAGCGGTGAAAGCATGACGATGGAGCGATTGATGCGCCATGTGGTCACCCGCGTCACCGACGAAGGGCTGGTCATCGAGGTATTCGATTTGCCAGACGTGCCGCTGTTCGGTGAAAACTCGGCGGAACCTGCAGGGGCAACACGAAAAATTGCAGCACTTCTGGCAGAAATCCTGATGCTGACAGAAAACCAGCTTGCGGTGGACGGGCATGTACGGACCTATCCGATCACGGTAAAAGACAACCCAAGCTGGGATTTGTCAGCAGCCCGCGCGCAGTCGATGCGCGCCTTGCTGGAAGCAGCAGGTGTGCCAACCGAACGCATCGCCCGGATCAGCGGCCACGCGAACCGCAAGCCCGCAACTGCCGACCCGGCTGCCGTGCGGAACAATCGGCTGGAGATCATCTTGCTGCGCCGCGACCGATAAAGTTCAAATTTTATCCGTTAGGGTGATCTTAACGCGGTTGTCGCACGTTCGGGGCATCAAGATCGAAGCTCCAGAAAGGTGCAACCGATGACGATCTCTTCTTCGCTGAACGCGGGGGTGGCAGGACTTAATGCCAATGCCAATCGCCTTGCGACAATCTCGGACAACATCGCCAACTCTTCCACCTTTGGCTATAAACGGGCGCAGTCGGATTTCCACTCGGTGGTGACCCACGGCAATGCCCGCGCCAGCTATTCGGCGGGCGGCGTGCGGGTTTCCAACATGCGGCTGATCGATGACCGCGGACCGCTGATTGCCACCTCAAACCCCACCGATCTGGCAATTGACGGGCGCGGCTTCATCCCGGTGACAACGATCGGGGCGATCAACGGTATGGACAATTCTTATCCGATTGCGCTGGCGACAACGGGGTCTTTCCGGCCGGATGAAACCGGCATTTTGCGAACGGAAACAGGGCATGTTCTGATGGGATGGCCCGCAAACCCGGATGGCACGCTTGACACCTATCCGCGCGACACGATGGCAGCGCTTCAGCCTGTCCGGATCAACGCGAACCAATATATCGGCAATCCCACATCGGAAATGCACTTGGGTGTGAACCTGCCAGCAACGGCAGGACAGGCGGGCGCAACGGGCGACCCTTTTCACCTGACGGTGGAATATTTCGGCAACCTTGGCACGTCCGAATCGCTGAATTTCACCTTCACGCCAACAGTGCCTGCATCCGGCACGTCGAATACTTGGACAATGCAGATTACAGACACTGCCTCGGCTGGGGCGGTGGTGGGAGAATATGCACTGACCTTCAATCCGAACCAGATCGCAGGCGGGACTTTGGATAGTGTCACGGTCGTATCGGGGGGGGCCTACAACCCGTCGGATGGCGTGCTTTCGCTGACTCTGGGCGGCGGGAACATCGCCCTTGATATCGGCAAACCGGGTGAGCCGAACGGCATGACCCAGCTTTCAGCCACTTTTGCTCCGGTGGCGATCAGCAAGAACGGCTCTCCTGTGGCCAGTCTGACTTCGGTTGAGGTGGATGAAAAAGGCTTCCTCTCGGCAATTTACGACCAAGGCTTTACCCGCCGGATCTACCAGATTCCGGTGATCGATGTGCCGAACCCCAACGGATTGATCGCGCTCAACAACCAGACCTATCAGATCTCGCCGGCCTCGGGACCATTCTACCTCTGGGACGCCAGTGATGGACCCACGGGCAGCATTGTCGGCTTCTCGCGTGAGGAATCGGCGACGGATGTTGCCGCAGAATTGACCCAACTGATCCAGACCCAGCGTGCCTATTCGTCAAACGCGAAGGTAATCCAGACCGTGGAATTGTCCTTGGCATTCGCCACCGATTTCCCCGTCGAAATCTCGGACTGGGTTTTGTTCATGTTGGCGTTGATGCTTTTCATGGTCTGCAGCGCGACCATTGCGCTGGTGTTGGTCATGATCGACGACATATCGTTTCCTTCGCGGTCAGCCGGCGCTTTGCGCGCGGCGGGTTGCACCATCGTGAGACACGACGGCAGAACGGTCTTTCTGTCCGGTGCGCCGGTCCACATGGTCCGACGCGCCACCCCATCGGGGATGCCTGTCCATCAAGCCGCTGGAAGTTCTAAGCGAGTGCTAACGCCACTGAGTCGATTGTCACGCATTTGACTAAAATCTTGCACTTAGGCGGCCATGTCCGCCGGTCTCAACCCGCCGCCCTTTGCCGTCATATGTGGCCAGTCCGGTAGCTGCACGCCGCACCTCTTGCAGGCGTCGCAGGGCAGACCGGATTCCACGACCCGCCGCCTGAAGACAAATCGCATTGCGTTCTGCCTTGCGTTGCAGATGCAAAAGCTGCGCCTGATCCTTCGGTGGCCCAAACTGTGCGAGAGCCTTTTCGATTTGCGCGTCAATCGCCTCCAAGGCGGCATAATCGGCTGCCATAACCGCAGCAAAAGCTTGATCAAGCAAGCTATCCAGCAGGTGATCACTGCCCATTTCAAGCCCCGCCAGTCATTGAGCGAAAAATCTTTTCAGCTAATCCGATGCCGCCCTTGGCAACCATCCTTTCGGCCTGCTCTTGTCGCAGGAATGAGGCAAACTGCTCTTCCCCGATTCCGCCACCAAACGCCTCTTGGGCGGCCCCCATTCCGGCATAGGACAGCATCTCGGACAAGAAAGACGCCTCCAGCGCACGGGCCTGCACCATCAAGGGATCATCCTTGGGCTTGAGGCGCGGAACGGGCGCGTGAACTGACTCTGGTGAAATCTGCATCGGATTCTCCGGACGGGGTGAATTTTCTGCAGTCTGACGGCTGGCGGTAAACAGGTGGTAACCAGTTGCAGGAAATAGTGGCCGGACAACGACAGAAGTCGAGCCACAATGATTCCCCAGTTTCAGACCCTGCGCCCCCTTTCTCAGACCGAGGCTGCACCACAGATTGGGCAAGGCGTCGCGGATGTCGAATTTGCTGACATCTTCACGATGGAAGATGAGGCGCAGACCAAAGCGGAGCCTGCAATTGATACTATTATGCCTAATCTGCTGCAGGTGATGATACTGGCAATGCCCCCTGCCAACAGACCCACGGCAGATCAGCATGCTTTTGTAACTGAGAGTTCGGCTGATCTTTTGCCCCCTGTATCAACCGATCAGACTCAGTCCGCGGCACTCTCGCCGATAACAACAAGCGCAATTGACACATCCGCGCCAGACGTCCCTGAACTGGATGTGAGGGAAATTGGCGCGACGCCAAGCTTGCCAAACCTGCCCATGCAGCCCACAGCAGACACTGCGGTCCCAGCGATAGATCAAAATCTGTCTTCGGCGGCACCTCGCGCCGATGTCCTTACAGACATGTTGCAACTCTTGCCTGAACAGAAAGAACCAAGCGCTGTGGCCAGCGCTGTCGCCGTGACAGACGCCAAGATCACCTCGCAGGCAGTGCCATCATTGCAGCAATTGGCGACGTTAGCCCGTGCAATAACAGAGCAGGAAACGGTCGCCACGATCAAAGCCGCAGAGGAGCAGGCTAGCCAGATTGCCCACGACCTCTCGGTTCAGAAAGATGACACCACCGGATCGGCAGATTCAAACCTGCCTGAGCCTTTTGACGCTGATTTTCTGATTTCTGAGACGGTACGGCCTGAAGCGAACCAGACCAAGATCACACTGATACCGCCCAGCACTGCAAACTTGGCGCAGGTTGCCCCGCCAACAACGCCACCGCTTCTGCATGCTTCGCCCGAAGCAGTAGCTTCCATGATCATTGCACATACGACCCGACCGGAGTCTGGTCCTGTAGAGGTGATCTTGAATCCACAAGAACTCGGACATTTACGTTTCATGATTCGCCACGATGGCGATCAGGTGAAAGTGATCTTGACCGTCGAACGACCCGATACGCTGGATTTGATCCGACGGCATGTCGAGCAACTTCTTGCTGACTTGAGGCAGGCTGGGTTTGCTGACGCCACGCTGAGTTTTGGCCAATGGCAACAAAGCGGTGGCGGTGAAAACCGTCAAACCCCTCTGCTTTTGGACGAACAAACCCCGCCTTCCTTGCCCGACTCTGTCTTTTCCCCCACGCAGCCTTGGCCCAGCCGTTCCGATTTGGGCGGGCATGGGCTTAACCTTCGCTTGTAGGAGACTTCATGGTTACCGCCGCAACCCTTTCACCCGGCACAACAACAGCCGCTACTACCCCAAAGGCCAATGCCCTGAACGCGGATTTCACCACGTTTCTGAAGATGCTGACCACACAAATGAAGAATCAAGACCCGATGAACCCCGTCGATTCGGCGGATTATGCAGTGCAACTGGCCACCTTTTCCGGCGTCGAGCAGCAGATGAAAACCAACCAGTTGCTAGAGGGGCTGAATGGCCAGTTCGGGGTGCTGGGCATGTCGCAGCTGGCAGGATGGGTTGGACAAGAGGCGCGGTCGGCTGCGCCCGTCTATTTGGGCGATAGCGCCGTAACGCTGACCTATGCGCCATCCACACAGGCCGATCGGGCGGTTCTGGTGGTCAAGGATTCCAGTGGCGCGCTGGTCGCACGAGAAGATGTGCCTTTGTCTACAGCGCCTTATGAATGGCTAGGGGCGGATGCTTTGGGCAACCGATTGCCGAACGGCATGTATACGCTGTCGCTGGAAAACTATCGCGGAGAAGAATTGCTTGGCGTTGGCGAGGTGGAATCTTACGCTCAAATCTTGGAAGCGCGCGGCGGGGCTAACGGGACAACTTTGGTTCTGGAAGGCGGGGTCGAGGTTGATGCGACCAAGATCACCGCCCTGCGCGTGCCGTGATTACAGGAATGCAGCACCGATCCACAGGCCCGCAGCAAACAGCACCGCAGCCAGTAGCGCCAGAGAACCGCGCGACAGCAGCGGTTTCGTGACCGTTGTATGTGGCACCTCGGCCTGACGGATCAGCGCGGCTTCGACCAGACGCGGCAGGCGGGGGCCAAACCGCCCCAGAACCCGCGCGGTCTGCGCCAGATCGCGCAACAGCGCCAGCGGCCCGACATTTCGGCTGACATAGGATTCGACCACCGGCTTTGCGACCTGCCAGATGTTGATATGCGGGTCCAGGCCGCGCGCAACGCCTTCGACCACCACCATCGTGCGCTGCAGCAGGATCAGTTCCGTGCGGGTTTCCATGCCGAACCGCTCGGTCACTTCGAACAGATAGGACAACAGGCGGGCCATCGAAATCCGCGTGGCATCCATCCCAAAAATCGGCTCACCGACGGCCCGCAGGGCGCGGGCGAATTCGTCGATATCGCGGTCGGCGGGAACATAGCCCGCCTCGAAATGCACCTCGGCGACGCGGCGGTAGTCCTTGGCGATAAAGCCCATCAGAATCTCGGCATAGACGCGGCGGGTGTATTCGTCGATTCGGCCCATGATCCCGAAATCATAGGCAATAATGTCGCCGCTGGCCGAAACCTTCAGGTTGCCTTGATGCATGTCGCCGTGGAAAAATCCGTCGCGCAGGGCGTGGCTTAGGAACAGTTGCAGCACCCGCGCACCCAACGCCCGTCGGTCCAGCCCCGCCGCGTCTATGGCGGCATTGTCGGCAAGGTTGATTCCTTCGGCCCAGCCCAGCGTCATCACCGACCGACCGGAAAGCTCCCATACAGGGGCTGGCACCTGAAAACCGACGTCCGTTTTGGTGTTATCGGCAAATTCGGACGCAGCCGAGGATTCCAGCCGCAGATCAAGCTCGCCCATCACCACACCTTCGAAATGAGCGATCACATCCATGGGGCGCAGACGGCGGGATGAAGGTGACAGGAATTCAATCGTGCGGGCGGCAAAGTAGAAGGCGTCGATGTCCTTGCGAAAGGCACGCTCGATCCCCGGACGCAGCACCTTCACGGCCACATCCTGCCCGGTTTCGGCCAAGGTCGCGCGATGCACTTGCGCGATGGACGCCGCCGCAACGGGTTCGGAGAAAGAGGAAAACACCTCATCCACGGGAAGGCGCAGTTCTTCGGCCACCATCGCCTTGGCGATTTCGGTCGGGAAAGGCGGCAGGCGGTCTTGCAGGTATTTCAACTGTTGCGCCAGTTCCTCGCCAACCACATCGGGACGAGTGGACAGAATCTGCCCGAACTTGATGTAGGCCGGACCAAGCGCGGTCAGCGCCCGCGTCACAGGTGGCAGCGCCAGATCGCCCTTCAGGCCCAGAAATTTGAACGGCCACCCCAGCATCCGCGCGGCAAAGCGCAGGCGCGGCGGCACCTCCATCGCCTCAAGTGCCACGGCCATTGCGCCCGTGCGTTCAAAGGTGGCGCCAGTGCGGATCAGCCGCCACAGATTATGCGGACCCCTCACAGCTTCCAGCCCGAATGAAGGGCGGCCACGCCCATCGTCAGATTACGGTATTTCACCTGATCGAAACCGGCCGTGCGGATCATCGAGGCAAAGGTTTCCTGATCGGGGAACTTGCGAATGGATTCAACCAGATACTGATAGCTGTCACGATCGCCCGCCACGATCTGCCCCATCACGGGGATCACGTTGAAGCTGTACTTGTCATAGGCCCACTGCGCCAAGTCATTGGGAATACGCGAAAACTCCAGCACCATCAGACGGCCACCGGGGCGCAGCACGCGGTAAGCCTCGCGCAGCGCATCGGCCACGCGGGTCACGTTCCGGATGCCAAAGGAGATCGTGTAGACGTCAAAGGTGTTGTCGGCAAAGGGCAGCGCCATCGCATCGCCCACCACCCAGTTCAGACGGTCAGCCATGCTGTCGGCCTCGGCCCGCTGACGGCCCGACACCAGCATCGATTCCGTCATGTCCAGCACTGTCGCGTGCGCCCCCGGCGCGCGCTTCAGGAACCGGAAGGACACATCCCCCGTCCCGCCCGCCACATCCAGCAGCTTCTGATCAGGCCGCGGGGACAGCCAATCCATCATCGCGTCTTTCCACAGCCGATGCACACCGCCGGACATCACATCGTTCATGATGTCGTATTTGCTGGCCACGCGGGTAAAGACGCCATGCACCATTCCGGCTTTTTCAGCCTCAGGCACGGTTTGAAAGCCGAAATGGGTGGTGTTTTCGTCGGTCATGGGGTCTTGCCGTCCTTGGTTCTGCGCCACCTTATAGAGAGGCGGGGCAAAGCTGCAATGCGCCGAACTGTCCATAGGTATCCGATGCCCGAACTGCCCGAAGTTGAAACCGTCCGCCGTGGGCTTTTGCCCGCGATGGAAGGCCGCGCGATCGAACTGGCCGAAGTGAACCGCCCCGATCTGCGCTGGCCCTTGCCCGAAGCTATGGCGGATCGGCTGACCGGCAAGCGGGTTTTGGCGCTGCGACGGCGATCCAAGTACATTCTGGCCGATCTGTCCTCGGGCGAGACGCTGCTGATCCATCTAGGCATGTCGGGGCGGATGCTGATTTCGGGGCAGGTGATTGGAGATTTCCACCATGACCACCCCGCGCCGCAAAAGCATGACCATGTCGTGCTACATATGGAGGGCGGCGCGCGCGTGACCTTCAACGATGCCCGCCGCTTTGGCGCGATGGACCTTTTGCCGACCGCAACAGCAGAACAGCATCCCCTGCTGGCCGAGATCGGGCCGGAACCCTTGGGCAATGCGTTCAACGAGTCTTACCTTGCCGCGCGGCTGAAAGACCGGAACACCCCGATCAAATCCGCGCTGCTGGATCAGCACTTGGTGGCGGGTCTGGGCAATATCTACGTTTGCGAGGTGCTTTACCGCGCCCGAATCGCCCCTGACCGCAAGGCAGGCGCGGTGCGCGACCCTGCCGCCTTGGTCCCGATCATCCGGCAGGTTCTGGCTGAAGCGATTGAGGCTGGCGGATCATCCTTGCGCGATTACCGGCAGGCGGATGGAGAGTTGGGCTATTTCCAGCACGCCTTTCAGGTTTACGGACGCGAGGGCGAACCCTGCCTGACACCCGGTTGCCAGTCACATATCGCGCGCATCGTGCAATCGGGGCGGTCGTCCTTCTATTGCCCTGCCTGCCAGACTTGATACCAAGGCGAAAAGGGAGAGCATCATGGCCTATCAAACCATCCTTGTGGAACAGCACGGCACCACCGCCCTTATCCGCCTGAACCGGCCCGAGGCGCTGAACGCGCTGAACCTGACGTTGATGGGGGAACTGGCGCAGGAAATGGCGCGGGCCGATGCCGACCCTGCGGTGCGCTGCATTGTGCTGACCGGCTCGGAAAAGGCCTTTGCCGCTGGGGCCGATGTGCGCGAGATGGCGCAGAAATCCTTTACCGATGTCTTTGCGGGTGACCTTTTTGGCCCCGAATCCGAAGCCATCCTGCGCGTGCGCAAGCCGGTTATCGCCGCTGTTGCAGGCTTTTGCCTTGGGGGCGGCTGCGAATTGGCGATGATCTGCGATTTCATCATTGCCGCCGATACTGCCAAGTTTGGTCAGCCCGAGATCAATCTGGGGATCGTCGCTGGCATGGGTGGCACCCAGCGGCTGACCCGTTTCGTCGGCAAGTCGAAGTCGATGGAGATGCACCTGACCGGCCGCTTCATGGATGCCGCCGAGGCCGAACGCGCAGGGCTGGTCAGCCGCGTGGTTCCCGCCGCTGAACTGGTCGAGGATGCCCTGAAAACCGCCGCCAAGATCGGTCAGAAATCCCAGGTCGCGGTGATGGCGGTCAAGGAATCGGTCAACCGCGCGCAGGAAACCAGCCTGCGCGAAGGGCTTTTGTTCGAACGCCGCATGTTCCACGCCATGTTTGCGACCGAAGATCAGAAAGAGGGCATGGCCGCTTTCCTTGAAAAACGCCCCGCCGCATTCAAGGACCGCTAAGCGCGCAATTGCTGTTCCCTTTCCCGCGCAATTACCCTATAGGCCTGCTTTACATGCGTGTGGGCCCGCTTTGGCAAGAATCATTCCCATCATCTTTGATGGGGCCTTGGGGCTTTTGCGCGACATTTTGCAACAGACCCAGACCCTAGGGAACCACACCAATGGCAAACACTGCCCAGTCCAAAAAGCGCGCTCGCCAAGCTGAAGCTCGTCAAGACATCAACAAAGCCCGCCGCTCGCGCATCCGCACCTTCCTGCGTAAAGTGGAAGAAGCTTTGGCCACCGGCAACCAAGCCGCTGCTGCCGAAGCCCTGAAGAACGCTCAGCCCGAACTGGCACGTGGCGTAACCAAAGGCGTTCTGCACAAGAACACCGTGTCGCGGAAAATCTCGCGCCTTGCATCGCGTGTGAAGGCCTTGGCCACCCCCGCAGCTTGATCTGACGACGATTCTTTTCAACAGGCGCGCCCCGAAACGGGCGCGCCTGTTGTCATTTTCAAATGTCTTTTTGGCCCCTGCGTTGCCGATTTGCACAGGCTGGGGGATTCGATTTGGCAAAGGTCTGTCAAGCGACAAGTTCGGTTGCGGTGGCCTGTTGCGGCTTGGTAGCTTTGGGGTGCGATTCACTTCGTCTTGGGGGACAGGACATGATCGCAAACTGAGTCTCTTGGGCGGCGCTGCCAAGCTTTGCCAGAAATAACTTGAGAAATCTGTTTGTGATCAATCGCTTGATGGGCGGCGACTCTTTTGTGCCACCTGACAGGCCTACGCCGAATCCGGGGTAACACCGGAGATTGGCGCTGTTGTCACGTCCCTCCGCGGCCCATTGCTACGCCTTGCTGCGCCCGCATCCAATGCGGTCGTTCAGGTGTGTCTTTGTCGTCGCGCCGATGCTGTGAAGCCCGCAATGGATGCAGAAAGACAACATGGCGCTGCCGGGGCTGCCCGGATCACAAGACGCCTGGGGACGGAACGAAGAATGACGATGGAAGCCTGGGGCAGGGTGAAAGATTCGCTGGTCAAGCGGATTGGTAAGAACAACTATACGACTTGGATTGAACCGCTGCGCTTGGCCGATCTTTCGGAAGGCGTCGTGCGTTTCGAGGTGCCGACCACCTTTTTTGGCGATTGGGTTTCGCGCAATTTTGCAGACCACATCCTGTCTTTTCTGAACGCAGAGGGCCAGTCCGTCGGGCGGATCGAATTTCTGGTGCCAACCCGTCCCGCCGTCTCCGAACCTGCGAAACCTGCTACCCGCGCCAAACCCGCCGCACGCGCCCGTGCCGTGCAGGATGATGAATTGCCCGGTGCCAGCCTTGATGCCCGCTTTACCTTTGACAGTTTTGTTGTAGGCAAGCCGAACGAACTGGCCCATGCCGCCGCGCGCCGCGTGGCCGAGGGCGGGCCTGTCACCTTCAACCCGCTGTTTCTGTATGGCGGAGTCGGCCTTGGCAAAACCCACCTGATGCACGCGATTGCCCATGAATTGCAGGCTCGCCAGCCGCATCTGCGCGTGCTGTATCTGTCCGCCGAACAGTTCATGTATCGCTTTGTCCAAGCCCTGCGCGACAAGCAGATCATGGATTTCAAAGAGATTTTCCGCTCGGTCGATGTGCTGATGGTTGATGACGTGCAGTTCATAGCCGGCAAGGACAGCACGCAGGAAGAATTCTTCCACACCTTCAACGCGCTGGTTGACCAGAACAAACAGATCGTTATTTCGGCAGACCGCGCGCCGGGCGAGATCAAGGATCTTGAGGACCGCATCAAATCGCGTCTGCAATGCGGTCTGGTGGTCGATCTTCACCCCACCGATTACGAACTGCGCCTTGGCATCCTGCAGCAGAAGGTCGAGTTTTATCGCCAGCAGTATAAGGGCCTTGAAATCTCGTCCGGTGTGCTGGAATTCCTTGCCCACCGCATCACCACCAACGTCCGTGTGCTGGAAGGCGCACTGACCCGCCTGTTCGCCTTTGCCAGCCTTGTAGGCCGCGAAATCACGCTGGAACTGGCACAAGATTGCCTTGCCGACATCCTGCGCGCCTCGGATCGCAAGCTGACGATCGAGGAAATCCAGCGCAAGGTGGCCGAACACTACAACATCCGCCTGTCCGACATGATCGGGCCAAAGCGGCTGCGGAACATTGCGCGGCCCCGCCAAGTGGCGATGTATCTGGCCAAACAACTGACCCCGCGCAGCTTGCCCGAAATCGGGCGGCGGTTTGGCGGGCGTGATCACACCACCATCATGCATGGCGTGCGGAAAATCGAAGAACTGATGACCAGCGATTCGCAGCTTTCTGACGACTTGCAGTTGCTTCGACGCCTGTTGCAGGGCTGAAACTCGGCAGGGGTGCTTGACGCCCCCGACAATCCGCCACAAAGTCCGCAAAATGCTTGTGAAGCCGTGGAAAACGGCTAGTTTTGTCGTCCCCGCAGGGGGTTCGGCTTAGGGATGGAACAGATGAAGATCAGCATCGAACGCGGCACGCTTCTCAAGGCCCTTGCTCAGGCCCAATCGGTGGTCGAACGTCGCAACACCATTCCGATCCTTGCCAACGTGCTGATCGAGGCCGAGGGCAATACCGTGTCTTTCCGCGCCACCGACCTTGATATCGAGGTGGTCGACCGCGCCCCCGCCATGGTTGAGCGTGCCGGTGCCACCACGGTTTCGGCCGTCATGCTGCACGAAATCATCCGCAAGCTGCCCGACGGGTCGCTCGTGAACCTGACCGAAGATGCCGCCACGGGCCGCCTGACCATCGCCGCCGGACGGTCAACCTTCAGCCTTGCTACGCTGCCGAAAGAAGACTTTCCGGTGATGGCAACCTCGGAATATTCCTCGAACTTCGCGGCCCCTGCCCCCGTGCTGCGCAGGTTGTTCGACAAGGCAAAATTCGCAATTTCGACCGAGGAAACCCGTTATTACCTGAACGGCGTTTACCTGCATGTCTCGACGGGTGAAGTCGGTCCGGTTCTGCGTTGTGTTGCCACCGACGGCCACCGCCTTGCCCGCATCGACGCGCCTTTGCCCGATGGAGCGCAGGGGATGCCCGGCGTGATCGTGCCGCGCAAGACTGTGAACGAATTGCGGAAACTGCTGGACGATGACGAGGCCACGATTGCCGTTTCCGTTTCGGAAACCAAGGTGCGCTTTGCGACGCCCCTGATCACGCTGACGTCGAAGGTCATCGACGGCACCTTCCCCGATTACACGCGGGTTATTCCCACCGGCAACACCCGCCGTCTGGAAGTGGACGCGAGTGAATTTGCAAAGGCGGTTGACCGTGTCGCAACCGTGTCCTCGGAACGCTCGCGCGCGGTGAAGCTGTCGCTGGACGAAGACCGGCTGATCCTGTCGGTGAACGCGCCGGATTCCGGGGCCGCCGAGGAAGAACTGGCAGTCGCCTATGGCGATGAGCGGCTGGAGATCGGTTTCAATGCGAAATACCTGCTGGAAATCGCGTCTCAGGTGGACCGCGAGAATGCAGTGTTCCTGTTCAACTCGTCCGGCGACCCGACCCTGATGCGCGAAGGCAATGATATGTCGGCTGTTTACGTCGTCATGCCGATGCGCGTCTGAGACGGCGGCGGGGGGCTTGCCCCCCGGCTCCCCAGAGTATTTGAGCCAAGATGAAAGGGATAGCGTGAGTGGTCTGGCGATAACCACGCTGAACCTGTCGCATTTTCGCAGCCACCGTGTCGCGCGGCTGGCCTTTGACGGGCGGCCTGTGGCGATTGTTGGCCCCAATGGCGCGGGCAAGACCAATATCCTTGAGGCGGTGTCGCTGTTGTCGCCGGGGCGGGGTTTGCGCCGTGCGGGACCGGATGAGATCGCGCGACGCCCCGAGGCCTTGGGCTGGAAGATCACTGCCGAAGTGCGTGGCCTTGGTGCGAATCATCAGGTTGAAACATGGGCCGAGGGGAGCGCGCCGCGCGTGGTGCGGATTGACAGCAAAGCCGCCACACAGGCCGCCTTGGGCCGGATTTTGCGTGTGCTGTGGCTGGTTCCCGCGATGGACAGGCTGTGGATCGAGGCCGCAGAAGGGCGGCGGCGGTTTCTGGACCGCATCACCCTGTCTTTCGCCCCTGATCATGCCGAGGCGGTTCTGGCCTATGACAAGGCAATGCGCGACCGCAACCGACTGCTGAAAGACCAGGTCAGTGATCCGCATTGGTATGCCGCGCTGGAATCGCAGATGGTGAACGCGGGTGTGGCCATTACCGCGAACCGGCGGGCGGCTTTGGCGCGGCTGGCCTTGGCGCAAGAGGGGGCCGAGACGGTGTTTCCCAGCGCCGATCTTGCCCTGACCGGCCCCGAGGGGCAGGCAGAGCCGGATGATCTGGGGCAGGCGTTGGCAGAAGGGCGCAGGCGCGATATGGCGGCGGGGCGCACGCTGCAAGGTCCGCATCGCGCCGATCTGATGGCAGTTTATGCGGCCAAAGGAGTGGCGGCGGACCAGTGTTCGACAGGTGAGCAAAAGGCGCTGCTGATCAGCCTGATCCTTGCCAACGCCCGCGCCTTGGCCGCTGATCTGGGGGCGGCGCCCATCCTGCTGCTGGACGAGGTGGCCGCCCATCTGGACGCGGCCCGCCGCGCCGCACTTTACGACGAGATTTGCGCCTTGGGCGCACAGGCGCTGATGACAGGAACCGAGGCCGCGCTGTTTGACAGTCTGGGCAATCGCGCCCAAACATTCGTCATCGCCGACGATGGCGGCCAATCACGGATAGACAGATGACACCCCAGCGCGTGACCTTGATAACCTTGGGCGTAGAAAATCTGGCAGATGCGCGGGCGTTCTATGGGCGGCTTGGCTGGGTGGAACACCGTGAAAGCCAGCCGGCAGTTGCGTTTTTCCAGATGCATGGCGCGGTCTTGGGCCTGTTCGGGCGCGCGGATCTGGCTGCTGATCAGGGCCGCGCGGGGGCGCCGCTTGGCACAGGTGCGATCACGCTGGCGCAGAACTTTGCAACCGAAACCGAAGTGGACGCGGCCTTTGCCGCGGCACTGGCGGCAGGCGCAACGGCGTTGAAGCGCCCCGAAAAGGTGTTCTGGGGCGGATATTCGGGCTATTGGGCGGACCCCGATGGCCATGTCTGGGAGGTGGCGATGAACCCGTTCTGGCCGCTTGCGCCAGATGGCAGCCTGACTTTGCCGATCTAGCGCCACTGAAAAATCCGAGACCCCAAAACCCTGCCTGAGGCCTGCATGACTGTTACCTTCACTGAACTCGCCCTTTACGCGCTTGGTATGGCTGGGCTTTGGATCATCCCCGGCCCGGTTTGGGTCGCGCTGACCGCCCGCGCATTGACGGGGGGCTTTGCCTCGGCTTGGCCCTTGGCGGTTGGCGTGGCGTTGGGGGATGTATTCTGGCCTCTGGCGGCAATCTTTGGGCTGACATGGATTTTGTCGATCTACGGCGGCTTTCTGGAAGTTCTGCAATGGGTCGCAGCAGTGGTTTTCATCGTCATGGGCATTTTGCTGATGCGAACCCCCGCCACCGCACCAAAGGCAGACGGCAGGCTTACCAAACCGGGAATGGCAGCGGGATTTGCCACTGGCCTTGCCGTGGTAATCGGGAACCCCAAAGCGATCCTGTTTTACATGGGGGTGCTGCCCGGCTTCTTTGACCTTAGCCGCCTACAAACACCCGACATCATCGCGATTCTGGCGATCTCGGGGCTTGTGCCGATGCTGGGAAACCTTGCACTGGCTGTCTTTCTGGACCGCGCACGGCAGCTTCTGTCCAGCCCCGAAAGCATCCGCCGTGTGACCCTGATTTCGGGTCTTTTGTTGGTCGGTGTCGGCATCGTTATCGGGGTGATGTAACCGCTAAATAATGTGTCCAAGACGTGACATCCCCCCCCCGAACCGCTATAAATCGCGGACAATTCAAGGGGTAAGTTACCTATGGCCGAAGAAGCCAATAAGACCGAAAGCTACGGCGCCGATTCTATCAAGGTTCTCAAGGGCCTAGAGGCCGTTCGCAAGCGTCCGGGCATGTATATCGGTGACACCGACGACGGGTCGGGCCTGCACCATATGGTCTATGAGGTCGTGGACAACGGCATTGACGAGGCGCTGGCCGGTCACGCCACCGCCGTCACCGTGAAAATCCACGCCGACAGCTCGGTTTCGGTGCGCGACAACGGGCGCGGTATCCCTGTCGACATGCACAAGGAAGAGGGCGTTTCGGCGGCCGAGGTCATCATGACCCAGCTTCACGCGGGCGGGAAATTCAACAACACCGATGACAGCGGCAACGCCTACAAAGTGTCGGGCGGTCTGCATGGTGTTGGCGTTTCGGTGGTGAACGCGCTGTCGGAATGGCTGGAACTGACCGTCTGGCGCAACGACATCGAATACCGCGCACGGTTCGAACATGGCGAATGTGTCGTCCATGTTCACGAGGTTGGCCCCGCCCCCGGCATGCGCGGCACCGAGGTTCGGTTTCTGGCCTCGGCCAAGACCAACATCCCTGAAGGCACGTTTTCCAACCTCGATTACAGCTTCAAGACGCTGGAAAACCGCCTGCGCGAACTGGCCTTCCTGAATTCGGGCGTCCGCATCATCATCGAGGATGACCGCCCCGCCGAACCACTGCACACCGAGCTTTTCTATGAAGGCGGCGTGAAAGAGTTCGTTAAATACATCGACCGGTCGAAATCCTCGATCATGGCGGACCCGATCTATATGATCGGGGAACGCAACGGCATCACGGTTGAAGTCGCGATGTGGTGGAATGACAGCTACAACGAAATGGTGCTGCCCTTTACCAACAACATCCCGCAGCGCGACGGAGGCACCCACCTTGCGGGCTTTCGCGGCGCGCTGACCCGCACAATCAACGCCTATTCGCAGTCCTCGGGGATTGCGAAAAAGGAGAAGGTTGATTTCACGGGTGATGACGCCCGCGAAGGGCTGACCTGCGTGCTGTCGGTCAAGGTGCCTGACCCGAAATTCTCCAGCCAAACCAAGGACAAGCTGGTTTCGTCCGAAGTGCGTCCGGCGGTGGAAAATCTGGTCAACGAAAAGCTGGCGGAATGGTTTGAAGAAAACCCCGCCAATGCGAAAATCATCGTCGGCAAGATCATCGAGGCCGCCTTGGCCCGCGAAGCCGCCCGCAAGGCGCGCGAACTGACGCGGCGCAAGAACGTGCTGGACGTGGCGAACCTGCCCGGCAAGCTGGCCGATTGTCAGGAAAAAGACGCCTCCAAGGCCGAGATTTTCCTCGTCGAGGGGGACTCGGCGGGCGGTTCGGCGAAACAGGGACGCTCACGCAACAATCAGGCCGTGCTGCCCCTGCGCGGCAAGATCCTGAACGTCGAGCGCGCGCGCTATGACCGAATGCTGGGGTCGCAGGAGATTGGAACGCTGCTGACCGCCCTTGGCACCAGCATCGGTGAGGATTTCGACATCAAGAAACTGCGCTACCACAAGGTCGTCATCATGACCGACGCCGATGTGGATGGCGCGCATATCCGCACGCTGCTGCTGACCTTTTTCTTCCGCCACCTGCGGCCCTTGGTCGATGCCGGTCACGTCTATATCGCGCAGCCACCGCTTTATAAGGTCGCGCGTGGCAAGTCCGAGGTTTACCTCAAGGATCAGGCGGCGCTGGACGATTACCTGATCGAGATGGGCATCGAAGGCGCGGTCCTGAAGCTGACCGACGGGACCGAGATTGCTGGGCTGGACCTTGCCCGCGTAGTCGAAGGCGCGCGCGCCTTCCGCCGTGTGCTGGACGCTTTCCCCACCCATTACCCGCGCGGGATTCTGGAACAGGCAGCACTTGCCGGTGCCTTTGACGCGGGCCGGATCGATGGCGATCTGCAGGGCGTATCAGATACGGTCGCGCTGCGCCTGAACATGATCGCCGCCGAATATGAAAAGGGCTGGACGGGCCGCATCACCCAAGACAACGGCATCCGCCTGTCTCGTATCCTGCGCGGGGTTGAAGAATTGCGCACACTGGATGGCGCGGTGTTGCGGTCGGGCGAGGCTCGGCGGTTGGCGGCGATTTCGAAAGACAGCCGCGACGTTTACCGCGACCCGGCCCGACTGATCCGCAAAGACCGCGAACAGTTGGTGCATGGCCCGATTGACCTGCTGAAATCCATTCTGGCCGAAGGTGAAAAGGGCCTGTCCCTGCAACGCTACAAGGGCTTGGGCGAGATGAACCCCGAACAGCTTTGGGAAACCACGCTTGACCCCGAGGCCCGCACCCTGCTGCAAGTCAAGGTCGATGATCTGGCCGAGGCTGACGACATCTTTACCAAGCTGATGGGCGATGTCGTGGAACCGCGGCGCGAGTTCATTCAGGCCAACGCGCTGAACGTCGAACACCTCGACGCGTAACGCTTACGCCCGCCAGAGCCGTGCTTTGGCGGGCAAATCCGCGAAATCGGCAAAGCTGATCTGATGCGGCATCTGCGCCACCGGAGTCTTGCGATAGCCTTCGGTGAACAGCGCGAAATCGATGCCCGCACGGACAGCACATTCGGCATCCACCTCGCTATCGCCCACGAACAGCGTTTGCGGATCACCCAGATCGGCAATCGTGGCCAGCAAAGGCGCAGGATCAGGCTTGCGCTGCGGCAGGCTGTCACCGCCATAGATCGCGGCGAACAGGTCCAGCAACCCGAAATGCGCCAGCACCGCGCGAGCAGGGGCGACGGGTTTGTTGGTGCAGATCGCCAGCACCCAACCATCGGCCTGCAAATCCCGCAGCGCCGCTTCAACGCCGGGATAAAGCGTCGTCAGACCGACAGCGGTTTCATACCCCTCCAGAAACCGCCGATACATCCGCGCCTCAAGCACCGGATCGGGGGCCAGCCCGCAGGCCGCAATCAGCCGCTGGATATAAACCCCCGCACCATTGCCAACAAAGCTGCGCGATTGCTCCAACGTTACCGGCGGCAGGCCTTCGACGGCCAGAACGGCATTCCCCGCCGCATGAATATCGGCGGCGGAATCGATCAGCGTGCCGTCCAGATCGAAAACGGCGGCCTTCACTGGGCAGCCTGCGCGGCCTCGCGGATCGCACGGATATTGGCGCCATAGGGGGCCGGATTGCCCACCGACCCGCCCTTGAACACCGCCGATCCGGCCACCAGCACATCAGCCCCGGCAGCAGCCACCAAAGGCGCGGTTTCCACCGTCACACCGCCGTCAATCTCGATATGGATGGGCCTGTCGCCAATCATCGCGTGCAGTTTGGCCACCTTGGCAATCTGGCTGTGGATGAACTTCTGCCCGCCAAATCCGGGGTTCACCGTCATCACGCAAACCAGATCGACCATATCCAGCAGATACTCCAGCGCCTCAACAGGTGTGCCGGGGTTGATCGCCAGACCGGCCTTCACCCCCGCCCCACGGATCGCCTGAAGCGTGCGGTGGATATGCGGTCCAGCCTCAAGATGCGCCGAGATCACGTCGGCACCGGCCTTGGCAAACGCCTCGATATAGGGATCAACCGGCGCGATCATCAGGTGAACGTCCATCACGCCCTTGATATGCGGACGGATCGCGGCACAGGTCGCGGGGCCGAAGGTGATATTCGGCACAAAATGCCCGTCCATCACATCCACATGCACCCAATCCGCGCCCTGCGCCTCAATCGCCTGACATTCCGCGCCGAAATTGGCGAAATCGGCGGACAGGATCGACGGCGCGATTTTGATCGAACGGGAGAAGGTCATGTTATGCCCCTTTGCCATGGCAATTGCGTGCAGTTCTCATCCTAGATATTTGCCCCCAACGCAATCCATCACTGGGCGGCAAATTATGGCCCAAGCGCGGCGCATTGGATGACAATTCCAATCTAAACTCTTCTCAAGATGGAAACATTCCATAATTTCGCCATGCCGCCGCCTGCTTTGAACAGCAGGGTGGCCAAGTCGAATTCCTGCGGAGAAACGATCATGGATATCAAACGCACGGCAACGCGCGGCATAGCCATTCTGGCTGTTGCTTTGGCGGCGGGTCATCTGGTGCAGACCATGGCGAAAAACAAGGCCGCCGAACGCGCACTTGCCCAAACTACCCCGCAGCCAAAAGAGATCGTCCCGCTTGCTGCGGGGGCCGAAGCTATAGCGGCTACCCCGAAGCCAAAGCCGGACGTGGGACTGACCGTTGACCTAGCTGCCTTCCCTCCGCTTCCGGCACAACTGCCCGCTCCGGTCATCGCGGCCACCACCACAGAACCGGCACCCGTGGTTGCCGATGCCTGCGCCACCGCGCTTGATCTGCTGGTCGAACCGCCCGCGCTGATCGGCCTAACCCTTTCCGCGCCCTGCAATATCAACGAACGGGTTGTGCTTCGCCACGCTGGATTGGCCATAACCGCCCGCACCACTGCCACCGGCGCTTTGTTTGCGACTTTGCCCGCGCTGGACAAGGCCGGAGAGATCGAAGTTCTCTTCGCGGATGGCAAAACCGCGACCGCCGTCATCGAAGTTCCCGAATTGGCGACTCTGCACCGCTTTGCTGTGCAATGGCAGGACAAAGATGCCTTCCAGCTTCACGCTTTCGAAGACGGTGCCAGCTATGGCCAGACCGGCCATATCTTTGCCGATGCCCCCCATCAACCCACCGCGGGCATTCCCGTCAAAGGTGGCTTCCTGACCCTGCTGGGCGATGCTGAAACCGAGATGCCGCTTCTGGCGCAAGTGTTCACCTTCGCAGAAAATCCGACCACCAAGACCAAGCTGACCATCGAAGCCGCCGTCACCGACGCCACCTGCGACCGCGAACTTCTGGCTGAAACGCTGAACTCGGTCGCTGGCCGAACCGAAGTCACAGATCTGACGCTGGCAATGCCTGCTTGTGATGCGGTTGGTGATTATCTGGTGTTGAATAATCTGGCGCTGGACATGAATATCGCCGCTGCAAACTAAGGGTCAGGCGGGCGGTTTATGGGTATGGCGTGGCGCGCGGCGGTTTTCGCCGCGCTTCTTGTTCCGGGTTGGGCGCAGGCCCAAGACGTCACGCTGACCTCGCGCGACGGGGCGCTTGCGCTGTCGGGGTCTTTGCAGGGCTATGACGGCGAATTTTACCGGATTGACAGCAAATATGGCCCGCTGACCGTCGATGCCATGGGTGTGATCTGCGATGGCCCCGCCTGCCCCGATCTGACCGCGCCAAAATCGGTAATCCGCATTGTTGGGGTGGCTGATGCCGGTGCTGCCCTGCTGCCCCCCTTGATTGCAGCCTTTGCACGGTCACGCGGACTGACACTGGTGCAGGGCGATCCGGTGATCCTGACCGATCCGACAACGGGTAAAACTCTGGCCGAGTTCAGCTTTCTGGCCAGCACGCCAGACGATGCCCGCGCCACTCTCAAGGCCGGGCGGGCCGAGCTGATCCTCGCCGCTGCGACAGAACCCGATCTGGGCAGCCGTGCAGTTGCTCTTGATGCGCTGATCCCGATTGTCGCCCCTGATAACCCTGTGCCTGTCATCAGCACCCCGGATCTTGCCCGCGCTCTTTCGGGTGAAATTTCGAACTGGTCCCAGATCGGCGGGCCTGACATGCCCTTGGTGCTGCATGCGCTGGCTGCCGACAGCGATCTGCAGCGCGCCCTTTCCGCCCGCCTTGGGCGCGGGATTGCCGCCACCGTCACGCATCCCGATCTTGCTTCTCTGGCTCTGGCCGTTTCCCGCGACCCGTGGGCTTTGGCGGTTACGGGGCGCGCGGCGGCGGGCGCGGCCCGCACTTTGCCGCTGTCCGATAGCTGCGGCTTTCCGCTTCTGCCCAGCCCCTTGGCGGTGAAGGCCGAGGATTACCCGCTGTCCTTGCCGCTCTATTTTCTGACGCCCCGCCGCCGCCTGCCCTTGGTTGCGCGTGAGTTCCTTGAATTCATCGCCCTGCCCGAAGCCCAAACGGCCATCGCAGCCGCGGGTTACGTCAACCGTCTGCCTGAACGCCAACCGATGACCGCCGACGGCCTGCGACTGATCAATGCGATTCAAGGTGCGGGCGAGGAAACCACACTGGCCGATCTGAAACGGCTGGTAGATCTGATGGACGGTGCGGATCGTCTGTCGCTGACCTTCCGGTTCGAAGATGGCTCGACCGAATTGGACGCGCACAGCCGCAACAATCTGGCCGATCTTGTACGCCTGCTCGAAGCCGGCCAGTTCAAGGATCAGGCGCTGATTCTGTCTGGCTTTTCAGATGGTTCCGGCGCCGCCAAAGCCAACCTTGATCTGTCGCTATCTCGCGCCGCAGGTGTTTTGGCCGCGTTGCGCGCCGCCGCCCCCAGCCTTCCCGAAACCCGCCTGCCCCGTGTCGAAGCCTTTGGCGAGGCGCTGCCGATGGCCTGCGACGAAACCGCCGCCGGTCGCCGCCTGAACCGTCGCGTCGAGTTGTGGATAAAACCCGCCTTCACCGCGCCCAAGCCCGTTGCCGAATAGCCAGCGCCACTTTAGGTTGATCTCAAAACCGGAACGGGCAACTTGATGTTCAAAGACCTTCTGCGCGATATGGCCCAAAGCCAGACCCCCGATGTTCCGGTTGAAATCATCCCGGACACCCACCGTTGGAATGTAATCGACAGCCTGACGGGCCACGAGAATATCGGGATCGAATTGGGCGTCGCGGCCGGCTCTTTTTCTGCGCGCATGGTCCAATCGGGCAAGTTCCACCAGTTCTTCGGGGTCGATGTCTATGGCGATACGCACGACATCACCGAATACAAAAAGGCGCTGCGGACTGTGGGGTTGCGGTCGAATTATCATCTGTTGCGAATGACATTCGATGACGCGCTTGACGTTTTCCCCGACAATTTTTTCGATTTCATCTACGTCGATGGTTATGCCCACACCGGCGAAGAGGGCGGGCGCACCCTGATCGACTGGTATGCCAAGCTGAAACCGGGCGGCGTGATGGCGGGCGATGATTATGACGCGCAGAGATGGCCGCTCGTGGTCTGGGCGGTGCATCACCTTGTGGCGCAGCTTGGCCTGTCGCTGAAGGTGACGGATCAGGTGCAAGACGCGGCATATAACAAATTCCGCTCATGGTTTTTTACCAAACCTGTGGATGTGGCAGCCGTCAGCCTGACCGCTTCGCCCGAGTTGGTGAACCTTGGCGATATGGAAAAAGCTGCCAAGGCAGAAGAACGCAAGAAGCGTCAGGCAGCGCGCAAGGCTCAGAGATAACCGTTTGACCGGAAAGACAATTCACGCGATTTTCCGATGATCAGATGATCGTGCAGTGTGATCCCCAGCACCTGTGCCGCGTCCCGCACCTGATGCGTCATCGAGATATCGGCATCCGACGGTGTAGGGTCACCCGAAGGGTGATTATGCACCAGAATGATGGCACTGGCATTCAACTCCAGCGCCCGCTTTACCACCTCACGCGGGTAGACCGGCACATGATCGACGGTGCCTTTCGCCTGTTCTTCGTCCGCGATCAGAACATTCTTGCGGTCTAGAAACAGGATGCGGAACTGCTCGGTTTCGCGGTGCGACATCGCCGTGTGGCAGTAATCCAGCAGCGCATCCCATGAGGACAAAAGCGGTCGGTTCATCACCTTTGCACGCATCAGGCGTTGCGCCGAAGCCTCGATCACTTTCAACTCCAACACCACAGCGTCGCCCACGCCTTTGACCATCAACAGCCGCGCAGGGCTGGCCGAGACCACGCGGTTGAAATCGCCAAACGTGTCCAGCAACAGCCGCGCCAAGGGTTTCACATCTTGCCGTGGAATGGCGCGGAACAGCACCAGTTCCAGCAGTTCATAATCGGGCATCGCCGTCGCCCCACCCTCCATGAACCGTGCGCGCAGGCGTTTGCGATGATCGCCGATGTAGGACGGCAGCTTGCCACTTAGCGTTGCGCCAGCTGCTTCATCTTCATCCCCGTCGGGGGCGAAGAGAGAGGGGGCAGAATCGTTGAAACCATGCTGTGCCATTGGCAAAGGCTGCCACAGTTTCGGTGAACAATCCGTTAACGCCAATAAAAAGGCCGGATCATAGATCCGGCCCTCTGCACCCCGAACGAAAGGTTTTACCCCTTCATCCCGTCCCAGAACCCTTTGACTTTCGAGAAGAAAGACGACCCCTCGGGGTTATTTTCTTCCGACAGATCAGAGAATTCGCGCAGGATTTCCTTTTGCCGTGCGGTCAGGTTGACCGGCGTTTCCACCGCCAACTCGATCAGCATATCGCCAGATCCGCCACCGCGCAGGGCAGGCATCCCCTTGGCGCGCAGGCGCATCTGCTTGCCGGTCTGGCTGCCCGCAGGAACCTTGACGCGCGACTTGCCGCCATCGATCGTCGGCACCTCGACCTCGCCGCCCAGCGCCGCCGTGGCGATGGAAATCGGCACGCGGCAGAACAGATGCACGCCGTCACGTTGGAAGATCGCGTGGTCCTTCACCTCGATAAAGATGTAAAGGTCGCCTGTCGGGCCGCCGCGCATGCCGGCCTCACCCTCACCCGCCAGACGGATTCGGGTGCCGGTTTCCACGCCAGCCGGAATGTTCACCGACAGCGAGCGTTCCTTTTCCACCCGACCATGGCCCGCGCAGGATTTGCACGGGTTTTTCACGATCTGGCCCATGCCGTTGCAGGTCGGGCAAGTGCGTTCAACCGTGAAGAAGCCTTGCTGCGCGCGCACCTTGCCCATACCCGAACAGGTCGGGCAGGTCACGGGTTCGGCCCCGCCTTCGGCACCCGTGCCACGGCAAGTATCGCAGGCCACCGAGGTCGGCACCGAGATGGTTTTCTGAACACCCGCAAAGGCTTCTTCCAGGGAAACCCGCAGGTTATAGCGCAGGTCAGAGCCGCGCTGCGCCCGCGCGCGACCACCTTGGCCGCCACGCCCGCCCATGAAATCCCCGAACAGGTCCTCGAACACATCCGAGAAGGCCGACGAGAAATCGCCTTGCCCGCCGCCATAGCCGCGCTGACCACCTCCGCCGCCACCTTCAAAGGCGGCATGGCCATAGCGGTCATAGGCTGCCTTTTTGTCGGCATCCTTCAGCACGTCATAGGCTTCGTTGATCTCTTTGAACTGGGCCTCGGCGTTGGGGTTGTCAGAGTTGCGGTCGGGGTGCAACTCCTTGGCCTTGGTGCGGTAGGCTTTCTTCAATTCCTCTGCCGACGCCCCTTTCGAGGCCCCCAACAGATCGTAATAATCGCGCTTTGCCATCGCAAAATCCCTTTACGGGAACGCAGCAGGGCGGCCCTGTTGTGGGCCGCCCTGCTTTGGTTCCTGGCGGCTTACTTCCGCTTGTTGTTCCCGAGATCTTCGAAGTCGGCGTCGATGATGTCTTCGTCGACACCGCGCTGATTATCCTCGTCCTTGCCCTCGGCCTGATCGGCAGTGGCTTTGTAGATCGCCTCGCCCAGTTTCATCGCGGCTTCGGTCAGGTTCTGGATGCCGCCTTTGATCTTGCCGGCATTTTCGGTCTTCAAAGCGTCTTCCAGCGCAGACATCGCCAGTTCGATCACCTCGACAGTGGACGGGTCCACCTTGTCGGAATGTTCGGACAGCGACTTCTTGGTCGAGTGCAGCAGGCTTTCGGCCTGATTCTTGGTTTCCACCAATTCGCGGCGCTCTTTGTCGGCCTCGGCGTTGGCCTCGGCGTCCTTGACCATCTTTTCGATGTCCTCATCAGACAGGCCGCCCGAGGCCTGAATGGTGATCGCCTGTTCCTTGTTCGTGCCTTTGTCCTTGGCCTTCACCGTCACGATGCCGTTGGCGTCGATGTCGAAGGTGACCTCGATCTGCGGCAGACCGCGCGGGGCGGGCGGGATGTTTTCAAGGTTGAACTGGCCCAGCATCTTGTTGTCGGCCGCCATTTCGCGCTCGCCCTGGAAGACACGCAGGGTCACGGCGTTCTGGTTGTCTTCGGCGGTCGAGAAGACTTGCGACTTTTTGGTCGGGATCGTGGTGTTGCGGTCGATCAGACGGGTGAACACGCCGCCCAGCGTTTCGATGCCCAGCGACAGCGGGGTCACGTCCAGCAGAACCACGTCCTTGACGTCGCCTTGCAGGACGCCCGCCTGAATGGCAGCACCGGCGGCCACAACTTCATCCGGGTTCACGCCCTTGTGGGGCTCTTTGCCGAAGAACTTGGTCACTTCCTCGATCACGCGCGGCATGCGGGTCATACCGCCGACCAGAACAACCTCGTCAATGTCGCCAACCGATAGGCCCGCGTCTTTCAACGCAGCGGCGCAGGGCTTGATCGACTTTTTGATCAGGTCATCAACCAGCGATTCCAGTTTCGCACGGGTCAGCTTGACCACAAGGTGCAGCGGCTGGCCGGTGTTCTTGTCCATCGAGATGAACGGCTGGTTGATTTCGGTCTGCGAAGACGACGACAGTTCGATCTTGGCCTTTTCAGCCGCCTCTTTCAGGCGCTGGAGGGCCATCTTGTCCAGTGACAGGTCGACGCCGTGCTCCTTTTTGAACTCGTCCGCCAGATAGTTGACGATGCGCATGTCGAAATCTTCGCCGCCAAGGAAGGTATCCCCGTTGGTCGATTTCACTTCGAACAACCCGTCATCAATTTCCAGAATGGTGATGTCGAAGGTGCCGCCGCCAAGGTCATAAACCGCGATGGTTTTCGATTCCTTGCGATCAAGGCCATAGGCCAGCGCGGCTGCGGTCGGTTCGTTGATGATACGCAGCACTTCCAGACCGGCGATGCGGCCTGCGTCCTTGGTGGCCTGACGCTGGGCGTCGTTGAAATAGGCCGGAACGGTGATAACGGCCTGCGTAACGGTTTCACCCAGATACGATTCAGCAGTTTCTTTCATCTTTTGCAGGATGAAAGCCGAAACCTGGCTGGGCGAATACTTCTCGCCGCGCACTTCAACCCAGGCATCCCCCGAACCGCCGTTGACGATCTTATAGGGCATGTTCTTCTGGTCTTTGATGATGACCGGATCATCATGGCGGCGCCCGATAAGGCGCTTGACGGCGAAGATGGTGTTAGAGGCGTTGGTCACGGCCTGACGCTTGGCGGCTTGGCCGACCAGACGTTCGGTTTCCGTAAAGGCAACGATCGACGGCGTGGTGCGTGCGCCTTCCGCATTCTCGATGATGCGCGGCTGCGAGCCGTCCATGATGGCGACGCAGGAGTTCGTGGTCCCGAGGTCGATCCCGATGATTTTGGCCATAGGTGGTCCCTTTCTTGCGGCGATGATATGGGCGGAACCCGTAAAGGCATTCCATCCCGATCCCTAGTGAGACCCGGACAGACAACGCCTGTTCCGGCTTCTGGGCGTATATAAGGAGGGGGCTTGTGGCCTGCAAGCACTGCCCTTGCGGGAAATTTGGATGAGACGGTGGAATCTTACGTGCCACCGCGTCACGCTGCAGTCTAGCGGCCCGCCCCCCAGCTTGCCGAGGCATGTTTACGGGTGAAATTCTCACCCATAAGCCCCAGAACAATCAAAACCGCCGTCACCACAACCGGATAGGTGATATTGCTGTAATGCGGGTGATAGTTCTGAAACATGAATCCGCGCGTCTGGTCGATGCAGTGGAACAACGGGTTCCATGTATACATCGCCAGAATGTAGCTTGGCGTGGAATTGGCCAGCGTCATCTTGCCCGAAAAGATCATATTCGCGCGGGCGTAGATCGTTGTGATGATTCCGAACAGCTCTGGCTGCCAAGGCGTTGCGGCCTTTAGAATCATCCCCACCCCGATCCCCGAGGCCCATGACAGCAAGAACATCGCCGCCACGCCGACGGGTTCGTAAATCGTGATCGGGGTCCACAGCACATGATAGACGAACAGGATAACCAGAACGGACAGGGTTTGCAGATAAAGCGTCCCCAGCGCCGCAGCCGCAATCGACACGATGGTATTCATCGGCGAATGCTTCATCATGGCCGAGGTCGGCCCATCCGACCGCGCAACCGCACTTAGCGTTTTGGCGTGGGTGGCATAGTTGAAAACGCCCGTCATGATATACAGCACGAAATCGCCGCGCACCGCCGAGCCACGCATGCCCAACAGCGTGAACATGAACACCATCACCACGACCATGATCACCGATTGCAGCATCGCCATCAGCAACCCGACCACAGCGTTGCCATGGGTCTTGCGTATATTCCGCACCGCCGCATGGAAGATCAGCTCCAGCATGGCAAAGCCACTGCCCGCGCGGGTCACTTTGGCATCGGGCCGAAACATTCTCTGCTACCTCATGGACGGTCTACGGCCATTATGCGCCGGGAAATCTTGCCGTTCCCTTTAAGCCGGATGATAAGATCAAACAGCTTACTAATCAATAACGCGGCGCAAACGGCTGCGCGCGGGCAGGAGACGCCATGAATTTCGACACACTTATCCCCCTGATCCGCCGCTTGGCGCTTGAGGCAGGGGATCGCATCATGGAGGTCTACAATGGCCCCGATTTCGAGGTGAAGTCAAAATCTGACGCCAGCCCCGTCACCGAGGCCGACGAAGCCGCCGATGCCATCATCTCGGCCGGTCTGCGTGCGGCCTTTCCCGATGTGACCCTGATCACCGAGGAACAGGCCGACAGCCACAGCCTGACCGCCAGCACTTTTCTGATCGTCGATCCTCTGGATGGCACCAAGGAATTCGTGCAGCGGCGCGGCGATTTTACGGTGAACATCGCCTATGTCGAAAACGGGGTTCCCCTGCGCGGCGTGGTCTATGCGCCCGCCAAGGGCCGGTTGTTCTACACCCAAGCTGATGGCAGCACCGTTGAGGAAACCGGCGATTTCGCCAAGGATGCCGCTGGCCCTGTCACCAAATTGTCAGTGTCCACGCCCGACAATGCCGCGCTGATGGTGGTAGCGTCGAAATCCCACCGCGATGCGGCCACCGATGATTACATCGGCAAATACGCCGTGCGGGATATGACCTCGGCAGGGTCCAGCCTGAAGTTCTGCCTGCTGGCCACCGGCGAGGCCGATCTTTATCCCCGCCTTGGCCGCACGATGGAATGGGATACAGCCGCCGGAGACGCCGTTCTGCGTGGTGCAGGCGGGCATGTGGTGCGCTTTGATGACCATACCACTTTGGCCTATGGCAAGGTGGGCTGGGACAACCCCTTCTTCATCGCCTATGCCCCCGGTGTGACGCTGCAAAAATGAAGACCCTGATCGCCATTCCCGCGCGCTATGCCAGCAGCCGCTATCCGGGAAAGCCGCTGGTTTCCCTGCGCGGGCCGGATGGCGACAAGACCCTGATCCGCCGCAGCTATGAGGCTGCGATGGCCGTGCGCGGGGTGGATCGTGTGGTGATCGCCACCGATGACGCCCGCATCCGCGAGCATGCCGCAGCCTTTGGCGCGCAGGTGGTGATGACCTCATCCACCTGCCGCAATGGCACCGAACGCTGCGCCGAGGTGGCGGCAAACCTGCCCGGTTACGATATCATCGTGAACCTGCAAGGCGATGCCCCGCTGACCCCGCCATGGTTTATCGAAAACCTGCTGGCTGGAATGGCCGCCAACCCCGACGCCGATATAGCCACCCCAGTTCTGCGCTGCGATGGCCGCGCACTCAACAGCCTGCTGGCCGACCGCCGCGCGGGCCGCGTGGGTGGAACCACTGCGGTTTTCGGTGCGGGCGGGCGGGGGCTGTATTTCTCGAAAGAGGTGCTCCCCTTTACCGGCCAGACCTATGCCGACACCGACGAAACCCCCGTCTTCCACCATGTCGGCGTCTACGCCTATCGTCCCGCCGCCCTTGCAGCCTATCCCGCATGGCCCATCGGCCCGCTGGAAACGCTGGAAGGGCTGGAGCAACTGCGCTTTCTCGAAAACGGGCGGCAGGTTCTGTGCGTTGAAGTGCAAGCCAAGGGGCGTCAGTTCTGGGAGTTGAACAACCCCAGCGACGTTGCCGTGATCGAAACCATGCTGGCAGACATGGGATGACCACCCAGCCCATCAGCGTCATCATCGTCAGCCGCCACCGCGCGGCGGCCCTGATGCGCTGCCTGACAGGGCTGACCCAACAGGACCACCCAGCGTTCGAAGTGATCGTCGTCACCGACCCGCAATCGGCAGACACGGTGCAGCATCTGCCCATTAAACTGATCCGCTATGACCAGCCCAATATTAGTGCCGCGCGCAACTTTGGCCTGTCTTTGGCAGCCGCCGCCGTGGTGGCCTTTATCGACGACGACGCCGTGGCGGAACCGACTTGGCTGACCCGCCTGACCGCCCCTTTCAACAACCCGCAGGTCGTTGCATCAACCGGATATGTCATTGGCCGCAATGGCATTTCCTTTCAGTGGCAAGCCTCCGAAGTGGACAACCTTGGGCAAGACCACCCGCTCGTCATCACCGGACAGACGCTGCGTTCCGGCACACCGCAGCGCGCGGTGAAAACCCAAGGCACCAACTGCGCCTTCCGCCGTGATGCCCTGCTGTCCATCGGTGGCTTTGATCCGGCCTATCGCTTTTATCTGGATGAGGCGGATGTCAACCTGCGCCTAGCCCAACATGGCCTGACCGCGATTGATCCTGCGGCCCAAGTTCACCACGGCTTTGCTGCCAGCGTCCGCCGCCGCGCCGACCGCGTGCCGACCAGCCTGCACGAGATCGCCGCCTCAACTGCCGTTTTTCTGCGCCGCCACGCGCCCGATGCCGGTCTGAACGCCGAATGGCAACGCTTGCTCGCCCATCAATCCGCCCGTATCACCATCCACCGTGATGCCCACAGGATCACGCAGGCCGAGGCTGACGCTTTGCTGGCCACCCTGCAATCGGGATGGCAAGACGGGATGGCGCGCGCGCTGCCCAAACTTCCGCCGCTTTCCCCTGTAACCTGCGCCTTCTCTGCGCTGCCCAATACCGGCCCGCGTGGCGGCGTGGTGCTGTCAGGCCGCATCTGGCAAAAAAACCGGCTTTTGCGACAGGCCAGCGCCGCCGTAGCGGCAGGACAAATTGTCACGGTGATCTGCCTGTCCCCGAGTTTGCGCGCACATCGGATGGCCTTTCACCCCAAGGGCTTTTGGCTGCAACAAGGCGGGCTTTTCGGCAGATCTGACCGAAACACCCCGCGCTTTCGCCTGATCAGCTTTGCCGCGCGCGTCGCCGCCGAAACCGCCCGCTTGGCAAACATCCGCCCAACACAGCAAAACCGGCGCTGACGTGCGTGAAATTCGAACAAATACAGGTTTCTGCCGATTGAAATCTGGCAAAAGATCGGTAACAAGCCCCTTCCGTTAAGGTCTGACAGATTGATCTGTTAAGAATTGAAGATTAGGTTCTTGCCTACGTCCAAAAGATAGCTGGACCCAAGCTCAGAGTGGAAAGAATGAAACCCAAAAAGGTCACCAAGGCCGTGTTTCCCGTTGCTGGCATGGGAACCCGTTTCCTGCCTGCCACCAAGTCGATCCCGAAAGAGATCATGACGCTGGTTGACCGCCCGCTGATCCAATACGCCATTGATGAGGCCCGCGCGGCCGGCATCAAGGAATTCATCTTTGTTACCTCGCGCGGGAAATCCGCGCTTGAGGATTACTTTGATCACTCGCCCGAGCTTGAGAATACCCTGCGTAAGGCAGGCAAGGATGACCTGTTGGAAATCCTCAAGGAAACCAACATGGATTCGGGGGCCATCGCCTATCTGCGGCAGAATCGCCCGATGGGTCTGGGCCATGCTGTCTGGTGCGCCCGCCGTCTGATCGGCAACGAACCCTTCGCCGTGCTGCTGCCCGATGACGTGATCGCCGCCGAAAAGCCCTGCCTTCAGCAGATGATGGAAGCGTATGAGCAAACCGGCGGCAACATGGTCGCCGCAATGGAAGTATCGCCCGACCGCGCCTCGTCCTATGGTGTGCTGGATATTGGCGAAGACATGGGCGCCATCGTCAAAGCAAAGGGCATGGTTGAAAAACCCAAGGCAGGCGAGGCTCCGTCGAATCTTGCGGTGATCGGGCGCTATATCCTGTCGCCCAAAGTGCTGACCAACCTGAACAAGATGAAGCAGGGCGCGGGCGGCGAGATTCAGTTGACCGATGCGATTGCCGAAGAAACCAAAGCAGGCAACGTCTATGGCTATCGCTTCCGCGGGCAGCGCTATGATTGCGGTTCCAAGGCCGGATTCTTGCAGGCCACCGTGGCCTTTGGTCTGGCCCGCCCCGATCTGCGCGACGAATTCTCGGCCTATCTGAACGACATGCTCGCGCTGCAAAAGGCGGCACAGTAACAGGTGGTTCCGGCGCGGCTTCTTGACCTGACGCGACTGGTGTCGCGCTTGGGAAAGGGGCCGCTGACCGGCGTTGACCGGGTTGAATATGCCTATCTGTCTCATCTTCTGACACTGGATCAGCCCCTGTTCGGGCTGATCCGCACCAACCTTGGCTTTCTTCTCTTGAACCGTGTAGGGCTTGACCAACTGCCCGCATTGGTGCGTGGAGAGACTCCCTTGAGGCAACCCGATCTGTTGGGTCTGCTGTCGCACGGGAAGGACCCAATCCGCGCGCGGGCCGAAGCCACGTTGCGCCGCCTTGCCATCGCCCGCGCGCCGCATCCCCTGCTGCAACGCCTGTTGCGCCGCCACCTGCCAGTCGGCAGCAGTTATCTGAATACTGGTCATGCCAACCTGACCGACCGATCCCTAAGTGCCGTCCACAAGGCCGGTCTGCGGATTACCGTGCTGATCCACGACACGATCCCACTGGACCTTCCGCAGTATTGCCGCGCAGGAACGGCAATGGATTTCCAACGCAAACTGGCTGCCGTGTCCCACCACGCCGATCTGGTGATCCACACCACCCAAGACGCCCGCGCCAAGACCGATGCCCATCTTGCCCGCCTTGGCCGCTGCCCAACGGGCCTTGTCGCCAAGCTTGGCGTGCCGATCCCGCAGCCTGATGACAGCGAACCACCGCACGCTCCCTATTTCGTTACCCTTGGCACCATCGAGCCGCGCAAGAACCACGCCCTTCTGCTGGATGTCTGGGAAAAGCTGCCCGCACCCAAGCCGATGCTTTATATTCTGGGCAGCCGTGGCTGGGAAAACCACGCTGTTTTCGCGCGGCTTGACAGTCTGCGACCCGATGCAGGCATCACGGAACTGCACGGGCTGACCGATGGCGCGGTGGCGGCCTTGCTCGCCGGTGCGACGGCTTTTCTGTTTCCCAGCCATGCCGAGGGCTTTGGCATTCCCCCGATTGAGGCCGCAGCCCTTGGAATACCGGTGATTTCATCCGATTTGCCCGTGATCCACGAGCTTCTCGCCGACTACGCAGTTTACCTTGATCCCTCAGACGTTTATTCTTGGTTGGAAACAATCACGGCACTGGCGAAGACACCCAAAGCGAAACACGGGCAAAAAAGGCGGATCGACCCGCCAACTTGGGCGGATCACTTCAAGGCCGTCTTAAACCTTGCCTGATATTTTGGCTCTGGACAGAACAACGGCAGGTCGAAGGGGTAGGGGTGAGCGTCTTTTCACGATACATCTTGCGCCTTGCCCGTAAGCGGTGGCGTATCCGGGCGTTCCGCAAACGCCGGGATCTGGCTTCTGTCGTGGATCGCACCAGCCTTATCCGCCCCGAAGGCATCCTGCTGTTCTCCACCCTGCGGAACGAGAAAATTCGCCTGCCCTATTTTCTGGAATATTACCGCGATCTGGGCGTGAATCATTTCTTGATCGTGGACAATGACAGCACTGATGGCAGCCGCGAATATCTGGAAATGCAGCCCGACGTGTCGCTATGGACCACGGCGCACAGTTATAAACGCGCGCGCTTCGGGGTGGATTGGCTGAACTATCTGCAAATGAAATACGCGCACGGGCATTGGGCGCTTGTGGTCGATCCTGACGAATTCTTTGTCTATCCATTCTGCGACACCCGCCCGCTGCGCGCGCTGACCGACTGGCTGGATGCCTCGTCGATCAAGTCGTTTTCGGCGATGCTGCTGGATATGTATCCCAAAGGCCCGTTCGACATTCAGCCCTATCACGAAGGTCAGGACCCGTTCGAAATCGCCCCCTATTTCGACAGCGGCAATTACACGATCAGCCGCAATCAGCGCTATGGCAACCTGTGGATTCAGGGCGGCCCCCGCGCGCGGATGTTCTTTGACGATCTGCCCGAACGTGCGCCCGCACTGAACAAGATCCCGCTGGTGAAATGGGACCGTGAATACGCCTATGTCAGCTCGACTCACATGCTGCTGCCGCGCGGGCTGAATCTGGTCTACGATGAATGGGGCGGGGAAAAGGCCTCGGGCTGTCTGCTGCACGCCAAGTTCCTTGATACTTTCGCGGTCAAAGCCGAAGAGGAAATGGAACGGCGCCAACACTACGCCAACAGCCACGAATACCGCGCTTACCGCGCCGCCGTCAGCACCCAGCCCGATCTGTGGTGCAAGTGGAGCGAGAAATATATCAACTGGCGCCAGCTTGAGATTCTGGGTCTGATGTCGAAAGGCAACTGGGCATGAGCGTCGGCATTGTCATGCTGTGTCACACCGCCCTTGACCGTGCCGCCGAGGTTGCGCGCCATTGGGCCACGCGGGGTTGCCCCGTGGTGATCCACGTTGATAAGCGCGTCAAACGCCGTCCCTTTGACGGTCTGGTCAGATCACTGGCCGATTTGCCGAATATCCGCTTTTCGGGCCGTCATGCCTGCGAATGGGGAACATGGGGCATCGTCGCCGCCACCCAAGAGGCCTCCACCATCCTGCTGCGCGATTTTCCCAACGTGCGCCATGTCTACCTTGCCTCCGGCTCGTGCCTGCCGCTGCGCCCCGTGGATGAAATGGTAGCCTATCTGAACGAACGCCCGCGCACCGATTTCATCGAATCCGTCACGACCGAAGATGTCGGCTGGACGATCGGCGGGCTGGATGTGGAACGCTTTACCCTCCGCTTTCCCTTTAGCTGGCGCAAACGGCGGCGGCTTTTTGATGGCTACGTAAAACTGCAACGCCGTTTTGGCTTTCGGCGACGAATCCCTGCCGGAATTATCCCGCATCTGGGCAGCCAATGGTGGTGCCTGACGCGGCAAACCCTGTCCGCGATCCTTGAAAACCCCGACCGCGCGGAAATCGACCGCTATTTCCGCCGCGTCTGGATTCCAGATGAAAGCTATTTTCAGACTATGGTGCGGCAGGTGTCGGCCAATGTCGAAAGCCGCTCTCTGACCCTGTCGAAGTTTGATTTTCAGGGCAAACCGCACATCTTTTACGACGATCACCTGCAACTGCTGCGGCGGTCCGATTGCTTTGTGGCGCGCAAGATCTGGCCCCACGCGGGCAAGCTTTACAAGGCCTTCCTGTCCGATGACGCAGGTGGTCAGGCCGCCGCCGAACCGAACCCCGGCAAGATCGACCGGCTGTTTGCCAAAGCCGTCGAGCGCCGCACCAAGGGCCGCCCCGGCCTTTACATGCAGTCGCGCCATCCGAACGAAAACTGGGAAAACGGGCGCACTGCCGCACCCTTTTCGGTGTTCGAAGGCTTTTCCGATGTATTCGAGAATTTCGAAACATGGCTCAGCAAGGCAAGCGGCACCCGCGTGCATGGCCATATCTTTGCCCCTGACCGCGTGCATTTTGCGGGTGGCGAACGGGTTTACAACGGCTCGATGTCAGACTCTGCCGCCATGCGCGACTATAACCCCATGAGCTTTCTGACCAACCTGATCTGGAACACGCGCGGCGAGCGTCAATGCTTCCAGCACGGGCCGAACGACAATCAGGCGCTGAACTGGTTCATGGCGGGCGATCCGAACGCACAAATATCTGTGATATCAGGCGCTTGGGCGATTCCACTGTTCCATTCCAACGCCAACTTTTCCGATATCCGCAAAGATGCCGCCCGCCTGCAAAAGATCGAGGCTGATTTCCTGCATGCGCTGCGCCTGCCTTGGGTTAAGGCACGGGTGCGGATATGGACTCTGGCGGAATTCATCGAAAACCCGATGGAACCGCTGCAAACCATCGTCGACGAAATCAGTCCCCGCTCGATGCGCCGCCTGACCGAGGCTCCGCGCCTTGCCGATCTGGCCGGATTTGGTCAATTCCTGCAAAACCTGCGAAATCAGGGTATGCAACCTGTGCTGATGGGCGATTTTCCCACGGGTGACGGTGTCAAACCCAATTCCTCGCGGCGTGGCCGCCCCTATCTGGTGAAGTAATTTGGCGTCTCGCTTTCATTCCTTTGTGGTTCTGGCCGAAATGCGGACAGGATCGAACTTCCTTGAAGCCAACCTGAACGCGCTGGACGGCGTTTCTTGTCTGGGTGAGGCGTTTAACCCCTTCTTCATCGGCGGCGAGGGCAAGCAGGAAATGCTGGGCGTCGACATGGCCGCGCGCGAGGCGAATCCCGCGCGTTTCCTGCGGGTGATGCGCGAACAGACCCACGGACTTTCGGGCTTTCGCTATTTCTCCGACCATGACCCGCGCGTGTTCGATCTGGTGATGAACGACCCCGCGTGCGCCAAGATCATCCTGACCCGCAACCAGCTTGAAAGCTATATCAGCTGGAAAATCGCGGTCGAAAGCGATCAGTGGTGGTTGGCCAACACCAAACACCTGAAAACCGTGCGTCCCCGCTTTGATCTGGCCGAATTCGAAGAACGCCTGACCAAGCTGCAGGCGTTCCAGAAAACCATCCAGCATCGCCTGCAAGTCACCGGACAGACCGCCTATTACATCGATTACGATGACATTCTGGATCTTGAGGTGTTGAACGGTCTTGCCGCCTTCCTTGGCGTTGACGCCCGTCTTGCCAGCCTTGATTTCCGCTTCAAAAAGCAAAACCCCGAAGCCATACGCGACAAGGTGCAAAACCCCGCCGAGATGGAGGCCGGGCTTGCCACCGTTGATTGGTTCAATATTCAGCAGACTCCGAATTTTGAGCCCCGCCGCAACGCCTCGGTGCCGCAATATATCGCTTCGGTTGGCGCGCCGCTTTTGTTTCAGCCGGTGAAATCCGCGCCCGAGGCACAGCTTCGCAAGTGGTTGTCATCCTTTGGCGAAACGGTCACGGGCTTTGACCGCAAGACCCTGAAAGCGTGGAAAGATTCTCACCACGGCTTTCGGTCTTTCACCGTGCTGCGCCACCCCTTGGCCCGCGCCCATGCCGCATTCAGCGACTATATCGCGCGGGAATATATCGCCGAACTACGCCCCTATCTGAAGCGCGTCCACCGCTTTCAACTGCCCGGCAAGGGCAAGGGGTTCGAGTCTCCCGAAGCCTTTCGCGAAGGCTTTGTGGTGTTTCTGGATTTCCTGAAACACAATCTGAACGGGCGCACCGAAATCCGCGTGATGCCGCAATTCGCCACCCAAGGCACGATTCTGCAGGGTTTTGCCCATCTGCAAAGCCCCGACCACGCCTTTCGCGAAGACCGCCTTGCCGAAGGGCTGGCGTTTCTGACTGCCGAAATCGGCCTGCCCTGCCCGCCCCTGCCTGCGAACCCCGAAAAGCACCCCGTCGCCTTGGCTGACATCTGGGGCGAAGATCTGGAAAAGGCCGCAGAAGAGGCCTATTGGCGCGATTACGCCGCCTTCGGCTTTGGCCGCTGGAAGGCTTAGGCCGCCTGCGGGTTGCGAATTTCGGTCAGGATCGCATAAAGCTTGGTCGGATCAGCATTGGCGCGCAGTTTCGCGCAGATGCCCTGATCGCGCATGGTCCGCGACACCAGCGCCAGCGCCTTCAGATGGTCCACACCGGAATCCTTGGGCGCGAACAGCCCGAAGATCAGATCGACCGGCTGCCGGTCAACGCTTTCATATTCCAGCGGTTTTTCCAGCCGGATGAACACGCCGATAATCTTTTCCAGCCCTTCCAGCCGCGCATGGGGCAGAGCAATGCCGTTGCCCACCCCTGTTGGCCCAAGGCTTTCACGTTCCTGCAGTCCGTCAATCGCGGTGGCTGCATTCAGCCCATAGGCCTGCGAGGCAACCTCTCCCAGTTCCTGGAAGAGGCGCTTTTTGCCGGTCATCTGACCCATAATCCGGACGGCCCCCGGAACAAGCAATTTCGACAGATCCATCAGGCCATCTCGTTCCTGCGCGCCCTTCTCAGGCTGACGCTACTTGCTGTTGCGCGGATCGATCCAGCCGATATTCCCGTCGGTGCGACGGTAAACGACGTTAACGCCCGCGTGTCCTTCGTTCCGGAAGACCAGAAAGTTCTGGCCCGACAGTTCCAACTGCATCACGGCTTCACCCACGGTTATGGAGGGAATCTTGGCCTCCATTTCCGCGATGATGATCGGCTGCAGCGGTTCGTTGATATCGTCTTCCGGTTCTTCGGTTGGAGCGAGGATATAGGCCGACCCCGCGCCGAATTCAACAGGGGCAGGACGGTTCTGATGGTGGTTACGGATACGGCGCTTATAGCGACGCAACTGCTTGTCCATCTTTTCACGGCACGACTCGAAGGCCGCATAAATCTCGGTCGCGTGGCCCTTGGCTTGGGCAGTCAGGCCGGTGGAAAGATGCACCACCGCTTCACACACAAATTCATGCGCTGATTTCGAAAAGACGATGACGGCCTCGGTCGGGCGTTGGGCGTATTTCTCGACCACCTCGCCTAATTCGGCCTTCACATGGGTCTGCAAAGCCTCGCCGATGTCGATCTGTTTTCCGCTGATCTGATAGCGCATGATGCCTCCTTTTGCGCGTAAAGCCACCGCCCTCCGTGACACACGGAAAGGTTGACTTGTCTTGGTTTAGAGAGAGTTAGCGAGGCAAATCGCCCCCCGTCGCGGGGCCAGTGGCTGGCCGCTTCGGTCGGGGTGGGCAAGGCGATATGTTCCCGCATCCTTTATATTTGGGGATGCCTTGGGGGCCTTGTCAACAGTGCTGAAGGCTTGGGCGAAAAGATCGGCTAGATGATGCGGAAATTCTCGCCCAGATAAACCCGGCGGACCATTTCATCGCGCACGATTTCGTCCGTCGTGCCGGTTTTCAGCACCACACCATCATGCAGGATATAGGCACGATCGACGATTTCCAGCGTCTCGCGCACGTTGTGGTCGGTGATCAGAACACCGATTCCGCGCGCTTTCAGATCGTGGACAAGGTGGCGGATTTCCCCGACGGCAATCGGGTCCACCCCAGCAAAGGGTTCGTCCAGCAGCAGATACTTCGGATCAGCCGCCAGACAGCGCGCGATTTCAACGCGACGACGCTCGCCACCCGAAAGGGCCAGCGCAGATGCACGGCGCAGGTGGGTGATCGAAAATTCGGACAGCAGTTCTTCCAGCCGCTCGCGCCGCTTGTGGCGATCATCAACGCGGATTTCCAGAACGGCCATGATATTGTCTTCAACCGACAGCCCGCGAAAGATCGAGACTTCTTGCGGCAGATAGCCGATGCCCAGCCGCGCGCGGCGATACATCGGCAATCCCGTCACATCCCGCCCGTCAATCAGAACCTGTCCACCTTCGGGCGTCACCAGCCCCGCGATGGAATAAAAGCAGGTGGTTTTGCCGCAGCCGTTGGGGCCAAGCAGCGCCACCACTTCGCCCCGCATCAGATCAATGCTCACATCGCGGATCACCGGGCGGCGTTTGTAGCTTTTGCGAAGGTTGCGGATTTGCAGGCCGCTGCCACCCTCGGTCACGGTCAATTCGGGCTGTGCCATCAGTTGTTGTCCGCCGGCGTAAAGGTGGTGGTCACACGCCCCTCCATCCGTCCGGTGCCTGCGGTGATGTCGATGATCAGCTTTTCGCCCGAGATTGTGGTCTGACCTTGGGTCAACAGCACACCGCCGGTCAGCACCACTTCGCCCGCTTCGATGGTATAGACGGCCTCTTGCGCTTCGGCGGCATCAGTAGCGTTAACCAAAAGCACCTCGCCGCTGGCGATCAGCTTTTCGATGCCTTTGCCTTCTTTGGCATAAACGACGGTAATTTCGCCCGCCGTCAGCCGCAAATCGCCCTGAATGACGATGACATTACCGGAAAACACCGCGCTGCCGTCGGACTGGTTGACGGTCAGATTGTCGGCGTTCACCTCGACCGGCAATTTATTGTCGCCCTTGATGCCATTGAAGGCAACATTGGTGCCTTGGCCATGCGCCACCTGTGCGAACAGGGTTGCCAAGGCAAGAAGGGTGGAAAGGGCCGTGCGTCGTATCGCCATCAGGAAGTTCCTGTCACTGCTGAGGCTGGTATAGCAGCCTGACACCATTATTGAAAACCAGAACATAATTCGCCGCACCTTCGGGCGTTTCGCTGCGGCTGAGGCGCACGGCACCTGCCGTCAATTGCCCGATCGGGCCGCTGGCACTCACGGACCCACGGCTTTCAACCAGTGTGCGGTCGGTGGCCACGCCAAAGCCCTGCGCCTGCACCACCAGCCCCGCGCTGGTGGTCAGCTCTACCCCATCCGACAACTCCAGCATGCCCGTCGTCTGCTCCAGCCGCACCGAGACTGCAGCAAGCTGAGTTTTCGCGCCATCCGGCGTTTCCAGTGTGCCGATCACACCCCGCGCCGTGGCCTTGCCATCCACCCCCGGCACCGCCTCGGCGGCACTCAGGCTTAAAGACGCGCCATCCTCGGTCATCCCGGAATAACCCGCGCCCGTCATACGCGGTTCGCGCAGACGGTCGGCGATATCGACATCGGCATAGGGAATCGCATCCTCGGGATTGATCCCGCGCGAGAACAGGAACAGCGATGACAGGATCGCCAGCGCCAGCAGCGGCAACGCGACTTTCAGGATCGCCACCAGCCGCGAGTGCAGGTTATCGCCCAGCGGTCGCGCCATCACACCACACCCGCCCGCAAACAGTCGTGGATATGCACGATCCCCAAAGGACGCACGGGGTCGGCAGGGCTGACGACAAACAGACAGGTGATCTTGTGGTCATTCATCAGCGCCATCGCCTGTTCCGCCAGCGCCTCCGGCCCGATGCTGCGCGGCGCGGGCGTCATCACCTGCCCCGCTGTCAGCGCCAGCAGCCCATCCATATGCCGCCGCAAATCCCCATCGGTGATGATCCCGCACAGCGCCCCGCCCCGCGTCACCCCCACCACACCAAACCCCTTGGCCGAGATGGTCAGCAACGCTTCGGACATCGGACGGGCGGCATCTATCAATGGCACTGCATCATGCATCAGATCGCGCACCTTCAGCAGTTTCGCGCCCAGCTTGCCCCCCGGATGGAACAGCCGGAAATGATCGGGGGTAAAGGCGCGATGCTCCATCAGCGCAATCGCCAGAGCATCGCCCAGCGCCAGCATCATCGTGGTGGATGTGGTCGGCACGATGCCGGTTTCGCAAGCCTCGGGCGCATCGGGCAGCAGGATAGCCACCTCGGACTGCCGCATCAGCGTGCTGTCGGCCTTGCTGGCCATCCCGATCAGCGGAATCCCGAAGCGCCGCGTATGGGCGACAATATCCGCCAGCTCCGGCGTCTCGCCCGAGTTTGACAGCACAAGCGCCACGTCGCCCTTGGTAATCATCCCGAGATCGCCATGCGATGCCTCGGCGGGATGCACGAAATGCGCGGGCGTGCCGGTGCTGGCCAGCGTGGCGGCAATCTTGCGGGCAATATGGCCCGATTTCCCCATCCCCGACACGATCACACGGCCCTTCGCCGCAAGGATCATCCCCACCGCGTCGGAAAAGCTGCCATCCAGAACCTGACCCAGCATTGCCAAAGCCTCTGCCTCACGCGCGATGACGCGGCGCGCGGTCGTCAGAAATCCGGCGGTCTGGAAGTCAGTGGTGGAAGAGGTCATTCGGCTCCTCCCAGCCCAGCAGATCAAGCTCGGCGCGGGTGGGCAGGAAATCGAAACACCGCTGCGCCAGATCAAGCCGGTCTTCGCGGATCAGAATAGCCTCAAGTGCAGCTTTCAGCTTGTGCAGATACAGCACGTCGGACGCGGCATAGTCCTTTTGCGCCTCGGTCAGATTGACGGACCCCCAGTCACTGGTCTGCTGCGCCTTCGATACATCTGCCGCCGCGTATTCCATCAGCAGGTACTTCAGCCCGTGGCGGTCAGTATAGGTGCGGATCAGCTTCGACGCGATCTTGGTGCACCACACCGGCGCAGTCAGCACGCCAAACGCCTGTTTCAGCGCGGCAATATCAAAGCGGCCAAAGTGGAACAGCTTCAACACCGCCGGATCGGTCAGCAACCGTTCCAGATTGGGCGCGGTTTTCTGGCCCTTGGCAATCTGCACCAGATGCGCGTCGCCCTTGCCATCCGAAAGCTGCACCACGCACAGCCGGTCCCGCATCGGGTTCAACCCCATGGTTTCGGTGTCAATCGCAACAACGGAACCAAGGTTCAGCCCGTCGGGCAGGTCATTCTTGTGCAGGTGGATCGCCAAGGCTTCATTCCGTTCATCAAGGGATGCACCCGAATTAGACCCGCAGGGGGCAAGGGTCAACGCAGCAAGGCCCGGAAAAGCAAAAGACCGCCCGAAGGCGGTCATTTGAAGTATTGGTGCCCAGAAGAGGACTCGAACCTCCACGTCTTGCAACACTGGTACCTGAAACCAGCGCGTCTACCAATTCCGCCATCTGGGCAGATGTCGTGGGGGCGATGTAGCCAAGCCAGCGGGGGGTGTCAACGGGGCGAGCCGCACTTTTTCGGAAAATTCGTCGCGGCGGATTGGCCTTGCCGCTTTGACCCATGACGATTATTCAGGCGACAAAGCCAAAGTTGGCCAAAGGGGTTCCTTCATGAGCAAACTTGTCACGATCTATGGCGGTTCGGGTTTCGTCGGCCGTTATATCGCCCGCCGCATGGCCAAAGAGGGCTGGCGCGTCCGCGTCGCCGTCCGCCGCCCGAACGAGGCGCTGTTTGTCAAACCTTATGGCTTTGTCGGTCAGGTGGAACCGGTGTTCTGCAACATCCGCGATGACGCTTCGGTGCGCGCGGTGATGCAAGGCGCGGATGCGGTGGTGAACTGCGTCGGCACCTTTGACCGTGGCGGCAAGAACAACTTCACCGCCGTGCAGGCCGAAGGCGCGGGCCGCATTGCGCGCATCGCTGCCGAAGAAGGCGTGGCAAATCTGGTCCACATCTCGGCCATCGGCGCGGATGTAAATGGCGCCAGCCTTTACGCCCAGTCCAAGGGCGCGGGCGAGGCGGCCGTGCTGGCCGCCTTCCCCACCGCGATGATCCTGCGGCCTTCGGTGATTTTCGGCAATGAAGACGGGTTCTTCAACCGTTTCGCCGGCATGGCCCGCTTTGGCGCGGTGCTGCCGGTTGTCGGCGGCGCCACCAAATTCCAGCCGGTCTATGTCGACGACGTCGCGCAGGCCGCGGTCAAGGGCATCACGGGTCAGGCCACCGGCATCTACGAACTCGGCGGTCCCGAAGTCGAAAGCTTCAAGGGCCTGATGAAAAAGATGCTGACCGTGATCCAGCGCCGCCGCTTGGTCCTGAATGTGCCGTTCTTCGCAGCCAACGCCATCGGCAACGTGCTGGATTTCGTGGCCTTCGCAACCGGTGGTCTGATCAGGAACAGCCTACTGACCCGCGATCAGGTGCTGTCTTTGCGGTCAGATAACGTTGTGTCTGCGGGCGCGAAAACCCTGGCCGATCTGGGGATTGAGGCCACGAGCTATGACTCGGTGATCCCCGAATATCTGTGGCGCTATCGCCCCTCGGGCCAATACGCGGCGATCAAGGATTCTGCAAAGAACCTCAAGAAAGCCTGACTTTATGGAAAACACCCTGATCGCCGGACTTCTCGGTCTGATCGAGGGGCTGACCGAATTTATTCCCGTCTCTTCCACGGGGCATCTTCTGTTGGTGGGCCATTTCCTTGGCTTCCAAAGCGCGGGCAAAACGTTCGAGGTGGTGATCCAGCTTGGCGCGGTTCTGGCGATTCTGAGCGTCTATTTCGGCAAGCTTGTCACCGTGTTCGGCACCGCGCACCGCGATCCGGCGGCGCTGCGGTTCATCGTGTCGGTGGCGCTGGCCTTTGTACCCGCCGTGGTGATCGGCGTGCTGGCGCATGGCTTTATCAAATCGGTGCTGTTCGAAACCCCGATGCTGATTGCTGTGATGCTGATCCTTGGCGGCGTGATCCTGCTATTTGCAGAACGCATCGCGCCAGCCCCCCTGCATGATGATGCTACCGCCATCCCCTTTCGCAAGGCGCTGGCGATCGGCTTTATCCAATGCCTTGCCATGGTTCCCGGCGTGTCGCGGTCTGGGTCCACCATCGTCGGCGCGCTGATGCTGGGCATATCGAAACGCGCGGCGGCTGAATTTTCGTTCTTTCTGTCGCTGCCCACCATGGCGGGGGCCGTGGCCTACGACATCTACAAGACGCGACACGATCTGGACTTCTCTGCATGGGCCGACATTTCCGTGGGCTTTGTCGTCGCCTTCCTCAGCGCGGTTCTGGTGGTGCGCTGGCTGCTGAATTTCGTCAGCCGCAACGGCTATGCGGTGTTCGGATGGTGGCGAATCATCATCGGAACGCTTGCCCTTGCGGCACTTTGGGCGGGGCTTTAAGCTTATAGGTATCATATACTGACCTAAATTCACAAGAAATGGTCAGTTTTGATGACCCATCGCGCAAAAAACCCGACAATAGGTCAGTCTTGCTGACTTTTATTCCAAAGCCCCCCAAAGTATCAAAGCCCAGCCGATAATTTCGACCGGAGGGCGCCACTATGGCTGGGCAAAAGATGCTGAAATTCGTGACGCTGGGCAAAGAAATGCCCTCCAAGCGGAGCGCCGATGAACGCGCCACCGATTTCGATGAAATCTACCGCGAGTTTGCCGCCGAAAAGGCAGCCGAGCAGGCCAGCCGCTGCAGCCAATGCGGCGTGCCTTATTGCCAGTCACATTGCCCGTTGCACAACAACATCCCCGACTGGCTGCGCCTGACCGCCGAAGGCCGTCTGGAAGAAGCCTACGAGATCAGCCAGGCCACCAACACCTTCCCCGAGATTTGCGGCCGCATCTGCCCGCAGGACCGCCTGTGCGAAGGCAACTGCGTCATCGAACAATCCGGCCACGGCACCGTCACCATCGGTTCGGTTGAAAAATACATCACCGACACCGCATGGGAACAGGGCTGGGTCAAACCGATCCGCCCGCATACCGAGCGCACCGAATCCGTCGGGATCATCGGCGCTGGCCCCGGCGGTCTGGCCGCCGCCGATGTGCTGCGCCGTCAGGGTGTGCAGGTCACGGTTTATGACCGTTATGACCGCGCCGGCGGCTTGCTGACCTATGGTATCCCCGGTTTCAAACTGGAAAAGCCGGTCGTGATGCAGCGGATCGAACAGCTTGAAAAAGGCGGCGTCTCCTTTGTGCTGAACTGCCGCGTGGGCGAGGATCTGTCCTTTGACGCCATCCGTGGCCAGCACGATGCCGTGCTGATCGCCACCGGCGTCTACAAGGCGCGCGACATCGCCGCCCCCGGCGTCGGGGCCGCAGGTATCGTCCGCGCGCTGGATTATCTGACCGCCAGCAACCGCAAATCCTTTGGCGATGACGTGGCCGAGTTTGACTCCGGCGCGCTGAATGCCGAAGGCAAGCGCGTTGTCGTGATCGGTGGCGGCGATACCGCGATGGATTGCGTCCGCACCGCGATCCGTCAGGGCGCAACCTCGGTCAAATGCCTTTACCGCCGTGACCGCGCCAACATGCCCGGTTCCGTGCGCGAAGTGCAGAACGCCGAAGAAGAAGGCGTCGAATTCGTCTGGCTGGCCGCACCCAAAGGGTTCAGCGGCGGCGATGCGGTGGACGGTGTGCTGGTGCAGAAGATGCGTCTGGGCGCACCCGATGCCTCGGGCCGCCAATCGCCGGAACTGATCGAAGGCGCGGATTACGTTGAACCCGCCGATCTGGTGGTGCAGGCGCTTGGCTTTGAACCCGAAGCGATCCCGACCCTCTGGGGCGTGCCGGAGCTGGCCGTGACTCGCTGGGGGACCATCAAAGCCGATTTCCGCAGCCACGCGACCAATCTGCCCGGCGTTTACGCGGCAGGTGACATCGTGCGCGGGGCTTCCTTGGTGGTCTGGGCGATCCGCGACGGGCGCGAAGCCGCCGACTCGATCCTGTCCTATCTGGCGCAACCTGCCTCTGTGGCGGCAGAGTGATCTGACCCACATTTCAAAGGAAACAGACATGCGGACGGCCCTGCTTCTTTCCTTGGCTTTTGTCACCCCTGCGGCGGCGGGCAGCTTTACGGCACCCGAAGGCTGCACCACCTATCTGACCGTGCAATCGCGTGGCTGCTATGTGGCGAACTATTACCGCTGCGAAAAAGACGCGGCGGGCGACCAGTGGCGCGCGGATTTTGACCAAGAGGGGCTGTTCTACCTGTCCCGCATCGATTCCGAGACGCAATGGGTCGAAAGCATCGAAATTAACCCCAACGTCCGCCAGACTCTGGACCCAAACCCGATGGACCCTGCCTCGTTCAGCGACCTTCTGGCCACCGGCTATGACAGCTTTGCCTTCAGCCTGTCCAAGGACAACGGCGAGCATTCCAACGTGCGCGGGTTTGACCGGCTGACGGGCAAAAGCGTGACCATTGACGGCGTGACCCTGCAACAGACCGAGTTCGAATATACCGAAACCGATGACGCAGGCACCATTCTGCGGCAGGCGCGCGGCCACGAATTTATCCACAAAGACTGGCGCAACTTCTTTTCCGGCACCTCGGAATGGAAAAGCGGCGACGAATGGCTGCCGATGAACGGCTCTCCGATGCAATTCAGCGAGCCGGGCGACAAGGGCTTTGCCGTGACCCAGCCGATTTTTGAATGTGATGCCGTGATGTCATCCCTTGAACAGCCCGATCCGCTGCGGCGCTTGCTGCATCTGGCTTCGGCACAAAACTAGCCTGTTGGCCCCAACGGGCCACACCCCAATGACCGACACCAAGTCCGAAAGGAATCCGCCATGACCAAATATGATGAAGCGTGGGTAGCCGCCGAAGAAGCCAAGCGCGCTTGGATGGATGCCAACGGGCTTTACAAGACCGAGGATGAACATTCGTCCTGCGGCGTGGGTCTGGTTGTTGCAATCTCGGGCAAGGCGTCACGCAAGGTCGTCGAAAACGGCATTTCCGCGCTCAAGGCGATCTGGCACCGCGGGGCTGTCGATGCCGACGGCAAGACGGGTGACGGCGCGGGCATCCATGTGCAGATTCCGGTGCGTTTCTTCTATGACCAAGTCCGCCGCACCGGTCATGAACCCGATATGAACAAGCTGATCGCGGTCGGTCAGGTATTCCTGCCGCGCACCGATTTCGGCGCGCAGGAACGCTGCCGGACTATCGTCGAGGCTGAAGTGCTGCGGATGGGCCACTATATCTATGGCTGGCGTCACGTTCCGGTGGACACCTCGGTTCTCGGTGAAAAGGCCAACGCGACCCGCCCCGAGATCGAACAGATCCTGATCCGCTGTGACAAGGCCATCGACGAGGAACAGTTCGAGCGTGAGCTGTATATCATCCGCCGCCGCATCGAAAAGGCAGCATTGGCCAGCCAGATTCAGGGCATGTATCTGTGCAGCTTTTCCTGCCGCTCGATCATCTACAAGGGCATGATGCTGGCCGAACAGGTGGCCGTGTTCTACCCCGATCTGATGGATGACCGCTTTGAATCCGCCTTTGCGATCTACCACCAGCGCTATTCGACCAACACTTTCCCGCAGTGGTGGCTGGCCCAGCCCTTCCGCATGCTGGCCCATAACGGCGAGATCAACACGCTGAAGGGCAACGTCAACTGGATGAAATCGCACGAAATTCGCATGGCGTCTTCGGCCTTCGGCGATGCGGCAGAGGACATCAAGCCGATCATTCCGGCTGGCACCTCTGACTCTGGCGCACTTGACGCGGTGTTCGAGGCGCTTGTGCGGTCTGGCCGCAACGCGCCCTTGGCGAAAACCATGCTGGTCCCCGAAGCATGGTCCAAGGCCACGACCGACATGAAGAAAGAATGGGCAGACATGTATGCCTATTGCAATTCAGTGATCGAACCGTGGGATGGCCCCGCCGCCCTTGCCATGACCGATGGCCGCTGGGTCTGCGGCGGGCTTGACCGCAACGGGTTGCGCCCGATGCGCTATGTCATCACGGGTGACGGGTTGCTGATCGCAGGCTCCGAGGCTGGCATGGTGCCAACCGACGAATCCACGGTGCGCGAAAAGGGCGCGCTTGGGCCGGGGCAGATGATTGCCGTCGATATGGCCAATGGAAAACTTTACCACGACGTTGCGCTGAAAGATAAACTGGCCTCGTCGCAGCCCTATGGCGAATGGATCGAAAAGATCGTCGATCTGAACGCCCTGCTGCGTGACGTGCCCGAAGAGCCGATGTTCACCGGTGCCGATCTGCGCAAACGCCAGATCGCGGCGGGCTATACGGTGGAAGAACTGGAGCAGGTTCTGGCCCCGATGGCCGAAGACGGCAAGGAAATGATCGCCTCGATGGGCGATGATACACCTGCGGCTGTCTTGTCGTCGGTCTATCGCCCGCTGTCGCATTTCTTCCGGCAGAACTTCAGCCAGGTCACCAACCCGCCCATCGACAGCTTGCGCGAAGGTCGGGTGATGAGCCTGAAAACCCGCTTTGGTAACCTTCGGAACGTGTTGGACGAAACCAACGCGCAATCCGAGATTCTGGTGCTGGAAAGCCCCTTCCTTGCCAATTCGGAATTTGACGTGCTGGTCAAACGCTTTGGCGATCAGGTGGCTTTCATCGACTGCACCTTCCCCGCCGATGGTGGCCCTGATGCGCTGCGTCTGGGGCTGGAACGCATCCGCGCCGAGGCCGAGGATGCCGTCCGGTCCGGCGCAGGCCAGTTGGTGATCACCGATCAGCACCAGAACGAAACACGCGTCCCGATGCCGATGATCCTTGCCACCAGCGCGATTCATTCGTGGCTGACGCGCAAGGGCCTGCGGACCTTCTGTTCGGTCAACGTGCGTAGCGCCGAGTGCATCGACCCCCACTATTTCGCCGTTCTGATCGGCTCGGGGGCCACCACCGTCAACGCCTATCTGGCGCAGGATTCCATCGCGGACCGCATCCGTCGCGGGTTGATCGAAGGCAGCCTTGTCGATGCCATGCGCCGCTATGGCTATGCTGTGGATGCGGGCCTGCTGAAGATCATGTCCAAGATGGGCATTTCGGTAATCTCGTCCTATCGCGGCGGTCTGAATTTCGAGGCCGTGGGTCTGTCCCGCGCCATGGTGGCCGAATATTTCCCCGGTATGCAGTCGCGCATCTCCGGTATCGGCCTGCACGGCATCCAGATGAAACTTGAGGAAGTCCACGCGAAGGGCTGGAAGGGCGGCGCAGACGTGCTTCCCATCGGCGGCTTCTACAAGGCGCGGCGTTCGGGCGAAAAGCATGCTTGGGAAGCGCAGACCATGCACATGCTGCAATCGGCCTGTGACCGCGCGTCGTTTGACATCTGGAAGCAGTATTCCGCCGCCATGCGGTCGAACCCGCCGATCCATATCCGCGACCTGCTGGACATCAAGGCACTGGGCAAGCCGGTTCCGATCGAAGAGGTGGAATCCATCACCTCGATCCGCAAGCGTTTCGTGACGCCGGGTATGTCGCTGGGCGCCCTTAGCCCCGAAGCGCACAAGACCCTGAACGTCGCCATGAACCGCATCGGCGCGAAATCCGACTCGGGCGAGGGCGGCGAAGATCCGGCACACTTCTTGCCGGAACCGAATGGCGACAACCCTTCGGCCAAGATCAAGCAGGTGGCTTCGGGCCGTTTCGGTGTAACCGCCGAATACCTGAACGCCTGCGAAGAGTTGGAAATCAAGGTCGCCCAAGGTGCGAAACCGGGCGAAGGCGGGCAGCTTCCGGGGATGAAGGTGACGGCGCTGATCGCGCGTCTGCGCCATTCGACGCCGGGCGTGACCCTGATCAGCCCGCCGCCGCACCACGACATCTATTCCATCGAAGACTTGGCCCAGTTGATCTATGATCTGAAGCAGATCAACCCGCGTGCCAAGGTGACAGTGAAACTGGTCTCGGCCTCTGGCGTCGGCACCATCGCGGCGGGTGTAGCCAAGGCCAAGGCAGATATCATCCTGATCTCGGGCCACAATGGCGGCACGGGCGCATCCCCAGGCACCTCGATCAAATACGCGGGCCTACCGTGGGAGATGGGCCTGACCGAGGCGCATCAGGTTCTGGCGATGAACAACCTGCGCGAACGCGTCACCCTGCGCACCGATGGCGGGCTGCGGACGGGCCGCGATGTGGTCATGGCCGCGATGATGGGGGCCGAGGAATACGGCATCGGCACCGCCGCCCTGATCGCAATGGGCTGCATCATGGTGCGTCAGTGCCAGTCGAACACCTGCCCCGTCGGCGTCTGCACGCAGGATACCGCCCTGCGCGCCAAGTTCACCGGATCGGCCGACAAGGTGGTCAACCTGATCACCTTCTACGCCCAAGAGGTGCGCGAGATTCTGGCGCAGATCGGGGCGCGGTCGATGGATGAGATCATCGGGCGGGCTGACCTGCTAAGCCAAGTGTCGCGCGGTTCGGCCCACCTTGATGATCTTGACCTGAACCCGCTGCTGATCACCGTCGATGGTGCGTCCAAGATCACCTATGATCGGTCCAAGCCCCGCAATGCGGTGCCGGATACGCTGGACGCCGAAATCGTCAAGGACGGCGCGCGCTTCTTCGAGGACGGCGAGAAGATGCAGCTTTCCTATGCCGTGCGGAACACGCTGCGGACCATCGGCACGCGGGCTTCCAGCCATATCGTCAAGAAGTTCGGCATGAAGAACAGCCTTCAGCCCGATCACCTGACGGTAAAGCTGTCCGGTTCCTGCGGGCAGTCGCTGGGGGCTTTTGCCGTCAACGGGTTGAAGATCGAAGTGCAGGGCGATGCCAACGACTACGTTGGCAAAGGCCTGTCCGGTGGCACGATTGTCGTGCGCCCCGCGATGGCAAGCCCCTTGAAGGCCGAGGATAACACCATCATCGGCAATACCGTGCTGTATGGTGCAACGGCGGGCTATCTGTTCGCCTCGGGCCGTGCGGGCGAGCGTTTTGCGGTTCGGAACTCGGGCGCATCAGTGGTGGTCGAGGGCTGCGGGTCGAACGGTTGTGAGTACATGACCGGCGGCGTCGCGGTGATCCTTGGCCGGATCGGCGCAAACTTCGGTGCGGGCATGACTGGCGGGATGGCCTATGTCTATGATCCCAAAGGCGTGGCCGAGGATTTCGTGAACGGTGAAACCGTGCTGACCTGTGCCGTGGCCCATCCGCATTGGGAAGGGCAACTGCATCACCTGATCGAACAGCACGCCGCCGAAACCGGCAGCCGCCACGCCGCCCGAATCCTTGCCGATTGGGAGACCGAGCGCGCAAACTTCCTGCAAATCTGCCCGAAAGAGATGCTGATCCACCTGCCTTATCCACTGTCGGACGAGGCGCAAAAGGTTCCGGCGGAATAGGGTCTGATTCCCGTGATTTCCAGATGGCCCCGCCTCAAAGCGGGGCCATTTGCCTTTCCAAACCCCTTTGAGACCACGCGACATACCCGTTTCAGACATTTGATATGCCTAAGTTATGGCGATCTATACGGTAGATAGGACGATCTATCGCCCCCCTTCCATTAGACAAAACAAACATGCGCGCGCCATCCATGTGGTGCGAGTCGGTATCGATATGCCGTGCTGTTCGGTGTCACAGACCGCCTTTCCAAAGGCACGTCTCTCAATATGGGGTCGCCAATGAGCACCTACGTTCTGACAGTCCAAGACGTTGCCGGAGATCCGGTTCTTGATGGTGGCGAGATCATCATTTTGAAGGACAGAACCTCGACCGTGATCTTCAGTGAAATGGGCGACTGCTTTCTGTCCCGCGATACCGAAGCCCGAGTTTCGGTTGCAGGTGTCGGCAGCGACTTTACCTTTGCTTATCTTGGCTATGGATATGTGAAGGGCAATATCGCGCAGCAGGCACAATTCGTCCGCATCGCGATGGCCAACGGCAACTTCAAAACCGTTGCCATCGATGTGAGCGATGATGGCGTGCCGCTTCTGGCCTGTGGCGGAACCGGCCTGAGTGTCAAATCCCTTGCCAAGACCGGACCCAAACCGGTCCCGCTTACACCGGCTTCCTTCACTGGCGGCACTTTGGTCCGCACCGAGAGCGGCGACTGTATGGTTGAAGATTTGCTGCCGGGTATGAACATATGGACACTGGCGAACGGCCATGTGCGGCTTCGCAAAATCTTGCGAAGCAAAGTCCAAGGCAATGACCGCGCAGCCCCTGTCCTGTTCTGTGCCGACTCGATCGGGAATGACGAGCCGCTCCTGCTTTCGCCGAACCACCGTCTGCACTTTGACAATAGCGAGACCGGCAAAGAAGAACTGATCGCGGCCAAGAACCTTGTGAACGGAAAATCGATTGTCCGCATGCCGATCCCGGTCGTGGAATATTACCATTTGGTGTTGGACGATCACAGCCTGCTGGATACCTATGGCGCCTTGTCGGAATACTTCTTCCCCGAACCTGTGACCATCAAACGCGCCTCGCAGGTCGCGGCTGTCGAAAATCAGCAGCGGCCTTGGATGTCTGCGGTTGAAATCACCGGCGCGACGGCTGCAGCCTCATTCAATTACGCCTAAGCCCAGCAAAACTCGGGTTTCCCCCCGTGGGGTTTCCCGAATATAGACTGGCTTCATGGCTACGCCCCGCAAGAAAAAAACCGAACCCCCACCGCTCGCACCCGAACCCCGGCTGCGGCGCGCGCGGCGTTGGGCTTTGCGAGGTCTGGCAGGGATCGCGGCGTTTTATGGCGTGCTGATCCTGCTGTTCAGCTTTCTGCCACCGCCGATCAACCTGTATCAACTGGGTGAATCCTTCCGGCTTGGTGGCATCTCGAAAGACTGGGTGTCCTTTGACGAGATTGCCCCCGTGATGGGCCGCTCTGTGGTCGCCGCCGAGGATGCGAATTTTTGTCTGCACTGGGGCTTTGACATGGCCGCCATCCGCGCCGCCGTCGAAGAAGGAGAGGGCCGTGGGGCATCAACCCTGTCGCAGCAGGTGGTCAAGAACACGTTCCTCTGGCATGGCCGAAGCTGGCTTCGCAAAGCCATGGAGGCCGTTCTGACACCCGTTGTGGAACTGGTCTGGTCCAAGCAGCGCATACTCGAGGTCTATCTGAACGTGGCCGAGTTTGACGAAGGCATCTTTGGGGTGCAGGCCGCCGCGCAGCACCATTTCGGTGTCGACGCCCGCGATCTGTCTGCGTTGCAGGCCGCCCGCCTTGCCGCCGTGCTGCCCGACCCACAGGGCCGCAGCGCCTCGAACCCGTCGTCCTTTGTGAAAAAACGCACCCGCGCCATTATCGCCGGCGCCGAGACGATTGCCGCCGATGGCCGTGCCGGTTGTTTTGATCGCGGCGACTGATCCTATTGCCTGTTGAATTTGCGCCGTCCGCGCTGCATTGAAGATCAGCCCATCGAACCCAAGCCTTTCGCACACCGAGACCCAGATGATCCGCCTGTATCACTTCCCCCTGTCGCCCTTCTGCCGCAAGGTCCGCCTGACGCTGGCCGAGAAGAAGCTTGAGGTCGAACTGATCGAGGAACGCTATTGGGAACCCAGCCCCGATTTCCTGCGCCGCAATCCGGCGGGCAAGGTTCCGGTGCTGCGGATCGACAACAAGGTTCTGTCGGAATCGCAGGCAATCTGCGAATATCTGGAGGAAAGCTATCCCAGCCCCGCCCTGATGCCGCGCGATCTGGACACCCGCTATGAGGTGAGGCGGCTGTGCGCGTGGTTTGACGACAAGTTCCACAGTGAAGTCACGTCGAAACTGCTCTATGAACGCATCAACAAGAAGATCATGGCGCAGGGCTATCCGGATTCCAAGAATGTGAAATCCGGCGCGGGACGGATCAAATACCATATCGATTATCTGGGCTGGCTGCTGGATCAGCGCCGCTGGCTGGCAGGCGATGTGATGACGCTGGCGGATTTTACCGCAGCCGCGCATCTGTCGTCGCTGGATTATATCTCGGACGTGGACTGGAACCGGTCGGCGACGGTGAAGGACTGGTATGCCAAGATCAAATCCCGCCCGTCTTTCCGCACACTTCTGGCCGATCAGGTGCCGGGCTTCCCGCCGCCCGCGCATTACGCCGATCTGGATTTCTAGACCTTCGGGCGAAAGAAAGGGGGGCCGTCTGCCCCCCTCTTGGCTGCGCCAATTCACCCCCCGAGGATATTTAGACGAAGAGGATGAATGGAACCCGAGGTGCTGAAGGATCGGCTGATCGCGCGCGCCCACGTCGAGGGGTTTTCCAAGCTTGGCATCTGCGCACCGGATTCGACACCGGATACCGCAGGACGGCTGCGCGCGTTTCTGACGGCGGGGCATCACGGGCAGATGGGCTGGATGGCCGAGCGCGAGGCGTGGCGCGGATCGGCTGCGGCGCTGTGGCCCGAGGCGCGGTCGGTGATCATGCTGGCCGAAGTTTACACGCCGCAGGCCGATCCTTTGGCGGTGCTGGCGCAGAAAGATCGCGCGGCGGTGTCGGTTTACGCGCAGGGCAAGGATTATCATGATCTGGTCAAGCGACGGCTAAAGCGGCTTGGCGGCTGGTTTGCCGCCCTGACGGGGGCCGAGATCAAGGTTTTCGTCGATACCGCCCCCGTGATGGAGAAACCCTTGGCGCAGGCGGCGGGGCTTGGCTGGCAGGGCAAGCACACCAACCTTCTCGCCCGTGATCTGGGGTCTTGGTTCTTTCTGGGTGCGATCTTTACCACGTTTGATCTGCCAAAAGATCAGGCCGAGATCAGCCATTGCGGCACCTGCAGCGCCTGTCTTGATATTTGCCCGACCGGGGCTTTTCCTGCGCCCTACCAGTTGGATGCGCGGCGCTGCATTTCCTATCTGACCATCGAGCATAAGGGGCCGGTCGATCCAGAATTGCGCGCCCTGATGGGCAACCGGATTTACGGCTGCGACGATTGTCTTGCCGTTTGCCCATGGAACAAATTCGCCCAGGCCGCGCGCGAGATCGGCTATGCCCCCCGTGTCGGCGCGCCGGAGCTGACCGAACTCGTTGCGCTGGACGATGCCGGATTTCGGGCGCGCTTTGCGGGCAGCCCGATCAAGCGCATCGGGCGGGACCGCTTTGTGCGCAATGTGCTTTATGCCATCGGCAATTCCGGCCTGCCCGCGCTGGCGGCCCACGCCGCCCCGCTGTGCCAAGACCCCGATCCTACCGTTGCCGAGGCTGCGCTTTGGGCTGTGGCGCGGTTGCGCTGACCACGGCTTGAATGCCCGCCGCCCCGTGCTAGGCTGCAGCAAAATCAGGGGGCGGATATGGGACGGCTTGCGGGCAAAGTGGCGATCATTTCGGGCGGGGCAACGGGCATCGGGGCCGCCGCAGCGCGTCTGTTTGCAGCCGAGGGCGCGGCGGTGGGCATCATCGACCGCAATGTGCAGGCAGGGCAGGCGCTGGCGTTTGAACTGGTGCTGGCAGGCCATCGCGCCATGTTCGCCACCGCAGATGTCAGCCAGAAAGCGCAGGTCGAAGCCGCCGTGGCCACGGTGAAATCACAGCTTGGTCCGGTGAACGTGCTGTTCAACCATGCAGGCACCATCGTCATCAAACCTTTCCTTGAAACCGAGGAAGAGGATTGGGATTTCCTGTTCGATGTGAACGTGAAGTCGATGTATCTGATGACCCGCGCCGTTCTGCCAATGATGCTTGAGGCCGGTAAAGGCGCGATCGTCTGCACTTCCAGCATTTCGGCGGTCTACGCCACGCCGATGGAAGTGCTGTATGATGCCACGAAGGGCGCTTGCCACATGTTCGCCCGCGCGATTGCGGTCGAGTTCCGCGACAAGGGCATCCGCTGTAACGCCGTCTGCCCCGGTTTCATCGAAACCCCGCATGGGCTGCGCGAGATCAAAGAGCTGACTGCATTAGGGGTTGATGCCTCTGAAGCGGCGATTACCGCCGCGCAGGGTCGGCTGGGCAAGCCCGAAGACATCGCCCGCGCAGCGCTTTATCTGGCCTCGGACGATGCGGAGTTCGTGAACGGCACGCAGTTGTTTGTGGATGGCGGGTTTTCTGCTGTCTGACCTTCCGATCTTTGCAGGGATCGGGCGGTAAAGGTCGGCCTAATGTTGAATTGCCCTCGGAATTTCTGCTGGATTGTCCCTGCCACAGCCAGCCCCTTTGCGGGAGCTGGCTGGATATACAAGGCGCAACATGGTTCAGGCACCCCGCGCCAGATCACTGTTTTCCGATCGGCTCAGGCAAAGGCAGATCCCGGCGCATCGGTGATTTTGAACTCGCTGATCTGACGGGTAAAATCGGCCAAAAGCCGCTCCAGCCGCACGGAATCGCTTGCTCCGCCAAACAGATAGAAATCCGGTCGGACCAGCATGGCACCGATACCGTGGCTTTCCATGAAACGCCCGAACTGGCCTTGGGTGTCGGCAACCTCGTCCTCATCGGCAGAACGCCGGTCGGCAATCGTCACGATCCGCACGCCCAGACGGCCGCAGGTCTGTCGGGACGGGGCCGGGATGTCGAACCCTGCCATTGTGACAAGCGTGAACCCGCCCCCCGCGACAAGCGCATCATAGCGCCCCGTTCGCCCATTAAGCCGGACAGTTCCGGCACAAGACAACTCACCTGCCGGTGCAACGACTTGGCCCAAAGCGTCTCGTTCCAGCATGCCATCGGTCAGGATCGGAAATGGCGCGGGCTTTGGCGCGTTGCCGCCAAGGAACATCTCGTCCCGCCGCTGCGCGTCTTGCGGATCGGGCATGCAGATGATCGATCCGAGAAACATGGAAATCTTGATCACATCGGTCACATGGGGCGCGCGTTCGGGCGTGTAGGTTTCAAGCAGGGATGCATCCGCCTTGCCGCGCATGACGAGATCGAGCTTCCATGACAGGTTCCAGACGTCACGCAATCCGGCACACATGCCCTGCCCCATGAAGGGCGGCATGATATGGGCTGCATCGCCTGCGATGAAGATACGCCCGTCCTGAAAACGGTCAGCCACCAGACTGCGGAACGTATAAAGCGCATGGCGGATCAACTCACCCTGATCAGGCTTGATCCATGCGTCCAGCAGATCCCAGACCTTTGCCTCCTGAACCATCTCCTCTTTGGTTTCATGCGGCAAGCGCATGAATTCCCAGCGGCGCAGGATGCGGCCATCGGCCTCGGTCCCGCCCGGCACGATAGTCGTGGGGCGCACCGGATTGGCATATTGCCCGCATTCCGGAATACCCAGATCGCGGGCGGTCAGACCATCGCTCAGGGCAAAATCGATGACCAGCCAATCCGCCTCGAAGCCAAGGTCGCTGCGTGCAATACCAAGGCTTTCACGCACAAAGCTGTTGGCCCCGTCGATGCCAATCAGATAGCGCGCCGTATAGTCCCGCGTCACGCCCGTCTTGGTATCGCGGATCGTGACCGTCACATGGTCCGCCGATTGACGGATCGCCACCGCCTCGGAGTGCAGGTTCAGGCTGATCTTGTCGCTGGCCTTGATCCGCGCATCCAGCGCCCATTCAAAGGTCGGCTGATGGATGAAGTTCACTTCCGATCCGCCGGAAATCGACCCCGCCGCCCAGTCGATCGCCAGAAGCTGTTTCCAGTCGGCATTGAACCAGCGATAGGTTGGCGCATCGTTACACACACGCTGCGCCACATCCGCCAAGCCGGATGCGTGCAGGACACGATAAAGTTCATGGTCGATACAGACCGCACGCGGCAAGGGATAGACTTCTTCGAACCGTTCAAAGATCCCGACCCGCCAGCCAAGCCGCTCCAGAAACAGCGCAGATGCCTTGCTGACAGGGCCGTAGCCGATCTGGATTACGTCGAAATCGTAGTCTTGGCCGTTGGAACCCATGCCATGTCCTCCCTCTGGTTTTACCGGCATCGTCCCGGTCTGTTGTATTGCTCACCATGTTTCTGGTGATGCCCGCGCTTGGGGCGCGGGTCGCTGTCCTGTGCCAAGCGGCGCGCGGATGATCAGGCTTTGGTCCGCGCATAGCGGGCGCTGTCGCCTCTGGCTTCGCCAGCAAGATCGTCGAACAAGCCGAAATCCGTCGCCACAGGCTGGTCTGCTATTTGACCGCTTCGTGGTTCACGATGAAATCGGCAGGAAGCTCTGGCCCCCAAAGATAGATGGAATCCTCGGCCGGGTAGTCACCGGCATCCCAGTCGCAGGTGGCGGGGATATAATCGATATCTGCCGAATATTCGGAATAGCTGCCCCATGGATCGCGCACATAGTGGAAGTAGTTCGATCCCAGAACATGGCGCCCCAGACCCCAGCCTTTCTGAAAACCCTTTTCAGCCATTTGCATCGCGCCCTTGCCGATCTCGTTGATCGAGCCGACATCCCAACTGCAATGGTGCAGCCCCGGCGCACTCGACTTCGCAAAGGCAACAAGATGGTGATCTGACCCGTGTATCCCGTGCATAAAGCAGATGCCGTCGCCCGACCGGTCTGAAAGGCGCAGCCCCAGAACGCGGCTATAGAAGGCAATCGCCTGCGGCACGTCGGCGGTAAAAATCAGCACATGGGCAAGTCGGTGCGGCCGCACCTTCGGTGCTTTGGAGCGCCGTGGCGCACCGACGACACCTGCCGGACTGGACGCCATGTCAAAAGGCATTTTGTCGTTCGGCGAGGTCTTTTCCGCCACCTTCACCTCGATCAGCACGCCGTTGTGATCGTGGAACCAGACGCCGTTGGACTCAATCCCGCGCGGCGCATCAAGCAGGCGGATGCCCTCCGCTTCGATCCGCCGTTTGATCGGTTCGAAATCCTCCTCGAAAACACCGAAGGAGAGGAAGTTGAGTTGCTTGCGCTGTCCTTCGCCGATGCTGGCCCAACGATGGGAACTGCCAAAGGTATAAAGCCCAAGGCTGTTCCGCTCTTCCCGCACATCAAGGCCGAAGGTCTTGTAGAACTCTTCGGCCACCTTGAGGTCGGGTACGACCATATTGAAGGTATCCATAGAATGAATACCCAACTCTCCCGGTCGCTTGACGATCTCGACCTTGCCGGTGATGGCTGTCATGCTTGGGTCCTCCTCACCCCATTCAAAACAGGCCCGACCTTTCAGCCGGGCCATTGGTCAGGTGCGGTCGCGCACCGGATTCGACAACAGGCCGATACGGTCGATCTCCACTTCGACGGTATCCCCCTGTTTCATCCACAGTGGCGGCTTGCGCGCCAGTCCCACACCCGAGGGCGTTCCGGTTACGATCACATCGCCGGGCTTCAACGTCATGAACTGCGACAGGATCGCGACCAGCCGCGCCACCGAAAATACCATGTCGGAAATCGAAGCATCCTGCACCACCTGACCATTCAGCCGCGTCTGAAGGCGCAACCCTTCACAACCGGGGGGCAATTCGTCAGCCGTCACGAAATCGGGACCGAATGCGCCGGTATCGTCGAAATTCTTTCCCGGCGTCCATTGCGGCGACTTGAACTGGTAGTCACGGATCGAGGCATCGTTGAAGATCGAGTAACCGGCAATGAAATCAAGCGCGTCCGCCTCGGCCACATCACGCGCGGTCTTGCCGATCACGGCGACCAACTCGCCTTCGTAATCCAGTTGCTCCGAAAAATCGGGGCGCAGGATAGGCGCGCCATGGGCGATCAGGCTGGAATTGAAACGGCCAAAGACGGTTGGATATTCTGGTTGCTTGAACCCGCTTTCCGCCGAATGGTCTTTGTAGTTCAGCCCGATGCAGATGATCTTTTCGGGATGCGACAGCGGCGGCAGCAGTGTGACCTTGGCCAAATCGACAGCGGGTGCCGCCTCAAGCACGGACCCTGCCCGTGAAAGCGCATCGCCGCCCGCCTCGATCAGCGATTGCAGCGGGCCGGGAAAATTTGCGTCCCCTTCGGCCAGACCATGCCAACCGTCATTGGCCTTCACGGCAAGGCCCAACCGGCCCCCGATGCTATAGGACGCAAAGCGCATTTCAGTCTCCTTCAGCTTTTCACCGACTGTACTCGGCGAGTCGATCACACGTCAATAAAAATATATTATATAACTGTAGATACTTTATATGACAAATTGTGCTTAGTCAGTGGAATGATGTGAACTCATGCGCTAGTGTGTCATCGGCTAACAATAGGTGCATCTTGACCAGACCGGAAAGCGGCAGCCTGACCGCAGAAGCCTTCAGCCGCATCCGTGCGGAAATCCTCGCCTGCCGCCTGCCCCCCGGACAGAAGCTGGTGATCGCCGATTTGTGCCAGCAGCTTGGCTTCAGCCTTGGCGCGGTGCGCGAAGCCTTGGCGCGGCTGACCTCCGAAGGGCTGGTCGAAGCCGAGCCTCGCAAAGGCTTCCGCGTTGCGCCGATCACTGAAACCGAATTGCAGGACATCACCAAAGTCCGCAGCACAATCGAAAGCCTTTGTCTCGAAAGTGCGATCAGCAACGGCGATGTGAAGTGGGAAGCCAATATCGTGGCAACCCTGTTCGAGCTGTCACGGACCAGCCTGCAAGACGCCGCAGACCCGGCCCGCGTCAGTGAAACCTGGGCCGATACCCACCGCCGCTTTCACGAGGCGCTTGTAGCAGCCTGCGAAAGCCCGTGGCTGCTGCGCCTGCGCGAGATCTTGTTCGTGCAATCGGAACGCTATCGCCGCGTTTCGGTGCCGCTCAATCGCACGGGGCGCGACCTGCATGCTGAACATAAGGAAATCGCCGATGCTGCCATCGCGCGCGACAGCGCCCGTGCCTGCGCCGCGTTGCGGGACCACTTGCAAAAGACAACCCGCATCCTGATCGCTTCCGAAGTGGTCAAGGCGCATGAGGCAGAGACGGCCTGACCGTCTCTGCCCTGTCAGGCGACAGCAAGTAGCCGCGCAAGAACAGCGGCCAACTCGGCCCCAGCCTTGGCACTGTCCGACTGCATGCGCCACGCAACATGGTGGTCGGGACGAACAAGAATGCAGCCGTCCTCTTCGATCTCGGATGCACGATACCAGCCGGCGTAGATATTCACCGCATCACAGCCGGACGGCCCGATGGTCAAAGCCGCAATATCAATGCCAAAGCGCTGCTTGGCCGCCTTGATCCAGCCTTCGCCGCCAACCCCCGTCAGCAGGGCAAAGCGCCTAGTCATGCACTTTGTAATGTGTCTGGGGGCAATTTAATGCATTAAATTACGAAAATATATTATCGTTGACATAATGATTTTTCCGTGGTGCAAAGCTTCACAGCCGCTATCAGGCCCCGCCAACGCGGACCGCACAGGGACTATTCATTGGGGGAGGAGACCCAGAATGCTGACCAGAAGGACGTTCATCAGATCGACAGGGGCCACGGGCCTGATTTTGGGAACATCGGGCCTTGCCGCCCCTGCCTTGGCACAAGGCGCAAAGATCAAGATCGGTTACGTCAGCCCGCAGACCGGCCCCTTGGCCAGCTTTGCGGAAAGCGATGCCTTCAATATCCAGTCGTTCCTTGGCACCGAGGCGGGGGCCAATTTCGAAGTCATCGTCAAGGACAGCCAGTCCAACCCGAACCGCGCAGCCGAAGTCGCGTCAGAACTGATCCTGCAGGACGGCGTGTCGATGATCGTTGTTGCATCGACTCCCGAAACCACCAACCCCGTCGCTACCGTCTGTGAAAGCGAAGGGATTCCCGTCGTCTCGACGATGGCACCGTGGCAGCCGTGGTTCATCGGCCAGCAGGGCAATCCGACCGATCCGACCACTTGGGCAAAGTTCGATTACGCCTTCCATTACTTCTGGGGACTGGAAGATATCATCGCGGTTTTCACGAATATGTGGAACCAGCTTGACACCAACAAGCAGGTGGCAGGGCTTTTCCCGAATGACGGCGACGGCAATGCATGGGGCGATCCGAATGTCGGCGTTGCACCGGGCTTTGCGGCAGCAGGCTATACCACCGTCGATCCGGGCCGCTACCAGAACCTGACAGACGATTTCTCGGCACAGATCAACGCCTTCAAGGCGGCGAATTGCGAGATCGTCACCGGCGTAGTGATTCCGCCCGATTTCACCACCTTCCGCAACCAGTCGATCCAGCAAGGCTTCCGCCCCAAGATCATCTCGGTCGGCAAGGCAATCCTATACCCCTCGAACGTCGAAGTTCTGGGCGAGGCCGCACATAACCTGTCGAATGAGGTGTGGTGGACGCCGGCGCATCCGTTCAAATCCTCGCTCACCGGAAAATCGGCAGCCGAGCTTGCGGCCGACTTCACCACCGCGACCAACCGCCCGTGGACGCAGCCCATCGGCTTCATCCACTCGCTGTTCGAAGTGGCGGCCGATGCGATGGGCCGCGTGGATGATGCGGGCGATGCCGATGCCGTCGCCGCAGCCCTTGCCGCAACGCAGCTTGATACCGTGGTCGGCAAAATCGCTTGGGATGGTGCAGGCGTTCCCGAATTTGCCGCCGCCAACGTCTGCAAGACGCCACTTGTCGGAGGCCAATGGCGCCGCAAAGACGATGGCAGCTTTGATCTTGTGGTGGTCGACAACAAATCCGCGCCCATGATCCCGACACAGGGCGTCATGGAAGCTCTGGCCTGACACCTGCCACATTCGGGTCCGGCGCATTGCCGGACCCCATCTTCCTCTTTCGCGGGACACCATGACGATTCTTGAACTCGACCATGTCTCGAAATCCTTCGGTGCTTTGAAAGTCACCGACGACGTCTCGTTTACCGTCGCCGCCGGAGAGGCGCTGGGGATTATCGGCCCGAACGGGGCCGGAAAATCGACCCTGTTCAACCTGATCACAGGAAACCTGCTTTCCGATCGTGGCAGCATCACCTTGCTGGGCCGTGACGTGACCCGCATCTCGCCCATGCAGCGCTGCCTTATGGGTGTCGGGCGCAGCTTCCAGATTCCCCAGCCTTTCTCCAATCTGACCGTCTTTGAAAATCTTGTTGTCGCAGCAACGCATGGCCGTGGCCTGCCCGAACGCGAAGTGACCGATGACTGCGTGCGTGTGCTGGAACAGACTGAACTGCTTGCGCGGGCGAACCAGTCTGCGGGCAGCCTCAGCCTTCTGGGGCGCAAACGGCTGGAACTGGCGCGGGCGATGGCCACGGGGCCGAAACTGCTGCTTCTGGACGAAATTGCCGGAGGTCTGACCGAAGGTGAATGTCACGCGCTGGTTGATACGATCCGCGCGATCCATGCATCGGGCGTCACCATCGTCTGGATCGAACATGTGCTTCATGCCCTGACATCGGTGGTCGACCGCCTGCTTGTGCTGGATTTCGGGCGTCTGATCGCCACGGGGGCCTGCGACGACGTAATGGCCCGGCGCGAGGTGCAGGAAATCTATCTGGGGATCGACGTATGAGTGGGCTTCTGCAAACGCGCGGCCTTACAGCCCGTTACGGCGATTTCCAGGCATTGTTCGGGGTGGACATCCATCTTGAGGAAGGCGAATGCGTCGCAATCATCGGGGCGAACGGGGCGGGAAAGACCACGCTCATGCGCTCTATCTCGGGCGTTCTGGTGAACGCTGCCGAACAGGTGATATTCGGAACCGACCTCATCGGGGCGCTGCCCGCAGATCAAGTCATGGCACGCGGCATCGCAATGGTCCCGGAAGGCCGCCGTCTTTTCCCTTCGCTGACGGTCGAAGAAAATCTTCTCGTCGGAGCGCATGGCCGCAAGACAGCGGGGCCTTGGACACTCGACGCCATCTATGACCTTTTTCCTATCCTCAGGGAGCGTCGCCACAATCCCGGCACGGCATTATCGGGCGGTCAGCAGCAGATGGTCGCCATCGGGCGGGCATTGATGTCGAACCCCCGCGTCATTCTCTGCGATGAACTCAGTCTCGGTCTGGCCCCCGTGGTCATCCGCGACATCTATGCCGCCCTGCCGCGCATCCGCGCGGGCGGGGCCAGTATCATCATCGTCGAGCAGGACATCGGTCAGGCGCTTAAGGTCGCAGACCGCGTCTACTGCATGATGGAAGGCCGCGTGACGCTTCAGGGTCGCCCAGCGGATCTGACCCGAGCCGAAATCCATGACGCCTATTTCGGAGCAAATGCATGAACTGGCTCGACACAATCTTGCAGGGCATTCTGCTTGGCGGACTTTACGCCCTGTTTGCCGCAGGGCTGGCGCTGGTGTTCGGCATCATGCGCCTTGTCAATCTGGCCCACGGCGATCTAATCGTTCTGGGGGCATATCTTGTGATGTATCTTGTGGGCGCGCTGGGCATAAACCCTGTCCTCGCCGCACTTTTCGCCGCGCCACTGATGTTCGCGCTGGGGTGGGCCATACAAAGGCTGGTGCTGAACCGCGTGCTTGGTCCCGATATCCTGCCACCGCTTCTCGTGACCTTTGGCCTTTCCATCGTCATCCAGAACGGGCTTCAAATGGGCTTCACCGCCGACAGTCGCCGCATTTCTGCCGGACCTCTGGAGACAGCCTCGGTTGATCTGGGTTTTGTCACCTTGGGCGTCATGCCGCTGTTGACCTTCGCTTCGGCCATCGCCGTCATCCTCGTGCTGAACTGGATATTTTACCACACCGCGATGGGCCGCGCCTTCCGTGCGACCAGCGACGATCCGGTAACGGCAAGTCTGATGGGCATCCGCCCCAAGGCGATCTTCGCACAGGCAACCGGCCTTGCGATGGTCGTCGTAACGGTTGCCGCGCTCTACCTCGGGATGCGGGCGAATTTCGATCCGACCATCGGGCCTGCCCGTCTGATCTATGCGTTCGAGGCCGTGATCATCGGCGGATTGGGTAGCCTCTGGGGGACACTCGCCGGAGGTATCATCATCGGTGTTGCCCAGACATTCGGGGCTGCGGTCAACCCCGAATGGCAGATCCTGTCGGGTCATATCGCCTTTCTTGCCGTTTTGCTTGTCCGCCCGCGCGGCCTGTTTCCAAGGGCTTTTGACTGATGACCCACACCGTCACCACACGCACCCGCGCATCACGCCTTGCGACCATCGCCGCCGTGCTGCTGATCGCAGCGGGCCTTGCCTTGCCGGCCTTTGTCGACAGAAGCATGATCAAGGATCTTTTCTTTATCCTGACCATGCTGACCCTGGCGCAATACTGGAACCTGCTTGCGGGATATGGCGGACTGGTCAGCGTCGGCCAGCAGGCCTTTGTGGGTCTGGGAGCCTATGGCCTTTTCGGGGCCGCCATCGTCTGGGGGATGGACCCTGTGCTGGCCCTGCCGCTTGCTGGCCTTTTCGCATTGGCTGTCGCAATCCCCACCGCATTCTTCGCCTTCCGTCTGGCCGGAGCCTATTTTGCCATCGGCACATGGGTCGTGGCCGAGGTGGTGCGCCTGTCCATCGCCCAATGGAAAGCTGTGGGCGGTGGCACAGGAACCAGCCTGCCACGCAGCGTGCAGGCAGATATGACCGGCACCGACTTTGTGGGAACCCTGTTCGGCGTGCGTAGCGCCGCGGCGCAGGACATCCTGTCCTATTGGCTTGCCCTTGCCCTTGCGGTGGCCACAATTGGCGGCATCTACCTTCTCTTGCGATCAAAGGCCGGGCTTGCTCTGGCCGCCGTGCGCGACAATGCCGAGGCAGCGCGCGCCGTCGGCGTCGATGCAGGGCGGATGAAGTGGCTGGTCTTTCTTGCCGCCTCTTTCGGCACGGGCCTGACAGGCGCCCTGATCTATCTCCAGAAAGGCCGCATCAGCCCGGAAGCCGCCTTCAGTGTGACGGACTGGACCGCCTATGTCATCTTCATCACGGTGATCGGTGGCATCGGCACGATCGAAGGACCAATCATCGGCATCCTCGTGTTCTTCGTGCTGCAGACCCTCTTTGCCGATTACGGTTCAACCTATCTGCTTGCTCTGGGCATGATCGGCATCCTCGTCATGCTTTTTGCCCCCCGCGGCATCTGGGGCGCGATTACAGATCGCACCGGACTGCAATTCTTCCCCATCCGAAGACGTTTGCAAAAAACACCCCGGCCCGAGCCTTGATCTTCGGGCAGTCACGCCGCTGATCGGCCTACTGCCCGATCAGTGAACAGTCGACAGATGCTACCCCACCCGCCGACCTTGCACCCATGTTCCGCGCAGGGCAGCGGCCCCGCCGACCCGCGTCACCCGCACCACATCGCCGCGCGCACCGATCTGCAACTGGCCGCGGTCGGTCAAGCCAGCCGCCGCCGCAGGTGCTGCCGTGACGGTGCGGATACCCCGCGCCACGTCGCCCCACAGATCCCCCAGCAGCAAGGCCGCCGACAACAGCGCCGAAGGCACGTAATCCGATGAAACGATGTCCAGAAGATCGGCTTCGGCCAAGGTGCTGGCCGCGATATTGCCGGAATGAGAGCCGCCCCTGATCAGGTTCGGCGCGCCCATCATCACCTTGATCCCATGATCACGGCAGGCCTGCGCCGCCTCGACCGTGGTTGGAAACTCGGCGAAATGCGCGCCGTGAAGGGCCGATACGGCAACCTGCTCCGCCGTCGTATCGTCATGGCTGGCCAAAACCGCGCCAAAGCGGCGGGCCTCGGTGACGGCGGCGGCCTCGTGCAACTGACCAAGCCGGGACGACAATTCGATCTGTTCGGCGATATGGCTTTCGAACTCGGCCTCGGACAACCCATGCTTGCCGCAGACATAGGCGCGCAGTTGCGTCACGTCACGGAACTGGCGCTGGCCGGGGGTGTGGTCCATCAGGCTGACGATGCCGATACGGTCGGCGGGTCCGAACTTGGCCAACTCGTCGATCAGGGTTTCCGAGCAGACCTCGGCGCGCAAATGCAGGAAATGGCTGATCCGCAGCGCGCCCTTGGCCCGCAGGTCAAGGATTTCATCGGCCAGATGGCGGGCATATTCGCCGTAATTGGCCTTCTTGGCCGACACCACCGACCCCACCCGCAGCGCATCGAAGACCGTGGTGATGCCCACGGACGCAAGCTCGGCATCATGGGCGATAATGGCGCTGGCATGGGGCCAGTTGACGCGCGGACGCGGCTCGATATGGCGTTCAAGGTTGTCGGTGTGCAACTCGATCAGACCGGGCATCACCAGATCGCCTTCGCAATCCACAGCCCCCGCAGGCACCACTTCGCCTTGGTCGATGGCGGCGATATGGCCGTCCTGAATATGGATCGCGCCGTGGATCACCTCATCGGGCAGAACAAGGCGGGCATTGGCAAGGATGGTCTGTGTCATGTGTCTGGCTTTCGGAACGGCTTAAAGGAAGAATGACAGCGATCTGTCACAGGCTTGTGACGAAGCGGGGGTAAAGGCGGCGGTCATGGACAAGATGAAACGCTTTGCGATCTATTACGCGCCGCGCGCCGGTGCTTTTGCCGATGCCGCCGCCGCTTGGCTGGGCTGGGATTTGTTGGCAGGCCGCGCCGAGGCCAGCGCCCTGCCCGATCTGGCCGACCACATGGCCGATCCGCGCAAATACGGCTTTCACGGCACGATCAAGCCGCCCTTCCGGCTGGCCGAAGGCGTCAGCCCCACCGATCTGACGCAGGCTGTGGCACGGCTTGCGACCAGTTTGCGGGCGGTCGAATTGCCCGCGCTGGCCCTGCGGCAGATCGACGGATTTCTGGCTTTTGTGCCTGATGGCGATACCGCCGCGCTGGGCGATCTGGCCGCCGAGGTGGTGCGCGCCCTTGATCCGCTGCGCGCGCCCCTGACCGAAGCAGAGGTCGCTCGCCGCAGGCCCGAAAGGCTGACTGATCGTCAGCGCGCCTTGCTGGGTATTTATGGCTATCCCTATGTCATGGAAGAATTCCAGTTCCACCTGACTCTGACGGGCCGCCTGTCGGACACCGACAGCCCCCACCTGATCGCAGCCGCTGTGGCGCATTTCGGCAGCACGGTGCCGCAGCCCTTCCGGCTGGAAGATCTGTGCCTGTGCGGCGAGGATGCGGCGGGGCAGTTCCATCTGCTGCACCGCTATGCCCTGAGCGCCTGAAGCAAGCGCGCAACGCCTGCGGCGGGGGTGTCGTCGTTGACGATCTCGATCACCGGCAACCCCTCCGGCAGCGGCAGTTCGGCCCGCGAAAGGCGCGCCAGAATATCCGCCCGCCCCTCGCGGCCCCGCGCGGCAAGACGGTCGGCCAGCACCTCGGCGGGGGCAGTGATGACAATTACGCGCAGATCGGGATAGGCCGCCCAAGCCTGCGCCATTGCCCCGCGTGAGCCGTTTACCAGCACAACGCGGCCTTCCCCCAGCGCGGTAAGTTGCGCTTTCGGGACGCCATAGCGCAGCCCATGCGCCTCCCAGTGCAGCGCGAAATCGCCCTGCGCCAAGCGGCAGTCGAACTCCGCCTGATCAACACCTTCAAACGGCTCGCCCCCCGCGCTTTCTGGCCGCGTGATCACCCGCCGCGCCCAGTGCAGGCGCGGATCAGCCGCCAGCGCACCGGCCAGCAGCGTATCCTTGCCTGCCCCCGAAGGCCCGACGACCAGAAACAGCCGTCCCGTCATGCGGCGGCCTTGGGGGTAAAGTCGCGCACATCGACCACGCGGTCACAGACCCGCGCGCGGGCGGCCTCGTCATGGAAAATCCCCAGGATCGCCGCCCCGCGCGCTTTGGCCTCTTCGATCAGGGCCAGCACAACCTCGCGGTTGGTGGCGTCAAGGCTGGCAGTGGGTTCATCCAGCAACAGCGCCGGATAGCCATGGGCAAAGCCGCGCGCGATGTTCACACGCTGCTGCTCGCCGCCCGAAAAGGTGGTGGGTGACAGCGACCACAGCCGTTCGGGGATATTCAGCCGCGCCAGAAGGCTGGCGGCACGATCCCGCGCCTGATCCGGCGGAACCCCAAGGTTCAACAGCGGTTCGGCCACAACCTCCCGCGTCGGCACGCGCGGCACCACCCGCAGAAACTGGCTGACATAGCCCAGCGTATCGCGCCGCAGCCGGATAATCTGGCGTGGTTCGGCAGAGGCCACATCCAGCCCCCCCACACGGATCACGCCACTGGCCGCAAGGTAATTGCCCCAGACCATCCGCATCAGCGTCGATTTCCCCGCACCCGAGGCCCCGATCAGGCCGACACATTCCCCCGCCGCCACATGCAGCGCGGCATCCTGCATTACCGGAATGACGGCACTGCCTTGGTTATGCAGGGTGAAGCTTTTGGAAAGATTGCGAATTTCGATCATTTTACACCTGCAAGACCGAGGAGACCAGAAGCTGCGTATAGGCATGTTGCGGATCGTCCAGCACCTGATCCGTCAGGCCCTGCTCCACCACATAGCCGCCCTTCATCACCATCAACCGGTCGGCCAACAGCCGCACCACCGCCAGATCATGCGTCACGATGATGGCCGAAAGCCCCATCTCGCGCACCAACCCGCGCAGCAGGTCCAGAAGGCGGGCCTGCACGGAAACGTCCAAGCCCCCCGTGGGTTCGTCCATGAAGACCAGACGCGGACCGGTCACCAGATTACGCGCGATTTGCAGGCGTTGCTGCATCCCACCGGAAAAGGCGCGCGGGCGGTCGTCGATGCGGTCGGCAGCGATTTCGACCCGCCCCAGCCAGTCCACCGCCGTCTCGCGGATCTCGCCATAGTGACGCGCGCCGATGGCCATCAGCCGTTCGCCCACATTCCCCCCCGCCGAAACGCCCATCCGCAACCCGTCGCGCGGGTTCTGGTGAACATAGGCCCAATCGGTGCGCGCCATGCGGCGACGCTCGGCCTCGGGCATGGTCACGGTGTCGCGCGGGCCGCTGGCGGTGTCAAAGATCACCTGACCTTCATCGGGGGCCAGATGCCCCGCTAGGCACGACAGCAACGTCGATTTCCCCGAGCCGCTTTCGCCGACGATCCCCAGCACTTCGCCGGGGAACAGATCAAATCCGATGTCGGCACAGCCGATCCGCGCGCCATAGCGCTTGGTCAGGCCTTGCACCGACAAAAGCGGCGTCTCGACGCTTGGCGCCACGCTTTTTTGCATGAAATCCATCACTTGCCCCCTGCGCCCAACCGCCCGCTATGCCCCGCCGCAACACGGCTGCGGCAGAAATCGGTGTCCGAGCAGACAAACATCCGCCCGCCCTGATCGTCGGTAATCACCTCGTCCAGATAGCTTTCGCCCGCTCCGCACAGATCGCAGTCATGCGGAGCCTTTGACGCCACAAAAGGGTGGTCGTCGAAATCAAGACTGACCACATGGGTAAAGGGCGGCAGGGCGTAGATGCGCTGTTCACGCCCTGCCCCGAACAGTTGCAGCGCAGGAGAATCCGACAGTTTCGGATTGTCGAATTTCGGGATCGGCGAAGGGTCCATCACATAGCGCCCCTCGACCCGCACCGGATAATCATAGGCGGTGGCGATGGTGCCGTGACGCGCGATGTCCTCATACAGCTTCACATGCATCAGCCCGTATTCCTCAAGCTCGTGCATCTTGCGGGTCTCGGTTTCGCGCGGCTCCAGAAAGCGCAGGGGTTCCGGGATCGGCACCTGATAGACAAGGATCTGCCCTGCGGTCAGCGCGGTTTCAGGGATACGGTGACGGGTCTGGATGATAGTGGCCTCGGTGGTCGCCTCGGTCACAGCCACGCCTGCGGTGCGCTGGAAGAACTTGCGGATCGACACCGCGTTAGTGGTGTCATCGGCACCTTGGTCGATGACCTTCAGCGTGTCGTCCGGCGTCAGACAGGCCGCCGTCACCTGCACCCCGCCCGTCCCCCAGCCGTAAGGCATCGGCATTTCACGGCTGGCAAAAGGCACCTGATAGCCCGGCACTGCCACGCCTTTCAGGATCGCGCGGCGGATCATGCGCTTGGTCTGTTCGTCCAGATAGGCAAAGTTGTAGGACTGGTCCGTCATTCCGCAGCCTCCTGCGTGGCAAAGACATCTGCGCGCAAACGGCGGATCAGCTCCAGTTCGGACTGGAAATCGACGTAATGCGGCAGCTTGATATGTTCCAGAAAGCCCGTGGCCTGCACGTTATCGGCATGCATCAGCACGAATTCCTCATCCTGCGCGGGCGCACCGATGTTCTCCTCGCCCAATTCCTTCCAGCGCAGGGCGCGATCGACCAAGGACATGGCGATCGCCTTGCGCTCGGTCTGGCCAAACACCAGCCCATAGCCACGGGTGAACTGCGGCGGTTCGGTTTTCGATCCTTTGAACTGGTTGACCGTTTCGCATTCGGTCAACTCCACCTCGCCGATGTCTACGGCAAAGCCCAACTCGGGAATGTCCATCTGCACCGCGACCATGCCGATGCGAAGCTCTCCCACAAAGGCATGGGTGCGCCCATAGCCGCGCTGGGTGGAATAGGCGAGCGACAGGATAAAGCCTTCGTCCCCGCGCGTCAGGGCTTGCAGGCGCAACGGGCGCTGGCTGGGCATTTCCATCGGTTCGCGCGTCAGATCGGGCGGGGTGGCGTCGCTGCGGGCTTCGGTTTCGATCATGCCATCGCGGTTCAGGAAGTCCGTCACGCGCGGCACGGCGGCAAGGCCAGCGGGGGCAGTTGCGGCGGCAGGCGGTGCGTCGCCCTCGGCGGCCAGTTTGAAATCCAGCAGCCGGTGGGTGTAGTCAAACGTCGGCCCCAAGATCTGCCCCCCCGGCAAATCCTTGAACGTGGCCGAGATGCGCCGGATCACCGCCATCTGCGCGGTTTCCACAGGGCGCGAAGCCCCAAAGCGCGGCAGCGTAGTGCGATAGGCGCGGATCAGAAACACCGCCTCGATCAGATCACCGCGCGATTGCTTGATGGCCAAGGCGGCCAGATCGGGATCGTAAAGCGACCCTTCCGCCATCACCCGATTGACCGCAAGCGCCAGTTGCGCCCGTATCTGCGGCACGCTTAGTTCGGCAATCGAAAGATCGCCGCGGCGCTCCTCGGCAAGCCATGCGTGGGCGCTGTCGATGGCGCGCTCGCCCCCTTTGACGGCGACATACATCAGACATCCTCCACACGGGTTGATCGGGGCAGACCGGCCACACTGGCACCGGCGGTCAAAAAGCAATCAAAACCCAAGGGGAACAGCCCCCGATTGGCGATGAAGGCTGCGGATTCGGGCAAAGACAGCGTGGCAATACCGTCGATACCGGGGCCACGCAGACGCGGGCCTTCGGAAGACAATTCAGGCATTTCCACAATCAGCGTCGCGGCGCGGTCGGGGTAATCCGGCTGCCCAATGGCAAAGCGGGCCACGGGCTGCAATGCCTCCCACCGGCCCACGGCAAAGCTGGCCTCTTGGGCCGCCACCAAGGGGGCGCCACAATGGAAGGTGATCCAGTCGCGCAAGGCGGGGCAATCGTGGTCGCCCGCCAGATGCACTGGTGTCGTCGCATCGCACAGGGTCAGGATCAGCACTCCGGCCGCCACCGACAGCGGTTCAGGCGGAGTTGCCCCGTGCAGGCTGTGGATGGTTGCAGGACGGGACAGCGCCTCAAGGGCCGCGCGAAACGCATGGGCCGATTGCACCGGCGCATCGGCAAAACCGCCGGTCAGGGCTTCGGGGGTCATTGGTCTTCTCCACGCACAAGGGTGAAAAACTCGACCCGCGTCGCGGCGGCCTTGGCGGCACGGGTCGCGCGGCGGGCGGTTTCCTCGGCCTCCAGCGGGGCCAGAACGGATGCGCGCAGCGGTGCCGCCGCATCGGTTTGCAGCAACGCATCCAGCACGGCGGCGCGGGTTGCATGGGCCTTGTCGCGGCCCTGCACATGGGCGTGGCCCACAGCGCCCGAGGCAAGGCGCAGCGCACAACGCGTCACCGTCACCTCGCCCAGATTGAAGGGCTGGCCGGTGCCGCCTGCGCGCCCCTGCACCATCACAGCGCCCACCTCAGGCGGGCGCAGCATGTCATGCGGCGGCAGATCAGGGAAAAGCTGTTCCAGCCGCGCAGGAATGGCACGGGCCAAAAGGCCCATCCATGCCTGACGGGCGGTGGTGTCAAAAGCTGCTGTCATCTTGGTCCCGACATCTTGCGAAGTTGTCTATATTCCTATACAACTAGACAAATTCTAACCGCGAAGCCCCGCCTATGCACGTGAAGTTTTCGTAACATGACCCGCAGCCCGCTCTGGCGCTCCATCGCCGACACCCTTGCCGCCGAGATTGCCCAAGGCCGCTATGCCTCGGGCGACAAGCTGCCGACAGAGGCGGCTTTGTCCCAACGCTTTGGCGTCAACCGCCATACGGTGCGGCACGCTTTGGCGGCGCTGGCCGAGGCAGGCACGGTTCATGCGCGGCGCGGCGCGGGGGTATTCGTGGCCAGCCACCCCACCGATTATCGGCTGGGGCGACGTGTGCGCTTTCACCAGAACGTGCGCGAGTCGGGCCGCACACCGTCACGCCAGTTCCTGCGGATGGAAACCCTGCCCGCCGACCCGCGCGAGGCCGAAGCCCTGACCCTGCCTGCAGGCAGCTTGGTGCATGTGGTTGAAGGCCTGTCGCTGGCCGATGGGGTGCCTTTGGCGATGTTCCGCTCGATCTTTCCCGCCGCGCGGTTTCCACAGCTTTTGCAACGGCTTGAGGAGTTGCAGTCGGTAACTGCGGCGCTGGCGGCCTGTGGCCTTTCGGATTTCACCCGCGCCGAAACCCGCATCACCGCCAAGCTGGCAAACCCCCTGCTGGCCCTGCACCTGCGCCTTGCCGAAGGCGCGGCACTGCTACGCTCGGTCGCGGTCAACGTCGATGCGGCGGGGCAGCCGGTCGAGTTCGGCCAGACATGGTTCGCAGGGGATCGGGTCAGCCTGACGGTTGCGCCCGACTAGCCCTGATATTTCTCCAGAAACGCCTCGGCTTTCAGCGCGCGGAAATCGTCCAGTGCGGCGCGCAGGCGGTCGTGCGGCCAATCCCACCACGCCAGCGCCAGCAACCGATCCGCCACACGCGGCGCAAACCGTGCGCGCAGCGGCGTTGCGGGCAGACCGGCCACGATCATATAGGGTGCCACATCCTTGGTCACGACAGCACCCGAGGCCACAATCGCCCCCGCGCCGATGGTCACATCGGGTTTGATAATCGCGCCATGACCGATCCATGTATCCGGCCCGATCACCGTGCGGCGGCTGGCGCGGCGGGCAAAGAACTCGGCATCATCCTGCACATCGTCCCAGTAATAGCTGGAGCGGTACAGGAAATGATGCAGGCTGGCATTGTCCATCGGGTGATCGGTCGGCCCGATGCGGGTCATCGCGGCGATATTGGCGAATTTGCCAAGCGTGGTATTGGCAATATCGGCCATCCGGTCGCAATAGGCGTAATCCTCAAACGTCGAGTTAATCACCCGCGACTGGGTGCCAACCTCGCACCACGCGCCGAAGGTGGAATTGACGATCTCGCAGCCAGCATGGATCAGCGGCGCAGTGGCCGACAGCCGCGGGGCGCGATAGGAAGCCCCGTTTCCGGCAATCTTTTCAAGCGTATCCATCGTGATCTTCCCTTAATTCCGGCCCGTGCCATCGCCCCGAATCAAGCGGCGGCGCAGCCAGCCCGACAGGCTGTCCATCGCCATCACCATCAGCACGATCAGCGTCATGTAATAGGCGACCTCTTCCCAGTCTTTCTGGGTCTGGATCGCTTGGGTCAGCAGCAGGCCGATGCCACCGCCGACAATCGCGCCGATCACCGTGGCGCTGCGGGTGTTGGATTCCAGATAGTAAAGCACCTGTGACAGCAGCACAGGCGTCACCTGCGGGATCACCCCGAACCGCGCGCGTTGCAGCGCGTTGGCCCCTGTGGACCGCACACCTTCAACCTGTTTTTCGTCGATGTTCTCCAAAGCTTCGGAGAACATCTTGCCGAAAGAACCCGTATCGGTGATCAGGATGGCCAGCGCCCCCGTCATCGGTCCGGGACCAAAGGCGCGCGACAGGATGATCGTCCAGATCAACCCGTCAACCCCGCGGATGAAGTCGAACACGCGGCGGAAGGCAAAACGCACCGCCCGCACCGGCATGAAATTGCTGGCCGCGACAAAACCCAAGGGCAGCGCGATCATGGCCGCCCCTATGGTGCCAAGGAAGGCCATCAGCACAGTTTCAAACAGCGCCCAGACCACATCGCCATGCCGCCACATCTTGTTCATCCAGACCTCGGAGATCATGTAGCCAAGGTTGCTGCGGTCGGGGTCGATACGGTCGCCCGTCAGGGCAAGGGCGGCCAGATCAAGTGGCCCCTTTCCGTAAAACGGGCTGTCGAGGGTGAAGAAGAAAAGCTCCCACCCTGCCTGATATTTGAAGGTTTCCACCTTGGAACGGGAATAGCTGAACCGGCCCGCCTCGGTTGTGACCGACACTTTGGTGTCGCTGGCGTTAATCCACTCTGGCAAGGGCTGCGGGGCGGTCAGCACGACCTTGCCACCTTCGCGCCGGATGTCGATGGTGCCATAATCCGGCACGACATAGCGCGCACCGGCGCTGTCATAAGTCACCATATGCCCCGAACCAAGGTCGATGCGGGTGGTCTCACCGTCAAGCGTCACCCAGTCGGGCAGCATACCGGCAGGATAAGTGCCTTTCGCCTCGCCCTCAATGGCGACGGTCACGGCACCGCTCCGGTTGTCGCGGGTGACATGGGTCTTGTGCGACCAGAAATCCGATAGCAAAATGACTGCATTGTCCATCCGCGCGCGGGCAGCAAGGCCTGGCAGATCAAAGGCAAAGAAGGCATAGGTCAGATAGGCCAGAATGATCAGCGGGATGGCAAAGGCCAGCCGCCGCTTGCGGGTAAATCGCAGGCTGATCTGATCGTGAAGCGACGGGTTAAGGGTGGCGGCGGTCATTCAATGCCCCTTTACCATGCGGTTGCGAAAATGGTCTGACACGCGGTCGATCACAAAGATCGTCAGGAACAGCAGCAGGAAAATCGCCACAACCTTGTCATAGCGCCCCTGCCCCCATTGCATCGCGATCTTGAGGTCATAGCCAATCCCGCCTTCGCCGACGAAACCCAGAATGGCACTGGCCCGCACGTTGATTTCAAAGCGCAGCAGAGCATAAGACAGCCAGTTCGGCGCGACTTGCGGCAACACGCCCAGCCACATCCTTTGCCCCCATGTCGCCCCGACCGAGGTCAACCCCTCAACAGGTTTCAGATCGGCGTTTTCCGCGACTTCGGAGAACAGCTTGCCCAAGGCCCCGCTGGTATGCAGGGCAATGGCGATCACCGCAGGCACGGGGCCACCGCCCAGCACATAGATCAGCACAAGCGCGATGACGATTTCGGGAATGGCGCGAAAGCCGTCCATTGCGCGGCGGAACAGCGGGATCAGCCGTGGCCAGCGCGCAAGACCGCGCGTGGACAACAGCGCCAGCACCATCGCCGCCAACCCGCCCACCAGCGTCGCAATCGCGGCGATGTTCAGCGTCTCGATCAGCGAGGGCAGAAATTCGACAAACAGGCCCGGCAGGTTGGCGCGGTTGGCCCAAGCCTCAGAGATCACCTCACCCGCGAAATCGTCGATCTGCGGCAATCCGCTCCAGAAGCCCCCCGCGTTGCGCCCCTCGGCCAATATCCAGCCCGAGGCCAGCATACCCACAAACAACGCCAGCAGAATCCCGCCATACATGCGCTTGCGCCGCACCTGCTCCAGATAGGCTTGGCGCGGGTTGGTCATATCGGGGCGCTTGCCCGGTGTGGGGCCAAAGGCGATGTCAACCATGGGGGATTCCTGACTGAAAAAATCGGGCCGCCCTGTGCAGGCGGCCCGACGAAAGGTCGTTAGATCTTAAAGACCGTCTTGCATTTTGCGGGCTTCGATCACGCCCAGATAGTCGTCATGCTTGACCGGAACGAAGTCTTTCGCATCGCCTGCGGCCACGTTGTAGGCGCATTCCTTGTCGGTGGCCCACATGGTGTCCATCATAGCATAAACCTTGTCCTTGACGTCCTGCGGCAGGGCGCGACGCACCACCAGCGGGCCTTCGGGGATCAGGGTCGAGCGCCAGATTTCGACGATATCGTTCATGTCCACCAGACCGGCATCGGCGGCCTTGCGGAACGCGCCCGAGGTATAGCCGTCTTCCCAGTTGCCCAGACCATCAGCCCAGGAAACGCCCGCCGCGAAATCGCCATTGGCGACGCCGACGATGGTCTGCTCATGCCCGCCCGACATTTTCACTTCCGAGAAATACTCTTCGAGTTTGCCGTATTTGGCGGTCAACTCGGCTGCGGGAACCAGATAGCCCGAGGTCGAGTTCGGATCGGCAAAGGCAAAGGTCTTGCCCTTGGCATCTTCCATCGAGGCAATGCCAGCGTCTTTGCGCGCAAAGCCGATCGAGTAGTAGCCGGTCGACCCGTCAACGTTCTGCTTGGTCAGCATGACATCGACAGCTTCGGGATCGGTCAGATAGGTCTTGGCATAGGCCGAGGCACCCAGCCACGCATAATCAAGCGTGCCGCCCAGCAGGCCCTGAACCACACCGTCATAATCGGCGGGTGTGAAAACTTTCACAGGAACGCCCAGTTCCTTTTCCATCGCCACCCGCAGACACTCGGTCGAGGTCAGACGGTCCTGCGCGTTCTCGCCGCCCAGAATACCGATGTTGAATTCCTTGATGTCTTGGGCTTGGGCAGCCCCTGCAAAGGCGGTGGTGGCAGCAAGGGCCAGAAGGATGGTTTTCATCATAGTCTCCGGTTCGTGGCCCGCATTGCAGGCCGGGGGTAAAATCAGGACAGGATCAGATCCGCATAATCGCGGTCGGGTCCGGTATCGGTGGGAAGCGCTGTCGAGGTGGCGGCTTCGTTAAAGCTGGCATCCGCCCCGTAAATGTCGCGGGCGACGCCTGTCGAAAGCTGGTCAGGGGTGCCGTCGAACACGATGCGCCCATCGCGCATCCCGATCACGCGGTCGCAATAGCGCCGCGCGGTGTCCAGCGTGTGCAGGTTGGCGATCACCATGCGGCCATCTTCGTCATGGATGCGGCGCAGCGTATCCATCACCAGTTGCGCGTTCATCGGATCAAGGCTGGCGATGGGTTCGTCGGCCAGAATAACCTTGGGGTCTTGCATCAGCGCCCGCGCAATGGCGACGCGCTGCTGTTGGCCGCCCGACAGGGCTTCGGCGCGTTTCGGGGCCTGCTCGGATATGCCAAGCCGGTCAAGGATACCCAAGGCGCGGGTGATCTCGGCCTCGGACCACAGGCTGAACATGGTGGCAAGGGTTGACCGACGGTTCAAAATGCCGTGCAGCACATTCGAGGCCACGTCCATCCGCGGCACAAGGTTGAACTGCTGGAAGATCATCGCGCATTGGCTTTGCCAGATCCGCTTGGCCTTGCCATCAAGCGCCAGCACATTGCGGCCCTCGAACAGGATCTCGCCCATACTGGCATCGGTCAGCCGGTTCATGATCCGCAGCAGGGTGGATTTTCCCGCACCCGACCGCCCGATCACGCCCACAAAGGCCGGACGATCAATGGTAAAGCTGGCGCGATCCACGGCCGCTTTCTGGCCGAACATCCGCGTCACCGCATTGACCTGCAACATTCTGGCATCCCCTGTCTGCGTCTTGGCGGGGTTTAACGGCGGGATGTGACAGCGGGCCTTCGGTTCCAAGAAACTTTGGTAACAGCCGATGCCGCTACCATTTCACGCGCGACGGCCAGACAAATACCTCGTCTGGATCACCGGCATGGGGACCGGCCAATTCAACCGTGCGGCGGCGCAGGGTGCGGGCGATGTCGGCCTTGTCCATCGCTTGCAATGTCTCGGCATGGATCGGCGCACCGATGGTCAGCGGCAGCGGGCGACCCATCCGGCGGCGCGTTTCATGAAAGATCAGCGCCACCCGCAAAGGGTAGGAAAAATGGCTGGCGGCCTGAAACAGGCGCGAGTTCTGGCCGGAAAAATGCACCGGAACCGTGGTCACACCGGGAATGGTGGCAAGCCGCCCGACAAAAGGGTGCCATTCGGAATCGACCGCGCGCTTTCGCACCGGCGAATTGGCCGTGGCCACGCCGCCTGCGGGAAACAGCGCCACCACCTTGCCCTCGGCCAGCAGACCCGCTGCCAGCCGCCGCGTCTGTCCGGTCAGCCTGCGCGCCTCGGCGGTGCCGGAGAAATCGACGGGCAGAAGATAGGGATCAACCTCGGGGACTTTGCACAGCAAGCTGTTGGTCATGATCCGCACATTGCCGCGCAGCCGCATCCCCAGATGCCCCATCACCAAGCCGTCAACGATGCCGTAAGGGTGGTTCGCCACCAGCAAAAGCCCGCCTTGGGCCGGTAGCCCGTCAAGATGACCCTGCCCCGCGATCTGCGGTTTCAGATTCAGCAACCGCAGGGCGGCGTCAAAAACCGGCTCGTCGGACTGTTTCCCCGAATTGGCCCAATCCCGATACAGGTTGAACAGCTTGGGCTGTCCGCTGATGCGTTCGACCGCGCGGATCAACCCGCGGCGAAAACGCGACTGGCTTTCATGGGAATAGGTAAAAGCAACGCGGGGCGCGGCGTCCTCAAGGGGGGCAAGGCTGTCAAGCATCGGAACCTCCAATGGCAAAGCTGTCAGGCCGCAGGGCGGAATAGCCGCCGCGTCCGGCAACCCATGTTTGCAGCGGGGCGGGCATATGGCCGTCGGGCCAATCCAGCAGCACCAGATCGGCGCGCAGGCCGGGGGCAATCTGGCCGCGATCCGCCAGCCCCATCGCCGCCGCCGGATTGGCCGACACCAGCCGCCACAGCGCGGACAGATCCCCCACGCCATCGGCCAGAAGCCGCGTCACCGCGCCCAGCATCGCGGGGTAGAAATAATCCGAGGCCAGAATATCGCACAGTCCCCGGCGGATCATATCAGCCGCACCGGGGCTGCCCAGATGACTGCCGCCGCGCATCGCGTTCGGCGCACCCAGCACGATCCAGTCCCCCGCCGCACGCGCTGCCAGAAAGACCCGCTCGTGCATCGGAAATTCCGCGATATTCGCCCCCAGACCGCGATAGAAGCTGCGGGTTTCGATCTGGCTGTCATCATGGCTTAGCATCGGCGCGCCTTTGGCCAAGTCTGCCATGCGCGCGATACTTGTGCCAACCCCGGGGCGGCGATCCCAGACGCGGGCGATCAGAGCCACGAAATCCTCACGCGACATATGGGCGCGCTTGGCGCGGTCGCCCATCTTGGCAAGGAAGCCGGGGGCATCCAGATCTGTTACCGGATAGTCGCTCACCAGATCAAACGGGCGGTCATGCAGGGCAATCGACGGGTGCAGCAGCACCGCCGAGGTATGGTCGTTGAAGGCCAAGGCCGGACGTTCGGGCATCCCAAGCGCATGGGCGATCAGCGGCTCGGCCTCGGGGCAGAAGGTTTCCCAACGCAACTGGACGCGGTTTTCCACCGTCAGACGCGGGCGCAGCGATTCCAGCGCGCGCAGCACTTGCCAGCCTGTTTCGACACTCCGCAACCCCGGCTCCCATGACAGGGTCAGCGCGTGGTAAGCGGTGGCGATGCCATTGGCGGCAAGCTGGCGGTCGGTTTCCAGCAGCGCGGCCTCGGTCGGCACCATGACACTGGGGCGCGGCATAAGCTGGCGTTCAAAGGCATCGCCATGCACATCGACAAAGGCAGGGGCCAACACCCGCCCCTTGCCCGCGATCACGCGCGCGCCGTCTCGGGCCACGTCCAGCCCGGTGATACGCCCGCCCTCGATCCGAACCGAAACGACCTCGACCCGATCCGACAGGATCACCCGCGCGCCTTCGATGATTTCGGCGTCATGCGAGGGGGAACTGTGCATCATCATATCAACCTCTTGCGGATATAGCCCGACGCCTGCTCGACCCCGATCACCAGCGCCAGCATCATCAGGATGATCGCCAGCGCCTCGTCATAGTTGAACAGATCGAAGGCGACTTTCAGGTCCACGCCAATGCCACCCGCCCCCACCAGCCCCAACGCCGCCGATCCGCGCACGGATTTTTCCAGCGCGAACAGCGAGGTGGCGGTAAAGGACGGCAGACAGGCGGGGAATACGGCGGAAAAGATGATCCCCATCCGGCTTGCCCCCATCGCGCGCAGGGCGTCTTGCGGGCCGGTGTCGGCCTCTTCCATCGCTTCGGCGAAAAAGCGTCCGGCAAAGCCGATCTTGTCCACCATGATCGCCAGCACGCCCGCCGCAGGGCCAAGCCCCACGACGATGATGAAGAAAATCGCCCAGACCAGATCCGGCACGGTGCGGAACAGCGCGATCAGCGCGCGGGCAGCATGGCGCACCACGGGCTGCGGCGACAGCCGGTCAGTCGCCAGAATGGCAAAAGGCACCGCAAAGACCAGCCCCAGCGCCGCCCCCGCCACCGCCATTTGCAGGGTTTCAAACAGCTTGCCCGCGATATGGCCCGCACGGCTGAAATCCGGCGGGAACATCTGCATCAGCAGGCCTGACGGCGCAAAAAGCCGCGCAATCCCACGGCCCAAGGCGTCAAACCTTGGGGCGGTGGCAACAAGGCTGGACAGCACCAGCGCCAGAACCGCCAGAACAATGGCATATTCAATCCAGCCCCGATGGCGGAACCGCTGCGGGGCTATGGGATAGGAACTCATGGCGTGCTGCCTTCATGGTCAAAGAAATGGCGCAGACTGGCGGCATCGGCCTGCCGCGTCGCGGTATCCAGCGAGATACGACCCTGCGACAGCCCCAGAATCCGGTCGGAATAGCCCAGCGTATGTTCCAGCCGGTGCGAGATGACGACCAAAGTCAGCCCCTCTTGCCGCACCAGATCCAGCAACAGCCGCATCACATCCTCGCCCGATTGCGGGTCAAGGCTGGCATCGGGTTCGTCGGCCAGAATAAACCTGGGCCGCTGCATCAGCATCCGCGCGATGGCAACGCGCTGTTGCTGGCCGCCCGACAGGCTGTCCACCCGCGCAAGCGGGCGGTCCGCCAGACCCACCCGATCAAGGCAGGCCATAGCCTCGGCCCGCACGGCGGCAGGGGCGATAGACTGGAACCAGCCGCGCGGCCCCGTGCGCCGTGCCTGCACGCCCTGTACCACATTGGTCAGAACCGACAGCCGTGGCACCAGATTGTGCCGCTGCCAGACCATGCCCACACCAGACCGGAAGGCCCGCAGATCGGGCGGGGCAAGCGCGCAGACATCCCGCCCCAGCATCGCAATCGCGCCACTATCGGGTTCAACCAGCCGGATCAGGCATTTCAGCAGCGTAGACTTGCCCGATCCGTTCGCCCCGATCAATGCCGTCGCCGTGCCAACAGCAACGCTGAAACTGACGCCTTGCAGGATAGGGCGGCCATCATAAGCCTTGGTCAAGCCATTCACAGCCAAAGCAGGCCCCACCAAAGTGGAGCCTGCCAGACCTGTAATCGTAGAAACAGGAGCGTTCATCAGCCGGTCATTCGCCGACGAATTCGGTGAACTCGGTCACGCCGACATTGGCGAACATCTTGCGGACAATGTCGTAATCGGCGTCGGTAACATCCGCGCCAAAGCCACCGCCAAGATACTTGGCATTCTCTTCGGTCTGGGTCAGCGCCGCCAGCAGGACATCGCCCTTTTCGGCAAAGGTCTTACGCACGGCCTCGACAACTTCGGGCGCAACCTTGGGCGACACCAGCAGCACGTCAGACGGCAGTTCTTCGCCCTTTGCCAGCACGCGGAATTTCTGGTCGGGGAATTTCTTGGTGATGCTGTCGATATGGGTGCGGTTCAGACCGATGGCGGCGATCTCGCCTGCGATCAACGCCTCAACGGCGACGTTACGGTTCAGGAACACCGGCTCGTAATCGGTAGCATAGGTCAGACCGGCTTCGGCCAGCAGGCTGGCAGGCCCAAGGTGCTGCGAGGTAGAGCCGACTTCCCCGAAGGAAACCTTGGTGCCTTTCAGATCGGCAGCCGACTGCGCGGCGCTGCCCTCCAGCACCACCAGCGTCGAATAATAGTCGGGGCGCACCCATGTCACCACCGGCTTTGCCTCCAGCCGCGCGTTGAACACGACATATTCCGCAGGGCCGGTCATCACGAAATCAACCTGATCGGCGGCCATTGCCTCGACCGCAACGGTCCGGCCCGAGACCGGAAAGAACTCGACCTTCAGGCCAGAGGCGGCCTCGAAAGCGTCCTTGAACGGACCCATCTCGCGCTGAAGCGCCTCAAGCCCGTCGATGTCGGTGACGGCAAAACGGATGGTTTCCTGCGCCACGGCGGGCGCTGCGGCCAGAAGGCCCAAAGCAACAAAGGCAGAGCTAAGCAGGTGTTTCATGTCAGGGTCCGGGTTCCAATGGCTGAAATTCCGCTGTGCCTAGCAGCCGTAAATGATACTGGAGTGACAGTCCCGTTACGGATTTGCGACTACGCGCCTCTGCACACCGCAGGCGGTTTCGGGCAGCCTGTCGCCGTGAATGCGCTATGGGGGCAACCCCCTTGGCCAGATACCAGAGCCGCGTAAATGTTGCGGCCCACTTGCCGACATTCATCGCGCAGGTCTAAAACACGACAGGACGATATTCTGCCCGCGCCGCCAAACCGCCAAGGCCTTTGAAACACAGCCTGCCCAAAGGGGGCGCATTGCAAACACAGGTTCAATTTTGCATGGACATTAGCACCGCATGACACTGCCCGATGTTTCCCCCGGCACCACAGGTTTTCTGGTTCTGTGCCTTGCGGGCTACCTTCTGGTTGCCAACCTTCTGGCATTCACAGCCTTTGGCCTTGATAAACGCCGCGCCCTGAACGGCGATTGGCGTATTCCCGAAAGGACGCTGCTGTTGCTGGCAACACTGGGCGGTTGGGTCGGTGCGAAACTTGCCCAGCGCCTGTTCCGTCACAAGTCCCGCAAGCAGCCGTTCCGCATCTTGCTGAATCTGTCGGTGCTGGTGCTGCCCGCGTTGATTGCTACCGCTTGGGTGCTGCAATCCGACCTGCCTGTGCAGCAAACCCTGCAGGATTTCGCCGCGCGGCTGACTTCGGATACATCGCAAAGCAGCGGTTCAGCGGTTCCCCGCCGCTTTGGCCCCGGCAGCTAGGCGGATCTGCGGGAGTCTTGCGATCTGCCATTAGGTAATCCCGCGATTCTGGCGTAGCCTTGCCGGACAGAAACCGGAGGAGCGAATGACCAAACATCTTGCAGATCACCGCACCCCGTCACAAGGCGGCAGGCTGAAACACTTCCTTCGCATCGCGCGCGACCGCTCCGAAGAGGTGTGGCGCACCGCTTGGCAGCGCAACCGCGAAACCGATGGCGGCCACCGCCGCGTTGTCGAATATGTCCGCATCGCGCGCGGGCGTCAGGTGTAACGACAAAGGGCGCACCACACCGGCGCGCCCTTGCATTGCTGGGGTAGGGTGCGTGATTTCACGCACCTTTCCTTACGCGCGGACCAGCTTTTCGTAATCGGTCGCAATCGCCTTGGTCAGATCGCCCACCTCGAAATTGTAATCCCCGATCTGCCCGACCGGAGTCACCTCTGCCGCCGTGCCGGTCAGCCAGCACTGCTGGAACTCTTCCAGTTCGGCTGGCATGATCACGCGCTCATGCACGGTGATGCCCTTGTCTTTCAGCATCCCGATCACGGTTTGCCGCGTGATCCCGTTCAGGAAGGCATCGGCCTTGGGCGTATGCACTTCGCCATCCTTGACGAAAAAGATATTCGCGCCCGTCGCTTCGGCCACATAGCCTCGATAGTCGAACATCATCGCGTCCGAGCAGCCCTTCGCCTCGGCGGCGTGCTTTGACATCGTGCAGATCATATACAGCCCCGCCGCCTTGGCCGCATGCGGGATGGTTTCGGGGCTTGGCCGCTTCCATTTCGAGATGTCCAGTTTCGCCCCTTTGAACTTGGCATCACCGTAATAGGCACCCCAAGTCCACACAGCCACGGCCAGATGGATCGGGTTACGCTTGGCGGCAACACCCATATCCTCACCCGAACCGCGCCACGCCACGGGGCGCACATAGGCGTCGGTCAGCCCGTTGGCTTTCAGCGTCGCCTCTTTCGCAGCCTCGATTTCCGCGACCGACCACGGCAGCTCCATATCCAGCAACTCGCCCGATTTCCGCAGCCGTTCGGAATGTTCCACCGATTTGAAGATCTTGCCGTTATAGCAGCGCTCGCCTTCAAACACCGAACTTGCATAGTGCATCGCATGGGTCAGGATATGCACCTTTGCATCCCGCCAGTTGACCAGTTTGCCATCCATCCAGATGAAGCCGTCACGATCGTCATATCCAGCCATTTCGGCCCCCTCTTTGCGAATGTTGCGCCGCTTTGGTCCGTTTCGGACATAATATTGCGCCAAATCGAGTGCGGGCTAACAGTTGTGTCTTGGAATGTCAACAAGGCTGACATAAAATCCCCGCAGCGGAGGATACCATGGCAGACCCGACCACTGGCAGCGAAAGCCTGCTGTTCCTGACCGATGAACAGTTGCGAAAGGGCATCGAGGCGATGTTCTTTGCCTATCGCGGCTTTACCTCGGACCCGGATCGCATCCTTGAAGGTATGGATTACGGCCGCGCCCATCATCGCGCCGTGCATTTCATCCATCGCAGCCCCGGCACGACGGTTGGCAATCTGCTGACCATTCTGGGCGTCACCAAACAGTCGCTGAACCGCGTTCTGCGGACCCTGTTCGACGATGGTCTGGTCGAGGCCCGCGTGGGCAAGCAGGACAAGCGCGAGCGCCACCTTTACCTGACCGACAAAGGGGCCACCCTTGAACGCGCGCTGTCCGATGCCCAGCGCGCCCGCATGCGCGCCGCCTATCGCGCGGCAGGGCCGCAGGCCGTCCACGGTTTTCGCACCGTGCTTGAGGCGATGATGGACCCGGAACAGCGCCGCCAGTATCAAGGTCTGAAGGAAAGCGGAACATGACCGATACCCACGCCCACCTTCTTGTCGTCGATGATGATGAACGCATCCGCGGGCTGCTGCAGAAATTCCTGATCCGCAACGGCTTTCTGGTCACCACCGCCCGCGATGCCGCACAGGCCCGCCGCCTGCTGGCCGGTCTGGAATTTGATATGCTGGTGCTGGATGTGATGATGCCCGGCGAAGACGGCATCGCTCTGACCCGCGATCTGCGCAAATCGCTGTCCCTGCCCATCCTGCTGCTGACCGCCAAGGGCGAAACCGCCAACCGCATCGAAGGGTTCGAGGCTGGCGCAGACGATTTCCTTGTAAAGCCGTTTGAACCCAAGGAACTTCTGCTGCGGATCAACGCCATCCTGCGCCGTGTGCCGCAAGTAAAGCCCGCCACGCCTGCGCCCAAAGTGCTGCACCTTGGGGCCGTCCGCTATGACATGGACCGGGGAGAGCTATGGCGCGGAACCGAGCAAATCCGCCTGACCTCCACCGAGGCCGCGCTGATGCGGATTTTTTCGGCCCAACCCGGCACGGCCCTGTCACGCGACAAGCTGGTCGGAGACATGCCCCGCGACGAGGCGCGCGATGAAAATGGCGGTCAGGAACGCGCGGTCGATGTCCAGATCACCCGCCTGCGCCGCAAGATCGAAGAAGACCCCAAACAGCCCCGCTATCTGCAAACCGTGCGCGGCGAAGGCTATATGCTGCAACCGGATTAAGCCTCCCACCGCTTGCCGCACCGCTTTGGCGATCTACACTACACTCTCCATATATCGAGGATTTACATGACCTTTCTGCACCTTGCCTCTGCCCTTGGCCTTGCCCTTTTGACCACCGCCGCCACCGCTCAGGATCTTGTGCCTTATTCCGAAGCCGGCGGCTGGGCCGTGGCCGTTGACCCGACCTTGGGCAATGGCTGCCTGCTGACCTCGGATTTCGAAGATGGCTCAACCGTGCGGATCGGTTTTGACCGCACCGCGGGCAATGGCTATGTCGCCGCCTTCAATGACGCATGGGGCGACATCGAAGATGGCGCGTCCTATCCGATCTCGTTCCTGCTGGACGATCAGCAATATGACGGCGAAGCGGTTGGCGTCCATTTGGACGCGCTGCCCGGCGCCGTGATCACCTTTGACAGCATCGATTTCCTGACCGACCTTGCCGCGCGCAATGTCATGGTGCTGCAACACGATGGCAGTGACGTGATGTCGATCGACCTCTCCGGCACGGATGAGGCGATTGCCGAAACCATCGCCTGCCAAGAAGTCCAAGGGTGACAACAGCCGTCTATACCGCTGCGGCGTTCCGGAGGCATGTCACGCCTCCGGGCCACCCCGAGCAGGTGGCCCGCCTTGCTGCGGTCGAGTCGGGTCTTGCCCCCCTTTCGCCGGACCTGCGTGACTGCCCCGTGGCTGATGACGCGCAAATCCTGCGCTGTCATCCTGCCGCCTATCTTGCCCGCGTCCGCGCCGCCGTGCCATCGGCAGGCTGGGCGCAACTGGATGGCGACACCTACCTTTCCCCCGGATCGCTCGATGCCGCCCTGCGCGCGGTCGGTGGGGCCTGTGCTGCGGTGGATGCCGTACTGTCGGGCGATCTGAAAAACGCTTTCATCGCATGCCGCCCACCCGGCCACCACGCCGAGACCGCCACTGCAATGGGCTTCTGCCTGTTCGGCACCGTCGCTATTGCCGTAAAATATGCGCTGGACCATCACGGGCTGTCCCGCGTTGCCATCGTGGATTTCGACGTGCATCACGGCAACGGCACCCAAGACCTGCTTTGGGACGAACCCCGCGCCCTGTTCATCTCAAGCCACCAGATGCCGCTTTACCCCGGCACCGGCGCGCGCATCGAAACCGGCGCGCATGGCCAGATCGTGAATATCCCCCTGCGCGAAGGCTCGGGCAGCGGCGTGATGCGCGCGGCCTATGAAACCCTTGCCTTCCCCGCCCTGACCGCTTGGCAGCCAGAACTCATCCTGATTTCCGCCGGTTTTGACGCCCATCAGGATGATCCGCTGGCAGGGCTGGAATGGCAGACCGACGATTATGCTTGGCTCACCCGCCGGATTTGCGAAATCGCCGAAACCACCTGCGGCGGGCGGGTGGTATCCTGCCTTGAGGGCGGCTATGATCTGGATGCACTCGCGGCTTCGGTCGCGGCGCATGTGGGCGTTCTGATGGAGCAAGGCCAATGACCGACAAACCCGTAGCCGAAATGTCCTTCGAAGAGGCGATGGCCGCGCTTGAATCCGTCGTCACGCAACTGGAACGCGGCGAAGTGGCGCTGGAACAATCCATCGCCCTTTACGAACGCGGCGCGGCGCTGAAATCCCATTGCGCTGGCAAATTGAAAGACGCCGAAGAAAAGGTCGAACTGATCCGTGCCGCCGAAGGCCGCGCCATCGGCACCACCCCCGTGGAGGGGATGTGACCTTTCCGCAAACCCTTGCCGCCGATGCCTGCCTGATCCAAGCCCGTCTGGACGCGGCCTTGGCCGACAAGGCCGATCAGCCCGTCATCCACGCCATGCGCTATGCTGTTCAGGGCGGCAAACGCCTGCGCGGCTTTCTGGTGCTGGAATCCGCCCGCATGCTGGGCGTGCCATCTGAAACCGCCATCGCGGCAGCGGCGGCGGTCGAATCCCTGCACGCCTATTCGCTGATCCACGACGATCTGCCCGCGATGGACAATGACGACCTGCGCCGCGGCCTGCCCACACTGCACATCAAATGGGATGAGGCCACCGCGATTCTGGCCGGTGACGCGCTGCAAACGCTGGCTTTCGAGCTGCTGGCCGATCCGGCCCTTGGCAGCGCCGAAACCCGCATCGCGCTGGTCGCCAGCCTAGCCAAAGCCTCGGGGGCCGAAGGCATGGTGCTGGGTCAGGCGCTTGATATCGCCGCCGAAACCGCCGCCACACCGCTGACCCTGCCCCAGATCACCGCGCTTCAGGCGGGCAAGACCGGCGCCCTGATCCGCTGGTCCGCCGAGGCGGGCGCAATCATCGCCCATGCCGATCCCTCCCCCCTGCGCGCCTACGCCACAGCGCTTGGCCTTGCCTTCCAGATCGCCGACGACATTCTGGACGTAACCGGAGACGCCACCAAAGCCGGCAAGCGCCTGCAAAAAGACGCCGATGCCGGAAAAGCCACTTTCGTCTCGCTTCTGGGCCTTGATGCCGCCCGCGCCCGCGCCGCCGAACTGGTGGAACAGGCCGAAAGCCACCTGCAGCCCTATGGTGCAGCCGCCACCAACTTGATTGCCGCCGCGCGCTTCGCTATCTCGCGCGAGACCTGACAGCCCGAGGGGACCATGACGGACACACCGAAAACCCCGACGCTGGCCACTCCAATGCTGGACCGCGTAAAGCTGCCTTCGGATATGAAGGCGTTGAACGACCGCGAATTGCGCCAACTGGCCGATGAACTCCGCGCCGAAACCATTTCGGCAGTGTCGGTCACGGGCGGCCACCTTGGCGCGGGTCTGGGCGTGGTAGAACTGACCGTAGCCCTGCATGCCGTGTTCAACGCCCCGCGCGACAAGATCATCTGGGACGTGGGCCACCAATGCTATCCGCACAAGATCCTGACGGGCCGCCGTGACCGCATCCGCACCCTTCGCAGCGAAGGCGGGTTGTCCGGCTTTACCAAGCGCAGCGAATCCCCCTACGATCCCTTCGGCGCGGCCCATAGTTCAACCTCAATCTCCGCAGCCCTTGGTTTTGCGATGGCCGCCGAACTGGGCGGCGATCCGGGCGATGCGGTGGCGATCATCGGCGATGGCTCGATGTCGGCAGGCATGGCGTTCGAGGCGATGAACAACGCGGGCCACCTGAAAAAGCGCCTGTTCGTGATCCTGAACGACAATGAAATGTCCATCGCGCCCCCCGTCGGCGCGCTGTCGGCCTATCTGTCGCGCATGTATGCGGGCCAACCGTTCCAAGAATTGAAATCCGCCGCCAAGGGCATGGTTTCCCTGCTGCCCGAACCCTTTCAGGAAGGCGCGCGTCGGGCGAAAGAGATGCTCAAAGGCATGGCCGTTGGCGGCACCCTGTTCGAAGAACTGGGCTTTTCCTATGTCGGCCCTATCGACGGCCACGATCTTGAGCAGCTTCTTCCCGTCCTCCGCACTGCACAGGCCCGCGCCACGGGTCCAATCCTGATCCATGTGCTGACCCAGAAGGGCAAAGGCTATGCCCCCGCTGAATCCGCCCGCGACAAGGGCCATGCGACCGGAAAATTTGACGTTCTGACCGGTGTGCAGGTCAAAGCCGCTTCGAACGCGCCCAGCTATACCAAGGTTTTCGCGCAATCGCTGATCGCCGAAGGTGCGGCTGACGACAAAATCGTCGCCGTCACCGCCGCCATGCCCGACGGCACCGGGCTTGACCTGTTTGCCGCCCGCTTCCCCAAGCGCTGCTTTGATGTGGGCATCGCCGAACAGCACGCCGTCACCTTCGCTGCAGGTCTGGCGGCTGGCGGGATGAAACCCTTCTGTGCGATCTACTCGACCTTCCTGCAACGCGGCTACGATCAGGTCGTGCATGACGTGGCAATCCAACGCCTGCCCGTCCGCTTTGCCATCGACCGCGCCGGTCTGGTCGGCGCCGACGGCGCGACGCATGCGGGGTCTTTCGACGTGGCCTTCCTTGCCAACCTGCCCGGCATGGTGGTGATGGCCGCCGCAGATGAGGCCGAACTTGTCCACATGGTCGCCACCGCCGCCGCCCATAACGATGGCCCCATCGCCTTCCGCTATCCGCGCGGCGAAGGCACCGGCGTTGATATGCCCGCCAAAGGCATCCCGCTTGAAATCGGCAAGGGCCGGATGATCCAGCGCGGCGCGCGCGTGGCCCTCTTGTCCTTCGGCACCCGCCTGTCCGAAGTGCAAAAGGCCGCCGAGGCGCTGGACTCCAAAGGCCTGACCCCCACCATCGCCGACGCCCGCTTTGCCAAACCGCTGGACCGCGACCTGATCCTTGATCTGGCCCGCACGCACGAGGCTTTGATCACCATCGAAGAAGGCGCCATCGGCGGCTTCGGCAGCCACGTCGCGCAACTGCTGGCCGAAGAAGGCATCTTCGACACCGGGTTGAAATACCGCAGCATGGTCCTGCCCGACACCTTCATCGACCACGCCACCCCCGAATCCATGTACCGCACCGCCGCCATGGACGCCGCCCACATCGAGGCAAAGGTGCTGCAAGTTCTGGGCGTCGCTGTGGTGGGGAAGCGGGCCTAGCAACCGCAGAGATCCTAAAATCAGATTGTGTCAAATAGCATCACAGGGAGAGTGGCGCCAATGTGATGCTAACCTATTGCCACACGGTCGCGCTTATGCTATATATCGCATGACAGCATTTGGGGGGTATTTCGATGAGCAGCGATTCTATTGTCAGCGAGATACTGTCGGCAATCCGGCCACTCTTGGATGCTGCTATTTCCAAGGCTCACTCCGAAGCTTATGCTCAGGGCCATACCGATGCAAAAGCAGAAATTCGCGCGCTTTTACAAATGGACCGGCCGGAAGCTGCAACTGTCGTCAGCCAAGAATTCGCTGTCAACATCGCGCAGACTTCATCCAATGTTGTAGAGCAGCGCTTTAGCGCCCCAAGTGTTCACGCCGAAAACCGTGACAGAAAGCGAGCACCGAAGGGGCTTCCGCGTAACTTTGTAAATAGAGTCTTGGCAGATCACCCAGAAGGCGTGAGCCTAGATGATATTGTGATGTCAGCGCAAAGCGACATGGAAAAAATGATAGCGTTATCAACCATACGCGGCGAACTGCGTAAAGGCCGCGAAGATAATCGCTATAAAGAACAAAATAGCCTCTGGTATCTAACATCATCAGAGACTTCATCGTGAAGAAGCGGAGGATTAATCTTGCGAGGAGAACCCCTCCGCTTCTGGCTTTATCCAAGGAGGACATGATTATGCCGCCGCCTTAGCTTAACAACCCGACCGCCAAGGCGGAGGGGCAACGCGGTCATCGTCCAAGAGTTATCTGGCCGATGACCACATTCACCGCGGACGTGGTGAAATAGGTAGACACAGTGGCCTTGGAAGCCACGGGGGCGAGCGCTCAAACTCAGATGCCCCGTGCCGGTTCAATCCCGGTCGTCCGCACCATTCACAAACCATAACTTAACTAATTTTGCAATTTCTCTTTTTCAGGGGTTAACGGCCACCAAATTGAACATACAGTGGGAACGCATTTCGTAGTGGTAGCAGTGCGCCTGACTTCAGCACTAGAATGCGTTCATAAGCACGAAGATCGCGGATTTCACCAATCCATAGGCCAGACCGCCCACCACCACCGTTGCAACCAGACCGGCCACCAACCCGCCCAGTATCCACGCGCCATCCCGCTCCAGTATCCCCAAAGCGATGACGCAAATGGCAATCGAGGGCAGCATGTTGCCAAACGGGATCGGCAGCACAAGGATCAGCGCCAGCAGCAGGCACACCGCCCCCAGCGCCCTTTGCGCCGAGGGGCTGACCAGAAACACCATCCGCTCGACCAGCATCTTTTCGGCCCGCACAATCCACGGCGCGGCGCGCGTGACAAGCGAGGCAAAGGCTTCGCGCGTCACCGACCGGTTGCCGATGAAATTCGGCAACCACGGGCTGCGCCCCAGCATCAGTTGCGACGCCAGATAGATCAGCGGCAACCCCAGTATCCCCGCCAGCCCCGGCGGGCTGGGCAGGATGTTCGGAAAGGCGAACAGCAGCAGCAACGCGCCAAAGGCCCGCCCCTCCATCGCCGACAACAGATCGGCAATCGTGATCCGCTCTTGCGTGGAATCGGCGGCGATCGATTTCAGAAGCTCGGACATCCGCCGCCCCGGTTCGGCCGCGTTCAGATGCAGACGCTGGCCCAAAGCGGGGCGCAGGGGCTTGGACTCAGGCTCGTCAGACATGGGGAAAACCCTCACCACCGGAACACCCGATATGGGCCGCAAGCGGCGGGGTTACAACCCCGCCACCGGCAGCGCCCCGTCCTTGCGCGACCGCCACAGCGAATAGACCACGCCCGCGGCAAGGATCGCAAAGGTGATCCCCAAAGACCAGCTTGCGGGGAATTTCTGCCACCCGAACAGATCGGCCACAAACACCTTCGACCCGATGAACACCAACAGGATCGCCAAAGCATGCTTCAGATAGTGGAACCGATGCAGCACAGCAGCCAAGGCGAAATACAACGCGCGCAGGCCAAGAATGGCAAAGATGTTAGAGGTGTAGACGATATAAGGATCGGTCGTGATCGCAAACACGGCAGGCACCGAATCCACGGCAAACACAAGGTCTGCAATCTCGATCAACACCAGCGCAAGGAAAAGCGGCGTCATCCAGCGCACCACCTTGCCCGACGCCGGATCAGCCTCGTTCACAAAGAAAGCACTGCCCCGCAAGCCCTCGGTCACCCGAAACCGCTTCCGCATGAACCGCAGAACAGGGTTGGCGGCCATGTCGGTTTCTTTCTCGTCCGTCACCAGCATCTTGATACCGGTAAAGATCAGGAAGGCCGCGAAAAGATAAAGCACCCAACCATAGCTGGCGACCAAAGTGGCACCCACGCCGATCATGATGCCGCGCAACACGATCACGCCCAGAATGCCCCAGAACAACACCCGATGCTGATAAGCACGCGGGATGGCAAAGAACGAAAAGATCAGCGCGATGACAAAGACGTTGTCCAAGGCCAAAGTCTTTTCAACAACAAAAGCGGTCATATATTCCGCCGCCGGAACGGCACCGAAATGCCACCAGACAAAACCGCCAAAACCGACGCCCAAACTGATATACAGCGCCGAAAGCCGCAGGCTTTCGCGCACCCCGATCTCGTGATCGCCCTTGTTCAACACACCAAGATCAAAAACCAGAAGTGTGACGACAAGCCCGATAAAGGTGAACCACAACCAAAGCGGGGTTCCCAGAAACAACGTGAATAGCAAACTTTCCATATGCAGCCTCTTTGCGATGAAGAGTGCGCTTGGAAAACGTCCGGGAAACCACCGGGCCGACACCGAGCGCGCTCGATGCAGTCCGACATCACGGCACGATTGCCGTCAGAGGGGCCCGGTCTGCGTGCAGAACCTATGCACAAAATTCCGCATTTCAAGCCATGGTGCGTGAAATCACGCACCCTACCCCCTGAATTCATCTTGGCCTAAATACTCCCGCCGGAGGCTCTTGCAGCATATGGAGGAGCCTCCGGCGGGAGTATTTGAACCAAGCTGAAGCCCAAAGGGTAGGGTGTGTGCTTGCACGCACCCCGATGGCAGGTCAGCTTTCGGACAGCAGTCCCGCCAGACCCTCGCGGTAGGTGGGATACAGCAGTTTGAGGCCAAGATCGGCCTTGATCCGGTCATTCCGCACCCGCTTTGACTCGGCGTAAAAGCTGCGGGCCATCGGGGTCATCTCGGCGGTCTCATAGGGAATCGCGGGGGGGTCGGGCAGGCCAAGGAGCCGGGCGGCGTGGGACAGCACGTCTTCGGGCGGGGCGGGATCGTCGTCGCAGACGTTATAGATCCCTCCCGGAGCGGGCCGCGCGATCGAGGCCGCAAGAACCTGTGCGATGTCTTGCACATGCGTGCGCGAGAACACCTGCCCTGTCTTGATGATCCGGCGGGCCGTTCCGTCGCGCACCTTTTCGAAAGGGCCGCGGCCGGGTCCATAGATGCCGGCCAGCCGGAAGATATGCAGCGGCAGGCCCAGCGCAGACCATGCCTGTTCCGCCGCCACCCGCGCCGCGCCGCGTGCAGTGCCGGGCGTCAGGGCCGTGGTTTCATCCACCCAGGCGCCCTTATGGTCGCCATAAACTGCCGTGGTTGACAGATAGCCCACCCAGTGCAGCGGCGTGGCCGCAATCTGCTGGCCATAGCGCAGCAGCACCGGATCGCCGCTCTCGTCCGGCGCGATAGAGGACAGAAAATGCGTCGATTGCGCCAGCGCGGACGTAAGGTCGTCTTGCCACAGGATCGGCTCGACCCCTTGGGCGCGCAAGGCTTGCGCCTTGGCCGCACTTCGGGTCGTGCCAATGACCCGCCAGCCTTGCGGGATCAGCAGACGGGCCAGTGCCTGCGCGGAATAGCCGTGGCCAAGAGAAAGCAGTGTGTTCATCGCTCCAATATCGGCCCTGTGCCGCGCCCCGGCAAGGTGGTTGATTTCCTTTTGTCGTCATGGCCCTATCACAACATGACAGAACCTGACCTGACCTCTGCCCTCGCCTTGCGCGGCACCGATGAAACCCTGCGGCTTTACCGTGACTGGGCGGCCAGTTACGACTCCGGCTTTGTGGCCGGAATGGGGTATCGCCTGCCTGCCCATGTTGCCGGGGCGTTCCTTGCGGCTGGCGGTGTCGGCCCTGTGCTGGATGTCGGCGCCGGCACAGGCCTTTTGGCGGCCAGTCTGCGCGAGATGGGGTTTAGCGCGCCGATTGACGGTATCGACCTGTCACCCGATATGCTGGCCTTTGCCGCGCAGAAGGGCATTTACCGCGATCTGGCCGAAGCCGATATCACCAAACCCTTGCCACTGACCCCACGCTATAACGGCATAGTCAGTTCCGGCACCTTTACCGCTGGCCATGTCGGGCCGCAGGCGTTCGGCCCTCTTTTGTCCGTTGCCGCCCCCGACGCGCTGTTTGCGGTATCCATCAATGAGCGGGTCTGGACAGCGGACGGCTTTGACACTGCCTTGCAAGACCTGACCGACAAAGGGCTTATCCATTCCCTGCATCTGATCGAAGTTGCGGTCTATACGGACGCCGCCCTTGCGCTTGATCCGGCCCATGCCAAGGATCACGCGATGGTGGCGCTGTTTCGGGCGTCATGAACACGTCACTTGCGGAAAGGATCGTGTCGGCCTTAGATGCCCGATCAGATTTTGGAAGATGACGCGATGATCGAAGATGCTGTTTTTGTCCTGACCCCCGACCAACCTGCCGCGCAGGCCTTCACCGATGCCCCTGCCGCCGTTGCGCGGCTGGAACAGCTTTACGAACAGGCTGTCGAGTTTCTGTCCACCCATTTCAGCGCGACGGTGACCGGGCAAAAGCCAGACACCCGCATCCGCGCCTTTTACCCCGAAATCCGCCTGACCGTGACCAGCCACGCCAAGACCGACAGCCGCCTGTCCTTTGGCCATGTCGCTGGCCCCGGCACCTATGCCACCACGATCACCCGCCCCGACCTGTTCCGCAGCTATCTTACCCAGCAGATTAGCCTTCTGATGCACAACCACAGTGTCTCGGTGCAGATCGGGCCGTCGGATACCCCGATCCCCGTGCATTTTGCGGTGGCGGGCAATCCCAATGTCTCGGTCCCGCAAGAGGGCGTGCTGGAGTTTTCCCTGCGCGATGTGTTCGACGTGCCGGATCTGGCGACCACGAACGATGACATCGTCAACGGCACCCGCACCCATAACCCCGACGGGTCTGCCCCCTTGGCACCCTTTACCGCGCAGCGCGTGGATTACAGCCTTGCCCGCCTGTCACATTACACCGCCACCGATGCCACGCATTTCCAGAACCATGTGCTGTTCACCAACTACCAGTTCTACGTCGATGAATTCGAAGCCTATGCCCGCGCCGCACTGGCCGATCCCGACACCGGCTACACCAGCTTTGTCGCCACCGGAAACCACGAGATCACGACCCCCGACGGCGTGATCCCGCCCCATTCCAAAACCCCGCAGATGCCGACCTATCACCTGAAACGGACCGACGGGAACGGCATCACACTGGTCAACATCGGCGTCGGTCCCAGCAATGCCAAAACCGCCACCGACCATATCGCGGTGCTGCGGCCCCATGCGTGGCTGATGGTCGGCCATTGCGCGGGGCTGCGGAACAGCCAGTCGCTTGGCGATTTCTGTCTGGCCCATGCCTACCTGCGCGAAGATCACGTCTTGGACGACGATCTGCCGATCTGGGTTCCCATCCCCGCGCTGGCCGAAATCCAGATCGCGCTTGAGGATGCCGTGGCCGAAGTGACGCAGCTTAAGGGATACGAACTGAAGCGGATCATGCGGACCGGCACCGTTGCCACCATCGACAACCGCAACTGGGAGCTGCGCGACCAGTCCGGCCCCGTGCGCCGCCTGTCGCAATCGCGTGCCATCGCGCTGGATATGGAAAGCGCCACCATCGCCGCCAACGGCTTCCGCTTCCGCGTTCCCTATGGCACGCTTTTGTGTGTCTCGGACAAGCCGCTGCATGGTGAGTTGAAGCTGCCCGGCATGGCATCCGAGTTCTACAAGACCCAGGTCAGCCGCCACTTGCAGATCGGCATCCGCGCCATGGAGCATCTGCGCGACATGCCGATCGAACGGATTCACAGCCGGAAACTGCGGAGTTTCGAGGAAACTGCCTTCCTCTGACGTGGGAAAACTCCTTATTTCGCACGAAAACCCCTTGCCTTGCCGCTTAAATCCGTGGGAAGCGGTCTCATTCGCCGTAACGGCTGGAACAGGCCTCTGTTGCACAACGGTGGCCGAAACGAAGGAACAAGATGATGACGACGAAACCGATGACCAAGACGCAGCTGGTGGCCGCTATTGCCGACGCAATGGGCGCTGACAAGAAAACCGCCACCTCTGCACTGGATGCCATCGCTGCCATCGTGGCGCGTGAAGTCGCTGCGGGCGGTTCGGTTGCGCTGCCGGGTCTGGGCAAAGTTGTCTGCCGTGAACGCCCCGAGCGTCAGGTTCGCAACCCCGCCACCGGCGAAACCGTGACCAAGGCCGCTGACAAGCAGGTGAAATTCTCGATTGCCAAGGCATTGAAAGACAGCGTCAACGCCTGATTTGTGGCGATGACGGATGAAACAAAGGGTCGCCCTATCGGCGGCCCTTTTGCTTGGGGGATGACTATGGATTTCCGCGCTATCCTGATGGGCCTTGCGTTTTCGCTGATGTGGTCCTCGGCCTTTGCCACCGCGCGGATCATCGTGGCCGATGCCCCGCCCCTGCTGGCCCTTTCAGCGCGCTTTGCGATTTCCGGCCTGATCGCGGTGATCGCCGCGCGGGCGATGGGGCAAAGCTGGCGTCTTACCCGCCCCGTCGCCCTGTCGGTCATCATCTTTGGCCTGTGCCAGAACGCGCTGTATCTGGGGCTGAACTTCATCGCGCTGCAATCGGTGCAGGCATCCTTGGCGTCGATCATCGCCTCCTCGATGCCGCTGATCGTGGCGCTGCTGGGCTGGATCTGGCGCGGCGACAAGGTTGGTCCCTTGGGCATACTTGGCCTGCTGGCGGGCTTTGCGGGTGTGGCGCTGATCATGGGCGGCCGCGTGTCGGGCGGGGCCGATCCTGTGGCGGTTGCGCTCTGTGTGGGCGGAGCCTTGGCGCTGGCCGTGGCCACGCTGACGGTGCGGTCGGTGTCCTCGGGCGGCAATCTTTTAATGGTGGTCGGCCTGCAAATGCTGGTCGGGTCCATCACCCTTGGCGCGGTGTCCGCCGTGCTGGAAACCCCGCAAGTGGCACTCACCACGCCGCTGATGCTGGCTTTCGCCTATCAGATCGCCATCCCCGGCCTTGCGGCGACACTGTTGTGGTTCGCTCTGGTCGGGCGGGTCGGGGCGGTGCGCGCCTCGACCTTCCACTTCCTGAACCCGTTCTTCGGGGTCTGCGTTGCGGCGGCGCTGCTGGGCGAAAAGATCGGCCTGCTGGACATGATCGGCGTCGCCATCGCCGCCGCAGGCATTCTGGCGGTGCAACTGTCGCGGATGAAGGCGGCCTGAGCAGGCCGCCCCACTACGTCACTAATCGGCTTACAGAGCCGAAAATCCCGCATCCAGCGCCGACAGGATCACCCCGACATCGGCGCTTGTCAGCACCAGCGGCGGCGACAGGATGATATTGTTCCCCGACACCCGCACCATCGCACCTTCCTCATAGGTGCGGGCCTGCACCTTTGCCGGAACCGCCTTGTCTGCCGGTTTCTTGCTGTCCCGATCCGCGACCAGTTCAATCGCGTTCATCAACCCATAGCCGCCGCGCACATCGCCAATCACCTCATGCTTGGCCATCAGCGCCTTCAGCCCCGCGAACAGTTCATCCCCCCGCGCCGCCGCGTTGTCCTTCACGTTCAGCCTTTGGGTTTCCGCCAGACAAGCCAGCGCCGCCGCCGCCCCCACCGGATGCCCCGAATAGGTATAGCCATGCCCGATGGCAGCCTTGCCGGATTCATCCTTTTCGAACACCTCGGCCACGTTTTCCGCGATCATCACCGCGCCGAAGGGGAAATAGGCGTTGGTGATTGCCTTGGCAGTGCAGGTGAAATCGGGCTTCACCCCCCACAGCCGGCTGCCCGTCCAGGCCCCCGTGCGGCCGAACGCCGTGATCACCTCATCCGCGATCAGCAAAATCCCGTTCTTCCGGCAAATCGCGGCGACCCCCGGCATGAAGGACGGGTGCGGCGGGATCACCCCACCCGCGCCCAAAACCGGCTCCATGATGAAGGCCGCAATCGTGCCAGCCCCCTGAAACGCGATCTCGTCCTCCAACGCCGCCAGACACAGCGCCGCCAGCTTGGCCGGATCGGATTCGTTGAAAGGATTGCGATAGGTATAGGGCGCGGGGATATGGTGGCATCCGGGCAAAAGCGGCTCATACATGGTGCGGAAATTCGCGTTTCCGTTCACCGAGGCCCCGCCGAAATGCGTGCCGTGATAGCCCTTTTTCAGCGACAGGAACTTCACCCGACCGCCCTCGCCGCGGATCTTGTGATACTGACGCGACAGCCGCAGCGCCGTTTCCACCGAATCCGATCCGCCCGAGGTAAAGAACGCCCGCGTCAGCCCATCGGACGCGAAAAACGTCCGCAATTCCTCGGCCAGCTCGATCACCGCGTCGTTCGAGGTGCCGCGGAAGATCGAGTAATAGGGCAGCTTCTCTAACTGCGCCGCAATCGCGTCCTTGATCGGCTGGCAGGAATAGCCAAGGTTCACGTTCCACAGCCCGCCCACGCCATCGACCACCTCATGCCCGTCGATATCGGTGATCCGCACACCCTGCCCGCCGGTCACGATCACCGGCGCATTCTTCAGGCTGTCGCCCGGTGCGGTCATCGGATGCCAGACGCTGCGGGCGTTATTGGCCTTGAGGAAGTTCTCGTCTTTCATGGCTTGATCCTTTCGTCAGGCGCGGGCGCGCCAAAGTGTGGCAATGGCGGGCGGCAACGTGCCACCCCAGCTTGTGGTAATCTCGGCCCCTGCTCGGGTGATTTCGCTGCGGATCAGATCGCGCTGCGCGGGCGTCATCCGGCTGGACAAAGCCGCCACCGACAGCCCGCCACAGCATTGGCCGCGCGCATCGAACAGCGGCACCGCCATGCTGCTGACATCCGATTCATAGCCGCCCGCGCTTTCGGCAATGCCGCTGGCCTGCACCTGCGCCAAACGCGCGCGCAGCGCAGCCACATCGGTTTCGGTCACCTCCGTCAGCCGTTGCAACGGCGCGGCCAGCACCCCCGCCTGAAACGCCTCGGGCTGAAACGCCAGCACCGCCATGCCCGAAGATGTCGCATGAAACGGCAGCACCTCGGCATCCTCCATCGTCACCTTGGTGGCATGGGCGGTCGCATAGGCATGGGCCAGTGTCCGCAGCGCCCCCCCGATCAAGATCGACAGATGCGCGGTTTCCCCCGTCGCCTGCGCCAAGGCTTGCAACACCGGCATCGCGGCATCGCGCATCGGCACCTGCGCCTCGCGCAGCACCGCCAGCCGCAACACCGCCGGACCCAGCCGGTATTCCCGCCCCGTTCCGATCTGTTCGACCAGCCCGAATTCGGCCAGCTCTGTCATCAGCCGATAGCAGGTGGCCTTGTTCACCCCCGCAAGCCGCGCCAGATCCGACAGCCCGATCAGGGGCCGCGCCCGTGTGAACAGGTTCAGAAGTTCAAGCGCCTTTGAAACGGTTCCCATGCTGTCCTCGGTCTGCGCCACGGCACGGGAAACCCCCGAAACCGTGCTCCTTTCATTTTTGTTGACAGATCGCCCCCCACTCTGTCAATCTAAATTCGAACCATCGGTTCATATAATAAACCAACAGGGAAGCAGCGCAGGATTGACCCGACAGCGCCGCAGCACACCAAAGGGAAACGGCAGATATGGCTGAACCAACCAAAGGCGCAAACCAGTTGCGTGGAAACTCGTTAGGCACCAGCGCCATCACCTTCATGGTGGTGTCGGCGGCGGCCCCTTTGACAGCGGCGGGCGGCGGTATCCCGCCCTCGATGCTGTTCGGCAATGGCGCGGGCATCGCAGGGGCGTTCGTGATCGTCACCGTGATCCTGTTGCTGTTCTCGGTCGGCTATGTCGCCATGGCGCGGCATGTCCGCAACGCTGGCGCCTTCTATGCCTTCACCGCCAGCGGCCTTGGGGGTCGGATGGGCGGGGCGGCGGCCTTGGTCGCCATTCTGGCCTATAACACCATGCAGATCGGCCTGCTGGGCCTGCTGGGGGCCATCGCATCCGGCACCTTTGCCGAGTTTGGCTTGGTCCTGCCGTGGTATGTCTGGTCCTATATCGCCATCGCCTTGGTGGCCGTGCTGGGTTACCGTCAAGTCGATCTGTCGGCCAAGGTGCTGATGGGCCTTGTGTTGGCCGAATTCCTGATCGTGCTGGCGCTGGACGCCGCGATCCTGATTTCGGGCGGCGACTCTGGGTTGAACGCGCAGCCGTTCTCGTGGGCGCAAGTCACATCCGGCACGCCATCGATCGGCATCCTGTTCTGCTTTGCCTCATTCATCGGGTTCGAGGCCACCACCATCTACGCCGAAGAGGCCAAGAATCCCTCGATCACCGTTCCCCGCGCCACCTACCTTTCCGTCGGCATCATCGGGGTGTTCTACATCCTGACCTCGTGGCTGATGGTGATGGGTGTCGGCGTCGACAACCTGATGCCCACACTGCAAGGTCTGCCCGATCCGGCAATGTTCCTGTTCGAACTGGGTGGCCGCTATCTGGGTGGCACACTGACCTCGATCATGGGCATCCTGTTCATGACCTCGGTTTTCGCCGCCGTGCTGGCCTTCCACAATGCCGTGGCACGCTACAAATTCGTCGCTGGCCGTGAAGGCATCCTGCCCGCCCGCGTCGGTGTGACCCATGCCGAACACCAAAGCCCGCATATCGGCTCGGTGATCCAGACCGTGCTGGCGCTGGTGGTGGTGACGGGCTTTGTGATGGGCGGGCTTGATCCGGTGCTGAACCTGTTCGTCTGGCTGACGCAGGTTGGCACGCTGGCGGTTCTGGGCCTGATGGCGCTGACCTCTTTCGCGGTAGTCGCCTTCTTCGCCAAGGACGCGCGCGGCGAAGGCCCGCTGTCGACCAAGGTGTTTCCGGTGCTGACGGGTGTGGTCATGGCGATCCTGTTCGCCATCATCTTCCGGGACTTCGGCGCATTGACGGGCGCTGCGGGCTGGCTGGGCATCGCCCTGCCCGCGCTGGTGCTGGTTGTAGCGGTGATCGGCTATATCATGGCCTCGAACCTTGCAAAATCCGACCCTGTGCGCTTCGGCAAGATGGGTCAGACCAAGTAATCCACCCCACAGGGCGGCGGGCAACTGCCGCCCTTCCTTTCACTGGACAAGACCATGGCCCTGACACAAACCGACATCGACACCCTCGCCGCCCGCCCCGTTGCCGCCGGAAAACTGCTGATCAATGGCCAATGGCTTGATGGCGAAGGCGGTGAAACCGTGGTGCTTTCCCCGATCAACGGCCAAGCCCTGACCACCACCGCCAGCGCCTCTGCCGCCGATGTCGCCCGCGCTGTCACCTCGTCCCGCGCCGCCTTCGAATCCGGCATCTGGTCGCGCTCGGCCCCCGCCACCCGCAAAGCCGTGTTGCACCGCCTTGCCGATCTGATCGACAAACACGCGCTGGAACTGGCCGTGCTGGGTGTGCGCGACAACGGCACCGATATTTCCATGGCGCTCAAGGCCGAACCCGCCAGCGCCGCCGGAACCTTCCGCTATTATGCCGAGGCCATCGACAAGGTTTACGGCGAAATCGCCCCCACCGCCGATAACGTCCTTGCCCTGATCCACCGCGAACCCGTCGGCGTGGTCGCCGCCATCGTGCCGTGGAACTTCCCGCTGATGATCGGCGCATGGAAGATTGCCCCCGCCTTGGCCGCAGGCAATTCCATCATCCTGAAACCCGCCGAAACCGCATCCCTCACCCTGCTGCGCCTTGCCGAACTGGCGCTTGAGGCCGGCATCCCCCCCGGCGTGTTCAACGTCGTCACCGGTCCCGGTCGCATCACCGGCGAGGCCCTCGCCCTGTCCAACGATGTCGATGTGCTGGTCTTTACCGGATCAGGCCCCACAGGCCGCCGCCTGCTGCAATACTCGGCCCAGTCGAACCTCAAACGCTGCTACCTCGAACTCGGCGGCAAATCCCCCAACATCGTTTTCGCCGACGCCCCCGACCTGCCCACCGCCGCCAAGACCGCCGCCACCGCGATCTTCCGCAACGCAGGGCAAGTCTGCGTGGCTGGCTCCCGCCTTCTGGTGCAATCGGACATCCACGACGAGTTCATCGACCTTCTGGCAAAAGCCACCGCCAAGATGACCATCGGCAACCCGCTGCACCTGTCCACCCAGATCGGCGCGGTGAACTCGGAAACCCAACTGGCAGGCAACCTTGGCTTCATCGCCGATGCCACCCGCGAAGGCGGCCAGATCGTCACCGGCGGCCAACGCGCCCTGACCGAGACCGGCGGCTACTACATGCAGCCCACCATCGTCACCGGCGTGCAGCCCACCCACCGCCTCTATCGCGAAGAGGTCTTCGGCCCCGTCCTTGCCGTCACCCCCTTTACCGACGACGCCGACGCCCTGCGCCTTGCCAACGCCAGCGACTTCGGCCTTGCCGCAGGGGTCTGGACCGGCAACCTAAGCCGCGCGCATCGCATGGTGCGCGGCATCCGCTCGGGCGTGGTGCATGTGAACACCTATGGCGGCGCGGATAACACCGTCCCCTTGGGTGGCCACAAGCAATCCGGCAACGGCCACGACAAATCCCTGCACGCGCTGGACAAATACACCGATCTGAAAACTGCGTGGATTCAACTCTGAGGTCACCATGGGCAACCGCATCCTGATCGTCGGCACCTATGACACCAAGGACGACGAACTTCGCTACATCGCATCGGTGATCGCTGCCCAAGGCGGGCAGGCGCTGACGATGGATGTCTCGGTGCTGGGCGACCCCAAGCTGCCCACCGACTGGACCAAGCACGACATCGCCGCCGCTGCCGATACCACCATCCCCGCCATCATCGCGCTAAATGATGAAAACGCCGCCATGCAGGCGATGGCACTGGGGTCGGCCCGCCTTGCCGCCCGCCTGCACCACGAAGGCCGCTTTGACGGCGTTCTGGTGCTGGGCGGATCGATGGGAACCGACCTTGCGCTGGACCTCTGCGCGGCTCTGCCCTTGGGTGTGCCGAAATACATCGTCTCGACCGTCAGCTTTTCCCCGATGATCCCGCCCGAGCGCCTTGCCGCCGACATCCAGATGATCCTCTGGGCGGGCGGTCTTTACGGGCTGAACTCGGTCTGCAAGGCCTCGCTGTCGCAGGCCGCAGGCGCGGTTCTGGGGGCCGCCCGCGCGGTCGAACCGCCGAAACGCGATCGCCCGCTGATTGGCATGACCAGTTTTGGCAAAACCGTGCTGCGCTACATGGTCAGCCTGAAACCCGCGCTTGAACAACGCGGGTTTGAGGTGGCCGTGTTCCATGCCACCGGCATGGGCGGCCGCGCCTTCGAATCGCTGGCCGCCGAAGGTGCCTTCGCCGCCGTTCTGGATTTCGCCCCGCAAGAGGTTGGCAACCACCTGTTCGGTTCCGCCCTAAGCGCGGGCGCAGACCGGATGACCAATGCAGGCGCCAAAGGCATCCCGCAAATGGTGTCGATCGGCTGCTATGATCTGATCGATTTCGTCGGCTGGCACCCGCTGCCGGACCGCTTCCGCGATACCCCCGCCCATGCCCATAACCGCCTGCTGACTTCTATCGTGCAAACGCCAGATGAGCGCCGCGAACTGGCCCGCACATTCTGCACCAAACTGGCAGGCGCCAAAGGCCCCGTGACTTTCCTGCTGCCCACCCAAGGCGGCAACGAGTGGGATCGCGCGGACGGCCCACTGCATAATGCCGAGGGGCTGGCCGCCTTCATCGACCAGATGCGCCAATCCTGCCCACCCAATGTCACGCTGCTTGAACTCGATGCCCATATCAACGACACCGCCTTTACGGATGCCGTTCTGGCCCAGTTCGATACATGGGTCGCCGAAGGATTGATTGCCCGCCCATGACCAACACACCTACCGCCCGCACCCGTGCCAAGCGCTTTCACGACCGCGCCCGCTATGATGCCGAAACCGTCCACGCCATCCTTGACGCCCAGCCGAACTGCACCGTCGCCTATGTGATCGACGGCACCCCCTACGCTACCCCCACCCTGCAATGGCGTGAAGGCGACACGATCTACTGGCACGGATCATCCGCCAGCCGGATGCTGCGGAAAAGCGCCAATCATCAGGTCTGTGTCTCGGTGATGCTGTTCGACGGCATGGTGATGGCGCGCTCGGCCTTCAACCATTCCTGCAACTACCGCTCTGTCACTGCCTTCGGTCAGGCCTTCATCGTCACCGATCCGGCGGAAAAGCGCGCGCGGCTGGATACTTTCGTCGAAACCCTGTTCCCCGGCCGCACCAAACTCCTGCGCCCGATGCTGGATCAGGAGATCAAGGCCACCACGATCCTTGGCCTGAAACTGGATGAGGTGTCCGCCAAAATCCGCGCCGACGACCCCGAAGATGAAGCGGCAGACTACGCCCTGCCGATCTGGGCCGGCGTCATCCCCTTTGCCCTGACCGCAGGCGAAATCCGCCCCGACCCGCGCCTGATAGATGGCACCCCGATGCCCGATCACGTCGCCAGCTACAAAATCGGCTGACGAAGACTGCCGACAATTTTCCTAAAATTGTCATCCTCTTTGCACAAATATCCCACGGGGGACGCAGGCTTGGCACAAGCCTGCGCGGGGGTGTGAAACCCCCGCTCGCGGCCCGAAACATTAAAAATCCGTTAACGGCGAGGGATCAACCTACTGTAAATCAACAGTATTTTTCGATCCCGCGTTGGAACCTACCCGCCATTCACCCCGCGCAGCGTATCCATGGCCGCCACCAAAGCCTCGGAAATCCCCGGCTCCGAAAGCGCATGCCCCGCCATCGGAATGATCCTCAGATCCGCCTTGGCCCAGCCCGAAGCCAGCTTTGACGCCGATACCGGCGGGCAGATCATATCGTAGCGCCCCTGCACGATCACCGCCGGAATATGCTCGATCCGGCCCCTGTTCGCCATGATCCAGCCGTCCGATTCCAGAAACCCCGCGTTAACGAAATAGTGGTTCTCCAGCCGCGCAAAGGCCCGCGCGTAATCGGCAGGGCTTTCGCCGAACATCCCCGCCGAATGCACCGAAGCCAGCGCGTTTTCCCAAGCCGCCCAGACCCGCGCCGCCTTGGTCTCCTCCAACAAGTTCCCGCTGAACAGCCGCCGGTGATAGGCCGCAATCAGATCGCCCCGCTCCTCCTCAGAAACCGCCGCGACAAACCGCGCCCAGAGGTCCGGATAAAACGCCCCCGCCCCGCCACCGTAAAACCAGTCCAACTCCGCCCGCGTCGAAAGAAACACCCCCCGCAACACCAGATGCCGCACTCGTTCAGGGTGCGTGATCGCATAGACCAGCGCCAGAGTGGCCCCCCAACTGCCGCCAAAGGCGATGAACCGCTCAATCCCCAGCGCAACCCGGATCGCCTCGATATCCGCCACCAGATGCCACGTCGTATTCGCCTCAACGGACGCATGTGGCCGCGACCGCCCGCAGCCGCGCTGATCGAACAAGATCACCCGATACACCGCCGGATCGAAATAGCGCCGCATCGCAGGGCTGCACCCGCCCCCCGGACCGCCGTGGAACACGATCACCGGCACCCCATCCGGCCGCCCGCATTGTTCCACATAAATCCGGTGGCCATCGCCCACGTCCAGCACGCGCTGATCGAAGGGATCGACCGGCGGGTAAAGATATTCGACTGCGCGCTTTTGGCCTGATCTATGATCCATAATCGTCCTATATAACGCCTCCAGACTGCGCCGCCATAGACCTACGCGCAAGGAGTTCCGATGACCCAGACCAGCTCGATCAACCCCGCCGAAGTTGCCAAGTTCGAGGCGATGGCCGCCGAATGGTGGGACCCGAATGGCAAGTTCAAGCCGCTGCACATGCTGAACCCCGTGCGGCTGGATTATATCACCCGCCAGATCGCCGCCGAGTTTGACCGCGATCTGACAGTGCCGCAACCCTTTGCGGGCCTGAGGATTCTGGACATCGGCTGCGGCGGCGGGCTGCTGTCAGAACCGATGGCGCGGCTGGGCGCGACCGTGGTGGGGGCCGATGCCGCACCGCGCAACATCCCTGTCGCGCAACTTCACGCCGAACAGTCCGGCCTGACCATCGACTATCGCAACACCACAGCCGAGGACATCGCCGCCTCGGGCGAGCGGTTCGATGTGGTGCTGAACATGGAGGTCGTAGAACACGTCGCTGACCCGCAAGCGTTTCTGAGCACCTGCCAGACCCTGCTGAAATCCGGCGGACTGATGCTGTGTTCCACCTTGAACCGCAATCCGAAAAGCTTTGCGATGGCGATCATCGGGGCGGAATGGGTGATGCGCTGGCTGCCGAAAGGCACGCATGACTGGGCCAAGTTCATCACGCCGGATGAATTGTATGACCTTTTGCGCCACGCAGGGCTGGACCCTGTGGATCGCAAAGGCATGGTCTTCAACCCGCTTGGCTGGAGCTGGAGCCTGTCGGCCCGCGATCTGTCCTGCAATTATGTGACGGCCAGCGTGAAACGCGCCTAGCCGTCATCCTCCATCCGCAGGCGAAGTTCGCGCAGCACCGGCAAGACTGCGCGGACCTTGTCGGCCCCCAAGGCCGTGACCACATCCCCGATCAACGGCGACACCGCCGCCACCGCCGCATCCCGCGCCGCACGGCCCGAGGGCGAGATCGCCACGAATTTCTGCCGCGCGTCGTCCCAGTCGGGGCGGATATGCACATGCCCCGCCCATTCCAGTTTCGCCAGCGTGTTGGTCATCGCCCCCCGTGTGACATGGAACGCGCGGGCAAGCTGGGCGGGGGTGCGTTCTTCGTTCAGGCGGGCAAGATGGTTCAGCACCGAGAAATGCGAAAGCTCCATCCCCTTGGGCAGCGCCTTGGACACGCGGTTGCGGGCAAGCTGATCTGCCATGAACAGCTCGCCAAACAGGGCAACCGCGATGTCGTCGGTCTTGTCATTCATGGCCCGTCAAACTCGCGGTCATGGCTTAGGGATGGCACGCGGGCGCGGGCAATGTCGACGCGGCCAAGGTCGATATCCACCAGGGTTACGCCCGCATCGGTTCCGGCATCGGCCAGAACCTCGCCCCAAGGGGCAATGGCCAGCGAATGACCATAGGTGCGACGGCCCTTGCCGTGGGTTTCGGCGTGAAATCCGGTCTGCGCGGGGGCCAGCACGAAGCAGCCCGTTTCAATCGCCCGCGCGCGCAGCAGGGTTTCCCAATGCGCCGCCCCCGTGATGTGGTTGAAGGCGGCAGGCACCGTGATGATCTGCGCGCCCGCCTTGGCCAGCCGCCGATACAGATGCGGAAAGCGCACGTCATAGCACACCGTCATCCCGATCTTCGCCAACGCGGTATCCGCCAGCACCGTCTTGGTGCCGGGGCGATAGCCCGCTGATTCGCGGTAAACCTCGGTTTCCGAGACATTCACATCGAACATGTGAATCTTGTCATAGCGCGCCGCGATTTCCCCCTTGGGCGAGATCAGGAAACTGCGGTTGGCAAAGCGGCCATCGGCGTCGCTGGTCAACAGCCCAAGCGAGCCGATCAGCAGCCAGATGCCAGACTCGGCGGCCTGCGCGCGCAGGGCAGCAAGGGTTTCGTCCTGATCCTCATGCCGCAAGACGCTGCGCTGATGCTCGCGGTTAGACGAAAGCGCGTTGGTGCATTCGGGCGTCAGCACGAATTGCGCGCCCTGCGTGGCGGCTGACCGGATATAGGCCAGCGTCTGCGGCAAGTTGGTGGCCGGATCATCGCCGACCGTCAGTTGAACAAGGGCGGCGCGCATGGCTTAGGCCAGCATCGGATCAAGCTTGCCGTCATGGTCCAGCGCGTGCAGATCATCGCAGCCGCCGACATGCTTGCCGCCGATGAATATCTGCGGGACCGAGCGGCGACCGGCGCGGGCCGTCATCGCATCCCGCAATGCCGGATCACGCGATACATCAATCTCGGTATACTGGACGTTCTTTTTCTTCAGCAGGCCTTTGGCGGCAATGCAATAGGGGCAGGTCGGGGTGGTATAGATCTCAACAGGTTTCATCGGGGGCCAATCCTTTGTGTTGCGGCGACTATAAGGATTTAGGCATCCTTCGCAACGCGGGCCAGCACCAGAACGGAAACCCGCTTTGCGCCCCCTGCAACACAGGCCTCCGCAGCGGCGGCCAGCGTCGCGCCCGAGGTCATCACATCATCGACCAACAGGATATGCCGCCCCTCAACCCTTGCGGCGCGGCGGGGATGCAGGGACAAGGCATCCAACAGATTGGCAAATCGGCCATCACGGTCGCGCCCCTCTTGGCTGGGCGTTGAACGGCGGCGGATCAGCAGATCGGGGCAATGATCCAGCCGTGCCAGACTCGACAACGCCGATGACAGCAGCGCCGACTGGTTGTAGCGCCGCTTCAGCAGCCGCAGCCAGTGCAGCGGGATCGGGGCCACCAGTATATCGGGCTGTAACAGCGGCTGCGCCGCCCGCATCAGCCACCCCGCCGCAGGCCGCGCCAGATCAAGCCTGTCGCCATGTTTCAGCGCCAGCACCATATGCCGGGCGTTGTCCTTATACAGCAGCGCCGCCCGCCCCTGCGACCAAGGCCGCGCGATGGTCAGGCAATCATCGCAATGTTCGGGCTGGCCGGTATCTTGCCCCGGCAGGGGCGTGCCGCATTGGTCGCAGACCAGCCCCGTGATAAACGGAGTTTCGCGCCAGCACGGGCCGCACAGGCCGAAATCGGTCGTCACCAGCGCATCGCAGGACAGGCATTGCGGCGGATAGATCAGATGCAGCGCGGCTTGCATTCCCATCGCTTCCCCCTATGGTCCCTGCCCATGCAAAACCCGCCCCTTTTGACCGACCGCAAGGCGCTTGCCCTGCACCGCGCCCGCGCCACCGCCCTTTTCTTGCAGGAAGAGGCTGTGTTCGAAGTTCAGGAGAGACTCAGCGAGGTTAACAGAAGGTTTACGGCACCCGTTGTCGTGACAGCTTTTCCGTCGCTGTGGCCCGAAATGCCCTGCGTTCCGGATGACGAGGTGCTGGCGCTGACACCCGCCGCGCAGGATCTTGTGGTCCATGCCCTGTCGCTGCATTGGGCGAATGATCTGGTCGGGCAGTTGGTGCAATGCCGCCGTGCGCTGCAGCCTGACGGGCTGTTTCTGGGGCTGATGTTCGGCGGGCAGACCCTGCACGAATTGCGCGCCTGTCTGGCGCAGGCGGAATCCGAGGTGACGGGCGGGCTTTCGCCCCGTGTGCTGCCGATGGCGGAAATCCGCGATCTGGGCGGGTTGTTGCAGCGCGCGGGCTTTGCGCTGCCGGTGGCGGATAGTTTCACCAAAACCGTGCTTTACCGCGATGCCTTCCATCTGATGCGCGACCTGCGGGCGATGGGCGAGGGCAACGCACTTGCCAACCGCCTGCGCCGCCCCACGTCGCGCGCGGTTCTGGCGCGGGCAGCGGCGATCTATGCCAAAACCTACGCCACCCCCGATGGCATGATTCGCGCAACCTTCGAGATCATCTGCCTGACAGGTTGGGCGCCGCATGAAACCCAGCAAAAACCGCTCCGCCCCGGATCAGCGGCGGCGCGTCTGGCCGATGCTTTGAACACGGCGGAAACGCCTTTGCCGCCCAAGGACAGTTGACCCGACGTGCCACAAGGCTATCTGGTCGCAGAATATCAAGAGGACACCCGATGACTGACGTTTTGCCCGGAACCGGCCGCCTTGCCCATGCGCCTGCCAATCACCCGCCGGTGAATCGGGCGAAGATCGGTGTTTTGTTGGCCAACCTCGGCACGCCCGACAACTATGACTATTGGTCGATGCGCCGCTATCTGAGCGAATTTCTGTCAGACAAGCGCGTGGTCGATATTGCCGACTGGAAATGGCAGCCCCTGCTGCAACTGATCATCCTGACCAAACGGCCCTTTACCAGCGGCGCGAATTACAAGTCGATCTGGAACCATGACAAGAACGAAAGCCCGCTGCTGACGATCACCAAAGATCAGACCGCGGCGATTGCAGCGGCGATGCAGGCCACGCATGGCGATACGGTGATGGTCGATTTCTGCATGCGCTATGGCAATCCGTCCACGGCATCGAAGGTCAAGGCGATGGTGGCGGCGGGATGCGAGAAGATCCTGTTCTTCCCGCTTTATCCGCATTACGCGGGCGCAACCTCGGCCACCGCGAATGACGCCTTCTTCAAGGCGCTGACCAAGGAAAAACGCCAGCCTGCCGCGCGCACTGTGGCCGAGTATTTCGACCACCCCGCCTATATCGACGCGCTGGCGCAATCTGTGGAACGCGCCTATGCCGCGCTGGATCACCGCCCTGATGTGCTGGTGGCCAGCTATCACGGTATGCCGCAGCGCTATCTGATGGAGGGCGACCCCTATCACTGCCAATGCCAGAAAACCTCGCGCCTGCTGCGTGAACGGCTGGGCTGGGAAAAGGGCGCGATCGATACTACGTTCCAGTCGGTCTTTGGCCGCGAGGTGTGGCTAAAGCCCTATACGGTGGAGCATGTCGCCGAATTGGCCAAGGCAGGCAAAAAACGAATCGCCGTGATGGCGCCCGCGTTTTCGGCTGATTGCATCGAGACACTGGAAGAGATCAACGGCGAGATTCGTGAAGCGTTCCTGCACGCAGGCGGTCAGGAATTTACCTATATTCCCTGCCTGAATGACGATGCCGCGCATATCTCGGCACTGGTTCAGGTGATCAAGGAAAACTTGATGGGCTGGATCGGCTGAAAACTGCAACTGCCGCCGTTCTGGTAAAAGCCAGAACGGCAGGTCGCTGCGGCTTGGGCAGCCCTATTGGCTTCCCCTAACTGGCCGAAATGGTGTCAGACTTCGCCGCCGGACGACAGCGCGGCTGCCAAGACCAAAAGCAACAGCAGCGGAACAATGATGCCGCCAGCCGAGGACGAGGTCGCAGCGGCGACAACTTCCGGCTCCATCACCGGCTCGGCGATACCACCTGCAAAGGCGGTCGAGGCAGATAGGGTCAATGCGGCGGCAAGTGCGAACTTCTTCATTCTGTTTCCCTCACGTCCAAGCCCGGCAGAACGGGCGTTATGGGGCAGTTCTTTGCGCGACTCCCCCCCATGGATGATTACTGATTCCCTGAATATTTCAATCCTGCTTGGCTGACCGCGACGAAATAGCTGTCAAAACAAAAAGGCAGCCCCGAAAGGCTGCCTTTTGAACCCGGATTACCGGGTTTGTCCGAAATCGGATCAGATCAGTTACGGCCGCTCGACGAAGCAGCAGCAGCGACAACCAGCAGCAGCAGCAGCGGAACAATGATGCCGCCAGCCGAGGACGAGGTTGCAGCAGCAACAACTTCCGGCTCCATGACCGGTTCAGCAACGCCGCCAGCGAAAGCGGTGGAAGCGGTAACTGCGAAAGCGGTGGCAAGTGCGATTTTCTTCATGGGATGTCCCTTCTTAAAGTTTATGATTCACCGAAACCCGCGCGAGTCCCGATGGCCTACGACGAATGCAGTTGAGCCAGACGGCGGCAATGATTCAAGACAATTTCTGTATACTGGAACGATTCCAAGTGCAGACTGTGCTTTTCAAGCCCCAAAAATGAAAAGGACGGCAGATTGCTCTGCCGCCCAATTCATGTTTGATCCGAAGATCAGCCGTTGTTCGACGACGCAGCAGCAGCAACCACGACCAGCAGCAGCAGCAGCGGGACGATGATGCCACCAGCCGACGACGAGGTCGCAGCTGCAACAACTTCCGGCTCCATGACCGGTTCAGCAACGCCACCAGCGAAAGCGGTCGAAGCGGCAACCGACAGAGCGGCAGCGAGAGCAAGTTTCTTCATGATAACCTCCAGTTATGGCATACCGCACAAATTCGCAGAGGCGGCGATATGCACCCAAGACAATTCCTCGTAGTCGCTCTCTAAACAGCTTGGCCGCAAAATTGCAATCCGCAGCGCCGCAAAGAGACCGACCTTCGCCATCATGTCGTCAAATTAGCAACACTTGCGTACCGACTTTGGCCAGCGAAAACAGTTCGAGAATGTGTTCGTTGTACAATCCAACGCAACCGCTTGATGATCGGCGACCGATCTTGCGTGTATCGTGTGTCCCGTGGATGCGATAGGCAGGCCAGCTCAGATAAAGCGCACGGACCCCCAACGGGTTATCAGGCGAGCCCCCCTCGACAACGCGAGGCCAATCAGGGTGTGCCGCCAACTGGTTGGGAGTCGGCACCCAGCGGGGATTCTCGACCTTTTGAATCACCTCGGTGCGGCCACGGCGGGTCAGTTCCTCATTCAGCGGAACCGAGCTGGGATAAAGGCGATAGATTGTCTGATCTTCCGACCAGTAATGCACCGCGCGCGAGGAAAGGTCGCACAGGATCACACCGTTGCGGGTGTTGCTGAAATAATCCTGCCAGTTCTTCATCTTGAAGCTTGAGATGTTGTTCCGCTGTCCGGTCGCCTGGGTTTCCATCTCGGTGCTGCCCTGCTGGGCAAATGCGGGCATCGCCGCTGTGGCCATAACGGCCGCAGCCCCGCCCAAAAGCAGTCGGCGGTTCGGGTTCTTGCGCGTCTCGGCGGTCATCCGCAGATCTCCAAAGCTGATATTTTGTGTGCTTTTACTGCTTTGAAGCCCAAGGCGCAAATCAAAGACCTGTCATTCGGCGGCGTCACGCAGAGTTGGGTTTGAACACGGCGCAGGGTTTGGATAGACACAGACGCAGATCAGGCCCGTGTGGCCGCATTGGGTGGCAGACAGATGAACAGACGAACAGTCCTTTTGCTTGGCACGGCCTCGGCCCTACTGGCGGCATGTGGCGTGACGACGGTGACCCCGCAGGTTGGGTCGGATGGCAAGCCTTTGCCGCGGGTCTATGTGATCGACGCGCGCACGGCTCAGGCCATTCCGTTCCACCTGCTTGATTCGGTCAACACCTTGCGACGCGCCAAAGGTGCCGCGCCCTTGGTCTTTAACGCAGCGCTGAACGCCGCATCCCTGACCCATTCCCGCGATATGTCCGTGCAGAACCGGCCATGGCACTTCGGGTCTGATGGTTCGTCACCGCTGTTGCGGGTGCAGCGTGTTGGCTATCGGGGCAGGCTGCTGGGCGAGCTGATCTCGGAAACCTACCAGACCGAGTTGGAAACACTGGCGGCATGGATGGCCACACCCGAAACGCGGGATGTGATTCTTGATCCGATGGCGCGCGAGATCGGCTTTGCCTGGTATCAGGAACCCAATGGCAAGATCTGGTGGACGATGATCACTGGCGGCTGAGCCACAGCACTGGCAGACGACAAAGGGGGCCGCTGGCCCCCTTTTGCATTACTCAAGGATGTGGATGGGCGTTCCGGGTTTGACCATGGAATAGATCACCTCGATTTGGCGATCCGTCACCGCAATACAGCCTGCCGTCCAATCCTTGACTTTGGTTTTGCGCGGCGGCCCGCCGTGGATCATGATATCACCGCCCGGAGACTTATCTGCTTCGGCAGCAAAGGCCATGTCGGCCTCGTTCGGATAGCTGACGCCCAACGACAGGTGATAGCGCGATTTCGGATTGCGATGGCTGATGTAATAGGTGCCTTCGGGCGTCTTGCCATCGCCCTCGAATTGCTTGTGGCCTTCCGGGGCGAAGCCAAGGCCGATGTCATATGTCTTCAGCACTTTGCCATCATGCAAGAGATACATCTTACGCTCGGCCTTATGGACCTGAATCGAGGTCACCTCTGGCCCGTTATAAGTGCGAAATTTCGATGAGCCACAGGCGGTTAGCGAAAGCCCCACCAGCACCATCATAAGAACCCGCAAGAAACGCATCGCCACACTGCCCTATTTTTCTTTTGTCATGGGCAATAGCGAAAAACCCGCGCCCTGCCTAGACGGCACGGGCGCGGGGATCATCACGCTTTCTTCAACGCGAAAGACTAAAGCGGGCAACCAGTTCAACATGCGATGACCAACGGAACTGATCGACCACCTGCACCCAATCAAGGCTATAGCCCGCGCGGATCAGGGTCTTGGCATCGCGGGCAAAGGTGACGGGGTTGCAGGACACCGCTGCAATCACCGGCACGCCCGATTTCGCCAGAACTACCGTCTGCGCCTCGGCCCCTGCGCGGGGCGGGTCGATGACAACCGCCTCGACCCCTTTGAACTCGTCCGGTTCCAGCGGGCGCCGGAACAGGTCGCGGGTTTCGGATGTCACGCGCTTTAGCCCTTCGGCATTGCGGAACCCCTTGTCCAACGCCGCGATCATCGCCGCATCGCCTTCCACCGCATGAACCTCGGCGCGTTCGGCCAAGGGCAGGGCAAAGGTGCCAACGCCTGCGAAAAGATCAGTGATCTTGCGCGCCGACCCGACCGCAAGCGCCACCGATTTCAGCAGCGCCGCCTCGCCCTCGGCGGTGGCCTGCAAAAACGCTCCGGGGGGCGGGGCAACCAACGCGCGGCCAAACCGCTGCATCGGCGCAGTCCGCAGCGCAACGGTATCGCCGTTCCACGTCAACCGCGCGATGCCTTGCGCCTCGCAGATGCGGGCCAGTTCCAACTGGGTCTGGCTGTCCAGCTCTTTGCCGCCCTGCACCATCACGTCCGGCCCCGACAAGGACCGCGTGACCGTCAGCGAAACCTCGCCCGTGCGCGAGCCGCCCAGTTTCACCAGCGCCTCAAGCGCGGGGAAGGCGGCGATCAGATCAGGGTGCAGCAACTGGCAATTCGGCACTGAGACCAGCATATCCGACGCCCGCGCATGAAACCCCATCAGCGCCCCGCCCTTGGTGCGCCGCGCTGCAATGGTCGCGCGGCGGCGCGATTTCGGCGGCGAGGTGATGATCGGCAGGAAATGCGCCGTCAGCCCCTGCCCCGCCAGTGCGCTTTGCACAACGCCCAGCTTCCAATCGGCCACAAAGGCATCTGACGCATGTTGCAACAGGCAACCGCCGCAGGTCTTGGCATGGGCGCAGGGCGGGCGGATACGATCCACCGAAGGCGTCACAATGCGCGGGTTCAGCAGCTTGTCGCCCTGCAAGTCGCCCTCAACCTCTTCGCCCGGCAACATTCCGGCCACAAACACAGGACCATCCGGCCCCTGCGCGATCGCGTCGCCCAAATGCCCCAGCCGTTCGATTACCAGTTTCACTGTGCCGCTTCCTTTTCATCCACACCGATGAAGCCGCCCGACTGGCGGTTCCAGTAGCGGGCGTAAAGGCCATTCATGGCCAGCAACTCGGCATGGCTGCCCTGTTCCACAATGCGGCCTTCGTCAAGCACCACGATGCGATCCATTTCGGCAATCGTCGACAAACGGTGCGCGATAGCCAACACGGTCTTGCCCTGCATCACCTTCGACAGCGCGCTTTGGATATTCGCCTCAACCTCGGAATCCAGCGCCGAAGTGGCCTCGTCCAGCACCAGAATCGGCGCGTCTTTCAAAAAGGCGCGGGCAAGGGCGATGCGCTGACGCTGCCCGCCTGACAGTTTTACGCCACGCTCACCCAAGAATGCGTCATAGCCGGTCCGCCCCTGAAAATCCTTCAGGCCAAGAATAAACTCATGCGCTTCGGCCTGTTTGGCGGCGGCGATCACCTGTTCCATCGTGGCGTCAGGATTGCCGTAAAGGATGTTTTCACGCGCGGTGCGGTTGAACATCGCGGTTTCCTGCGTGACCATCCCGATCTGGCGACGCAGCGATTCCTGCGTGACCGACCGCACGTCGATCCCGTCGATCAGCACCCGCCCCTTTTCGGTATCGTAAAGCCGCAAGAGCAGCGAAACCAGCGTGGTTTTTCCCGCGCCCGAGGCCCCAACAACCCCGATCTTTTCGCCAGCAGCCACGGTCAGCGTCACCTCATCCAGCCCGCCCTTGCGGCGGCCATAGGCAAAGGAAACGCCCTCCATCTGTATCCGCCCCTCCACGTGCGGCATCACGGCGGCATCTGGCGCATCGGCCAAAGTATAGGGCGGCGTCAGAGTTTTCACGCCATCCTCCACCTCGCCCAGATTGCCGAAAATCGACATCAAGCTGAAGGAAACCCAGCCCGTCATCTGCGCCAAGCGAAACGAAATCGCCCCCGCCGCCGCAATCTCGCCCGCCGTCGCGTCGCCCTTCGTCCACAGCCAGACCGTGCCACCAACCAGCATCACCGGCAACAGCCCCGCCAGCGCCATCAGCACAAGCCGGAACCAGCTTGAGATCAGGCCATATTCAATCGCGCGGTCGCGGAAGGTCTCCATCGCGTCCAGCGCAACGCGGTCCTCGTGGCGGGCATTGGCGAACAGCTTGACCGTTTTCATATTGGTCACAGTGTCCACAATCTGCCCCGTCACCATCGCCCGTGCCGCAGCCCGCGCACCTGAGGCCCCGCGTACCCGCTTGAGAAAACCACGGATAAACAGAACATAGGCCAGAACCCAGATCACCAGCAGGCCCGACACCCGCACATCAATCGCCATCAGCAGCGCCACCGACCCCACCACCGATGCCAGCGAGAAGGACATGGTTTCCACCATGCCCGACACCACATCCGTTGTCGCCCGCGCCACCTGCATCTGCTTTTGCGCGATGCGTCCGGCAAAATCATTGTCAAAGAAGGTCACCGCCTGCCCGATGGTCCAGCGATGTATCCGCGACAGGATCAGCGGAAACAGGTTCGGCTCCAGCGTAATCGAGGTGGCCGAGGTGCTGATCCCGAACACCGTGGGCCGCAGGATCAGGTAAAAGCCCAGAAACAGCGCAAACAGCCAGAAATGCTCTTGAAACACCGCTTCGGGTGCCGTGGTGTTGGCGGCATCCACGACGCGGCCAAGGATGGTGGCCGAAATCGCCTCAAGCGATCCGGCGGCGGCGGACCAGAAGGTTGCCCACAAGATCCCCGGCCAAGCGCCTTCCACCGCCCAGCGGAAGAAGGCCCAAGTGGTTTGCGGCGGGGTGGTGGATGCAGGGCGGAATGGGGCAATGTTTGGTCCAAAGCTCATGCGTCAGCCTCAAGTCCAATAAACCCGCCGGATTGCCGCGCCCAGAAACGGGCGTAAAGCCCGCCGCTGTTCAACAGTTCGGCATGGCGGCCCTCTTCGGCAATTCGCCCATCCTCGATCACCACGATCCGGTCCATCGCCGCGATGGTCGACAGACGGTGCGCGATGGCGATCACCGTCTTGCCCTCCATCACGCCATAAAGTGCCGCCTGAATTGCCGCCTCGGCCTCGGAATCCAGTGCCGAAGTTGCTTCGTCCAGAATAAGGATCGGCGCGTCCTTCAATATCACCCGCGCCAAGGCCACACGCTGCCGCTGCCCGCCGGACAGTTTCACCCCGCGTTCACCCACATGGGCGTCATAGCCAGTGCGGCCCTGCGGGTCTTGCAGCGTCAGGATAAAGTCATGCGCCTCGGCCTGCTTGGCGGCGGCGATCATCTGATCCTCGGTCGCATCGGGGCGACCATACAGGATATTATCGCGGACCGATCTGTGCATCAGGCTGCTGTCCTGCTGCACCATCCCGATTTGCCGCCGCAAGGATTCCTGCGTGACCTGCGAGATGTCCTGCCCGTCGATCAGAATCCGCCCCGCCTCGGCCTCATAAAACCGCAGCATCAGCTTGACCAGGGTGGATTTGCCAGCCCCCGACCGGCCCACAACGCCAATCTTCTCGCCGGGGCGAACCGTCAAAGTCACCGCCTGCAACCCGCCCGAGCCGCGCCCGTAATGGTGTGACACGCCCTCGATCTGGATCAAACCCTGCTTGAATTCCAACGGCTTGGCATCACCCGCATCGGTCAGGCCAATCGGATGGGTGATCGTCTCCATCCCTTCCGCCACCACGCCCAGCGCCTGCACCAGCGCCGTCGTCGCCCACATAATCCAATAGGTCATGTTGTTCAGCCGCAGCACAAGGGCCGAGGTCGCAGCCACAGTGCCAACGCTCGCCTCCCCCTGATACCACAGCAGCATCGCCCAACCGATCACCGCCACAATCAGGAACCCGTTCAATAGGGTCAGCGTGATGTCCATCTTGGTGACGATCCGCATTTCCTTCATAAAGGTGCTGCGGGCCGTCTCGATCGCCTCTTTGGCATAGGCCAATTCGTTCTGGTGATGGGCGAACAGCTTGACGGAATGGATGTTGGTATAGGAATCCACCACCCGCCCTGTGACCGCCGACCGAGCATCGGAACTCGCCTTGCTGGCCGGACCCGCCCGCCGCAAAGTCCAGCGCACCAGCAGGGCATACAGCGCGAACCACACCAGCAGCGGCAACAGCAGGCGCAGGTCGGCCTCGGCCAGCATGAAAGCCGCTCCGAACAGCGTGACACTGGCGAAAGCCACCGCGTCAAAGGTCTGGAACACCGCGTCACCCGCAGCGGGCGGCGTCTGCATGATGCGGTTGGCAATGCGCCCTGCGAAATCGGATTCGAACCAGCCCACTGGCTGCCGGATCACATGCGAATGCGCGCGCCACCGGATCATCGTGCCAAAGTTCGGCAGGATGGTGTTGTGCAACAGCGCCACATCCGCCCCCGCAAGGATCGGCCGCAGGATAAGGATCGCCAGCGCGACCAAAATCACCTCGGTGCCATATTGCGCCCAGATTTCCTGCGGTTGCCCCTGCGCCAGCAGGTCCACCACCCGCCCGACATACCAGATCAGCGCCACATCCCCCGCCGCGACGATCACCGACAACAGCGCGGTGGCGGCGAAAACAGTGCGGAATGGCCGGATATAGTCCTTCAGAAAGGGCCACATCTTTCTGGGGGGCGTATCGGTTTGCGGATAGGCGGCGTAAGGGTCAACCAACCCCTCAAAGAACTTGAACATGATACTCTCGCGCGTTGCCCTCGGGATATAGACCCGTTTGGGCAGAAGGGAAACATGTCAGGCCAGAAGCTGCGCCTTGGTCAGCGTCAGACCCGAGGCGAGCCAGCGGGATTCAATCTCGCGCAGCTTGGCACCCAGCGCGGCCCCTTGCAGCGCAGGCATCAGATCAGCGGCGGTTACAGGGAAACTGGCTTGGATGCCGCGCCCGATCTCGGCCTGCCAATCGGGCGGCAAAGGAGATTCCAGAAGGGCAGAGCGGCACAGAATAACATCCTCCGCCTCGGCCTGCCCCAGTTTCCATCCCAAACCGGCAGCAGTCTTGGCCGTGCCGATTTCGGCTCTAACACGGCGAATAGAGACTGAATCTGCCCGTGACAACCGCAGCGCATCGGCTGGATCAACGCCACCAATCACCGCAAGCCGCCGCTGCCAACGCGGCGGCAAACCGCCCTCAAGATGCACTAAGGGCGCAAGCGCGCGGGAGTCGGCTCCGGGCAGAACGCGCGCCAGAATTCCGGCCTGCGCCATCGCCGCAACCGACGGTGCGGGATCGCGGGCGCCCAGAAGTTTCCGCATCTCTGCCCCGACCCTTTCGCGGGAAAGTTCGTCTATCCCTTCGGCATTGGCCGCGCAGGCCGCATAACCTTCGGCATCAAGGCCGCCTTCAGGATCGCCGTAAACCGCATGAAAGCGGAAAAACCGCAGGATTCGCAGGTAATCCTCGCGGATACGCGCCTCGGCGTCTCCGACAAAGCGCAGGCGGCGGGCCAGCAGATCGGGCAGGCCGCCCAGAGGGTCGATCACCAGACCGGACGACTCCGCATAAAGCGCGTTCATGGTGAAATCGCGCCGCGCCGCGTCCTCGGTCACATCGGTGGAAAAGGCCACCACCGCATGACGCCCATTGGTTTCGACGTCGCGCCGAAAGGTTGTCACCTCATGCGCCTCACCATGGGCCAGAACGGTGACGGTGCCATGTTCCAACCCCGTTGGAACAACACGAAAACCGGCTCTATTGGCAATATTAGTGACTGTTTCCGGCAAGGCATCCGTCGAAATATCAATGTCGGCGACAGGGACGCCCAGCAGCGCGTTGCGAACACATCCGCCCACAAAAAGCGCGCGGAACCCTTCTGCCGCAAGCGCCGCACAAAGCGCCTGCGTGCCGGGATGCTGTATCCAATCGCCGCTGATCTTCATGGCGCAACCCTTTCGGCCAAGCCGCGCAGAATGCGGGCCGTCGCCCCCCAGATATAATAGGGACCGTAAGGCACCGCGTAATAGCGGCGGGGCTGGCCCTGCCAGATCCGCCCCTCGATCACATAGCGGGCGCGGTCCAGCACATGGGAAAGCGGCACGGTAAAGGCCTCTTCCACCTCGCCCGCCTCGGGGATCGGATGAAAATCACCCCGCACCAGCGCAAGGATCGGCACCACAGAGAACCCTGTTACGGTTTCATGAGCGGGCAGCCGCCCCAAAAGCTCCACTTGATCCGAAGGCAGGCCAATTTCCTCATGCGCCTCGCGCAGTGCGGCGGCTTCGGGACCATTGTCGCCTGCATCTACCTTGCCACCGGGAAAAGCGATCTGGCCGGGATGATGCTTTAGATGCGAAGCGCGCTTGGTCAGGATCAACCGCGCACCTTCGGGGCGCAGCCAAACCCCGACCAGCACCGCCGCAGGCCGCAATGGGCGCGACGAGGCAGCGCGGATAGCCGGATTCAGATCAAAATCAGACGACTCGCCCGCAGGACGGGCGAGTGCATCTGTCAGACGGGAAATCTCATCCCGCATCACCCGGCGCCTTTACGGCATCGAAGCCCAGAGTCGCGGGATCGAATTCATAGTGCTTGCTGCAGAACTGGCAATCCGCCGTGACCACCCCTTCGGCAGTGGTCATGTGCTTGATATCCTTTGCAGAATAGATCGACATCGCCTGCACGACCTTTTCGGGCGAGCAGGAGCAGCCGAAATGCACCGCTGTCGCATCAAAAACGCGCGGGCCTTCTTCGTGGAACAGCCGCACCAGCAGGTCGGTCGGTGCGACGGTGGGACCGATCAACTCCAACTCTTCTACCGTGTCCAGCAGCACGTTGGCGCGGGTCCAATTCTCGGCCTCATCGCCCGCCAGAATGTCGATATGGCTAAGCAAGCCACCTTCGCCCGACCCCTGTTCCGCCGCAACCGAGCCGCCAACCGCAGGCATATGCTGCAGCATCACACCGCCCGCCCGCCAGCGCGACAGGCCACCGGGAAGCTGGCTTTTGCCATAGGTCAGCGCAAAGCGGGTCGGAATCTGTTCGGATTGCGCGAAATAGGTCTGCGCGCAATCGGACAAGGATGCGCCCGCAATCGGCGTAAAGCCTTGATAGGGCGTCATATCCTGACCCTGATCGATCATCACGGCGAAATAGCCCTCGCCGATCTGGCTGAACGGGTCGGCGTCGTGATCCAGACGGTCGGCGTCAAAGCTGGCATAGGCGCGGATGCGGGCGGGCTGACCGTCTTCTTGCGGGCCGTAGTAATCGGTCGCAATCAGACGCGCGGGGCCTTTTCCACGGATTTGCAGGCTGAGTTTCCAGCGCAGTTTCACCGACTGCCCGATCAGGGCGGTCAGAACCGCAGCCTCGGCCACCAGCGCCTCGATAACCGGCGGGTAGGCGTGTTGCTTCAGAACATTGTCCAGCACCCCATCCAACCGCGCGACGCGGCCGCGGATGTCAGAGCGGTCAAGCTGAAAGGGCAGGACGGTATCGTCCCAAGCGATGTGCGATCCAATAGTCATGGGGTTTCCTAAACGTGCCAAGCTTGGCATACCGCGCCTATATAGGCAGGGCAACCGCGTGACCAAGGGGCAAGCATGATCAAACGCTACGGAGACAGCCCGCGCGCCGGCCAAATCTATCGCCGCAGACCCGGAGTCTACGCCGTTCTGCTGGACAAAGGTGCGCTTTTGGCGACCCATCAGGCCGATCCGCTGCCGGAGTATCAACTGCCCGGCGGCGGGATTGACAGGGGTGAACACCCGATTGCCGCCCTGCACCGCGAGGTGATGGAGGAAACCGGTTGGCATATCACCGGCCTCCGGCGACTTGAGGCGTTCCGGCGCTTTACTTATATGCCGGAATACGACCTCTGGGCCGAGAAGATTTGCACGATCTATCTGGCCCGCCCGACCCTTCGGATCGGCCCCCCGACCGAGCCGGGGCATCAGGCGGTGTGGATGCAGCCTGATGCCGCCTTAAAGCTGTTGGGGAATCCGGGGGATCGCGCGATGCTGGCCTTGGCATTGCGTCAGGTAGGGCCGCGATAGTCGAACAGGATGCCCGACACATCATCGGGGAAGTCTGTTTGTCCGGCAAAATCTGCCAGATCCCACATCAAAGCCTCAAGCAAAGCAGAACTTTTCAACCCTTTGCTTTTGTTGAGAAACGCAATCAGCCCGTCTACGCCAAGCTCCTCCCCTTGGGGGTTGGGACATTCGGTAATGCCGTCAGACATCAGGAAAAGCCGGTCCCCCCGTGACAGCGAAAAGGTGATCCGATTATAGCTGCAGCCTTCGATCAGGCCGATCGGCATTCCCCCCGCGCCGATTTTATCGACCCCTCCGGCAGCCCGCATGACCAAAGGATGCGGGTGGCCAGCCTGCACCATCCGCACCTGTCCTGTGAAAAGGTCGATCTCGGCATAGGCCATTGTGAAATACTGATCGACGACGAAACCTTCGGTCATCATCCGGTTCAGGCGGTGCGCCACCATTTCGGGCGGCCACGCTTCGGATCGGCCATAGGCACCCGCCGACATGGCAATATTCTGATCCGGCGACCCGCCAGATAGCAGCGCCGCCAACCGTGCCGTCATCATCGCCGAGGCAATGCCATGCCCCGCCACATCGACGGAATAGATCGCAATCGTCGTCGGATTGATCTGGAACGTCCCCACCAGATCGCCCCCCACATGCCCCGATGGCCGCAGCAGAACCGAGGCAGAGCCGGTCGCAAATTCAAGCTGCCTGTCCCGCACAAGTGCCTGTTGCAGTTTGCGCGCCTCGATCAGGTCGCGGTCCAGCGAATCATAGAGTTTCTGCAACTCGCCCAAGGTGGAGCCGATCAGCCGGTTCTTTTCGACCAGCTCATCCTGCATGCCCAGAATACGTTCCCCCGCCCGCAGCCTTGCGCGCAATTCATCCGAACTGACCGGCTTGGTCAGAAAGTCATCCGCCCCGTTTTCCAGCCCATCGGCGATTTCGGTCTTTTCAGATTTTGAGGTCAGCAGGATGAAATATCCGTAGCCCTCACGCGGAAGCCTGCGAAAAGCCTTGCAGAATTCAAGGCCCGTCATGCCGGGCATCATCCAATCCGACAGCACGATCTGGAAATCGGTGGCCTGACACAGCGCCAACGCCTCTTCGCCCGAGGCGGCCTCGACCGTGGGATAGCCCCAGCGGGTTAGCTGCATCGACAGGATCTTGCGCTGTGCCTTGCTGTCATCGACGATCAAAACGGGGCGCGGCACCGATACCCCGTCCGGTCGATCCTGTCGTTTGATTGGCAGCAGGCCCACAGCCCTTCCTTTCGCGATGATACGCCTTGTTTGCACCCAAGCGATTAAAGAGAGGTGAACCCTAAAACTGTGCGCTTTTCGTTGTCACGGAGTTACCATTTCTTAAATCCCGACCAGCACTCTGACCTTAACCAAGGGCAGGGGCGGCATTTGCGCGGGGAACGGAATGATCGACTGGGGCAGAGTCAAAGACCTACGCTCGGAAATCGGGGCCGAAGATTTCTCCGACGTTGTGGCGTTGTTTCTGGAAGAGGCGGATGAGGTGATTGCCCGCATCTCGGCCAGTGCGGGGGCAAAGGGGCTGGAATCTGACCTGCATTTCCTGAAGGGTGCCGCGCTTAATCTTGGGTTCGACGCTTTGGCGACGGTGTGCCAGGATGGCGAAAGGCGGGCGGCGGCGGGCGATGTGGCTATCGATCTGGATCGGGTCCGGCAGGTCTATACCGAGTCAAAGGCCCGTTTTGACGCAGGATTGGGGCAGGCTTGCGCGGCCTAGATCAGAAATTCCGACAGAATCTCGTCATTGGTGATGTCGCGATAGGTGAAGGCTGCGGCGTCAAGCTGCGCGAAAAGGAGGGCAAAATTCGCGGCGTTCTTCGTCTCGATCCCGATCAGGACCGACCCGAAGTTGCGGGCCGATTTCTTGAGGTATTCAAAACGGGCGATGTCATCCTCGGGGCCAAGCATGGCAAGAAACTCTTTCAAAGCACCCGGCCGCTGCGGCATCCGCAGGATGAAGTATTTCTTCACCCCCGAATAGCGTTGCGCGCGTTCCTTGACTTCGGGCAGGCGTTCGAAATCGAAGTTGCCGCCAGAGGTGACACAAACAACGGTCTTTCCTGCGATCCGCTCGGCAAGGTCTGGCAAAACATCGACCGACAGCGCGCCTGCAGGTTCCAGAACGATGCCTTCGACGTTCAGCATGTCCAGCATGGTGACACAAATGCGGTCCTCGGGGGCCAGAAGAACCTCTTCGGGACGCACCCAGGACAGCGCCGCAAAGGTCTTGTCACCCAGTCGGGCAACGGCGGCTCCGTCAACAAAACTGTTGATTGTCCGCAGTTTGACCGGTTCATGCGCGACCAGTGCCGCCGTAAGGCTGGCACCGCCGACAGGCTCGACAAAGCGGAACTCTGTTTGCGGCGCCTCGATCCGCAGAAATTGCGTCACCCCCGCCGACAGCCCACCACCGCCCACCGGAAGAATCACCAGATCGGGGGCATGTCCCAATTGCTCCAGCATCTCGACCGCGACCGAGGCTTGGCCTTCGATCACATCGTCATCGTCGAAGGGGGACAGGAAATGCGCGCCCTTTTCGGTGCAGAATCGTTGGCTGGCGGCCAAGGTCTGATCGAAATAGTCGCCCGTCAGCACGATCCGCACCGCATCGCCGCCAAAGGCCCGCGTCTTGTCGATCTTTTGCTGCGGCGTGGTCACAGGCATGAAAATCGTGCCTTTCACCCCGAAATGACGGCAGGCAAAGGCCACCCCCTGCGCGTGATTGCCAGCACTGGCGCAGACAAATTCGGTCTGCGCCGGGTTGGTCGCCCGCACCTTCCGCATTGCCGTGAAGGCCCCGCGCAGTTTGTAACTGCGCACCGGCGAAAGATCCTCGCGCTTCAGCCATATATCGGCGCCAAAGCGGCGCGACAGGTATTCATTGCGCTGCAACGGGGTGCGCGGGAACAACTCGCGCAGAGCGCGGGTGGATTGGCGGGCGGCTTGGGCAAAATCTGACATGAGGAAACCCTAGCGCGAAGGCGCGGCAAGGCCAATCCGTCTTGTTCAGGCAGGCAAAACGCAATAGACCGCTGGCAGTTTTCACGCAGGAGCCTGCCGATGTCCGCGCCCAAGAAAGTTGTTCTCGCCTATTCGGGCGGGCTTGATACCTCGATCATCCTGAAATGGCTGCAAACCGAATATGGCTGCGAGGTGGTGACCTTTACCGCCGATCTGGGACAGGGCGAAGAGCTTGAACCCGCGCGGGCCAAGGCCGAATTGCTGGGGATCAAGAAGGAAAACATCCACATCGTTGACGTGCGCGAAGAATTCGTGCGCGACTTCGTGTTCCCGATGTTCCGCGCCAATGCCCTGTATGAAGGCCTGTATCTGCTTGGCACCTCGATCGCGCGGCCGCTGATTTCCAAGCATCTGGTGCGGATTGCCGAGGAAACCGGTGCGGATGCCGTGGCGCATGGCGCGACCGGCAAGGGCAACGATCAGGTGCGGTTCGAACTTTGCGCCTATGCGCTGAACCCCGCCATCAAGGTGATTGCACCGTGGCGCGAATGGGATCTGACCAGCCGCACCAAGCTGATCGAGTTTGCCGAAGCGAACCAGATTCCGATTGCCAAGGACAAGCGCGGCGAAGCGCCGTTCTCGGTTGACGCCAACCTGCTGCACACCTCGTCCGAGGGTAAGGCGCTGGAAAATCCGGCAGATGAAGCGCCCGAATATGTGTATCAGCGCACCGTTTCGCCGGAAGAGGCACCGGATACTGCCGAGATGGTGGAAATCACCTTCGAAAAAGGTGATGCGGTTGCGATCAACGGCGTGCCGATGTCTCCGGCGACGATCCTGACCAAGCTGAACGAATTGGGCGGCAAGCATGGCGTGGGCCGTCTGGATCTGGTGGAAAACCGCTTTGTCGGCATGAAATCGCGCGGCGTTTATGAAACCCCCGGCGGCACGATACTGCTGGAAGCGCACCGCGGCATCGAACAGATCACGCTGGATTCCGGTGCTGGCCACCTGAAAGACAGCATCATGCCGCGCTATGCGGAACTGATCTACAACGGCTTCTGGTTCTCGCCGGAACGCGAAATGCTGCAAGCCCTGATCGACAAATCGCAGGAACATGTCACCGGCAACGTGCGGGTGAAGCTGTACAAAGGCTCGGCCCGCACCGTGGCGCGCTGGTCGGATCACAGCCTGTATTCGGAAAAACATGTGACATTTGAAGAAGATGCGGGCGCTTACGATCAGAAAGACGCCGCAGGCTTCATCCGCCTCAATGCGCTGCGCCTGAAACTGATCGCAACGCGCAATGCACGGGTGGCAAAGAAGCGCTGATTTAATCCCACTGACTGCGCGGTTTATCGCAAGGCCGGACAATCCCAGATTGTCCGGCCTTGTCTTTGCCATCTTTTGCTCCGACTGATGCGCCTCGGGATGATTGCTTTGGTTTCCAGTTAAGCTCTCGAAACGCCGCTCAGGATGTGGCCCGCCTTTGTAAAGGATATCCCCATGAAATCGCTTCGCTCTTTGACCAAGGCCTTTGGACTTCTGGCTTTGGCGCTTGGTCCGGTTCCGGCCTTGCTTGTTCATGCGACCGGCCTTGATGTCGCCTATGCCGACAGTTCGAATGGCAAAGGCAATGGTGGAAACAGTGAAAACGCCGGAAACAACGGCAACGGCGGCACCAACAACGCCGCCAAGACGACTGGATCTAACAATGGCAATGGCGCTTTGGCGTCAGAACTTAAGGGCATGAACGCAGTTCACGCCAATCCGAATGCATTGAAGAATGCCGATCCCAACAGCCAGGTTGGCAAGATTGCCGCCTATCAGAATGCTGCACTGGCCACGCAAGCCGCTGAATTGGCAGTGGAAACTGCTGCCTCCAATTTGGCTGCAGCCCAGAACGGACTTGCTGTGGCGGAGGCGCTGCCTGCCTCGACACCGGAAGAGATCACGGCACGCGATGCGGCGATTGCGGCGGCCAATCTGGCTATTGCAGATGCCACCACCGCCGTTGGCACCGCGAACACTGAACTGGAACTGGCCGTTGCTGCCGAAGACGCGGCGCTTTTGACTGCAACCGGCAGTGAACCCCTGTCGGATGAGGCGCTGGCCTATATCCGCACAGAACTTGGCCTTTGATTTGAAGGGGTTGGCGGCCTACAGCCTGTAGGCCGCCAACCGTTCGTAATGCGGCATCGCCTGATCCACCAAGCGGCGATAATCGGCGGACAGGTCTGGCAGATCGCCTTCGGGGTCTTCGAATCCGGTGGACTTGTGGACCGCATTATACCAGTGCGGCGCCCAAACACCGTCATAGGGTTTGGGGCCAGCAGGCCAGTGTAACATGTTGTCTGTAAACGGAATTTCCAGCGCTGCACAAAGGCCTGACAGGGCCGCGTGCGGGTTGGCGCGGATATCGGCGCTGTCGATCACCAAGGGGGCGCGGCCCATCCAGCCTGCCACCTCGTCAAACAGCTCCGCCTGCTGGGTAAAGCCGATGTCGGCAAGGGTCGTGCCTTCGCGTTTCTTGGCATAGCTGGCGACAACGCGGGCGGGATGGCGGATCAGGAACACATTGGTCAAGCCCCGCATGAAGCCGCGATCAAAGGCGGGGATCATGTGAAGCGTCATATGTTTCTGATAAAACAACGGCTTGCCATCGGGGATCGGACCAAGGCACCCCGCCGCCACCGCCACAGGATCGGGGTTTTGCGCAGCAATCACCTCGGCCCTCATCGGATGGTCAATATGGGTGGCGTTCAGATAGGCGCCATAAAACGGCTCGTCCCAGGCCGCGCAATCGCCCCGCGCGGCGAAAGCGTACATCATGGCGGTGGACAGGTTGCGGGGACCGCTCCACATGGCGATTTTCATTGTCGTTTTCCCGTGCTGCATGCGTGGTTTTTCCGTGGTCACAGCCGTAGCCGCCTAGGCCCCGACCAGCGCCTTGTACAGGCCGCGAATCCGCTCGGTCATCGGACCCATCTGGCCCGTGCCGATCACACGCCCGTCGATCATGCCCACCGGCGTTTGCGCGCCGAAGGTGCCGGTCAGAAACGCCTCGTCCGCGCCATAGGTATCGACAAGGCTGAAGTTGCGTTCAAACACCGGAATGTCATTGGCGCGGCACAGGTCGATCACCTTTTGCCGCGTGATCCCGTTCATGCAGTAATCGCCGGTGCTGGTCCAAACCTGCCCCTTCCGCACGATAAAGAAGTTGCAGGCGTTGGTGGTGTTCACGAAACCATGCACATCCAGCATCAGCGCCTCGTCCGCGCCGGCTTTTTCGGCGGCGATGCAGGCAAGGATGCAGTTCAGTTTGGAATGGCTGTTCAGCTTGGGGTCTTGCGTCATCGGCAGGCCGCGCAGGTGCGGCACCGTTGCAAGCCGGATCGGGCGCGGCAGTTTCTGGCGCGAATGTTCCATGATGATGACCACGGTCGGCCCCTGCTGCGACAGTTTCGGGTGCTGGAAGGGCCGCGTCTTGATCCCCCGCGTCACCATCAGGCGGGCATGGGCATCGGTGGTCATGCCGTTCGCCTTTTGTGTGTCCAGCAAAGCGGCGATCACCGCCTCTTTCGTCATGCCGATGGTCAGGTCGATGGCCTTTGCGGCCTCGAACAGCCGGTCCATATGTTCGTCAAGGAAGGTCCAGCGCCCGTGATACAGCCGCACGCCTTCCCACACGCCATCGCCCAGCATGAAGCCCGAATCATAGACCGAGACCAGCGCCTGCGCCTTCGGCACGATCTTGCCGTTCACATAGATCAGAATCGATTCATTGCGGGCGTCGTCTTCGGCCTGATGGGTGGAAACGTGGTCGGTCATGGGAGGCTCCTGCTTTGCGCCACGCTATGCGGGCGGCGCAGGAAGGCCAAGGGGGGAATCCGCAGCCGTTGCCGCAGCACTGTGACGGTAAAACCGCCCCGGGTTATGCGTCGGACGGATTGCCCTATGCGCCTTCATCGGCTTGCAAATCGTGATTTTGCAAGATGAACTGGGTTTCGCGAGCAAGAGGGCTAGGGCCGGTTTCGGTAGCCTTGGCGGCAGGAATTTCAGGCATGACAGGGGATTTCATGGGTGTTTTCCGGAAAATGGCGGTGCGGTGATGACTGAACCCGGCCACCACATGCGCGCCGAGATTGCCGAGGCTCTGGCCGTGTTTGCGCGTGCGGTGACAGGCGCGGTTTCGGCGCAGGCGAGATCGGCGCTGATGGCGCTTGATCCGGCCAAGGCCCGCGCCTTTTACACCATCGCGCGCGGGTCGTCGGATGCGGCAGCAAGTATCCTGTCATATGAATTCATGCGCGAGACAGGCCGCCCGATGACCTCGCTGCCGCCCTCTGTGTTTTCGCTGGGGCGCGGTGTTGATATGGCGGGAACCGTGTCGATTGTCGTGTCACAATCGGGGGCAAGCGAGGATCTGGTGCGGTCGGCCAAGGGTGCGCGCAACAGCGGTGCAGCGGTGATCGGGCTGGTCAATCAGGCAGGATCACCGGTTGAATCGGCGGCGCATATCACCTTGCCCATCGGCGCGGGGCCGGAAATTGCCGTGCCTGCAACCAAGTCTGTCATTGGATCAATCGCGGCAGGAATGGCTCTGTTGGCGGTGTTAGAGCCTGAATATGCCCAGCGCGCGGCGGCTTCGGCACAGGCCATCGCTGCACTTGACGGGGTGGCGCTGCCCGCCTCGCCCGGTTTGGTTTCGGCGCTGCTTCGCGCCCAGCATGTTTATGTGATCGGGCGTGACACCGGTTTTGGCGCGGCGCAAGAGTTGGCGCTGAAGCTGAAAGAGACCTGTGCGTTACATGCCGAGGCCTATTCCAGTTCCGAAGTCCTGCATGGCCCGCTGCAACTGGTGACAAAGCCGTTGCTGGTGCTGATCCTTGACACAGGGCAGGCCGATGTGCAGGCCAGCCTTGATACTGCCGAAGCGCGGTTTCGTGCAGCCGGTGGGACGGTGTATCGCATCCGCCCTTCCGATGTGGGTGCGTCGGATCTGACACCCGCTGCGGCAGCCGCGCTTTTGCTGTATCTGACCTATCCACTGGTTCTGGCCGTCGCTCTTGCGCTTGGCCATGATCCGGACCGCCCCGCCACCCTCTCGAAAGTGACGCAGACAACATGACCGACCTGACCCGTTTTGCCACTTGGTGCGAAATTCACGCCCAGCCTGCCATCTGGCGCGATTGGGCGGCGGCGCTGGATGTCGCCGCTTTGCGCGCATGGGTCGCTGCACAGGCGGTTGACGAGGTCTGGTTCTGTGGTGCGGGGTCTTCTGCCTATATAGGCGAGATGGTGGTTGCCGCGCTGGAAGGCGGAAAAGGCCCAAGGTTGCGCGCGGTTGCCACCACCGATCTGGTCGCGCGGCCCCGTGCCTACCTGAACGGGCGGCGGGTTTTGATGGTGAATTTTGGCCGCTCTGGCAACAGCGCGGAAACGCTTGGCACGCTGGACCTGTTGGATGTCTTGGCGCCGGACTCACCGCGCCTGAATATCACCTGTAACGCTGCAAGTGCCTTGGCGACCCGCACAGCCGCCCATCAGAGGGTGATCGTTCTGCCCGATGCAACGCATGATGCGGGCTTTGCGATGACTTCCAGCTTTTCAACCATGCTGTTGACCGCCTTGGCTGTGTTCGACCTTTCGACGCCTGAATCAGAGACAAAGGGTCGTTTAGAGACTGTTTCTGACAATTTGCAGCGCCTTCTGCCTGACATTGTGGCCTATGCCGGTTCGGCACGCAGGCCGGATCGGGTGGTTTTTGTCGGGTCTGGCGCTTTGGCCTTTGCGGCGCGCGAGGCGGCGCTCAAGGTGATGGAACTGGCGGCGGGACAGATTCCGGCGCTCTGGGATTCGACGCTTGGCTTTCGGCATGGGCCGAAATCCTTTGTGTGCGGGGCGACGGATATCTGGGTTTTCGGCTCGGCCGATCCGCACGCCGCCCGCTATGATGCCGATCTGGTCACAGAGTTGCGCGCGCAGTTTCCCGGCTCTACCGTAACGAAGATCGGGCCAGACGGAGATATTGCGGTGCCGACCGAGAACTGGAACATCATTCTGCCCGTCGTGGTGGCACAGGTGCTGGCGGTGGTCTGGTCGGATGCGCTTGGCCTGACGGTGGACGATCCTTTTGCGGGACAAGGCACGCTGTCGCGCGTGGTTTCGGGGGTAAAGCTTTATCCGGTGACGGCAACATGATCGCGGGCGGGATCGACCTTGGCGGCACGAAGATCGAGGCGCAGATTTTCAATGCCGACTGGTCTTTGGCATCGCGTCGCAGGGTCGAAACGCCCAAGGATTACAAGGCTTTGGTTGCCGCAATGGCAGACCAGATCGCATGGATTGATTCACTTAGCGGCGAGGTGCCGATTGGCATCGCAGCGGCAGGATTGGTCAATCCGGCCACTGGACTGGCACTGACGGCCAATCTGTCCGCAACGGGGCGGCCCTTTCCGGCAGATATCGCGGCGGCGGCAGGGCGCGCGGTGACATATATCAACGATTGTCGCGCGCTTACCCTGTCCGAAGCCGTGTTTGGCGCGGCAAGGGGCAGCAGTCCGGCCATCGGGTTGATTATCGGCACAGGTATTGGCGGCGGCGTTGCGGTTGACGGACGACTGCTTGCAGGTCAGGCGGCTTTGGGGGGCGAGTTTGGCCATTTTGCGCTGGCGGCAGGTCCGGTCGTGGCACATGGGCTGCCTGTCCTGCGCTGCGGCTGCGGGAGGATTGGCTGCACCGAGACATTGATCTCGGGTCCGGGTCTGTCGCGGATTGTGCGGCACAAGACCGGTCGTGATCTGACGCCCGCAGAGATTGCCGCGCGTCGGAAGTCAGAGCCTGACATCGCCGAATGCTGGAATATCTGGCGCGATCTGCTTGCCGAGATGTTGCTGACCCTGTGCCTGACCATCGATCCGGCCTGCATCGTGCTGGGGGGCGGCCTGTCCAATATCGAGGGCGTCATCGACGATTTGTCCGCAGCCTTGGATCGCGCGCAACTTGCGGGCTTTCGCATCCCTGCCCTGCGTCTGGCCGAAGGTGGCGACGCCAGCGGCGCGCGCGGCGCGGCCTTTGCGGCCTTGCAGGCAAGGGGGGATCATGGCTGATTTATCGGCCAAGGCCATCGCCCGCCACAGTCTTGGCAAGGAGCGGCACGGATGAGCCTGCATTGGCTTTGCCCCGATCAGGTCTTTGACGGCCAAACTCTGCGGTCAGGCATGGCGCTTGGGCTTGTTGACGGGCGGGTGCAAGGGCTGTGCGGCATTGCGGATTTGCCCGATGGGGCAAGGCGTCACATCGTCGGGGGGATCGTGACGCCCGGATATCTTGATCTGCAGGTTAACGGGGGCGGCGATGCTTTGCTTAACAGCGACCCCAGTCCGGCCGCCATGCAGATCATTGCCGCCGCGCACCGGCGCTTTGGCACGGTGGGCGTGCTGCCGACCGTTATCACCGACAGGCCCGAGGTTTTGGCGGCGGCTGTCGAGGCGGCCATTGCGGCCAAGGGCATGCAGGGGATTCTTGGTCTGCATATCGAAGGCCCGCACATAAGCCTTGCGCGCCGTGGCACCCATGCCGCCGCCCATCTGCGCCCGCTGGACAGCACCACAATGGCCCATGTCGCGCGGCTGCGCGCCGCTGGGATCACGGTGAAGATCACCCTTGCACCCGAAGCCGTGCAGCCGGGGCAGATCGCAGCGCTTGTGGCTTTGGGCGCGATCGTGTCCTTGGGCCATAGCGATGCCACAGCCGAGGCCGTGCAGGCCGCGCTGACCGAGGGTGCAAGCTGTTTCACCCATCTTTTCAATGCCATGTCACCGATGTTGGGCCGCGCACCGGGGATGACGGGGGCTGCGATCAACTCCGGGGCTTATTGCGGGTTCATCTGCGACGGGCATCATGTTTCGGATGCGATGCTGGGGCTGGCGATCCGCGCGCGGCCCCTGCCCGACCGGATGTTTCTGGTGTCGGATGCGATGGCGACGGTGGGCGGATCGGATAGTTTTGTGCTTTACGGGCAGAAAATCCGGCTGGTGGACGGCATGCTGGTCAATGCCGAAGGGTCGCTTGCCGGCGCGCATGTGACGATGGCCGAAAGCGTGGCGCGCTTGGTGCGGGTGCTGGGGATTGCACCGCAGGCCGCATTGCGGATGGCGGTGACAGTTCCGGCGACGCTGATATCTGCGCCGGAGCTGGCGCAGATCGTTGACCGCGATGCCGCCGATCTGCTGGTTCTGGGGCCGGATATGATGCCAAGCGGCACCTGCGCCGATCAGCTTTCGCGCACTTTCTGAACAAGGGCCGCAGCGCCTTTCACCAGAATCGCAATATCGCCTCCGACGCCGATAAAGGTGACGCCCATATCACGATACCGCGCGGCGGCGGCGGGATCGAAGGTCAGGATGCCCGCCGATTTGCCGCTGGCGATGATGGCGCGCAGGGCGGTGTCGATGGCACTCTGAACCTCGGGCGCGGCGGTATTGCCGGGAAAGCCCATGTCGGCGGCCAGATCAGAGGGGCCGATGAACACACCGTCCACGCCCTCCATCTCCAGAATGGCGGGCAGCGCGGCCAGACCGGCGCGGCTTTCCAGTTGCAGGATCAGGCAGGTTTCGGCGTTGGCGGTGGTCAGGTAATCGGTGATTCGCCCGAAATCCGACGCCCGCGCCACCGCCGCACCCACCCCGCGCGTGCCTTTCGGCGGATAGTGCATGGCGGCGACCATTTGCGCCGCATGCTCGGCGGTTTCGATCATCGGCACCAGAATTGTCTGCACGCCCAGATCAAGGATCTGCTTGATCATCCGCACCTCGCCCACAGGCGGGCGCACCACGACATTGCAGCGCGTGCCGATGGTTTGTGCCTGCGCCAGCATATCGGGAATGGCGTTCGGCCCGTGTTCCCCGTCGATCAGCAGCCAGTCATAGCCCGCGCCCGCCAAAGCCTCGGCGGAATAGGCGCTGGCAAGGTTCAGCCACAGCCCATATTGCGGGCGCTTGGCGGCAAGGGCGACTTTCAGGTGGTTCTTCGGGGCGGGCATGGTGATTCCTTTGCGACGATGGCGTCAGTTTTGCCGCAAGCGCGGGTGGATGGCATTGGTTTTCCAGCTAAGTGGCGCGGAAATCTCTTGCACTTCAAGCGACAGGGCAAAGTGTGGGCGGGCCAGAAGCGGGGCGAAATGCGCCTCGGCAGCCTGCATCAGCGCCGCCCCGACCGCTTGCTTTTCGGCGTCAGAGCGTCCCTTGCCGATCCGCAGGATCATATCGGCAAAGGCGTTTTCAGGCAGCCGGTCTGCCACCGCATACTGCGGGCAGGCGCGGGCGCGCACGCGGATCGCGCCCAGTTCGAACAATCCCGATTGCAGCAAGACCCCGTGCAGCAGGACGCAAAGCGCGTCGAAATTCGAAACGGTGTTCTGCGAATAGTCTATGGTCAGATGTGGCATAGGCTCTCCAATCACTTAACAGGTTAATGATATTTCACGCCACGTCAAGCGACCCGCGCAGCCTGCTTGCGCGCGGCGGGGCAACATGGATACTCAGGCCATGCAGAACGATACACAACCCCAGCCCCGTGACACCCGCCACTCGCTTCCTATGGCGCTTTTGCGGGCGCGCGAAGCGGTGATGAGCCGGTTTCGCCCGCTTTTGGCCGAGCATGACATCAACGAACAGCAATGGCGCGTGGTGCGGGTGCTGGCCGAGGTGGATCAACTGGACGCAACCGAGGTGGCGGCGCGGGCGAATATCCTTGCGCCTTCGTTGACGCGGATGATCCGCGCCATGACGGATCGCGGTTTGATCGCGCGCGCCAAGGATGCAACCGACGGGCGGCGCGTGTTGCTGTCCATCGCACCGAAGGGGCGGGAATTGCTGGTCAAGGCCAGCCCCGACAGCGCCGCGATCTACCGCCAGCTTGAAGCGGATTACGGGGCCGATCGCTTGGGGCAGTTGATCGAGATGCTGATCGATCTGACCGAGTTGGGCGTGGACGCAGCACCGCCACCCGAACAGGACTGACCCCGATATCGGGATCAGCCTGCGCCGGACTCAGACCCGCTCCAGCGCGATGGCAATGCCTTGGCCAACACCGATGCACATGGTCGAAAGCGACCGCTTGCCTCCGCCCAGTTGCAGTTGCAGCGCCGCCGTTCCGGTGATGCGCGCGCCCGACATGCCCAGCGGATGGCCCAGCGCAATCGCGCCGCCGTTGGGGTTCACGCGGGCATCGTCATCGGCAATGCCCAGATCGCGCAGGGTGGCAAGGCCTTGGCTGGCGAAGGCCTCGTTCAGCTCGATCACGTCGAAATCGGCTTGGGTCAGGCCCAGCCGCGCCATCAGTTTCTTGGACGCGGGCGCGGGGCCGAACCCCATGATGCGCGGGGCGACGCCTACGGTAGCACCGCCTAGGACGCGGGCGATGGGGGTCAGGCCGTATTTCCGCACAGCCTCGGCACTGGCGAGGATCAGCGCCGCCGCACCGTCATTGACGCCGCTGGCATTGCCTGCCGTCACCGAACCGCCCTTGCGGAAAGGGGTGCCCAGTTTCGCCAAAGCCTCCATCGTGGTGGCGCGGGGGTGTTCGTCCTTGTCCACCACAACCGCATCACCCTTGCGCTGGGGGATGGTTACGGCGGTAATCTCGCGGGCAAGGCGGCCATTGGCCTGCGCTTCGGAGGCTTTGGCCTGCGAGCGCAGCGCAAAGGCATCCTGATCGGCGCGGCTGATGTTGAAATCCTCGGCCACGTTCTCGCCGGTTTCGGGCATGGAATCGACGCCGTATTGCGCCTTCATCGCGGGGTTCACAAAGCGCCAGCCGATGGTGGTGTCGTAAATCTCGGCGTTGCGGGAAAAGGCGGTGTCCGCCTTGGGCATCACGAAGGGCGCGCGCGACATGGATTCCACACCGCCCGCGATCATCAGATCGGCCTCGCCCGCCTTGATCTGGCGCGCGGCGGCCAGAACCGCATCCATGCCCGACCCGCACAGACGGTTGATCGTGGTGCCGGTGACCGAAACAGGCAGACCGGCCAGCAGCGCCGACATGCGGGCGACGTTGCGGTTATCCTCGCCTGCCTGATTGGCGCAGCCGAAGATCACATCGTCCACCGCCTCCCAATCAATGCCCGCATTGCGCGCCATCAGCGCACGCAGCGGCACAGCGCCCAGATCGTCGGCGCGGACTGACGACAGGCTGCCGCCGAAGCGGCCAATCGGGGTGCGGATGTAGTCGCAGATGAAAACGTCGGTCATGTCAAAGCTCCGGCACGATAAGGTCAGCGAAGGGGGCCTTGACCAGCAGTTCGGCCCCTGTGACGGCTTGAAGGTCTGCCAGCGACAGGCTGGGCAGCTTTTCGATCAGCACAAAGCGGCTGTCCTGAATGTCGATCACCGCAAGGCTGGTATAGATGCGGGTCACGCAACCCACACCCGTAAGCGGCAGCGTGCAAGACTCAAGCAGTTTCGGCTTGCCGTCCTTGGTGACGTGATCGGTGATGACCGCCACGCGCTTGGCCCCGTGAACAAGGTCCATCGCGCCGCCAACGGCGGGAACGCCCTTCGGCCCCGTGGACCAGTTTGCCAGATCGCCGTTCTGTGCAACCTGATAGGCACCAAGGATTGCCACATCGAGATGCCCGCCCCGCACCATCGCAAAGCTGTCGGCATGGTGGAAGAAGGCAGCACCGGGGTTCAGCGTGACGGCCTTTTTGCCGGCGTTGATAAGGTCCCAATCCTCGGACCCCTTCGCAGGGGATTCCCCGAAATCGAGGATGCCGTTTTCGGTGTGGAAAATCGCTTGCCGACCCGCGGGCTGATATTGGGCGACCATCTCGGGGAAGCCGATGCCAAGGTTGACATAGGCCCCGTCGGCAATGTCCTGCGCCGCGCGCCATGCGATTTGCGCGTTTGAGAGTTTCTGGGTCATGGCTGAACGGCTCCCGAATAGACGGCATTGGCGCGGTTAAGGGTTTCTTCCTGCTGCGGGTTCGGGACATGCACCACGGACTGCACAAAGATGCCGGGGGTGATGACGTGTTCGGGGTCAATCGCTCCGGGTGCCACCAGTTCCGACACCTGAACGATGGTCACGGCAGCGGCGCTGCACATCAGCGGGTTAAAGTTCCGCGCGGCCTTGTTGTAGGTCAGGTTGCCATGGGTATCGCCAGCATGCGCCTTGACCAATGCGAAATCGGCCTTCAGCCAGCGTTCCTGCACATAGGGGCGGCCGTCAAATTCCTCGATCTTCTTGCCCTTGGCCAGATCGGTGCCATAGGCGGTGGGGGTGTAAAACGCCGGAATACCCGCGCCCCCTGCCCTGATCCGTTCGGCCAAGGTGCCCTGCGGGACCAGTTCCAACTCAATCTTTCCCGCCAGATACATTTCCGTAAACACCACCGGATCGGCGGATCGCGGGAAGGAACAGATCAGTTTCCGCACCATGCCCTGTTCGATCAGGGCGGCGAGGCCGATATGGCCGTTGCCCGCGTTGTTGTTCACCACGGTCAGGTCTTTGGGATGGCCGGTGGCAACAAAGCGGTCAATCAGGGCGTGAATCAACTCGATCGGTGCGCCCGATCCGCCAAAGCCGCCGATCATCACCGTGGCCCCATCAGGGATGGCGGCAACGGCGGCAGGCAGGTTGGAAACTGTCTTGTCCATGGGATTCTCCGATTTCCTTATCGTCCAGATAGGCAGAGGGGGCTTTCCGGTCTACTGATTTTGTGCGATATGCATTATTTGTTGACATATCGCACAAGGCAGGCCGATGATCACAGCGCGCGACACGATGGGGGGGCTGGCCAAGGGGCTGGCGGTGATTGAAACCTTCACCGCAGACCACCCGCGCCAGTCGATTGCCGAGGTTTCGGCGGCCTCTGGGCTGGACCGCGCCACCGCACGGCGCTGTCTGCTGACTTTGGCGCATCTGGGCTATGCCGATTATGACGGCAAGTTCTTTACCCTGACGCCCCGCGTGCTGCGGCTTGGCACGGCCTGTCTGGCGACGATGCCCCTGCCCCAGATGGTGCAGCCCTGGCTGGACAAGCTGTCAGAAACCTTGGGCGAAAGCTCGTCGGTTTCCATTCTGGACGGGGACGAGATTGTTTACATCGCCCGCGCGTCACAGCGGAAGGTGATGTCGATCTCGCTGATGCCCGGCTCGCGGCTGCCTGCGTTTTGCACCTCGATGGGGCGGGTTTTGCTGGCGGCACTGCCGGAAGCAGAGGTGGCGCTGTTGCTGGCGGCGCGTCCTTTGCAGGCGCGGACAGAGTTTACTGTCACCGACCCCGAGGCGGTAATGCAGCGGATCGCGCAGGTGCGCGGGCAGGGATTCGCGGTGATTGATCAGGAAGTAGAGATCGGGCTGCGGTCCATCGCCGTGCCGATACTGGATGCACGCGGGCGGGTTGTGGCGGCGCTGAACCTTGGCCTGCCTGCGCGGGCCGAAGCGCCCGAGGCGCTGGAATCGCGCTATCTACCGGCTTTAAGGGCGATTCAGGCCGAGTTGCGGAAGGTTTTGCGCTGACCCTGCCCCGCCAATCCTGTTTCCACAGAAGCGACGATTTCCCATAATACCGCGGATAGGTCGCGCTTGCGCCCCGATCCTGCCTGATTTCAAGATCAATAAGGGTCCATCAACCAGCTCTGCTCGCTTGGGGAAAACAATGGACCGATTGACTGAAATGGAAGCCTTCGCCACCGTGGTGGACCAAGGCGGCTTTACTGATGCGGCCAAAAAGATGGGGATTTCGAAATCTGCCGTTTCGAAACACGTCTCGGCCCTTGAGGCGCGCCTTGGGGCGCGGCTGCTGAACCGCACGACCCGCCGCGTCAGCCCGACCGAGATCGGACTGGCCTATTACGACCGCGCCCGCCGCGTGCTGAATGACGCAGGCGAAGCGGATGCGCTGGTCACATCCATGCAGTCGGCCCCCTCGGGTCTGCTGCGGATTTCGGTGGCCACCGATTTCGGGGTGAACCTGTTGTCGCCCATTCTGGGGGATTTCCTGCTGGAATACCCAGATATCACCGTGAACATGGTGCTGAACAACCGTTATGTCGAGTTGATCAGCGAAGGCTTTGATCTTGCGATCCGTGTGGGTGATCTGGAGGACAGCAGCTTGCGCGCCCGCAAGCTGACCGACACCACCAAGCGGATGATCGGGTCGCCGTCCTATTTCCAGAAATATGGCCGGCCGATGAAGATCGACGATCTGAACGACCACAAGCTGCTGCATTATTCGAACCAAGCCAATGGCAACGTCTGGAAAGTCACCGCGCCCTCGGGTGAAAAGCGTCAGGTCCGCACGGCGGGTTGGCTGACGGTGAATGACGGGCAAAGCCTGTTGAACGCCGCGATTTCGGGGCTGGGCATCGCTTACCTGCCGTCCTTCCTTTACGCCGATGCGATGAAGCAGGGGCTGGTGGAAGAGGCGATTGCGGGCCTGCCGGTGGAAACGCTGGGCATCTATGCGGTCTATCCGCCGGGGCGGTTCACGCAGCCCAAGGTGCGGGCCTTTATCGACTTTCTGGCGCGTCGCTATATCGACAAAGGGCCGGATAACTGGTGAGCCTTACGGGGCGAGCAGAAGGTGCGACGATTACTTGGTCGAGGTCAGCATGACCTCGACCCTTCTGTTTTTCTGGCGGCCCTCATCCGTCAGATTGCTGTCTCGCGGGGCCAGATAGCCCACGCCTTCGGCCTGCACCTGATCGGCGGGAATATCATAGCGGGCCAGAAGGGCTTGCCGCACCGAAGCCGCGCGCTTTTTGGACACGGCGATGTTGCCGGCAAGGCTGCCGTCGTTGTCGGTATGGCCCACCAGCGTGACCGATTGATCGGGGTTCGCCTTCAACCAATCGGCCAGCGCCTGCAGCGAGGCATAGTCGCCCTCGGCCAGATCGGCGGAGCCGGAGGGGAACACCAGATCCTCCAATACTTGCGGCTGGCCTTGGGCCAGAAGCCCTGCCAGATCGGAGACGACGGGTTTTGCAGGCAAGGACAGCGCCTGCTGATCGGCGGGTGCGGCCAGCGGCGTCTTGGTTGATGCCGTAAAGCGCGGCGCGGGCTGGGCCAGTTGGCCCACTTGCGTCACCTGCACAAAGCCGTTGTCCTGCGACCGGCTGACCACAAGGCTGATATATTCATCGCCATGCGGGCCGATACGCTTGGCGGCAAGATAGCGGAAATCGCCCAGATCGACATGCATGTCAGGTTCCGGCAACAGCGCCGTGCCATAGCGGAAATCATAGCCGCCGCAGCCTTCGGTTTCACATTCGAACAGAACCTCGAAGCCTGCGCGTTTGATCTGGGCGCGCAGCGGTTGCAGCAGTTCCAGCGTGGACAGATCGGCGGTCTGAAGCCGATAGGCCGACTGATCCAGCGCGCCCTCGGCCAGCGTCGTGGGAATACCGTCAGCCCCAAAAGGACCAACCGCCATGCGAAACGAGGTCATCGCCTCGCGCTGCGATCCGGTTGCTTCGGAAGGGGCAGGAAAGTGCAGATCAAGTGTCGGAGCGGCGTGAATAGCGGATGCGCCCAGCATCGCGGCGGCAAGGCCGATCACCGACCGGAATAGGGGCGCTTTGGTCTTCACCTGCTCTGGCCTCTTCTGGGGCTCACTTCTGTCGATAGTGATAGTGTCCCACAACAGCCATCCCGTGGGAAGCATAGAGCGCGCGGGCGCCATCATTGGCCGTTGTCACAACCAAAGCCAGCGTATCAGCCCCCTGATCCAGCGCCCAGCGCGCGGCCAGCGTCAAGATATTGTGCGCGGAACCTTGCCGACGCAGCGCCGGAGCCACCTCCAACGCATGCAGCATGGCGATATTTCCGGCGGTGGCAACAAAGGCAACCCCTGCGGGGCGGTCGTTTGACCGCGCAAGGATCGCGGTTTTCTGGGTTTGAACGCGGTCCATCACCGCAAGACGCGCGGGGCCGATACCGGACTCGGCCCACAGATGGGTGGCCACAGCCAAGGGCGGCCAATGTGGAAAGCCGGCAAGACGAGGCAGATCGGCCACGGCCAGATCGGCGGCAGGACCGGCATAGGCCAGCACCGGATCAACGATGCGATAGCCACGCGCACCAAGCGCCGCATCAAGGGCGGTATCGCCATCGCGGATCAGGAACAGCGCGGGCTGGCCAAGGGCGGCCATTGCGGATTCGGCCTGGGGAATATCGGTGTCGCTCCATGCGGCATCGGCGGTGGCTGCCGACACGCGCTTGCCGCCGCCCTGCCCGTCGCGGATGGTCCAAGGGCCAAGGCGCGTGGCGGTGGCGGCGGGCCATGTCGCCTCCATCGCGGCGAAAAGCACCTCGGGCGTCATGCGAACAGCGCCGCCAGCCGCGTCATGGCGGCATCGATCCGGCCCGCATCGGTGCCACGCACCACAAGATTGGTGCCGTAGACGCCGTTGGTGGTGAAGGGATAAGACCCCATCGTCAGATCGGGGAAATCTGCCGCCAAGGCAGCGAAATCACTGGCAATCTCGCCCTCGCCCCGGTTGACGCGGAGGGATTGCGACAACAAAGGCGCGCCGCCGGTCAGTGTCGGGATCACCGAGGCGACCATCGCCTGAAAGATATTCGGCACGCCCGCCATCACATGCACATTGCCAAGGGTGAAACCGGGAGCGGTGGAGATCGGATTGTCGATCAGCGCAGCCCCATCGGGGATACGCGCCATGCGCTGACGCGCCTCGTTGAAAGGCAATCCGGCGCGGTCATAATGCGCCTGCAGCAGCGCCATCGCATCGGCGCGCTGGGTGATCGGCACGCCAAAGGCGGCGGCAATCGCCTCGGCTGTGATGTCGTCATGGGTCGGGCCGATGCCCCCGCTGGTAAACACGGTGTCATAGGCGGCGCGCAGGGCGTTCACGGCGGCGATGATCGCATCGCGGTCGTCGGCAACCACGCGGGCCTCGGTCAGTTGGATGCCGTGATTGGTCAGCTCGACCGCAAGGTAGTTGGTGTTGGTGTCGCGGGTGCGGCCCGACAGGATTTCGTCGCCGATCACCAGCATGGCGGCGGTTGGATTGGACATCGGGGCGATCCTTCGGCTGTGATTTGGACTAGGTATAGGCCGCGCGCACAGGGTTTCAAACCCCCGCCCGCCGCCCTCTGGCAAATTCTGCGGGCATTGGCTATTTAGGGGCATGACCAAAGCTGGAGCCAGAACCTTGGACGAGACGCGCGGACGGATTACGCGGGACGGCATTCGCATCTATGAGGACGCGGATTTCGCCGGAATGCGGCAAGCAGGCAGGATCGCCGCCGAGATTCTGGATATGGTCGCGCCGCTGGTCAAGCCGGGGGTGACGACGGCGGCGCTGGATGATTTCATCCGCGACGAGATCGTGCGGCGCGGTGTGGTTTCGGCGACGATCGGCTACAAGGGCTATCAGCACGCCTCCTGCATCTCGGTCAACCATGTGGTCTGCCACGGGATTCCGGGAACCAAGGTGCTGGCCGACGGCGATATTCTGAACGTCGATGTGACGGTGATCGTGGATGGCTGGTTCGGTGATACCAGCCGGATGTATGTGGCCGGAACCATTCCGCGCAAGGCGGAACGTCTGGTCGAGGTGACGCATGAGGCGCTGATGCGCGGCATAGCGGCGGTAAAGCCGGGGAATACCTTTGGAGACATCGGCTTTGCGATCCAGTCCTTTGTCGAGGCGAACCGCATGTCGGTGGTGCGCGATTTCTGCGGCCACGGCTTGGGGCGCGTGTTCCATGCGCCGCCGAATGTTTTGCACTATGGCCGCCCCGGTTCGGGCGCGGTGCTGGAAGAAGGCATGTTCTTTACCATCGAGCCGATGGTGAACCTTGGCCGCCCCGAAACCAAAGTTTTGGCCGATGACTGGACCGCCGTCACCCGCGATAAATCTCTGTCGGCGCAGTTCGAACATTCGGTGGGCGTGACCGCGACGGGCTGCGAGATTTTCACCGCCTCGCCTTCGGGCAAGTTCCACCCGACCTGGGGCTAGGCGGGCGGGGCTAAAGACCCAGCAGAGCCGGAAGATCGGCCATATCGGTGAACACTGTCGCCCCCACGGCGCGCAACCCTTCGCCTGCGCCGTGCGGAGCATAGCCCATGCAGCGCATACCGGCGCTGCGGGCGGCCTGTGCGCCAGCGGCGCTATCCTCGACCACCACGCAATCGGCGGGCTGAACGCCCAAGGCGCGGGCGGCGTGCAGGTAAAGGTCCGGCGCGGGTTTGGGGGCGGCCACGGAATAGGCCGAATAGATATGCCCCTTGAACCGCGCGGTCAGGCCCGCATGCTGGCCCAGCGTCACCTCCATCTTGCGGGCAGAGCCGTTTGATCCGATGGCATAGGGGATGCCCGCCGCATCCAGCGCGTCCAGCACTGTCAGAATGCCGGAAATCAGCGGGGTTCCTTCGCCCAAGCGGGCATAGAGGCGGTTGTAGAAATCGCTTACCCAATCGTCGGGCAGGCTGGCACCCATCTCGCGCGCCTTGGTAAAGGCACCTGCAACGGTGCCGCCAAGGAAAAGCTGCTCCATCTGTGGCACCGAAAGGGGCAGGCTATGCAAGGCAAGGTCTTGGCCCAGCATGGCAAAGGTTGGCCCTTCGCTATCAACCACCACGCCGTCACAGTCGAAAATCACGGCTTTCGGGATCATGCGGGGGCCTTCAGGATGGTGACAAGCGTGTCGCCGTATTTGCGTTGGTCAAGCTGGTCAAAACCGGCGGGCGGGGTGGGGGGTGTGTTTTCTTCCCAGACCACCAATGCCTCGGGTGCAAGCCAAGGCGCAAGGGCGGAAAGCGCCACTTCGCCCATCGCTTTGCCATAGGGCGGATCAAGAAAAACCACATCGAAGGGGACCGCAGGGTTCGGCCCCGGTTTGGTCGCATCGCGGCGCAGGATTTCGGTGCGGGACTCGGCCCGCATCAGGGCGATGTTGCGTTTCAGCAGACCCAGCGCAACGGTGCCGTTTTCCAGAAACGTGGCATGCACGGCCCCACGCGACAGTGCCTCAAGCCCCAGCGCGCCGGTTCCTGCAAAGACATCCAGCACCCGCGCGCCGTGCAGCGGATTGCCGTAACCGCCATTGATCAGCAGGTTGAAGATCGACTCGCGCACGCGGTCCGAGGTGGGGCGCAGATGGGCCTTGGCATCGCCATCGCCCACCGCCACCAGATGCAGCCCGCGTGAGGTGCCGCCGATGATCCTCATGCCTTGAGCAGGTCTTTCATCACGGTCGCCGGATTGGTCAGCGCGGCTTTGGCGGGGGATTTCCCCTGTTCGATCAAGCGCTTGCCCACCATATAGGCGCGGGGATCGTTCACCGCGTCGACGGCCAGCAGGGTATCGCCCTTGAAATACCAGAAAGACACCGACTCACCCTCCGGCCCGCGCGTCACGATATTGTCGTAACCGGTATTCAGACCCGCGATTTGCAGTTTGCAGTCATATTGATCCGACCAGAACCACGGTTTCGCGTCATAGGCCTTGCCCGCGCCAAGGATGTTTTCGGCGACAGTTTCGGCCTGATCAATGGCGTTGCCGACGGATTCCAACCGCAGACGGCCACCTTTCCACGGGAAAGAGGCACAATCGCCCGCCGACCAGATATGCGGGTCCGAGGTGCGGCCCTGTTCGTCGGTCTTGATGCCGTTTTCAATCTCAAGCCCCGCAGCCTCGGCCAGCGCGGTTCCGGCGATGATGCCGACGCCTGCAATCACGAAATCGGCAGGCAGTTCGGTGCCATCGGTCAGACGCGCGCCCGTCACGCGGGTATCGCCCAGAAGACGGTCAAGGCCGGTGGATTCAAGGATTTTCACGCCATGCGCCGTGTGCAGGGCGCGGAAGTAATCGCTTGTCTCGGGTGCGGCGACGCGTTGCAGGATGCGGGGGGCCATCTCCAGCACGGTGACATCAAGACCCAGTTTCGACGCAACGGCAGCCGCCTCAAGGCCGATGTAGCCACCGCCAACGATGACCAAGCGGCGACCGGCGACAAATTCGGCCTTCATTGCATCCACATCAGCAAGGGTGCGGACAGTGTAGACACCCGCCAGATCGCCACCCACAGCGGCCGGCAGGCGACGCGGGGTCGATCCGGTGGTCAGCGCCAGTTCGTCATAGGCAATCACCTCGCCACCGACGGTCACGGTCTTGGCGGCGGGATCAATCGCGGAAACGCGCTGACCCAGACGCAGGGTGATGTCATGCTCGGCATAGAAATCGGGACCGCGCAGCCACAGGCGTTCTTCTTCCATCTCGCCCAGAAGATAGGCCTTGGACAGCGGCGGGCGCTGATAGGGTGGGGCGGTTTCTTCACCGATCAGGGTGATCTGGCCGGTATGCCCCGCGCCGCGCAATTTGGCCACAAGCGCCGCCCCTGCCTGTCCCGCCCCGATTACTACGACATGAGTCATTTCCGGCCCCCTCTGGTCGATTGCTGCCGCGGAGCCTATATCCCGCTGGCGAGGAAACGCAACGCGAGAGGGATAGGTTATGACGATTTCTGTAGGATCAAAGATTCCGGCGGCAACATTGCAGCAATTCGGGGCAAACGGACCGGAAGCCGTTGATCTGGCTGCGAAACTGGCAGGCCGCAAGGTGGTGATCTTTGGTCTGCCGGGGGCATTTACCGGCACTTGCACCACGGCGCATTTGCCTAGCTTTATCCGCACCCGTGAAAAGTTTGCGGCGAAGGGCGTGGACGAGGTGATCTGTATCGCCGTCAATGATGCCTTCGTGATGAAGGCTTGGGGCGAAAGCACGGGCGCAACCGCCAAGGGCGTGACCCTGCTGGGCGATGTCGATTCCAGCTTTACCAAGGCGATCGGGATGGAATTCAGCGTGCCGGCGATCGGCTTCTTTGACCGGTCCAAGCGCTATGCGCTTTATGCCGAGGATGGCGTGGTCAAGGTTCTGAACCACGGTCAGGAAACAGGCGCTTGCGAAATCTCGGGCGGCGAGGCGCTGCTGGAACTGATCTGAGTCAGATTGGCGGCAAACCAAGACAGGCCGGAAATCTTTCAGGCGCTACGGTTTGCCTTGACCTGACAGAGACAGGAAATCGGTTCGGAGTGGTCGCGGACAACCGTGGCCTCTCCGGCGACCTTGTCCATGATGCGGGCTAGGCTGACATCCAGTGCAGATAACCCGCCGCAATCATGGGTGATCAGCGTCACGTCAACGATGTTGAACCGGTTCGTCCATTCGGGATGGTGGTTCAACTTTTCTGCCGCAAGCGCCGCGCGGGACATAAACCCCCACGCCTCGGAGAAGCTACGAAATTTCCAGATTTTCCGCAGCGCGTCACGGTCGGGAACCGCACCCCAGCCGGTTTCGCCAAGGGCGGGAAGGTCTTGCTCGCGTTCGGGTTGGGTCAGAAGCTGTGCCATCATTGTGCTTTCTTCAAAAGTGCGTCGTTCAGCATGACAGAGCGCAGATAGGCCGGTCGTGCCGACAAGCGCGCCCAGTATTCGGTAAAAACGGGCCGTGACTCGATGGTGTTGAACCGCATGCCAAAGCCGATCTGGCTGCCGACATAGACATCCGCCGCCGAGAAGGTATCGCCACAAAGACAGGGCGTCTTTTCCAACTGCGCGGCAAGGGTATCTGTCACCGCCTCAAGGCTGCCATAGCCGACCATGCCGCGCCGTTCGGGCGGCACCTGCACGCCCAGCGCCTTGTTGGTCACAGCGGCTTCGACCGGACCCGCGCCGAAGAACATCCAGCGGTAAAAGGCGGCACGGTTGGCGGGCATCAGACCTGCGGCGGGGAAGGCATCGGCCAGATAGGTGATGATGGCCGCGCCTTCGGTGATCGCCTGCCCGTCATGCACCAGCGCGGGAACCTTGCCCATCGGGTTGATCGCCAGATAGGCGGGGGCTTTCATCGTGGTGCCATAGTCCAGCACAACGGTTTCGTAGGGTTGGCCAAGTTCTTCCAGCATCCAATGGGTGATGCGGCCTCGGCTTTGCGGATGGGTGTAGAAGGTCAGGGTCACAGGCGATCCTTTCAATCAGTCTTCGGACGAAACACGGCGAAACGGTCCGTAGGCGGTCAGAACCTCGATCTCCTCATCCACGGCGCGGCGTTCCTGCGCCAGATATTGTGCCACGGCGGCCCGAAAGCCGAGATCGGCAATCCAGTGCAGCGAATGCACCGGTGTTGGCAGATAGCCGCGCGCCAGTTTGTGTTCGCCCTGCGCGCCCGCCTCGACCCGCTGCAATCCGTTGGCAATCGCCCAGTCGATGGCCTGATAATAGCACAGTTCGAAATGCAGGCAGGGGTGATCTTCGATGCAGCCCCAATAGCGGCCATAAAGCGTGTCGCGCCCGATGAAGTTCAGCGCGCCTGCGACGGGGCGGGGGCCATCGAAGGCCAGCACCAGCAGCGTATCGTCGCGCATATGGGCCTGTATTTCGTCGAAGAAGGCGCGGGTCAGGTAGGGGGTTCCCCATTTGCGGCTGCCGGTGTCCTGATAGAAATGCCAGAAGGCATCCCAATGCGCGGGTTCGATCTGATCGCCGGTAAGGGCGCGAATATCCAGCCCTGCGGCCCGCGCGGTTTCGCGTTCCTTGCGGATCATCTTGCGCTTGCGGCTGGAGAGATCGGACAGGAAATCATCGAAACTGGCGTAGCCACGGTTCTCCCAGTGGAATTGCTGGGTGATGCGGTGCAGCAGGCCGTGGGTTCCGGCAAGGCTTTCGGCCTCATCCGCCGTGCAGAAGGTGATGTGAAGCGAGGAGAGGCCGTTCTGTTCGGCCAGACCGATGGCTGCGCCCAGCAGGGTTTCGCGCAGGGACGGATCGCACAGAAAGCGGCGGCCCGTTGCGGGGGTGAAGGGAACGGCGGCTTGCAGCTTGGGGTAATAACGCCCCCCCGCGCGCTCATAGCCCTGCGCCCAGGCGTGATCGAAGATGTATTCGCCTTGACTGTGCGATTTTACATAAAGCGGCAGGGCGGCGACGGTTTGGCCATCCTGCAGCACCAAGGGACGCGGCTGCCAGCCTGTGCCTTTGCCGGTCGAGCCGGACCGATCCAGTGCCGCAAGAAAGCGGTGGGTGGTAAAGGGGTCGATCGGAGGCCCGCCTTCGGGGCAGGCCAGCGCGTCCCAATCGGCTTGGGAAATCTCGGCCATACCGTTGAGAAGACGGGCTTCCATGCTCAGATCCGCCTTGCTGGCCTGTTCACCGGAAAGGGTGGGGTGAACCGCGCGGCCGTCAAGGGACCAAAGCCGCCGGATAGGATTCAAACGTGATATTCTGCGCCACCTTGCGCGCCTTTGCCTCGGCTGCGGGGTTGCGGATGGTCCAGCACAGAATGGCGGCCCCTTGCGCCTTGAGATCGGCCACGCGGGGGCGGGTCAGGTCTGCGGCCTCATGGCTGATAAAGCTGGAGCCGGTGCGGTCATAATCGGGGATGCCGCGCAGCAGGTCACAGGTTTCGGGCGCAAGCGGCGCCCAATCGGCGGGATCATAGGCCGAAGTTGTCAGCCCGCGCGGGATCTGCGGGGCAAACCGCGCCATATGGGCAATGGAGTGCGGATTGAAAGACATCACCGCGACGGGGCCTTGGTAATCCGCCAGCGCGGCAGCGGTGGCGGCTTCAAGGCGGCCATCGGTTTCCGACATGGCGTCGGTCTGGTCCTTGATTTCGATCAGCAGGGGAACCTTGCCCGCGACCAGCGCAAGAATTTCGGCCAGCGTCGGGATGGTTTCGTCACTGTCGCGCAGCTTGATATGGCCAAGCTGCGCGGCGGTGTAGTCTTTCACAAAGCCCGTCGCCGTGGTCAGCCGCCCCATCGCCTCGTCATGGAACACCATTGCCACACCGTCTTGCGACAGTTGCAGGTCAATCTCGATGCCATAACCCGCCGCGACCGCAGCCCTGACCGCCGCCGGTGAATTCTCGGGGCGGGCTTCGACGCGGTTGTGATAGGCGCGGTGGGCAAGCGGCACTGTCAGAAAGACGGCGGGCAGGGCAACACGCATCAGCGGATCTCGAAAATGCCTTCGATTTCAACGGCCACACCCAAGGGGAGCGAGGCAGCGGACACTGCAGACCGTGCATGACGACCCGCATCGCCAAGGGCGGCCACAAGGAAATCCGACGCGCCGTTGATCACCTTGGGCTGATCCACGAAATCGACAGTCGAGTTCACAAAGCCCACCAGCTTGACCGCCCGCACCACACGCGACAGATCGCCACCGCAGGCTTTCTTGAGCTGCGCCAGCAGGGAAATCGCGCAGGATTTGGCGGCATCGGCACCGGCAGGGATGTCAAGATCGGCCCCCAGCTTGCCCTTGATCAGGCCGCCGGCGTTCTGGCTGATCTGGCCCGAAATATGGACCAGATTGCCGACCACAACGAAAGGCACATAATTCGCGGCAGGGGCGGGGGCGTCGGGCAGGGTGACGCCAAGTTCGGACAGGCGGGCTTCGATGCTGGACATGGGATGGCTCCGGTTTCTGGTGCGGCGGTTCTGGTCGCCGGTTTATGGTTCGGGTGCAGGCTAACCGCGGGGCGGGCAAGGGGCAAGCCTTGCAGGCGTTGCAAGATGGCCGCTTGACCCTGCGCGGGAAAGGGCGGAGTCTGGCGGGAAAAGAGCAAAAATTGACCCGCATTATTCTGCCCCCCCGCATCGTTCTGACCCTGTGCCTGACGGTTCTTCTCGCCTGCGCGCCGCGCGGGGTGATGACGCTTGCGCCGGAGGCGGGGGCGGTCGGCACCATCAGCCCGATTTTTGTCGGCACCACCCGCGCGGTGGAAAACGGCAGTTTCGGCGCGGGCCGGTCGGAGTCTGTGCGCTTTGCCCGCTTTGATATCTCGATCCCGCCGCAGCGCAAACTGGGCGAGATCAACTGGCCGTCACGGATGGGCAAGCCCGATCCGAAACGGCACTTTCTGACCACCGCTGCGCAGGTTTACCCCAGCGCCCCGACCTTTCGCCGCGATCTTGCCGCCGATCTTGCCGCCCATAACGGCGAGGCGGTGATCTTTGTGCATGGCTATAACAACAACTTCTCGGAGGGTCTGTATCGGGTGGCGCAGTTCGCGCATGACCTCGATCTGCCGGGGACGGTGGTGCATTATGCCTGGCCCTCGGCGGCCGAGCCTTTGGGCTATGTCTATGACCGCGATTCCGCGATCTTTGCCCGCGACGGGCTAGAATCCTTGATGGAAGAGGTCGCGGCTGCGGGGGCGACCAAGATCCTGTTGGTGGCGCATTCGATGGGGGCGGCGCTGACGATGGAATCGCTGCGACAAGCGGCAATCCGGGGCAACAGCCGCGCCTTGCCGAACTTGTCGGGGGTGATCCTGATCTCGCCGGATATCGATGTCGATGTGTTCCGCGCGCAGGCCCATGCGATCGGCAACCTGCCGCAACCCTTTGTGATCTTTGGATCGGATCGGGACCGGATCTTGCGGATTTCGGCGGGGCTGACAGGGCAGGCGGTGCGGCTTGGGTCGCTGCCGGATGTCTCGCGCGTGGCGGATTTGCAGGTGACATTTCTGGATGTCGGGCAGTTCAGCACGGGGGCCGGACATTTCACGGTGGGCGACTCGGCGGCACTGATCCTGCTGCTGGAGCGGATCGGCGAGGTGGAGGGTGCCTTCGAGAAGGATCGCGCGCTGCGGGTCGGTCTGGTGCCGGGGGTGGTGATGACAGTGCAGAATGCCACCCAGATCGTGCTGTCGCCGGTGGCGAAGGTTTCGACCGGCCTAGGGAAATAAAGGGTAGGGTGCGTGCTTTGCACGCAACGCACCGCAACATCAGCGGCGGCGCAGATAGACGTAATAGGCCCCCGTGCCGCCATGTTTCAGATGCGCCTCGGAGACTTGCAGCACCGCAGGGCCAAGCGGGGGCAGGCGCAGCCATTGCGGCACCTGATGGCGCAGCGCGCCCATGCGTTGCGGGATGGGTCCAATATCCTGACCGCGCTTGCCCTTGCCGGTGATCACCAGCACCAGACGCATCCCCGCCGTTTGCGCGTTCAGCACAAAGCGGATCAGCTCGGGATGGGCTTCGGACAGGGTCAGGCCATGCAGGTCGATGCGGGCTTCGGGGGTCAGCTTGCCACGGGTCATCTTGCCGTGGGTTTTGGCATCCATTTGCAAGGGTGCGGCGGCAAGGCTTTCCGACAGGGTGGGCAGCAGATCATGTGTGGGCTTGCCGCGCGCCTTTTCGCCAAGCCGGAAGCCGGGAAGGCGTGGCTGCGGCGTGGCGTGCGGCGGCAGGGTTTCGGGGTGAAACGGCACCGGATGGGCAGGGGCCTCAACCGGCTTTAGAAACACATGATGGCTGGCGTGCATCGGTTTGGCCGTGCGGGCGACGGCCTGCCAGATTTCCTCTTCTTCGGGGCGCAGGGTGCGGCGGCGGGCCATGCCTCAACCCTCGGGCAGCAGCGCGAAGGCGCGGTCTATCGGCAGCAGCACGACCATACGGCCACCGTCCTTGATGGTGCCTGCGGCATCGCCCGCGGCGGGACCGGTGCCGTAGAAAATATCCGCGCGCTGCGGGCCTTTGATCGCGCCGCCCGTGTCTTGCGCCACCATCAGGCTGCGGATCGGAGTGGCACCGTCTTTCTCGATCCAGACCGGTGCGCCCAGCGGAGTGAAATCGGGATCGATGGCGATCGAACGCAGGGCGGTGATCGATTTCCCCATCGCCCCGATCGGGCCTTTGTCAGCAGGCAGATCCGCGATCTTGCGGAAGAACACGTAGGACGGGTTGACGTTCAACAGGTCGTTTCCCGCCACAGGATTCCCGCGCACATAGCTGCGGATCTCCTGCGCCGAAACCTGATCGGCGCTATGGGTGCCGCGCGCAACCATCTCTTGCCCGACCGAGCGATAGGCATGGCCATTGCGCCCCGCATAGCCGACGCGGATCACGCGGCCATCCGTCATGCGGATACGGCCGGAACCCTGGACTTGCAGGAAAAACACCTCGACCGGATCATCCAGCCAGGCCAGTTCCAGACCGCGCCCCCGCAGCGCGCCAGAGTCAATCGCGGCGCGGTCAAGGTAGACCTGACCATCGGTCAACTCGGGCGGGCGGGCGTAGATCGGATAGGCAAAGCGGGGGGTGCGGCTGGCGGAGCCTTGCAGTTCTGGTTCGTAATAGCCCGTAAACAGCGCGGGGGGGGCGCCGATCAGAACCGGCCTGAAGAACAGTTCGAAAAAGGCACGGGCAGAGGCGTCTGTGGTATTGGAATCGGCAGCGAGACGGCAAAGCGGTTGCCAGTCGTCTGCCAACTTCTCGCATGTCGCCAGAAAACTGGTCAGGGCGGCGCGATGGTCATCAGCCTCCCAACCATCAAGGCTTGCAAAATCAAGCATCTGCGCCGGAGCAGGCAGGGGGGCCATCATGGCAACCAGCAGGGCGCAAAGCAAGGCACGCATCTTCCCCCCGGATCAGTCGCCGGTGGCCACAAGCTGCCAGTTCGGATCTTGCACGCCCATGCGGCGCGAGAACACCCACGCGTCGCGCTGACGCTTGATCTCGTTCGGGCCGCCCTCGACGATCTGGCCGGATTTGTCGCGGACGGTGTGGTTCAACTCGCCCAGGAAACGCACGGTAATCTCGGCGCTGCGACTGACATGGTCAAACTCGGCCTCGGCAATGGTGATCTCGCGCGTACCAAGGAAGTTGGCTTCGACCGTCTGACCGGCACGCTCGCGGGCAGAGATGGCTTGGGTAAAGCTGGCTTCGACCTCATCACCAAGGAAAGGACGGATGGCTTCGATATCGCCACGCTCGAAAGCCATCAGGATCATCTCATAGGCGCCGCGCGCGCCTTTCAGGAATTCGGAGACGTTGAAAGCCGGCTCTGCCTGCTTCATCGCGGCCAAGGCCTTGGCGGACTCGGAGCCTTCGGGGACGTGATCGGTGATGTCCCGATCAGGACCACCCTCGATGACCTCGAAGTTGCGCTTGGGTTTGGCGCGCAGTTCCTCAAGCGGAACGGGCGGCTTTTCAAAGCCCTCGCGCGTGCCAAGCACAGAGCGCAATTTCAGGATGAGAAAAACGGCGACCCCGGCCAGGACGAGAAGTTGCAGCAGGGAGGAATTCATGGACGGCCTCAAAACTTGTCCGGGGGGTTGGCGGTCCGGACCTTGGCACCTTATGTAGGGATTGGGCGCGCGCAAGTCTACCTTTTGGCCGCGCTAAGTTTGGAGGCCGTGACGATGTGGGTTTTTGCGCTGTTTCTGGCGGTGCCGCTGATCGAGATTGCCCTTTTTGTCACCGTTGGCGGTTGGCTGACGCTGTGGCCGACACTGGCGATTGTGCTGCTGACGGGGGTGCTGGGGGCGTGGCTGGTGCGCTGGCAGGGCATGGGGGTGCTGCGCGATCTGCAACGGGCGCAAGACGAGATGCGCGATCCGTTTTCGCCGCTGGCGCATGGGGCGCTGATCCTGCTGGGGGGCATGCTGTTGATCTTGCCGGGATTTTTCACCGATAGTCTGGGGCTTTTGCTGATGATCCCGCCGCTGCGGCGGGTTCTGATCCGCTATGCCGCGTCGCGCATCCGGTTTGAGCGATTTGCCGCAGCGGGCTTTGCGCGACAGCGCGCGCCCGCCGATGATTGGGTCGATGCCGAGTTTGAAGAGATCGTGCCGGAACGGGACAAATTGGGCGGCCCCTCGAAATGGACACGCCATTGAGGCGGCGCGTATGACCTGCTAACAGGAGGCCAAAGGGTTCCTTGAGGAGTGGGTCGTATGGCCGAGGAAAATGGCGGCGCGCCGCAGGTCAAGATGTCGGTGCTCGCGCAGCATGTGCGCGATATGTCTTTCGAAAACATGGTGGCCCAAAAGGGTGTGACCAGTGCCGAAGTGCAGCCCGATATCACGGTTGCGGTCAGCCTTGATGCGCGCAAGCGGGCGGTTGAGCATCAATATGACGTGATCACTAAGTTCAAGGTGACCTCGAAGAACAAGGTGAACGGCGATACGCTGTTCCTGCTGGAAGTCGATTACGGCGGCATTTTCCACGTTGAGGGCGTGCCGGAGGAACAGTTGCACCCGTTCCTGCTGATCGAATGTCCGCGACTGTTGTTCCCCTTTGTGCGCCGGATCATCTCGGATGTGACGCGCGACGGTGGCTTCCCGCCGCTGAACATTGATACCGTCGATTTCCTTGCGCTTTATCGCACGGAATTGGCCCGTCGGGCGCAGGCGCAGGCGGCAGCGGCCCCGCAGGGCGCGCCGAACTAAGCGGCTTTCTGCTGTTACCATCTGGCAAGGCCGGTCCTTTTGGGCCGGCCTTTGCGTTTCAATTCCGCTTTGCCCAGATCGCTGCGTCGCCCATTTTGGCGACAAAAGTTGCATGCGCCGCACTTTCCTCATCCGTCAAACGCGGTGACAGCGGAACCGGGCGCGGGCGGGCGCGCCAATCGCTGTCTTGGCGGGCGGCCCCCGAAGTATTGCTTTGCGCCGCTGGGTTCAGTCCGAAATCCGGCTGGCGGCCGCCAACAAGCTCCAGATAAACCTCGGCCAAAATCTCGGAGTCGAGCAGAGCGCCATGCTTTTCGCGGGCCGAGTTATCGACGCCAAAGCGGCGGCACAACGCATCCAGAGAGGCGGGCGAGCCGGGGAATTTCTGCCGCGCGATCATCAGCGTGTCGGTGGCGCGACTGTAGGGCAGTGTGGGCAGCCCCACCGCCTTAAGCTCGGCGTTCAGGAATTTCATATCGAAGGCGGCGTTGTGGATCACCAACTGGGCATCACCGATAAAATCCAGAAAGGCTTGGCCGATGGCGCGGAATACCGGCTGATTCCGCAGGAAATCATCGCCAAGGCCATGCACCTCGAAGGCCTCTTTCGGCATCATGCGTTCGGGGTTGATGTATTGGTGATAGGTCTTGCCGGTTGGCAGGTGGTTGAACAATTCAACCGCGCCGATTTCGACGATGCGATGGCCTTCGGACGGCTCGAAGCCGGTGGTCTCGGTGTCAAGAACGATCTCACGCATGTTGGCCTCGGATATGGGCGATCAGGGCGGTGACATAGGCGGCGGTTGAGGTCAGGTCCAGCGTCTCGACGATGTGGGTGGCCAGCGCACGCTTTTGGGCGTCGGGCATCTGGTGCGCAAGGATGGTCTGGAAATGCGCTTCGGTCATACCAGGGCGGGCCAGAACGCGCTGGCGTTGCAGGCGGGCAGGGGCTGTCACCAGCAAGGTCGCGTCAAATTCGTGCTGGCTGGACTTCTCGAACAGCAGCGGAATGTCGAGGATGACAATATCGGCGCGGGTTCTGGCCAGAAAATCGGCGCGGTCGGCGGCGACAAGCGGGTGAACGACGGCCTCGATCCGCGGCAAAAGCGCGGGGTCGGCGGCGATGGCGGCCTTCAATGTTTCACGTGAAACACTTCCCCCGGCGGTTGCAGCGGGGCAAATCGCGGTCAGGGGGGCAACTGCCGCGCCTCCGGCGGCGTAAAGGCGATGAACGGCGGCGTCAGCATCCCAGACCGGCAGGCCCGCCGCCGCAAAAAGCCCTGCGGTAGTGGATTTCCCCATCCCGATCGATCCGGTCAGGCCAAGCCGAAAGCTCATGCGGTCAGGACCGCATTGCGGGTGGCTTCGTCCACCTCGGGGCGGTGGCCGAACCAGCGTTCGAAACCGGGGGCAGCCTGATGCAGCAACATGCCAAGCCCGTCGACAATGGTGCAACCCTTCGACTCGGCCTCAAGAAGAAACTGGGTTTTCAACGGGTTATAAACAAGATCCGTTACCAGTGCAGAAGGCTCCAGCGCATCCAGCGGAACCCGGAAATCATGCTTCCCCGACATGCCAAGCGAGGTTGTGTTGATCACCGTCGCCGCACCCTCCAGCATGTTCGGGGCATGCACCCAGTCGTACACCGTCAGTTTCGCCCCGAAATCGGCGCGCAATGCTTCGGCGCGCGGGCGGGTGCGGTTGGCGATGCGGATTTCCGGCACGCCCACCTCGATCAGCGCGGCGATAACCGCCCGAGCCGCCCCGCCCGCGCCAAACATCGCAGCCGGACCGGCGGCCGGATTCCAATGTGGCGCGTTCTGGCGCAGGTTCGCCATGAAACCCGCGCCATCGGTGTTGTCGGCATGGATGCGGCCATCCTTGCGGAAAATCAACGTGTTGGCCGCCCCGATCAGGGCTGCGCGATCCGTGATCACATCCGCGATCCGCAAGATTGCCTCTTTATGCGGGATCGTCACATTTACCCCGACAAAACCAAGTTTCGGCAGCGTTTCCAACGCCTGCCGCAGATCCTGCGGTGCCACATCCATCGGGATATAATGGCCCTTTATGCCATAGCGCCGCAGCCAGAACCCATGCAGCGCAGGCGAGCGGCTGTGCGCGATGGGGTGGCCGATCACACCGGCAAGCGGAATACGCGGAAGGTCGGTCATGTCGGGATAAAACCTCTGACTCCAAGGTAACTGATCAAGGGCAGCAAGGGCAGGCCAAGGATGGTGAAATAATCGCCCTCAATGGCGGAAAACAACCGCACGCCTTCTTCCTCCAACTTATAGGCCCCGACGGAATGGCGGGCCGAGGGCCAGTTTCTTGCAAGATAGCTGTCCATATAGGCATCAGAAATATCGCGCATGGTCAAACGGGCCTCGGATATATGCCGCCAGATCGGCTTTGCCCCATCATATAGCACGATGGCCGAGATCAGATGGTGGGTTTGTCCACGGAGCTGCTGCAACTGTGACCGCGCGGCATCAGGGGTTTCCGGCTTGCCATAGACCTTGCCCTTGAAGGCCAGCACCTGATCGCAGCCCAGCACAAGCGCGGTCGGATGCTTTTCCGCCAGTTTTCGCGCCTTCACCTCGGCCAAGGCATCGGCAATGTCGCGCGGCTTGGCCTGTTCAGCTTCAAGCGCGGCGCGGATGGTTTCCTCATCCACGCGGGCGGGCTGTGCCGAGACCAGAAGCCCCGCGTTCTGCAAAAGCTGAAGCCGGATTTCGGATGCCGAGGCCAAAAGAAGCGGGCGGATCATGGGGGCGGCCTTGTGGATAATCTCTGTTTGTTCCGGCAGGCGATTTTGGGGATAACGCCGCTTTCCCCGAGAAAAGGGCGGAGAGAGACGCTTTTGTCAAGCAGACGGCTCTGGTCCACAGCAGTTGCCCACAACGGGAAAACTGCCCAAGCCTGTTGTGGATTTCAGACATCCCCTCTTTCTGGGGATAAAATCCGTTCCGCACAGAATATGCTTCAAGGCTTTGTTATACATTTATTTTTTGGAAATTATCCCGCGCTAACTACGCATGTCCTGCCATTTTTCCACAGAGTCATCCATGGGGATAACATACAGGAGTAAATGGCATATCCTGTTATCCACGGCCCCTACATCATCATCTTCCTTTCTAGAATCTATTCTTTAAGAAGAAGAAAAGACGCGAGGACAAACATGGGCGATTTTCTGGCAACCTATTACCCTTGGGTGAAATCCCTGCATGTCATCTCGGTGATCGCGTGGATGGCCGGCCTGTTCTACCTGCCGCGGCTTTACGTCTATCATGTTGAACAGGTCGAACCGGGTAGCCGCACCGATGCGATGTTTCAGGTGATGGAACGGCGGTTGCTGAAGGCGATCATCAATCCGGCCAGTGTTGCAACCTGGGTGTTCGGGCTGGCCTTGGTGTTCACACCAGGCATTGTCAGCTGGGATCAGCTCTGGCCATGGATGAAGGCGGCCTCGGTCTTGGGCATGACTTGGTTTCATCACTGGCTGGGCTGGCGGCGCAAGGATTTCCTTGCCGGAACCAATAAGACCACGGGACGGCAGTACCGGATGATGAACGAAGTGCCGACGCTTTTGCTGGTGGTCATCGTCTGTTCGGTGATCGTGAAGTTCTGAAATCCTTGACTTTGAACGCGGCGGGTCTTAGGTCGGCGACAGCGCGGCCATTCGGCCATCCCGCTTTCCATTGACATTGCTGCTGCTGCCCTGCCTGACAGGGCGCGCCGAGGATAATTCTGCATGACTGTTGAGCATCTGAATCTTGCCGATCTGAAGGCCAAAACGCCCGCTGAACTGCTGGCGATGGCGGAAGAATGGGAGATCGAGAACGCGCCCAGCATGCGGAAGGGCGAGATGATGTTCTCGATCCTGAAAGAGCATGCGGAAGAGGGCTGGGAAATCGGCGGCGATGGCGTGCTTGAGGTGCTTCAGGACGGCTTCGGCTTCTTGCGCTCGCCCTCGGCCAACTATCTGCCCGGACCGGATGATATCTATGTCTCGCCGGACATCCTGCGGCAGTTTTCGCTGCGGACGGGTGACACCATCGAAGGCACCATGGCGGCGCCGAAAGAGAATGAGAAATATTTCTGCCTGACCAAGGTGACGCGGATCAACTTTGACGATCCCGAAAAGGCGCGTCACAAAGTTCACTTCGATAACCTGACCCCGCTTTATCCTGATGAGCGGCTGAAGATGGAAATCGAAGATCCGACCATCAAGGATCGCTCGGCGCGGATCATCGATCTGGTCTGCCCGATCGGCAAAGGCCAGCGCGCCCTGATCGTGGCACCGCCGCGGACGGGTAAAACGGTGCTGCTGCAGAATATCGCGCATTCCATCGCCACGAATCACCCTGAATGTTATCTGATCGTGCTTCTGATCGATGAACGTCCCGAGGAAGTCACCGACATGCAGCGCTCGGTCAAGGGGGAGGTTGTGTCCTCGACCTTCGACGAACCGGCAACGCGGCACGTTGCCGTGGCGGAAATGGTGATCGAAAAGGCCAAGCGGCTTGTCGAACACAAGCGCGACGTGGTGATCCTGCTCGATTCCATCACCCGTCTCGGACGGGCCTTCAACACGGTTGTGCCGTCGTCGGGCAAGGTGCTGACCGGTGGTGTCGATGCCAACGCGCTGCAGCGCCCAAAGCGCTTCTTTGGTGCGGCGCGGAACATCGAAGAAGGCGGGTCGCTGACCATCATCGCCACCGCGCTGATCGATACCGGCAGCCGGATGGACGAAGTGATCTTCGAAGAATTCAAAGGCACAGGTAACAGCGAGATCGTTCTGGATCGCAAGGTTGCGGACAAGCGGGTGTTCCCGGCCATCGATATTCTGAAATCCGGCACGCGGAAGGAAGATTTGCTGGTCGAAAAGACTGACCTGCAAAAGACCTATGTGTTGCGCCGGATTCTGAACCCGATGGGAACCACCGATGCCATCGAATTCCTGATCTCGAAACTGAAGCAAACCAAGTCGAACGGCGAATTCTTCGATTCGATGAACGCCTGATAGGCGTTTACCTTCAAAGGGTTAAGCATGGATACGATTTTCGCCTTGGCTTCGGCGCGGGGGAAAGCCGGCGTTGCCGTGGTGCGGCTGTCGGGTCCGGTGTCGCATGCGGCTGTGGCGCGGTTTTGCGCCGTTCCACCGTTGCGGCGGGCCATCCTGCGCCGTTTGATCTGGCAAAATGAGGTGCTGGACGACGCCCTTGTGCTGCTTTTTGGCGCGGGGGCCAGCTTTACCGGCGAAGACAGCGCTGAATTGCAACTGCATGGCAGCACGGCGGTGGTTTCTGCTGTTTTGCGGGCCTTATCGCAGATTGACGGCCTGCGGATGGCAGAACCGGGCGAATTTACCCGCCGCGCGCTTGAGAATGGCTGCCTTGATCTGACGCAGGTAGAGGGTCTGGCCGATCTGATCGACGCCGAAACGGAATCGCAGCGCAAACAGGCGCAGCGGGTGTTGTCGGGGGCATTGGGTCAGCGGGTGGAAGGCTGGCGACGCGATCTGCTGCGCGCAGCGGCCTTGATCGAGGCGACCATAGATTTTGCCGATGAGGATGTACCGGTCGATGTCACGCCCGAGGTGTCGGGTTTGGTTTCGGGCCTGCTGGCCTCTTTGCGGCAGGAAATTGCGGGGGCGCGGGCGGCCGAGCGGATTCGTGACGGCTTCGAAGTTGCCATCGTCGGTGCGCCGAATGTTGGAAAGTCTACGCTTCTCAATGCTTTGGCGGGACGAGAGGCGGCGATCACCTCGGATATCGCTGGCACCACGCGGGATGTGATCGAGGTTCGGATGGATCTTGAGGGTCTGGCAGTCACCCTGCTGGACACCGCAGGTCTGCGCGACTCTTCGGATCAGATCGAAAGGATCGGGATCGAACGGGCGATTGCAAGGGCAGGGGCGGCGGATCTTCGCGTGTTTCTTCTGTCCCATGCGGGCGAGGCGCCGATGATGCAGCCCCTGCCGGAAGATATTGTTCTGGTTGGAAAATCCGACACACTGGCGTCGCAAGAGGGTGCGATTTCCGGCAAAACCGGAGCGGGTCTGGATGCTTTGATTGCGGCGATTTCATCACGCTTGGCGGGCCGTGCGGCCTCGGCAGGATTGCTGATCCGTGAGCGGCAGCGTATCGCTTTGGAGCGGTCGATCACAGCTCTCGAATCGGTTCAAACGGCACTGGATCGCAGCACCTATCTGCCCGAGCTTGTGGCGGCAGAATTGCGGTCGGCGATGCGCGCCTTGGAGGCTTTGGTCGGAAGAATCGATGTCGAGTCTCTGCTGGATGAGATATTCTCCAGTTTCTGCATTGGGAAATGAGGGCGTTTCACGTGAAACATTTTGACGTCATTGTGGTCGGCGGGGGCCATGCCGGTGCAGAGGCCGCAGCCGCTGCGGCCCGTATGGGTGCAAATACGGCCTTGATTTCATTGCGGAAAGACGGGATCGGCGTGATGTCTTGCAATCCGGCAATCGGCGGATTGGGCAAAGGCCACCTTGTGCGCGAAATCGATGCGATGGATGGAATCATGGGGCGGGCCGCGGATCGCGGCGGCATCCAGTTCCGCTTGCTGAACCGTCGCAAAGGTCCGGCGGTTCAAGGCCCAAGGGCGCAGGCGGATCGCAAGCTGTATCGGCAGGCAATTCAGGATTTTCTGGCGCAAGAACCGAACCTTACGGTGATCGAGGGCGAGGTCGTCGCGCTTCGGGTTCAGGGCGGCAAGGTGACCGGCGTTGATCTGGCCGGAGATATTGCGCTGGATGCGGCGGCGGTGGTTCTGACGGCTGGCACTTTCCTGAACGGCGTCCTGCATTTTGGCGACCAGCGCCGCCCCGGCGGTCGGGTCGGGGATGATCCGTCGATCAAGCTGGCCGAGCAACTGGCGGGTCTGGCGCTTGAGCGGGGCCGCCTGAAAACCGGCACCCCGCCGCGTCTGGATGGTCGCACGATCAACTGGGATGTGCTGGAGCAGCAGCCCGGAGATGACGAGCCGGTGGTGTTTTCCTTCCTGAACGCCGCCCCCGAAGCCCGGCAAATCGCCTGCGGTATCACCCATACCAACGCCCAAACCCATGACATCGTGCGCGCAAATCTGGACCGCTCGGCGATGTATGGCGGCCATATCGAAGGCGTTGGTCCGCGCTATTGCCCCTCGATCGAGGATAAGGTGGTGCGCTTTGCCGACAAGACCTCGCATCAGGTTTTCCTTGAACCTGAAGGGCTTGACGATCCTTTGGTCTATCCCAACGGGATTTCCACTTCGCTTCCGGTCGAGGTGCAAGAGGCCTATGTCCGCACCATCGTCGGGCTGGAGCAGGTCAAGATCACCACGCCGGGCTATGCTATCGAATACGACTATTTCGACCCGCGCGCTCTGGATCAAACCTTGCAACTGCGGACTCTGCCGCGCCTGTTCTTCGCCGGTCAGATCAACGGAACGACTGGCTATGAAGAAGCTGCGGCGCAAGGCATGGTGGCCGGTCTGAACGCAGCCGCACTGGCGCTTGGTCGGCCGCCGATCACCTTTGGCCGCAGCGACAGCTATATCGGCGTGATGATCGACGATCTGACCAGTCGCGGCGTGACCGAACCCTATCGCATGTTCACATCGCGGGCCGAATATCGGCTGACCCTGCGCGCCGACAATGCCGATCAGCGGCTGACTCCCAAGGGGGTTGAGGCGGGCTGTGTCCGCGAAACCCGTCGTATCGCATTTGAAGCAAAGGCGGAGCAGATGGCTCTTGCCCAAGCCCAGCTTGCAGCGACCGGCTTTACCTCGCGCGAACTTGCGGCGGTCGGGTTGCATGTCAGTCAGGACGGCGCGCGGAAATCTGCCTTGCAGGTCATGGCCTTCCCGGATGTGGAAGAGCAGCACATTGCGGCGCTGGTTCCGTCCTTCATGGATTTTGACCCCGTTGTGCGGAGTCAGGTCGCCCGCGACGCGCTTTACGCGCAATATCTGCACCGGCAGCAGGACGAGGCTTCGGCGCTGAAACGCGAAGAAGCGGCCGAGATCCCGCCCGAATTTGATTATTCCGCCCTGCATGGCCTGTCGAACGAGCTGACTGCAAAGCTGGAGCGGCGGCGTCCTGCCAATATGGCGCAGGCCGGTCGGATCGAAGGGATGACGCCAGCCGCGCTGACCCTGATCCTTGCGCATCTGCGTAAGGCGCGTCGGGAAGCGGTTGCACGATGATGGATGCAGCCTACGACGTGCCGGAGTGGTTGGATGTTTCACGTGAAACATCCGACAAACTGGCAGCCTTCTGTGCGCTTGTCATGCGCTGGACGCCCGCGATCAACCTTGTGTCAAAATCGACGGGCGCGCAAATCTGGAATCGACATCTTCTTGATTCAGCACAGATTTTTTCGCTTTTGCCATCAGGCGCCGCCCATTGGGCCGACCTTGGAAGTGGCGGCGGCTTTCCGGGTCTGGTGATTTCGATTCTGGCCGAATCGCAGACTCCCGATCTGTCGGTCACTTTGGTCGAATCTGATCGCCGCAAGTCGGTGTTCTTGACCGAGGCGGCACGAACACTTGGCCTGCGCACCAAGGTTCTGACGCAACGAATCGAAGAGATTCAGCCTCTTAACGCAGATGTCCTCTCTGCGCGTGCGCTGGCCCCTCTGACGGTCCTTTGTGGTTTTGCGGCGCGACATCTGGCGGAATCCGGCACCGCCATCTTTCAAAAAGGCGCGAATCACGCCGAAGAGGTGGCCGAGGCGCGCAAATCCTGGGCCTTTGATCTGCAAACCCACCCCAGCAAGACCGACTCAACGGCGGTCGTCCTGGCCATGAAAGCGATTCGTCATGTCTGACCCGACACGCCGCAAGCCGCCGCATATTCTGGCCGTCGCCAACCAGAAGGGGGGCGTTGGCAAGACCACCACCGCCATTAACCTTGCTGCCGCCTTGGTCGAGCGGGGGGCAAAGGTTCTGCTTGTCGATCTTGATCCGCAGGGAAACGCCTCGACCGGATTGGGTATTCTTCCTGCAGATCGGGTCAAAACCACCTCTGATCTGCTGCTGGACGAACTGCCCATTGCCGAAGTCATCGTCCCCACCGAAACGCCCGGCCTTTTTCTTTGCCCCGCCAACGCCGATCTGTCTTCGGCTGACATGGAGCTGGTGGCGAATGAAAAGCGCAGCTTCCTGCTGCATGATGCGCTGCGTGAAGCCGGAATCGATGGCTATGCTCTTGATTTCATACTGATCGACTGCCCTCCATCTCTTAGCCTGCTGACGGTGAACGCCCTTGTTGCCAGCAATGCGGTGCTTGTTCCGCTTCAGACCGAGTTTTTCGCGCTGGAAGGTCTGTCGCAGCTGATGCTGACCATCCGTGAGGTGCGCCAATCCGCGAATCCTGCGCTTCGGATCGAAGGGGTTGTGTTGACGATGCATGATGCCCGCAACAGGTTGTCGCAACAGGTTGAAGCCGACGCCCGCGCAACGCTGGGCGAGGTGGTGTTCAAGACCGTTATTCCCCGCAATGTGCGGGTCAGCGAGGCACCCTCTTACGCGCAGCCGGTTCTCAGCTATGACAGCGCCTCGAAAGGGGCCGAAGCTTATCGTGCGCTTGCCATCGAATTGCTGGCGCGCCACCCCCTGCATTTGACAGCCGAGGAGCTTGGCGCCTGATGGAAAAGAAAATCGAACGTCGCGGTCTTGGGCGGGGTCTTTCCGCTCTTATGGCGGATGTTAACCTTGATCCAATCCGCAGCAGCCCGTCCCAGCCGCCGCGTCGGCCGGATCTGATGGTGCCGGTCGAAAAGATCGTGCCAAACCCCGACCAGCCGCGCCGCGATTTCCAACCCGAGGCGCTGCAGGATCTGGCTGATTCGCTGCGGCAAAAAGGTGTGATCCAGCCGCTTATCGTGCGCGCGATTCCGAACTCTGATCGCTATGAAATCGTTGCGGGCGAACGCCGCTGGCGCGCGTCTCAAATCGCCAAACTGCACGAATTGCCCGTGATTGTGCGTGATTTTGATGACGCCGAGGTTCTGGAGATCGCCATCATCGAGAACATCCAGCGCGCCGATCTGAATGCGATTGAAGAGGCGCTGGCCTATCGTCAACTGATGGAGCGTTTCGGCCATACGCAGGAAAAGATTGCCGAAGCCCTATCGCGCAGCCGCAGCCATATCGCTAACCTGTTGAGATTGCTTGCCTTGCCCCAAGATGTGCAAGGTCTTGTCAAGAATGGCACGATGTCGGCAGGCCATGCGCGGGCGCTGATCACCACCTCCAACCCGTCGGTTCTGGCGCGGCAAGTGGTGGATCGCGGGTTGTCGGTGCGCGAAACCGAAGCGTTGGTCCGCAAGGCGGCACAGCCTGAAACCAAACCTGCGGCCCGTGGCCCGCGTGGCGATGGCAAGGACGCCGACACCCGCGCGCTTGAGGCCGATCTTTCGGCGAATCTCAATATGCTGGTTCGCATTGATCACGGTGCGGCGGGCGAGGGTGGCAAGGTCACGATCAGCTACCGCACGCTGGAAGATCTTGACCTGCTTTGCACCGCGCTGTCGCTTATTCCTCGGGACATGTCCATATAAACACCAGCACGGCCGTCAACGCGGCCGCTTGCACGGCCAATATCCACCACTTCAGCCCCAAAATCACGCTGATCCCGAAGGCAAGGGCGATGGAAACCGTCGCCAGACGCTTTGCCTGCCGCGAAATTGCGCCACTTTCGTTCCAACGCGCAATCGGCGGTCCCAATCTGGGGTGGGTGGTCAGCCAGTCATGCAGGTGCTGGGAAGATCGGGCAAAGCAAAACGCCGCCAGCAATAGAAACGGCACTGTCGGCAAAAGCGGCAGTACAATCCCGACCAAACCCAGCAACAGCGCGCCAAATCCGCCAGCAATCCACAGGGCCTTCATCCTATTCCCCCGCCAGATCGCGGATGATCGCGTTCAGCACCATCCGGCCCGCAGCCGTTACCTGAACCCTGTCCTCGACCACACGCGCCAAACCAAGCGCATCCAGATCGGCCAAACGCATCCGGTCAAGCGGGCGGTTGGCCATTGCTTCATAGCGCGAAATTTCCATCCCCTCCGCCAGCCGCAGCGACATCAGCAGATATTCCTCGGCCCGATCCATTGTGCTTAGAGACGTTCGCGGCAGTTCTCCGGCCTTGCCTGCCTCGACCAAAGCCAACCACGCCCCCGGTGCTTTGGGGACCTCGGTCGCCCATCGGGTGCCATTCAGTGTCATGCGCCCATGCGCGCCGGGACCGATGCCAACGTAATCACCGCCGCGCCAATAGATCAGATTATGCCGCGATTCCGATCCCGGTCGGGCATGGTTGGAAACCTCATAGGCGGGCATTCCGGCGGCATCGCAGACCTCTTGCGTCAGCGCATACATGTCCGCCGACAGATCGTCATCCGGCAGGCCAAGCAAGCCACCCTTCGCGCGCCTGTCCCCGAAAGCCGTGCCGTCCTCGATGGTCAGTTGATACAGCGACAGATGGTCCACCGCCAAATCGATCGCCTGCCGCAACTCGGCCTTCCAGTCAGCCAGTGTCTGATCCTGTCGCGCATAGATCAGATCAAAGCTGACGCGATCAAAGCAGTTTCGTGCAATATCAAAGGCTTGCCGCGCCTCTGCCGCCGTATGCAGCCGCCCCAGACGCCGCAGATCGGCATCATTCATCGCCTGCATCCCCATCGAGATGCGGTTGACGCCACCATCCCGAAAGCCCCTGAACCGCCCCGCCTCAATCGAACCGGGATTGGCCTCAAGCGTGATCTCCGGGTCATTCGACATCGGCCACGTCGCCCTGATCCGTTCGATAATCGCGGCGACCAGATCCGGCTCCATCAGGGATGGCGTGCCGCCCCCGAAAAACACGCTGTTCAGAATGCGGTCCGGCGTCTCGGCGCCCAACCGGTCAATCTCGGCCAGATAGGCCAGTTTCCAGCGGCTTTGGTCGATGCTGGCCGCAACATGGCTGTTGAAATCGCAGTAGGGGCATTTCGATTGGCAGAACGGCCAATGCAAATACAGCCCAAAGCCGCCGTGCCGCCAATCGTCCATGCGTCACCCCTTAAAGGCCGTAACCTCGATTTCGATCAGCATTTCGGGCCGGATCAGGCCCGCGATCACCATCGTCGCGGCGGGCCTGATCTCTCCCAACACCGCACCCAGCACCGGAACCGCCGCGTCCACCAGCGCCGCATCGGTCACAGTATACTGCACCCGCACGATATCGGCCATCTCGAAGCCCGCCTGCTCCAGCACGCCCGCAATCGTCGCAAAGCAATTGCGCGCCTGCTCGGCAATGCCTTCGGGCATCGTCATCGTGGCGTAATCATAGCCCGTGACGCCCGAAACAAAGCACCAACCGCCCTTTACCACCGCGCGGCTATAGCCCATCGTCGCCTCGAACGGCGATCCCGTCGAAATATGTTTCACGTGAAACACCCCGCTACAAGTTTCCGAAACGCATCTGCCCGATGGCTGATTTCATTCTTCTGCCAACGGTCCATCTCGCCAAAGGTCACATCGAAACCGTCCGGCTGAAAGATCGGGTCATAGCCGTGGCCCTGATCCCCGCGCGGCGGCCACACCACTTGCCCCGCCATGACGCCCTCGAACACCTCGTCATGCCCATCCGGCCACGCCAGCACCAAAGTGCAGCGAAACTGCGCCAAACGGGGCAGGGGGGCCTTGGCCTCCTCCAGCATGGCCCAGGTTTTCGCCATCGCCATCCCGAAATCGCGCCCGTTCGGCGTCTCTGCCCAATCCGCCGTGTAGACCCCTGGCGCGCCGCCAAGCCCGTCGACCGTGATGCCGGAATCATCCGACAGCGCAGGCAATCCCGTCGCCTGCGTCGCAGCATGTGCCTTGATCCGCGCATTCCCGACAAAGGTAGTCTCGGTTTCAACCGGCTCGGGCAGACCCATCTCGCCTGCCGAAGTCACCGAAATACCGAACGGTTCCAAAAGCTTGGCGATTTCTTCCAGCTTGCCCCTGTTATGTGTCGCCACCAACAGCCGATCGCCCGAGAACTTCCGCATCATGCCAGCCCCAACGCCGCCTTCTGCGCCGCAACCAGACCGGCCACGCCCGCCTCGGCCAGATCCAGCAACTCGCCCATTTCCTGACGCGAGAACGTCGCCCCCTCGGCCGACATCTGCACTTCGATCAACCGACCGCGGCCGGTCAGGATGAAATTCCCATCGGTGCCAGCCGTCGAATCCTCGGCATAATCCAGATCCAGCACCGACTGGCCCGCGTAAATCCCGCAGGAAACGGCGGCCACATGGTCAATGATCGGGTCGCTGACAATCGCGCCGGTCTTCAGCAATTTGTTCATCGCCAACCGCAGCGCCACCCAACCGCCGGTGATCGAGGCGCAGCGCGTCCCGCCATCGGCCTGAATCACATCGCAATCGACCACGATCTGCCGTTCCCCCAACGCGCTGCGATCCACGCCCGCCCGCAACGCCCGCCCGATCAGCCGCTGGATTTCCTGCGTCCGCCCCGATTGTTTGCCCGCCGCCGCCTCACGCCGCGTCCGCGAATTGGTGGCGCGCGGCAGCATGCCATATTCCGCCGTCACCCAGCCCAGTCCGGTGTTCTTCAGAAACGGCGGCGCCTTGTCCTCGATGGTGGCCGAGCAGAGAACATGCGTCTCACCCATCTTGATCAGGCAAGAGCCTTCCGCATGCTTCATCACGCCGATTTCAATGGAAACCGGGCGCATATCATTCAATTTCCGTCCAGAGGGGCGCATGATCTGTCCTTTGCTGCTTTGGGTCAGATAGTCAGTGACACGCATCCA
>MHZT01000030.1:0-20310 GCA_001828855.1 Rhodobacterales bacterium RIFCSPHIGHO2_02_FULL_62_130 | reverse complement strand
GTATAATGGTGGCGAAAACCGCGCGACACATAATTTATTGAATAAAATCAATAGGTCGTTTCAGCCAAATGGCAGTTATTTGATGGGTCTGACACGCAGCATGACAGAACGGCTGTCCGCCGCCACCATCCGCAACGTCATGCAAGACCTTGAACTGCTGGGCCTGCTTGATAGTCCGCATATCTCGGCGGGCCGCATTCCCACACAGCTTGGCCTGCGGATGTTCGTCGATGGCTTGCTTGAGGTGGGCGATGTTGCCGCCGAGGATCGTCAGCGCATGGATGCCTCGCTGACCTCGAACGATCAGGACGTGACTTCGCTGCTGGACCAGATCGGGGCCACCCTGTCCGGCATCACCCGAGGCGCGTCGGTGGTGCTGGCACCCAAGCAGGAATCCCCGATCCGCCACATCGAATTTGTCAGCCTTGCCCCCGACCGCGCCCTTGTGGTGCTGGTCTTCGCCAATGGTCAGGTCGAAAACCGCATCTTCAACCCGCCCCCCGGCCAAACCCCGTCCTCCATGCGCGAGGCCGCGAATTTCCTGAACGCGCTGGCCGAGGGCAAAACCCTCTCCGAACTGCGCCGCACCATTTCGCAAGACATTCAGCGTAGGCGGCAAGAGATTGATTCGCTGGCCCGCGCTTTGGTCGAAAGCGGCCTTGCCCTCTGGGAAGACGCCGGCGAACGCTCTGAACGTCTGATGGTGCGCGGTCGCGCCAATCTGATCGACCAAAGCCCTGAATCGCAGGACATCGACCGTATCCGCAGCCTGTTCGACGACCTTGAACGCAAGCGGGATATCGCCGAATTTCTCGAATTGGCCGAAACCGGCGAAGGAGTCCGCATTTTTATCGGCTCCGAGAACAAACTCTTCTCACTTTCGGGTTCCTCTCTGGTGGTCTCTCCCTATATGAACGCTGATCGAAAGATCATTGGCGCGGTGGGCGTGATCGGACCAACCCGGCTGAACTATGGCCGGATTGTTCCGATTGTCGATTACACCGCGCAGCTTGTCGGTCGGATCGTCTCCGAACGCGGCAAGGTCTAGGAAGAAACAAAGGCTAGGACGACAGCTATGGCGCAGGACAACACCGCTCCCGAGGGGATCGACCTCCCGGAAATCGAAGATTTCATCGAAACAGAAGAGCTTGAGGCGCTTCGGGTCGAGCGGGACGAATTCAAAGACCGCTTCATGCGCGCGCTTGCAGATGCGGAAAACAGCCGCAAACGCGCGGAACGGGATCGGCGCGAGGCTGAACAATACGGCGGCACCCGCATTTCCCGCGATCTGCTGCCGGTCTATGACAACCTGAAGCGCGCGCTTGATGCGGCAACGGATGACACCCGCACTCAGGCCGCCGCCCTGATCGAAGGCGTCGAACTGACGCTGCGCGAACTGACCAATGTGATGACCAAGCACGGCGTCAAGCCGATCAGCCCCGCCGCGGGCGATCAGTTCGATCCGCAACTGCATCAGGCCATGTTCGAAGCTCCGGTTCCTGGCACCAAAGCGGGCCAGATCATTCAGGTGATGACCGAAGGTTTCACCCTGCACGACCGCCTTCTGCGTCCCGCGCAGGTCGGCGTCTCGTCTACTCCGGCATAATCGCCCAACCTATCCAAAGCCGCTGCCCCGCACCGGCTTTGGACCCCGTTCAGCCCAAAGTGCCATGCAAACCCCGCAAAGCCAGACCGTCACGCCGCAGGAAGACATGATCCCTGCCTGGGTCGATGGCACGCTCACACCCGTCGAAAAGCTGTCGGTCCATCAACGCGGCCTGCGCCATCAGGCGATTTCCGTCTTTGTGATGTCCGGCGATCTTGTGCTGTTGCAGCGCCGCGCCCTTGGCAAATATCACACACCGGGCCTCTGGGCGAACACCTGCTGCACCCATCCGCGCTGGGGCGAAGCACCGCTTGATTGCGCCACCCGCCGCCTGCGCGAAGAACTTGGCATCACCGGCCTGACCCTCCGTCCCACCACCGGCGTTGAATACCGCGCCGATGTCGGCAACGGCCTGACCGAGCATGAGGTGGTTGAAATCTTCCTCGCCGAAGCCCCCGCCACCCTGCCTCTCAGCCTCAACCTCGCCGAAGTCTGCGAGGTCCGCTGGATTTCCCTGCCCGACCTCTGCCGCGAGATCGAAGCCACCCCCGACCAATTCACCCCTTGGCTGCGGATCTATCTGGCCGACCACCACAACAGCATCTTCGGCCCCGCGGCCTAAGCCTTCAACATCTGCCGCAAATCATAGATCAGCTTCAGCGCCTCGATCGGGGTCAGCTCATCTGGATGAACCTCCCGCAACCGCGCCTCGACCTCTGACGCCTTCACTGGTTTCGGCGCAGGGGCCACGGGTGCGGCGCGAAACAGCGGCAGATCATCAATCAACGCCCTCTGCCGCGACCCACCCTCACGCTCGCCCGATTCCAGCGCCTCTAGCACCACCTTCGCCCGCTCGATCACCGAAGCAGGCAAGCCCGCCAGCCGCGCCACCTGCACGCCATAGCTGCGATCCGCCGCACCCTTCTTGACCTCGTGCAGGAAAATCACCTCGCCGTCCCATTCCTTGACGGTGACTGTGGCGTTTTCCACGCCCTCCAGCTTGGCCGAAAGCGCGGTCATCTCGTGGTAATGCGTGGCAAACAGCGCGCGGCAGCGATTGCTGGCGTGCAGATGCTCCATCGTGGCCCAGGCAATCGACAACCCGTCATAAGTCGCTGTCCCGCGCCCGATTTCGTCCAAGATCACCAAAGCGCGGTCGTCGGCCTGATTAAGGATGGCGGCGGTTTCCACCATCTCGACCATAAAGGTCGACCGCCCCCGCGCCAGATCATCGCTGGCCCCCACGCGGCTGAACAACTGGCTGACCAGCCCGACATGGGCCGAAGCCGCAGGCACAAAGCTGCCCGCCTGCGCCAAAAGCGCGATCAGCGCGTTCTGCCGCAGAAAGGTCGATTTACCCGCCATGTTCGGCCCCGTCAGCAGCCAGATCGCAGGCACGGCGCCTTCCGTCAGCGCGCAGTCATTGGCCACAAACGGCCCCGCCCCTTGGCGGCGCAAAGCGCGTTCCACCACCGGATGCCGCCCGCCCGTTATCGCAAAGGCGTGACTGTCATCCACGCGCGGCTCTGCCCAGTTTTCCGCCGCCGCCAGATCGGCAAAAGCGCAGGCCAGATCAATCTCGGCCAGCCCCCGCGCGGCCGTGCCGATGGGGCCGGACTGCTCCAGAATTGCGGCTCTAAGCGCCTCATAGTAACGTTTTTCGATCTCAAGCGCATGGTTGCCCGCGTTCAGAATCTTCGTCTCGATCTCGGACAAAGGCACGGTGGTAAAGCGCACCTGATTGGCCGTGGTCTGCCGGTGAATGAAAGTTTCCGACAAGGGGGCGGCGAACATCTTTTCGGCGTGGGTGGTGGTGGTCTCAATAAAATAGCCCAGCACGTTGTTGTGCTTGATCTTCAGGCTTTGCACCCCCGACAGCGCGATATAGTCGGCCTGCATCTGCGCGATCACCCCGCGCCCTTCGTCGCGCAGGCGGCGGGTTTCGTCGAGGCTTTCGTCATACCCTTCAGCAATATAGCCGCCATCCCGCGCCATCAGCGGCGGTTCGGCAATCAGGGCGCGGTCCAGCAGATCAATCAGGTCGGTATGCCCGACCAGCGCCTGCGCCGCCGCTGCAAGCAGCGACGGAACCCCCCGCATCCGTGCTGCGATGCTTTCCGCCTGCGTCAGTCCCGCCCGAATGGCCGCGAGATCGCGCGGCCCGCCCCGCTCCAGAGCAAGCCGCGACAGTGCGCGGTCCATATCCGGCACGCGACGCAGATCGGCGCGCAAATCCTCGCGCAAGCGGCTGTTTTCCAACAGAAAACGCACCGATTCCAGCCGTTCATGGATAACGCCCAGATCCCGCGACGGGCTGGACAGCCGCCGTTCCAGCAACCGCGCGCCCGCCGCCGTCACAGTCCGGTCAACGGCGGCCAGCAAAGACCCATCACGACCGCCCGAAAGCGCCTGCGTGATCTCAAGGTTCCGGCGGGTTGAAGCATCAATCTGCATCGCGCCATTGGCACTTTCCCGCAACGGCGCGCGCAGCAGGGGCAGTTTGCCGCGCTGGGTCAGGTCCAGATAATCAACCAGCGCGCCCATGGCCGAGACTTCCGCCCGCGAGAACGCCCCGAAAGCGTCCAAAGATCCAACGCCCCACAGCGCGCACAGCCGCCGATCTGCGCTTGTTGAATCAAAACTCCCTCGCGACAGGGGCGTAACTGCCGCGCCGGATTCAGTCACTAAACCGCTCAATTCGCGGTCTTGCGCCTCGGACACCAGCACCTCACGCGGGGACAGCCGCGCCAGTTCCGGCCCCAGACGGACCAGAGGGCAGGGCATCACCCGCAGCTCGCCGGTGGAAATATCCACCCAAGCCAAAGCCGCCTCATCCCGCACCTCGGCGAAGGCGGCCAGAAAGTTGTGCCGCCGCGCCTCCAACAACGAATCCTCGGTCAAAGTCCCCGGCGTGACCAGCCGCACCACATCCCGCCGCACCACCGACTTATACCCGCGCTTTTTCGCCTCGGCAGGGTCTTCCATCTGCTCGGCAATCGCCACGCGAAAGCCCTTGCGGATCAGCGTCAGCAGATAACCCTCGGCGGCATGATACGGCACGCCGCACATCGAAATCGGCTGGCCCTGATGAAAACCGCGCTTGGTCAGGGCGATATCCAGCGCCTCGGCCGCAGCCACGGCGTCATCGAAGAACATCTCGTAGAAATCGCCCATCCGGTAGAACAGCAGCGCGCCGGGGTTCTGCGCCTTGATTTCCAGATATTGCGCCATCATCGGCGTTACGGTTTCGTCGGTCACATCCATCCCCCTGATCGCCCGTCACCCTACAAAACGGGGGCAGCGACGAAAAGCCACTATGCGCGCCCCGCCTGCGCCGCTATCACCGATCAACTTGCAGAGAAACAGGATGGCCCCCTGATGACCAAAACGAAAATCACGCCCGAAGAGGCGCTTGCCTACCATCTGGAACCCCGCCCCGGTAAGTTCGAGGTGACAGCCTCGGTTCCGATGGCGACGCAGCGCGATCTGTCGCTGGCCTATTCCCCCGGCGTTGCGGTGCCGGTGCAGGCCATCGCGGACAATCCGGCGACCGCCTATGACTATACGGTCAAGGGCAATCTGGTGGCGGTGATTTCCAACGGCACGGCCATTCTGGGCATGGGGAACCTTGGCGCGCTGGCGTCGAAACCCGTGATGGAAGGCAAGGCGGTTCTGTTCAAACGGTTCGCCGATGTGAACGCCATCGACATCGAGTTGGACACCGAAGACCCCGAAGAAATTATCAAAGCCGTGTCTCTGATGGGTCCGACCTTTGGCGGCATCAACCTTGAGGACATCAAGGCGCCGGAATGTTTCATCATCGAACAGCGGCTTAAGGAAATCATGGACATTCCGGTGTTCCATGACGACCAGCACGGCACCGCCGTGATCTGCGCCGCCGGTCTGATCAACGCGCTGGAGATTTCTGGCAAGAAGATTCAGGACGTGCGGATCGTGCTGAACGGGGCAGGGGCGGCGGGCATCGCCTGCCTTGAACTGCTTAAATCGATGGGGGCCGCGCATGACAACTGCATCATGTGCGACACCAAAGGCGTGATCTATCAGGGCCGCACCGAAGGCATGAACCAGTGGAAGTCTGCCCATGCTGCCAATACCCCGCTGCGGACGCTGGAGGAGGCGATGGCAGGCGCGGATGTGTTCCTTGGTGTGTCGGCCAAGGGCGCGGTAACGCCCGCGATGGTCGCCAGCATGGCCGACAATCCGGTGATCTTCGCCATGGCGAACCCCGACCCGGAAATCACCCCGGAAGAGGCCCATGCCGTCCGCGCCGATGCCATCGTGGCGACAGGGCGCAGCGATTATCCCAACCAGGTCAACAACGTGCTGGGCTTCCCCTACCTGTTCCGCGGCGCGCTGGATATCCACGCCCGCGCCATCAATGACGAGATGAAAATCGCCTGCGCCAAGGCTTTGGCCGCGCTTGCCCGCGAAGACGTGCCGGATGAGGTGGCTATGGCCTATGGCCGCAAGCTGTCCTTTGGCCGCGATTACATCATCCCGACGCCCTTTGACCCGCGCCTGATCTATGTGATCCCGCCCGCCGTCGCCAAGGCCGGCATGGATACCGGCGTCGCCCGCCGCCCGATTGTCGATCTGAAAGCCTATGAGCAAAGCCTCAAGGCGCGGATGGACCCGACCGCCAGCATCCTGCAAGGCATCCATGCCCGCGCCAAGGCGGCCCAAGCCCGCATGATCTTTGCCGAAGGCGATGATCCCCGCGTGCTGCGCGCCGCCGTCGCCTATCAACGCGCAGGTCTTGGCCGCGCCTTGGTCGTAGGCCGCGAGGCCGACGTGAAAGAGAAACTGGAAATCGCAGGTCTTGGCGATGCGGTGCGCGAGTTGGAAATCGTCAACGCCGCCAATTCCCGCCATTTGGAAACCTACAAGGATTTCCTCTATAACCGCCTGCAACGCCACGGCTTTGACCGCCACGACGTGCATCGCCTTGCCGCGCGGGACCGCCATGTGTTCTCGGCGCTGATGTTGCAGCACGGGCATGGCGATGGCTTGGTGACAGGGGCGACGCGGAAATCGGCGCATGTTCTGTCGCTGATCAACCACGTTTTCGATGCCAAAGCCTCGGACGGCGCGGTGGGTGTCACGGCCCTGCTGAACAAGGGCCGCATCGTGCTGATCGCGGATACTTTGGTGCATGAATGGCCGGATGAAACCGATCTGGCCAATATCGCCGTGAAAGCCGCAGGGGTTGCGCGCAACCTTGGCCTCGATCCGCGCGTGGCCTTTGTGTCGTTCTCGACCTTCGGTTATCCGGTGTCGGAACGCGCGACCAAGATGCATGCCGCGCCCAAGGTGCTGGACGGCATGAAGGTCGATTTCGAATATGAAGGCGAAATGACCGTCGATGTGGCGCTGAACGCCGAAGTGATGGCGCAATATCCGTTCTGCCGCCTGACCGGGCCCGCGAATATCCTTGTGGTTCCTGCGCGGCACTCGGCCTCGATCTCGGTCAAGCTGATGCAGGAGATGGCGGGGGCCACCGTGATCGGCCCGATCCTGACGGGGGTGAAAAAGCCGATTCAGATCTGTTCCACCAACTCGACCGTGAACGATATCCTGAACATGGCGGTCATGGCGGCCTGCAAGGTCGGCTGACCGCTTTGGCCGAACGGGTCATGCGCCCGTTCGGTCAAACCCCGACATAGCGCCGGAACTGCGGCGCATCGGCCTGCAATCCGGCGCAATCCAGCACCTCGGCCACGCGCCCCTGATCCATGAACGCCACGCGGTCGGCCATGCCCAGCACCGCCGAAACGCGCTGCTCGACCAGAACCGTCGCCACCCCCGTCGCGCGCAACCCCACCACAACATCCCGGATCATCGCGATCATCGAAGGCTGCAAACCCTCGGTCGGCTCGTCCAGCAGCAGCACTTTCGGCTCCAGACACAGGGCGCGGGCAATTGCCAACATCTGTTGCTCGCCTCCCGAAAGCGTGGAGGAAACCTGCGTCAACCTTTCGCGCAGCCGGGGAAACAGGTCCAACACCCGCTCGCGGACCGCCTCGCCTTTGTTGCGCGCCATCAATCCGACCGCCAGATTTTCCGCCACGGTCAGCGGCCCGAACAGCCGCCGCCCCTGCGGCACATAGGCGATGCCCCGACGCGGCACCTCATGCGCGGGCAGGGCCTGCATCGCCTCCCCGTCCAGCGCCACCACACCCGCCGTTGCCGGAACCAGCCCCATGATACATTTCATCAGCGTGGTCTTGCCCACCCCGTTGCGCCCCATCACGCAAATCACCTCGCCCGCCCTTGCCGCAAAGGACAGATCCCGCAGCACGGTCACACCGCCATAGCCTGCGCTGACGCCCTCAAGCCACAGCATCATCGCCTCCCAGATAGGCCGCCTGCACCGCCGGATTGGCGCGAATCTCCGCCGTAGTCCCGCGCGCCAGCACCCGCCCGAAGTTCAGCACGGTGATGCGATCCGCCAGACCCATCACCACCTCCATATTATGCTCGATCAGAAGCACCGTGGTTTGCGGCACCAGCGACCGGATCAGCGCGACAAAACCCGCAATCTCGCCCGCCGCCAGCCCCTGCGTCGGCTCGTCCAAAATCAGCACGCGCGGCGAAAGGGCCAGCCCCATCGCCACCTCTAGCAACCGCTGATGCCCGTAAGACAGATTGCCCGCCACCTGATCGGCGCGCTCTGCCAATCCCACCCGCCGCAGCGCCGCCATCACCGAAGCCGCCAGATCGCCGCCCCGCACCGCCAGCGCCACATTGTCGAACACCGACAGACGCGGATAGATCGAGGTGATCTGGAATGTATAGGCAATCCCGGCCCGCACCCGCGCATGGGCGGGCAGGGCGGTAATATCGGACCCGCCCAACCGGATCACCCCCGCATCAGGCTTGATCCGCCCCGAAAGCAGGCTGACAAACGTCGTCTTGCCCGCCCCGTTCGGCCCGATCAACGCATGAATCTCGCCCGCCTGCAGCTCGAAATCCACGCCATCCACCGCCTGCAGCCCGCCAAAGGCGCGCGACAGGCCAGATGCCTGCAAGATCACGGCAGCCATGGCAGCCACCGCTCGCGCACCATCCCCAGCAACCCGCGCGGCGCAAACAGCACCAGCACCACCAGCGCGACCCCCACCACCAGCAAATGCGCCGAGGTCAATCCTGAAGCAATATCAATCAGATAGAACATCACCACCGCCCCCAGCAGCGGCCCCAGCACCACACCCGCGCCTCCCATCAGCACATAAAGCATCGGCAATATCGAATACTGCACCGTAGCAAAATTCGCCCCGACATAGCCGAACAGCACCCCGAAGGCCGCCCCGGCCGCCCCCGCATAAAGCCCCGAGATCACCATGACCCGAAGTTTCACGTGAAACACATCATAGCCCAGCATCCGGCTACGCTCTTCATTCTCGCGCATGGCGGCCATCACCCGCCCAAAGCGCGACCGCACCAGCACAAGGTTCAGCACCAGCGCCACCGCAAACAGCACAAACGCCGCCACCGCGCGCGGGGTGTCCTGCGCCAGATCATAGCCGAACACCTGCCGCGCAAAGGCCTCCACCGCAAAGCCCTGATCGCCTCCGGTATATTGGTTGAAATACAGCACCGTCAGATAGCCCGCCTGCGCGAACATCAGCGTCACGATCATAAAGCTGACCCCTGCCGTCCGCAGCGCCAACATCCCCACCGCCGCCGCCGAAGCGCCCCCCGCCAGCAGCCCCAAAACCACCGCCGGAAAGAACGTCCACTCCACCTGCCAGACCGCAAGCCCCATGCCATACATGCCGAACCCGAAGAACAACGCATGGCCCAAGGACAGCAACCCCGTGTAACCAAACGCAATATTGTAGCCCATCGCGAACACTGCCAGCACCATGATCCGCGCCAGATTGTTGGCGTGATAGGCGGGCAGCACCGCCTGCGCCACCGCCAGCATCACCAGCACCCCCAGATGCAGCGCCCAAATCTTGCCCGTAACGCTCATGCCTTCGCTCCGAACAGCCCCTGCGGGCGGAACACCAGCACCAGCGCCACCAGCAGCGTCGCGATGATCTTCGCCAGCGTGGGCGAGAAGAACATCGAGATCACCCCATCCCCCAGCCCGATCACCAGCGCCGCCACCAGCGTCCCGCGCAACGATCCAAGCCCGCCGATAATCACCACAATGAACGACAACAGCAGCGGATCGCCCCCCATCAGGTAATGGGCCTGTGAAACCGGCACCACCAACACCGCCGCCACCGCCGCCAAGCCTGCCCCCAGCGCAAACGTCCCCGCATAAACCCGATCCACATTGATGCCAAAGGCCCGCGCGGTCTGCCGGTCTACCTGCGTTGCCCGCATCACCAACCCCGCCCGCGTCCGCGTCATAAAGGCCCAGACCGCCAGCAAGATCGCAATCGCCGCCAGCACCACAAACAGCTTATACCCCGAATAGCCGAACCAAGGCGTCTGGATGCGCCAGGTGAACGGAGCCTCAACCGGCCTTGGAGTCGGCCCGAAAAACGTCAGGGCCGATTGCTGCAAGATATACAGCAGCCCGATCGTCGCCACGATGGTCGCCTCGGGATCATAGTTCAGCCGCTTCAGCACCAGCCAATCCGCCAGCGCCGCAACCCCCGCCACCACCAGCGGCGCAACAACCAGCGCCAGCATAAACCCCATCGCCGCATGGCCCGGCACCGCCGCCGCCACAAACCACGCCACCACCGCGCCCAGCATAAAAAACTCACCATGCGCCACGTTCACCACGCGCATCACGCCAAACACCAGCGACAGGCCAACAGCGGTCAGCGCCAGCACCGCCGCCGCAACCGTGCCTTCCAGCAGTGCCAGCAATAGAAACGGACCAAATCCCATTGGAAAAAGGGCAGGGGTCGCCCCCCGCCCAGTGCCTTAGAAGGCCATCGTGGTGTAATCCACGGCGTCGTCATACAGCCCGTCCTCGATGGTCGTCTGATGTACCCGCATCAGCTTGCCGCCCTGAACCTGACTGATGTTCTGCACGCCAAAGACCTGATGGGTCTTGCCGTTGAACCGTTTCGCGCCCTGCGGATGCTCGGCCGACAGCGGCATATCCGTCATCGCCTCCAACGCCTCGACAAACTTCTGCCGGTCTGCGGGGCCGGCATAGCCGCTGGCCTCGATACCCGCCTTGATGACGAACAGCGTCTCCCAGACGGAAAACATATGCGAATAGGTCGCCACATCCGCCGCATCGCTGACGGACGCGCCGTTGTCATCCACCCCCACCGCCGCGCGATAGGCGGTTTCAAACTCACCCGCATCGGCCTGCTTCACGCGGTTATGCGCCTCCCAGAAATGGGTTCCCTCAAGGAACTCCAGCCCCGGCGTGGCGAAATCGACCGCCTCAAGCGAGTCGATAAAGCCGAACAGTTGCGGCTTCGGCCCCGTGCCATAGAACTCGCCCAGTTCCTTGACAAAGGTCAGAACGGCGGGGCCGACCATCACATGATACAGCACCTCGGTTTCCGCCGGAATCTGCGGCAGATAGCGGGTGAAGGTGGTCTCGGTCGGCGGAATCGCGATCTGGGCAATCACCTCGCCCCCCTGCGCAGCAATCGCGGCGGTAAAGAAATCGCGGTGGTCGTAACCGAAGGCGTAGTCCGGATAAACCATCGTCACCTTCTTCCCAAGGTTCGCCGCCACCCAAGGCGCCATCGAGGCAATCTGGCTGCGCACATCGGTGATCCCCGGTTGCAACGTCCAGCGGTTCAGCGCGCCTGAAGCCACATGATAGCCTTCGGAACAAACCAGATACGGCACCTTCAACTCGCCCGCGCGCGGGGCCGACCCCATCACTACATGGGAAAACAGCGGCCCGAATACCATGTCCACGCCATGCTGGTTCACCAGTTTGTCCACCACCTCGGCCCCGCGGGCCGGGTCGGTGCCATCGTCTTCAAAGATGATCTCGACAGGACGCCCCGCAATTCCGCCCGCATCGTTCACCACCTTCAGCGCGGCCTGCGCCGTGCGCTCGTACCAATGGCCATAGGCCGCACCAATACCGGTGCGGTGAAGCTGGAAGCCCAGCTTGATCGGCGCACCCTGCGCCCAAACAACAGCGGGCATCGCGGCGCTGGCCAAAAGCCCCGCCCCCATGCCCGTCAGAACCATACGCCGCGACGGCCCTTGGCCTGTCAGATCATTCGTCGTCATGTTCATTTCTCCGGTTGTCGGGCGCTGCCGGTCGCGCGCCTGCGGTTGAACTTTCGGCGTCGGCGCAAGAAAAGTCTACCGCCTTCATATCCCCCGCGCGGTAGACAACAGCCAAAGCCCCAATACCGTATAACCCACCATCAAAGCGGTCAGCGGCAAATGCGCCACCGCCCGCGACGGCCCCGCCAACCGCAGGGCAAGCACCACCGCCAGCACATGCGCGCCCAAGATCGCCACGAACTGCGCCGCATAAACGCTTGTCACCACCCACCCCACACTCAGAAACCCGAACGAGACGTAAAACGGAGGCAACCCCAGCCACGCATCGCCGCGAAACAGCGGGTCATTCAGCGCCGACAGGGTGAATTGCCCCGCCGTCAGCAGCATCACCAGATAATGCGCCGCGTGATAGCCCGCCGCGATGGCCAGAAACGACAGCACCACCGGCCCCACCGCAAAGCCGCCACCCAAAGCCCGCCCCAGCCGCAACGCGCCAAGCACCGCCGCTACCGTCACCGCCCAGACCCCGATCAGCCCAACCGAGTTCACCCCCTGCACCGCCGACCGCCCGGTAAACTCCAACGGGTTTTCTCCGATCAAAGCCAGCCAGAAAAACGTCTCTGACAGCCCGTCAAAGGTCAGCCCTGCCAGCGCCAGCGTCACAAACGCCACCTCGGACGCCGAAAGCGCAGCCATCCGCACAATCTGCGCCCCCGGCAGCCCCACCTGCCAGCGCACCACGCCGCCGGCGCGGTCCCGCCACAGCGGCGCGATCCGCGCGATCATGCCAAACAGCACCGTCAAAAACTCGCCCTGCTGCAACCAGTCCTCGCCCTCGGCCACGGCGGCAACAAACACCACCACCCAATAAATCAACGCCGCCTGCGCCAGTACGCGTGGATCATCCGGCACCATCCCCACCATCTGAAACCAGCTAAAGCCAAACAACCCCGCCACCGCTGGCCAATGCCCGAACCGCGCCAGCCCCACCGATCCCCTGCGGCCCAGCAACACCCGCACCATCCGCACAGGGGCCACCCAAGGCGAAATCCCCGCCCACAGGTTGCCCAGAACCATCGAGGCCAAAGGCAGCGCGATCCACACCCCCGTCCAGAAGATCAGCGTCAGCAGATTGTGCATCGGGTCCGTCGGCCCCCAAACCCCCACCAGAACAAGCCCGAGAAAGCCGACAAAGGCCAGATAAGTCGTCACCGCAAAGGGAAACCGATCCACCCCGCGCGCCACCTCATAAGAGCGCAACTCCGGCATCCGATGCGCCGCCGCCCCCAAAAGCGCGGTCGCAGCCACCACCGCTGCCGCTGCCGCGATGTAATGCCCGGTCGGCAGCGTCAGAATCACCGAAGGCGGCAACGCACAGGCAAACCCCGCGCTGGGCAGCAGTATCAGCCCTGTCACACCCCATTTCATCCGCGCCAACCCATCTTTGCCCCATTCCAGCTTTGCCCCGATCCTGTGCCGCCGCAACCATTCCCGCGCGGGGAGGCCGGATTGCGGGGCCAGCAGCGGGGGTTTTCCACCCCCGCGCCCCCGGAGGATATTTTTGCAAAGAGGATCGGGGGAAAGCGGGGCGGTCGTCAACTTCCTTGCGCGGTTGCGGCTTGGCGGCTATCCCAAGGGGAAGATGCAGGAAAACCCGCCCTATAGTCTGGATGACCAGATCGGCTACGTGCTGCGCCGTGTCACGCAGCGCCATCTGGCGATATTTTCCGAGCTTATCCCGCAGGTTACCACCACCCAATTCGCCGTTTTGGCCCGTCTGGCCCAGACAGGACCGCAATCGCAGAACCATCTCGGCCGCGCGACCGCGATGGACGGGGCGACGATCAAGGGGGTGGTGGATCGTTTGGTCCGGCAGGGGTTGGTCGAAACCAAGGCCGATCCTGACGACCGCCGCCGCCTGACCGTCGCCCTGACCGCGAGCGGGGCGGATCTGTTCCACGCGAATGCCACCACCGCGCTTGCGGTGTCGGACCGCACGCTTGACGCGCTGTCAGCGACAGAACGCGCGCAGCTTATGGCGCTGTTGGCGCGTCTGGCCTGACCGCATGCCGCGCGCGGAACGCCGCCAGTTCGGCGGGCGAGGGGGCCTGTCCGGTAAAGATCAGCACATAGTCCGGGATACGTTGCAAGCGCAGGTCCAGCGGCTCTTCGGTTCGCATCGAGATATAGCCGACCTGCGTCATGTAAACCGTTTGCGCCCGCAGCCGCGCCTCTTGCGGTGGATAAGAAAACGTCTCGAACATGGCGGTTAGAGCCTGAATCCTGATCTCGTCCACCCCCTTCAGCACCTCGGCCAGACCGGCATCGGTCAGCGCCCAGGTGCGGATGGCAAACTCCATCCGGCTGTCAAACAGCGAGGGCGTGATCCAGCAATCGGTGACGTTCAGCATCGCCTCGGCGATCGATCCGGCCTGCGCCTGCGTGCGCGCGATCAGATTGGCGGTGTTCCGGCTTTGCCAGCGCGCCACCAGTCCTGCCAGCAGCGCCTCGCGGTCCGCAAAATGCCAGTAGAAACTGGTCCGCGACAGGCCCAGCCGCGCCGCCAAGGGCATCACCTTGACCGCCTCGACTCCGCCTTCGACCAGCATCTGATAGGCTTCGTCCAGCCACAATTCAGCCGAACCGCGCCAGCCGCGCTCATTTTGCACCTGTTCCATGGCGCAAACCCTAATAACCCCGCCCCCCAGAGGCAACCGCAAGAAAACTTGACACATGTGTCGATTCCTGTTTTCCTGCAAAAAACATCCCCTAGAACACCCCACGGAGTCGCCATGTCCACCGATCCCCTGTTGCAACCCTACCAGTTGAAACACCTGACCCTTCGCAACCGCATCATGACCACCAGCCATGAGCCGGCCTATCCCGAAGACGGGATGCCGAAGGATCGCTACCGGCTTTACCACCTTGAGCGTGCCAAGGCAGGCGTGGCGCTGACCATGACCGCAGGGTCGGCGGCCGTGTCCAAAGACAGCCCGCCCGTCTTCAACAACATCCTTGCCTATAAGGATGAGGTCGTCGGCTGGATGAAAAAGCTGACCGATGATTGCCACGAGGCAGGCGCCGCCGTGATGATCCAGTTGACTCACCTTGGCCGCCGCACCCGCTGGGACAAGGGTGACTGGCTGCCGGTGGTATCCGCCAGCAAATCGCGGGAACCCTCGCACCGCGCTTTCCCCAAGGTGATCGAGGATTGGGATATTTCCCGCATCATCAAGGACTACGCGGATGCCGCCGAGCGCATGCACGCGGCGGGCGTCGATGGGGTGGAATTTGAATGCTACGGTCACCTGATGGACCAGTTCATGTCGCCCTTCACCAACGAGCTGGACGCCCCCTATGGCGGCAATTTCGACAACCGCATCCGCTTTGCGATGGACGTGCTGCAGGCCTGCCGCGACCGCGTGGGCGAGAAATTCCTGCTGGGCATGCGCTATACGGCGGATGAATCCGAACCGGGCGGCATCACCGAAGACGAAGGCGTTGCGATGGCGCAGCGGTTCAAGGATTCGGGTCTGGTCGATTTCGTGAATATCATCCGTGGCCGTATCCACACCGATCCCGCGATGACAGACGTGATCCCGATTCAGGGCATGAAATCCGCACCGCATCTGGATTTCGCGGGCCGCATCCGGCATCAGGTCGGCCTGCCCACCTTCCACGCTGCCCGCATCCCCGATGTTGCCACCGCGCGCCATGCGATTGCCTCGGGCCAGTTGGATATGGTCGGCATGACGCGGGCGCATATGGCCGATCCGCATATCGTGCAAAAGATCACCGAGGGCCGCGAAGAGGATATCCGCCCCTGCGTCGGGGCCACCTACTGCCTTGACCGGATCTATCAGGGTGGCATGGCGCTTTGCATCCACAACCCCGCCACGGGCCGCGAAGAAACCATGCCCCACACCATCACCCCCGCCGCCGTGTCGCGCAAAGTGGTGGTCGTCGGCGCTGGGCCTGCGGGCCTTGAAGCCGCCCGTGTCGCCGCCGAGCGTGGCCACAAGGTGACGGTGTTCGAAGCCGCCCCGCAGGCCGGTGGCCAAGTCCGCCTGACCGCCCAGACCAAGCGCCGCGCCGAGATGATCGGCATCATCGACTGGCGCATGGCCCAATGCGCCGCCCGCGACGTTGAATTCCGCTTCAATACATGGGCCGAGGCGTCGGACGTGCTGGCCTTGTCGCCCGATGTCGTCATCATCGCCACCGGCGGCATGCCGGAAAAGGATATTCTCCAGGGCGGCAATGATCTGACAGTTTCCGCGTGGGATATCCTGTCGGGCGATGTGAAACCCGGCACAAACGTGCTGCTCTATGATGACGCAGGCGACCACGCCGCGCTTCAGGCCGCGCAAACCCTGACCGAAGCGGGTGCAAAGGTGGAAATCATGACCCCCGACCGCACCTTCGCCCCCGATGTCATGGCGATGAACCTTGTCCCCTATATGCGCGCTTTGCAGGACAAGGACGTGACTTTCACCGTCACCTACCGCCTGACCTCGGTGGAGCGTGAGGGCAACCAGATCAAGGCCACCGTCGGGTCCGATTACATGCCATTGGCGAAAACTGCGCTGTATGATCAGGTGGTGGTCAACCACGGCACCCAGCCGCTGGCCGATCTGTATTTCGATCTGAAACCGCAGTCGCAAAACCTTGGCGCGGTGGATTACGAGGCCCTGATCGCCAGCCAACCGCAAACGCTGAACGGCGGTCCTGCTGGGTTCCAACTGTTCCGCATCGGTGACGCGGTCGAGGCCCGCAACACCCACGCCGCAATCTATGACGCCCTGCGTCTGGTGCATGTGCTTTAGGTTAGGCCTGTATCTTAGGGCGGGCCTTGCTCGCCCTAAGATATGCTGCGACTCGCCTGCGATGGTGTTTTAGTTCCAAGGGTCGAACGACTGACCCAGAGGCTTCACCATGCGCGCCGCAACCCACTCAACCAGCCTTGCCCCGCACACCCACAAGCGCCAGATGCAGCTTCCGTCGGGCTGGTGGTTGCTCCCATCAGTCCTGCTTGGCACGGGCTTCTGGATCGCGGCCATCACCGCCGTAATCGCCTAAGCGCCTTCAAAGAACCGCACGATCCGCGCTGCAATCGCTGCCCGGTCTGCCACGTGGTCCAAGGACCGCGCCGCACTGTCAACCACCGCATCCGGCAACTGCCCGCGCATTTCCTGCACAAGCGCCGCGATAAACTCCGGCGTCATTTCGGGGTGATATTGCGTCGTCAGCACGTGGCGGCCAATCGCAAAACTGCCCACCGGACAGTCCGCGTTCCCGCCCACCACAACCGCCCCCTCCGGCAGCGCCAACACCTGCTCTTTATGCGCCGCATAAAGCCGCAACCGCTGGCCCTCCATCTCGGTTTCGGTCAGTCCGAACACCCAGCCCCCCGGATTAAAGCCAACCACCCCGCCAAGCGCCTTGGCAATCGCCTGATGCCCAAAGCACGCCCCAAACAGCGGCACACCATCGGCCACGATCTGCCGGATCAGCCCGAACAACTGCCCCACCCAAGCATCGCCATCATGCACCGAGGCCGGACTGCCCGTGATGATCCAGCCATCATAGCGCGCCCCCGCCGCCGGAAACTGCCCGTCCTTCACCGAATAGACGCTGACACGCCAATCCGGCCGCACCTCCTGCAGCAGCGCCTCGAACTTGCTGCCATCCTTGGGGTGGCCTTGGGCAAATTCGCTTTCATCCGTGTTCGCCATCAGAACCGCAATATGCATGATCTTCCGCTTTACATATTTATGAACCTGTTTAGTATATTTAGAAATCACCGATACGGCAAGCGAGGAATCATGACGGTCTGGACTCCCACCGACGACGGCTATGCCGATCTTTCCAGCCACGACAGCTTTGTGAACGGCGCGCCGCACAACACCTTTGCCCGCCTGCGCCGCGACGATCCGATGCACTGGACCGATTACGCGCAGGGCGAAAACTACTGGTCCGTCACCCGCCACGCCGACATTCTGGAACTGAACCGCCAGACTGACCTCTTGTCCTCCGCCCGTGGTATCCGCATCGAGGATCAGACCTATGAGGAATACCTTGCCCGCCGCACCTTTCAGGAGATGGACGGGGCCGAGCATATGGCCACCCGCATCCGCGTCGCCAAAGCCTTTTCCCGCCCCGTCATCGCGCAATTCGAAGACGTGATCCGCGAAATCTGCGTCGATATTCTGGATAAAACGCTCGAAAAGGGCAGCTTTGACGCCACCACCGACATCGCCCGCCAGCTTCCGATGCGGATGCTGGGTCGCATCATCGGCACACCGGACGAGGATTTGCCGTGGCTGGTGGAAAAGGGCGATAGCCTGATCGCCAACACCGACCCCGAATTTACGTCCCATGTCCTTGATAAAATGACGACGGACGAATTCCGCATGATGCCCTTCAACTCGCCTGCGGGGGCGGAACTTTTCGTCTATGCCAAGGACTTGCTGGCGAAAAAGGCCGCCTCTGGCGATACATCGGGCATCCTGCCGCTGATCCTTGCGCCCGCGCCCGATGGTTCCACCATGCCGGAACATGAATTCCGCAACTTTTTCTGCCTGCTAGTCGCCGCCGGAAACGATACCACCCGCTATTCCATCGCCGCGGGGCTTCAGGCGCTGGCGCATCAGCCCGAACTGCTGCCCTTGCTGCAAACCAACACCGTCTGGGATTCTGCACCGGACGAGATGATCCGCTGGGGCTCCGCCACGCAATATTTCCGCCGCACCGCCACCCGCGATTTCGACTATCACGGCAAGCAGATCAAGGCCGGTCAGAAGGTGGTTTACTGGTGGATCTCGGGCAACAGGGACGAGAGCGCCTTCACCAACCCCATGCGCGTCGATTTCGCCCGCCAGAACAACCGCCATGTGTCTTTCGGCCAAGGCGGTCCGCATGTCTGCCTTGGCATGTGGCTGGCCCGCCTAGAGGTCCGCGTGCTGTTCGAAGAGCTTGCCAAACGCATCCGCAGCATCGAACCTGCGGGGGATCAAAAGTTTCTACGCTCGAATTTCGTGGGCGGCCTTAAATCGCTGCCCGTGACCGTTACACTGCAATAAGCGGCGTCAGACCGCATCAGGGAGTTACCATGTCCGAACCAGCCCCGCGCCTGCGCGCGATGTTTTGCGATCACCTGTCGATCATGCGCGGCAAATACCTGCCGGCCTCCAAGATGCAGGATGACGAAAGCCGCTTTGCCCGCCCGACCTTTTCCGTCCATTACGATAAAGACCTGCTGATCGAAGCCCCCGGCACGATGTGTCTGCAAGGCCTGCCCGATATGGCCCTGCGCTGGAAAGGTGCCGAAATCCGCCAAGGATGGGAGCCGAACACCCGCGTTGTCACAGGCGACCTCTACGGCGGCGATGGCGCGCCGCTGCCGCTCTGCCCGCGCGGGGCGCTGAAACGGGCGGTCGCGGCATGGGAAAAGCACGGCCTGACCCCGAAAATAGGGATCGAGCTTGAGGCTTACGCCTTCACCCGCAACCCCGATGGCAGCCTTTCGCCCTATGACACCCCCGGCGGCGTGGTCTATGGCACCGGCAACTTCACCGACCCGCGCCGCTTTACCGATGCCATCTGGGCCAAAGCGCAGGAAATCGGCCTGCCGCTGGACTTGATCACCGCCGAATATGACACCCCGCAGTATGAATTTACCCTCACCTTCGACACAGCGGTGGAACACGTCGATACCGTGGTCCTGTTCCGCCAGATGGCGCGCGAAGTGGCGTGGGATCACGGCGTCCTCCTGACCTTCCTGCCCAAACCCATCGCTGGCAAAGGCGGCAACGGCATGCACATCAACCTGTCCTTTACTGACAAGGACGGGGCAAACGCCTTGGCCAACGGCCCCCACGGCGATCCGTCGAACCTGAACGCTCTTGCCCGCGGCTGCATCGCCGGATGGATGCAGCACCACAAGGCCATGGCGGGCCTGATCGCCCCCAACGCCCTCTCCTACGCCCGCCTGCAACCCGCCAGCCTGTCTGGCTACTGGTGCAACTGGGGCGGCGATAACCGCAACGTCACCGTCCGCGTCAGCGCCGAAGGCGGCAAGAAGGCCCGCCTTGAACACCGCATGGCCGACGCCACCGCCAACCCCTACACTGCCACAGCCACCGTCCTGCAAGCCGCCCTTCTGGGCTACACCGGCAACTACCCCCTGCAACCCATGGAAACCGGCGACGGCTTCACCAGCAACGACGCCCCCCACGGCACCGCCGCCACCCTGACCGAAGCGCTGCAAGACCTCGCCGCCGACACCACCCTGACCAATGCCGTAGGCGCAGACCTCGTTGCCAACCACCTCTACATGAAACACGCCGAAGTCGCCAAAACCGCCACCCTCGAAGGCGACGCGCTGCGCGACTGGTATATCTGGTATCTCTGACCGGCTTTGTTGCGCAAATCCCCTGAAGGTCGGAGTGCCCCTTCCCTTGGACAGACCTATCCTGCGCGTTGCGTAACGGGTGTTCCGAGTGCGGTGA
>MHZT01000029.1 GCA_001828855.1 Rhodobacterales bacterium RIFCSPHIGHO2_02_FULL_62_130 | reverse complement strand
TATGCGCACTTCCAAGTGCGTAGCGCCGAGCGAAAAGCTCGGCGCGGCAAGGACTTGCAGGCGTCATGGCCCTCAGCGGGCCATAATCTGGAACGGGTCATACTCCGAGTTATGCTGCTGTCCGCATAACTCGGAATACGATCCCTTCGGGTGAGGCTTCGGCCTCACTTTCCGAGGGCCTGCCACGGCGCAGGTGCGCCTCCGGGCCTATCTCCGATAGAGTGATCGGCGGTGCCGATCTGAGGAAGGCTTATGTGCCACCAGCACAGATCTTGGGGCGCAGAGGGCGGAAAGCGGCTGTTCGCCGCGGTTAAGACGAATGGCATGTAAGCGCAGGAAGCGAGCCGATGGCAGGGTTGGCCGTGCGACCTTGCCTAAATTATTGCGCGACAATCTGGGTGAGACCGAGAACCTAAGTGGCATGGTTCAAGGGCCGTTGCGGATATCTGTAAGCCTTTCGCGCCTTCCTGATCGGTTGCCGAGCGTTACAGCAATGAGCGGGTTATCTTCAAACGAGCCGTTTATGATCGCCAAAATAGGTCACTGGCAGCGGTAGGATTGGTCTTTCGCGATTTTCTGAATTGCACGTAGATCAACAGAACTTGGGGATGGATGATAGGCAGGGTGGACGCACAACGACGCATCGAACGGGATGGTGACGTCCTTGCCCCTGACAATCTCGACCATGTGCAATCTCCCTTAGCGGCGACAATCGCGTGACCGCCACCCGGGAAGGCTGCCCCCTATGCACTTCGCCTCCTCAAGGATTCGATCTGACTGGACAGGAGAGCGGGCAACTCACACGCGTTCCAGCGCGATGGCGATGCCCTGCCCCACGCCGATGCACATGGTAGAGAGTGAGCGTCTGCCGTTGATGTGGCGCAATTCCAGCGCGGCCGTGCCGGTGATCCTCGCACCCGACATGCCCAAGGGGTGACCCAGCGCGATGGCCCCGCCGTTGCGGTTCACCCGAGGGTCATCGTCGGCGATCCCGAGCTGGCGCAGCGTGGCCACGCCTTGCGCGGCGAAGGCCTCGTTCAGTTCGATCACGTCGAAATCTGCCTGGGAGAGCCCCAGCCGCGCCATCAGTTTCTGGCTCGCGGGTGCCGGGCCGATGCCCATGATGCGCGGCGGCACGCCCGCGGTCGCCCCGCCGAGGACGCGGGCGATCGGCGTCAGGCCATGCGCGCGGGCGGCGTCGGCGCTGGCCAGTATCAGCGCCGCGGCGCCATCGTTGACGCCCGACGCGTTCCCCGCCGTGACCGAGCCGTTCGGGAACAGTGACCGCAGCTTTGCCAGCGCCTCGGCCGTTGTCGCGCGGGGATGCTCATCGCGGTCTACCACCAGCGCCTCGCCCTTGCGCTGCGGGATCGTGACAGGGGTGATCTCAGCCGCGAGGCGCCCGTTGACTTGCGCAGCCGACGCCTTGGCCTGGCTGGACAGTGCCATCGCGTCCTGCGCCTCGCGGCTGATGCCGTAGTCATCCGCCACGTTCTGCCCGGTCTGCGGCATCGAATCCGTGCCGTAGGCCGCGTGCATCGCCGGATTGATCAGCCGCCAGCCGATGGTGGTGTCGCAGATCTCGGCGTTGCGAGAAAAGGCGTTGTCGGCCTTGGGCATTACGAAGGGGGCGCGGCTCATGCTTTCGACACCGCCCGCGATGACTAGCTGCGCCTCGCCGGCGGCGATCTGGCGCGCCGCGGTCAGCACCGCGTCCATTCCCGAGCCACAAAGCCGGTTGATCGTGGTCCCGGTGACGCCGACCGGCAGCCCCGCCAGCAACAGCGACATCCGCGCCACGTTGCGGTTATCCTCGCCCGCCTGGTTGGCGCAGCCGAAGATCACGTCATCGACCGCCGCCCAGTCCACACCCGCGTTGCGGTCCATCAGCGCTCGCAGGGGAATGGCCGCCAGATCGTCGGGGCGCACCGATGAGAGCGCCCCGCCATAGCGCCCGATCGGCGTGCGGATGTAGTCGCAGATGAAGACGTCGGTCATGTTGGTGCTCCGAGTGTGGCAACTTACAGCTTCTCGATCATTTCCGGCACGGCGGTAAACAGGTCTGCGACCAATCCATAGTCGGCGACCTGGAAGATTGGGGCCTCTTCGTCCTTGTTGATCGCGACGATGACCTTCGAATCCTTCATCCCGGCGAGGTGCTGGATCGCACCCGAGATGCCGACGGCGACGTAAAGGTCCGGAGCCACGACCTTGCCGGTCTGCCCGACTTGCCAGTCGTTCGGCGCAAAGCCCGAGTCCACCGCGGCGCGCGAGGCACCGACAGCGGCGTTCAGCTTGTCCGCGAGCTTCTCAATCAGCGCGAACTCGGTCTGCGAGCCCACGCCACGTCCGCCCGAGACCACGATCCCGGCCGACGTCAGCTCGGGACGGTCGGGGGACGCGACCTTATCCTCGACCCAGGCGGACAGCCCGCTGTCGACCGAGGCCGAGACCTTCTCGACCGGGGCGTTACCGCCCTTGCCCGCCGCATCGAAAGTCGCGGTGCGGATGGTCAGCACCTTCTTCGTATCCGAGGTCTTGACCGTGTGGATCGCGTTCCCGGCATAGATTGGCCGGTCGAAGGTCGCAGCGTCATGCACCGCCAGCACTTCCGAGATCACCATGACGTCCAGCAGGGCTGCCACGCGGGGCAGGACCGACTTGGACAATGCGCCCGAGGCGGCGACGATGTGCTCGTAGTCACCGGCCAGCGACACGACCAGCGCGGCGGTGGGCTCGGCCAGGCCATGCGCGTAGGCCCCGTCCTCGGCCAGTAGTACCTTCGCCACGCCTTCCAGCGTCGCGGTCTCGGCCGCAGCGGCCGCTGCATCGGGATCCGCGACCAGCACGGTCACTGGACCCAGCGATTTCACCGCGGTCAACGCCTTCGCCACCTGGTCGGTCGCGAGTTTCCCGTCAGCAACGTCGGCAAGAAGAAGAACGGCCATCTCAGATCACCCCTGCTTCGTCTTTGAGTTTTGCGATCAGCTCGGCCACCGAGCCGACCTTAACGCCCGCCTTGCGGCCCGCCGGTTCCACGGTCTTGACGACCGACAGCCGCGGGCTCACGTCCACGCCGTAGTCGGCAGGCGTCTTGGTCGCCAGCGGCTTGGCCTTGGCCTTCATTATGTTCGGCAGCGAGGCATAGCGCGGCTCGTTCAGGCGCAGGTCGACGGTGATGATCGTCGGCATCTTGACTGTGATCGTCTGCAGACCGCCGTCCACCTCGCGGGTGACCTTGGCTTGGTCGCCGTTGATCGACACTTCCGAGGCGAAGGTCGCCTGGCTCCAGCCGAGAAGCGCCGATAGCATCTGGCCGGTGGCGTTCATGTCGTTGTCGATCGCCTGCTTGCCGCAAAGGACGAGGCCCGGCTTTTCTTCCTTCACCACGGCCGCCAGCAGCTTGGCCACGGCCAAGGGCTCGATGTCCACATGCAGGTTGTCCGTCGCCTCGATCAGGATGGCGCGGTCGGCCCCCATCGCAAGCGCGGTCCGCAGCGTTTCCTGGGCCTGCTTGACGCCGATGGAGACGACCACGACCTCGGTCGCGATGCCCTTCTCCTTCAGACGGATCGCCTCTTCCACGGCAATCTCGTCAAAGGGGTTCATCGACATCTTCACATTGGCCAGATCGACACCCGTGCCATCCGCCTTCACGCGGACCTTCACGTTGTAGTCGATCACCCGTTTGACAGGCACCAGAACCTTCATGGGAGAGCTTCCTTTCTCACATCCCCTGTCCGCCCGGTCGTGCTGGGCGGACAGGGCAGTCATGTGCGTCAGTTTGCGGTGTAGCCACCGTCCACGACGATCTCGGCGCCATGGACGAACGAGGCTTCGTCCGAAGCAAGGAACAGCACCGCGTTCGACACTTCCTCGGGCTTGCTCGGACGCTTGAGGAGCGTGCAGCCCAGGATCGCCTGCCGCGTGGCCGGATCGGCGTGCAGCAGATCCTTGGTCATCGGCGTGTCAATGACGCCGGGGTGGATCGAGTTCACCCGGATCCCGGTATCTGCCAGATCGACGGCACAGGATTTGGTCAGCATCCTCACAGCACCCTTGGAACCGATATAGGCCCCGGCCATTGCCGCACCGACGATGCCGTAGATCGACGAAATGTTCACGATCGAGGCCTTGTCCGCTTCCTTCATCAGCGGCACGGCCGCGCGGATGCCCAGATAGACGCCCTTCACGTTGACGTTCATCGTCAGGTCGAATTCCTCGGGCGTTGTTTCGTGCAGGGGCTTCAAGATCAGCACGCCCGCGTTGTTGACAAGGATGTCCAGCCGCCCGGCCTTGGCACGCACAGTGGCAATGGCGTTGGCCCAGTCGGCTTCGCTTGCCACGTCATGCTTGATGAAGTCGGCCTTGCCACCTGCTGCCACAATGCCCTTGGCAACCGCCTCACCCGCCGCCACGTCGCGGTCGGTGACGAAGACATGCGCGCCTTCCCGCGCCAGAAGTTCGGAGTGGGATTTGCCCATCCCCATTGCTGCGCCCGTCACGAGGGCGACTTTTCCCGATACACGTCCCACAGACTCTCTCCCTTATTGCTGTGTGGTTTTCTTGGCGCATGGCGGGCCGGGCACAATCCTGCCCGGCCCGCCGCGCGTTCCGTAGCTTCAGGCGCTTGCCATCTCGCGGTCGAAGATCATGGTCTGGTAACCACCATCCTTCACCGCGTTGATCGCGTTGCGGTAATTGCCGATGCCCGCCATGTAGAACATCACCGCGTTCTTCTTGCCGGGGATGTTCGCACCGAAGATCCAACTTTCGGCTTTCGGGAATAGGGTCATGTCCGCAATTGTCCGGCAGAGCGTGACCCATTCGTCCCGGGCGGCCTCGGTCGGCTCGATGGCCTTCAGGCCCTTGCCCTCCATCATCTCGATGGTGTCGGCGATCCACTCGACCTGCGTTTCGATGCTCGGCGGCAGGTTGGTGAAGGGGCCATTCGGGCCAAGGATCATGAAGAGGTTCGGGAAATCCGTCTCCATCATGCCCAGATAGCCCAGGGGGCCGTCCTTCCACTTGTCGCGCATGGTGACGCCGCCGCGGCCGCGCATGTCCATCTTGACGTAGTTGCCGTCCACCGCGTCAAAGCCAGTGGCGAAGATCACCACATCCAGCTCATGCTCCGCGCCACTTTCCAGCCGGATACCGGTCGCGGTGAACTCGGCGATCGGGTCGGCCTTTACATCGGCGAGGGTGACGTTGGGCCGATTGTAGACCTCATAGTAGTTGTTCCCGCACAAGGGGCGCTTGGCATAGATGTCGCGCGGCGTCAGCGCCTTTGCGGTTGCGGGATCCTTCACGATTTCCTTGATTTTCTTCTTGATGAAGTCGGCAGCCGCGTCATTTGCGATCTGGCTGGTCGCAATGTCGCAGAACGTTCCAAACATGAAGTAGAAGCCGCCGCCGCGCTGCCATGCGGCCTCGAACACGCGTTCGCGTTCTTCAGGCGAAGCGGTTTCCGCAGGCACGGTGCTTTCCTCGAAGCCGAAGGTCACGACCGAGGATTTCACTTGTTTCCAGATGTCGTCGTAGTTGGCCTTTTGCTGGGCGATCGTCGCCTCGTCCTGGGGCGTGTTGCCGATCGGCACGACATATTGGGGCGAGCGCTGGAATACCGTAAGATGCCCGGCAATCGGAGCGGTCGCGGTGATGACCTGAACCCCGGTCGAGCCGGTGCCGATCACGCCGACGCGCTTGCCCTTGAGTTCGACACCCTCGGGCCAGTAGCCGGTGTGCAGCATCTGGCCCTTGAAGCTGTCAATGCCCTTGTATTTCGGCGTGTTCGTCGCGGACAGCAGGCCAAGCCCCGTGATCAAGTATTTCGCGGTGACCGTCTCGCCCTTGTCGGTTGTCACATGCCACAGCCCGGTTTCGTCATTGAAATGGGTCGCGGTGACACGAGTGTTGAACTGGAAGCTGCGGCGCAGGTCGTAGGTGTCTGCAACCTCGTTCATGTAGGCGAGGATTTCGGGCTGGGTAAGATAGCGGGTCTTCCAGCGACCCTTTTGCAAAAGCTCGCCGCTGAAGGAATAGCGGTAGACGAAGCTTTCGGTATCCGACAGCGCGCCGGGATAGCGGTTCCAGTACCAGGTGCCACCCACATCGCCTGCACTGTCGAAGGCCTTGACGTTCAGGCCCTGTTCATTGCGCAATTTGTAGACGGAATAGAGACCGCCGAAGCCCGCACCGATGACGACAGCATCGAAATCGGCGCCCTTGGTCTTTGTGGTTTCAACAGATTTGGTCATGATACTCCTCCCAGAGCATGGCACTGCCGCCCCGCGAAAAGCGGGTGAAAGGCCGGTTGACTGTGATGATATTTGTTGCTGCCCCGCGCCAGCTGGCGGCGCGGGGCAGTCGGATCAGAGGGCGCGATACCAAGCGGCGATGCGTGCCAGTTCCTGATCGGCCTCGGGGGCGCGGCCCGACAGGGCCGGGAAGACGTGCTGCATCCCCGGCACCACCGAGAGTGCGACGTTCACGCCCTGCGACTTGGCCTTGGCGGCCAGCGACTCGGAATCGCTTTGCAGCGTCTCGGCCCCGCCGCAAGTGATGTAGAGCGGCGGGAAGCCGGTGAAATCGTTTTCCAGCGGGTTGGCCAGCGGGTTCAGCGGATCGGTCGCGCCGCCGAGGAACATGCCGGCCATCGCTTCAAGGATCGGCTTGCCGACCAGCGCATCGGTGGCGGCGTTGGTTTCCAACGTCTTGCCGCGCAGCGCCATGTCAAGCCAGGGCGAATAGGCGATGACCGCACCCGGAAGGGGCAGGCCAAGGTCGCGGAACTTCAGCACCGAAGCGATGGCGAGGTTGCCACCCGCGCTGTCGCCTGCAGTCAGAATGTTCCTCGCCTCGAACCCTTGGGCCAGCAGCGCTTTGTAAGCGGCCACGGCATCCTCGATCTGGGCGGGGAAGGGGTGTTCCGGCGCACGGCGATAGTGCAGAATGCAGGCGGTCACGCCCAGCACTTTAGCAAGATGGCCCGCCATCTTTCGGTGGCTGTCGGCCGAACCAACAGCAAACCCGCCGCCATGAGTATAAACGATCACGCGCTTGGCGTCGGCGCCCACGGGCAGGGCCCAGATCGCCTCGACCCCGCCGACATGGTCGCTCTTGTAGGTGACGTTCTCCGGTTCCAGCGCGGGCTGGCCCCATTCGTCGAACATGCTGCGCAGGTTGGCGATGGTCAGGCCGGGGTTCGCGACCATTTGGTCGGTCCAGCTCTGATAGAGCGCACGCAGTGTATCGGCTTCCTTGCTGATTGCCATTTTATCCTCCAATGGTGGTGTTCCTGCCTTTCCTCGCCTCCGTCCGATCCTCCATCGGCACAGGGGGGCACGGAATATCCCTGATCACGAGACGATACAGCCATTGGCGGTACCGCGTATTGAACGTGCTTGCTTGCCGCGTAGCATCTTCTTGCTGTTTCGCGCCCCCAGTGCGGCGCGGGGGCGGTCCGGGCTGGGGCGCGGGGATCAGGCGTTGGCCTTGGCGGCGTTCAGGCTGTCCAGGGTCAGCCCCTTTGCGGCCAGACGCGCCAGCAGCGGCGGCACCGCCCATCCCTGCGGATCGGCCGTGGCCAGCGCCGCATAGCGCGCCAGCAGGTCTTTCGCCCCAAGGCTGTCGGCATGATGCATCAACCCGCCGCGCCAGCGCGGAAAGCCGTAGCCATGCACCAGCGCCAGGTCGATGTCCTGCGGCCGTTCGGCGATGCCTTCGTCAAGGATGGCACAGGCCTCGGCGATCATCGCCAGGGTGATCCGCTCGACGATCCCCTCTGCGGTAAAGCTGCGCCGCGTCTTGCCCGCTTCGGCCGAGACCCGGTGGATCTCCTCCGTCACCAGTGCCGACACCACGGGCTTGCCCTCTGCGCCGTAATCATACCACCCCGCGCCGGTCTTACGGCCAAGGCGCTTGTGATCCTCGACCAGCCGTTCCACCAGCGGGACGTGACGCGGGGTGGCGCCAGCGTTCTGCCGCCGGATGTTGGCGTAAGCGATGTCCAGGCCGGACATGTCCTGCGCCTCATAAGGCCCCATCGCCATGCCGAAGCCCTGCATCGCGGCATCGATCTCGGCCGGCAAGGCGCCCTCGACCAGCAAGAGGTTCGCCTCCTGCCGGTAGCGCGTCAGGATGCGGTTGCCGATGAAGCCGTCGCACACACCCGACAGGACCGGAACCTTGCCTAACCGCCGTGCCAGCGCGAAACCCGCGCCAAGTGTTTCGGGCGAGGTGCGCTCGCCCTTCACGATCTCCAAGAGCTTCATGACATGGGCCGGGCTGAAGAAATGCAGCCCGAGGAACCTCGTCGGGTTCTTTAGGTCATCGGCGAGGCGGTTCACGTCAAGGTATGAGGTGTTGGTGGCCAGGATGGTTTCTGGCGGCAGGGCGGCCTCAAGCTCGGCAAAGATCGCGCGCTTGACGTCAAAATCCTCGAATGCCGCCTCGATGGCCAGATCGGCGGGTGGCAGGTTGTCGTATCCGGCTACGGTGGTCAGGCGGCCGTGAACGGCTTCGCCGTCGATTGCAGACAGCGTGCCACGGGCGACCCCCTGATCAACCAGCTTGCGAAGATTGTCCTCGGCCCGCCCCGCCGCCGTCGCGTCACGCTCGACAATCGTCACCGCGATGCCTCCGGTTGCGAAGGCGTAGGCGATGGAGGCCCCCATGTTGCCGCCGCCGACGACAATGGCCGTCGCTATATCGCGCGCCGGTCTGGGATAGTCGCGCCCACGGTTGCCAGCCGCCCGTTCGGTAAAGAACACATGCCTGAGCGCGCGCGCCTGAGCCGAGGCGCGCAGGTCCAAAAACGCCGCCCGTTCTCGCGCCAGCCCTTCGGCCAGCGGCAGCGTGGCACTGGCCGCGACCAGACCCACGGCGATTGGCGGCGCAATCTGGCCGGTCAGGCGCCGCTTCGCATGAGCCAGCATAGCGGCCACGGCGTCCTCATCCACTTGGGGCGCGGGTTGCTCGTCCGGCCCTCGCGCTGCGGCAAGTAGAGCGTCGTCAATGGCCAGCGCGACTGCCAGCGGGTTGTCCGCAAGCTTGTCGACCAGCCCCAGCGACAGCGCCTTGCCTGCCGCGATGGCCTTGCCGGTCACGATCATGTCCAGCGCCGCCTTGACGCCGATCAGGCGCGGCAGCCTTTGCGTCCCGCCTGCGCCCGGAACAATGCCCAGAACCACCTCGGGCAGGCCAAGCTGCGCGCCGGGCGCGGCGATGCGGTATCGGCAGGCTAGCGCGATCTCCAGCCCGCCGCCCAATGCCGCCCCGTTGATCGCGGCGATCGTCGGGATCGCCAGCCCCGCAAGATGCAGCAGCACATCGTTCAGGTGCGGTTCGATCGGCGGCAGGCCGAACTCCCTCGCATCCGCACCCGCGACAAAGGTGTTGCCCGCGCCGGTGACGATCAGGCGGGTCGCGCCCTGTGCCATCGCCGCGTCCATCCCACGCATCAGTCCCGCCCGAACCTCGGCACTGAGCAGGTTCAAGGGCGCATTGTCGAAGGTCAGGATGGCCGCGCCACCACTCAGGTTCAGATCAACGGACATGTTAGACCTCACTGGACCGGCGCGGAATTGCGCGAGATGAACTTGGTGGACAGGTAGCCGTCAAACGTCTCGGTCCCGCCTTCGCTGCCATAGCCACTGTCGCGTACGCCGCCGAACGGCGTTTCCGGCAGGGCGAGGCCGAAGTGGTTGATGCTGACCATCCCCGCTTGCAAGCCTGCTGCTGCACGGTCGGCCCGTTCCAACGAATTGGTGAAGATGTAGGAAGCAAGGCCGAAGGGCAGGCCATTGGCGCGTGCCAACCCGTCCTCGATCTCGCGGAAGGGCGACACGACCGCGACCGGACCGAAGGGCTCGTCGCGCATCAGGGCGATGCTGTCGTCGGGCGTGTTGACGATCGTGGGCGCGTAGAAACTGCCGCTGTTGCCGATCCGGGTGCCCCCGGTCAGCACCTCGGCGCCGTTGTCGCGCGCATCGGCCACAAGCCTTTCCATCGCCGTCACCCGGCCCGCATGGCAAAGCGGTCCCATCTGCGTGCCCTCGGCCAGGCCGTCACCGACCTTCACGGCCTGAAACGCCGAGACCAGCTCCGCAAGGAACCGCTCGTGAATGCCCGCCTGCACAAAGAATCGGGTGGGCGAGACGCAGACCTGCCCGGCATTGCGCAGCTTGTTGCCCGCCAGAGCCCGCGCTGCCGCTCCGGCATCCGCGTCATCGAAGACCAGCACCGGCGCGTGGCCGCCCAGTTCCATCGTGGCCCGCTTCATGTGCCGCCCGGCCAGCGCGGCTAGATGCTTGCCCACCTCGACCGACCCGGTGAAGGTGATCTTGCGCAAGACCGGATGCGCGATAAGCGTTTCCGAGATGAAGGCCGAGTTGCCCCAGACGAGGTTCAGGCAACCCTCGGGCAGACCCGCCTCCTGCAGGAAGCGCGCGATGGCAAGGCAGCCTGCCGGGGCTTCGGCCGGGCCTTTCAGGATCATCGTGCAGCCCGACGCCAGCGCGGCGGCGACCTTTCGCACCGCCTGGCTCAGCGGAAAGTTCCAAGGGGTGATGGCAAGGCAGACACCCACCGGCTCGCGCACGACCAACTGCTGCACCGTCGGATTGCGCGAAGGCACGATGCGGCCATAGATGCGGCGACATTCCTCGGCGTGCCAGTCGACGTGGTCGGCGGACGCGCGCACCTCGACCAGCGCTTCGGCTAGCGGCTTGCCTTCATCCAGCGTGATCCAGCGGGCGATCATCGCATCGTTTTGCCGCAGAAGATCGGCGAACCGGCGCAGGATCGCGCCACGATCGGTGGGCGAACGGTCCTTCCAAGTGGCAAAGGCCGATTCGGCGTGGCGCACCGCACGCTCCAGATCCTCGGCCGTGGCCTGGGGAATTCGGCCAATCTCGACCCCGTTGGCCGGGTTGATGACCGCCCGATCGCCGGTAGTTGCACTCGCCAGCCAATCCTTGCCGATGAGGTGGCGGATTTGCGGGTAATCCAGATTATTCATGATGTTCACGTCCTCGCTTGGCAGCGCCACCCGCTGTTCCATTGATGCAAGCGGGATAAGGCGGGCAGCTTCTTTATTCCGCTATGCGGAAAAATATTCCGCAGTATTGACGTGGACCATATCTTTGCTTTAGAGATCATTCAATACGCAGCATCTGTCCTTGAGGAGGGACACCGTGAGGCCAAGGAAGGAGAAACCCGAGGATGACGAACAGGACCGCGACTTCGTGGTGGCCTTGGCGCGCGGCCTGGAACTTCTGCGCGCCTTCCGGCGTGAGGGCGAGGCGCTGGGCAACCGCGATCTTGCCGAACGCGCGGCGCTCAGCAAATCCACCGTCTCACGGCTGACCTACACGCTGCACAAACTGGGGTATCTCAGCTACAACCCAGACACCGCGCGCTACGTGTTGGCGCCCCCGGTGCTGTCACTGGGCTTTTCCTGCCTTGCTGGGATGCCCCTGCGGCAACTGGCCAAGCCTTACATGCAGGAACTCGCCGATTACACCGGGATGCCGGTGGCAATGGCCAGCCGCGACCGCCTGTCGATGGTCTATCTGGAACGCTGCAAGGGCACCAATGCGGTGACGCTCGCGATCGAAGTCGGCGCGCATATCAAGCTGGCCACCACCGCAGTCGGCCGGGCCTGTATCGCCGCCCACCCCGAGGACGAGCGCGCCCGGATGATCGACGAGGTGCGCGAGCACGAAGGCGAGAACTGGCCAAACGTCCAGCCCGGTATCGAAAAGGCGATCGAGGATTACCAGACCCGTGGCTACTGCACCTCCTATACCGAATGGAAGCGCGACGTGAACGCGGTGGCGGTGCCCTTCATCCCACGCGACGGCTCGCCCATCGTCGCCTTCAACTGTGGCGGCCCCTCGCAGACCCTGACGCGCGACTGGATCGAAAGTGATGTCGCGCCCCGCCTTATCAACGTTGTCCGCCACGTGGCGGCCGTAGCCCCCTGACCCCAGAGAATACCATGGCCCTAGACTCCGATACACTCGCCCAGTTCCTCGACGCGCTCGACCGCTTCGTCAAGGAACGCCTGATCCCGAACGAGGCGCTGGTCGCCGAAGAAGACGCGATCCCGCCCGCGCTGGTGCAGGAGATCCGGGAAATGGGCCTTTTCGGCATGTCGATCCCAGAGGAATACGGCGGCCTTGGCCTTTCCATGTCCGAAGAGGTGCAGGCCGCCTTCGTGCTGGGTCAGACCTCGCCGGTGTTCCGCTCACTGGTCGGCACCAACAACGGCATCGGGTCGCAGGGCATCATCATCGACGGCACCGCCGAACAGAAGGCGAAATACCTGCCCGCGCTGGCTTCCGGCGAAATGATCGCCTCCTTTGCGCTGACCGAACCGGATGCTGGGTCGGACGCAGGCAGCTTGCGCACCACCGCCCGCCGCGATGGTGACCATTTCGTGCTGAACGGGACCAAGCGCTATATCACCAACGCGTCGCGCGCCGATGTCTTCACCGTTTTTGCCCGCACCAATCCCGAGACAAAGGGATCGTCCGGCGTCAGCGCCTTCATCGTCGAGGCCGGAACGCAAGGCCTGTCGCTGGGCCAGCCCGACAAGAAGATGGGTCAGAAGGGCTCGCACACCTGCGACGTGATCCTTGAAGATGTCCGCGTCCCCGCCGCCAACATCATTGGTGGCCCGGCGCGGGAAAACCAAGGCTTCAAGACCGCGATGAAGGTGCTGGACCGGGGGCGTCTGCATATCTCGGCAGTCTGCGTCGGGGCAGCCGAACGGCTGATCCGCGATGCGCTGGCCTATGCGATGGAGCGCCGCCAGTTCGGCGAACCGATTGCCGAAAAGCAACTGATTCAGGCCATGCTGGCAGACAGCCGCACCGAAGCCTTCGCCGCCCGCTGCATGATCGAGGAAACAGCCCGGCGCAAGGACGCCGGGGCGAACGTGTCCACCGATGCCGCCTGCTGCAAGATGTATGCCTCGGAAATGGTGGGCCGGGTGGCCGACCGGGCGGTGCAGATCCACGGCGGCGCAGGCTACATGGCCGAATATGCCGTCGAACGCTTCTACCGCGATGTGCGCCTTTTCCGCATCTACGAAGGCACCACCCAGATCCAGCAGGTTCTGATCGCGCGGAACATGATCCGCGATGCTGCTGCCGCCTGACCGAACCGGAGCCCATGATGGATTTCAACTTTCTCGCCACCCCCAGCATCGTCTGCCAGAGCGGCGGCCTCGCCCAGCTTGGCAGCCTGACCAAAGGTCTGTCAGTCACCCGCGCCTTCGTGATCACCGACCCCGGCATCGTCGCCTGCGGTTTTGCCGGTGAGGCGGTCGCGGCACTCAACGGCGCAGGCATCGCTGCCGAGATCTTTGATAAAGTGCAGGCCGACCCACCCATCGCGGTTGTCGAGGCCGCAGTTGAGGCCGCGACTAGCTTCGGCGCCGACGGCGTCATCGGTCTGGGCGGCGGCAGTTCGCTCGATACCGCAAAGGTCGTGGCGGTCGCCGTGGCCAGCGGCCAGCCGATTGCCGACATGATCGGCGTGGACCGCGTGAGGGGCCAGCGCCTGCCACTGATCCAGGTGCCGACCACCGCCGGAACCGGGTCCGAGGTGACCTGGGTTTCGGTGCTGACATCGGAGAGCCACGAGAAGAAGGCGGTCTATGCGCCGCAGCTTCTGCCCGACATCGCCCTTCTGGATGCCAAGCTCACGCTCGGGATGCCACGTTCGATCACTGCGGCCACCGCACTGGATGCGATGGTGCATGCGATCGAGGCCGCAACCAGCCGCACCCGCAAGAACCCTATTTCCGACGGTCTGGCCGACAAGGCGCTGGTCCTTCTGGGCCAGAACCTGCCCCGCGTGCTGGATACCCCGACGGACCTTGAGGCGCGCGAAGCGATGTTGCTGGGCGCCACTCTGGCCGGGATGGCCTTCATCAACGCCAGCGTCGGCGCGATCCACGCGCTGTCCTATCCCCTTGGCACCGGTTTCCACGTTCCGCACGGCCATGCCAACGCGCTGGTGGCAGGCCCGGTCCTGCGCTTCAACCTGCCCGTCGCCGAGGCGGAATACGCCCGCCTGTCGCGTCTCCTTTTGCCTGCCCGCCATTTCAACTCCGACGCGGCGGCGGCCCTTGCCCTGATCGAGGAAATGGAGCGGATGCTGAAGGCCAGCGGCCTCAAGGCCCGCCTGTCCGAGGTTGGTGTGACCGAGGCCGCCATTCCCGGCATGGCAAACGAGGTCGTGACCGGTATCAGCCGGCTGCTGGCCACCAACCCGCGCGACATGACGGCCGACGACGTGGCCTCCCTTTACCGCGAGGTGTTGTGATGCCCGGCGCGCTTGACGGAATCCGCGTCCTTGACCTCAGCCGCGTGCTGGGCGGCCCCTATTGCACCCAGACGCTGGCCGACCATGGCGCCGAGATCATCAAGGTCGAGCCTCCGCAAGGGGACGAGACGCGCGGCTGGGGCCCGCCCTTCAACGACGGGCTTTCCGCCTATTTTTCCGGCGCCAACCGCAACAAGCGCTCCATCGCCATCGACATCGGCAAGCCCGAGGGGCGCGACGTGATCCTGCGCCTGCTCGAAGGCGCCGACGTCCTGGTCCACAACTTCAAGTCCGGTGCTTTGGAAAAATGGGGTCTCGGCTATGATGCGGTGCTCAAGAACCGTTTTCCCCGCCTGATCCTTTGTCACGTCACCGGCTTTGGTGCCGATGGCCCGTTGGGCGGCTTCCCCGGCTATGACGCCGTGGTGCAGGCGATGACCGGCCTGATGAGCATCAACGGAAACCCGGCCAATGGCCCGACGCGGATGGGCACGCCCATCGTGGATATCGGCACAGGACTCATCGCCTGCAATGCGGTGCTGGCGGCTATCATCGAACGGTTCCGCTCTGGGCTGGGCCAAGCAATCGAAGTGCCACTTTACGACTGCGCCATCAGCATGATGCACCCGCAAGCTGCAAACAGCCTCATGTCGGGAAAGGTCCCGGTTGCCACCGGCAACGGGCACCCCAACATCGTGCCCTATGACATGTTCGAAACCCGAACCGGCAAGTTATACCTCGCCGTTGGCAACAACGGCCAGTTCGCCAAGCTCTGCGAGGTGCTAGGCCTGTCCGACGTCCCGCAAGACCCCCGCTTTGCCGACAACGCTGCCCGGCTGGCCCACCGCGCCGAAATCACGGAAATCCTGTCTGCGCGCCTTGCGGAGAGCGACGCCCGGGCGCTTGAACCCGCGCTGCTGCGCGCAGGTGTCCCGGCAGGCGTGGTGCGCAACGTGATCGACGCGCTTGACCACCCGCATACCCGCCATCGCGGCATGGTGGTGTCGGTCGGCAGCTACAAGGGCACTGGCGTTCCGGCACGTCTGTCGCGGACACCAGGCGAAGTCCGCGCCGCGCCGCCCCGGTTCGCACAGCATAGCCGTGTCCTGCTCAAGGAGGCGGGTTTTTCGGAACAGCAGATCGACGATCTGACGCAGTCGGGCGTCGTTCTTGAGGAACGGACGGACACGGTTCAGAGATGACGCGCAAAGCCGGGCCGCCAACTCGGCCCGACCGCCAATAAAGGGGGAGCCAGATGCAGAAAGCACTCGTGACGCCAGACCGGATTCCTGAGTGGATTCCCGGCACAATCACGATGGACAGTTCCGGCCGGGACTGGAAGGGCATCACGATGAAAGGCTACCACTACGATCGCCAGGACGCGGCCATCCCCGCGATGCGCGATTACATGATCGTAGCCTACGACGGAAATCCGACGACCATGCTGCGAACAAGTGGCGGATCAAGGCAAAGCGCGCCCGTTGGCAGGGGCAGGATCTCGCTTTTGACGCGGGCCGAGCAATCCACGTGGTGCTGGGCAGAACCGATCAAGGTTCGGCATATCTACATCGGTCATGACTGCCTTGAGGACACGGCACAGACCGTGTTTGGCCGCAGTCCGCAATCCGTCGAGATACAAGATCAGGTTTCGGCCGAGGATCCGGTTCTGCTAAACTGCTTCCACATGCTTGAAAACGAACTGCGCAACGGTGGCATGGGGCAGCGCCTGATGATTGACGCGCTGCGCAACCAGATCGCGGTGCATATGCTGCGACGCTATGCCCGGATCCGGCTTGCCGATGAAAGCGGCTCCGCCTTCAGCCCGACTCAACGCAAACGCATCATAGACCTCATCGAAGACCAGCTCAGCGAAAACATCAGCCTTGACGATCTCGCCGCTGCCGTCGGCCTCAGCCCGTTTCACTTTTCCCGCCAGTTCAAGGCCGACTTCGGGATCGCCCCATACGCCTTTGTAATCCAGAAACGTGTCAGCAAGGCACAGGAGATGCTCCGACGCGGGCGCCTTCCACTTAAGTCGGTCGCGCTGGACTGCGGTTTCTCCGACCAAAGCCACCTTTGCCGTACATTTCGCAAGATAGTAGGTGTGACGCCAGCCCAGTACCAGAACAGAGCATGACTTTCGCCGCGAGTATCATTTGCAGGTCTTGACCTTCTGCGAGCACAAACGATGGCGGACCTCTGTTGGGCTCTGACTTGCCCCCTCCACCAAGTCAGGACCAATTGATCATTCGCTCGCTGCGTCACTCGGACTCCGTGAGGAGACTGACCGATAAGCAACCTTTTCTGGCTGACAGACGCACAGATGGCGCGGTTTCAACCTTTCTTTCCAAAAGGCTATGGCAACCCCCGCGCCTTCATAAATCGCAATGGTGTGCTCTGGTGTGATACGCGTCGGGAGTATGGCCCAGCATTTGGATCGATCTGGAGGCACCGGGGATCACGTTTTCCACATAGCCGCCGTTGGCTGTGATCCGCACGAAGGGCTGCTAAGGGCCGAAAGCGTAGGTCAAGCCTTCAACTGATGGCCAGGTCGCTCGCGGTCTTTCCCGCATCCAAAGCCTTCACGAACCACTGCGGTTTCCGCCCCCGGCCGGACCAGGTGAGCGCCGGGTTCTCAGGGTGCCGGTATTTCGCCGCGGCCGGTGCACGGGTGATTTTCGTCTCTGTGCCGACAAGTTCGGCCAAGGAGTAGCCCAGATCCCGGGCGAGCGCTTCTACCTTGGCGCGGGCTTCCGCCTTCTGCCGATCCTCATAGGTGGAAATCGCCTTGGCGATGTCCTTCTGCATTTTCTTCAGCTCGCTGAGCGACAGTGCCTCGAGATCGTAATCAGCCATTTGTGCGGTCCGTATCCGAATGTCCCGGTATCGATCGCCCGTCGCGGCAGGGCGCCGCAACTCCCGGAGGGCAGGGGCAGGGGTGGCATAGGCTGGTGATCTCCGTTTTCGTCGCCGGTGAGGTGCTGAACTGGGGGGGCAGGCTGTCCCGATGGGCAAGGTGATAGGGTCCGGCATGGGCTCCCCGCACATCTCTGGCTTCTGGGCCATCCCTTCGACTGACAATCCCCTAATCCCGTTCTGGCTCTCGCGCGCAACCCCGCTTCAGTCCGGGCCGTGTTGCCCCTTTGGGGCTGCCCGCTCCACCCCGGTCCTCTGGGGGTTTCCGGCGTCCGTTCCGTCCACCGTGCACGCGTCACCCGACGGGCTTTTTCCGGGTCTTGTCGAAGGGACGGTCCCGAAGACAGGAGCAACAGGAGCTTACCATGCAGAACATCGTCATCCTCGCCGGCAACATCGGTCAGACCCCCGAAGTCCGCACCACCCAGGGCGGCACCAAGATCACCAACTTCAGCCTCGCCACCTCCCGCCCCCGCCTCTCGGAAGGTCGCGTGCTGCGCGACGAGAATGGCTACCGGGTCATGGACACCGAATGGCACCGTATCACCTGCTTCAACGGTCTGGGCAAGACGGTCGCGGAGCATTGCGAAAAGGGCATGAAGGTCCTCGTCCACGGCCGCATCCACTACACCAAGTGGATCGACAGCATGGGGAACGACCGCTACGGCTGCGAGATCATCGCCGAGAAGGTCGACTTCCTGAGCCGCCCGAAGTCGGCCGAGAACGAAAGCCCCGAGCTGGTCGACCGCGACGACGAGATCCCGTTCTGAGGATCGGGGTCTCCCCCTGGGGCCCGGCGGGGAAACCCGCCGGGTCTGTTAAACTTCAGCCTAGCGTCTTTATCGCCGCCAGCTTCTTGTCGATCCTACCGATGTGGTGGTCCCAGTCATCTGCCCAGCCCTCTGCGTTCGCTTGCTTGCAGAGCACCCTCGCCAAGGTCCAGTTGCCGCGCTTCTCTTCGATGATGCGAAGCTGCCGGTAGCCCGCGTGGGCCGGGATGAAGCCCCAGTTCTTGTCCTCGCGGAAGAACCGGACGACATTAGCCCCGAGGCCGATCTGGCGCTGGAAACTCTTCACGGCCTCGTCCAAAGCGAATGGATCGTGATCCCGCCACCGGTAATAGAACGCACCTCTGACCGCAAAGTAGAAGTGCAGGTCAAGAACCGGGACGTTCTCGTTTACCAGCGTGTCAGCCCGATCTAGCAGCTTGTACCCCAGATGGCGCAGGTGCTCCTTCTTCAGGTATTCCGCCAGCGTGCCGAGGCTGTTGGGGTTGGTCGACCGCGCAAGGCTTTCCGCCGTGCCTCCGCCTAGTGGCGCGAAGACCCCTTCAATGGTCGCGCGCACCTCCTGCGTGAAGGCGTCCGTCCACCAGTCACCGTTCGGTTTCGATTCGGCTTTTCGACGGATGAATGGCAGCATCCTGTTTCCCTGTCCCACCACCGTGGGTAGCATCGCATCATGCAAATACCTGACGACATCACACCCATTCTGCGCGAGATCGACCAGTCGCTCAAGGAGAAGGCAATACCGCCACACTCGCGCCCCATCATGGCGGTGATCGAGTTCGGAAAAAGGTTCCGCATCAGTCTTCCCATTGCGAAGCTCCCGCCCGGTGCACCGGCAGAACTGGTCGCCACCAGAGTATACACCGACCGCATCCACCGCTGGTACGAAGAGGTCTACGGCGATCTGATCAAGACCGATTTCTCAGAGGAGGCCAAGGTCGCGGTCCTCGCGGATGGGGACATCTGGGAGATGCGAATTCCGTTGAGCTACGGGATGACGGTTATTGGGGTGAAGCGCGAGTTGCCGAAGGAGACCGGCAACACGATCGGGACGAAAGTTCTGGACCTCAACGCTTGCGCCTCCCTTACTGGCATCACCGAGGCCCGCCTTCAGCACTTCTCGGATGATGACCTGAACGAGGTCTATGGGCTTTTCGTGGTGGGCCTCGACGTTCGCAAGGCATTCGACCGTTTCCGCAAGGCCGACCCTATGTTCGCTGCCGCCGAGGATGACTGGGCTGCCGCCGTTGCGAACATGACCAGTCAGTCACCGAACTGGGGACACGCGAGATGGGCATCTCTTCAGATGACCGAGAAGTTCATGAAGGGCCTGATCACGCTGGTTGGGGACGTCCCGGTCAAACGGGTTCACGACCTGACGGCGTTGCACGACGCACTCGCCTTCTCTGCCGCGGGCATGAACCTCAAGCACCTCCTTGCGGACATCCAATGCGGCGCTGGTGTCCGCTATAACGACCCGAAGATGCCATCCACGCGCCAGCAGGCCTACGCCGCGCACCAGGCCAGCCTGCTCGTCGTACGTGTCTTGGGCGACGTCCAATACAGCCAAAACCGATGACCACCCGCAGGCCTCGGACACTGCCGCTTTGCTCTAATTCGCCATTGTGAACCCAAGAGTGAGAGGAGTGCCGGTTTCCCGGTGACGGGTTGAGGGCAGGGAGAGTGGCTCCCGGCGCCCGTCGCGGGAGATAGCCGATGGGCGTTGTGGAAGTTCTGGATCCGGTTGCACCGACGCGGGCTGGTGGCTGGAAAGTGGATGTGAGCCGGGGTGAGCGGAACGGGCGAGTGTCGTCCGAATGGTTCAACCGGCCGGATGACGAGCGGTATCTGTCGCTCGACGATCTCTGGGCCAATGTGAAAGGCCGGTCCGAGCGCAGCCGCAGCCGTGTGGTGCAGACGGCCGACATCCGCGTCGAGGCCGCGCGCGAAAACCCCGAGCGGTTGCACCTGATGCTGCCGAAAGCGCAGGAGCCGGTCGCGCCCACGCATTGGGCGTTTGGCCAGCTGGCCAGCATCGTCGGCGCTCCGGCCTCCTACCTGCGGCAACTGCCCGCGCCGTTGGCGGGCATCAACCTGCAATACGGGCTGACCAACCACCGCGCCGAGCAGGTGAAAACCTTCGAGACGGAAGACGGCCGCACCGAACTGCGCGCGGCGACTGGCCCCGACTATGGCCGCATCCATGACCATGAACTCGTCGAGGCGGTGCAGCGCATCGCGGGCAACGGCACCGGCGACACGCGCTGGAAGGTACCGGGCGTGCTCGACTGGTCGACCGGTGTCTACAACCCCGATGTCGAAATCAGCCGCGACACGACCACGCTCTATGCCTCAGACCGCGATGTCTTCCTGTTCCTGGTCGACGATCACAACCCCATCAAGGCGGGTCGGCTGCCTGACGGCTCCCCCGACCTCTACTTCCGGGGCTTCTACTGCTGGAATTCCGAGGTGGGCGCGAAGACCCTCGGCATGGCGAGCTTCTACCTGAGGGCCGTTTGCCAGAACCGTAACCTTTGGGTGCGCCGTGTCGGCGCGATCAATTGAGTGAAGGAGACTTCTCAGGAAACCAAGAATAGCCTGATGCCCACCCGACTTACCTTGGCCAGAAATGGCTGCGACCGGGAAACCGGCGGGGGACAATAGCATGTCGGGAAAAGGCGTCATCCGGGCCGAAACCACTGTGGGCCATCGGGACGTCAGGGCAAGACGTGTATGGTGAATGCTGGATTGCGTGAAACCCAGATCAGGGACCTTTTTCGGGTCGTGACGCAGCAGTGGTTGACGCGTCATGCCGTGTGAAGGGCGGGGTACCCCACGAGACCCGCCTAAGCTTGGTCGCACGGCCCACCCTTCGTCGAAGGGCCAATGATCGAACAGGTCACCTAACCACGTCGTCTCTCACTGATCGTGTAAACACGGGATCGCCTAAGCGGGCATCGTCACGATGACCCGTAGGGCGACGGAGCCGCCATATTAGCCAAACGCCCGGGGTAATGCCCGGGACAGCCATCTTCGGGTGGACGGGCATGGGTGAAACCAGTCGGGCAACCGGACGGGGAATCCTCTCTGCGCGGGTGAAGGGCGGCGCGTTTGCTGGGTCTTTCAACTTCATGACGGAGGTATGCTGATGCAACCACACACCGTAGAGAAGAGACTGGACTCAATCATTGACCTGTCTCGCCAAGGAAAACGTATCAACGGCCTGTTCAGGCTGCTTGCGGCCCCGACCCTCTGGGAACGGGCATACGAGCAGATTGCCCCCAACAAAGGGGCACTGACACCGGGCTCCGACCCCGAAAACACTCTGGACGGCTTCTCGCTGGAAAGGATGCAGAGGGTGATGGGCGCGGTGCTGGATGGAACCTACCGTTTTTCTCCGGCGCGAAGGCAATACATCCCCAAGGCCAACGGGAAGAAACGCCCGTTGGGCATTCCCACTGCGGACGACAAACTGGTGCAGGCGGCGGTGAAGATCGTGCTCGAACATGTCTATGAGCCGATATTCTCCGACCAATCGCACGGTTTTCGTCGGGGGCGGTCGTGTCATACGGCCCTGACCGAAATCAGGCGCACATGGCACGGCATGAAGTGGTTGGTCGAGGTCGATATCGTTGGCTACTATGACAATATCGATCACGACATCCTGCTGGGTTTGCTGCGCAAGCGTATCGATGACGAGCGCTTGTTGCAGTTGATCCGGCGGATGCTCAAGGCCGGCTACCTCGAAGACTGGAAGTTCCACAGAACTTTCAGCGGTGCCCCGCAAGGCGGTGTGATCTCGCCGATCCTTGCCAACATCTACCTTCATGAGCTGGATCAGTTCATGGTGGCGGTGAAGGCGCGGTTCGACCGGGGGCAGGCAAGGCGGCGCAGTGCCACCTACCTGGAAACCTCCAAGCAGATCCAGATCCGTCGCAGGATGATCGAGCGTCGGCGTGCCAATGGCAACGAGGAAGAAATTCCCCGGCTGATCGCAGAAATCAGGGAATGGGAGCGGCGGCGGCTTGAAAAACCGTCGCTTGATCAACTCGACCCGACTTACCGTCGACTTCGCTACTGCCGTTATGCCGATGATTTCGTCATCGGTGTGATTGGCAGCAAAGAGGATGCACGCAAGATCATGGCAGAGGTCAGGACCTACCTGGCCGAAACCCTGAACCTTGAGGTGTCCGCGGAGAAAAGTGGGATCAGGAAGGCCGATGAGGGGGCCTTGTTCCTCGGCTATCAATTGAAGACCTACGGCGATGGCCGGACAAAACGGATGGTGAAAGGCGGACGTGCCGTAACCATGCGGGTGCCGGATGATCGCATGCAGCTTCATGTGCCGGTGGACAGGCTTGCCCGCTTTGCAGAGCGCAATCGTCTCGGGAATCTCAATACCAACCGGGGCGAGGCGCGTTGTGAGGTGATCAATAACTCGGACGTTGCAATCCTGACCGGATACAATGCCATGCTTCGGGGGCTGGCCGAATACTACAAGCTCGGCACGCTCTGGAAACAGCAGGTCGGACGGCTTCACCATCTCTGGTGGTGGAGTTTCATGAAGACCTTGTCCCGCAAGCATAAATGTTCGGTCAAGGTGACAGCAGAGAGGCTTCGGAATGGGGATAGCCTCGGCCTGTGGTATGAGGCCCGCAACAAGCGGCGTTTCATGCCGATGTTCCGCCTGAAGGATGTCCGGCCAACACCGGCGCCTTCACATGTCGACCGGGAAGCACTGGCACATCTCTATTTCGCGGGTCGGAACGACATTGTCGACCGGCTTCGCGCGAGGGTGTGCCAGACCTGCGGAACAGTGGGCGTGCCATTGGAGGTGCATCACGTTCGCAAGATGAGCGACATGAAAGGGACCACGCTTTGGACCCAAGTCAAGGCGGCACGGACGCGCAAGCGTGTGGTGCTCTGCCGCGACTGCCATGTGGCGCATCATGCCGGGCGTTTGCAGGAAAGACTGGATAAATGTGCAAACGTAGGAGCCGGATGATGGGAAACTATCACGTCCGGTTCCGTGGGAGGGGTAGAGGATCATCCCATCGGGAACCCTCGCCCCTACCCGACGGCGTCGAGGATTTCCAGGAGATCAAGATCCGCCACTCGAAATACGCGGCCTCGCGCTTTGCTCATGAGGCGGCCCCGGCGCTGACGCGCTTCGCCAATTCCTCGCCTCAGGGCTTCGTGAACGGCATCAGTGCCGCGCGGCAGCAGATCGTGGCGCGGACGGATGAAGACCGGGATGAGTTCCTGAGGAAGCGCGGCTTCTCCAAGGCCGAGACCGGCAAGATCATCGAAAAGGTGCTTCTCGAGGAGCATCGGCCGCCCGAGAGCATCTTTGACTTTGTTCAAGGGATCACCCGGCTTGCACGGGACAAGACCCAGCAGGACGCCCGCCTCGACATGGAAGGCCGGGCCAAGAAACTCCTCGACCGCGTCGGCTGAGCCAGGTCTTCGGTGCGCCTCTACGATCCCGCGCCTTCGGCGGGGTAGGGGGCGTGTTCGTTCCGTCCCTCCTTTCCCGGCAAACCCCCTTGCCGCCCGCACACCGCTGGCAAGCGAGGATCTGCCCAACATTCTCCGGAATTGATCCCATGACCCCGCAAGAAGAAACCGTAATCCTCGAGGCCCGCGAAATCCTTGGCCGCTATCTGAATCACAACCCGGTCCTGACCTCCTGGGCCGCCGTCTGCGACTATTGTGCCATCACGGTGAGGGGACCAGAGGAGCGGTTCCACGTCCTCTATCTCGACCGCAAGAACCGGCTGATTTCCGACGAGCGGATGGCGGTCGGTACGGTGGACCATGTGCCGGTCTATCCGCGCGAAGTGATCAAGCGCGCGCTGATCCTCGGGGCCAGCGCCCTGATCCTGATCCACAACCACCCGTCCGGCGATCCGACCCCGTCGGAGGCGGATCTGGCGATGACCAAGGAAATCCAGAAGGGCTGCCGCTTCCTCGGCCTGACGTTGCACGACCACATCATCGTTGGCGCGGGATACGAGGTCTCGCTGCGCGGCCTCGGCAAGATGTGACCGCACAGTTGCCGCCATTCAGGAACTTGCCGCCGCCCTTTCGAGGAAGAGGGCGGCGGTTTTGTCTTTGGCGGTTGAAGCGGGAGGAGAGGCCCCCGCGCCGCCGGAGGTTTCCCCCATGTTCGATCATGTTGCCCCGCTGCTTCCCGCAGGCGCGCTTGCCGCTCTTCCCCCGCCGCTGGCCACAGCGGCTTTCGATCCCAGCCTGCCCTTCGCGCTGACGACGCCGAACCTGCATCCGGCGGCGGCATTGTCAGGCACCGCGCAGCCTGTCGTGCTGGCACGGTTCTCGACGCTCGCGGAAGCTATGGAGGGCGCGATCAGCGCCGCAGATGCCTTGGCTCCCGAGGACGGCACGCAGATCCTTGCCGTTCTCGACCGCGAGGATCGGTTGGTTCTGGCCGGTCTCGCCGCCTCGGGCGGCGTCGCCTGGTGCCACCCGGTTAAGGACGCCGGTGAGGCGCGCTCGGTCGTCACCGAGGCGAGTGCGCTGCGCGCCCAATCCCTGCGAGCAAGCGACTGGCGCGAGGCCGACTTGGCCGCCCGCCTGCGACAGCGCGCCGCCCGCCTCGAGGCGCGGCTGGTCGATCCCCTCTGGCGCGCCTTCGCCGCCCGCGCCCTGCAGATCGCCGCGTGAACACCGAGAGACAGAGGAGGGCGGGGGGTGTGGCGAGCCGATCGGGGCGAGAGAAAGCACCCGGTCCGGTTTCATCCCGTTCCCCTCTTCCCGGAGATCCCCATGACCCAGATTGAACCCACCCTTGCGGCCCCTTTGCCTCCTTCGACCGTCGATTTCGCGGCGATCTTCGCCGCGCAAGCAGAACGCGCCGCCCGGAGCGACGCGCTGCGTCCCGCCAACCGCGACCGGCTTTTCGACGGACTCATCGCCGCCGGGATCACCCATGTCACCGTGACCTTCGATGGTGAGGGCGACAACGGCCAGATCGAAAGCATCGCGGCCTGGAACGGCGACCTTGCCGTCGAGTTTCCCGCCATAGAAATCGGCTACGCCGCGCTGACCTGGGACAATCCCGAGATCGAGATGCGCAAGCTTTCCCTCGAAGATGTCGTCGAGCAGTTGGCCTATGACTTCCTGAGCGACACGCATGGCGGCTGGGAGAACAACGACGGGGCCTATGGCGAGTTCTGCTTCGACGCGGCGGCCCGTTCCATCCATCTCGAGTTCAACGAACGGTTCACGTCGTCCGAACTCTACACCCATGATTTCTGAGGAGGATGCGATGGCTCATCCTTTCCACCACGCCCTGTCCTCGGTGAAAAAATGGGGCGGCTCGGTCGACGACTACCAGCCTATTCACGCCTGGTTAGATGTTACCTGGACAGGCAAGGATTTTCTTGGCGCCAAGGGTAGCGATAGTCCATAGGAGGGACCCCGCCGTCCGCAC
>MHZT01000028.1 GCA_001828855.1 Rhodobacterales bacterium RIFCSPHIGHO2_02_FULL_62_130 | reverse complement strand
CGGAAAACGCTCATCCGTCGCTCAATAGCCAAAACCCTGACGCCGGAAAACTCCGGAGCCAGAAAATCCAACGCCCCAATCGGGGTTTGTATCTGCCGCCAAAGCACTGTCACATCTGAGACAAGGTGAGACAGTTGGCAGTCGCAGCTTAAACATAGCTGCATTTAGCAATCACCATTACTCTGCATGCTGGATCGGGGAGTTGATCCGGAAAGGCATAGAGAGAAAAGTGCGTGGTGACCGGCTTTTCATGCAAACTTGTCAAGTTGCGGCAGTCTCATTCTTGGGCTCAACTGCGTTCAGCAAGGCAAAACAAGAACAACCGGTCCGGAAAATCAGACGGGCCAGAAGGCCTGCGGGAAGGGAGCATCTGTAAGTTTTGCCGCAGGTAAGGCTTGCACACAAACTGTCTTGGGAGGGGCATGATGTGGGAGACGGAAACACTGGGACCGCGCGGATACAACGACACGGTCACGAATGAGATCCAAAGCATACTACGGTCGCGCGGCTCTGATGAGGCTCGTTTGCCCGACATGGTCGAGCAATCCTGGAAGCGTTGCCTGACGGATTACAATCTTTTGCCCGACGCCGTGCCGCGCGCATCTGTCTTGAGCCATTCGGAAATCCGCACCCGGATGGAAGAGCGCGAAGAGTTCATGCGGATCGCCGAACCCGAAGTTGAGCGCCTGTTCCGGCAGTTGGTTGACAGTGAATACTTGGTGTCATTGGCCACGACCGAAGGGGCGATGGTGCTGTTCCGCTGCGACTATCAGTATCTTGATGAATTGGCTGGATCAGGGGTGATTCCGGGGTCGGTTTGGTCTGAGGACCAGCAGGGTACCAACGGGGTCGGCACCTGTCTGCGCGTGGGAAAGCCTGTGATTATCGCGGGCACACAGCACTACGGCGCTGCCATCATGCGCCTGACCTGCCTGACGGCTCCAGTGCTCGGTCGCGACGGCGCGATTGAAAGCGTAATCAACGTCACGACGGCACGCCATGGAGATACCCGCGTAAACCTTATGGTGCAGAAAATCGTCGAACGCTCGGCCCGAAGGATCGAGAACGGCTATTTTGGACGTCTGAACCGTCGCAACATGATGCTGCGGTTTCTCGAAAATGGCCAGGTTGCCGACATTGCCGAAGAGGGGCGGCTTGCACTCGATGACAATGGCCGCATCATGGATGGCTCGTCTTTCGCGACACGACTGCTCGGCAAATCGGTCGGCGATCTGGTCGGTCAGTCTGCCGAGGATCTGTTCGAGATGGACCGTGCTTTGTGCGATATCCGCCCCGATGCGCCTGTAAGCCTGACGTATCAAGGACGCACGTTGCAGGCGGTGTTGAGTGTGCCGGACGCACCGCGCCGAACGTCGACCAATTCGGTCTTGACGCGAACTGCGGTAGCCGTTCCGCGCCCTATTGATCTTGCAGAAGAAGAGATGCGCATTAACCCTATCTTGTCGCAAGGGCTTGATCGGGCGCGGCGGTTATTGTCGGTTGGCTTGCCTCTGGTGATCACAGGGGAAACGGGCGCGGGCAAGACTGCCTTTGCAAAGACGGTTGCTCGCAGCTTCTATGGCGCGGATGGCGATATCATCTTTATCGATTGTGCCGCACCGGAAAGCTCCGCCAACTTGGGGGCCTTGCTGCAGCGCCAGCACGGGGTGCGCAGGTCATGCCTGCTGATCGACCGCATCGACGAAATGGATGAACTCGGCCAGACCACCCTTTTGGCCGTCCTCGAACGTGAGAGGCAGTTTGGTGTGAACGGCCTTGGCGTCATCGTGATTTCGCGGCCGGAACTTGACCAACTGGTGGCTGACAACCGGATGCGACTTGACCTTATGCACCGCCTGAATGGCGGGCAGGTGGCACTTGGTCCACTTAGAGCAGTGCCCGACCTTGAGTCTACCGTGAAAGACCTGTTCAGGATCGAGCGGGACGGCCTTGGCAAACAGCATGTCGAGATGGACGATGATGCGCGGCTTTTGCTGACCCATTACCACTGGCCCGGAAACGTGCGGGAACTGCGTAATACCTTGCGCCATGCTGTAGCACTTGCCGATGGCAGGGTGATCGGTCTGGAACATTTGCCAGAACATATTGTGGCCAAGATCGCCCGCAAGGACCTGACCGCCCGCTCTCAGTCAGAGGCGTCGAAAATCGAGGCGGCGTTGCGTTACAACGGCGGGAACGTGTCGCTCACCGCGCGCTATCTTGGCGTGTCTCGGGCGACCTTGTATCGCAAGATCCACATCCAGAAGGCGCGCGGCGACGCCTGATTGGCAGGCCCGAAGCGCGACCCTCGGGCTTAAAGCCACTTGCCTCATCCAAGCGAAAAGGCAGGGCATCTCACGCTTTGCCGCCAGAGATCGGGTGTAATTTGCCGCCCTGATGTCGATGGCCGTTGGTCAAGTGTTGCCGCAGGATGAAGGGCAAGACCTTTTGCGACCTTCGGTTGCGTCGTCGCTTCAGAGGCATTGTTCCCTGTAAGGCATGCTTCAATCGCGCCAGTTTGAGCATGGTAGCGTGTCGCAAAATGGACAGTTGCGGCGCGAAGTGGCTATCGGCAGCATCTGCAGGGGATTGAGGAGCTGCCATGAAAGACATCGTTGACACGGCAAATCCGTGATCTGCGCCGCCCAAGGTCATTCTGCGTTTCCTACCCGACGATGCATACCACTGCCCCAACGGCTTTCTGATTCCTTCACAAGGTTTATGCCCCGACATGACGAACTCTCCGTTCGCCCCTGATTGCCTCAAAGGCCGCACCGCGCTTGTCACCGGCGGCGGAAGCGGTATCGGCTTTGCCATTGCACAGGCTTTGGCCGGGGCCGGGGCGCAGGTCGTGGTGGCCAGCCGCAAGGCGGATCGTGTTGCCGAAGCCGCCAACGTCATCAACGCTATTGGCGGGCGGGCTATGGGCGTTGTTGCCGATGTTCGGGAACCCGAGGCGGTTCAGGCGGCGGTGGCAAATGCGGTAGACACCTTCGGGGGGCTTGACATCTTGGTGGCCAATGCGGCGGGCAACTTTGTCGTTCCCTTTGCCGATATGTCCTTTAACGCATGGCGGACGGTGATCGATATCGACCTGCATGGCACATTCCATTGCGCCAAGGCCGCTTACCCCTATCTCAAGGCATCATCTTATGGTGGGCGCTTCATCGCGATCACCACGATGCGCGCACTTGAAGGGTGGCCGGGCTGCGCCCATGCAGCCGCGGCCAAGGCTGGCGTCATGTCGCTGATCCGGAGCCTCGCGGTCGAATGGGGGCCGGATGGCATCCTGTGTAACACCATCGCTCCGGGGCCAATCGGTGGCACCGAGGGCGTCAAGCGGCTTTATGAAGAAGCCGGACAATCGACTGGCGTTCCGTTGGGGCGGCTCGGTCGCGGTGAGGACATTGCACAGGCTGCACTTTATCTGTGCTCTGATGCGTCAAGGTTCGTGACCGGAACCGATCTGGTCGTGGATGGGGGGCGTCAACGTGGCCAAAGGGGGGGAGAATGACTGAATTACCGATGGATCTGCGGGGCAGGGTGGCGCATGGCGACAAGCGCGGACGGGTTCTTGGTTTTCCCACAGCCAACCTGAACGCCCGAGCTTCCTTGGCTTATGGTGTCTATGCCTCGCAGACCCGGATCGCCGGAACTGAAAAAGTGTGGTCCTCGGTCACATCTTACGGTACGCGACCGACATTTGACGGGGTAGATCAAAGGATCGAAACGCATATCCTGGATTTTCAAGGGGATATCTACGGACGCGAGATCGAAGTGAAGCTGCTTGCCTTCATCCGGCCGGAACTGCGCTTCGAGTCTGTGGACGCGCTGATTGCGGCAATGCAGGGCGATATCGAAGCAGCACGGGCAATCAACGCCAGCGGGAAATAGGGAGACAACAATGAACGCAAATCTGAAGGGCGCGGCTTTCATGGTGCTGGCAGGCATCTGCTTTGCGCTGGCCAATGCCGTCACTTGGACCGTCACCTACAAGATGGGGTTCAAAGCGCAGTCGGACGCGTTTTGGCAATATGCCATCGCGACGGTCTTCTCGGCCCCGTTTATCTGGCGCAATGGTCTGGCCTCGATGAAGACCCGCCATCCGGTTCTGCATCTGGTGCGTATCCTGCTGTCGGTGCTGGGGGTTCAGGCCTTTACGCAAGCCTTTGCAAGCGGCATGGCGCCATGGCATGTGATCGCGCTGGTGATGACCTCGCCCTTCTTTGTGATGTTCGGCGCGGCCCTTCTTCTGGGCGAGAATGTCGGGCTTAACCGCTGGATCGCTGCGGTGATCGGTTTTGCTGGCGCGATGATCCTGCTGCGCCCGTGGGAAAGCGGCTTCACCTTGGCAACGCTGTTGCCGATTGCCGCCGCCGTGACTTGGGGCGGGGCATCACTGATCACCAAGCGGCTGACCAAGGATGAACCGCAGACCTCGATCACCATGTGGCTGTTGGTGCTGTTGACGCCGGTAAACCTGCTTTTCTCGCTTCAGGCAGGGTTTGAACTGCCTTCGGGAAATATCCTGTGGCTGCTGCTGTTGGGCGGTGCGATCATGTATTTTGCCCAGCATTTCCTGACACTTGCCTATGCTTCGGCGGATGCGGCCTATGTCCAGCCCTTTGATGATCTGAAGCTGTTCTCGAATATTCTTGTGTCGTGGGTGGTGTTGTCCTTCGCGCCGGACATGACCTACTGGCCGGGGATTGTGATGGTCTTCGCAGGGTCCGCATATCTTCTGTGGTCCGAGCGAGGACGGGCAACCAGCGTGGCTTTGGCCTGAGACCCAAGCAATGACAAAGGGCCGCGCGATTTGCGTGGCCCTTTTGTTTTGGCATTATGGCTGCTTTAGGCAGACTGTGCGGCGCCTTGATCGAAAAGCGACTGAACCTCGGCGCTGGAATAGCCAAGCTGGGTCAGGATCGCGACTGTATCCCACCCTTTGGGTGCCGTGGGCGTGCGCTGTGGCAGGCTCTGGCCATCCGCTAGAACGGAACTGCGCAGAACAGCGGATTTGCCTTCGGTCGGGTGATCCTCTTGGGTAATCAGGTTTACGGCTGTCAGGTGTGGGTCGTGCCGCAGGGTTTCGATCGAGTGGATCGGCATCGCAGCAATGTCGGCAGCGCGGAACAACTCTAGCCATTCGGCGCTGGTCTTTTGCCGCAGCGGCGTGCCGCGCACCTCGAACCATGCCGCTACATGCACTGCCCGCGCCGATACGCTTGCAAACCGCGGGTCCAAGGCAAGCTCGGCGCGTCCGGTCGCCGTCAAGAACGCCCTGACCTGGGGATCGGTGTTGATGGTGACGGCGATGAAGCCATCCTTTGTTTCCAACGGCTGGTTGAACGGGCTCAGAAGCCGCTGGTCGCCATATGGCCCGCGCGGCGGATCAAAGCTTTGCGCGGCGAGATGCTCTTGCAGCACCATCGCCGCCATCGTCTCGAACATCGGCACTTCCAGCGATACACCAGCGCCTGTTCGACTTCGGTTCAAAAGGGCGGCCATGATCGCACCAGCGGCGATTTCGCCAACAACATGATCGCAGATCAACAAGGGAACGAACTTTGGCGCGCCGTCGCGGGCCAAAGCCAGGCCGGGCAGCCCTACAGCGCCTTGAACCACTGAGTCATAGGTTGGAAAGCCGCCATAAGGACCATCTGAACCATAACCTGTAAGTAGGCAGTAGATCTTTTCAGGTTGTTTGGAGCGGATAGTTTCTGCGTCAAGCCCTAGCCGTGCCAGCGCTTGCGGGCGCATATTGGCCACGATGACATCCGCCCACTCAATCAACCTTTGCATCACCGCATCGGCCCCAGCCGCCTTGAGGTTCAGGCAGATGTTTCGCTTACCGCGGTTTAGGTGCAGATAGGCGCCCGAATGTTGTCCGGTAGGCGAAAGCCCACCCAGACCCCGCATCAGGTCGCCTTCGGGGTTTTCGACCTTGATGATCTCGGCACCATATTGGCCCAGTCGCCAAGTGGCGGCAGGGCCCACGACGACGGCTGTCAGGTCAAGAACACGGATACCGTGCAGGGGTTCATAGCTCATCCAGGGTGATCCCCAATTCTGCCGCGACGCTTCCGCCTTCATCCAGAAGGTGAAGCCGGACCTCGGGCGCGGTAAGGTCCGGCGCAACGATGGTCAGCGGTCGGTTGACGTAAAGCGGGGCAAGGTGGCGGGCTGTCAGGGTCTTGACCCGAAGCCCAAGATCCCTGCGCAGGAACTCGGTTGCCAGCAATGTGGCAAGGCCGCCATTCACCACGAGGTCAGGATGACCCTCGACACGAGTGGCGTAATCGCGGTCAAAATGGATCCGGTGTGTGTTGAAGCCAAGTGCCGAATACTGGAACAGCAACAGGTCATCAGGTCTCACAACTTGGCTGAAACCGCCTGCTGGCAGGATCATTGGGGCAGATTTGGCAGATGGTTCGGCCGTTGGGCCAGCCAGAAAATAGGTCTGGGTTTCAGTAACTTCGGGATGGGCCTCGACAGCAGCGAGGATATGCTCGACTTTCACGATAGCGAAGGGACCGTTGCGGCCCACCTTCTCTACCACACTGGTCAACGCGCTTTGTCGCGTCACTGGTGTGCCGATCCGTAGATCTGCATGAAAACTGGTATTGCGTTGCCCCAGCAAAAGACGCGGAAGGCCAAGCTGCGGCATTGGCACGCCAAGTCCGGGGAAACCGTCCGAGCGTAGGTTGTGACGCGGCGTTTCGCCCGCCAACAAGGCGAAATGCCAGCCCCTGGGGATGGGATCGCCTTCGGAAAATTCTTGCGGGTCGATGCCCAACATCACCGCAACGCGCCGCACTTGCGCCAAGGTAAAGATATCGACAGTCGGCATTCGCCTTGTCCTTCAAGGTGACACCGGCAGCCCGCGAAGGGCTGCCGGTGCGTGTGTCATTTGATCAGCGGGCGGATTTCGGCAAGGCGCTGCATCGTCAGATGCTCGCGCTCAAAGTTCTCGCCGCTGCCATCGGTCATTGCCATCAACAGGGTGCCGAACGGGCCGGATTTCTCGCGCAGATCCATGATCTTTTCCAGGACGGTCTTTTTCGAGCCCCAGATGATCGACGACCGCATGAAGCGCTCGACGCCCCAGTCTTCGTTCGAGATGGTCGGGTCGGGCTTGCCAACCGTGGTGTAGTCAGCGGCCAGAAGCACCTTCCACATATAGTCGTAGTAGTAGTGGCTGGAGCCCTTGGGATCCATCATCCAGTCTTCGGCCTGCGCATCGCTTTCCCCAATCAGGAAGTTGCGCGCCACCGACCAATCTTCGCCCGTGGGGGCACGACCGACATCGGCGCAGCCCTTCACATACTGCTTCCAGTGGCCATAGACGGTTTCATGCGGGCAGAAGTTCGCGGTGATTGGCACCCACCCCTTACGGGCAGCCAGCGCCACCGTCGGGCTGTCGGGCGACATGGTCGAGATGTGGATCGGAGGGTGCGGCAGCTGGAAGGGCTTGCTCATCGAACCGATACCCAGTTCCGGGTAGATCGACTTCTCGATCTTGACGTTCCAATATTTGCCCTTGATGTCGTAGGGCGCGTCCGAGTTCCAGATGTCCAGAACGATCCGCAGGTGTTCGGCCAGCATCTCGTTGCGTTCGGCGTGGTCATTGTGCTCGAACACTTCAAGGTCGGATGCCAGACCGCCAGGCCCGATCCCCCAAATGAAACGGCCGCCGGACATATGGTCAAGTTGGGCCACTTCGGCGGCGACGATCACCGGGTGGTGCTGCGGCAGGCCCATGACGCCGGTGCCGAACTTGATGTTCTTGGTCTGGTTGATCAAGCTTGCGAAAAAGATCAGCGGCGAAGCGATCTGCTCGGTCGTGCAGGAATAGTGTTCGCCCACATAAGCGTAGTCAAAGCCCAGTTTGTCGGCGTTGATGATCTTGTCCTGATTTTCCTTGAGGATTTCGTGAAGCGCGCGGTGCGGCGGATGCAGCGGCATCGCGAAAGTGCCAAGTTTTACCATGTTATTTCCTCTCCGTGTTGTGGCCGTCTATCGGGTTATTTCCGACACATAGGCATTCCGATATACTTGCGAAGCGGCACACTGCTTCAAACTTGACAAATATAGAGGCCGAAAAAAACACATCGCTAAAGCAATGTCTGGCCTATTGACCCGTAGACGGGTGATCTGTCAGCGATGAAACTTGAGCCTATCTCAAGAGATGCACAACTCCTCCGAATTGCGTATCTGGGAGCAGCATTCCGGAATAAAATCGTCGAGTCTATCGCTTCATGCGAGGCGTGCAGGAGACAATTGTCCGTCTCAGGAGTGACAGTTTCGGGCAACTTTTTGATTAAATCATCCAGCCATCTGCCCAGTCGCCTCTTTCTTTGAAAAATGGCAGTTTTTCGGATTTTCGGGTGCGTCAAACTGTCTCATGGCGCGGCGCTTCCGAACCATTCGACAGCGAATATTGCGCGAAACTTGAAATATTATTGAGCAAATTCATTATAATAGACGGTGATACAGCCATGTTTTCCAATGGTGTCACATAAGGGCAGTTGTCCCAACAGCCGTCGGCGCATCATGCTGTCACAAGCGGGAACGGAAGATTTTCGCAGAATAAATATCACCTGCAGATCGAACCAGATCAGTCGGAGATATGGGGAGGAAATAATGCTGACAATATCCAAGGTTTCAAAAAGCTTCCCTGGGGTGAAAGCCCTGTCGGATGTTCACCTCGAAGTCAAAGCTGGTGAGATTCATGCATTGGTTGGCGAGAATGGGGCCGGCAAATCAACGCTGACCAGAATTATTGCGGGCGTTCATCAACCGGACGAAGGCACGATTGAATTCGACGGCGAAATTGTTCATTGGGCTTCGCCTGCTGCTGCCAAGGCGGCCGGTATTCATGTCATATATCAGGAATTCGTTCTGTTTCCGAACTTGACCGTCGCCGAGAATATCTTTCTGGGCCACGAACGTCGCGGCTTTATGAATGGAATTGACCATTCACGGACCCGCCAGGATGCGGCAGATCTGTTGGGCCGCCTCGGCGTGAAGATTGATCCGGATGCGCTGGTCGCCGAACTGAGCGTGGCCGACCAGCAGATGGTCGAAATTGCCAAAGCGCTGGTCCACAAGGTCAAGCTGCTGATCCTGGATGAACCGACAGCGGTGATCGCCGGCCATGAGGTTGAGCTGCTTTTCGGCCGCCTGCGCGCCCTGCGCGATGACGGCGTGGCGATCATCTACATCTCGCACCGTCTGGAAGAAATCTTCGAACTTTGCGACCGCGTGACTGTCCTCAAAGATGGTCAGTTCGTCGCGACCGAGCAGGTCGAGGCCATGACCAATGACAGCTTGGTGTCGCTGATGGTTGGCCGTGACATGAGCGAACTTTTCCCGCCCAAGGCTCCGGTGGGGCAAACGCGCCCTGTCGTTCTTTCCGCAACCGACGTGTCGGTGAAGGGGCGGGTCCACAATGCCAATATCGAGTTGCGGGCCGGAGAGATCACCGCCCTCAGTGGCATGGTCGGCGCGGGGCGCACGGAGCTGGCGATGGCCTTGTTCGGTGGCCTGCCTATGTCGTCTGGTCAGATTGCTATCGGCGGCGAGACCTTTCGCAAGATGACGCCGTCGCTTGCCATCGAAAAGGGCATCGGTCTGTTGACCGAGGATCGCAAAGGTCAGGGTTTGGCCATGCTGATGGACGTGGCCACCAATATCAGTGCCTCGGATCTAAACAGTGTTAGCAAGTCGGGCTGGTTGAACCACAGTGCCGAGCAAGACATCGCTAAGTCTGAAATCGAGAATTACCGCATTGCCTGCCGCGGGCCCCAGGGCGCGGTACTGACCATGTCGGGTGGGAACCAGCAAAAGGTTCTGGTAGCCCGTTGGGCGCGCACCTCAAAGAAGGTCATCATAATGGATGAGCCGACCCGCGGGGTCGACGTAGGTGCCAAGGCGGAAATCTATCGCATCATGCGCGAACTGGCCGCCAAGGGGCTGGCCGTTCTGATGATCAGCTCGGAAATGCCCGAGGTGATCGGTCTGGCCGACCGGGTTTTCGTCATGCGCGAAGGCGTCATCACGGGCGAGCTTGGTGCGGGCCAGATCGACGAACAGCGGATCATCCAGCTGGCCACCCAGAAACGCGCTTCTTGAGGGAAACAGCATGACGTCTGTCGCATCCATATTCACGTTCCTGACCAAGCGCCGCGGGGGGCTGCTGACGGTGATCGGGTTGATCTTTGTCCTGACCCTGTTCGGCGTAATCGTCTCGGACAAGTTCGGAACCTATTCCAACGCCGTGAACATCCTTGAACAATCGACCCCGCTTGCGATTGTCAGCTTGGGTCAGACATTGGTGATCATTACAGGCGGGATCGACCTTTCCATCGGGTCGATGGTCAGTCTCGCTTCGGTGCTTTTGTCGGGTCTGACGGCTGGCGACCCGGTCATGATGTATGTGGCCATCGTGACGATCCTTGTCCTCGGCGGGCTGGTCGGCATCATCAATGCCGGCGCTTCGATCTATCTTCGCGTTCATCCCCTGATCGTGACACTTGGAACCGGGGCAATTCTTCAGGGCATCACGCTGCTCTACACCCAAACGCCGATCGGCAAGATGCCCAAAGGCTTTGATGAATTGGCCTATGGCAGGGTTCTTGGCCTGCCTCTGGGTGCGGTGTTCACAATCGTTGTGTTCGTGGTGACGGCCGTATTCCTGCGGAAGGTGCCGCTGGGTCGCTATATCTATGCGACGGGCGACGATGCTGTCGGCGCCCAGTTGATGGGCCTGCCGCGCCGTAAGGTCCTGTTCGTGGCCTACGGCTTCTGCGGAATGATGGCGGCCGTTGCGTCCATCTTTCTGGTCGCCCGACTGGGGGCCGGACAGCCCTACACGGGCCAGAACTTCACCCTGACCTCGATCACGCCTGTGGTCGTTGGCGGCACGCTGCTCAGCGGTGGCAGAGGAGGGGTGATCGGCACTTTGATGGGCGTTTATCTGGTCTCTCTGCTGAACAACCTTCTGAATTTCCTGAGCCTTTCCACCCATTACCAACTGATCGTTCAGGGGCTGATCGTGATCATCGCGGTGTCCGTCTACGTCGAAAACAAGAGGAAGGTGTGATGACCCAATCCGCGCAATCCCAATCGCAGCAAAGTCCGGTCATGGACATCGTGCGCAACTACGGCATCCATTTGGTGCTTGCCGTGCTGATCGTGGTGACGGCGATCCTGTCGCCCGCCTTTCTGACGGCAAACAATATCTCGAACATGCTGCTGCAGGCGGCGCCTTTGGGGATCGTGGTCATCGGGCAGGTTCCTGTGATCCTTGTCCGGGGGCTGGATCTGTCGGTCGCATCGGTCATGGCTACGGCAGCGGTGGTAGCAACCTGTTTCAGCGGTCAGGATACGGACGCCCTGCCAGTGTTCATCGTCGCCATCTCGATCGGTTTGGCGACGGGGTTGGTCAACGGGCTATTGATCACGAAACGCAATGTCTCGCCCTTTCTGGCCACGCTTGCGACGATGACGCTGCTGCAGGGCATGCGCTTTGCCTATACGCAGGGCGCGCCTTCCGGGAACGTGCCACCGATCTATCGCGTGTTGGGCTCGCAGACCTTCTTCGGTGTGCCCTATAATCTGATGATCCTGGTGGTTCTGGCGGCATTCTTTTCGATCCTGCTGCACAAGACGACCTACGGGCGTCGGGTTTACCTCACCGGCGGCAATCCGGTGATGGCGCGACTGGTGGGCATCCATGCCGACCGCATCACCATCGCCAGCTATGTGATCTCGGGTGGGCTCGCGGCGCTTGCAGGGCTGATCTACTCGGGCTTCGTCGGCATCGTAGACAACTGGGTCGGTCGCGGCTTTGAGCTGGACTCCATCGTCGCGGCGGTGATGGGCGGGGTGGCTTTGTCGGGTGGTCGCGGGTCGATAGTGGGGGGGCTGTTTGGCGCCGCAATTCTGGTCGTGGTGTTCAACGCCGTCCTGATGATCGGTTTGCCCATCGAGTTCCAGATCATCATCAAAGGCGCCGTCATCATCGTCGCCGCCGCCTTCTACGTGCGCAAAACCATCTGAGGCCAAAAGCAACGGCCCGCAAGACTTACGAGAGAGGGGACTCTCGTGACCGGATGGGGCAGCGCATGCTGCCCCAAGGGAGGAAACCCCACGCGGATCACCGCACACCAACGGAAACTTTCACGATCAAAAGAAGCTGCTCGCAAGAAGGTGTTGCGCCAGCAAAATCGGTCCAAGGGAGGACACTACATGCTTAAGAAGGTTCTGAATTTTGCGCTAGTTGCAGGTCTGGCAGCGACGTCGGTTACGACTGCGTTCGCGCAGGATGCCGAAAAGACCGGCTACGCAGGCGCACCCCGCACGATGTTGTGGAGCACAACGCCGTCGACCATCATGGACACGACCCAGTACAAGAAGGATGGCCCCTATGTCATCGGCTTCTCGAACGCGTCGATCTCCAACAGCTGGCGCGTAGGCATGCTGGCGTCGATCCAGCAAGCGGCGCATGACAACGCCGACCAGATCAAGCAGATGATCATCACCGACGCCAATGACGATCCGGCGAAGCAAGTCTCTGACGTGCAGGATCTGATCTCGCGCGGGGTCGATCTGCTGATCGTATCGGCAGCGACTGCCGAGGCGCTGGATGCCATCGTAACGCGGGCTTACGAAGCCGGTATTCCGGTTGTGCTGGTTGACCGTCGCATCACTTCCGAGAACTTCACTACATTCATCACCGCCTCGGACTATGTGTACGGCCATATGTCGGCGCAGTGGATGGTGGAAAAGCTGGGCGGCAAGGGCAACATCGTCATGCTGCCGGGCATGGCTGGCGTTTCGGTTGCAGTGAACCGGATTGCGGCGGCCAATGAGGTCTTTGCCAACTATCCTGACATCAAGGTTCTGGACATGCAATACACCGACTGGAGCCCGGCCAAGGGCAAGCAGGTGATGGCCGCCCTTATCCAGAAATATGGCACCGACATCAACGGCGTCTGGAATGACCACGGGCTGCAAGGCTCGGGTGCGATCGAAGCCATGGTGGAAGCCGGCTGGACTGACCTGCCGCCGATCACCTGCGCCGACCTGAACGGCTGCGTGAAGCTGGCCGTGCAGAACAAAGAGCCTGCGTTCAACTACGACTATCCGCCCGCCATGGGTGGCCTTGCCGTCAAGGTCGGTCTGGACATTCTGGCCGGCAAACCCGTGCCGCACCAGTATGAGATGAGCGTTGATGTGGCCATCACCAAGGGCGACGAGACGACCTCGGTCAAGGCCGACAAATGGATCGAAGACTATGCCCGTCTGGACAAGCCGAACGATCTGATCCTGTCGACCGGCATTCCTGACTACGATCCGACCACTTTCTCGGTCGAATTCCCGCAATAAGCCAAGCGTGCTGCGGCGTCTCCCAGCCGCAGCACTTCAACTTGTCTTTAGGCACGGGCTGGATCGCGTCGAAGGCCGCTCTCCAGTTCGTGCCGCTCCCTTTTCAAAAGAGATACTCCATGCCGCTGCTTCATTGGTCACCGCGCTCACCTTATGTCCGCAAGGTGATGGTTGCCTTGCATGAGAAAGGTCTGATCGATCAGGTCACGCTGGTTCGCACAGGTGTCGATCCGATGGTGCCGCTGCAAGGCTTCTTGGCCACAAATCCCCTGTCCAAGATCCCGACGCTGGAACTGGAGGATGGTCAGATCTTGTTTGACAGCCATGTCATTTGCCGATGGGCAGATCAGACTGGACAGGTCGGGCCTCGCCTTTTCCCGCAAGATCTGATTGCCGAACGTGATGAGGCTTTGGGCACCGGTCTGATTGATGTGGCCTTGCCTTGGCTGGTTGAGGTTCGCTTGCGCCCGCAAGCCCTTCGATCAGATGTGATGATCGCCACCTACCGCACCAAGATGAATGCGGTGCTCGATTGGCTCGAAACGCGCGTTTCCAATCTGCGCGCGCGTCCGTTCGACATCGGACATATCAGCATCGGTGTCGCACTGTCCTATCTGGATTTCCGGTTTTCAGATGAAGAGTGGCGCAGAGGCAGGCCGCAGTTGTCTGCTTGGCATGACGAGTTCTGCCAGCGGGAATCTGTGCGCGCCACGCAGTTTCAGGATGAGCAACGGCCTGCCTGAGTCTAGCCGACCGTCACACCCCCGCATACGAAAAGCGTTTGACCGGTGACGAAATCCGCCTTCGGATCGCAGAAGAAGCTGACGGCATTGGCGACGTCCTCGGGCCGACCCATGCGCTGCACTGGAACCGAGCCGATCAGTTTGCGCGTGTATTCAGCTTCGGGTGGGTTGTTCTGCCAGAAAACACTTGTGGCGATGGGGCCAGGGGCCACGCAATTCACCGTTATCTGATCGCGCGCCAGTTCCAGCGCCCATGTGCGCGCCATCGACTGCATTGCTCCTTTTGACGCGCTGTAAAGGCTGCGCGCCTCTTTTCCCAAGGTGACACGACTGGTATTCATGACGATCCTTCCACCGCCCAGTTCACGCATCCCCGGCACCAATGCTTTGGCTGCTATCAGGGCAGTGCGGGTGTTCAGGTTCAGCACCGCCTCGAAATCATCGACATTGACCGCGTCGAAATCTGCTGGCCTGACGATGCCCACGTTGTTCACCAGGGCCGTAACCCGATGCGTCGCTGCAATCGCATCAAGGGCCTCTTCTGCAGCCTTGCGATCCGAAAGATCGACCAGGACGGCATCAGCCTGAAGATCGGGGTCTTGGGGGCGCACGATGTCCAGTGCAATGACCCGGAATCCGTCATCCAGAAGCCGACGACAGATTGCCTGGCCAATATTGCGTGCCCCACCTGTGACCACCGCCCATTTTTCTTGCATTAAGCACCCAATCCTGAAAATCGCAGAAGGGATTCAGGCTCTTGTTCGCGCCCAAAGAAGCTGTCCCGTCCTTGCAACGTGGGCGCCATTGGCGCCGCGTTTTGAGTAGAGTGTTGGGTAGACTTCGGGACAACTGTCTCTTCTGCGACAGCGGTTGTGTGGGGTCGTGGAGCAATCGTTCAATGGGCAGGCGTGGGTGGGGCTGGTAAGCCCTTGCCAGACCCAAAGCGAAGGACGCCCCGATGAGCCTTGATCCCGAAACGCTGGCGCAATTCCTCGATACGCTCGACCGCTTTGTCAAAGAGCGACTGATCCCCAACGAGGCCCGCATCGCCGACGATGACGCGATCCCGCCGGAACTGGTGCAGGAAATCCGCGATATGGGCCTGTTTGGCCTGACCATTCCCGAGGAATTTGGCGGCATCGGCCTGACCATGTCCGAAGAGGTGCAGGCCGCTTTCGTCCTAGGCCAGACCTCGCCCGCTTTCCGCTCGCTGGTCGGCACCAATAACGGCATCGGCAGTCAGGGCATCATCATCGACGGCACGCCCGAGCAAAAGGCTGCCTATCTGCCGCGACTGGCCTCGGGTGACCTGATTGCGTCTTTCGCACTGACCGAGCCTGAAGCCGGTTCCGACGCGGGTTCCTTGCGGACCTCTGCACGCAAGGACGGTGACCATTACATCTTGAACGGCACCAAGCGCTACATCACCAATGCGCCGCGCGCTGGGCTATTTACCGTTTTCGCCCGCACCGACCCGACCTCCAAGACCTCGGCTGGCGTCACCGCATTTCTGGTCGAGGCTGGCACGCCGGGCCTTTCGCTTGGGACCATAGACCGCAAGATGGGCCAAAAGGGGTCGCATACCTGCGACGTGATCCTTGAAGATTGCCGTATTCCGGCTTCTGCCATCATAGGCGGTCCGGCACGCGAAGGTCTTGGCTTCAAGACCGCGATGAAGGTGCTGGACCGTGGCCGGTTGCACATCAGTGCCGTCTGCACAGGGGCAGCGGAACGGCTGATCCGTGACAGCCTTGCCTATGCAATGGATCGCAAGCAATTCGGAGAACCGATTGCCGAAAAGCAGTTGATCCAGGCCATGCTGGCAGACAGCCGGACGGAGGCCTTCGCCGCCCGCTGCATGATCGAGGAAACTGCACGTCGCAAAGATGCCGGAAAGAACGTGTCCATCGACGCGGCCAGCTGCAAAATGTATGCGTCCGAAATGGTGGGCCGCGTGGCTGACCGTGCAGTGCAAATCCACGGCGGGGCGGGCTATATTGCAGACTATGGCATCGAACGCTTTTACCGCGACGTCCGCCTTTTCCGCATCTACGAAGGCACGACCCAAATCCAGCAAGTTGTTATCGCCAAAGGCATGATCAAAGAAGCTGGGCAATAAGCCCGCAAAAGCGCGGCTTGACTGCCCCATCACAATTGGTGGGGCAGTCAGTTTTGCATCGCCCATAGTGGCGCATCTTTAGCCCTCACTCTCGAATAACGGTTCCGCCAATGCCCTTTTCGGCCTTGACGGTCGCCAGGCTTTTGCAGCGACAGCTTCGGCGATCACCAAGGAAGTCGAACAGACGGCGTTAGTTCGATCTTGGTGTCCGGCAAGGTTCCGTAGCGCGAATACCCGTCTCAGATACCGAGAAATTGGCGTCAATCTGTGCCATCACCCGTGTTGCACAAGAGACAGTTTACCGCTGATGCGCGCAGCCCGTAGCCTTGGTCAACAAGGGCGAGGATCACACTCCTCTCAATTTCGAAACATGCAGACGGAGGAAAATCTGTACCATGGCAAACCCACTCAGAATTGCGTTCATCAAGGCCCGTTGGCACGCTGATATTGTAGATCAGACGCTCAAGGGCTTCGAGGATGATATGGCCGCAGCCAGCCGCGAAGTAAGCATCGCCACCTATGACGTGCCCGGTGCTTTTGAAATGCCGCTCTTGGCAAAGAAGCTGGGAGAAAGCGGTCGGTTCGATGCCATCGTTGCAGCCGCACTTGTTGTGGACGGGGGTATTTATCGGCATGACTTCGTTGCTCAGGCCGTCGTTTCCGGGTTGATGGATGCCCAGATGGCAACTGGCGTGCCGACCTATTCGGTCAGCCTGACGCCACATCACTTCCATGACTCTGCGCTTCACCACGACTTCTTCTTCGATCATTTCGTCAAGAAGGGCGCCGAGGCTGCGCGGGCGGTGCGTATGGTTGCCGATCTTACCCTTTAGGGTCGGCGTAACAAATCCATCTCGACAAAACGCCTGCATTAGCAGGGTGCTGAAGAAGTCGCCTTTGCGGAACAGTTTTCTTTCGGCGCAACCTGCTGGGTTTGGTTTCGGCTCCATCGACGCTGGCGATCTACATGCCTGGCGCGGTTTCCCAGCATCAGGCTGCGAGCAGCCGGGGCAGTCGGGCGAGGTTGTTTGCGGCCATGGTGAGGATGAAGCGGGAACGCACCCGTTCGACGCCGCGATAAACGGTCTGGGCCATTCCGCCGACGGTTTTGGCCCAGCCGAAAGCCTCTTCGATCCGTTTGCGGTTTTTGATCGACAGGGCGTAACCCTCGTGCCGGGTCGTGCGGCCGTCGATCGCCGAGTATCGGGATTTCTGCGCGACATGCGGGGTCACACAGGCTTGCCGCAGGTCGGCGACGAACTCGGCGGCGTCGAAGCCCTTGTCCGCTCCCAGCGTCAATCGCCGGGTCGATCCGGGGGAATTTCGATGGATCATGTCCAGCGCGGCGCGCCGTTCGGCATGGCCATCCGCCTGGGTCAGGTCGCCCTGCACGATGAGGCCGTTCCGGTTCTCCATCAGGGCATGGCCGATGAAGCAGAGCATGGCGCCGGTGCCGGGGGATTTCTTGTAAAGGCGCGCATCGGGGTCGGTGGTCGAGGCATGGGTGGCATTGGACCGCTTCTCGCCCCGGAAATCGACTTCGGCATTGCGGTTCTGGCGGTGGTCGCGGTGCATCGGGGCGGCCTCGGGCTCGGTGGGTTGGTCTGCTTCTTCGATGGCTGTGTCGGGGGCGGTGTCGGGTCCGGTCGGGCTGCCCGGATCGTCGTCGGGCGGCGTGTCGTCCGCCTTGGGCTGGAAGCTCTTCATCGACGCCCAAGCCTTGACCAGCGTGCCGTCGACCGAGAAATGGTCGTCCGACAACAGCGGCGCGACCTCGCGATGCGCCAGGATCGCCGCCATCACCTTGCGCGACATCTCGGTCGTCAGCAGGCGGTCGCGGTTCTTGGTGAAGACGGTCGGCACCCACACGGCGTCGTCAATCCCGAGGCCGACGAACCAGCGGAACAGCAGGTTATACTGCATCTGTTCCATCAACTGACGCTCGGAGCGGATCGAGAACAGGATCTGGATCAGGCTGGCCCGGATCAGCCGTTCCGGCGGGATCGAAGGGCGGCCGAAATCGGTGTAAAGCGCATCGAACTCGCCATCCAGGCTCGCCAGCGCATCGTTCACCACCTGCCTGATCTTGCGCAACGGATGCCGCGCGGGGATGCGAGCCTCAAGATCGACATAGCTGAACAGCGACCCGCTCGTCTCGTCCGTCCCCCGCATCTTTGCCCCCTACGTTACCGTGCCGAGGGTGAATCATGTTCCTCAAACCGGGCCAAGGGCCGACTTCTTCAGCAGCCTGTTAGGGTCCGCCATTGGTGAACCGTTGGCCCCGTTGCAGAAGTCAGCCGTCATACATCCGGTCCTGATGAAAGGGGCCATTGGGAGCCCCGCCATGTTTTCCGGCATCATTGAATCTCTGGGCACTATCAAGACCGCCCAACTATCAGACGGCAGCATCACACTGGATGTTGCGACGGGTTTCCCCGATCTTACCCTTGGTGAAAGCGTTGCGATCAACGGGATCTGCCTGACAGTCGTTACCTTTGATCACGAGGGACACGCAAAGTTCTACGCAAGTCCCGAGACGCTGCAACGCACGAACCTGGGGTCGCTTGGCGCCGGTGACAGGATAAATCTGGAACGTGCGGTATCATTATCGACTCGGTTGTCCGGGCATATCGTGCAGGGCCATGTCGATGGCCAGGCAAGGCTGGTCTCAGTCAAACCCGAGGCAGGTGCCTATCTGATCGAACTGTCCTTGCCAAAGGCCGTGGCCCGCTATTGCGTCGAGAAAGGCTCCATCACGCTCGATGGTATCAGCCTTACCCTGAACAAGGTGTCGGATGAACCCTCAGGCGAATGTCGCGTTGGACTGACCATAATTCCGCACACTTGGCAGCACACAAACCTGCAGTTCCGGCAAATCGGCGATCTCATCAATGTCGAAGTTGATGTCTTAGCAAAATATGTGGAGCGGCTATGCAATCCGTCCCTCTAGCACTTGAACACTTTCGCCGCGGCGGCATCGTTCTGGTGTTTGATCGTGCAGGTCAGCCGCACTTGGCGTTGTCTGCGGAACTTGCTGGGCTCGCACCAGTCGCGCTGATGAAAAGCTTTGGTTCCAACGCCTTTTCCTTGGCACTTACCGCTGCGGAACTCTTTCAACTTGCCAGCAATGTGCATTTGCCAAAGTGCGAGGCCGTTTCTGCGCGCGAGGGAGGGCTTTGGGAGTATGAGGGTTTATCAGAAGCCGCAGTCGATCTTGCCCGATTGTCGGGGCTGAAACGCCAGGTGCTTCTCAGGGCACTGGAACCTCAGGATGTTATTGCCTTCGCCGAAAGGCATCGGCTCCCGACCGTAACCACTGGCGCGCTAATGCTGTATCGCCAGCGAAATGAAGCTGCGGTTGACTTTGTTGCGTCTGCAGATTTGCCAACCCCGCACGCCGCTCAACCGTTTCGCGCTCATTCCTTTCGGAGCAGCATAGGTGATGTTGAACACCTTGCCTTGGTTTCGCCCGGCGAAGCGGTTGGAGATCCTTTGGTCAGGATTCACTCTGAATGCTTGACGGGCGATTCCTTTGGATCGTTGCGGTGCGATTGCGGCCCGCAGCTTGACGAAAGTCTCCGGCGCCTTGGTGCCTCGCCCGGTGGAATACTTGTCTATATGCGAGGACATGAGGGGCGTGGCATCGGGCTGGCAAACAAGATCCGCGCCTATGCCTTACAGGACAAAGGGCTGGACACAGTCGAAGCCAATCGGGCCCTCGGGCTGCCCGAAGATGCGCGTGACTTCGGTCAAGCCGCGCAAATCCTGCGGGCTTTGGGGCACAACCGCGTGCGGCTCCTGACCAACAACCCGGAGAAGGCAACAGGCTTAGAGCGCCATGGCATCGTAGTCTCCAGGGTTGAACCGCTGGTCATTCCGCCCAATCCGTTCAACGCGCATTACCTTGACACGAAGGCCACAAAGTTCGGCCACATGCTGCCAAAGCGGTCTGCTACATGAGGGCCTGCTGAGATATCGCATAATTTTGCCGATCCAGTTGTTTTTTGGTCGATATCCTAAACAAGGCTGCTCAGCATTGGTAACTGACGGCGGTTGTCTGCCCCCGCAACCAAAAATACCAGTCTTATCAAAGACTTCAAAGCCGAGCAAAATGCTCGGCTTTCGTCATTTCAAATTCTTGTCAACGCCTGGTCAACGTTTTACGAGGCCCCCATCGACGGTGCGTATAATCGTCGCCGGTGCCATCCGTCACTTTGGAAGATCCTCCCGAAACCGGTCCATCTGATGCATCCGCTCGTGCAGGATCGTCACGATGCCGACATCCCCGTTCGACAGACGCCGCCAGTACACGAAATGATGCTCGTGCCGGAAGTAGAAGCCTTCCACCCCGAACTCGGTCGGAATGGGGTGGGACGCGACGCCATGGCTTTCGATCTGGTCGAACGCCGCGAAGAGGGCGGTGATGTAACGTTCCGCTTGCTCGGTGCCCCAGCGGTCACGGGTGTAGCGGTAGATCTCGTCAAGCCGCAGCGATGCGGCCTCCTGGACGCGAACGACCACGACGTCAGCCCCGGTTCCGGGCGATCACCTCGGCGGCGGTCAACGGGCGATAGCTTTCCTCTGGCGCTGCAAAAGCACGCGTCAGCTCAGCCTTCAGACGGTCAAACGCCTCCCGCTCCGCCCTCTCCTTGTCGCGGCGGATCAGGTCGCGCACGTATTCGCTGATGTTCTCATACGACCCATTCTCGCCCACGTTCGACGCCACAAACTCGCTCAGCGCGCCGCTGATCCGGACTGTCATCGTTGTGGTCTGGGACATGTCGGCCTCCGGTTTCTTGTCTTCAAGATAAGCAAAAATGAAGACAATCGCAAGGCTGTTGCTTTGTGCACGTCTAACGGCCGAAGCTTGGAAGGAGCGATATCCACCGAGGAATCAGCCGGTGTGAATGCCATCTAACAACCGGGCGAACACGCTGAGAAACGCGGGGTCGTATGCTTCATCGACATGACGATTGTTCCACAGACCTGATCGCTTCACTTTGTCCCGGCCGCTGAAATGCCCAAGCCAGCCTTGGCTGGGCTGCACACCGGATGCTGAACAGTGGTTGCTGAGGAGCGCGATTGAGCCCCGCTCGATGACGCCTCGCGCACTGTTTGCGCCAGGCGGATCGGGGATTGGCAAAACGAGTAGGCTGGTATCGCCAAGGTAGCCGCTTACCCTAGCCTCATGCTGCTTTTCTGCAGCCCTCAAAATCGTGTCGGCGGGACGACCGGAACCCCACGAAGATATGGCGAGGTTTGCATCACGCCGCATCAGGGCTTCGCCGACCAAGAGGCGAAAAATAGATCCCCGATGATTGCCTCCAACAGGCGAGACATTGCCACGATGTTGACCGAGGCGTTTCCATAAGGTCGTGCGTGAGGAAGAGGTTAGGGAGTGGGTGCCTATCCGCACCACCCGGGCTCGAGAACCGTGCATTTCACCCGGCTCAAAGAAGAAATAGACACCGCGCTCTGGCCAGTTCATGCGCCCCGAACATTCGCCCAGCTTGCGTGCACCGCCCATGCGGGCTGCCAGATCATCCAGAAGGTCGTAAAAAGCGGTGATGTCATGCTGACGTTCGCGCAAGAATCTTTTCCTTAATGGAGCTGTCATTAATCTACGAGCCTCGCAAAGGCTATCAAAGCCATTGTGTAGCTCAGGCGAACGGCCGTGCGCAGGAAGGCGCCTTGGCACGGGAATTCCAAGTACGTCATCCACTATCAATGCTAAACACTGTGACAGATTGCATCCCAGTATTTGCAGATGGACTGAATTCGGCCATGCTGGGCTCAAGATCCCTGTTGCGCCTCGGTTCTATGAAAGCCGCTAAAACCACACGAATATGAAGAACAAAATTGAAGGGTGTGACGGAATGGTGATCGATGAGTGACCAAGACTGGACCTGGATCATCGGACTCTTGGTTGTTTGCTTTGTTGTTTGGCGCAAGTTTGGGCAAGCTCAGTCTGAACCGATGCAAAGCGAAGAAACGCGCAAAATTGTGCCGCCTCCGATTCCAATGCCAACACATATTCGCGGGGTGCCGATCGAAGCAACCCAACGCGCCAGATCGACCGTTCCTGTTACTCCCCGACCTGCAGTCCCCTCGCCGGCGCCAGTCAGACCATCAACTGGCCGACCCACTCTGCCACCAAAAGGCAATACTTCTGCTTCAACAGCGGAGCGCCCGAAAAAGAAGCCTTGGCTCATGGGTCCAGAACGTGAGGCTTGGCAAAAGGAGGAGTGGGAAAAGAAAAGGAAGCAACTAGCTGAAGATGACGCGGCGCGTCGCGCAGCGGCAGAACTAAGGGCCGAAGCAAAGAAGCAGCAGCACGACATCGAAAAGGCGCGGGGAATGGCAGAAGCAGACGCACGCATGGCTGAAGAAGCTGCGAAGGGCGAAAACCGGAAGGACCGCTCGATCACTGAAAAAGCGCGCGACCAGCAACGACTAGTTTATGTCAGCCAAAAAATTCCGGCCTACATCAAGCGTGACATGAATCGGTTCGAAGCTGGTCATTTCGATGGACCGGAACAATCGCCACTGACTTATGTGGGTTATCATGTTGGGGTCGTTCGAGGAACCTCCGCAAATGATCGCCGCCAGAGGCTTGAAGTCTGCTTTCGTGTTCCGATCCCCCGTGTGCTTTACGCTGAATACAAACATTGGGGCGAACCTGCTACGATACGACGGTTGAACGCCATGATAGATCACATGACCCGCCATGCAGCGATGCGCGCGAGTCGACCCAATTTTGGCCAAGCGGTTTCCGAGTGGGAGGATGACCGTGAGTGGCTGCGAACGACGCTCGCTTCCACGGCGCAGGGACTTTCGCCCCGGTGGAGCGGTTTCTGATGGTGGAGACTGGTATTTCTAATGCCTCCGGGCGCTGCGCTGCCGATTACACTTGATCGCTTCGCTCGAGCCCTGAAAGAATTGGAAAATGCACTGCGGCATTTATGGGCCGGATCAAAATCTATCCTAGCCCTCTCAGGGCTAACGGGTGTTAGGGCAGTCAGGACGAGGGTGCAACGTTGGCGCAAATGAGATCATTCTGCTGCACGGAATGTAGTTATAAAGGCTCTACGACTGATGGCGGGGTGCGAAGCAACTATAAGGAACATAACCCGTTTCCAGCCATCTGTCGTTCATGTGGCTCTCTCCGGTCGATCAACAGAGCGGCGGCTGCAGTCCCTGGTTGTATGACTTGCGGGTCGCTTGACGTCACTGAAATTGGTATCGAAACGCGTGACCCCGAGCAAAATGCTGACCACATGAAGAAAGCAAAACTCGAGCGAGCCAGAGAACGTAAGAACTTCAAGGCAAGGCTTCGACGGGCGGTTGCAGCTGGAAAGCTGACGCCCGAGGAAGCGGAAGTGGACGACGATGAAATTTTTTTGACCAGCCTCTACCCGCGGTGGGAGGCGGGAAGGCATCTTTGCCCGAAATGTAAGAAATTTGGACTTACCTTCTCGCGTGTCGCGATGTTCCTCGATTAGCTCGCTAGATGTCGCTCGCTGCCATTTTCGCTCCGCCGCCCGCGTCTCGTTAACACATGATCATAGTTCGCATGTCAGGCACTCCGCGGCATTGATCGCAAAGCTGCAATCAATCGAAGCCACCTTGGGTCTGATCCTGGGTTGCCGACGACATCGCGTCGGATCTCGATCATAACCGCGGCAACTGCGCCTGCGTCTATCACTCCGGCGTATGGTGTATTGTGCCCGACCTCATAGCCATGCCCCCGAAAGTGTTCTGTCACCGCGTCCACCCAAGCGATAGGTGTCAGGGCGGCACTGAAGCCTATATCGATCTCCGGACGGGCGCCCTGCGCGCGTTGTTCGATTGGCCATGGCATTTCTGGATAGGTATGCAGGTCGACCAACCACGCGCCAATCGCCGCGGATCGCAAGCGTTCCCAATGCGGCCGATAATACTTCGCCAGCAGTTCTTCTCGCCGCTCCCGTGAAACTGTTTGACGTATTTGCCGCATTTGGTGATCGCATGTGTAAACGACACCGCGACCAACCTGGGCCATTTCTTCCAGTGAGTCATCGTCATATCTTTCTACGTCGACGACGATGCGTGATACCTGTGCCTGTATGATTTCGGCGGTTGGCCAGGCCTCTTGCGCCATCAGGTCGGTGTGCAGGTCCGCAGACGTGAGGGCCTCCAACTCTACGGCTTCTCTGCCAATTATAAATTCAGACCAGGCATCAGGTGGGATGTCGGTTGACGCATGCGGCACATGTATCAGCAGTTTGGGCACCGGCGCATTACCTCAGCAGGACAAGCTGGGGCACTGCATCCGCGTCGGCCCACACGACGGCATTTTGCCGAAAGTGCTTACCGAAGGACTTTGCCCGTGCAAGGTCCAAGCCGAGCACGAACAGGCTTTCCTCGCCGGGCCATTCGCCAGAGGGATCCGCGCCAAGACCTCTCGCTGTCACAAAGCCTTCAAGCAAAAGCCTCTTTGTCAGTTCTGACTGCAAACGTTCGTTTTCGGCGTCAGTCGTTTGCTCGCTGTAGGGATTCCAGGCGGTCAAGAACGCCGCGCAGTTTGCCCCAGATGCGTGAAAAAGAGCCTGCAACTTGTCCGATTGCTGACCAATCCGCAACGTGAATGCCTCGGGCTCCAAGACGCGAAAATCCGTCAATTCATAGGCACTGATGAGATCTGGTGGAATTTCAGTCATACTGGCACCCAATTAGCTGCAATGGCTTCTTGAGAGGTTTGACCGATTTCGTTGACGAACGAAAGGGATAGGTCTCTGGAAGAGTTGTTGCCAATGGCCCCCACCGGATTATCCGTAACCAGCGGCCCGACCGGTATGGTCACTCCCTGAGCGAAGACACAACTTTTGCTCACAATGGTTCGAGGCGAAGTCACGTTGCCGAAATCCTGCCTGCGCCAGGTGCACAATTGTGCCCATTTCGAATCGCGACAGGCGGCTTGGGCCTATGTCATCATCTTGGCGCAGCTAACCCCTGTCGTTCCTTGAAACTGTGAATCCGAACAACGGGCCGGGCAACTCCTGCGGTCGAGGCGTCTGGCGCTTCCCATAAGGCAAAAGCTCGGCCCGTTTTCACTGCCTTGGTAGAGGTTCAGCCAACAGCAGCACGATTATCGTCCCCACTTATCCGCCACCGACCAGGCCACCGACCCAATGGTCAGCAATGCCCCGATCAGCGGTTCGACTTGGGAGGCCTCGACATAGCCCTTGGCGACCAGCGCAGTGCCAGCGACGGTCAGAACTTGGCGGATCAGCGCCAGGATTGCAGGTTTCAGCATGGTGTTCTCCAGTTCAGACTTCATTGGTGGTTGCGAGGAATTCGCCCGGCCGCATGGTCGGCAGGCGCTGTGGGCGGGGTGGATAGGTTGCAGGCCAGCGCGCGCCAAGCAGACGGGACTTGGCGATGCGGGCGATGGTGACGGCGTCGGATTGATTGCCGCCCAGCACGTAGAAATGCGCATCGTCCTGACCGATAGCGAAGCCGACATGGCCGCCCGATCCCCGTGCGAAGACCAGGACAGCACCGACGGTCGGCTGCACTTCCTGGCCGAACAGCAACCAGTTGCGCGCCCAGTAGGAATTGACCTCCAGCGCCCCGAGCAGCGGCTCATCCGGCAGTGCGATGCGGATGCAGGTTTCCACAAAATCCCCGCACCACGGGTTTTTCGCTGGATCGCCAAGGCTGCGGCCATCGCGCTTCAGCCAATCCATCAGCCAGGATCTATCTCGGGCTTCATTCCGGCCGAGGGCAGTTTTCGCCTCGGTGATCCACGGCAGGGGGCCGGGTGCCGCAACAGCTGCAGGGCGCCCGTTTGCAGCCAACAGCGATTTCAGGGCACGGGCAGTGCGCAGGCCCCAGAGGCCGTCGATCGCGCCCGGGGAATGGCCAAGTTGCTCCAGCCCGCGCTGGATAAGACGCAAGGGTTCACCGTCTTCTTTGGTCATGGAGCACTCTTTCTGCCCGCGCGCGGGCAATAAAAAACCCGCCTCTTGGGCGGGTGGTGTGGAGTGACGTGGTGGGGTGGGGTAATCGTCAGTCGGTGCGGCCGCGCTGGAAGGCTTCGAACATCAGATCGCGCATAGCGCGGATATCAGCCTCGATCCGCTCCAGCCGGTCAGCATCAGCCTTTCGGTCTTCGGCGCGCTGCTTGTCGATGCGGTCCCGCTCGAGGTGCAACTCGCGCTTGAGCTGGTCCAGCATGGCCTCGTTGGTGAATGCTTTACGGGTCACCGAAGCAGCAATGGCAAAGCCGCCGCCGATCAAAGCGGTGATGGCCGCGGTGAGACCGTTCTCGCGCAAGATCTGCGCGATGCCGTCCAAGAATGTCGGCTTGTCCGTCATGTGATCTTATCCTGTTGTGCGTGACTAGATGGGGGGCTGGGGGCGGAACACCGATCGGTTGCTTGTGCGGCTGTCGTGAAGAGGTTCACTCCGCGATGCCAAAGATCGCATCCAGCAGCGCCACCGCCTGTACCGGATCACCACCCGCCTTGAACTGCGCTAGGGCTTGCAAGAGCGGATTGGCGTAGAAGATCTGCGTGGCCGCAGCCCAGCGGATTTCTGCCTCGGTGGCGTCTTGGGCCGACATGCCCGCCACAAAACCTGCAAAGGTGGCGGGCCATTCACCCCTCGCGGCGGCCTTGCACTCCTCCGCAGGCAGGATCGCAAGCCGCATCAGAGCCAGACAGAAGTCGAGCTTGGGCAGCGATGCCGCCGCGCGTTTTTCTGCCAAGGTCGCAACATAGGGCGCGGGTGCCGGTGCTTCCTCGAGACTGTGCCCGTTTTCATCTGCCCATCCGGCATAGGCTGGCGAACAGATCGCGCCATCCGGCAGTTCAAACCACCCGCCCTCCGCCACTTCGCGCAGCGGCAGGCCGTGGTGTTTCAAGATCAGCATTGGGTTACCTCAAGACGATGGCGGCAATGCGCCAGGCCGCAGAGGCCGGGCAGGTCGCGGTCGGGGTCAGGGTGGAGCCTGCGAGCCCCGCAACATGGGCGCCGCTCATCCTAAGCGCATTGCCGTTGGCCCCATCAAATTGCTCGGTGACCCCGCCGGTCCAGGTCACACCGGTGCCGCCCGCATGCGATACGGCCGCTACGACGGCCGCGCCCTGCGGCACCGCAAGGCTGCAACTGGCGGCAAGACCCGTGCCCGCTGCCTTGACCCCAACGGGCGTGCCTCGCGTCAAACCCGTCACACTCCAGACCCCAATGGCATGCCGGGCCGAAAGACCCGAGAAGGTGATGGTGATGTTGGCGGTGGTGCCCGTCGGAACGAGCGCGATGAAGAGGCCGATGCCGTCATTTGCCTGCAGCAGCGTTGCATTGATCCCGCCAACCGTAACAGCTGTCGGGGTGACAGTGCCCGGATCTGTGTGCAATGAGACAATGACACAGCGGTTGGGGGCTGCGGCCCCGATCGCCACGGCCGTCCAGGTCGTGGTCGTGTAGTTGTTGCTGGTGTTGAACGAGGCGGTAAAATTCAAAACCGGGGCCGCGAACTGGACCGAAGGGCTGGGCATCAGCGGAAAGCTCATTGCATCGCCACCACGGTTGCCACCACACCGCCATCGGTTTTGGTCAACCCGATCTGGAACATCTGCCCGTTCGTCGTGGTCAACACATCGCCGATCACCTTGGCAAAGCCGCTGAAGGTGATCGCCCCCGCGCTGGCGCTGTTGGTCACCTGGATCATCAGCGTGTAGTTTCCGGCGAAGGTGGGGGCCGCGAGCGTATGCGCGCCGCCATTGATGTATTTCTTGAAGTTCCCGCCCACCGGCGAGGGTGTGAAGGAGCCACTGGCCTTCGTGCCTGCATCTTCAGGGGTTGCCGTGACAGCCGCGGTGAGAACAGCCGCCGCATTGCCCTTCAGGATATTCGCATCGAAGGGCTGCACATTGGTGCCGATCACCAGCCCTAGGGCGCTGCGCACCTCGGCCGCCGAGCCGCTGAAGAGCCCGTCCCAAGCCGTATTGGCGGCGTTGCGAACGAAGAGCTGATCGTTGACCGTGTCATACCACATCTGCCCCGCGACAGCAGTCGCGGGCGCAGCCGCCCCGCTGCTGGCCGAGAAGAGCGCGGCCAATTTGCTGTTGATATCGGAGCGCACGGCAGCACCGCTGCCATTGGCAACCGATTGGGAAGTGACTTGTGCCATCAGGCAACCTCATCTGCATAAAGCCGAAGCTGGGACACCAGCGGCACCCAGACCGGGTCGCGGGTGGAAAGATGCGCGCGGGCCTCGATGCCGCGCGCCGAGATCTCGTGGCTGTCAATTCGGCCCCAATCGGACCAGATCGGTGATCCGGAGGGATCATCTGGTGTGCTGCGCGCTTCGATCACCGCATCGACCTCGGCCTCGAGACTGCCGTCGAAGTCTGGCCAAAGATCGATGGCCTCAGACCGGGCATCGAGGTCGTCGAGAACGCCCGCGGCTGACAGCAGGATATGGCTGCGCAGCCGCACCCGCCGCAGCGCGCCAAAATCCATGCCGCTCGCGAAGGTGAAGCTGCCCGAACTGACCGTGCCGCCGACCCGGTCAAAGCTCGTGACCACATCGACATCGGGCCAATCGTCAAAGGGTGTCACGGCATCAAGCGACAGCGCCCCGTCGATGGCGACCGTGCCGGATTTGACCCCGTCAAAATCGGGCTCGGCCGTCAGGGCCATCACCGGGGCAAAGGCCAGCGCTTGCGCGCCAGTGGTGGAAAGCGAGACAACCTCGCCCAGCACCCCGGAACTGTCGCGGGCGCGCAAAAGGTAGGTGCCGGGAAGAAGTGGCACCACCGCGATGGCATCGCTGCCCGCCACGATGTCGAAGGACTGGCTGCTGGCCCAGGTCGCACTCGGGGCCTGACTGTGTCGGATCACGATATTGCCGCCGATACGCACATCGAGATCGGCAGACCGCGTCCATTTCAGGATTGCCATGCCGCCTGCGGTTTGCAGCGTCACCCCCGCGAGCGCAGCAGGTGGGGCTGTCAGAGCCAGCACCTCCTTCACCGTGACCGACCAAGGCGAAGACACCCCAAGAACCGTCAGCGCCTTGACGCGGAACTCCCAGAACCCCGGGGCGATATCGCGGATTTCCATTGCGGTTGCGTCGGTGCGCCCGTGGTTGGTCCAGGCGCCGCTGCCAAGAGCGCTGCCGAGTGAATCCACCATCCGGCTTTCGACCTGATACTGCGCCACATAACCACTGTCGGATGCGCGCCAACTGACCAGCACAGCCGCTTTCACCCCTGCGCCATCGCGGGTGATGTAGAGCGATTCTGCGATCTCGGGGCTTCCAGGCGGGGCCACATTGAAGGCCGAGGGCAGGGTCGATCTGGGGGCTGCTGCATAGATCGCGGCCTCACTCGCATCCCAATCATAGACCAAGGGCGATGTTTCGCGCAGCACCAGTTCCGGCAAAAGCTGCGGACCGTCGCCGGAGGTGGCCAGATCGAGCCGCGCCTCAATCACCTCATAGGGTTTAGCCGCCATGCCCCAGCGATCATAGGTCAGCGCCACGGTATCGCCGACCTGCACCGCCCACGCTGAAAGCTTGCCTGCAAAGCGGATCGACATTTGCCGCCGCGCGCGTTCAAGCTCGATCTTGGCCAGCCGCTGCGCCGTGGTCGCCGATTGCGTGAAGGGCAGCGCAATATCGCGCCATTTCTCCTCGCCGCCATCCTCGGCGCGATAAACCTCGCTGACATAGGCCGGAAAGTCGTCGGGCTGCCAATCATTTTCGGGGCTGATGAACTGGCCGCGCACGCCGTTGAAGTTTTGTGCCGCACTGATCCGCGTCGAGAGCGTCAGACCACCTTCGCGCGCATGATCCTGCGTCAGACCGAACGTAGGCATGCGGTACGCCCCGGCATGCAGTCGCCACTGGCCACCGGAATTAGCCACCCGACCAGCCATTGCGGTGAGCATTGCCTCGATGATGGTTTTTGGGTTTTCGGCGAGCGACACCACCCCGTTGCAGCTGTAGCGGAGTTCAGAACCGCCTGCGGCTAAACTGACGGCCTCGTCGCAGATATTGGCGGCCTCGATCAGCGCCTCGGTGTTGATGCCGTCACTGGCGCCGATCGCGGCCCCAAGGCCAAAGCGGGCATGCGCCATGTAATCGGCCAGGCAAAGCGCAGGGTTCTCCGAATAAGCAAAGGTATCGCTGCGCGGATCGTAGATGTCGTTCTTGCCCTGAACGTCCACCGAGATCGCCGGGATGCCACCGGGAAAGGCGTCCTGATCCGCCTGCAGGCGCAGATGGATGGCGGCGCAACCGCGCAATCGATGGGCGGTTGTCCAGGCTTCGGGCAAGGCTGCGATCAAGCCGTCAAAACCGGTCTGGTCGTCAGTCCCGAGCCGCTTTTCGACTGTGACAAGGCCCGCCCAGCGACCAAGAGCCACGCCGCTGGCGTCCACCGCCGCCTCGCCGTCAAAATAGACAGCCCCGATCCCCGCGACCCGATGCGCCGCCAGCACCACGACCAGATGCAGATATTGCCGTTTTGGCCCGGCCTCGCTGATATAGATGATCACCCCGCCCTTGCGCGCCCGGCCATAGACCATATCGCGCGGGGCAACGGCCTCGCGGACGGTTACGGTGCGTGCGGGCAATGTGGGACCGGGCATCAAGGCGCGCGAGGCGGCGGACAGCAGCAAGGATGCGCCAAGCCGGAGCGCAAGTGTGCCGAAGCCACCAAGGCTGGCAAGACTTGCCAGCGCCGTGCCTGCAAACAACCCGCCTCCGAACAAGGGTGCAAGGAATGCCATTTAGATCCTCCATGCCAAGGCGCAGGAAGAAAGCGCACGCAGTGTCAAACCCTCGGGCGCCAGGAACGCTACCTGCGCGCCAAGGCAGACCCCGAAGGAGGAGGCGTCTGGCGACAGCACCAGGTCGCCGCGTTGCGCCAGCCGCACATCGGCCAGCGGCACCCCGAGCAGGGCGGTTCCTGCTTGCCTCATCGAAGACCACCCCAAGCGCCGCATGACCCGCGCGGCACCGCGCGCCGTCCGATACCGGCCGCGCCAGTGCGCTGCGGTATCATCGCCGCCGATCAGATCGCGGCGCAAATCGAAGGCCCAGGTCGCACAATCATGCGTGCCCCAGGTGAAGCTGCGACTCCGCGCATCGTCGACGGCCGCGGCAAGAAGAACCTCCCAACCGGTGACCTTCATTTGCGGCCCCATTTGATTTCCTGGTCCTGAATGGCCGTGACATATTCAAAGCCACGATCGTCGGGCCAGATCACCTTCTGGCTCTCGTGGGTGTAGCGCCAGCTGCGCGCGGTATTGAGATCGATCAGGCGGCTCTCGTAGCTGATGGTGATCCGACAGGTTTCCAGATCGTCGGTGATCTCGGGTACATCGAGCCGACCCGCAAAGGCCAGCACCGGATCGGCTATGATAGTGCCAGCTTCGGTCAGAAGCCCGAGCCAGAGCTTCCCCGGCAGACCCTGCCGCGCTTCCGCGATGGCCAGTTGCACGAGATCTGGCGGCACGCCAGACAAGGACACCACCGTGCCTGAAGCCACGACGGAGCCGGTTTCCTCGACGCTGCCAAGGCCTAGAAGCGCGCCAGCCCCGGACCAAGATTGACCGGCCCAATCAATGGCAGAGAGCCCCGACCACAGCCGCAGCGGGCCGGAGGCAAAACCGCCTTCGTAAAAGATCACCGGGCGCAGATCCCGCGCGCCAAGGGCTGCGGCAAAATCCGGCGTCAGATCGCGGCTCATAACGCCTCCCGGGCGGTCAGGGTGAAGAGAAAGGTGTCCGCCCGGCCAATGCGGGTCGGAACGGGAGCTGTCAGCCGCAACAGAACCGCAGGTGCCGCGATTTCCAAGGCAGCGCCATCGGTAGGGGATGCCCGCAGGCGCGGCACGAAGCTGAGCGTTGCGAGCCCCGAAGCATTGCTGATCACATCGGCGGTCAACTGATAGAGCCGTGTCTGGTGATCAACACCCAGCGAGAAGAAATCCCCGGCAAAAAGTGGAGTGCTGGAGGCGGGCCAGCCGTTGGTGTTCAGCGTCCCGCCACTCTGGCCTGCGCCCGCAACCGTCGGCGTGTACGCAATCCCCGGCTGCCGGATCGTGGGGTCGCGGAACAGAAACCGGCCCCGCAGGCCGCCCAGCGCGGTTAGAAACGCCGACAGCCGTCTGCCATCACGCCCATTGGTCCGCGCCATCTCGATCCCGTACTCCCACCACTCCCCGCCCCAATCCTGCACTTGTTCGCTGCCGGTAAAAGGTGAGGTCGCAACAGCAGTCGCGCTGACGAGACGCCGCTCGAGCGATTGCAGGAGGGTCAAGGGAAGTTCTGGGATCATTGTAGGGGTTCATTTTTCAAAGGGTTTGGCCACGACGCCGACCATCCGCCACGCTGGCCTTGGCCAGGCGCGCGATTTCCGGCAGGGCCGCGCGCAGCTTGGCATCGATCTGTTCCGCCACACCGGCCTGCGCCCCGCGCGCGTCGATGCTGATCGAAACACCGCCAGCCCCAGCACCGCCCCGGCTGACTCCACTTGCGACCTCGGCACGCGACAGCACCCTTTCGCCGCGCTGCAGGATCGCTGGAACCTCGTCGGGGCGCAGACCAGCCCAGCCGCCAGCGTGCATACGTGGGGCACCGCCGAAAGCCAGGGGCGAGACCATGCGGCCAGGTCCAGGCCCGCCGACCATGCCACCGTCGTGTTGCACCGGGGCAAAGATGCTGCCGAACCCTTTTGAGAGCCAATTGGCCAGGGGGCCCAGTACGGAGTTCTTGAAGGCCAGCGTGGCAAGGTCCGCCAGGATCGAGGAGACCAGTGATTTGAAGTCGAGCTTGCCGGTGGTGACAAAATCCCGGAATGCGCTTTCGGCCGAGCTGAAGGCCGAGGTCAGCGTCTCGCCCAAGCCCTTGCCCCAATCCATCGCGCCCTTGGCATATTCCGCCAGCGATTTACTGACCTGCGCCCAACCGGCGGCCGCCGCTTCCGCCGCAGCCTTGGCCGCAGCACCAGCCCCGCCTGCCGAACGACCCGCCTCGTCAAACCCGTCCGACAGGGCGGCGGCGGCATCCGTTGCGCCGTTCAAAGCTTCTTCGCTCGCAGTGCCGGTGCCAAAGATCGCAGCCTTCAGGGCTTCCCAAGCCGTCATGGGGCGCGAGGCCGCCTCGGACAACATACCCGCGGCCTCTGCATATCCGCCTGCCCGGGAACGTGCAGCTTCGGCCATGCCGCCAAAGAGATCCGGCACATCAACGTAAGTCTTTGCCATCGCCGCCTTGAAGGCCTCGGCTGCAGCAGCACCCGCGTCTGCAGCCGCTCCCTCATACGGATTGGCGATTCTGCCCAGATCTACAGCCTCAAGCGTGCCGATGCTTATCCCGCCTTCGCCCGTTGCCCAATCTGGCAGAAGTGCCAGTGCCGCGTTCAGCCCTTCGATGAAGCTGTTGATCCGCGTCACCACGGCATTCAGCATCGACTCAACTCCGTCGATCAGCCCATTCGCCGCCTGGAAGGCAAAATCGCCGATGGCTTGCGGCAGGGCGCCCCAGATCGCGGTGATTGCATCATAAGCGCCCTGAAACGTGCCGACGGCCGCGTTGCCCCAACCGACCACCGCCGACAGGGCCGATTGCAGCCCGTCGTAAATCCCCGCCTGCGCCTCGGACCAGCGAGACTCAATCCGGGTCCAAGCTGCTGCACCCGACAGCGCGATCCGGTTCCAGACCTCGGCTGCGACATTTCCGAGCAGGCCAAATGCGGCCCCGATCCCGCCCACCTTTGCGGCAAGTTGCGTGAACTGGTAGACCAATTCGCCTGCGCCCACGATCAGCGCGCCAATGCCGGTGCGGATCAGGGCGCCGCGCAGGAGGACCAGACCTGTGGCCAGGCCACGAACAGACAGGGCTGCGGCGGCAAGTCCCGCAGCCCAGCGCCCGGCCATGAAGGTCGCAAAGGTTGTGGCATAGGTGGCGAGGCGGCCGAGGTTATCGAACACCGTCGTGATGGCTGCACCAATAGGTCCAGTGCCGCGCGCCATGTCCGCCAGCGCGTTCGCCACGGATTCCAGTGCTGGGGCCACAGCGGCGGTCAGGCGGTTCGTGAGACCGAGCCAGATCAGGCTCAGTTTGGCGATGGCATCGCCGGTGCGTTCGATCTGGGCGGCATCGCTGGCGCTGACCGCCACGCCGAAGTCGCGCACATCCTTCGCCGCCTCGCGCAAAGTGGCCGGGTCAATCCGCAGAAACGCCAGTGCCGCCTTATCGCCGAAAAGGTCTGACGCAACTGCGGCGCGTTCTGCCTCGGGCACAAATCGGGCCAGTGCCTCTTGAATAGCGACGATGCGTTGATCCAAGGGCAGGGCTTGCAGTTCAGCGGCCGTCAGATTCAGCCGCTGCAGCGCCACCACGGCCGAGCCGGAACCGGTGGCGGCTTCGGAAAGGCGCGTCGTCAGCTTCTTCGTGGCCTGTTCGATTTCGCCCATCGACACTCCTGCCAACTCGCCCGCCCAGGTAAGCACTTGCAAGCTTTCGACGGTGGTTTTGAGGGATGCAGCCATGTCCGCCTGAGCGCCGATCGTCTCCAAACCCGAACGGACCATCGCTACACCCGTGGCCGCTGCTGCTGCCGTCACCGCCGCCAGCGCAATTCCGGCCTTACGGGCAAAGCTGACAAGCCGGGTGTTGGCAAGACCCATCTCCGACGACAACCGCCCAAAGCCCCGCGCGCCCGCCTCGCCGATGCCTTCCAACTCGGCACGCACTTGGCGGCCGCCTTCGGCGACTAGCCGGACAGAGACGCGTTTTTCGGCCATCTGTTGGCCTCCTCAAAATGATACGTCATTGACATATGCGCCATTGGCGCACATATGGGTTTCATGGCAATCGTCACCGTCGTCGAAACACCGGAATTCCAGCGCCGTGCGCGCAGCCTGATGTCAGAGGCCGAGCGACTGGCACTGATCGATTTCGTGGCGCGTAATCCGGCAACGGGTGTCTCAATCGGGGGCGGGGTCAGGAAGTTTCGGTTTGCCCGAGAGGGTGGCGGCAAGAGCGGCGGCTTTCGCGTGATCCATTTTTACAATGCGGATGACGGCACGCCGATCTTTCTGATCACCGTCTTTGCCAAGAACGAGAAAGCCAATCTGACGACCGCGGAAGCCGAGGCCGTCAGATCCTTGGGCGAACTGCTTTCGGCGACCTACAGGAGAACGACATGACCGACGCATTCAAGAGTATCGAGCAGGGCCTGAAGGAAGCGCTGTCGCACGCCCGTGGCGAAGCCTTGGGCGTGGTCCATGAGATCGATCTGCCGGAACCCGACGTGCAGGCGATCCGCGCGCGCACGGGTCTGTCACAGATTGAGTTCGCCCGCAGCATCGGGGTCAAGAAGGGCACATTGCTAAACTGGGAGCAGCGTCGTCGCAGCCCCGATGGACCTGCGCGGGTTCTGTTGGCGCTGATCTCCAAAGACCCCCAGATCGTTCAGCGCACCCTGGCAGGCTGAAGGCATCAGGGATCTGCCTGCCCATCCCTGAGTTGCTCGTTCAACTTGCGCACCATCACCGCCTCGATTTCGGGCAGCAGTTCGGCTACGATCAGCATGTTCACGCCCAGCGCCTGCGCCAAGGCGAATGCCGCCCCCATGTCCCAGCCAAGCACCGCGCCGAGACTGACGCGAACCTGGCCGCCAAGACGGCCAACCAGATCCCAGACCTGCCAGCCGTCTTCCGTCTGCGGTCGGTTCAGTCTGGCTGGGCAGTCGGGGCAGACCCCGGTGCAGGCCGCGCAGTAGCGGTCGCCCCCGCCGAAGGACCACTCGGCAAGGGCGCGGAGACGTTTTTTTCCGCATCCAGGATCAGACCCTTTGCGACGTACCGGGTCTGGAACGCCTCGAAGATCGGCCAGATTTCCAGAAGGGCGTCGATGCCTTCGGGGGTGACAGGTAAGGGCTGGCCCACGTCATCACCCACGCCTTCCCAATCCAGCACCGCACGACGGGCTATGGCCTTGGCCATGGCAAGTGCCAGGTCTTCTGGGGTGGCGGTGTCCGGAAGGTTTTCTATGGCCGGATCGGCGCGGGCTGAGACCATCAGGGCAGTGGTCAAAGGACCGACCAGTAGGCGCAGGCCAGGGGTGAGTGTCAGCCATTCAGGGGTGGCTGTCAGATTCAGTCTGATCATGGTCAATAACTCACAACAGTGTTGACGAGGACGGCGGTGCACATGCGCGCGGGGCTGACAGCCTTGGCAGCCTGCCAGTCGAAAGTCGCCTGGATGCCCTGTGGCCCAGCAATTTCGATGCGCGGGCGCGGCAGGTAGACGGCATGGGCGGTAAAGGTGAAGCTGGCACTGGCGCCAAGGCTCCAGGCAAAGACCAACTCGCAAGACGTGCCGTCGATGGCCTGCGTGATCAACGCGGTGTCGGCAAAACGCACCTCCACCCGGCCGGTCAGGGCGGCCATGCCCGGATCGGCCCCTTCGATCTTGCCGTCCGAGCGGATGGTCTCGATCCGGTCGAGACCGTTGGAATAGTTCACCTCGGCCGAGATGACATTGCCAAGCGCCACGCCATTGCGGGTGATTGCCCCGTTGAAGTGCCCGAATCGCTGCAAAGCGAGCGACGTCGGTGTGCCAGCGGCAGTCGCCGCCGCGACGGTTTCGCCTTGCGCCACCAGCCGCGCGGTAGCGGTCAACAGCCCCGATCGCGCCATCTGCCACGACAGCTGCTCGCAGACGCAGCCGGTGTACATCGCATAGCGCGGAACCTCAGGCATCGCCGTCTCGATGGCCATGCTTGGCAGCGTCCAGTTGCCAGACTGAAAGGTATGGGTCTTAGGCGTCGTGCCGGATGTGGTTGGAGCGCCGAAGGCAGCCTTCAGCCACAGCCCGAGGTTCTCGACGTCGATCGGCACTACCACATCGCCATCGGCCGTGACCGCATCCTTGATCGGGGTCAGCGGATCACGCCCCTGGCCCAGCAGTTCCGACGCAATCAGCGGCTGTTCAGCCCCAAGCGTAGTGCTGGCAAACGGCACCGTCCGGAACCCCGTGGCGGGCGCCGTGCCATAGACAGATTCAAACGCAAGCGCCATCTGCGCCCGCGCCCCATGGGCTCGTGCCATCGTGTTCATCCTTTCAAGTTGTTGATTTCAGGTGCCGGGGTTGCTGCCGATATTCACCTGAGGCATTCTGCCCCGATGATTTATCGCATCGCTCTCTCGGTATTCGTGGCCCTTGCCGGGCTTGTTGTTTCATCCCAGATGTCGGTCGCAGTTGCCGAGCAAGCCTCAGTTCTCGAGGCACGCGTCAGCAAGGTGCAGGACGGCGATACCTTCACCCTAAAGGGCCAGTCGCGCAGGATCCGGGTTTGGGGGCTCGATGCCCCTGAGTGGGATCACCCCGGCGGGTCAGATGCCACGGCGACTCTGCGCCATCTGATCAGTGGCAAAACCCTCACCTGCCAAGTGCTCGACATGGATCGCTACGGCCGTTACGTCGCCCAGTGCTTCCTGCCCGATGGCCGCGACATTGCCGCCGAGATGATCCGGTCCGGCGTCGCCACCGAATACTGTCGCTATTCAGGTGGCTTTTACGGGACCTGCTGACAAACTCTTGGCCGACAAACCCTCAGATATCCAAAGGTGCCAGAGCGATGGATAGTCTCGTTCTCTTAATAGTAGCCTTGGTGGCCCTTTACCTCACGCTGTGGGTGTTCATTTTCCTTCCAGCCCAAATGGCCGAAGCGCGGGGACGCAGTGCCTTTGGCTGGGTTCTGGTCAGCCTCATCTTCTCGCCAATTGTGGCCGTGATCCTGCTCTTGCTGCTTGGCGGTTCGCGTCAGAAAGACACCTAGGGGTTCGAAGGACGGGCCGTCGATGATTACCGGTTTCCGGCGGGGTCCTTAAGTCAGAGGCCCGAAAGTTGAGTAATGCAGGACGACGTTGATCACCGCTGCCTTGAGCGCCGCCGCGCCCTCGATCGGGAGATCGACCGAGGCCGGTGCCTCGGGTTCGACCCAGTCGCAATGCCCGCCAAGCGTGCGGTCGGTTTCCAGCGCGATGCCGATGCTGGAGATCAGGGCGTCGAATGAGGTTGACCTGCCATTCGGGGCTTGGACAACGACCTCTAACTCGGCGCGGTGTTGGTAATGGTACCGCAAGGGTGACAGCGTCACTTCAGGCTCACCCGGCTGGCCGTCGCGCAGGATGATCAGACCAGACGTCGGGATGCGTTCTGGCAGCACCTCATCACGCTGAACAAGCGAGGCAAGCGACTGCAGCCGCGCAAGCAGCGCAGCTAGGACGGTTTCACGGGTGGTGGACATTCGAAGTGCATTTCCTGGTTTGTGACTTCTGCGATGGCCTCAGACATGCTAAAGGTAATACCTGTGAATACTCGCTCGGAGTCGCCCGCATGAACGCCGTCCGCCCCATTGCCGTGAAACTTGATCAAGATACCCGGGACCGCCTCAAGCGGTTGGCGGATGCAAAGGACCGATCCACGCATTGGATGCTGCGCGAGGCGGTAGCCCAGTTCGTCGAGCGCGAAGAGAAGCGCGAGGCGTTCCGGCAAGCCGGGTTGCAGGCCTGGCAGGAGTATCAGGCCACCGGCAAGCATGTCACGCATGACGAAGCCGATGCCTGGCTTGCCAAACTGGAAGCAGGCGAAGATGCAGCAGCTCCTGAATGCCACAACTGATCTGGTCGCCCGCAGCGCTGCGGGATGTCGAACGGCTTTACCGTTTTCTTGCCGACAAGAACCCGGACGCCGCCCGCCGCGCCGCCAAATCCATCCGCGAGGGCATGAACATCCTGCGCGATCAACCGGGCGCAGGACGGCCGGTTGAGGACATGGAGCCTGAGTTTCGCGAGTGGTTCATCACCTTTGGCGACAGTGGCTATGTGTCGTTGTATCGGTTTGATGGCGAGACGGCTGTGGTATTGGCCGTGCGCCATCAGCGCGAGGCTGGCTACTGAGGCGAAGGGGCGGTCAAACCTTCCCCTCCACCCAATTAGCCACGATCAAACCCGGCACACCGTCTACAGCCCGTTCAGCATCCCGCGCCAGATCCAGCCGTTTGCGCAGTTTGACCTGCGGCACCAGCAGGAAAATCGGCACGCTCGCTATTCCTCGCCCTGTTTTCGACCTGGAGGCCACCGCTCGTCCCTTCGAATTCAACCGCCCCTCCGCGACTAGCAGGCTTGGCCCGCGGCGGCGGTAGATGAACCGCAGGCGCAAGCCAGTGCGGCGTTCCCATTCGCCGGGGGTGATTCGGCCACCCTTGGTGCTCTTTCCGGCGGCCGGGGTCGGGATCGCCAGCCAGAACCCATCCTTCGACCGGATCAGGGGGCCGGTGTCATGGGCGCCGATGATCACCGGGGCGTTGGACCAGACCAGTGCGGCGGCGTTCAGACTGTCGCCGGATTTGGGGAAGCTGGCGAGGCGGATGCTGTTTCCAAGCCTGGTGCCAAGCCCCGCGCCGGTGATCTGGCCGCGCCAGGCAGATTTCAGGGAAGTGCCCGCCTCGCGCATGGCGGCGGACACTGCCTCTTCCCCGGCGGCGATTTCGGCCTGCATCAGCGCGACGAGGTCGGGGTCGAAGGCGATCTTCAGCTTCATGTTGGCCGCAGGTCCAGTGACCAGATCAGGCGCTCGCGGTCGCGCACCGGCTCGCCCTGAATGGTGAAGCTGTCGGCCCCGATCACGATCAGATCGCCGGGGCGGGGATCGGGCAGGTCGGACACGCGGACGTCGACCATCGTGGAGTCGCTGACAAACCGCCCAGCCCCGAATTCCGTGATGCGATCCGGGGCGCGACGGATGACGCGGATCGTGCATTCCTCGGATGTGGTGGCAGAAATCCAGACGGCGGCCACCGCCATGGACGGGTTGGCATAGATCCGGTCCATGGCGGCGGCGAAGACGTTCATGGCCGGTCAGTTCGAGGTGTGAATGCGGATCGCGATGCGCGGCCGCTTGTTCACCGGCAGGATTGACGCCTCGGTCATCAGATCGATCCAGCGACCCTTGTCGTCGAGGTGCTGGCGGGCATAGAGCGGCAGGCCGAGGGTGTTGGCCGCCTCCAGCAGGTTGGCCGGGCCGCCATAGGTGGTGAAGGTGTCCATCGTGCCGAGCGGAAACGCGATGCCCTCGTTCGCCGGAACAAGCCGTTCGGTGACCTTGGTCGAGAGGGTGACGGTGCCCGCGTATTCCTCGAACACGATGCCTGCGAAGGGGAAGTTGCGGCGCACATCCTGGCGCAGGGGCTGCGCGCCGGTCGCCGCGTAGAATTTGTAGGCCTCCTCGGTCTTGGGATGCGCGATTAGCTTGTCGAAGAACTCCCGGCTGACGAGGGCATGCACGTCCGTCATGCTTTCGCCAAGGAGGTTGTCCTCCATGGCGCGCAGCACCTCGCGGACCTTGCCCTGCACATTGGTGCCAGCCGTGCCGAGGACGAAGTCGACCGAGATTTGCGCCAGCCCGAATTCAGTGAAGTAGTTGTAGAGGGTGGTGCCAGCCCCATCTTTCACGATGCCGCGTAGGGCGTTCATTTCCATGTATTCGCGGGTCTGGGCATGCTTTCGGCGCATGAGCTGCAGCTTGCGGTTCATCACCTCGACCAGCGGGTCGGCACCATCGAAGACGCCCAGCGCGGGTTGGCCCTGAATGTCGCCGGGCAGGATGACGTCGTCGTGCGGGATCCACGGCAGCGCGAAGGACCGCATCAAGCGGCCCTCGCGGGTGCCGACAGTGGAGGGGCCACCCAGCGGGACGGAGGGCAGCAGGTTTAGAACGCCTTCGTATTGCTCGATGATGACAGAGCGCTGGGTGACGCCCTCGAAGCGGAACAGGCCGATCTGGCCGAGGCGGGTGTAGAGGTTGGGCAGGATGTTGATGGCCTGCGTCATCTCGGCCAGCGAATAGCCGCCAGCGTCAAACGGATTGCGGACAAGGGTCATGGGGTGCTCCGGGGATGTGGGGGAAGGGGAGGCGACGTTGCACGTCAGACGCCGTCGCGGGCGATGATGCCGACGGCGGCCAACTGGGCAATCTTGGCGGTGATCTTGGTGCCGTCATCGACGGTGGCGCCGTAAGCGAGTCCTGCCCGCGACACGATCGTGGGGCCACGGGCAACGACGATGCCGGTGGCATCCGCCAGTGTGGCATCGACGGCGTAAAGCAGCACGGCGCTGGCGACCTGCGATCCATCTGCCCCGGTCGCGGGCGAAAGGGTGTATTTGCCGCTGGCGGTGATCTTCCCCAGCACGGAGCCGACCGGATAGGGCATGCCCTGCAAGAGCGTGATCACCTCGCGGGTGTAGTTCGGGTTGACCTCATATTTGAGGACATCGCCCATGCTGGGCGGTTCCGTCAGGACGGGCATTGGTCAGTCTCCATGTCTTGGGGGATGGGGAGGGCGGTCGAAGTGCGCGCTGGTTCAGCGCTTCGCGTCTGTCGCGGCCTTCTTGGCGGCAGCGATGATCGGACTGTCTTTGGCAGCAGCTGCAGCCGGTGCGGTGGCGATGATGCCTGCTGCATCGCTGCGGGCGGCGATATCGGCCAGAACCCGGGCACGCAAGGCTTCAGGCTTCAGCCCCTTGGTGACGGCATCGGCGGCGTCGATGTTCACGCCGAGCCGGGCAGCCTGCGCGCAAACCTGCGCCACCTCGGCCGCTTCGGCGCGAATGGAATCTGCGGTCATTGTCGATGCATTGGCCGAAGCGGCAGCATCGACAGGCGGAACTGCCGGGGCTGCTGCGACAGGCGCAGGCGTTTCGATGGGAGTTTCAGGCGTGGTAGTCATATTTAGATCCTTTTTGCCGGGGGAGGTTGTGCCGCGGGGTGCAGCGGCGAAGGCGTGGAAAGCGGTGACGGGATCTGCCAGATCGTCGGCCAGACCGGCGGCGATGGCGTCGGCCCCGCGGAACACAGCAGCTTCGCTGGCCAGCGCCGCAGCATGGGTCAGCCGATCCCCGCGCCCAGCGGCGACAGTTTCGGCGAAGAGGAAACGGACCACCTCCAACTCGCGCTGCATCTGATCGTGCACCGCTTCGGGCAGGGGTTGATAAGGGTTCGCATCGACCTTGTGGGCACCGGCATGGATAAGGGTGACGGCGATGCCCTTCTGGTCGAGGGCCCCGCTCATATCCGTGTGCAACGCCACGACACCAATGCTGCCGACAGCACCGGTGCGCGGCAGAATGATCCGGTCAGCTTGGGAGGCGAGGACATATCCGGCCGATAGGGCATGTTCGGCGACGAATGCGTGGACTGGCTTTTGTGATCGCGCCGCCCGGATGCGGTCGGCCAGATCGAAGGCCCCGGCGACCTCACCCCCAAAGCTGTCGATGTCCAAGGCAATGCCGCGAACGCCGGGATCGGCGACGGCCGCCTGCAGCTGGGCGGCGATCCCCTCGTAGGAGGTCAGGCCCGACGATTGCCCGATCCACGCGCCCCGGTGCACGAGAGTGCCTGTGATTTCGATCACGGCGATGCCATCCAACACGGCATAAGGCTGGCTGCCGCTGCGCTGGTGACGCTGGGCCAGATCGTTCCCGAACAGCGAGGCGCGGGCGGGCAGGGCCGCGTGGTCCATTGCGCCATCGACTTGCAGATCCAACCCCTGGAAGGTGATTTCCTGCCCCGCGATGCGCGGACCCAGTCCGGACAGGAAGGCCAGCGCCTTGGCCGGGTCGACCATCAAGGGCGTGTTGAAGGCGCGCTGGGCGATTTGGGCGTGGTGCATCATGCGCCCTCCTTGGGCCTCGGTTTTTCATCGGCGGTGTCGTCGGCCTCGTCGTCCTTGGCGCTGTCCTGACCCGCATCTTTCGCCGTGCCTTCCCCCGGCCCCTGCGCGGGTGATCCCGGTCGCCGGAAGTCCAGGCCCAGCGCCGCTTCCCGTTTGCGCTCAGTTGCGATTTCGCGGTCGACCTGCTCGGCGTCGTATCCCCGCTCTGCCAAGGCTTGCGTCCGAGACTTCAGCCCGGCTTCGATCTGCAGGATCTCGGCCGAAGCGTCCTTCATCGGGTCGATCCAGTCCCATTTGGTCGGGAGCCAGGCGCAGGCTTGGTATTGGCGGCGCTGGCTGTCATAGCCCGGCAGGTCAAGGGCACCCGACAACACGGCGGTGTCCATCCAGCGCACCCAGACAGCGCGGCAGAGCTGATAGACCAGCACGCCATGTTGCCAGGCAGAAACGCGGCGGCGGAACTCGATCAAGGAAATCCGCGTGTTCGAGAAGTTGCCCTTGGCCGTGTCGCCGGTCAGATAGCCATAGGGCACGCCCAGCGCCGCCGCGATCTGCAGCAGTGTGCGGTACTGGAACGGCTCATAGGTGCCACCTGAGTCAGGTGTCGCCGGGGTCGAGACATCCTCGCCGGGATCAAGCCGCACCACCTGGCCGGGTTCGACCTCCAGATCCTCTTCGGTCGGTTCCAGCGGCGTTTCCGGGGCGGGCGAGGTGATGAACATCGCGAACATCGCAGCGATTTTCTTTCGCTCCAGTTCCGCATCGTCATAGAGGTCCAGCGTGAACAGTTTCACGATGGCGGCCGCGAACCGTGACACGCCGCGCAACTGTCCAGCCTCGACCGGGTCGAGGACATGGATCACGTCGCCAGCTGGAACGCGGACGGTTTCCCCGGCCAGACCCGGATCGGTCAGATCACCGGGGTGGCGACGCAGGAAGTGATAGGCGACACGTCGACCGATGCCGTCGAATTCGATGCCCTGCCGGATCAGCCCTGCGCCGGGCAGGGTGCGGTTCATGTCGAGAGGCAACATCTCGGCGGGCAGCATCTGCAGTTGCAAGGGAACAGTCAGGCCGTCCTCCGCCCGGCGCGGCCGTATGCGGATGAAGACCTCGCCAGACAGAAACACCTCGCGCGCCGCCCGGCGCTGCAAGCCATAGAAGTCGGTAAGGCCTTCGGCATCGGCATCGTCGGTCCAGGCGAGCCACAGCGCCTGCAACTCTTCCTTCTTGGCGGCATCGACGATGGTCGACGAAGGCTTGATGCCATCGCCGACGACATTGCTGGCGAAGCTTTCCACCGCGTTTGCCGCATAGCCGTTGTTGCGGACCAGCCAGCGGGCGCGGGCGGTGATTGTGTCGCCCGAGGCCGCGATCAGCGTGTTCACATGGGCGCGGCTGGCACGGAACCCGCGCAGGCGACGGTGGGCCTGTGCGGCATCGAAGCCGCCAATGATCGACCCCAGCCGCTGACGGAAAGCCTCGAACGCCATGGATCACAGACCCTTCGAGGCGACCGTGCCCCAGCGCCGACGACGCGGGGTGCCGGTGGTCGCGGTGGCGATCCGGGTTTCCAGATCGCTGATGGCATTGGCCAGTTCTGCATCCGAGCCATAGTTGATCGATTTGCCGTCATAGCTGACCGACCGGAAACCTGCGTAACGTGCCTCCTGTAACGCGGCCAGCAGGGCGCGCATCCTTTCCAGATCCATCTCAGTCCCTCATGAAGTTCGGTGTGTAGGCCCGGCGCTTTCGCCGTGGCGTGGTCGGTGTTCCGGCTTTGGGCTGGGTAGGGGCCGCCGGTTCAGTTGTCGTGACGAGCGGCGCTAGGCGTGTTTCCACCCCGACCTGCGCCTCCAGCCGCCGCCAGGTCGCCTCGTCCCAGCGATCCGCGCCCATGATCCAGGCCGCCGCGCGGGCATAGACGCGGGCGTCCAGCGCCTCGTTACGTTCGCGCATTTTCTGCCATTCGGGGTGGGCGTAGCCGCGCTTGTTGCGCACGGTGACCAGCTGTTCCGCCACCAGCTGCTTCAGCCATTCGGTGTCGATCCAATCTGGCAGGTGCACGGTGCCGGGGGCGTCGAGCATGCCCAGCGCGCGGTCTTCGTCCGAGGGACGTTCCAGCCGCAGGAAGCGGTAGGTCTCGGTCTTGAACGTCGCCGTGGCCACGGACCACAGCCGCGCGCCACGGCGCAGACGCTTGCCGCCGATGGTGGCGTCGACGAAGGTGGGCCCCGACACCGGTGTTGCACGGTTGAAGCCCTCGAGGCCTTTGATCGGGGCGACCTGGTCGAAGCCTTGCTTGCGTGCCCAAGCGTAAACCGCCGGGGCTTCATAGCCGGTGTCGATGGCCAGCTTGCCGATCAGCATCACCGCGCCATTGGCGCAGGTCCATGTGTGGCCGAGCAACGCCGTCAGCTTGTCCCAGCAGGCCGGATCGTCCGGGCCACCGGCAATGACGATGTGATCGACCAGCCAGCTTTCCAAGCCCCGGCCCCAGGCCCAGACATCGACTTCGATCCGGTCCTTTTGCACATCGACGCCAGCCGTCAGGAACAGACCGCCGAAGGGGATCTGCGCGCCGCCATAGCTTTCGCGACGTTCGGCCAGCCGCTGCCACTCGGGGGCTTCGCCCGACTCAACCCACGTCTCGCCCAGCAGGGTGTTGCGCGCGACGCGCAGCATGGCCTCCGAGCCTTGCGCCGCAAGCCATTCCCGCGCGATCTGCGCCCATGATTTCCAGCCCAAGGGCGAATAGAGCGCCGAGATATGGAAGCCGATGGAATGCGGATCGGCTGACACGGCCGTTGCCCGCCATTCGCCCCGTTCCAGCATCTGCGTCTTGTGATGCTCGGCGATGGAGCGTTCGCAGCCTTCGCAGTGGTAGGCCGCCGTGTCAGGCCGCCCCTTGTCCCAGCGCAGGCGTTCAAACTGCAGCCATTGCATCACCCCGCAATGGGGGCAGGGCACAAAGTACCGCCGCTTATCGCTGGCCTCGAACTCGCGCTCGATCCGGCTCAGCCCCCGGATCGTCGGGGTCGAGACCATGAACACCTTGCGCCGGTGCGAGAAGGTCGTGGTCCGCGCTTCGGCCAGAGTAACCGGGTCGCCTTCTTCGTCGGCTGAGGCCGGATAAGCGTCGACCTCGTCGAGGAAGATGTAGCGCGCGGGCATGGATCGCAGGCCGGTGGCACTGTTGGCACCGGTCAGCACCAGGATGCCGCCGGGGAATTCCTTTGACAGCATCGAATTGCCAGCATCGCGCGACCGGGCAGGGTTGACCCGCTCGCGCAGAGCAGCGCTGTCCGCGATCAGGGGATCAAGACGGCCCCGCGACGTGCGTTTGGCGAGTTCCAGCGATGGCAACACCGCCAGCATCGGCCCCGGCGCATGATGGATGACAAAGCCGATCCAGTTGTTGCCAGCCTCTGTGGCCCCGACCTGCGCCGCCTTCATGAACGAAATCCGCTGTGCGGGGTGGCGCGGTGACAGCGCGTCCATGATCTCGCGCAGGTAGGGCGCGCGGGCCGTGCGATAGCGCCCCGGTTCAGCTGCACCACGCGAGGACAGCCAGCGATGTTGATCCGCCCATTCCGACACCGTCAGGTCTAGATCAGGACGCATCCCCTTGCGCCAGCTGCGCAGGATGTCCTCGGACCCGTCAAATTCGAGGTCGAGCCCGTCTGTCAGCTGGTCTCCGGTCAGGTCGAGTTCTTCTCCTTCATCCAAGCGAGACCCTGAGATCGGCGAGGGCTTCGAGGTGCTGTCTGACATGGGCTTCCAACACCCTCTGCAGGATCGCGGCCTCGATGATCACAGGTGTGCCGGTCTGTTTTTCCACTCCCAAAGCCACTTCGGCGGCCATCAGCGCCGCCACGCGTGCAGGCCAGGTTACCCATGTGTCGCGTTCTTGCCGTGCGAGGCGAAACACCAGCGCTTCCGCCCGGGCGCGGTCCACCAGCGTGCCCTTCTTCTTCTGGATGCCCAGTTGCTTGTCTTGGGCCTGGTAGACGGTCAGCGCGGTGCGGGCCTTCAGATAGGATGAGCTGTCAGCTGGCCCTGAGAAGCCGCTGTCGCCGCCGGTGCTGCGGCGCTGCTGGTCGGGATCGGTCATCTCGCCACGACGCACATCGGACGCGGCGGCGTTGATAGACCCATCGCTGTAAACCACCAGCCGACTGGCTTTGCGCGCCTTCTGGATCGCCCCGCGCGACAGGCCGGAATGGGCGGAATACTCCCGCTCGGACATACCTTCCATGCTGTTGCCCGCCACACCTAAAGCAATGAAATTGCTTGTTATTCAGTTGATTACACTTCGGACAAGAGCGATTCTGATTGCATCAGAACGATGCAACTCACCGAAGGACGACCTCGCCATGACCACCCGCCGCGCCACCGACAATGCCAAAGCCCTCGACGCATTCATGACCACCAAGTTCCAGATCGACGCGATGCTGGAGCGTCTGAAGGCCCTGAGCGACGACCACTTCGAAGCTCACCCCGACGATATCAACTGGGGCCACGTCGGCACCCTCAATCACTACGCCAGCCTTCTGCGCCAGATCACCGACGCCGCCTTCAAGGAGGGCGAACATGCCGCTTGATCCCGCCCAGCGCCAACAGATCGAACAGGATGCGATCACCGCTGCATGGGAGGCCGAACGCCTCGCCGCCTGCGACGACGCCCTCGCCCTGCTGCGCGACATCGCCGATCAGGAACGCGACGACGATGGCGACGTGATCATCGGCACGGATGCCAAGGACTACAACGACCTGATGTCGCGCATCGCCGCCTTCCTTGCCCCACAACGACCGCTAAGGGGAACCCAGATGACCAAGCTGACCGAAACCCAGACTATCATTCTCAGCGCCGGGGCCCAGCGCCCCGAGAACATTGCCCTGCCACTTCCCAAGGGGCTGGCCGGTGCGGCGGCCAAGATGGCCGTGTCGAAGATGATCGAACACGGTTGGCTGCAGGAGGTCGATGCCAATCTACGCCGGGGCGAACCGCTCTGGCGCGAGACCGGCGATGGCCATGGCACCACGCTGGTGGTCACCGACGCGGGCCTGCTGGCCATCGGGATCGAGCCGGTGGTGGCCAAGATCAATGCTGCGGTCCACGAAAATGCCGCCGATACGCCTGTCCTCAAACTGCCCACGCCGCGCGCTGGGACCAAACAGGAGATGCTGATCACCCTGCTTCGCGCGCCTGACGGTGCCACGATGGACGAGATCGTCGCCGCAACGGGATGGTTGGCACACACCGCGAGGGGTGCCATGTCCGGGGCCTTGGGCAAGAAGCTGGGGTTGATCGTGACCTCGGCGAAGGAAGAGGACCGGGGCAGGGTGTATCGGATCAGCGAAGTCAAATAGAAATTACGCGAAGGTCGATTTGATCCCAAAGCCGTCAAATGCAAGCCACAATGGTCTGATGAACTTCCACCGAGGTTTCATTTGGGCGAACGTGTATGGACGATATCGACTGGGCGGATCGCGCATTCTACGACGATGGCGAATGGATAACGTGGTCCGAAATTGACGAGCAGCTTCGCTTCAAGGAATGGGGCGCGAAGTATCCCAATGCGATACGGTCGATGATCCCATACTTTGAAAATCTCATCTCGCTGGCGGAGAGCTATCACCACGAGACCGGCCTTCATCTGGCCGTCTACGGTGATATTGGCGAGCTTTTCGGCGCTATCACCTACGGTATCAAGCTGAACAAGACATATGCCCAAGGGTCAGACGGAAGGCTTGGCAACGACCATGTCGAGGTCAAGACTATTACGCCCTTCAAGAGCAAAGATGTGGTTGTTGTCGACACGTCCGGGCACTTCAACAAGCTTCTTGTCGTCAAGATCAATGAGGATTTCCAAGTCTCCGGGCGAATGATCGACCGAAAGGACCTTCCCAAGCGAACAGGACGGTATCTTAGGGTCAGATGGAGCGATCTGCCGCCAGCAAAGTAACGGATGCGTTGCACTGCAGCGTTGGTGCGCCACGCGGGCAAGGATCAAGGGGCCGTTCGTTCTGCCGTTCGCCCCGTCGCCATCTCCCAGCGCCTCACGGCCACGTCGCAATAGACCGGGTCCAGCTCCATCGCAAAGCATCGCCGCCCAGCGCGCTCGGCTGCGACCAGCTGCGTGCCGGAGCCGCAGAAGGGTTCATAGATCAGATCGCCCGGATCCGAAAATGCCGTCAGCACCGCCTCGACCAGCGCCACCGGAAACACTGCCGGGTGCACTCCGGCAGCACCCAGCCCGCCCTTGTGACGCATAATCCTGAAGACGCTGTCCGGGATACGATGGCTTTGGATCGCGTTGCCGGTTCCGGTCTTGGCGTGGACGGTGCCGTCGGCCCCGCGCAGCCCACCGCCACCCAAGGTTTCGCCCGCGTGCTTGGACGGGACGGTCTTGTGCGGTTTGCGGGGCGCGCGGTTGAAGTGGAAAATGAACTCGTGTGATGGGGCCAGACGGCCGTTCCAATCGCCCGGTAATCCTGGCCCCTGATCCCACACATACCACCCAAACCGCCGCCAGCCAGATGCGCGCATCCATTCCACCCATCCCTCCCAATAGGGCTGCCATTCGCTGTCGCGATGCACGAGGCCGAGGTTGACCAGCAGCTGTGCTTCGGCCGTGACGGGCGCTGCGGTGAAGACGCCCTGCATCAGCGCATCCCAATTGCCGACCTTTTCCTTGGCTGCGCCATAGTCGCGCTGCTGCGCGTAGGGCGGCGAGGTGAACATCAGTGTCGCCTGTTCGCCATGCATCAGCCTCGCGACAGCGGCCGGATCGGTGGCATCGCCGCAGCAGAGTCGGTGCTTGCCCAGCGCCCAGATGTCGCCCGGCCGGGTGATAGGTTCGGCGAGCGGTGCTGGGATGGCATCGGCCGCATCATCAGAGATCGCAGGCCGGTCGTCAGCGTCTGCCAGCAATGCGTCCAGTTCATCCTCGGGGATCCCGATCAGCCCGAGGTCGAAATCCTCGGCCAGCAGCGCCTGCAGTTCCTGCAGCAGCAGGGCCTCGTCCCAGCCGCCCAGCTCGGTCAGTTTATTGTCCGCGATGCGATATGCCCGACGCTGTGCTTCAGTCAGATGGCCCAACACGATGACAGGGGCCTCGGACAGGCCGAGGTGGGCGGCGGCCAGGATGCGACCATGGCCAGCGATCAACTCGCCGTCGGCCGCCACCAGCACCGGGACGGTCCAGCCGAACTCGGCCATGCTGGCAGCGATCTTGGCCACCTGATCGGCATCATGGGTCTTGGCGTTGCGGGCGTAGGGTTTCAGCCGGGCGAGTGGCCAGTGTTCGATCCTGCCCGGCAGGAGGGGTATATTCATGCCGCGAGCCTCTTGGCCTTCAGGTCGGCGAAGGTTTCGCCGGTGTCGGCCAGCACGGCATTGGCGCCGGTGAACTGCTGCCAGCGCTCGATAGCGACATCGACATAAGCGGGGTTCAATTCGATCCCGAAGCAGACGCGGCCGGTGGTTTCCGCCGCGATCAGTGTGGTGCCGGATCCCATGAAGGGTTCGAACACCGCCTGACCGGGGCTTGAGTTGTTCAGGATCGGGCGGCGCATGCACTCGACCGGCTTCTGTGTGCCGTGCGCGGTGGCAGCATCCTGGTCCTTGCCGGAGATCTGCCACAGAGTCGTCTGTTTGCGATCCCCGGCCCAGTGGCCCTTGCCGGTCTTTTTCACGGCATACCAGCAAGGCTCATGCTGCCAGTGGTAATCGCCGCGGCTGAGGACGAGGCGGTCCTTGGCCCAGATGATCTGCGACCGGACGGCGAAACCCGCCGCCACGAGGCTCTCGGCCACGGTCGAGGAGTGTAGCGCGCCGTGCCAGACATAGGCGACATCGCCTGGGAACAGTGCCCAAGCTTCGCGCCAATCGGCCCGGTCGTCGTTCAGCACCTTGCCGGTGCGCTTGGTTTTGGCGGCGCCCGCCTGGTTGCGCCAGGACGGATCGTATTCCACGCCATAGGGCGGGTCCGTCACCATCAGCAGCGGGCGTACGTCGCCCAGCAGCCGACCGACCACATCGGCGGATGTGCTGTCACCGCAGATCAGCCTGTGCGATCCCAGCTGCCACAGGTCACCCGCCACCGACACCGGCATGACCGGCGGTTCGGGAATGTCATCCTCGCCCTCCGCTGCGCCGTCTTCAACCTGATCCGGATCACGCAGCAGGGCGTCCAGATCCTCGTCGGTTATCCCCAACAGCGAGAGGTCGAAATCTTCGGCCAGTAGCCCCGCGATTTCGTCGCGCAGCATCGCCTCGTCCCACTCGCCCAACTCGGTCAGCTTGTTGTCTGCGATCCGGTAGGCCCGGCGTTCGGCTTCATCGAGGTGGCCGAGCCGGATCACCGGCACATCGGTCAGCCCCAGCATGATCGCGGCCAGCACCCGGCCATGCCCGGCGATCAGCTCGCCGTCGTCGGCCACCAGACAGGGCACAGTCCAGCCGAACTTGGCCATGCTGGCGGCAATCTTTGCGACCTGGTCGGTGCCGTGGATCTTTGCATTGCGGGCATAGGGGCGCAGCCGGTCGAGAGGCCAAGTCTCGATCTGGCTCGGCGCAAAGACCAGGTCCATCGGGTCGCTTCCATGTGGGGCAGGGGCGGGCAAGCCGATGCGCGTTGGGCGATACCAACGTGAGGATCAGGATCCGCGATGTGGGGGAAATGAAAAACACCCGCGAGGGGGTTCCTCCGGGCACAATTCTTCGATGATCAAGGGGTAGGTCAAGAGGGGCAGCTTTGTCAAATGAAAAAATTAAGCGGAATCAATGGGATTCAATGCGCGGGGCTGAAATCTGAACGGACGGTGTTATGCGCCAATGCCGGTCCTGTGAAAATACTGGACCGGAGGCCGCCAGACATGCGATTAAGGGCACCTTTTTCACCCCAAGGAAGATTCGCAATGCGACCCGGTCGCACCCCAAGCCCGACCCAAACCCTGACCCGCCGCGCACTCGGCACCCGGTTTGCCGGGGCTGCTGCCGCAATCGGTTTTGGGCAAGGTGCTGCGGCCAGTGGGGCGGCGAACCCGATGCCGGTGCTGGACCCTGACCTGCGCGATGCTGCACTTCGCGGCCTGGCGCTGGCGGGTTATCGCGGCGATCCGGTCACGGCGGCGGCGGCTAATGCAGCGTTGGCTCGCCTCGCAGAATCCGATCCCGAGGCTGGATTGCTCGGGCGCATCTACCAGATGCTCGATGTGCGCCCGGCCGCCTACTGGCCCGAGGATGTCCCCGACGCCGCGGCGGCAGACCTCGCAATCCTGCATGCAGCGATCCGTGCCTGCCAGCCGGTCGCCTTCGGCTACACCGACCTCGACGGCAACAAGACGATGCGCACCGTCCTGCCGCTGGCGTTGGTGCATCCGCCGCAAGGGGTGAAGCTGCTGGCCTGGTGCGCCGAGCGCCAGGACTTTCGTCAGTTCTTCGTGCG
>MHZT01000027.1 GCA_001828855.1 Rhodobacterales bacterium RIFCSPHIGHO2_02_FULL_62_130 | reverse complement strand
CACCGCACTCGGAACACCCGTTACGCAACGCGCAGGATAGGTCTGTCCAAGGGAAGGGGCACTCCGACCTTCAGGGGATTTGCGCAACAAAGCCCCCACGGGGCCAGCAATTGCTACCGTCGATATTTGAAACGGTTCGAGGGTTTTGGAAGTTTTCGAATTGTTGGTTGAAGGCGGCTTCGGCAGAGATCCCGGCAACTACGCCGCCTTCGTAAGTGAACAAATATGGAGACAGAAATGAAGCAGTCGATCGCCGATTTCAACAAGGGCCACGCCCTTCTGCTGACCACCACCGGACTTGCATCTGCCGCTGCCTTGGCTGTCGGCGTGCAGCCCGCACAGGCCGAAGGCCTTTATGCCGGTATCTCTTTCGGCGCGGCCAGCGGTGAGGCGCCCTACGAAGACTACGGTGATGCCGAGGATTATTCGCTGGCAGGCACCACGACGGGTATCTTCGTCGGCGCGAAGTTCATCGACTTCGGCACCTTCGCTCTGGGTGGCGAACTTGCATTCTCGGGCAATGCCGATGGCGACCCCGATCTGAATTCCTCCTATGAAGGCGCCTATGACATCAACTGGGTTGGCGATGCCAAACTGCGTCTGAGCGCCGACGTTGGCAAACTGCCGGGTCAGGATGCCGGAAACATCACGGTTTACGGTTTCGTTGGTGCCTCGATCGGTGACGCTTCGAACTACTACACTGGCGGCTACACTTTCTCCGGCTCGAACTTCGGTGTCGGCGTCGAAGCCACGCTGTCGAATAACATGTTCGTCGGTCTCGAAGTGATCCAGCGCAATGTGAACACCTATGACGACTATGGTGCCACCTCGCATCAGGTCGCGTCGCTGCGCGTCGGCTTCAAGTTCTGATACAGGCTGATATTTGACGAAAGGGTCGGCCTTCGGGTCGACCCTTTTGGTTTGGGGATGCGCCCCGAACAAGCAGGAACAGGTGTGATTTGGCTTTGAAGATCATCGGGGCGGGTTTCGGACGGACAGGGACACATTCCCTCAAATCCGCGCTGGAGCTTTTGGGCTTTGGTCCCTGTCACCATATGTACGAGGTCCGCAGATCGGCAGAGCAGATCGCGTTCTGGACCGCCGCCGCGCAGGGCGAGGCTGTCGATTGGGATCTGGGCTTTGCAGGCTATGAGGCACAGGTTGACTGGCCCGCCGCGCATTACTGGCAGGCGCTTGCAGCCCATTTTCCCGAAGCCAAGGTCATCCTGACCACCCGTGACCCCGAAGCCTGGTATGCCAGCATCAGTCGCACAATTTTGCCAGCCTCGGAACTCGGACGCACCGAGGACCCCGACCCGATGGGGCGCGCAGGGTCTGACCTGATCTACAAGATTGCGCTGCAACAGATTTTTGGCGGTCGTCTGGCGGACAAGGCCCATGCCCTGACGGTTTACGCCGCGCATCTGCAAAAGGTGCGCGACACCATCCCTGCCAGCAGACTTCTGGTCTATGATGTGCGCGACGGATGGGCGCCGCTCTGCGATTTTCTGCGCGTTCCGCTGCCGGATCAACCCTTTCCCAGCGGCAATTCCACCGCCGAGTTTCTGGCACGCAAATCCTATCTGAAAGGCGCGCAAGCCAAATAAGCCGCCCGCCTAGCGCACAAAGCCCACATAGCTGTCCGACATGATCTTCTGCATTGCCGCATGGTCACGCAACTGTGCAAGATCGGCACGCTGCAGATTAAGGTCAAACGGCGACTGCCCCGGAAAGCGGTGCAGCAATCCGGTGAACCACAGGCTGAAGCGCACGATCTTCCACGCCCGCGCCAAGGCTGTGGCGGAATATCCCTCTAGCCCGGACTGTTCGCCACTGGCGTAGAACTGGCACAACGCCATCGAAAGATCGGCGACATCTGCCGCCGCCGCGTTCAGCCCCTTTGCCCCCGTCGGCGGAACGATATGGGCCGCATCGCCGCAGAGGAACAGGCGACCCCACTGCATCGGCTCGCACACAAAGGCGCGCAACGGAACCACGGACTTTTCGATACTGGGACCAGTCACCAGTTTCGCCGCGAATTCACCCGGAATCCGGCGTTTGAGTTCTGACCAAAACGCCTCGTCCGACCAGTCTTCGGCCAGATCGGTTGCCACGCATTGGATGTAATAGCGGCTTAGGTTGTGATGCCGCATCGAGCAAAGCGCAAAGCCGCGTGCAGATGCGGCATAGATCAACTCGTGGTGGACGGGCGACGTCTGCGACAGCACCCCCAACCACGCCGCGGGCAGAACTTTTTCATATTCATGCCGGACCGTGTCAGGAATCGTGCGGCGGCTGACACCATGGAATCCGTCACATCCAGCCACGAAATCAGCCCGCAACTGCATCGCGCCTTGCGCTTCACTGGTCCATGTCACGAAGGGGCTGTCCGATTTGGCATCGTGAATTGCCAAGTTTTCAGCGTTGAAAATGATCTGGCCACCAATTTCGGCATGGCGATCATACAGATCGCGGGTCAGATCCTGTTGGCCATAGACAAAAACGGACTGGCCGCTGATACCTGCAAAGTCGATGCGGAAGGCCGAGGTGCCGTCATAGATCACCGTCCCGTCATGCCGAAGCGCGTGTTTTCGCAACAGATCCGACGCTCCGGCGGCCCCGATCAGCGCAACGACGCCCTCTTCAAGCACCCCAGCCCTGACACGACCCAGAACGACCTCGCGGGTTTTGCGTTCCAGCACGACATTGTCGATGCCGGCCTGATGCAACAAAAGCGACAAGAGCAGGCCAGACGGCCCCCCGCCGATGATGGCAACCTTGGTCCGCATGCTGTGTCCCGTGATCCTGCCCGCCGTGCCGCACTGACTGCGGGAAATGACTGAATTCCAAGCGAATTTGTATCGCAGGGCAAAGGCCCATGGAAGGGCAATCCTGCGCGCCCGTTGTCGCGGGCAAGCACTCAATTCGGGCAGCATGATCGACAAAGCGCTTGATAGAGCCATCAAATCAGACGAATCTGCACCAGGACGTTGGAAATTTCGACCTGCGCGGCATCGTGCAGATCATATGGGAATTTATTGTGGCAAGCGTATCAAGCGATCCTTATGTTTTTGGCGGTGTTATTTGCGACGAGCCTTTTATTGTTCTGGGAAAAAGAATGCCGGTCACCGGGAGCAATCTTGGCCTTATGTCCATTCGCCCGGAACTGTTTGAAAAGCGCCGCTCCCTGTCGCTTCTGACCTTGGCCTATACCCACGAACTGCCTTACCAACTCAAAAGGCTGATTGGAGAAATAGCCGAGGCAGCCATCAGGTTTCCATTAGCCACAATTGTCATGCTGGCCAATACGGAAATCGAGCATCAGTCTTTCAAGAAGGCAGGCATCCATAGCCTGCTTGCAAACGAACTTATATTCGGAAACATATCAAACTATCACTTGCCACAAACCAGATCTCAAAAGGTATTTGATGCTGTCTATGTGGGCAGATTGCACCCGCAAAAACGTCACGAACTTGCCAGAAATATCAACAGCCTGCTTTGTCTGTATTATAGAACAGACCTATCGACGGTGAACAAGTTCAGAGAGTCTCTGCCAAATGCCGTCTTTGGAAACCACGATTTCAACAATAACGAATTCACATTGCTGACCGGAGACAGATATCTGGCTGCTTTGGACAGCAGCCATGTGGGTCTGTGCCTTTCAGAAGCAGAAGGCGCCATGCGTGCCAGTATCGAATATCAATTGTGCGGGCTGCCTGTGGTGACAACACCCAGCCTTGGCGGGCGCGATCGCTTCCTGCAACACGGTTTTGCGATGACTGTCGAGCCAGACGCGCAGGAAATTGCCAAGGCCGTGACTGCGCTAAAAGATGCGGATTTTCCTGCCCAAGCTGTAAGGGATAATGCGGTTGCCCTGATCCAGCGTGATCGCACACGCTTTCTGGAGGAAATTCAAAGCGTCATCACAGGGGTATTCGGTAATGACAGTCCCATGCTGAACCGTTTCGAGTTTTTTGAGAACGCCTGCGGACAATCGACGCGCCCCCTGTCAAAAGCGCTTGCCCCGACCTATCGCCGGTCTTGAAACAGCAACAGGGTGCATCCGATTTTAACGACCGATAACATTTTCGAAGATTTCCGCCTCGGGCCTTGTGCGCCACACCCCATAGCGAACCATCTGTTCAAACATCCCGCCATCCAGAAGTGGCGCGGCTTGGTTTTCCAACCACTGATTGACGCCGTGTAACAACGCCTGCCGCTCTTTCCCGATACGGTCCAGAATTGTGGATCTGATCTGAAACGGATCTGGCTTGGCCTCGGCAACTTCGGCAACCGCTGCTGCAATCGCCTTGGGGTCCGGCGGAACAACCGATAGATGCGGACCGGACAACATCTCAATACGCCCTCCGCGTGCGGGCGTGGTCACAACAGGAAGACCGCAGAGCATATATTCGATGCTGGCCCGCATTGGCCCTTCTTCGGCCGAAAGACACAGGCCGACGCTTGCGCGGCCAAGTTGCTGGCAATATACCTCGCCCTCCAGCCATGAAAAAACGCCGTCTTGCAGGGCGTGATTGCCGAAGGTCGCATGCGGCAGGGTTTGGCGCATGGAAATAGCCTCGATTGGGCCGGGCGGCCAATATAACAGCAAAAGGCTGGTTATATCGCAGGCAAGGGCGTGGCGTTTGAAGGGTTGAAAGCCCGCGACATAGACAGCATCAAAGCGCGATGCGTCAGACGCCGGCGCAACGATGCGAAATCGCTCTGTGTCCGCAAGGCACAGAATATTGCCAACCACCGACTCGATGCCATGTCGATGCAGCGATTGATGTTCCGTCTCGGTATTTGCCAGCACGATAAACCGTGCAAGCGGGGCAGTTTCGGCAAACGCATCCAACTCTTGCTTGAGGCGTTTTGCCTGACCATCCCCTTCATGCGTCCAAGCCAAGGTCAGGATGTTGAAGGACGGACCAGCCTTTGCCAGATCAAGGCGATGACCGATCAGCCCCAGACCAACGCCAAGGGCGGGTGCGCGCTTGGAGAAGGTGATCAACGGGTCGACGCTCAGGACACAACCGGGAAGCCTGCGATTTGTCATAGTCATGGCTGGCTTCCTGATGCGTGCTTGACTGTAGCCCCTGCGGAACACCGCGCCAATCGCGGCGCGAACCCGCGAATGGCCTGTGCTTTCACCACGGGCTTTTGTTGCCGCTGCGGGTGATCGCAACAAACGACGACGCATTGGCTACGAATTGCAATGGAAGACACCCTGCGCCTTTGCCAGTCACCCGCCCAAAGAGACATCATGTCCATCTTGCCATCCGCAGTTTCCATATGGCCGCCAAATCACGCAGAAACGGATCTCCTGCAAAGGATTTTCCTGCCAGTTCAAGGACTAAACCAGCCGCCATTTCATCGCCTTTCTGAAGGATCAACCGCATTGTGGCGGAAAAATGCGCCAAGGCGACACCGGGGCGTGCAAGTGCGTCCAGCAGATCGCGCTCCCAAACGGTGAGGTCGCATGTCTCGGCGCGCCGCTGCACCATCAAACGCAGCAAACTGGCTTCGATCGGATCGGCTGCTGCAAGCGCAGGGTGGTCCAGCAACGGCGCAGCCTTGTCGATCAGGGATCTGTTCAGCATACGCTGCGCGCGCTGGAACAAAAGCCCTGCGGTTGGATCGGAGATTGGCGCAAGTTTGGCGGCATCGATCCGATCCGCAAGCGCAATCTGGCCAAGCCGGTCAAGCGACTCGATCATCTGTATCGCTTCGGTCGGCGGCACCTGATCAGCACAGGCGATCATCGCCTCTGCTTCAGTGCAAATTGTGTTCGTATCCCGCAACTTTTCAAGCAGGCGCAGACGTTGCAGGCGCACCGCAAAATGATTGCAGGCAAGGTCAGACAGGTTGCCAAATGCGTCAAACGCACGTTGATAATCCCCCTCGAACGTCGCTTGGGTCGCCATGCCAAGGGCGGTCAAGTCTTCATCTTTCCAGGCGTCCCGCAGCATTATCTGCGGCTCAAGGCTGCCCGTGACAAGACCCGCAAGCATTTCAGCCAAAGCTGCAGCATTCGATTTTAGCGTCAAGGAAAGATGGAACGTATCTACGGGATAAAGGGCAATGCCGCCACGCGCCAGAATGGCCCAATCCTCGCCCGGCCTAAGCCGCGCCGCCGGAAATCCTCGAGTCGCAGCCACGAAGTCAAGCTGCGTTTGAACGGGCTGCAAAACATGCGATCTCCGCATGGCGGAAATACGGGTTGCGATATTCTCTTCGTCTCGCTGATTATCTTGGTGGAGGGATGGAAAGAAATTGGTGTTTGGATCAATCAAGATTGCCTTGGACGGCGGAAAGCCTGACCGTTCCAAAGCTAGGGTCACAGCCGAGGCCAAAAACCCGCCCATCGAAAATCCGGCAAGGATCGGCCCCTCGGTCAGATTGCGTGATTTGTGCCAGCCGATGATTTCCGTCGCAAAAAACTCGGCGGCCTCCGCCAAAGTGGTAAAGACTGCCGTCTCGGGCATCATCAGCCCCAAAATGGGCCGCCCCAAATCCGGCATGACAGAAAGCGCGGCGTTGATCCAGACAGGCTGACCAAGCAGGCCCGGAAGGCAGAACAGCGGCGCTTTGTCTTCTGGGCCGGATTTCAGCAAAGTGATATTTTCTGATCCGGTCTGTCTTTTCTGATCCGCATTCTGCCGCGCCCGCCGCAACCGATGTTCAAGCAATTCAAGTGTTGGCTGCTTCAGAAAATCGGCCACCGAGACGGCAAGTCCAAGTTCCCGCTTGATCTGCGACAAAAGACGCATGGCCAGAATTGAATGCCCGCCCAAAGCGAAAAAATCAACTTCGGGGGGGGCATGATCGATCCCGAGGATTTGGCACCACAGCGTTGCCAGTTTGCGATCAATGCCGGACCGTTGGGCTTTATCCTGTGCAAAGGCACCGCCGGTATTTACCGCCAGTTCCAAGGCTTTGCGGTCTATCTTGCCACTGGCATTCATGGGCAGGCCGTCGGGAAGAAAGACATAGCGGCGGGGTTGCATATAGCGCGGCAAGGCATCGGAAAGAGTGGTCCGCAGGGCCGTTTCAATATCCGCCGGGTCACTTTCCGCATCCGTGGCCCCGAATACGGCCACGATTGTGCTGACAGCCCCACCCGGACCATTGCGAAGAGCGACAATGGCGGCATTTCGAACGCCTTCGACGCGGGCCATGCAAGCCTCGATCTCGGCAGGCTCGATACGGAAGCCGTTGAATTTTATCTGACCGTCAAGGCGACCATGAAATTCTATCGCCGCCCCTGTCGCATCCCAGCGCACCCTGTCACCGGTTCGGTAAAGCAACACTTGCGGGCCATCTGCCAGCCCAAGCTTTGCAGCGTCAAACTGGCAAAACCGCGCAGCCGACATGGCTTCGTTTTTGTCATAGCCCAAAGCCAATCCCGGCCCGCCAAGCCACAATTCGCCCAGAAATCCATCCGGCACCGGATTGCCGTTTTCGTCCAGTACGAACGCCATATTTCCGGGCAGCGGCCGGCCAATCGGCACACCGATTTCGCCTTTGTCCGGTGGCGAAAGCAGGTGATGTGCCGTTGACAAGGCACCGTTCTCGGTGGGGCCGTAAACATTGGAGAGATGGAGCGCAGGATAACACTGCATCAGTCGCGCGGCATGGGGGGCCGACATCGCCTCGCCCCCAACGGCAAGTTCGCGCAATGTGGCAAAGACGCTTGGCTCTTCATCAATGATCAGGTTGAAAACTGCCGTCGTCAAAAAGCTGTGCGTCGCCTTACCGTCCCGCAAAAGGCGAATGAAATCGTCGATTGTCTCGATTGGCTGGGATGAGCAAAGCAGCTCTGCTCCATTCAGCAACGCCCCCCACAACTCGATAAAAAGACCGTCAAATCCGGGGGACGCGCATTGTGTTATCTTGTCGCCCAAGCCCGGCCTATGCGTGAAACACCCCAAGGCAAGCCGCACCAAAGCGCGACGCGGCACGATGGCCCCTTTCGGCATGCCGGTCGAGCCAGAGGTATAGATCACATAAGCCGGCGCACCGGCGTCAACACATGGCATTGCGAAGGCTGGCGATGCAGGCACATCGTAGGGAACATGGCTGATTTCCAAAGGAAATGCCCATTGGCTTTGCAGACCACGCATACGCGCCAGCGTGCTTTCTCTGTCACACAGCAGAAGCCTGCAGGCTGAATCGCCCACGATCCTTTCGATCCGGTCATCAGGATAGGCTGGATCAATCGGAACAATCACCAGGCCCGCCATAAGCATGGCAAGATGGGCCAGCGCCAGCCTGTGACCCCGGTGGAGAAGCAAGGCCACCCTGTCGCCCGCCACAAGGCCATAGCGATCAACCATAAATCGGGCCAAGGCCAGCGATCCGGCTTGAATCTCTGCATAGCTCAGCCACTTTGTCTGGTCGGAAACCGCTGTGGCGGTTGGATGGTCCGCAGCGATCTTGGCAAAGACAACAGACAGATCCACATCAGAGCCTGCGACTGGCGGATTCACCGCCCGTTCAGCCATACGGGCAAGCTCGGCTTTTGACACGGGCAGACTGGCTGTCATAGGCGTCGCGGGATCTGCGATCACCTGCTCCAGAAGTGCGACATAGGCTGCCATCAGCCCTTTCAGATCGGCCGGACTGAACAGCGAGGCCCGCCCCCGCATCAAGATCACCAGCCCCTCATCCACTTCGCGCAGGCTGGTGGCAAGTTCCACCAGAACGCTATCCGCAGGAAGATCAAAGTGTTCGACTTCCAGCCCGGTCATTTCCGGAACGGCGCGCGGGGCAAGATAGCGCACGATACTGGCAGAATACCCCATCAGATCGCAGGCCGTTTCGCCACTTCGCAGCGAACGCAGTCTATGCCCAAAATCCGATGCCGCCGCGCCGATGACTTGGTCGGCGCCGATCTGGGACGCCACACCGACATAGGACACCCATGCGCCGACCTCATTGAAGGCACTTCGGTTCGCACGCAATGAAAAGGCAACGCCGACCGCCACCTCATCCACCATACAGTAACGGCCCAGAACGGCCTGATATGCCGCAGCGCAAAGGCAAAACAGCGTCGTCTTGTAGCGACGGGCAACCGAGCGCAGCGCCTGCGCCGTCGCCGGATCAAGGGTTGCGCGAAATGGCAGATTTATGGCGGCGGTTTCCGGGTCAGGGGGCAAGCGCAAACCGCGCCCAGGCCAAGGCAGCGACATAGGGCGCTGCGTCGCCGCAAAGCGGGCGTCGGGATGACGCTCTGGCGTTTCGCCGGCCGTATCCTTATCGACAGGCGCAATTTGTGCCACCGTCCCCGATTTTTCAGCCGTGTAATATTCGCCGAAGTCTTTAAGCAGAACAGTTATCGAGAAGTCATCAAAGCTGATGTGATGCCCGCAAAAGCACAGCACACAATCCGAGGCCGAAACCATCAGGAGGCGCACGGACAGGGCGGGCGCACGCCGAAGATTGATCCGATATTTTGCCGCTGCAAACATGCGCCGCTGCAACCAGTCGTCGGCTGCGCTTTCGGCTTGCGGGCAGATTTCTATCGTAACGGGGACGTCGTCCGGCGCCGCATAAACAGGCTCCGGCGTGCCACTTCTGTCGTCGATCTTAAGACGCAATTCCTGATGGCGATTGACCAGTTGACGGACCGCCCGCACCAGCGCCCCGCCATCAACGGCGCCGCGCAGCCGCAACGCGTGCAGCACCATCGCCTGACTGCCCGACGGGGCGGCCTGATCAGCCAGCCAGATCGCAATTTGATCCTGCGTCAGCGCCATCGAAAACTTTCACGCATAAGTGGCCAGATGACAGGCAGACCGCATATCTTGCCAGCGCTATCCATTCAGAACAGGGTCGCGCTCTGCGACAAAACTCCTGATATCCGCAAGGTTTGCCACTTTGCCGCTGCTGTCCTGCGCCCGCGTTGGCGAGACATAATTTTCGGGAATATCGGCATATTGATTGATGAACCTGAAAATCGCGCGGTAATGGTCGCGCCACGAGGGCGATGTCAGATCCTCGAATGTCACTTCGTGCTGCCGCACGCCAAGCGCACCAAGCACCATGCGCGCATTTTCAGTGGCGTTGCGTAACTGCCTTGCGCGCGACAGGACATCGCGCGGCGACAGCCGCAAGACCCGGCCTTGCGGGGCGGACCCTGCAGAGTCCGATTTCACCAGATACTCGCCACTGTCCTCGGCGACCATCAACGAAATCGCCTGTGCAACCTGATCGCGCCGCGTCAAATGGATGAAAGGCATCTGCAGCTTGTGCAATTCCTCAAGAATCACCGGAACGGCTGCAGGCACCTGCATCGATGCATTCACCCCGAAAGCATAGGCTTGGGGATATTTTACATCCAGAATGATGCTGCGGCGGGCAGGCATCTGCGCGTAAAATCGCGCCATGAAATGATGAAGTGCGGCATGGCCCTCTGTCATCAAGGAAGGCCTTGGACCGCCTTGTGCCAAATACATTTTCAGTGTGTAGCCAGCCTCGGGCGCAAAGCCGTGGTTGAACGGCTCTGCCGGCGTTGTCATCCCTGCAAGCTTGCCCAAGGAAAGCTTGAGCATATGCGAACCGGAACGGAAGTTGGACAGCAACACAATGCTACGCTGGAAATCCCGGTAATCGAGACGCGGCGGCCGATCTTCGTCCACCACCACGTCTGCCGGTTGCATCAGAAAGTCTTTGCTGTCCATTACGGCCTTCGCACCCGTCCTTAGAAGACGGTACGCAGTTGAACCTCGAAATAGTCCACATCAACCGCAGGCCCTTTTCCAACCGTCTGTTCGGCCTTTGCGGCGGTTCCTTTGATTTCGAACTGATCCCCAAGCTGATAAACCGCCGACAGGCCAAAGGCCGTGCGGCTATAGTCGCCTTGGACGATGTAGTTCGCGGTCGGACCGACGCGAAGGCTCGGCGATGCGTTGAACAGATAGCTTGCAGACAGATAATCTGCCCCCGCCCCATCATGCTCGGCCAGCGCCTGAAGCGTGCCGAAATTGGACGGGCTATGCTCCAGATCAACCGAAATGAACTCCGCCGTTTCAGAGGAATCGTCGGGCGAGTTCGCCGTAACGGGGCGAACGGTCAGGCTGTGATAGCTGACACCACCCGTCAGGGTCACGGTTGTGCTTTCGTCCACCGGAATCCCATAGGACAAGAGCAGGCGATAGGTGTCACCCGTGCCGGTTCCGGGGACATTGTTGTAGTTGGTGTCATAGGTCGAACGCGCCAGATCGAAGCGCAGACGCAGCCCGTCAGATGCATTGCGCTCATTGCCCGTCACACCGACCGGCTTGCCAAAGCCAAGATCGCTTCGCAAGCTGAGCATGTAGAAAGTTGATCCGTTCTGGTCGCCATTCCCGATGAGCAACGCCTCGAAATTCTGAGCCGATGCCATTACGGGAAGCGAAAGCGTTGCCGCAAAGACGGCCATGGATGCGTATTTCATGGGGACTCTCTGTCTGTCAGATGATGATGAGGCGCGCCGAACCTGTCGAAGCGCATGTATCGAAATCAACGCTGGCAACCTCGGACAAGCTGCTGAATTGGCGCGCCACCTGCCCCGCCGAAGCTTCGTCAAGATCGCGGAGCCGGCAAAATGCCTCATCCACGTCATCCACATTCCCGCCACCAAGGATGAAGGAGGTATAGGACTCTACGGTGTTCTCGCTTGCTGCAGCATCGAAGGCAGAAGATGCAAAGCTATGCGTTCCGCTGGAAACCAAGCCAAGGCCAACCAAGACGCCACGCACACCAAGGATCAACTTGTGACCGAATTTGGATTTCTTTTTTATCGTCACATCACTCTCCTTCGGGGCCTTAACGAACACTCATGGAAAGCTATACTACCGAACGATACCCGTCCAGCTATCCGATGTCCGCATCAGGCCAAAATTGATCAAATCACTGGTTGTAGAGTATCTTTTGCTACTATCGGAAGTCAATTTTCGAACTGTGTTTTTCTGGCCGAATGATGCCTGAAGGACACGATAAAACCGCGCGCCCTGAAAATGCTCTTGCCGGTCAACGGCCTCGGCAACCCTGTCACGGAAGGCCCCGATGAATTTGTAATGCAGCAAGGCAACTGTGACATCTGCGATCGGCAAATGCGTGTGCTGGTGGTTATTGGCGATATAGGCTGTGTCCGCCCGCATCTTGACCAGCGGTGCCTTCGTCATCAACAGGCTGCGGCCCGTAAGTCGCCCCCTGACCCCACCTTTGACAAAATGATACGGCGGCAATTCGTTCCGCATCCACACATAATCGGTGTCGATATAGCGGCTGGCCTCAAAGGCATTGGTCGCAGTGTCATCGTCAAGCGCATCAGGGTAGATGTCGATCATACAGCCGCTGGTGGCCGCAAAGCCACTAGAATCAAGATACTGTGTGAACTCCCGCAGCGATCGACCCTGATCCAGACCGGGAAAGACCAGCGCCTCATCCATGTCCAGATGCAGGCACCAATGGCCGACCCCGAACCGACGCATCAGGTGATTGACCCAGAACACACCGCAGGCCGAGGCTGCAAAGCTGCCGCTGTTACGGAAAAGGGAAACGTCGGGCTGGGATTGCAGGAATTCGAAAGTGCCGTCGTTTGACCCATTATCGCAAAAGAAGAAATGCGCGACACCCAGTTTGCGATAATAATCCAGAAACCATTCAAGATATTCAATGCCATTGAAAACGGTGATGAAGGCAAGAATATCATCCGCCGAACCGGCGTAGCGCAGATTGATTTCTTCGGGATAAGAAGATCGCGCATTCAGGGCCATGTGGCTGGTCTCTGCCAGATAGCGGGTCCAGCCGGCCATCGCCTCGCTATCCCGCCCCTCTCGCACCAGAAAATATAACCCAAAAGGTGCCAGAACAGCGGTCCGCGTCACCCCGCGCGGCAAACGATCAAAAAAGGCCTTGGCCTCGGCATCGCGGTCAAGCGCTATCAGCAACCGCAGGTGCAGCGCTATCAAACCGCTGTCATCCATCCCGGCAGGGATCAGCCGATCCACCGCCCGCTGCGCGCGCCGCAGGCCCGCTTCGTCGGCATGGAAATAATAGTTGAAAAGGGCGTAAAGGATGTAGGGGCCGGGAAAGCGGATGCCGTCTGCCTCCAGCATCTGCAGAAAGGCCTCGACATCGGTGTCATTCGGAGTCTGGCATGCCGCCCCGAATTGCATGATCATCCAGGTCCAGCTTGACCTTTCGCGTACAGCCTCCAGCAACTCGGCCGCTGTTGCTGTATCGCCCTGATCGATGGCATAGTTGCACAGGGTTTCAAGCAATTCAGGAACCGCCGGATAGCGGGCATTGATCCCCGAAAGCACATCGCCCAGTTCGATCACCCGATCACAATGCTGCGCCGCATGCATGGCATGCCCATAGATCGAGACAGCAAGCGGCATGTCATCAAGCCAAAGCAAGGCAAGGTCCAAAGCCTCGTTATGCCGCCCGCGTTCGTTCAGCAGCGACAACTTCAGGGCGCGGTACACTTCAGTTGCAGGGGGAAGAAGATGCGACAGCTCGTCCAACCGCTGCAAAGCGGCTTTCGGCCCCTCGTCCATCAGCATCAGGCGCACGTCTATCGTCGCAAGCGATGCAGTCATACCATGCGCCGCAATCGCCGCCTCAAAGGCGTGGCGGGCTTCGGCCTGTTTGCCCCACGACATCAGCGCCGCGATCAGGCGCGCTTGCCATGGCGCCACTTCTTCGCCCGCCCGACTCAAGGCCTCTATGGCCTGTCTGGCGCGTGGCTCATCCCGCAAGCCGAGTGCGATCTGACAGTCAACAACCGTCCGCACATTTGCGGTAAAGTCTGCTTCAACCGTCTGGCGCAGGGCTTCGTCGGCCCCGTGAAAATCCATTGACCAAACAAGACTGCGCGCCAGATCAAGACAATGCGCCGGTGAACCGGTCAGCCGCACCAATCGGCGGCATATAGTGGCACCCCAGCGCAAATCCCCGATTGCGCGCGTCTTTTGAAGGGCAGCCTCAAGCGGTTGCACGTCGGTTTCCCGCAGGATCAACCGATCGACATCGACACCCCGCGCCATCAACCGCCCGAAGGTCATCCCTGAAGCGACAGCACCTGCAAGATCGCGGATTGCCAGAGTTTCCTGCGCGGTCATGCCGAAATCAACTCCATTACACGGCGCGGAGCCATGCCCTCAGCGTTCATCAAACGCTCGTATAGCGTGGGCAGAAAACCACCCCCTTCCGGCGGGCGCGTCAGGCCCAGCCCGATCAATCGCCACGTCTCGGTATAGACGTGCAGATTATGGGCCTTTTGCAGCACCTCGATCCGGCGGGTCGTTTCGAAAGGCTGCAAGAGGCGGCCCGTTTCCATCCAGCCGATAGGATTCAGGAAATGCGGCGGCAAGACCTGATAGCCCTGCGCCCCGCCATCGCCCAGCAGTTCTGCCAACAACTCGGGGCCGATCCGCGCAAAGTGCATCTCTCCAGAGGCAAGCAATTCTTGCGCTGTCTCCAGGGCCGTCCGCTGCAGGGGATCATTGGCAGGGGCGGCCATCATGGCACCATTGGGGCCGATCAGTCCGGCATCCGTCCATTCCGAGGCGATCAACCTTTGCCCTTCGGGATCGAAGGCGCGCAAATTCACCACATCGGTATCGGTCCACAGCCCACCCAGACGCGCAAGCAGCGCATAGCGGAACAAGTCCGAGAACGCGCCCAAAGACCCTTTGTGCGCGCCACTGCCATCGCCCTCTTGAAAGATGGCGCTGCGCGGAAGGATCGCGGCTGCATCGCACAACTCGACCCCTTCCGGCACGCCTGCAGGCTCATCATAGACGAAAAGCTTATAGCGCCAGCCGTTCAGCAGATAGCTTTTCATCGAAAGCTGTTCGATCCAGCGCAACTGCGGCCCGACCCACAGCGATTGCGCCAAGGGCCGCCCCGCGCCGGTCGCCAGTTCGGGCGATGCCACGCGATCAACCGGAGTGCCGCCATCCCGCAAAATGCGGTCTGTCATTCCGATCAGCGCGGCACGACCACGCAAGAACCAAGGCGCGTGGCGGTTGTAGCGCACATGGTCAATGGCCGCGCGGGCATTTTCGTGATCGCCAAGATAGGCAAGCGCAATGGCCCGCAGACAAACGGCGGTGTTGCGCTGTTCGGGATGATCCAGAATGCCGCACGTGTGTTCCAGAACCTTTGGCCATTCGCCTTGCGCCACGGCAAGTCGCGCCTGCATCAAATGCCGCTCGTCTTCGGCATCCAGCGGCGCAAGGGCATCATGCAGGCGAACCGCCTCTCCGATCAGCGCCGAGGTTTGCGATGCCCCCACAAGATACCCCGACAGCCGGTGCCGCTGGGTTTCGTGGGTCAACTCCCGCGCAAGCGAAAATGCCTGACCGATGTCAGACTGGCGCAAAATCAACAGATATATATCGAAAAGCCGGTTCAAATCCGCACGGCCCGTATTGTGCAACAGGCTTTGCGCCCGAACTTCGACTGGCGCGCCCCCTGCTTCGGACCATCTGCGCGCAAGGCTTTGATATTGCCAGAAATCCGGCACAAATTCCGCGTCTGATTTCAGCAGGTGCGAAAAAATGGCGTCCAGAATCGCAGGATCACCGCCCGCAAAACAGCGCGAAATCGCCTGATACTGCAGACCGAAATTCGAACCGGGCAAATGGTCCCAGATTGCAACCGCAAGAGTCTGGGCGACTTCGGCAGCCCCAAGTACGGCCTCGGCATCATCCGCCATCTTGAACGCAGGCCAGACATCACCGCTTGCCAGCGCCCTTTCAAGCACACGGAACCACGCCCCGATTGCATCGGTCCTTTCAGGCGCGCCCGCAAATCTGTGGTTCCAGACCCGAAGCCAGAAGGTCAGGATCAGCCGGCGCTCTGCCGCTGTTCGCACATCGGAAGGCAGATCTCGCAGGCCATGTTCGGCGGCGCTGAAATCGCGCGCGTCCAGATGGGCCGCAATCTCAAGCAAAGGAGGCCGCTGCACATTCTTGGCTTCAAGAAAACCACGGAATGCTTTCGGCAGGATGTTACGCAACAAGGACTTGAACACGAACGCGCCCAACTTAGGTTTCGACTTGGATGATCCGCTCAAACAGGGCGACGCTATACATATTAACAATGCAATTCAAAAGGTTAGCTCCGCGCGACAAACTCTGCCTCATAAAGCAGAAAATCCCTTCGGATATCGCCCTGGATGCTTTCTATCTTTTGAACGGACATAAACTCTCGAATGATATTGTCGAGTTCGCCCCCCAACACAAGGATAGATTTGTCCTGCACCTGATTGAAATTTGAGGCGTCATAATGCGCCCTCGCATAGCGCGTGTGGTCGTAATCCGCCCGGTCAGGCGCCCTCCCCCCGATGCCGCGCCTTTGTTTCATGGCAAAGCAGGCTGCCGAGCGGGTGAAGTAATGGTTCAACTGCACATGCCGATAGCTGCTGTCTTGGCTGTCACAGGTGACAATTTGTCCGGTTTCGCGCCATTTGGCATAGGCTGGCAACGCAGGGTCGATGTCTGTCAGACGGGCCGAGACAAACGGCCTGCCTTCAGTCCAGTATCCGGCGGTCATCCTTGGGCCATGAACCCCCATGAACTCGACTTCAGGACCATAGCGGAACAGGGTCTTTACCACGCGGTTGTTCGGATTTTCTTCCGCCGCCGCCCAACAATACGCCGGATCGATGCTGCGGCCGGTGAAGCATTGCCTGCCCGCGTCCCCGAACATCCGCCATGTCAGAAGAATCCCCTGTTTGTCCGGCATATGCGCGATCAGATCATCCACGCGATGCCCGCCGAACTTCACGTTCAGGAATTCATCGGGGTCGCAAAACAAAACCCAATCCCCCGGCTTTGCCCGCCCCGAGCGTCGGAAAAGCCAGGCTGCATGCCCCTGAGGCGATCGCCCCTCCGGCTGATGGATGTGGTGCTCGATCAGGCCTTCGGCGGCCATTGCCGCACAAAGTTCGTCGGTTCTGTCTGTAGAGTTGTTCGAGTAGATGACCACAGTATCGAAGCCGATCATGCGGTAGAAAGCGATCCACTCCAACAGAAAGGGAGCCTCGTCTTTCACAACCGTGAACACGATCTTTTCGCTCATCAAACCATCCACCAAAGCGACAGGCCAAGCCTACTGCTCATGCAAATGCCGCTTGGCGTCAAGAGCGCGGGCCAAAGATGGCTCAAGGGTGATCTCCAGCGGCGGCGGCCTTCGGCCACTGTCCGACGCTGCGTCTTTTTTGCAAATTGCCGAAACCGGCATTGCGTGCTTGAAGATGGCCGTCGGCCAAAGCAATCTCCGGCGGTGAAGGAGTGTCTGGGTGCCAGAAACCGCGCAAAGCGTTAAGGGTCCGTTGCCTTTGGCAAAATGGCTGTGGCGGTCTTACATCCGCGCGGCCTTGGTGCCTTTGTTGCTGATCGAACTCAGCTTTGTGGCGATCTACTGGGCAACGGGACAGGTGGTCTATGATCGCAGTGCCGATGTCATCACCCGGCTCTCGACCGCCGGCCTGCACGAAACTGCTGTGCGCGAAGCGAATATCATCGCGCGGCGGTTCGAGAATATCGCAGGTCTGACCCGGATTTTCGCAGACCAGACCGGACTTGCCCTTGCGACGCCATCGCATGCCACCGCTGCGGAAAAGGCGCGCTATGCCTATGATGCCAGCGGTGCCTTCTATACCACCCGTGACAATGGCGGCGCGGCTGTCTTCTACAGCGGTGTGCTGCCCATTGGCCCGAAAGAACAACAAAAGGTCTGGCGGACGGTGGGGCTTGATCCGATCATGCGCTCCATCAAGCATACCGATCCGATCATTGCCCAGCTTTATCTGAACACCTACGATTCCTACAATCGCATCTACCCTTATTTTGACGTGCTGGAGATCTATCCGCCCAAGATGGATATCCCCAGCTACAACTTTTATTACGAGGCGGATCAGGCCCATAACCCCGATCGCAAAGTGGTCTGGACCGCGCCTTATGTCGATCCGGCGGGGGGCGGTTGGATGGTTTCGGCGATTGCGCCGGTCTATGGTCCGAACCGGCTTGAGGCTGTTGTGGGCATCGACGTCACGGTCGGCGATATTGTCGAACAGGTGCTTAACATCCAGTTCAGCGCCGACAGCTATGCCATGCTGGTCAGCAGTGACGGCACAATTCTGGCGCTGCCACCCAAGGGCGAAAAAGATTGGCGCGTCAACGAATTGATCGAACACAGCTATTCCAAAGCCATCCTGCAAGACACCTTCAAGCCGGAGGAGTTCAACGTATTCCTGCGCCCCGATCTGGCCGCCGTGTCACAGATGATCCAATTGCTGCCAAGCGGACATCGCAGCATGAATATGGGCCGCCCGATGATCGCGGCATGGTCCACCATCGCAGGGCCGGACTGGAAGTTGATCGTGCTGACCAGTGAAGACAGCATTCTGGCCGAATCCGCGACGCTGCGTGCAGAACTGGCCTTTGTCAGCAAGATGATGGTGGCAATCCTGTTGCTGTTCTATCTGGGGTATTTCATGTTTCTGTGGCGCCGCTCGGTCAGTATGAGCCGGCGCGTCGCACAGCCCTTGGCGGAAATCGAAGCCCTGATGGTGCAGATCAGCGATGGCGCAAGCATCGCCCCCGAACACACCTATGAGGTGGCCGAACTTCAGACCGTCGGCGATCATCTGGTGCGGATGGGCAACAAGTTGCAAGCGGCCAGCCGGGCAAAGACCAACTTCCTGTCTGCCATGAGCCACGAACTTCGCACCCCGCTCAACGCCATTCTGGGCCTGTCGGAACTGCTGCAAATGGCCGAAGGTCAGACCCTGACCGCCGACAAGGTGCATCAGTTGAAAACGATCTCTGCATCCGGCGCGCAATTGCTGGAACTGGTCGAAGGCGTGATCGAGTTGAGCCGGATCGAGAAAGACGAGATACAGCTCTTGCTGAAACCTGTCGCCGTGCTGTCGCTGGCCTATCAGGCACGCAGTCTGGTGATGGACGCCGCCACCGAGCGCAATATCACCATCACCGTGCAAGAGCCTGCAACACCGCTGCAAACGGTCAAAACCGACGCCGATGTGATCCGCCGCATCCTGACGCAACTTTTGTCCAATGCGGTAAAATACAACCATGACGGCGGGTCGGTCAGGATCAGCTTTGACAGCACAGACCCCGCCCACCTGAAGATATTGATCACCGACACCGGCATCGGCATATCTGCCGATATGCAAGCCAAGGTCTTTACCCCGTTCGAGCGTCTGGGTCAGGAAAACAGCGCGATCAGTGGCACCGGCATCGGGCTGACAATCTGCAAACGGCTGGCAAATCTGGTTGGTGCCGACGTCAGCTTTGACCGCACCCCCGGCAAAGGCTCGTGCTTTACCCTATCGGTGCCAAGCGGCAATTGATCCGTCCGCTTGGCCCGCCCCCGCGTCGCCGGTTTTTGGCCGCGGGCCTTGGGGCGCGCGGCCTGCTGTCTACTTCAGCTTGATACAGAAGTGCTTTTTGACGGGCTTTTCGATGGTCCATTTGCCCTTGAAGCCCGCATCGACCACAAAAGCATCGCCGGGGTGCAGGGTCACGGGGGTGCCGTCATCCGGTGTGATGGTGATCTGGCCTTCGATCAAATGCACGAATTCGTAAAACTTGTAGATCGCGTGCCATGTGCCGGTCGTGGCTTCCCATGTGCCACTGATCACACTTCCGTCGATCGACGTATGCTGCACCCATGTCTTCATGGTCGGGTTGCCCTCGACCTTGGTCCAGCCTTCCAGATCGGTCAGCATCGGCTCTGGTCCCGGTGCGGGAAAGCGGAAAACCATATCGCTCATGTCAGTCCTTCCAAGATTGCGCTTTGGTCACCCTTTCGTCGTAGGACGCAACAGCCCGACTGACAAGGCCCAACAAAACCGCGCGCATCGCACTCCGAACCGCAAGACCCGATGGCCCAAGGCAGGGAGAAGACATTGCATGCCGCGCAAGTTCCTGATCTTTTGAAGGAAGGTTCGCGGCATCTGGTGGCTGGAAAAGCTGTGTGAGGCCGCCGCGATCCACGCCCGCATCTGCGGGATTGAGGCCAAAGCGAAGAAGGGAAAGCACGTTGATCCGGGAAGCAAAAGCGTCGGACGCCGCGCATTTGGTGCGATTCATCAATATGGCAGCGGATGATCTTCCGCTGCATTTCTGGCAAAAATCTGTCGGTCCCGAGGGTGACCCTTGGGCCTATGGTCAGGAACGCGCCGCGCGCGAAAGCGGGAACTTTTCGTATCGGAATGCTTGGCTGGCCGAATGTGACGGCGAGGTGGCCGCCTGCCTTCTGGGCTATCAGGCCGAGGCTGAACCAGCCCCGATAGCCCCCGACACCCCCGCGATCTTCGTTCCTTTGCTGGAACTCGAAGCGCTGGCACCGGGATCGTGGTATCTGAACGTGCTTGCAACCTATGACCGGTTTCGCGGCAAGGGCTTGGGCAACGCCCTTCTGGCCTATGCCGAAGATGTCGCGCATCGCGCAGGCTGCGGGTCGATCAGCCTGATTACAGCGGACACCCATCCTGATGCACTCCGCCTTTATACCGCAAAAGGCTATCACGAAGTTGCCCGCCGTGCGGTTGCCAAAGGGGACTGGCAGGTTGAGGCTAGCGAATGGATTTTACTTGTGAAATCTATCGGTTAAGCCGCAACCGTCTTTTTACGCATACACGAAAGCAGAACGATACCACGTCCCGGATGCCGCGCGCATTTGGGCTTGGATTGCAAAGGCTTTCGCATCCAACCACCCGTGATCCGTGGCCTGCCATAAATGCGCCCGTGCAGCGAAGGTCACGAACGATGCGCACACCGGTAAAAATCAGGCACCATCACGACAATTCCGGCATTTCGTGCGGCAGGTCAGGCAGGCTTTCGGCCACTTCGCGCAGCCGCACCAGCATCTCGACCAGCCGCGCCAAGTCTTCGCGGCCATAGACCGCCTCGATGTCCCGATAGACGGCCTCGGAAATCACCGCGATCCGGTCAAAAAGCCGCTGGCCCTCATCGGTCAGGCGCAACAGGCGCCGCCTCGCATCTGTCCCAGCGACGGTTTCAATTATGCTGCGGTCTTGCAACCCCTTGAGCAGCCGTGAAACCGAGGGCTGCATCAATACGCACCGCGCGGCCAGCGTTGCGACATCCAAGGCCTCGCCAGCCGCCAAGGCCCGTATCACCCGCCACTGTGGCTGTGTCAGGCCCGCTGCATCCGTGTGCGGCTTGAACTTATGCGCCGTCGCTTGCCGGGCGCGCAACAGTGCGATCGGCAGCGAGCTTTCAAATCCGCGCATCGTAGAAAAAGGGGGCATTCAGGACCTCGGCAGACTTGACTCCATAACGTGTTAATACATAACCTGTTATTCAATAGAAGATCAAGCGGGCAAACCGCATCAAAAGGGAGAAGGACATGCGTATCATAATGGCAGGGGCTATTGCGGCCCTTCTGGCTGGGGCGGCACCGGCGGTTTCTGAAACCACAATCGTTTTCAACAACTTCCTTGCGCCGAATGATGCGCTTTGGACCGATGTAATGAAGCCTTGGATCACCGAGATCGAAACGGCGACCGAGGGGCGGGTGAAGTTCACCGTCCCCGACTCGTCGCTCGCGCCGCCGCCGGAACTGCTCAATTCGGTGCAGCAGGGCGTGATGGATGGGGCGTTTTCGATGGTTGGCTTCGTGCGCGAAACCAATCCCGAACTGCAAATGCCGCTTTTGCCGATGACCTATTTCGGCGATGTGGAAACCTCTGTTGCGCTTTGGCGAACCTATGATCAGTTCTTCAAGGGCAAGAACGCGCTGAAGGATGTCGAGCTTCTGGGGCTGGTCAGCACCCCCGCCAATAGCCTGATTTCCATGGATGCGGCCAAGCCGATCGACAGTCTTGCGGCGCTTGCGGGGCTAAAGATGTGGTCGCCGCCCGGCGTGCCGGCCGATGCCCTTTCCGCAGCCGGCGCCGTTGTCTCGCCCGGCCCTGCCGTCCGTATGCATGAAGTGATTTCGGGCGGAGTGGTTGACAGCTTTTGCTGTATCAACTTTGAATCGCTCGAAGTCTTTGGCGTGATCGATTACGCCAAAGCCGCGACCGATGTGCCGGGTCATATCTTTGCCCCTGCCTTTGCAGTCTATCTCCGCTCGGATGTCTGGGCGACGATCAGCCCCGAGGATCAGGAAAAGATTCGCGCCGTATCGGGCGAGGCGCTGGCCCGCCGGACAGCCGGCAGCGATGACAAAGAGACCGCCGCGCGCGAGCGGACGCTTGCCGCTGGCGTCACCATCGCGCCTGCCTCCGAGGCTTTTGTCGCCGAATTGACCGCCGCTTTTGCTCCGGTGAAAGACGCGTGGATTGCATCGGTCGAACCGCTTGGGATCGACGGCAAAGCCGCGCTCGATTTCTACATCGCCGAGCAGGCCAAGGTTGCGGCGGGCAACTGAGAAATGGCGCGGCTGTGGACGGGCATTGAAAAGGGGCTGGAGGCTGTCATCAGCCTCTGCCTTCTGGCCATGGTCGCCTTGACGGTGATCGATGTGGCGGGGCGCTATTTCTTCAACGCGCCCCTGTCAGGTGGCTATGAGATTTCCGAGATTCTCATGGGTATGACCGTGTTCTCTGCCCTGCCCCTTGCCAGCCGCGCAGAGAACCATTTGGCCATCGGTCTTTTGACCGACCGCCTGACAGGCAATGCCCGGCGCTGGCACCGCATTGTTATCTTACTGATCTCGGTCCTCGGGCTTGGATTCATCGGATGGCGCATGACGGTGCAGGCAGGGATCGTCAAATCCTCCATGGCCTCGACCGGATCTTTGCAGATTCCGCTTTGGCCGGTTGCCTCTGTCATGGCGGTTCTGGGCTGGTTGTCGTGCCTTGTCACCTTTGGGCTTTTGATGCGGGCGCTGGCCGGGCTTGATCGCGACGCCCATGCGGCAAAGGGGTCTTTGGAATGATTATCTCGATGATCGGCTTTGCCGCCATGCTGATCCTGATATTCGCAGGTGTCCCTTTGGGCTTTGCGCTGATGTTCGTCGGCCTAGTTGGATTTGCCTATGTGCGGGCCGATATGGTTGGGCAGGCGCTGATTTCCTGGGGCGATGCGGGGCTTGAATTCCACATGCGCGCAATCAACGGCGCCTTGGTGATGACCGGCCAGCAGATGTATGACCAAGTGACGCTTTACAGCTTTACTGTCATTCCGCTGTTCATCCTGATGGGCGCGCTTATCAACCGCAGCAATCTGGCGCATGAGCTATATGACGCCGCCAATGCCTTTGTCGGCCATTTCCGCGGTGGCTTGGCGATGGGAACAGTGGTGGCCTGCGGTGGTTTTGGCGCGGTTTGCGGCTCGTCCTTGGCGACGGCAGCCACGATCAGCCGCGTCGCCATGCCCTCGATGCGGCGATACGGCTATGACGATGGGCTGTCGTCCGGGGCCATCGCGGCGGGTGGCACGCTGGGCATCATGATCCCGCCCTCGGTGCCGATGGTGATCTATGGCATTCTGGCCGAGACGGACATTGCCAAGCTGTTTATCGCGGGTATCCTGCCCGGCATCCTTCTGATCGCACTGTTTTCCGGCGCAATCGCCTGGACCACCTGGCGCCACCCCGAGCAAGGCCCTCCCGGCGCACGCACCCCATGGCCCGAGCGCTTCCGGCTTTTGCTGCGGGTTTGGGGTGTGGCCTTGATCTTTGTCATCATCATCGGCGGCATCTATGGCGGGCTTTTCACCCCGACCGAGGCCGCCGGTATCGGCGTCACCGCCGCCGGAGCCTTCGCCTTCGCGCGTGGCAAGCTGTCTTGGGTCGCGCTGCGCGAAAGCCTGATCGAGACGGGCGTGACCACCGGCATGATCTTTGTGATCTCTTTCGGCGCTGTGATTTTTGCCAATTTCGTCAACCTTGCGGGCTTCACCGGCTCGATTTCCGACTGGCTTCTTGGCCTGCAAATCTCGCCGATGGGCATCGTAATCGCAATTTGCATCCTTTACCTCATCATGGGCTGCATCTTTGACAGCCTGTCGATGCTGATCCTGACGATCCCGATTTTTGCCGCCATCCTGAAACCGCTTGGCGTTGACATGATCTGGTTCGGCATCGTCGCGGTCATCACTGTAGAGATGGGGCTGATCACTCCGCCTGTTGGCCTGAATGTCTTTGTGGTCAAAGCGACCATTGGCGACATCAGCCTTGGCACCGCGTTCAAGGGGGTCTGGCCCTTTGTGGTTGCGATGATGCTTGGTCTTGCCCTGATCCTGATTTTCCCGCAAATCGCCACTTTCCTGCCGGGCCTGATGGGACGCTGACCACGATGAGCCAGATCAAGAACATCCTATTCGTCATGTATGACCAGCTTCGGCATGACTATCTGTCCTGCGCCGGACATCCGACGATGCGGACGCCAAATTTTGACCGGCTGGCGGCGCGCGGCGTGCGCTTCAGCCGTGCCTATGTGCAATCGCCAATTTGCGGTGCCAGCCGGATGAGCTTTTACACAGGGCGTTATGTGCATTCCCATGGTGCGGCGTGGAACAACTTTCCGCTGAAAGTGGGCGAGGTGACGTTGGGTGATCATCTTCGCAAGGCGGGCGTCGAAAGCTGGCTCATTGGCAAAACGCATATGAGTGTGGATGCCGAAGGCATGGCCCGTCTGGGCCTTGCGCCGGACTCGGTGATCGGCGCGCGGGTGGCCGATTGCGGCTTTGACGTCTGGGTGCGCGAAGATGGGCTGAACGCAGAAGGGCCGGAAGGGTTCTATGATGAAAAGCGTTCGCCCTATAACGAATGGCTGAAAAAGCAGGGCTATCCCGGTCATAACCCGTGGCATGCCCACGCCAATTCCGGGGTGGACGGGCAAGGAGACATCGCCTCTGGCTGGCTTTTGCAGAACGCCGTCCAGCCTGCCAATATCCGGGAAGAAGACAGCGAAACCCCGTGGTTGACGCGGCAGGCGCTGGAGTTCATGGCCTTGCCCCGTAAAGCCCCATGGCTTTGCCACCTTTCCTATATCAAGCCACACTGGCCCTACATAGTCCCCGCCCCGTGGCACAACCTTTACGGCCCCGCCGATGTGGTCCCGCCCTTGCGCGATGCATGTGAACGCGAGAACCCGCATCCGGTCTACAAGGTCTTCATGAACAATCAGGCGGGACAGGCGTTCTCAAAGGATGCGGTGCGTGACGCGGTCATCCCCGCCTATATGGGTCTGATTGCACAATGCGACGCTGAATTCGGCAAGATCATGGATTTCCTTGAGGAAACCGGACGCATGAATGAAACGATGATTGTCCTGACCTCGGATCATGGCGATTATCTGGGTGATCACTGGATGGGCGAGAAAGATCTTTTCCACGATCCTTCGGTGCGTATCCCGCTTATCATCTATGACCCGCGCGCCGAGGCTGATGCCACGCGCGGCACCACATCTGATGCTTTGGTCGAAGCCATCGACCTTGCCCCCACCTTTGTTGCGGCCATGGGGGCCACGCCGGCCGATCATATCCTTGAGGGCCATGATTTGACGCCCTTCCTCCATGGCAAAAACCCGTCTTGGCGGCAGGCGGTGTTTTCTGAATACGATTATTCCGCCATGGCGCTTGCCGGACCCGGCTATCTGGATGTCCAGCCCGAAGACGCCCGGCTTTTCATGGTCTTCGATGGGCGCTGGAAACTGATCCACGCTGAAGGCGGTTTTCGATCGATGCTGTTTGACACCCAGACCGACCCCGATGAATTCATTGACCTTGGCGCATCGCCTGCACATGCCGACGAAATCGCCCGTCTCATGGGCCTCCTGAACGATTGGGCGCGACGGCCCGCGCAGCGCACCACGATCTCAAAGGCTGAGATCAAAGGCATGCGCGGCAAATCTCGCCGCGTCGGCGTTATCATCGGCGCGGTTGGGCCGGAGGAACTCGCCCCCGACCTGCGCGCTAAAATTACCGGCAAGCCAGAGCGGGATTACCGCTAGGGCTGCAAGGCTGAAGTCTGGCGGCTTGCATGGGTCAGGCCAGACACGACCGTTGCCGCATCGTATTCCTCGCTTTCATCCTACCCGAAGATCGCCTTTAGCCGGGCATGATCCAAAGCGCGGCAGGTCAGGCCTTCGGGTTTGACGGTGGCCACATCTTCGCCTGCCACCATGGCATTCACCACAGCCTCTTCGATGGACTGCACGGCCGCGAGGTAGAGGTTGTCCAGAAGCTCAATATTCAGTTCCTGTTTGGTCACCACAGCCGGGGCGAATTGCGGCATTGGGCCTTCGTTTGCGGTCGAGAAGGCCAGAAAGATATCGCCCGAATTGTTCCCCCCCGGAGTGCCGCCGCGCCCGATGCCGATGGCCGCGCGCTTGGCCAGTTGCCGCAGGGCAAGGCCGGACAAGGGCGCATCAGTGGCGACGATGACGATGATCGACCCCATCTCGCCCGGATAAAACGCATCTTCCGGGATCAGTTGCCCCACGGGTTTGCCCAGGATGGTCAGCCAGGGCCGGATGCCGTGATTGGCCTGAACTAGGGCGGCAACGGTGTAGCCTTGCCCTCCCAACTCAATCTGGCGCGACGAGGTGCCGGTGCCGCCTTTGAACTCGTAAGCGATCATCCCGTTGCCGCCTCCGGTGGACCCTTCGGCCACCGCGCCCGTACTGCGGGCCGCAAGGGCTGCAATGGCATGTTCGGGCTGAACGTGCAGGGCGGTGATATCGTTCAATACCCCGTCATAGGTTTCGGCCACCACGGGCATGGCCCAGGCATGATGCTTGCTGAAATACTCGGCGTAGTGGTCAATCATCCAGCGCGTGGCCCCCAGATGCGCCGCGCCAACGCCATGGGTATTGGTGATCAGGATCGGCCCCAGAAAATAGCCCGCATCGTTGATCCAATGGGTGCCGGTCATCTCGCCATTGCCGTTCAGCGCATATTGTCCGGCCCAGACCGGCTGCGGCTCGGTCGAGGGGCGGGGCAGAATGGCGGTAACACCGGTCCGCATCTTCTTGGCGGGATCGGTCAGGGTGCAGAACCCCACGGCCACGCCGGGGACATCGGTAATGGCATTCAGGGGACCGGTCGTGCCGGGGAAAGGCAGGCCAAGGTCACGGGCGCGCGGTTTGGTCATTTAGTCGGTCTTTCTGCTGCGAAGCCACAGGCCAAGGGCGGCGATCACCACCGAGGCCAGAATGATCAGCGTGGCGATGGCGTTGATCTCTGGCTTCACGCCGCGGCGGATCATGCCAAAGATGAAAACAGGCAAGGTGGTATCGCCGGTGCCAGAGACGAAATAGGTGATGACCAGATCATCCATCGAGATGACAAAAGCCAGAAGCGCCCCGCCGATGATGCCGGGGGCCAGTTGCGGTAACAGCACCTTGCGAAGCGTGGTCAGTTCCGATGCGCCCAGATCAGCCGAGGCTTCCTCCAGGGCAGGGTCAAGTCCGGCCATGCGGGCCTGCACGATGATGAAGACATAAGAGGTCAGGAAGGTGCAATGGCCGATGATGATGGTCAGGATCGACAGGTTCATGCCGATGGTAACAAAGAAGATCAAAAGCCCGATGCCCAGCACGATGTCGGGCATCATCATCGGCAGCATCATGAAGCCGTTGTAAAATCCGCGCCCCCGGAACCTGTAACGTGCCAGCGCAATCGCGGTGGCGGTGCCGATCACGGTGGAAATAGTGGTGGTGAACATCGCCACCGTCAGCGATGTCCGCAGCGCGGCCAGCATCAGATCGGTGCTTTCGACATAAGCCGCGCGGTTGGAGACATCCGTGCTGCGATCAGACAGGCCCAGCAGGCCGGTATACCAGTCAAAGGTAAAGCTCTCCCAGATCATCATGTTGATCGGGTTCGAGTTGAACGAATAGCCGATGATCACGAACAGGGGCGCATAGATGAAGGCGAAGAACGCCAGCGAAAAGGCCGTCAACGCGGCCCAGCCAATTGGGTTACGCATGGCCGCCCGCCTTTCTGGCGCGGCTGGCCGAGATCAGAAGAACCGTCAGCACCACCGCCATGATGATCATCGAAAGCGCCGAGCCGAAGGGCCAGTTGCGCGACGACAGGAATTGCTGCTCTACCAGATTGCCGATCATCAGGCCTTTGGCCCCGCCCAGCACATCCGGCACAACGAAGTTGCCCACCGAGGGGATGAACACAATCACCGCCCCGCCCATGATGCCGGGCAGGGTTTGCGGCAGCACCACTTTCAGGAAGGTCTGGAGGCGGTTGGCGCCAAGGTCCAAAGACGCCTCGATCTGCGCGCGGTCAAGGTTATCGACGGCGGAATAGAGCGGCAGGAACATGAATGGCACCATGACATAGACCATGCCCAAGACCACCGCTGTGGGGGTGTAAAGAATTTCCAATGGTTCCGAGATTGCCCCGATCGACAGAAGAACGGTGTTCAGCAGCCCCGACGGTTTCAGGATCAGCAGCCACGCATAAAGCCGCACGATCAGGCTGGAGAAGAACGGCAGGGTGATCAGGAACATGAACACCAGCCGCCAGCGTTCCGACAGGCGGCTGACCCAGAACGCCACCGGATAGCACAGGATCAGGGTCAGCCCGACGGTCAGGGCGGCGAAGGACAGCGAGCGGAACAGGATCTGCAAATAGATCGGTTCATAGATCTCGATGATCCCGTCGGCCCAGCCAAAGATGCGACCATAGTTCCAGTGGTAAAAGCTCCACTCCACGCCACCGTAAAGGCCGGGTGACAGGAACGAGAATACCGCGATGATGCACAGGGGCAGCAGGAAGAACACCCCCAGAAACAGCGTGACGGGGGTCAGCAACATCCCCAATACCACCGATTGCCGCCGCATCGCCATCACGCCGCCTCCAGCACATGAACGCGGGCCGGATCATGTGCCAGATGCACGGCGGCGCCTTCGTCAAAGCCCGCCCCGTCGCGGGAAATGACGCGGATTTCCGGGCCTCCGGCTTGTGGCTGGACGAACAGGTATAGGTCGGACCCCAGATAAACCGCGCGTGTGACGGTGCCGGGGATGCCCGTCGGGCCAAGGTTGAAATCGGCGGGGCGCAGAATGGCGGTCACCTGTTCCCCCGGCTTGCGCCCCGCGCTTGGCAGGTGCATCTCCACCCCCTCGGCGGTGCGGGCAAGGGCGGTTTCGCCGTCCACACGGTCGATAGTGACGGGAAAAAGGTTGGTCTCGCCAATGAACTCAGCCACAAAGCGGTTCTTCGGGTGACGGTAAATCTCGCGCGGGGTGCCGATTTGCTCGATATGGCCGGATCGCATCACCACGATGCGGTCAGACATGGTCAGCGCCTCTTCCTGATCGTGGGTCACGAAGATAAAGGCGATGCCTAATGCGTGTTGCAGGGTTTTCAGCTCAAGCTGCATCTGCTGGCGCAGGTTGCGGTCCAGTGCGGACAGCGGCTCATCCAGCAACAACAATCGCGGCTTGGCGATGATCGACCGTGCCAGCGCCACGCGCTGACGCTGCCCGCCCGACAGTTGCGACGGTCTGCGCGCACCCATTCCGGCAAGGCCGACCTTCTCCAAAGCCTCGGCCACCTGCGCCTCACGCGACGCCTTGCCAACCCCCGCCACTTCCAGCGCATAGCCCACATTGCGCGCCACGGTCATGTGGCCGAACAGGGCATAGCTTTGAAACACCGTATTCACCGGACGGCGAAAGGGTGGCAGCGCGGTCAGGTCCGCGCCGCCCAATGTCATCGTGCCGGAATCAAGGGTTTCAAACCCTGAAATCGCCCGCAAAAGCGTGGTCTTGCCACAGCCCGAAGGCCCCAGAAGGGTAACAAACTCATTGGCACCCACATCCAGATTGATCCCGTCAAGGGCGGCCAGATGGCCACCCTCGGGGGTGATGAAGGTTCGCCGCGCGTTGCGGATTTCCAGCAAGTGGGTCATTTATTGCGCCGTGCGAATGGTGTTCCAGGCCCGGTCGTAAAGCTTCAACGCCGCCCCGATGTCTTCGAAGATCTGCAGCCGCGCCATGGTGTCGGATGCCACATTGATGTTCGGGTTCGACTTGATCGCATCGGGCGTCAACGCATTCGCAGGGGTGTTCGGGGTGCCGTTATACTGCTGTGCCACGTTCAACGCGGCAATCTCGGGGCGCAGGTAGAACTCCAGGAACTTCTTGGCGTTGTCCTTGTTGGGAGCCGAGGCCAGAACGCAGATGTTTTCCTGATACATCGTCCCCCCTTCGGCGGGGATCACGTATTTGATGTTGGGCGTTTCGGTGAAGAACACATTGCCGCCGACAAAGAAATGCCCCGCCGCAATGTCGCCCGACGCCAGCATCGGCGGCACCTCATAGGTAAAGGCCGACACGGCACCCTTATGGGCCAGCACATAATCCGTCGCGGCCTGAACTTCGGCCGGATCGGCGCTGTTGACCTTGGTGCCGTTCATGATGTGGCCGATGGCAATCACTTCGCGCATGTCGTCCAGCAAGGTGATCTTGCCGCCGGTCTTTTCGGGAATGGCAAAGAAATCCGCCCAGCCGGTGATGGGTCCGGTTACGGTTTCATTGTAGAAAATCCCCACCGTGCCCCACGCATAGGGCAGGCAATATTCCGAAGCCGGGTCTTCCTTGGCGCGCAGGAACGCAGGGTCGATGTTCTTGAAATCGGGGCTTTGGTTGATGTCGGTCTTTTCCAGCAAGCCCAGCTTCAACATGATGTCATTCATGTGAACCGACGGGAAAACAATGTCATAGCCCGTGGCGCCGGCCTGAATTTTGGCCAGCATCTCCTCGTTCGACGAATAGGTGTCCAGCGTCACCGCAATGCCGGTTTCCTCGGTGAATTTCGCCAGCACATCGGGGTTGATGTAATCGCCCCAGTTATACAGCGCCAGCGTGCCTTCAGCCTGTGCCATTCCGGCCATCAGCGCGATGACGGATGCAAATCCAAGTGCCTTCATGATCGTCTCCCGGTTGGTGCCAGAGGTTCGGGCCGAAGGGGTGAAAAGGCTTGGCGGCGACGACTCAGGCGTGTTATGTTTATGACAGAACGCTACCATTTTAATGTATTGCTGTAAATGCTGTCATGAATGATCAACCAAACACACCCGAAGAATCCCCACTTGCCGCAAGATTGTGCAGCATTTCCGGCGGCTTGACCAAATCAGAGGCGATCATCGCGCAATGGCTGGTGCTGAACGAGGCAACCCTGGGGCTGGAAACGGGTTCCTCCATCGCCAGCAAAACCGGTGTCAGCGAGATCACCGTCAGCCGATTCCTGAAACGCGCGGGCTACAAAGGGCTGCAAGGTCTGAAGGAAGACCTGCAAGCCGCATTGGTCCATGCCCATGTCTCGCCCGCCGACCGCTATTTCCGCCTTCTGGACAGCGAGATCGGCGCGATCCTAAAGCGCGATGCCGATGCGGTGCTGGCCTTGGCGCATGAGGTGGAAAAGCCCGCATGGCCCGCTGCAATCGACGCCATCGCCGCAGCGGATGAGGTGTTTGTGACAGGCTTTCAGACCATCCGCGGCATTGCCGAAGATTTCACCCGCCGCCTGTCCATCGTGCGCGGTTCGGTGCGGTTTATGTCGCCGCATGACGGCGGGCTGGTGGAATGGATACCCTCCTTCCGCCGCGCCGACGAAAGCCGCTGTCTGGTTCTGATCGACATGGCGCCTTATGCCCGCGAAGCCCTGCCCATCGTGCAAACCGCGCGCGGTCTGGGCATGCAGGTGGTCATCGTCACCGATGAATTGAACACATGGGCCAGCGCCGAGTCGCCCTTCGTCTTCCATGTTGCCACCAAGGTTGACGCCTTCCTTGAAAGCACCGGCCCGATGACCACCCTGATGAACGTAATCATCCACGAAGTCGCAGGACGCGCGCCCGAAAAAGCCCGCAAGCGGATCAAGGACTGGCCACCCATCATGCGCGGGTTAGGGTTGTATTAAAACGGGGCATAAGATCGCTTGTTACAGGATGCTGATCCTCTCGGGGTTCGCGTCCCATCTTTCCAGCGACAGCCTTGTCGTCACTGTGATTGCGAACCGGACGGGTTTTCCGGTCTTGCTCTGCGTCACCAATACCCGCTCCCTGACGCAACCAGCGGCAAATACATCTTGGACCTTCAGGCAGACACGGTCGCAGCCGCGCAACTTGCGATCGATGGCGGCATGAGCAGGTCAGGTCACGCGTGTCATCAGCCATTTCAAGCCGCAGCCTGATGGACCAGACATGCGTGAGAGCCAAAGGGCGCAGCTGGCCGACGATCCGGCCCTTGTTCCAGCCGGACGACGCAGGGCGACGATTGGCAGGGTTTCGGCAGGCATAGGTGGATGCAGATGGCATAGTGCCGTCACCACCCTTTTGCTGCCCTGCCCGTGCTGCATTGCTTGGCATCTGAGCGATAGCACCCGCCTTTGGTCAACACGATCGCACTTGACATCAATGATGACAACCATCATCTAAGCATAACGATGATAATAATCATCAAAACTTGACCCGCTGCTTTTGAACCTGATGGCAACAGCGGCCTGTAGAGGAAGAGGACAGCGATATGGTGACGCTTGCACAGAATGGCCAGAAAACCGCGTTTGTGACCGGCGCTTCCAGCGGGATCGGCAAGGCGGCGGCTTTGGCGCTTGCAGGCGCGGGCTACCTGGTTATCGGCACCAGCCGCAAGGCGGCACCGCGCGAAGTGCGGGCTGGTATCCGCATGATCGCTTGCGATGTGACCGATGATGCGTCTGTGGCCGAGGCCGTGGCGCTGGCCCATGCCGAGTTGGGCCATATCGATCTGCTGATCAACAATGCCGGATTCGCCCTGTCCGGGGCTGCCGAGGAAAGCTCGGTTGAACAGGTGCGGTCACTGTTTGACACCAACTTTCTGGGTGTTGTGCGGGTGACCAATGCGGTTCTGCCGATCATGCGGGCGCAGGGCCATGGCCGCATCCTGAACATCGGTTCGGTCTTGGGGCTGATCCCCGGCCCTTACGGTGCCTATTATTCCGCCAGCAAGCACGCCATCGAAGGCTATTCCGAGTCGCTGGACCACTAGGTGGGCCCCTTTGGTATTCGCGTCGCCGTGATCGAGCCTTGGGCTACAAAGACCTCGATCGAGGCCAACTCGCCGCAGGGGGACCGGCCGGTTGCGGCCTATGGCCAGACGCTGGCCCGCTATCGTGCGGCCTTTGACGTGGCTATGGCTGCCGGTGACACGGCGGAAGATGTCGCGGCCACCATCCTCGCGGCAGCGCAGGACAAGGCTCCCCGGTTGCGTTATCCCTCCGGCAAGGCCGCGCGGCAAACATCTTTTGCCCGCCGCTTCCTGCCAAGGGCGCTGTTCGACCGCACCCTTCGCAAGCAATTCAACATTGCCTGAGATCGCGGGCTGCTGTTCAAGACCCAACCCCGCACTGCAGAACCATCATGACAGACGCATGTAGATCAGCGACACTGACGACCCGCTATACCGATAGCCTTGATCGCTTCGTCTTCATGGACGACCCCCGCTCTGCCAATCTCGGGCTAGGACTGCGTGGCGGCGCGCTGCCGGTGATCTGTCCTGACACCGGCCACAGCGGCCTCTGCCAGCCCCACGCCGCCTTCGTGCCGAATGTGCTGGCTTTGCTTGCCGCCTGATCTGATATTTCACACTGGAGAATGCCCGTGAAAGCCTTTGTCGTCGATAAATACAAGAAGAAGGGCGCGTTGCGTCTGGCCGACATGCCCGACCCCCAGATCGGGGCAAACGATGTTCTGATCCGTATTCACGCCAGCGCGATCAACCTTCTGGACAGCAAGATCAGGGATGGCGCATTCAAACTGTTCCTGCCCTACCGCCCGCCCTTCATCTTGGGCCATGACCTTGCCGGAACCGTGCTGCGCGTCGGCCAGAATGTGCGGCAATTCAAGGCGGGGGATAAGGTTTATGCCCGCCCGCGCGATCACCGCACCGGCACCTTTGCCGAGTTCATTGCCGTGGATCAGGCCGATGTGGCCCTGAAACCTGCAAGCCTGACGATGGAAGAAGCTGCCTCGATCCCGTTGGTGGGGCTGACGGCGTGGCAGGCGCTGGTCGACCTGGGCAAGGTGCAGCCGGGCCAGAAAGTGTTCATTCAGGCCGGGTCCGGCGGAGTTGGCACCATTGCCATCCAGCTTGCGAAACATCTGGGGGCAACGGTGGCCACGACGACCAGCGCGGCGAATGTTGATCTGGTCAAAAGCCTTGGCGCCGATGTGGTGATCGACTACCGGACGCAGGACTTTGAAAAGATGTTGTCCGGCTATGATCTGGTGTTGAACAGTCAGGACGCCAAGACGCTGGAAAAGTCGCTGAATGTGCTGAAACCGGGCGGCAAGCTGATCTCGATCTCCGGCCCGCCGGATGTGCCATTCGCCAAATCCCTGCGGCTGAACCTGTTCCTGCGCTTTGTGATGCGGATGCTCAGACGTGGGGTGTTGAAAAAGGCCAAGGCGCGGGGTGTCGGCTATTCCTTCCTGTTCATGCACGCCGACGGCGCGCAACTGGCCCAGATTGCCAAGTTGATCGACACGGGCGTGATCCGTCCGGTGGTGGACAAGGTCTTCCCCTTTGCCCAGACAGCCGAGGCCTTGGCCTATGTCGAGGCCGGACGCGCCAAGGGCAAGGTCGCGATCACCGTGGCGGGTTAAGCCCCGCGCCGATCTGACCGCCTGACGTCAGCGAGGAAAGTCGGGCCGCTTTGCTGCGGCCCTTTCACCGACGTTCCGCAAGAGTGGCGTGACAATCGGCCCGACAGGTATCAAGGATCTCATCTGCAAGCGCCGAGGCATCCGGGCAGGCCCGCGACAAGACCACCGCCCCAACAGCCTGCGCCAAAAGGCTGATGGCCTGCGCGCGGGCATTGGTGTTGTTCTGTGCAAGGTTGGCCTGCAGTGCTGCGACAAGACCCTCGATCCCGTCGCCGAAAACCGCTCTGGTGCCTTCGGGCAACCGTGCCGCCTCGCCACTCAGCGCGGCCGCCGGACAGCCCTTTCCCCGCGCATCCCGATGCGCGCGCGAAACATAGGCATCAATCATCTCACCCACAGCGTAACCGGCATAGCGATCAGAGGTCTCGACAAACCCCTTCGCCGACGCCTCGGCGATCAGCGCCTCTTTCGAGGCAAAGTGGTTGTAAAACCCGCCATGCGTCAGCCCTGCCCGCTCCATCAGGTCCGCAACACCTACGCCGTCAAACCCGCGTTCACGAAACATCTCGGAGGCGATGGCGACGATCCGGTCGTGATTTTCCTGACGTTTTTCTTTGGTGATCCGCATGGTCTGTCCTTTTGTCGCCGCGCCAATCAAGGGGTGGTGACCACCCGCTTGGTCTTGGATATATTGCTGACAGTTATCATCATTGAGGCGGAAATCGCAACCACCGCATCATGCCCGCCCCCGCAAAGAGGCACATTTTCAAGGCCTTTGCGACCCTTCCGGCACCGCCAAGCCAGCCTAGACGGTCGCTTGACCAGAAGGTTGCAGGCCATGCCTGATGAAATACCGGCACTTGTCCCGCCTGCAAAATGCACGACTTACCCGATCCTGTGCAAGCCGCCCGGTTCAGGTCTGAAACACTACGGTCGTTATTCTCCACAACGCCACGGGCCAGCCCCAGCGCTCCAATACGAGTGCCGTTCCTTCCGATCATCGGTTCTGGGCAGTCGCACAATTCGCAATGATGGCTTGTGCAAGTGCGACAGCGGCGCGAGGGGGGGATTGCCTTGCGTAAACGATCTGGAACGGATCTTCGAAGGTGAACCGATCTGCCGCAAGCACGCGAAGGCGGCCGGATTGAACCTCGGTCGCGGCATAATGCTCGGGCAAAAACCCGATGAACGCGCCGGACAAAAGCAGGATCAGGGTTCCCTCCATATGGGGCGAGGCCGCTTGCCAGTCGAAATCGACGCCACAGATTGGCAGGCGCGGCATATAGGTGCGCCCCGCGAAAGACTGGCGCGCCAGCAGGTCGGGCGTCAGATCGGTATCCGCAACGCCAAAAAGCGGATGGCTCCGGCCGCAGTAAAGCTTTTGCGTCTCGTGGAACAAGACCTGCGCTGTGGTGTTGACCGGACGCGCCGGTGCCGGCATCAACACCACCTGATAGGTGCCACTGAGCAACCCCTGTGACAGGATTTGCGGGGTAGCCACGTCAAACTCAAGCGTCACCCGTGGCGCGCGCCGATGAAAGGCCGCAATCGCAAGGTCAAGGTTCAGTGCGGGGTTGGTAACCATGGCATCCACAGTGCCAAAGGACAGCACCCCGCCAAGTTCGCCCACCACATCGCCCATCGCCGTCTGGAATCGGTCAAGCGAGCCGAACAGATCTAGACAGGCGTTGTAAACCTTTTGCCCTTCATCCGTCAGAAAAAATCCGCCGCGCCCGCGTTCGCACAGACGCACGCGCAAGCGTTCCTCAAGGTGGCGCATATGGGTCGAGATCGTCGCCTGACTCATCCCCAGACTGATTTGTGCGGCGGAAAAGCCGTTGCAATTCACAATGGTAGCAAATATCCGCAACAAGCGCAGATCGACATCGCTTAAGGGAACACTGTCCGCAGATCGTTTGGTGTTTTGCTTCATACATTTAGAAAATCACAACTAAACATGAAAACATAGATATTTTTCGAAATGACCTCCGATGTTTCCCTAGCCGGATGCACAGCAAGGGACTTTCGTATGTCAGCCAATTCATATGACACTGGGCGGCTCAATCTGCCATTTGTGGGTATCTGCACCTTCGGGAAGTCCCCCTATCAACCGGACTGGGATGCGATTGACGCCGATGTTGCGGTTTTGGGCGCGCCGTTCGATTTCGGCACGCAATGGCGCTCTGGCGCGCGCTTTGGACCGCGCGGCGTGCGCGAGGCATCGACGCTGTTTTCCTTCGGTCATGGCGGAGCCTATGACCACGAAGATGACGTGACCTATCTGCCCGCCGACAAGGTGCGGATCGTCGATCTGGGTGATGCCGACATCATTCACACCGATACCGACAGAAGCCACGCCAACATCGAATATGGCGTTCGCAAGATCCTGAAGGCCGGGGCCTTGCCGGTGGTGATCGGGGGCGATCATTCGGTCAATATCCCTTGCATCGCCGCCTTTGACGAAGATTGCGCGGCCAATGGACCAATCCATATCGTGCAGATCGACGCCCATCTGGATTTCGTCGATGTGCGTCATGGCGTGCGGAATGGCCACGGCAGCCCGATGCGCCGTGCCGCCGAAAGGCCCTATGTCTCGGGTCTGACGCAGCTTGGCATCCGCAACGTGTCGTCCACCGCCCGCGATGGCTATGAGGATGCGCGCAAGATGGGGTCCGACATTTTGTCGGTGCGCCAGATCCGCGCCTTGGGAGTCGAGGCTGTGCTGGCGCGGGTTCCGGCAGGTGCGCGCTATTACATCACCATCGACATCGACGGATTTGATCCCTCGATCGCGCCCGGCACCGGAACGCCCTCGCATGGCGGTTTCATCTATTACGAGGTGCTGGAACTGCTGGCGGGCCTGTGCCAGCGCGGCACGGTCGTCGGCGTCGATCTGGTCGAGGTGGCACCGGATTACGACCACACCAGCACGACAACGATCTTGGCCGCACAGGTGTTGATGAACCTGATCGGGCGGATCATGCACGCAAGGGGCGTCTGATCCATGGGGGCAGTTCGCTACAGTTTTGACGGCGAAAGCGTTCTGGTCACGGGGGCCAGCCGTGGCATCGGCTTTGCTGTCGCCAAGGCGTTCGCCGTGGCCGGGGCTGATGTGACGATCCTATCCTCGGGCGCAGGCATCCATGCCGCAGCCTCCGCGATTGCCGCGGAAACCGGACGTCCCTGTGCCGCGCTGGAATGTGACATCACCAACAGCGCGGCGGTCAAGGCGGCACTGGCGGGCATGGACCGCATCGATGTGCTGGTGAACAATGCGGGGCTGGAGCGGATCACGCCGTTGCTGGAGGAAGGCGTCGAAGAAACCTTCCGCCGCATCACCGACATCAACACCAACGGCACCTTCTACGTCACCCGCCATGCCGTGCCGAAAATGGCCGCCGGAGGCCGCATCCTGATCACCGCCTCGATCTGGAGCCGTGTCGCGGTGCCAGAGTTTTCGGCCTATGTCACCTCGAAACACGCAAACCTTGGCTTCATGCGGGTGATGGCCAAGGAACTTGGCCCGCGCGGCATCCGCGTCAACGCCGTCTGCCCCGGCTGGGTGCGGACCGAGGCGGCGATGCTGTCGCTGGCAAACATGTCGCAGCGCACGGGCCGCAGCGAGGATGATCTGCTGGCCGAGATCGTGGCCGCGCAGGTCTTGCCGGGCTTGCTGGAACCTGACGATCTGGCCGCGCCCTATCTGTGGCTGGCCTCGGACGGGGCGCGCGACATGACGGGACAGGCCTTGATGCTGGACCGCGGCGAGGTGATGGCATGAGCCGCGTTCTGGTCACAGGTGCCTATCGCGGCATCGGCGCGGCCTGCGCCCTCGCCTTCGCCCGCCAAGGCGCACGCGTTGCCCTTGCCGATATACACCTGCCGCAAGACACGGCGGCGGCTGCACAGGCGGCAGGCGCGGCCGAGGTTGCAAGCCTGACCTGCGATGTCTCTGACGAACAGTCGGTTGCCGCCCTTGGCCAGTCTATCGACAGTGCCTTCGGCGGCTTGGATGTTCTGGTGCATTGCGCCGGAATCATTCACGAAGCGCCGCTGCTGCAAACGCCCATTGCCGATTTCGACCGCGTGATCGCCGTCAACCTGCGCGGCAGTTTCCTGATCGGCCAGATGGCGATTGGCCGGATGACCGGCAGCGCCGATAACCCCGCGCGGGCCATCCTGATCGCCTCGGATATGGCCTATTACGGGCGCGAGACGTTTTCGCCCTATGCCGCCTCGAAACATGGCGTCCTTGGCCTTGTCCGCAGTTGGGCAAAGGAATTTGCGCCGCGCATTCTGGTCAACGCCATCTGCCCCGGCCCGATCGACACCGAAATGCTGGGAGCCGCGAACATGAGCGCGGAATGGCGCGCCCGCGAACTGGCGATCCCGCTGGCCCGCTTTGGCCAAGCCGACGAGATGGCCGCGCTGGCCCTGTTCCTTGCCGGCGATGGCGGGCGCTATTTCACCGGCCAAGGCATTGGCCCCAATGGCGGGAGCATCATGCCATGATCCGCAATCCGATCCCGTGGCCCAATGGCGCGAAATGCGCGGCCTGTGTCACCTTTGACATGGACGCCGACAGTCTGGTCCACATCGCCCACCCGACGGATGGTCACAGCCGTGTTTCGGCGATTTCCATGCTGCAATACGGGCCACAGGTGGCGATTCCGCGCATCGTGGAAAGCTATCGCCAGTTGGGCATAAAGCAGACCTTCTTCATTCCGGCATGGTGCATCGAGCAATATCCGCAGGCGGTGGAAGCCATCCTGAAGGGCGGGCATGAAATCGCCCACCACGGCTTTTTGCACGAACATCCGCGTGAGTTGTCAGACGACGAAGAGGCGCACTGGCTGGATCGGGGCATCGAAGTGATCGTCCGCGCCACTGGCCAGCGCCCGCGCGGCTGGCGTGCGCCGCTTTACAACTTCTCGCACCGTTCCGCCGATCTGCTGGCGATGCGCGGTTTTGCCTATGATGCCTCGCTGATGGGCGACGACCAGCCCTACCTGCTGGAAAGCGCCAAGGGCCGGTTGGTGGAACTGCCCTCGCACTGGGGTCTGGATGACTGGCCGCAATATGTGCAGTCGATGGACCTTGACTACATGATGCCGATCCGCGCGCCGGAGCAGGGGCTTTTGCCTTTCGTGCAGGAATTCGAGGCGGCCTATGCCCATGGCGGGCTTTGGGTGCCGGTCGTGCATCCCTTTGCCACTGGGCGGCTGGCGCGCTGGCATCACTGGCACCGGTTTCTGGAAATCGCAGTCGCGCGCGGCGATGTCTGGTTCGCGCCGATGGAGGAAATCGCAGCCCATGTGCAGCATCTGGTCGCCACAGGCGGCTGGACGCCCCGCATCGACCGGCTGCCCTATTACACCGCACCTGTGCGGGTCGAATAACGAAAGGTCGGAACAACCGGCACCATCAAAAAAGGGAGGACTGGAATGAGCGAGAGGGACAACGGCTGGCGCCACGAATTGCAGCGGCGCATCGCGGTCTATGACGAGATCGAGTCAAAGGACGACTGGCGCGGACAGATGCGCGCCGGTGATTACTGGGGGCTTCTGGCGCTGACGGTTGTGCTGGTGGCCGGTTTCTGGGCTTGGGGGGTCTGAGATGGCAAAGACTGACACGCAAGACCCGCGCGGCTACAGAGATGCCGCAGAACGCGGCGACCTGCCGCTGTTGCCCGCCGAACGGCTTTGGGGGTTCTGGGAATTCACCTATGCCAATTCGGCCCTTGCCATCGCCACTTGGGCCTTCCTGATCGGGGGTGCGGTCGGCCTTTTCGTCGGCCCGCGCGAAGGCATCGCGGCCATCGTGATCGGCAATATCATCGGGGTCATCCTGACCGCCCTGCCCACCTGTATTCCCGCAGGCAAATACGGGGTTGAACAGTTCACCGCACTTCGCAGCCAGTTTGGCCCGAACGGCAGCCGTCTGGTCTATTTCCTTGCCGTGGTGTTCCTGACCATGGGTTGGCTTGCGGTGCTGGGTATGATGTTCGGCCGCTCTATCGACGGGCTGACCGCGCTGGTGTCAGGGGGCGAGGCCGCGCCGCTTGGTCCCAAGGTTACGGTTGCGGCCATCGGCGCTATCCTGCTGACCTGGTTCATCGTCGCCAAGGGGCCAACCTCGATCAAGTTTTTCAACATGATCATCTCGCCCGCGCTGGTCTTGCTGATGGGCTGGATGATGTATCTGATCCTCAGCAACCATTCCTTTGGCGCGTTGATGGGGATGAAGGCTCTGGCGCCGCCCTTCGAGGACAACACCCTGAACTTCATCATCGCGGTCGAGGTCAACCTTGCCGCCGGATTTTCATGGTGGCCCTATATCGGCAACCTTGGCCGCCTGACGCGCAATGAACGCACCGCCTTCTGGCCCAATATCATCGGCATCTTCGGGGCCGCCACCTTGGGCGAGATCGTGGGGCTTCTGGGGTCGGTCGCACTTGGCAACAGCGATCCGACGATCTGGATGGCACAGGTGGGCGGCGTCGCGGTTGGCGTGATCGCGCTTGGCTTTGTGGCCTTCGCCAATGTCACCTCGATGGCGAACATCCTTTACACCTCGGTCGTAGGTCTGCGCCAGATCGGCACCAGCGCAATCCGCAACATCCGCTGGGAAGTGCTGCTGTTCGGGTTCTGCGTGGTGCCGCTGATCCTCGTAGTGTTTTACCCGACAATGTATGACGGCTTCTTCATCTTCCTCGTCTGGACCTCGGCGCTGAATTCGGCGCTGGCGGGTATCGGCATCGCGGATTACTTCTTTCTGCGGCGTCAGAAGCTGGACCTGAAGGGCCTCCACGGTGATCCGGCAACCTCGCCCTACCGCTTTGCGGGCGGGTTCAACCCCATCGGCATCGTGGCGCTGATCGTGGGCTTTGTCGTCTATGTCGCGGTGTTCAACCCGCAAACGCTGGAAAGCATGCCTGCGTTCAAATACCTCACCGCCTCGTTGCCGTCCTGCTTTGCGGCCGGGCTTGTCCACTATGTCCTGACCCGCATCTTCGCCAAGGGCGAAGGCTGGGGCAACTATCCGCGCGGCTGACCCTTCGGGCCGCTCAACTCGGCGGGGGTCCGATGATCCCCGCCCCCCTTTCCCAAACAAACCCGGCGCAGCGCCCGCCCTCAGGGAGGTTCCACCATGTCTTCGGATTTCGACTACATCATCATCGGCGCGGGTTCGGCTGGCTGCGTGCTGGCAAACCGGCTGAGTGAAGATCCGGCAACCCGCGTGCTGGTTCTGGAGTATGGCGGCAGCGACAAGTCCATCTTCATCCAGATGCCGACCGCGCTGTCGATCCCGATGAACGGCACCAAATACAACTGGAAATACATGACCCAGCCCGAACCGGGGCTGGACGGGCGGCAGGTGCATTGCCCGCGCGGCAAGGTGCTGGGCGGCTCGTCCTCGATCAACGGTCTGGTCTATATGCGCGGCCATGCACAGGATTTCGACGAATGGGAAAGCTTGGGCGCACGGGGCTGGGGCTATGCCAACTGCCTGCCCTATTTCCAGCGCGCCGAAAGCTGGAAGGGCGGCAGCGATGCCTATCGCGGCGCGCAGGGACCGCTGGCGACCAATGCCGGAAACGAGATGAAGAACCCGCTGTACCGCGCCTTTGTCGATGCAGGCCACGAGGCGGGCTATATCACCACCGATGATCCCAACGGCCACATGCAAGAGGGCTTTGGCCCGATGCACATGACGGTAAAGGATGGCGTGCGCTGGTCAACCGCCAATGCCTATCTGAAACCGGCGATGTCGCGGCCCAACCTGACCGTCATCACCCATGCCATGACCCGCCGCATCCTGCTGGACGGCAAACGCGCCACCGGCGTCGAATACGACCATCAGGGCCAGACCCACACCGCCCGCGCCGCGCGTGAAGTGCTGATTTCGGCGGGGCCGATTGCCGCACCGCATCTGTTGCAACGCTCGGGCATCGGTCCTGCAGCGGTGTTGCAGGCGGCTGGCGTGCCGGTGCTGCACGATCTGCCCGGCGTGGGCGAGAACCTGCAGGACCATTCCGAGGTCTATATCCAATATGCCTGCAAGCAGCCCATCACCCTGAACGGCAAAATGGGGCTTTTCAGCCGCTTTCTGATCGGTGTCGAATGGGTGCTGTTCAAACGCGGGCTTTCGGTGTCGAACCATTTCGAAAGCGGCGGCTTCATCCGGTCGGATGCCACGCTGGCCTCACCCGACATCCAGTTCCATTTCCTGCCTGCGGCCATGCGCTATGACGGCAAGAAACCGCTGGACGGTCACGGCTTTATGGTGCTGACCGGTCCGAACAAGCCGAAAAGCCGTGGTCATGTGCGCCTGCGCTCTGCCGATCCCTATGAACAGCCCGACATCCTGTTCAACTATCTTAACCGCGAGGAAGACCGCGAAGGCTTCCGCCGCTGCCTGCGTCTGACGCGCGAGATCGTTGCCCAGCCTGCCTTCGACCCCTTCCGTGGCGAGGAAATCGCCCCCGGTGCCGATGTGCAAAAAGACGACGAGATCGACGCATGGGTGCGCGAGACGATGGAAAGCACCTATCACCCCTGCGGCTCCTGCCGGATGGGCGAGGACGAGATGGCGGTGGTGGACAGCCAGTTGAAGGTTCACGGGTTGGAAGGGCTGCGGGTCATCGACAGCTCGGTTTTCCCGAGCGAGCCGAACGCCAACCTGAATGCGCCCACGATCATGCTGGCCGAACGCGGCGCCGACATGGTGCGCGGTCGCCCGATGCTGCCACCCTCGAATGCGCCGGTCGGCATAGCCCCCGGCGTCGGGCAGACCCAACGCAGCGGCAAGCCCGTGCGGCAGGTCCACAGCTAGAACGCGACTGGCGCGCGCCCTAATCCGCGCGCGCCAGGACTTTTGCCAGCGCCCCAAGGCCCGGCCCAAGCTGGTGTGGCACCACGCCGGTGAACCCGAGCAACAGGCCGGGGCGCGGCAACGGTCCCGCGCCATATTCGCCCAGCGGATAGGCATGCACGCCCGCCTGAACCGCCTGCCGTGCCAAGGCGCGATCATCCTGCCCCGCCCGCAGCCAAGCAATCGCGTTCATGCCGCTGTCGGGCATATCGACCTCGTAAAGCCCTGCCCCTGTCGCATTGGCCACACGCAGGAAATCCTGCCGCCGTCCGGCATAAAGCTCGCGCATCCGGCGCAGGTGGCTGGCGAAGTGGCCATCGGCGATGAAGTTGGCAAGCGCCATCTGCGTCGCCTCCGGCACAGAGCGCACCATCAGGGCAATGGCATTGCGGAACATCCCCACCAGCGCGGGCGGCAAGACCAGATAGCCCAGCCGCAAGGCCGGAAACAGCGCCTTGCTGAAGGTGCCGACATAGATCACCCGACCCGTGCGGTCGATGCTTCGGATCGAGGGCAAAGGGCGACCGGTATAGCGGAACTCGCTGTCGTAATCGTCCTCAAGTATCCAGGCATCCTTGGCGTTCGCCCAATCCAGCAACCGCAACCGCCGCGCCAGCGACATGGTGCGGCCCAGCGGATGCTGGCGCGAGGGCATGACGAAGGCCAGTCGCGCGCCCGTGCCGCGCGCCACAGTTGGCTCGAAATCCATGCCCTCGTCATCGACAGGAACATGGACCAGCCTCCGGCCAAGCGACTGAAACAGGTTGCGGGCGATCAAAGGTCCGGGGTCTTCGAACAGCAGCCCATCGCCCGGATCGGTCAGCAAAAGCGCCGCAACCATAAAGGCGGCATGCCCGCCCGGAGTGATGACGATCTGCTCGGGGTCGCAGGCATCGCTGCGATGCAGCGCAAGGTAATCGGCAATCGCCTGACGCAACGGGGCATAGCCCGCCGGATCGCCATAGCCCATATTGCCGCGATAGGCCTGACGGGTTTGCCGGTTCACATATTTCTGCCAGAGCGCAAAGGGAAACTGGTCATAGGCGGGCGAGTTCGGCAGAAAAGGCCGGTTCTCGCGCGGAATGTAGTCAACCTCGGCGGCGCCGAACCGCGAGCCAAGCCCGGAAACCCTTGGCGCGGCGATGCTGGGCAGACCGCTGTCTGGCTGGCTTGGGAACCGTTGCGGCACATGCTGCGGAATCGTTGCCGCGACAAATGTGCCAGAGCCGCGACGCATTTCCAGAAACCCCTCGGCTGCAAGGCTTTCAAGCACCTGCACCACGGTCTGTCGCGACACCCCAAGATCGGTGGCAAGCGCCCGACTGGCGGGCAACCGCGTGCCGCCCGAAAGGGAACCGGCCAAAATCATGCCGCGCAACTGGTCCTCGATCTGGCAGAACAGCGGCGTGCGGCTGTCGCGGTCGATTGCGATCCGTGTCAGCAGGGCGCCGGACTTTCGTTTGGCCATAGGCTCTTCCTCCAGCGTGTTCCGCCCTTTGTAGCGCTTGACCGCGCAGGCTCAACCGTCGCGCAAGGCTTCCAGCGCCGCCGCATGCAAGTCCGCATTTGCCGCCATCAGCACGGTGTCAAAGCGCGGGGCATCGGCCAAGGGGCGGCCTTGCCAATCCGTCACAATGCCGCCCGCGCCAAGGATGATCGGCATCTGCGGCAGGATATCATAGTCATGGACATTGCCTTCCAGCAGCAGATCCACGGTGCCAAGCGCCAAAAGCCCCGCCGCATAACAATCATGCGATGCGCGGCTGAACCGGGCCTGTCGGGCAAGCCGGTCATACCGCAGCCGCTGCGCCGCGTCGAAATGGTCGGGGGCGGATGTATAGACAACAGCCTCGGCCAGCAGGGCGATCTTGCTCGTCTGGACAGGCTGCCCGTTGAACAGCGTCGGCGCAGCCGCTTGGCCAAGCCAGCGTTCGTCGGTGATCGGCTGGTCGATCAGGCCCAGCACCGGTTGACCACGGTGCAAAAGCGCGATCTGCGTGCCGAAGGCAAGCGAGCCAGACACGAAGGATTTGGTGCCGTCGATCGGGTCCAGCACCCAGACCCAATCGGCATCGGCCTGATACTGGCCGAATTCCTCGCCGCGGATACCGTGGGCCGGAAAGCGGGCCATGATCGCCGCGCGCATCACCTGTTCTGCCTCGCGGTCGGCAATAGTGACGGGGCTGGCATCGTCTTTGGCATCCACCGCAAGCCGCGTGCGGAAATGGCGGCGGATCACCGGACGCACATCGTCAGCCATGGCGTTTGCCAGCGCGGTCATCTCGGGCGGGCAAGAAGGGGTGTGGCGTGCGGTCATGGCATTGTCCTGATGGTTTCGGCGGTGGTTGCGATCTCGTCCAGCATGGCGCGCACGACCTGCAACTGGCGCAGGGCGGCGTCGCGCTCGTGCAACAGGCGGGCGGCAAGGTCGCCGGTGCCGGGATCGGTGAAACTTGCGCTGCGGGCGGGGATATGGGGATCGGGGCCGTCGTCGGGGAAGCGCAGGGCGGGCGCGAAGTAATCCTCCTCCTCCTCAAGCCCGAAGGCCGCGATCTGCGGTTCTTCGATGCCCAGAAGCAACAATTCGACCAGAAGCGCCTGCATCGGCAGATGGCCTTCGCCGCTGCGGCAGGCCTGATGCGCCCAGCCGCCCCGGTCTGGCAGAACAAGGCAATCCTTGACATGGGCCTCGCGCAGCCACGGCGCTTGCTGCCGCAAAGCGGCCAGCGGCATCTCGCCCGCATTCACCATATTGCCGAAGTCGAACAGCAGACCAAGGCGCGGATTGTCCACGGCCCTGAGGATGTGGATCAATTCGGCCGAGGTCAGATCCTCGTGCTGTTCCAGCGTAAAGCGCAGCCGTTGGTCGGGATCTAGTGCCGCCAGACCGCGCAGATCCGCGATGGCGCGGGCGATCACGCTCGACACGCGGCCTTCATAACGCGGATAGCAGCGCATCGCGGCGGCCCCTACCGCATGGGCAATGGCCACCGTCCGCGCCAGATCGGGGGCTTCAGTCGAGGATGTCTCGACATGCACCGCCAGCCCAAGGTGGCGCGCTTTGGCCCCGAAATCCCGCAGGTCGGGGCCGGACATTGCCGACAGGCTGGCCGCTTCGCCATCCTCGACATGAATCTGCACACCGGTCAGCCCGTGGGCGGCGGCATGGGCCAGAAGATCAGCCGGAACCATGCCGCCAAAGCGGAAGTTCAGATGAAACGCATAGGCATGGGCAAAAAGCGGGGCGGTGCGCGCCCTTCGGGCAAGCCGGATGGCCTCGTCAGGGACAAGCGCCGCTATCCGGTGCCGCCAGTCCCCTTTGTCAAAGGATGGTGATGGATTCATGCCGCAGCCTCCCGCCGCCGTTCGCGCTGGCGCAAAAGCGACCACAGGACAGCGCAGATCACTGTAACCAGAATGAACAGGATACCGATGGCGTTGATCATCGGGCTGATGCCAAAGCGCATCCGCGCGCCGATTTCGGTCACAAGCGTATGGTTGCCACCGATCGAGAAGATCGTGGTGTTGTAGTTCTCGAAGCTTTGCAGGAATGCGATCACAGCGGCGGTCACAATCGTCGGTTTCAGGAAAGGCAGCGTGATGCGCCGGAACGCCCGCGCCCGCGTCGCGCCCAGATCAAGCGCGGCCTCTTCCAGCGTGTGATCCTGACGTTGCAGGCGCGCCATGAACATCAGCATCGCGTATGAGGCGATGAAGGCAGACTGTGCCAGAATGGCGGTGAACAGCCCCGCCGTGGTGCCGAAATTGCGCCACAGGATCACCGTCGAGATGCCGATGATCAGCCCCGGTGTCAGCAGCGGCGAGACCATGACAGTGTAGACAATCCCCGCCGAACGCCGCCCAAGCTGCGACAGCAACAGGGCGCCGGAAAGCCCCATCGGCAGGGCCAGCGCCATGACAGCCACTGCAATGATCAATGAATTCACCAACCCCGACCACATCCGCGCATCGGTCCAGAACTCCGTGAACCAGCGCAGGGTGAACCCTTGCCAGACCGTGATCGACGGCGGCGAGTAATCGTTGACGCCCGCCGCCACCATGACGCCCAAGGGCAGGAACATATAGGCGAAAAACAGGCCCATATAGAGACGCAAGACAAAGGTGCTGCCCGTGCCGGTTCTGGTCATTTGGCGATGTCCTTCAAGTTGACTTTCAGAATACGCATCATCCCGAAGATGAAAAGCGTGCAAACGACAAGCAGGCTCAGCGCATAGGCAGCACCGACATTCCAGTTGGTCGCCTCGAAAAAGCGGTTGTAGATCAACTGGGTGAACCACGGCGACGCCGTGCCGCGCGTCATGATATAGGGCACCGCATAAGAGCCGGCCGAAAGCATGAAAGTCATGATGCACCCCACGGCAATGCCGGGCCTTGCATGCGGGATCACCACGCGACGATGGATATTCCAGGTCGAGGCCCCAAGGTCGCGCGCGGCTTCCACCTGATTGCTGTCCAGCGTTTCCAGCACATTATACAGCGGGAATACCATGAACAGGATATAGGCATAGACCATGGCGACAAAGACGCCGGTGCCGCTTTCCAGAAAGGGAACGGGATCGAACCCGAATAACCCCAGCAGCAGGTTGACCGGCCCATTCTGGTTCAGGATCATCTGCCACGCAAATATCCGCAAAAGCTCGTTGATTGCATAGGGGATCACCAGCCCCAGCATGATCACCGATGCCGTGCGCGGGGTTTCCAACTTGGCCACGGCATAGGCAATCGGATAGCAGACCACCAGAGCAATGGCCGAAACCGCAAGCGATGCCGCGATGGTCTTGGCAAAGATCGCCAGATGCGCGGTTCCCATCTGGCCGAAATTCGCCAGCGTATAAACCTTGACCGGCGTGCTTTCGGTTTCCTCAAGCGCCGCGATGTCCACCTTCAGGCCAGCTTCCTTTGCGTCAATCGCGGCCAGATCTGCGGCGCGTTTCGCAGCATCCGTTTCGGCCTCGACGGTGGCGCGGTCCAGCGCCAGAACGTCAAGCTGATTGTAAAGCCCGTCGATCTGCACCGAAATTTCGGCGGCGCCGGTGGGCCGCTCCATCCGCCACAGCGATTGCTCGATCATGATCAGTTGCGGCGCGGCGATCAGGCCAAAGATCCAGATGCCTGAAAACAGCAGGATCAGGGCCGAAAGCGGCGTGCCAAAGGCGCGGAAAAGCCTAGTCATCCGACATTTCCCCTTTCGGCAGGATCACCGCTTCGGCGGCCTTGAAACCCAACGCCACCTCGCCAGAAGCAAGCGTCTCACGCCCGTCATGCGGCAAATGCAGTTTCAGTTCGCGCCCGCCTGTTTCCACCACAAGGGTCGACCACGCACCTTCCATGTCGCGGCGCACAACCCTTGCCGCAATCTGGTTATCTTCGGTCTCGCCCGCCGCAAGCAGGCGCAGTTTCTCGGGGCGCAGGAACAGGATCGCCTCGGTTCCGGCCCGTAGCCCCTTGGGATTTGCGGCACGGAACCCGCCCAATGGCGTTTCCACCAGCGCCATACCATCGGCGCAGGAGGCAACCTTGCCGTCCAGCGCATTCGTCTCGCCGACAAAGGTGGCAACAAAAGCGTTGTCGGGCCGGTCATATATCTCGTCGGGCGAGCCGATCTGCATGATGCGGCCACGGTTCATCACCGCCACCCGATCGCTCATCGTCAAGGCCTCACCCTGATCATGGGTGATATAGACAAAGGTGATGCCGGTGCGGGCCTGTATCTGCTTCAACTCGGCCCGCATATGCTGGCGCAGCTTCAGGTCCAGCGCCGACAGGGGCTCGTCCAGCAACAGCACCGACGGTTCCACAGCCAGCGCCCGCGCAATGGCGACGCGCTGTTTCTGACCGCCCGATAGCTGCGCTGGCAGCTTTTCGGCATGATCGCTCAGTGCCACCATGGCCAGAAGTTCATAAGCCCGATCCCGCCGCTTTGCACGCGACCAACCGCGCATTTCCAGCCCGAAGGCCACGTTTTCCCAGATCGGCATCAGCGGGAACAGCGCAAGGTTCTGAAAGATCAAGGCCGTCGGGCGCACCGACGGATCAATCCCCACCATCGAGGCCCCGCCAATCCTGACATCGCCTTCGGTCGGGTCCAGAAAGCCCGACAACAGACGCAGCAGCGTGGTCTTGCCGCAGCCCGATGGGCCGAGGATCGAGAAGAACTCGCCCGGCTCGATCCGCAAGTCGGTCGGCTGCACAGCCTGAAACTGGCCGAACCGGACCGATGCCCGATCAAATTCGATTGCCTTGCCCGTGGTTTGACCTGTCATCTCGGGGTCCATTCCTTGATTGGTGTTGTGCGGCGGCGCGGGGTGGTGCTTGGCCCCCGCGCCGCCCATGCGCCTTGGGTCAGGCGTTGGTCAGCTTCTCGACATATTCCTCGCGGACCTGGCTGAACCACGGCGTGAACATCGGCCACCACCACAGGTTGGCGATGGCATCGCCGGGATAGGCGAACTCGAACGCTGCCCGACCTGCCTCGGACATGTGTGCCGCGCTGCCCAAGGCGGCCGAATTATAGCCGGTGTTGTTCGAGAACAGACCGCCGACCTCGGGGCTAAGAAGGAAGTTCAGCAGCGCATAGGCCTGATCGATATTCTCGGCCCCCGACGGCACAGCGGCGGTGTCCATCCACGCCAGCGCGCCCTCTTTCGGCGCGGCATAGCGCCATTTTGCATCGACATCGCTGTTCAGCTTGATGCCGGTGGTGTCCCATGTCTGGCCGATGGTGCAGCCGGCATCGGTAAAGGCGGTGGTCGCCTCGGTGGCGTTGTTCCAATAGGAACCGATGTTCTTCTTGTGCTTGGCGGCAAAGGCCACGCAACCATCGAAAATGCGGCGGGTATCTTCCTCGGATTTGTAAAGATCCAGCGCGCGGTTCGACGGCAATTCGCCCGTCGCATCCAGATAGATCGCAAGGCTGACCAGAACCGATTTCTGCCGCAGGGCTACCTTGCCCTCCAATCCGTCGGCCCACAGATGCGCGTAAGACAATTCGCCCGGTGCCACATTCAGCGCGCTGCTGTCATAGGTGATGCCCTCGGTTCCCCAGGTAAACGGCACCAGATAGCGCTTGCCGCGCCGCGCCGCACCCAGTTCCAGCGAAGACCGCCACAAAGACGGTTCGATGCGCGCCACATCCAGCTTGGTTTCGTCGATCTCGGCCAGCAGATCGCCTTCGTCATAATTCGGGCGGGTGTCGACCGACGGGAAGATCAGATCGAACCCCTGCCCGCCCGCCGCGCGCAGCTTGCTGGCGGCTTCCTCGTTCGATCCGTAGGTCGAGACATTGATCTTGATACCTGTCGCCGCCTCGAAAGCCTCGACGATGTTGGGCTGAAAGTAGTCGCCCCAGGCGAACACATTCACCACCCCCGAAGAGGCAAGCGAACGGCGCGCAAACAGCGGCGCAGCCAGTGTTGCGGCGCCTGTGGCAAGAAGGCTGCGGCGGGAAAGGGTCGTCATGGTCGGTATCCTTTTGTTGGAGTGGTGGTTCGCGTGGTGAAAGGGTCAGGCGATGCCTGCCTCCGGCAACCGCAGGCGGGAACTGGCCAACAGCCCCTTTTCTTCAAGAACGGGGTAGGCCAGCGTCGCCAGAAGCGAGTTGATCTGCTTGAGGTCGCGGATGGTGTCGAGATGAAGCGAACTCGTCTCGATGCTGCGGATGCCACGATCCCGCAACCGCCCGAAATGCAGCGCTGTGGCGCGGCGTTCGGCCTCGCGGAAGCGTTCTTTGGCCCGCACCAGCGCCAGCGCGGTGTTCTGGTCGCGTGACACGATGATGTTGAAGGCCAGACGCGCATCGGTCAGCAAAAGGCCGTGCAGATCGACCAGTTCCAGCCAGCCTTCGGGGCTGAACGACAGGCCACGGTCATGCTTGCGCTTCACATGTGCCAACAGATTGCTGCTGGCGACATCGCCCGCCTGTTCCAGCGCAATGCAAGCCGCCAGCAATTCCTGCATCCGCTGCGTTGCACCTGCGTCCATACCGCTGTTCGCCAGCCGCGCGAGATACAGCTTGATCCGGCTATGCGACAGGTCGATCCGGTCATCCAGTCTGGCGACGGCTTCGATCCGCGCGGCGTCAGGCACCTCGTAAAGCTGGATCACGGTTTCCAGCATGGTTTCAAGGTCACCGCAAATGCCAACGACCTCACGGGTGACATTCGCCAGCGCCTGTGACGGCTCACCAAGGACGCTGTCATCCAGCGTGGTGGCGGGTGTCAGATCGGCCGACAGTTGCGATGGCTTCGACAGAAGCGACAGGACAAGATCATGCGCGCGTCGCGCCAGCGGCAGAGCAAGCATCACGACGGCAAAATTGAACACGATATGACCGTTCAGGATTTGCGCCGCAGCGGTTGCCCCCAGCCAATCCATCGGCACCGGATTGGCCCGCAGCGCCAAGAGTGTCAGAACCGCAGCCCCGCCACGCAGCACAAGATTGGCAACCGGCACCGCCCGCGTCTCAGGCACAGCGCCGCGCGACAGCACCACGGCAATCAGCGCCCCGCCAAGATTGCCGCCCAGCATCAGCACCAATCCAAGCTCGGCAGGGATCAATCCACGGGTCGCCAGCGCCACAACCAGCAGGATGAAGGCGACCGAGGAATGGAACAGCCACGCGCAAATCGCCGCGACAAGAAACGCTGTTACGGGATCATCCGTCAGATACCCGATCACCAGCGGCAGGAAATGGCTGTCGCGCAGCGGCTCGGAGGCCTGCCCGATCAGGTGCAGCGCCATAAGGATCAGACCTGCGCCGATCAGGATGCGTCCGGCCTGACGCCATGCGCGTTGCTCGGTCGACAAGAAGATGACCGTCCCGCCGATCATCGCCATCGGCATCACCAAGGACAGATCCAGCGTCAGCAGGCGCACGACGACGGCAGACCCGAAATCGGCCCCCAGCGCGCCCACCAAGGCAGAAACACCCGGAACCAGACCACTGCCAGCCAGCGAGGATAGCAAAAGGTTAACCGCAGTCGCGCTTTGAAACGCCAAGGCAAGGACGGCACCGATCCCCGCAGCCGCCACAGGATTGGACAGCAACTGCTGCAAATGCCGCCGCAACATCGGCCCGCCAGCCCGCTCGACGCCGGTTCGCACCATGCGGGTCGCATAAAGCAAAAGCGCCACCGCCCCAGCCAGATGCAACAGCATTGCTGTCCCGCTCATGCGCTGAACCGGCCCGAAGGACCGCCAATGCAGCGGGCTTCAGCTATTTGGTCAAGAATTTCGTACATGCCAAGTCCGCTCCGTCACTGCGTCGACCGGAGTCAGATTTGCAAATAACTGGCATGATCAATATGGCCGCTTTGAACATTTGTAGCGGTCCACTTTGGACGAACGGATGAAGTGGTCAGGTTTTGAAGCGCACAGCTGCCATGAGATTGGACCGGCAAAGGTAAGAAATTGCCACCGCACCCCATATGCCGCGGATATCAAGATGCGCGGTCAGGCCCTTTGCCTACGCTCGCGGCGGGGGCAGTCAGGCCCCCGAACCGGAAGACCATATCCCTTCCATGAAAACGCCGCCCGAAACCGGGCGGCGTAAGTCATTGATTTTTCAAGAGTGGATAAAAATCACCGGTTCAATGGACAGCCTTGCCCCGTTTGGACAAAATTTGCCTGTCCAGACAGATCTCCGAGGCAAAAAAAGCATGAGAGTGCGCAAGAGCATCCCAGACTGATTCGATGCGATAATAAACCGTTACTTATCAGTTGCTTATCTGGTGTCGCCCTTTGCGCGAAAGCAATATCCTGCGCAAGAAAGCAAATGCCTGCTCAGGAGGTTGTCTGCACATCATTTGCCGACCAACTACTGGGGCGCAAACTTCAACGCAAGAAAAAACCCGCACTGAGGTGCGGGTTCATTACTGAAGCAGAATATTGAGTTCAGATCGGCCTCATCCAGGAATTGCAGCTTGGAACGGTTTTTCCGGCCGGAACATCGTCTGATAGCCCACATGGGTGAAAGGAGTCACCGCTCGGTTCATGCCGGTTTTTCCAACCCAAGCTTCGACGAAATCCTCCGCCGAGACGAAACCCTTCCCGGTCAGCTTGGCATGGGTTGCTGCCCCGAAAGCCAAGTCAATCAGAAGTCCCCAGCGAAACGCGGCAGCAGTGGCAAGGCAATGATAGAAGCCTTGGGTCTGAATGGTGGTCTCAACAGAAAGCCCCGCAGTCAGTGCATAGCTGCCAACAATTTCGTGGATCACGGTATAGTCCGGCGGCAACTCGTTGTCGTCACGCATGAACAGGTCGATATCGCTGAAACTGACGCAGGTCATGAGCCGGAACAACTGCGGTTCCTCCTTCACGTAGTCGCTCAGTTCCGGAACACCGGACAAAATCAACATCAGCGGCCAATCGGGCAGTTTCATAAGAGTTTTGAACGCATCCAAAGTTGCCAGGCGTTCGGTTTCCGACTTGCCGCGCAGAATGTGCTGGGCTTCATCAAAGTGGATGCCAACGATGCCCCGTTCCTGGGCCTGATATGCAACGCGCGCCCAGATTTCCGTGCGGGTTGCGCGCGAGCTTTGGGAAATTGGATAGCCCATAGCCCGGAGGATGGTCTTACCCAGATCCTTCCAGCTACCTTTCGCATCCAAAATGCACTCGATGAACAGGGCAGGTTTTCCGTCGGGGAGTTTGGCCTCGCTCTGGTTGAAACGCTTGATCATATCACTGATTTCCTTGGTCTTGCCGCTGCCGCTGGGGCCAGTGACCATCAGGCTTTCGGTTTCAAAGCGCCCTCCGCTGCGCAAGCCGCCAAGGTGTTGGCTGAAGAGAAAAGCAAACGAGCCCTCCAAGCTCTTGCTACGGTTCAGAGGATAGTGCCGCTTGGAAAAGTCCGTGCTCAGATTGACGACTTCGGGAATGATGAACGGGTTCACAGCTTGCTGTCCTTGAGAGGGGTGAACGAAATAGTCTTGGCCTTGGCGACGCTGGATTTCTCCGCCAATTTAGGGGGTGCCTCCGAGGCGCCGACGCGATAAACGGGAGCGCTTCCCGACCTGTCCATGACGGTGCCGGGGAAGGCTGTCGGGCCGCGGCGCGCATCGGGACAGAGCTCGACGTGGCTCAATCCGTCGGCCTTCTTTTGCATTTGCGTAATCTTGTCGTACGAGGACGGAGCCCGAGAGTCCGGGAAGAAGCCGGACTCTCGGGCTCGCCGTCCGAGGGCTTCTTTAAAGTGGTGGCTGTGCAATTCGCGCAGCTTTGGGTTGAATTTGACCACCGCTTCAATGAGGTCGAGAATCTCCTCAAGATTGAGGTCATTGAACACCGTCATCGTGAGCTTGGCCTTCATTACGTCTGCCATACCCTCCGCCGTGATATAAACTTCTTGAGGGAAGTCAGGGTCGAGGTGGACAGTAACTTTCTTGGACTGCCCGGCTGCAAATCGCTGCAATTCGGTGGAGTTGAACGGCAGGTTAAAGACCTTAACCCCTTCGGAGGTGGTGCTGGCCTCGCGCTTGACGCCCAGATGCATGCAACGGGTCATGGGATCCGGGGGCTCGATGCCACCATAGTACTTCTGGATCTCTTCGAATTTTTGCCAGGGAGTGGCGCGGAACATGCCGGTGCCTTGATGCTCCCGGAACGGGTGTTCATCGATCAAATAGCGCGTGATGACCCCGTAGATCTCATCATGGGTTACCTCCGCGGACCACTTCGGGTCATAACCTTCCAGTTCGCCGGGGCGGCTTCCGGTATAGCCAGGATAGAAGTTCAATACCTGCCATTGCAGAGGACCGAAGCCGCTCTCGACATAAGGTTTGTCCGTTGCATGGTACGTGCGGCTCGTTTGGACCATGACATTGCTGCCAAGTTGGCTGGCATAGACGGAGCCATTGCGGGTAGCGCTTCCGTTGTCTGCGGAAGTCAGCAGAAGGCCAGCTGGCGGCGCAGGGTCCCGTTTGCAGCCATACCGAACTTTTTCTTTGGTTTTGTCACGTGTTGCCATGCGAAGCAGCGCGTGGCTGTGATCTGCATCCGCGGTGGGAGAAAGGATCCATGCGAGAGGCAGGCGCGTGGCAACATCCAGCATGTAAAACAGCCAAAGCCGAACGACCTCGTTTTCTTCAAGATCAGGCGGTGTCGTCTTGGGGTCCAGCTCCCGAACCCGCAGCAGGCCCTTGCCATCGGTGAAGATCGACAGATAGTTTTGGTCCTTCTCAGCCCGCTCGCCGTACATCAATGCGCGAACGTCGGTCGAGCCGGCACCTTTGAGGTTGGCAGCTTGGCGTTCACCCTTGCGACCAACCACTTTCACGTTCTCGGGCAGGCCCTTGATCCGCGTCCTGATGGTCACGATTGAGGGAAAGCGGAAGTTCTGTGCAATCGCGCTTGGCGGAACGTGAAACTGGGTCTGTGCGAGCCTCACAAGTGGGGCAATTTTCGGTTTCTTCGTATCGAGCCAGCAGTTAATGACGTAGGAGATGAACTGTTCCTGCGTGTCGCAGAGCCACCCCTTGTCCACCGGACAAGGGCGCTTGCAATGATCCTTGTCTGCCAAAACCACAGGATTCCGGTCAAACTTGACGAACAGGTCAGCATAGCGGCGCAGGCTCCGGCCCTGCGGCCAGGTGAAGGTAGCGACCACCTTGCCACCCCGCTGCTTGCCGGGGAGATCAACACCTTGGCTGATCTCTGCCGCCCGCTTCTTCAGGTCTCGCAGGACCGGACCTTGCGCCCCGGTGACCAGGTCCTTGCTCATGTTCCGATGTGTGAGCTTACGCCCTTCCGCCTCAAGTTGCAGAACAGCGAGTACCGCCGGCAGGCGAAAACGAACCAGTTCCTTCTGCTTTTCAGGCAGTTGCTCGAAAAACTCGAAACCACCGGTTTGCGCCAGCAGCGCTTTGCGCTTTTCATCATCGATCGGCCTGGTGACATCGCAACGACCTTCGCGGATCGCTTCGTCGACCCGAACAAAGGGCAGCACGAGGCATTCACCATCCTCGTTGCCCTCCACCGAATATCCATCCGGCTCCTTGCCAGTTACCAACCAGGAGCGCCCCTCGATGACGAGTTTGGAACCCGTCGGGATCTTGTACAAAGGTTTGGCGTTCATCCGTTCAACCTCACCCGGGAGTGAACATTGATCACAGCGTGCCAATTCGCGAGAAGAACTCCTCGCCCGATCAACCGCATGGCACTTTGCCAGGCGCGCGCCGGGGCCAGATCACATTGGGAGATCAAGTCGCGCAGCAGCCAGAAATTGCCATGCTTGGCAACTGCCTCGACATGGGCATCGGCTTCTGCGTCAGACTTGCGGGTCAGGTACCAGATCCGGCGCAGGTTGTCGCGGTAAGCACGGGTATAGTCGTCAGCGTTCACGACGACAGCATCATCTGCGAAATCGGGCGGGATCGCCATGAAGATGTCTTCGATTTCATCTTGGGTTTTGCGCTGCGAAAGGCTCCAGCCGTTGCGCACGAAAACGGCGCGACGATGTCCATCACGGAAGGTGAGGCGCAGATCGAAATGATGCGGAAGCACCTTCTTGGCACGACGGCACATATACATGACCGGCGGCAGTTGAACCTCGAGCCTGTGCAGAGAGGGATTGATCAGCGCTTCGAGAGCCACCGCGGACTCAGCCTCGCTTTCGAAGTGGTACAGTTCAGGCACCCCTTCGGTTGCGGGCGTGGCTGCGGTGAAAGACACGCGGCGTGCAGTGTTGCTACGGGTCAAAGGATTACGATGGCCGGCGAAGGGCCGGACGCCGTGGATCGGCGGAATGGCAAGCGCTTTCGCTTCCTCGGGAGTTTTCGGTTCCTCTGCCATCGCGCGGAAATCGGCCATATGGTCGCGGCCCCAGGTTTCCGGCGTGATGATCGGCATCGGGCGCCGATGCCCCCTTGCCTTCGAGGTTCGCCTGTTCTTGTCCTTGCGTTCAGACATGATGTCTCCATGCCCTGGGACGGGCCCCAGGGTTTTTTTGCGTTGTTTCGGTGAGGAAGGCCTCGGTCCGTGTCAGTGCTGGCGGTGGGAGCTGGTGACTTCGGTCTGGAGGCTGTCTCGGTTCATTGGGTCGGTGATCTTGCCGGGATTATTTGCGGCGGTTCAGGTCGGGATCGGCATGGTCAGTGTTTCCTTGCAGGCGGTTCCCGATCGGCTCATCAGCGAGGCAAGGTTTTCAGTTTGCCACCGCAGAGAGCCGAGCGGGCTATTCGGTTGCCGCCCTTTGCGGGAATGCCACGAGGCTGTCGAGTCCGCTGATTCGGGACCTGAAAAGAAATTCCCAGACTCAAGAAAGTGGCCGCCCGACGAGCCAAATCAGGCTGAACGCCCCCGATTTCGTCGATTTCCCGAACTTTTTCACACTTTTTGTGATTCATGGAGATTGGGCCACTTTCTTGAGTCAAGATCGAATTTGCGGTGGATAAGTTGGGGGATTGTTTTGGCATGATCCGCTTTGTTCGCCGAAGAGCTCTCTTTTTTGAGGCGATTCGGTTGCCCAAGTTGGTCAAGCTTTGAGAATTTCGGCCAGCCGAACCAGCCGGCGGTGCCGCAGGACGATCTTCGTGTAACCCTCGCAGTGGTCCAGATTGTCACTGAGCACGTCATCGATGCCGTTGCCGAAGCGGATAGTGAACCAATGGCTACGATAAGCGAACTCGATGGATGCGCCGGGGAAGTCGGGGATCATGGTGACTGTTGTCGCCCGAAATTTGCTGGCGTTTTCGGAATTTAACACTTGCAGGATTTCTGCGAAGGACGCGCCAAAGCTCTCTTTCATCTGCAAGATATTCCGCGGGTACGGGACCAAAAGCGGAGCAGACAGGATCTCTTTTTTGCTCAGGTTCTTGATGACTGCGACTGCCGGTTCCTTGTCCCTGTTGTCATCATCGTTATCCGCAATTGGCTCCATGCGCCCGTCAGACAAGATCAGTGCGACCAGTTGTGCGACCATCGATGCTGCGGCCTTAACCCCCCAGTTCCCAGCCAAGGCAATTGCAACGCTGACCACGTCATCACCCGACATTTGCGTTGCGGACCTGCCGCGGCTCGACTTGGTCCGAAGGCCGGCCTCAGACAACGCACGGTCCGCGACATCCACCGCCGTGACGGGCAAGCCGAAAATGTCTGCCAGCATGCTCACCATCTCACCACGCGTCGCCATAGCAATCTCCGTTTATCGTGCAAAATACGGATAAGTGGGCAAACCCGAGTCGTCAAATCTTTTTTCGCGTATTACGCGGAAATGGTGTTGGTCTGAGGGGTCTGGCTCAAGGCCGGCCGACGGTGGCGAACACCCAGACTTGGGTATGCGATGCCAGATCCGGTCGTCCCGCTCGACACTTTCGGTCTATTTATGGATCATAATTAAAATATGAGACCTATAAATAAGCCATGACAGGGAATTCTTGTTGAGCAGCTGCAATCCTGCACCTACAAAGGCAAGACCCCTCCGCACGGGTTCATGCCATGGATCCACATCATGAAGAAAGTCCAGACGATATCGGCCCCTACCCGCGATGCCCTTGGGATTTTCGCAGCAATGATCCGGGCTGCGCGGATGCAGCGGGGCATGACCGCGGCCGAACTCGGCGAGCGTATCGGCGTCTCGCGCGGGGTAGTGCAGCGGATGGAGGCGGGCGAACCGGGCACTTCCATCGGGGCGGCCTTCGAGGCCGCGGTCGTTCTTGGCATCCCGTTGTTTGATGTCCCGGCGGGCCAGCTCGGCGCGCTCTTGGATCAGAAGCAGCAGCTGAACACACTGTTGCCACGGCGGGCCTTCCAGGCCAGCCACGCCAAACCCGACAACGATTTCTGATTTTTCCCATTCTGAACCGGAACCGCCATGCAGCCATCCGACCTCCTCAAGCCCGCGCTGTCTGCCTTCACCTGGATCTGGCTCCCTGAGGCGGTCGAACCGGTTGTCTGCGGCCGGATCGATCTGGTCGATGGCATCAACCGCTTCACTTACGGCAAAAGCTATCTGGCCAGACCGAACGCCAAACCGGTTTGGCTTCCGGAGTTGCCCTTGGTGGACAGCGTGATCGTGCCAGAGGCACCGCATGTCATCGCAGGCGCCCTGCGCGATGCCGCCCCCGATCAATGGGGGCGCCGGGTTGTGCTGAACCGTCAGTTTCAGCGGCGCGGTCGGGATGTCGATACCGGCGACCTGGACGAGTTGAACTATCTCCTGCTTTCCGGGTCAGACCGCATCGGTGCCTTGGATTTTCAGACCTCTGCGACGGACTATGTGCCGCGGATGCAAAAGGACTCGCGCCTGCAGGACCTGCTGCATGCCGCGGATGCCGTCGAACAGGGTGTTCCGCTCTCGCCCGACCTAGAAGAGGCGTTGCGGCATGGCACCTCGATCGGTGGGGCGCGGCCCAAGGCGCAGGTCATCGACGGGCATCGCAAGCTGATCGCCAAATTCTCCGCATCGCGGGACACCCATAACGTGGTGCAGGGCGAGTTTCTTGCCATGCGGCTGGCGAAACTCGCTGGCCTCGATGTGGCGCATGTGGAACTGACCAAAGCCGAGGGCAAGGATATTCTTCTGGTGGAGCGGTTCGACCGCGTCTGGAACGGCAATGGTTTCCTGCGCAAAGCCATGGTCTCGTCACTTACTCTGCAGGGCCTCGAGGAAAACGCCGCGCGCTATGCCAGCTATCCTGCCGTGGCCGAAGCGCTGCGCCATCGCGCCGCCGATCCCAAGGGCGATCAGCGCGAGCTTTGGTCGCGGATGCTGTTCAACATTCTGGTGGGAAACACCGACGATCACGCCCGCAACCATGCCTGTTTCTGGGATGGCGCGGCGGTACGGCTGACCCCGGCCTATGACATTGATCCCCGCCCCAGATTGGGGCGCGAGGCGAACCAGGCGATGGTTGTGAATGGTGATGACCGTCGGGCGCTGATCGCAACAGCGATTGCGGGAGCCGGGCAGTTCGGTTTGCGCACGGACGAGGCGGTTTCGATTGCAAAAGGTCAGATCCAGTCGATCCGTGCGAATTTCCGGCGCGTGGCAACGGAGGCGGGAATTTCCATCGATCTGCAGAACCTTCTGGCTGGCCGGGCCTTCCTGAATTCTTACGTCTTCGAGGGGGCGCCGGCTGAACTGCCGGTGCTGGACGCTCCTTTATAGAATTATCGCTCTGGCCAGAAAAAACGGGAAACGTCGTATCTTCGGCCACAAATGCATCTGGCAGTCGCACCTGTGAAGCAAAGCAGTGCGACTGGCCCCTGCTTGCCTCGCCCAGGTTGGTCAAGCAGGGTTCAGCCCACCGTATCGAGATCAGAAGTACCATGGCGAAGAAGACCCTGAACGCGGAAAATCTGGAAAAACTCGGGGCTGACCGGCTTGCCGCCCTGGTCATGGACCTTGTTCAGGGCAGTGCGGCGCTTCAACGGCGGGCGCGGATGGAACTCAGCGCCGCGCAGGGGCCGAAGGAGATTGCCGCCGATCTGCGAAAGCGTTTCGCCTTGCTGCGCCGGTCCACGAGCTACGTCGATTGGCGCAAACAGAAGGCTTTTATCAAAGACCTGACCGGTCTGGTCGCCATGATCGAAACCGGCATCGCCCCGCTTGACGCGGATGAAGCCTTTGATCTGCTGTGGTCTTTCCTGCAGCTGGCTCCGTCAATCCATGCCCGGACCGATGACAGCAACGGCGCGGTAGGTGATGTGCTGCGCAGCGCGGTGGAGCTTCTCGCCACAATTTCCCCAAGGCTGACCATCAAGCCCAACCTTCTGGCAGAGCGCATCGTCGAGGCCGTGGCAGAGGCGGGCTATGGCGAATTTGACGGGATCATTCCGGCCATGGCCGAGGCGCTGGGGGTGGAGGGGCTTACGCATCTGAAGCAGATCACTGAAGCATGGGCAGCAGCGGCCCCGACGCCGCAGGAGATTGCGCAGTTTCGCCAGTTCGGGCTGTCGACCTCACCCATGGATCTCGCCCGCCGTCAAAGGCAAAGCACCGCCTCGATCATCCTTGCCGACATCGCCGATCTTCAGGGCGATGTGGATGCTTTTATGGCGCGATATTCTGCCGAGCAGTTGACCTATGGCACCATCGCCCCGGACGTCGCGCGCCGCCTGATCGACGCGGGGCGGCTGGATGAGGCGCTTGTCATCATTCAGCGCGCCCGCGCCGCCGAAGACGGAAAATCCTTTCGCGCATCGCGGTATGACCTCGATGAGGTCTATGGCCTTGCAGGGCCCCAAGAAGTCTCGCTTTGAATTTATTCCGGGACGACTGAAGCGAAATGTAGCACCCCTGAGGGGCGCCAATCGGTCAGTTGGGTGTGCTGCGCATAACTTCTATGAACGACGGCTTTCCGCCCGCTACGATTTATCGGCACTCGAACTGCGGTCGATGCTACAATGCCATGTCGGCAAAGCCGAGGACGTGGCGGGTTTGGCGGGCAGGAGACAAGCCATGCCTATCGAAACACTTCCCGCCCTTCGTCCCACACGCGCGCCTTGGAACAAGGGCCGCATTGTCGGCCAGAAGCGCCCGCTGTTGCCCAAACATGTTTGGTCCATCCGTGTCCGGCTCGAAATGGCCGACAATAAGCGCGACCTTGCGCTGTTCAACATGGCCATCGATTGCAAGCTCAGGGGTTGCGATCTGGTCTGCCTGAAGGTGAACGATGTTTACGCCGCAGGCCGCGTCAAAGAACGCGCCTCGGTGACGCAAAGCAAGACTCGCAAGCCTGTACGCTTCGAGATCACCGAAACCACGCGACTTTCGGTGGAGCGTTGGATCAAGGATCCCGAAATGATCGGTTGCGAATATCTTTGGCCCAGCCGAGTCCATGCCAGCCCGCATCTGTCCACCCGCCAATATGCGCGGATCATGCGCGACTGGGTTCTCTCGATCGGTCTTGAACCGAGCGCGTATGGCACCCATTCGATGCGGCGCACCAAGGTTGCCCAGATTTACAAGAAGACAGGCAACCTGCGCGCTGTTCAACTTTTGCTTGGGCATACCAAGATGGACAGCACTGTTCGCTATCTTGGAGTCGACCTGGACGACGCGCTGTCCTTGTCTGAAGGAATCGATCTGTAACAACCCTGCCGATCGGCGTACGATGCGCCGGTCGGCCCGGCGAGATGCTTCTTCGTCATCCGCCCCAAAGCCACCCTCAACAGGCTGCTTAAAAAAAGGATATCGGCCTAACGATTGGAAGGACATCCCTCTGGACCGCGTTCGTCCGCATCGACGCGCCTAAGTTCTTTCGTTTTCTGGTGCAATTTCCGTTCTTCGAAGGTGCTGCGGGCAGGCCTAGGACGTTTTCAGTGGCGTGCCAACGCTTTTTCCAGCCCCCATCGGTTTCAGAGACTCCTGACACTTCAGCTATCGTGCCACGGCACGATCAGATTCTAACCCACTAACTGTGTCGTGATGCGATGCGCATTCGTGTATAGCTCATGGAAATATGGGTGCGGTGGATCAACGCAGCCGAGCGGACATCACCAATGGCTAAGGCGCGCAGGACTTCGTCGATCTCATCGGCAAAAATCCGGACTTCGGCAGCCACGTCGATTTGCGCAGCCGCCATGGATTTAAGCCAGATACGTGCGGTTTGCAGGAACAGCCGCTCGCAGATCTCACGCAATGGGAGGTTGGAGGTAATTCCGTGAAACTCATGGAAGAATTCCATATTCAGCTCACCGAAGCGCCGGGCGTCTGGTTTCTCGGCCAAGGCGCGCACTTCTGCCGAAAGCAGTTGCAGCCGATCCCAAAGGGCGGGGTCGGGCGGGTTCGGGCCAAGAACGCCCAAAAGTTCTGCCAATTCCGTGCGCAGCTGGTAAGTCTGTTCCAGCTCCCCGATCTCGACATCGGTGACAATGGTCCCGACACCGTGAACCGACTGCAAAAGCCCCTCGCTTTCCAGCCGGACAAGAACACGGCGCAGTGGGGTGCGGCTGGTGCCAAACTCTGACGCAAGGTCTGCTTCGGACAGCCGTGTTCCAGGGGGATAATCTAGCAGGCAGATGCGATTGCGAAGGACCGTGTGCATCCTGTCAAAGCGATCGCGGGCCGTGGGCAGGGCTTCGGCGGGAAAATTCATGACGGCCTCATCGGGTCTGGCGGATGACGATATAGACGCCCAACGCCGACAAGGCCAGCCCGGCCAACGCCAGCACCCGAAGCGGCTCTCCCAGCAGCGCCCAAGCCGTTACCATGGCAAGCGGCGGCACCAGATACATCAGCGCCGAAATCCGTGTGGCATTGCCGCGTGCCAGCATCGCCACATAAAGCGAAATCGAAATCAGCGAATTGCCCAGAACCAGCCAGACCAATGCGACGATCAGCCCGGGCTGCCAATCAACCGTCAGGCTTTCGGTGGCCATGGCAACCGGGGCCAACAGCGTGAACCCCACGGCATATTGCACCAGCCCCCCGGCAATCGGATCGGTCTTGCAGCCCTGCGCTTTCTCAAACAGCGTGGCCCCGCTGATCCCCCCCAAGGCCCCAAGCGCCAGCAGAACCGCCCGCAGCGGGCTAGGCCCCAGCGAACCCTCGGCCATTACCGCCAGCAGAACACCACAAAAGCCAATCCCCAACCCCAACCACAAAAGGCCACCGCCACGCTTGCCCCCAATCAGCGGCGCGGCCGTGGCCACAACTGCGGGTTGCAGAGCCATGATGATGGCGGTGGTCCCCGCGTTCATGCCTTGCTTCATGGCCAGATAGGCCAGGCCAAAATAGACGCCCTGAATCAAAAAGCCCGTCACCGCAACCGCCGTCCAATGCCCTGCGCCAACAGGCCAACGCGGGCGCAGCACCAGCGCCAAGGGCACCAGAACGGCCACCGCCAACCCATAGCGCAAGGCCAGAAAGGTCATCGGTTCGGCAAATTCAAGGCCCAGCTTGGCAAAGCCATATCCCCCCGACCACAAGATCAGAAAGACGACCGGCGCGGCCCGCCAGAAAAGGGTCATGGCGCAACCTGAAGCCGATCACCCAGCCGTTCAAGAAAACGCACGCCTTCGGCCAGTTGCTCCAGCGCGATGAACTCGTCGGGCTTGTGCGCCTGTTCGATCGAGCCGGGGCCACAGATCACCGCCTGCATCCCCATAGCCTGAAAGATCCCTGCCTCGGTGCCAAAAGGCACAAGGCTTGCGCCATTGGCCCCGGTCAGGGCCAGTGCGATCTCTCGCGCCTCGTTTTCACTCACCGGAACAAGGCCATCCACCTCGCCGATCACCTCGGTCACGATATCGGCCATGGGCGCAACCGCGCGCATGGCCGGCAACAGGTGATGGGCGCAATATGCGTGCAACTCGGCCTTCACCAGATCGGCATCGCCGGGCTGGACCGGGCGCATTTCCCAATCGACGCGGGCTTTGCCTGCGATGACATTATGCGCCACGCCCCCCACCACCGCGCCAGTGTTGATCGTGGTCCACGGCGGATCAAACCGGCTGCCCGAGGGCGCGCGGGCGCGCAAAACCTCGCGCAGCTCTAACAGCCGCGCGACATAGCGCACCGCATATTCCACCGCATTCACCCCCCGCTCGGGGGCCGAGCCATGGCCCTCAAGGCCGGTGAAATGCGCGGAATATTCGTAACACCCCTTATGCCCCTCGATCACCCGCATCAGCGTGGGTTCCCCGATGATGGCGACGCGCGGTCTTACCCCGCGCGCCTGCAACAAGGGCGCAAGCGCCCGCGCGCCCAGACAGCCGATCTCTTCGTCATAGGTAAAGGCGAAATGGATCGGCCGCGCAGTGGCCTTCTGGGCATAATGCGGCGCCAAGGCGACGGCCGCTGCGATGAAGCCCTTCATGTCACAGGTTCCGCGGCCATAAAGCCGACCTTCGCGCTCAGTCATCGCCCAAGGGTCGGTCGTCCAGTCCTGATCTGCCACCGGCACTACATCGGAATGACCCGACAGCAGGATACCGCCATCAATGTCCGGCCCGATGGTGGCAAAGAGATTGGCCTTGGTGCCGGTTTCATCGCGGAACACCTCAACCCGCGCCCCGGCATCGGCCAAAAGGCCTGCCAGATGCTCGATCAGCGCCATGTTGCTGTCAGCCGAGACGGTGGGAAAGCCGATCAACTGCCCCAGTATCTCGCGGGTGCGGGTCATGTGATCCAAGGCTTACTCCTTGACAAACAGCTTGCGTTCCACCGCGCACAGCGCCTGCGCCGGGCCAGTTTCACCGATCAGAATGGTTTCGGTGGTCTCCAGACCCCAGCTATCCATCCACAAAGCGGGCATGAAATGGAACACCATGCCAGGCTCCAGCACCGTTTCATCCTCGGTCCGGATCGAGGCGGTGCGTTCGCCCCAATCGGGCGGGTATGACAGGCCGACCGGATAGCCCATGCGGCCCTCACGATGGATGCCGTATTTCTTCAGCACATCCATAAAGGCATTGGCGATGTCGCGTGTCTGGTTGCCTGCGCGGGCCGCCGCAAGGCCGGCTTCGATCCCTTCGATCTGCGCCTCTTCGGCGCGGCGCATTTCGGCGGGGGGCTGGCCCAGATAGACTGTGCGGCACAGCGGCGCGTGATAGCGCCGATAGCAGCCCGACAGTTCAAAGAATGTCGCCTCGCCCGCCTTCATCGGCGCGCCGTTCCAGGTGAGGTGTGCGGCAGTCGCGTCCATGCCCGAAGGGGTCAGCGGCACGATGGCGGGATAGTCGCCCCAATCCTCGCCCACACCGATCAGCCCGGCACGAGTGATCTCTGCCACCAACTCATTCTTGCGCAGGCCGGGGCGCGACAGTTCGATAGCCGTTCGCACGATCTTTTCCGAAATGGCTGCGGCCTTGCGGATAAAGACGATCTCCTCATCTGACTTGACCAGACGCTGCCAGTTCACCAGCGCTGTGGCATCGACCAGCGTTGCCTTGGGCAGTTCCGCACCCAGCACCGCATGCGCCTTGGCCGAGTAATAGTAGTTCTCCATCTCGACGCCGACGCGGGCCTGTTCCAGCCCAATCTCGCGCAGAATGCGGGCAAGGTCCTGCATCGGATGCCGAACGGTCGATTGCACATAGCTGTCGGCATAACCGTGGATTGAGTCTGGCGCGATCCAGCAGGTGCGCAGCGCCCCAAGGCTGTCCATATGGCGGCCCCACCAGCGCGGCTCTCCCTCCATCGTCAGGATGACGCCCTGGTGAACGTAAAAGGACCACCCGTCATAGCCCGTGAGCCAAGCCTGATTCGATGGGTCCGTAACAAAGATCGCCTCAAGACCCGCTTTCGCCATGGCGGCACGGGTTCGCGCGATTCGGCGGTCATATTCAGCTTGGCTGAAAGGGGCATTTCGCGGGGTCATGATTTCTCCCTGGGTGGCATGTTGTGCACAATCAATAAATCAGCATCGCAAGATTTTGCAAGAACCAATCGATAGAAGGGAAAAATTTGGGCAAAATAGCTTGACATGACCCGATTAGATCATGTGTTGTATACAACAGGCGGAGAAACAGATGAACAACCCACCGCCAAACAGGAGGTTCAGATATGAAGACGTCCACCTTGGCGACGACAACGATTGCCAGTCTTTTGCTTGGCGCATCGGCCTTTTCTGCTCTGGCAGGGCCGATCGAAGACCGAATCGCAGCGGGCGAAACCATCCGCATTGGTTTTGCCAACGAAATCCCCTTCGCCTATCCGGGCGAGGATGGCAGCCCTAAGGGTTTTGTGAACGCCGAGGTCATGGGTGTCTTGGCCAAGATGGGCTATTCCAAGATCGAGGCCGTCGAAACCGAATGGGGCGGGCTTATCCCCGGGCTGACGGCGGGCCAGTTCGATATCATCACCGGCGGGATGAACATTCTCAAGGCGCGCTGCGAGAACATCGCCTTTTCAGAGCCGATGGCCAGGATCGGCGATGGTTTCATCGTTCTGCCGGGTAACCCCAAGGGCATCCAGACCTACACCAACGTCAAGGATAATGGTGCCACGCTGGCGACCGGGGCGGGCTACTCCAATATCGAGGCGGCCAAGGCGGCGGGTGTGACCGAGGCTCAGATCATGATCGTCCCCGGCCCGACCGAGATCCTTGCTGCGGTCACGGCGGGCCGGGCCGATGCCGGGACCGGCACCTATCCGACAATGAAACAGCTGGCAGACAGCTCGGGCGGCGCGGTTGAGATCGCCGATCCCTCGGCCATGCCGGAGGACTCCTTCAACTGGGCCGGCGTGGGTTTCCGCAAGGAAGATCAGGACTTCCTTGACCGCTTTAACGCGGCGCAGAAAGACTATCTCGGCTCGGCCGAGATGATGGCGGCGGTCGCTGAATACGGTTACTCGGAAGCCATGCTGCCCGGCGACAAGACCACCGAATGGGTCTGCGCCAACCGCTAAGCCGCACCTTCGGGGGCTGGCATGGCCGGCCCTCGTTCTTCCGCCAATCCAAGGGGCAGACCGGCAATGTGGGATTTTCTGCAAACCTATGGCCCAAGGCTGTTTGATGGCGCGCTGGTCACCAGCGCCCAATTCGTCCTTGCCGCGCTTGTCGCCTGTGCCGCAGCCCTTGCTGCGGGTCTTGGTCGTCTGTCAGCCTTTTGGCCGGTCCGCGGCCTTGCCACTGTCTATATTGAAATCTTTCGCGGCACTTCGCTTCTGGTTCAACTGTATTGGATCTTTTTTGTCTTGCCTTTGTTCGGCGTAAGCCTGCCCAAGTTTGAGGCCGGTTTCCTGTCGGTCGGCTTGAATGTGGGTGCCTATGGCGCCGAAATCGTGCGCGGCGCCATTCAGGCCGTGCCCAAGGGACAGTGGGAGGCCAGCTATGCGCTCTCCATGTCTCCGGCCAAGCGGATGCGGCGGATCATCCTGCCGCAGGCTTTGGTCTTGATGTTGCCACCTTGGGGCAACCTGATGATCGAACTTCTCAAAGGCACCGCTTTGGTGGCCCTTATTTCGGTGCCCGACCTGATGTTCGTCGCCAAACAGATCAACGGCGCGACCTTCCGTTCGGCCGAGGCCTTCGGCGCGGCACTGCTGATCTATTACATTTTGGCCCGGTTTCTGATCACCCCCGCGATGCGCAGGCTGGAACGGGTCATGGCGCGGAGGCTGGGGCGGGCATGACCTTTGATTGGAAATGGGATTTTGCCCTTGAAATCCTGCCGCGCCTTTTGCGGGCAACCCTTAACACCCTGATGGCGGCGGGCGCAGGCTATGCCATCGCCATGGTGCTGGGTCTGGTTTTTGCGCTGGCCCTTCGCAGCCCATGGCACCTGCCGCGTGCAGTCTTGCGCGAGGTGCTGGAGTTCATCCGCTCGACACCCTTGGTCGTGCAAATATTCTTCATCTTCTATGTCGGCCCGCAGGTCGGCATCACGTTGTCGCCTTGGGTTGCCGGCATGACGGCCATCGGTCTGCACTATTCGGCCTATCTGGCCGAGGTCTATCGTGCCGGGATCGAGGCTGTGCCGCGTGGCCAATGGGAGGCCTGCCGTGCCCTGAACATGACCACCCGTGACAGCTATGTGCGCATCGTTCTGCCGCAGGCCCTGCCGCACGCCATTCCGGGGATGGGCAACTATCTGGTCGGCATCTTCAAGGACACGCCGATGCTGTCGGTTATTGGCGTGACCGAACTGATGCAGGCGGCCAATTCCATTGGCTCGGAAACCTACCGCTTTCTTGAACCCTACACGCTGGTTGGCGTGATCTTCCTTGCGCTGTCCTTGCCCACGGCTGGGCTTGTGCGCTTGGGTGAACGTCGGCTGCGCCGCAAACTGGGACTTTGAACCATGGATCTTTCTGCCTATCCGCTGGAACTGCCCAAGGGCGACTGCCCGATGGTGCGTTTCATGAACGTCACCAAAAGCTATGGCTCGCTGGTTGTGCTGGACAACCTCAACCTTGACATCCAGCGCGGCGAGATGGTGTCGGTCATCGGCCCCTCAGGGTCGGGCAAGACCACCGTCTTGCGCATGCTCATGACCTTGGAAACCATCAACGGCGGCGTCATCTATATTGATGGCAAACCCTTGACCCACATGGCGCGCGGTGGCCGTCTTGTCCCGGCTGACGAGGCGCATCTGCGCCGCATGCGGGCCTCGATCGGCATGTGTTTTCAGCATTTCAACCTTTTCCCGCACATGACAGCGCTGCAAAACTGCATGGAGGGGCCGGTGCAGGTGCTGGGCCTATCCAAGGCAGAAGCGCGGGCGCGCGCCGAAGAATTGCTGGCGATGGTCGGCATGATCGAAAAGAAGGATCAGCACCCCTCGCGCCTGTCAGGTGGCCAGCAGCAGCGCGTGGCGATTGCCCGCGCGCTGGCCATGCGGCCCCGCATCATGCTGTTTGACGAGGTGACCTCGGCGCTTGACCCCGAAGTGATCGGCGAGGTGACCGAAGTCATCCGCAAGCTGGTGGCAGAACATGACCTGACCATGCTGATGGTGACGCATCAGATGGGCTTTGCCCGCGACATTTCGGATCGCATCTGCTTTTTCTACAAAGGCAAGATCGAAGAACAGGCCGCGCCGGAGCAGTTCTTTACCAATCCGCAGAAAGAGCGGACGCAGCAATTCCTGCGGGCGGTGAAGGATGCCGACTGACCGACTGACGCTTGCCGATGTGCTGGCAGCGGCCGCAGCTATCCGCGGACAGGCCGATGGCACGCCGTTGGTCCCATCACAAATCCCCGGTCTTGGGCAGGAAATGCTGCTCAAGCTGGAAACCACGCAACCGATGGGCGCCTTCAAGCTGCGCGGTGCAATGAATGCGCTTGCAGCCTTGCCACCCGGCACACCGGGGGTCGTCTGCTGTTCAACCGGCAACCATGGCCGCGCCATTGCCTATGCCGCGCGCAAACGCCGGATGCGGGCAGTGGTCTGCATGTCGGCTCTGGTGCCCGAGGCCAAGGTTGCCGGAATTCGCGCCCTTGGTGCCGAGGTGCGGATCATTGGCCGCTCACAAGATGACGCGGCCGAAGAAAGCCGGCGCCTTGTTGTGGCCGAGGGACTTGTGGAAATTCCCCCCTTTGACGATGCGCGAGTGATCGCCGGGCAAGGCACTGTCGGGCTGGAAATCATGGCGGCCCGTCCTGATCTGACGACCCTGCTGGTGCCACTGTCGGGTGGCGGACTTGCCGCCGGGGTGGCACTGGCCGCCAAGACGATTAAACCCGATCTGCGCATTATTGGGGTTTCCATGGACCGCGGCGCGGCGATGCAGGCTTCACTGGCGGCGGGGCATCCGGTGGCGGTGACCGAATACCCATCACTCGCTGACAGTCTGGGCGGCGGGATAGGGCTGGAAAACCGGCATACCTTTGCCATCTGCCGCGACCTGCTGGACGAGGTCGTGTTGGTCTCTGAGGCGGCCATCCGCGACGCAATGCAGGCGCTGTTCACTCACGACCGGATGGTGGCCGAAGGTGGAGCGGTCGTCGGCTTGGCCGCAGTGTTGACCGGGGCGGTCGCATTAACCGGACCCAGCGCAACCATTCTGACCGGCCGCAATACCGACATGGCGACCTTTGCCGATATCGTTGCGGGGCGTGACCTGAACATTGGCGACATTTTCCTGAAAGGCAGACAGCATGGCGCATGACATCCAGATCGTCACCGAAGCAAACCTGCGCCGCCTAGTCTCGTTGGACCTGACCACGGTGGACGTGATCGAGGCCGCCTTTGCCGCACTGGCAACGGGCGGTGTGGTCATGCCGCCGATCCTGTCGATGGGCCTGCCCGCCGCCCATGGCGAAGTGGATGTCAAAACCGCCTATATTCCCGGCTTTGATGGCTTTGCAATCAAGGTCAGCCCCGGCTTTTTCAACAATCCCCAGCTTGGCCTGCCCAGTCTGAACGGGTTGATGATCTTGTTCTCGGCCAAAACCGGACTGGTGCAATCGTTGTTTCTGGACAACGGTTATCTGACCGATATCCGCACCGCCGCTGCAGGCGCGGTGGCAGCCCGGCATCTGGCCCCCGAAACCGTCGAGACAGCAGGCGTGATAGGCACAGGGGTGCAGGCACGGTTGCAAATGCGGGCCGCCCATCTGGTGCGGCCGTTCAAGTGTCTTTTGGTCCATGGCCGGGATATGGACAAGGCGCGGGCCTGCGCCGAAGAACTCGCCGGCCTAATGGGGATTGAGGCACAGGCCGTGGAAAGCGCCGAAACGCTTGTGCGCAGCAGTCAGCTTGTGGTGACCACGACGCCGTCCCGCCAAGCCTTGATCCGGGCCGAATGGTTGCACCCAGGGCTCCACATCACTGCCATGGGGTCAGACCAAAGTGGCAAATCCGAGATCGACCCAAAGGCACTGATCGCCGCTGATGCCTATATCTGCGACCGGGTCAGCCAATGCGAAGTCTCGGGCGAGTTGGAGGCGGCCCTTGCCGCAGGGATCTGGACAAAGGGCCGTCCGGCAGAACTGGGCGAGGTTATCATCGGGCAAAAACCCGGGCGCCAGCGGACGCAGGACGTGACGATCTGCGACCTGACCGGCACCGGGGTGCAGGATACTGCCATCGCCACCCATGTCCGTGCCCGCTTTCCGAAGGCCGGGACGGTCTTGCAGGCTTAACCGATCGGCAAGGCAAAGCCCGCCTTCACCCGGTCAATCACCACCATGGTCTTGAAGCCCCGGATATCGGGGTTGCCATAGAAGAACCGCCGGGTGAATTGCTCGAAATCCTCCATGTCATGCGCGGTCACTACTAGCACGAAATCGGCGTCGCCGGTGACGTAATAGCCCGTCATGATTTCCGGCGTGGCGCGGATTGCCGCCTTGAAGCGGTCGATGATATCGGCCCGCTCGCGCTCCAGCGTGACATGCACCAACGTCGTCAACTCGCGCCCCACCGCCTTGGGCGAGACGATGGCAAGATCCGCCTCGATCACCTTGTCGGCGCGCAGCCGCTTCATCCGGCGCTGACAGGCGGTCGGCGACAGGCCGACCATCTCGCCCAGCGTCTCGCCGGAATGGCGGTTGTTTTCCTGCAAGGCGCGGAGAATCCGCAGATCGATCGCATCGAGGGTCACGTGCAGCTTTCCTGTGCCATTTTCACGCACTTTGCAGGATTCCTGCGTAGAATGCCAGAACTATGCCGCAAACCGCAGGCGGCTGGCGGTATTCTTTCTACCAACCCATGCCACAGGAGCAGCAGATGGATCACAGCCTTTCCCAGATCGCCGAGATGGACCGCGCCAGCGTGCTGCACCCCTTCACGCAGGCGAAAGACTATGCCAGCGGCAAGGCGGGCGATCCTACCATCATCACCGGCGGCAAGGGCATTCGCATTCAGGATGCCAAGGGCAACAGCTATATCGACGGTTTTGCCGGGCTTTATTGCGTCAACGTCGGCTATGGCCGCGACGAAGTGGCCGACGCCATTTCGAAACAGGCGCATCAGCTAGCCTATTACCATTCCTACGCCGCGCATACGACGGATCAACTTGCCATCCTGTCCGACCGCCTTGTGCGCATGGCACCGGGCAAGATGAGCAAGGTTTTCTATGGCATGTCCGGTTCTGACGCCAACGAAACGCAGGCAAAACTTGTATGGTATTACAACAACCTGCGCGGCATGCCGGCCAAGAAAAAGATCATCTCGCGCGATCGTGGCTATCACGGCTGTTCGGTGGTTTCCGGATCAATGACCGGGATGAGCTTTTATCACGACCACATGGACCTGCCGATGGGCCTGATCCGCCACACCGGCGCGCCGCATCACTATTGGGGTTCGGAACCGGGCGAGAGCGAAGAGCAGTTCTCGGCCCGCCGCGCAACCGAGCTTGAGGCCATGATCCTGCGCGAAGGACCGGACACCGTTGGCGCCTTCATCGCCGAACCGGTTCTGGGCACAGGCGGCATCACCCCGCCGCCCACAGGCTATTGGGCCGCCATTCAGGCTGTGCTGCGCAAGTATGACGTGCTGTTGATTGCTGACGAGGTGATTACAGGTTTTGGCCGCACCGGCGCGCTGTTCGGCTGCGACAAATACGACATAGAGCCTGACCTGATCACCGTCGCCAAGGGCCTGACCTCGGCCTATGTGCCGCTTTCGGCGGCCATTATCGGTGAAAAGGTCTCTAAGGTGATCGAAGACGGGGCGGACCGTGTTGGAGCCTTCAGCCATGGCTATACCTATTCCGGCCACCCAATCGGGGTCGCATGTGCAAACGCGGTGCTGGATATCGTCGAGCGCGAGGATCTGCCGGGAAATGCCCGCACGACCGGCGCCTATTTTCAAGAGCGTTTGCTCCAAGTTTTTGCGCAGATGCCCATCGTTGGCGAAGTGCGCGGCGTCGGATTGATGGCGGCGCTTGAATTCGTGGCAAACCGCGACAAGAAGGAGCGGTTTGACCCGGCCTTGAAAGTTGGCGCCAAAGTGTCGGCTGCCGCCCGGTCGCGTGGCTTGATTGCTCGTGCCATGCCACATGGCGATATTCTTGGCTTTGCCCCACCACTTGTTACCACACGCGAGGATGTTGATGCCATCATCACCATCGCCGAAGCCGCCGTGCGCGAAGTGATGGATCAACTGACCCGGGAAAAAGCCATCGCATGATTTGAACAGGCCCCGCATCTGCATCTGCCTCCGTCCCGCGACATCAGGTTGTCTCGGGACACACCATCTGATCGCGCCGGTCGGGCCATCCCTGTCACTGTGGGTTGGCTGACTGGCCCAAGACGGGATTCATACCATGACAGCTTTGATGAGCAAAAAATTGACTGAAGCTGCGCCCTGCGTGGTCTTCAACCCCTTTGACGGGTCGATCATTGCTGAAGTTCAATTGGCAACACCCGCTGATGTGCCGCAGATCATGTCCCGGGCAGGGCATGGACAGGCACTCGCCCGTGCCCTGCCGCGGCACCGGCGTGCGCAGATACTGGAAACCGCAGCGGCCCTTGTTCAGACCCGGTCCGAATACTTTGCAAAGCAGATCACGGCCGAGGCAGGCAAAACCATCCGTCAGGCCCGAAAAGAGGTAACGCGCTGCATCAACACGCTGAAACTTTCAGCCCAAGAGGCTAAGCGTGGCGGTGGCGAGGTCATCCCCTTTGATGCTTATGCCGGATCGGAAAACCGGATGGGCTGGTTCACGCGGGAACCCTTGGGGATCATCCTTGCCATAACCCCCTTTAACGACCCGCTCAATCTGGTGGCGCACAAACTTGGCCCGGCCATTGCCGGGGGAAATGCAGTGATCCTGAAACCTTCGGAACTTGCGCCGATGTCGGCGCTGGCCTTGGTGGATGTGCTGATCGAGGCAGGGCTTCCCGCCGAAGTTGTCACCCCGGTCGTCGGCGGCCCCGACCTTGGCGCTGCGCTGGTCTCAACCCGGTCTATCCGCATGATCTCGTTCACCGGGGGCTTTAATACAGGAGAAGCCATTTCGCGCCTCGCTGGGCTGAAAAAACTTGCCATGGATCTTGGCGGCAATGCGCCCGTCATCGTGATGGCCGATGCCGCCTTCGATCAAGCGGTTGAGGCTTGTGTTTCGGGCGCATTCTGGGCTGCGGGGCAGAATTGCATCGGCACCCAGCGCATCCTGATCGAGCGCCCGATCTATGAACCTTTTCGCGCGGCATTTGTCGCCCATACCAACGCCCTGCGCGCCGGCAACCCGCAAGACGAGGCGACCGACGTCGGCCCCATGATCACCGAAGCGGCGTCGAAGCGTGCTGAAGCACTTGTCGCCCGCGCAATCGACGCCGGAGCGAGGCTGCTGACCGGACATAAACGCGATGGTGCGCTTTACGCCCCGACGGTGCTGGAATCCGTGCCGCATGATGCCGCCTTGTGGTGCGAGGAGGCCTTCGCCCCCGTGGTGACGCTGGAACCCTTCGACGGTTTCGATCAGGCCATCGCCTTGGCCAACGCCGTCGAGTTCAGCCTTCATGCCGGTATTTTCACCTCCAGCCTTGCCGTGGCACTTGAGGCATCCAGCCGCATCGAGGCCGGGGGTGTGATGGTGAATGATTCCTCGGACTACCGCTTTGATGCGATGCCCTTTGGCGGCTTCAAATACGGCAGCCTCGGCCGCGAAGGCGTGCGATTTGCTTACGAGGACATGACCCAGCCTCGGGTCGTTTGCATCAATCGTCAATGAACGCCGTAAGCCAATCTGGGGCGGACAATTCTAAGGCCAGGTGAGGAAAGCTGGGTCTTCTCGACGTAACGGCTATCATCTGGTCAAAGGCTCTTGGCAACACAGCCTGCCATGGCGCGCGAGCATACCAGACCGCTACACCAGATCAACGAGGTTCGCCGCCTGGGATTCGACCTTCGCCGCAGGAAGGGCGAATGGGCCGGCCATGGCTTGTCCGGCGGTCGTCGACAGCCGCCGCGATGGGGGCCATCGGGGATCTGTAGTGGAAACCAAACCGACAAAGCTGATTATCTTTCCGGAGCTACCTCTACAGCCGTTTCGGTGTAATGTTAAGTCGGTGACTGAAGGCTAGAGGCTGGATGTGGAAAGACACATAGCAGGCATCGGCAAGATTGATCAGTCGCTTCTGCCGCAATAGAGCAACTAGCCGTTCGGGCCGTCGTCAGTCCGCTTTCCGCCCGGTTCGACCGGGACAATGCTGATGAGACCCTGCGCGGCACTCTATGCTCAGGCTTGCGTGACAGATGAATTTGGCAGAGGTTGCATCCAAGGTTTGGAGTCCGCTGCATCATGCAAACACAGACGGGAACGGCAGCATCCCTTCTTGAGCTGCTTTCAACCTTCCCGTCTCTGCGAACCAGAGGTCTCCTGCGGCAAATCCTTGGGGTCAGCGAGAGGACCTTGAAAGCCCAAGTTGCGAAGGATCCGGGCGCGACCTTGACGCTGGAACAGGGCAGGCCAGTCAGTTATCGGCTGCGAGAATGTCACGCCAAACCGAATTTTCCCGGAAACCCTGGATCTTTGGGTCCAAACTACGACACGATGCTTTTTTTTCCATGGATGGAGGCGTGCGGTCAGTCTTCGGCCGGGTGTTCAAAACCGCCCTCGATCGCCCCGATGATTCGGGCGCGACAGCAGTCATCCGCGCCTCAGATCGCGCCAAACTACCCTCAAAGCACCTTGTGGCCGCTCACATCAGATGGAAATCAGCCTGAAGCCCGGGCGGGAATGGCCCCGGTTTTGGTCTGGGAATGACCCTCGAAAGGCTGAGCCAGGTCGTAGTCGGATCAAGAGCTTGGCCGCCAAAACAGCTCCGGGAAAATCCTAACATATTGTTTCATATGTTTTTTTCGTGGAGTGAGATTTGCGGCCCATGGTCGATTTGACCTTGTCAATTGCCCCGGCGGGACCGAACTTGAGCCCCAGCAGACGGTACGCACATGAACATCACCTTGACCAACCACCAACAACATAGCCCGCGCAACAACATGGGCGACGACACGACGCAAGCTCACCGCTATGTGGGCTTTGCTTCCATATCCGGCCGCCATGCGCGATCTCGTGTGTGGACCCATGGTATTGCGCCAGATATCCAGCTGGCTCTCCGTCGGCCTTCGTTGAAGCCGGTGGGGCACAGGGTAGCCGCGTCTACCGTGCCGCTGACCGGCTGACACCGGTCCCGCCACACGCCCCCTTACCCTTTTTCTCACATCCCATGCGGACGACCGGATTTCTCCGGCCGATGCCGTTTGCCCGACTTACAAGGATCCCCGCCATGCCCCCCCCATCATACCCTGAACCCGCGTGAAACATGCCGTCTGTCTGACCGGAGCTTGACCCAAGCGATTGACTGACAGGCGCGGCGCAAGCGCCCCCCCCCCAACCACCGACCCACCGTAACGGGCAGCACTCCTGTGTCTGCCCGACGACTTCCCTTTTTGCTGAAATCCTGAAAGGACTCCCATGACGCTCCCTGAACCCTCGGACAACCCACCCCCCTTCACCGAAGTTCCAAGCTTTGCCGAGGTGCTGGTTTCCCGGCTGCGGCAAAGCTGTACGCCCAAGGTCGTGTCCTGGCCAAGCCCGGCGCAAGGTCCGAGCAATTCGGTCGAGTCCGAGCTGGATGACGACCCTTTGCCCGCGATTGAGCCCACAGAGGCAGCACCTCCTGCGACCCTTCCGACGCGCCGTTTGCTGACCATCTTGCGGCTTGCGGCAACCTTTGTCTCGGAGCAAGCCCTTGAGCCTTTGCGCCTCCGTGGTGCCGTTACGATTTTGCGCGGGATCGATGTCACCGACCTCACTCTAGTCACGGAAGAATTGAAGGTGGCGTGTCATGAGCAAGGCTGGCGGGTGTTGGTCCCGTCGGTCTCCGAGGGGGCGATCAGCAAAACCTCCGCGGAACGCTTCCTACGAGAAGTCGACAGATCGCTCGACACGATGGCGCCGGTGCTGATCCTGCTGCCTTTCGACATTGCTCTGCCAGCCCATCTGCAGCAGCCAGGGGTCGCCAGCTTCACATACGCGCCCATCTCGGCCGACATCCTTCTCGGCTTTCTTGAGGCGATGGACCGCGCACCCGAGGATGTACGCGCGTTCCGCAGCGCCCTGCCTGAACCGACAATTCTGGCACGGCTTGATACGGCACAAGCCGCGGCGGCACTGCGGTTCGGATCCGGACCTGATCTGGCGAAGAGGCTGGAAGCCCTGACCGGTCCAAACCCGGATGGTCCGAGGCTTGAAGAGGGGTTCAGCGACAGTCCCGTTGTTCAAGCCGCGCGGAGGGTCGTCGCGGATTTTGGGGCCTGGCACCGAGGTGAAATCGGCTGGTCCGATTTCAGCCACTCGATTCTACTTTACGGTCCTCCTGGCACCGGAAAGACGTGGCTCGCCCGCGCCATGGGCAATTCAGCGGGTATCGCCTGTGTCACAGGCAGTTTTGCCGAATGGCAGGCCGCAGGGCACTTGGGCGACATGCTGCGCGAGATGCGCCGGACCTTTGCCATAGCGCTCCGGGAAGCCCCGGCCATTTTGTTCATTGACGAGATCGATGCCATGGGCTCGCGCACCGGCGATGATCGACATAACCTGAACTACAGGACGCAGGTCATCAACGCATTTTTGGGGGAGATGAACGCGATCGCAATCGAGCCCGGAGTTGTGGTGGTCGGAGCTTGCAACCACGTTGACAGGATCGACCCCGCCGTAACCCGTGCTGGTAGATTTGATCTGAAATTTGAGGTGCCCATGCCGGATGCGACCGCAATTCTTGCGGTTTTGCGTCAGCATCTCAAAGTCGACTTTCCGGCGGACGCCCTTGAGCTCCTCGCGCGGCAGGCGGTCGGACACAGCCTTGCCAGCATCGATGCGGCCATTCGCGCGGCCAGATCGGAGGCGCGCCATACCAGGCAGCCGCTCGATCTTGCCATGCTGCGCGATCAGTTGCATTTGACTTCCGCAGACGAAAGCCGCGAGGTGCTCTGGCGGTATGCTGTCCATGAAGCCGGGCATACGGTGGTCGCCGCCGCGCTGCGCCTTGGCACCATAAAGCGCATGTCCATCTCTCGTGACGGTGGCCAAGTGGCAAGCCAGCTCGTCATCGGCCATGGGGTGTTGACGGAGATCGAGAACGAAATCTGCCATGATCTGGCTGGCCGCGCGGCCGAGGCCCTGATCTTCGGTGAAGTCTCGGCCGGCGCAGGCGGATCTTTGGCATCCGACCTGTCGCAAGCCACCCGCAGGGCGCTGATGATCGAAACCAACTGGGGTCTCGGTGATCTCGGCCCGATCTGGATGCCTGCACCCGAAACCGTACTGCTGACCGATGAACAGCTGCGCAACGGGGTTCGGTCGAGGATGGAGGCCGCAGAGGAGCGCGCCCTTGCCATTCTAACCACTCATAGGGCCAACCTGCTGGGTCTGGCGGAAACTCTGCTGCAAAAGCGCAGCATGCGTGCGGACGAGATTCTGCCCTGGGTCCATGCCGTGCAAGCTCATGCGGCCCAAGCAGACGAGGTAAATCCGGACCACGACAAAGGGCCTCTGGAAACCTGAC
>MHZT01000026.1 GCA_001828855.1 Rhodobacterales bacterium RIFCSPHIGHO2_02_FULL_62_130 | reverse complement strand
TTTCATTGGCTTGGACACCTGCCTTGCCATCATGAACGTGCTGCATGAAGGGCTGGCGGACACGAAATACCGCCCCTGCCCGCTGCTGACCAAATACGTCGAGGCAGGCTGGCTTGGCCGCAAAACCCAGCGCGGTTTCTACGATTATCGCGGCGAAGTGCCGGTCCCGACGCGCTGAAATCCGGCGCGCGGGGCGTCAGCGCCCCAGATCCAGCGTATGCTGGCGCAGCCACGCCAGAAAGCCGCGCGGGTTGCCATCCCATTTCTCCAATTCGGCGGCCGAGATCGGGTGGCCGATATGGGGGCGTTGCGGCTTGAACAAGGCGCGCTTGATCTCATACAGCAACAGCCCCTGCCGCAGCGTATCCGACAGCTTGTTCGCAATCAGGAACGCGCGCGAATTCTGGCCGGTAAAATGCATCGGCACGATGGTCGCACCCGACCGCTGGATGATCTTGTGGGTAAAGACGTTCCATTCCGCCTCGACCGCAGGGCCGAAAAAGCCTTCGGACATCGCCACTTTTCCCGCCGGAAACAGGATGATGACGCCGCCGCGCTTCAGATGCTCCATCGTCAGATTTCGCATTTGCAGCCCCAGTTCGCGCGCGTTGGCCTCATGCGGGAAGGGGACGGGGATCATGAATTCTTCGACTTCGGGGATGCCGGTCAGCAAGGATCGCGTCAGGATGCGGAAGTCAGAGCGCACACGATTGACCATTTCGGCCATGATCATGCCATCCACCAGCCCGTGCGGATGGTTCGCCACCACCACAACCGGACCGGTCGCGGGAATCCGCGCGATCTCTTCGGACGGGGTATCGATGCGGATGCCCATCTGGCGCACGGCCTTGGGCCAGAACGGCGCCCCCACCGGCGCGCCCGAACGTTCGAAATCACGGATCAGTTTCAACAGGGTGACCTTGGCCGTCAGCCATTCGATCGTGCGAATCGTATTGGCCTTGACCGGATTGGAAAAGGTTCCGGCATAGGACAGGCGACGCATGTCATATGCGCGGGCAGAGGTCGCCTCTGCAGTGTCGCCGTTGATCTGGGGCGTATCGGTCACGAAGCGTCAGCCTTCCTCGTCAGTCGCGCTTCAGAAATCTTCGCCAAAGCGATTGGCCACCAGCGCGGAAAGCGCCTCGGCAAGCGCCACTGCCTGAGGGCCGCTGGTGGCAATCTCAATAGAGGTTCCGCGCGAGGCTGCCAACATCAAAAGTCCCATGATAGAGTCGCCAGACACCGTCATGCCATCTTTTGTGACCTGCGCCGCGGCGTCAAATTCTTCGACCACCTCGACAAACTTGGCCGAGGCGCGGGCATGCAGCCCTTTTTCATTCACAATATTCAGGGTCAAATCGACCATAGACGCTAGGCTCCTGCCCCAAGATCAAGCGAATTGATATATTTTCGCCCAGCTTCCAAGGCCGCCGCAACCGCGTCAACCACCGGCAATTCGCGCGATTTTGCCAGTTTGATCAGCATCGGCAGGTTTGCGCCATAGACAATCCGCCGGTCCGGCCCGGCACAGGCCATCAGCGACAGGTTCGACGGCGATCCGCCGAACATATCCGTCACCACCACCACCCCCGCGCCGCGATCCACCGAATCGGCGGCCATGCAGATTTCGGCCTGCTTGCCTGCGCGGTCATGGTCATCTTCAATCGCGATGGCACGCATCGCGTCTTGCGGGCCAACGACATGCTCGACCGCGGCGAGATACTCGCGCGCCAATCCGCCATGTGCGACGATCACGATCCCGATCAAACGCTTCTTACCCCGACCCAACGGCAGATGTCGCTGCCTTGCGTTCCAGTTCCCGGTGACGTTTTGACACCGGCCAGCCCGCTTCCGCAAGCACCTTGCCCAGTTTTTCTGCAACTGCAACAGATCGGTGTTGGCCACCGGTGCAGCCAAACCCAATTGACAGATGCGCCTTTCCCTCCTCAGCCTGCGCCGGAAGGAGAAACAAGATCAGATCCTGCACGCGGCGGATGAATTCACCATAGCGCGGATCGGCCTGAATATGCGCGGCAACAGCCGCGTCCCGGCCATCCAGCAGGCGCAAATCGGGGTTCCAATACGGGTTCCGCAAAAAGCGGCAGTCAAAGATCATGTCGATGCCCCGCGGAACGCCCCGTTTATAGCTGAAGGACTGCACCGAAACCGCCATATTCGCGTTCGGCTTTTCATCGAACCAAAGCTGGATATCGGCCTTCAGATCATGCGGCGACATTTCCGATGTGTCGATCAGATGGTCGGCCCGCGCCCGAATCGGGGCCAGCAGATCAATCTCACGCTCGACCCCTTGGGTGGGGGTTTCGGCGGCGGCCAGCGGATGGCGGCGGCGGGTTTGCGAATAGCGGCGGATCAACTCGGACGCATCGCAATCCAGATACAACACGTCAAGGCTAAGGCGGGGGTCGCGGGTCAGGGTGTCGATCAACTCGATCAGGGTGGTCGCACTGAAATCGCGGTTGCGGACATCCATGCCCAAGGCAATCGGACGACCCAGCGGCGGGCCATCGATCAAGCGCGGCACAAGGCTAAGCGGCAGGTTGTCGATCACCTCGAATCCCAGATCCTCCAGCGCATGGATTGCCGTCGAACGCCCGGCGCCCGATGGCCCCGTTACCAGCACAAGCCGGTGTTCCTGCGTTGAGTCCGCGCGATCGGACACCCTATGCCCTTCCATCGTCTTGCCTGCCGCCTTTCAGATAGCACAGGATAGAGGCTGGAAAATGGTCATGCTGCGACCCAAGCACAAGATCTAACGCCATTCCCGAAATCGTGACGCTGCGACGCGGCGGCAGCCGGTCGGTTTCCTGTTGGCCCAGATCAACAGCCAGAACCAGCGGCACCGAGGCTATGGCCTCACTACGAAGGATGCCAATACCCCGCGCCTCGATCAGACCGAACAGCGTTGCCGGGGCGCTGGCGATCAGGCTGCTGCCCTGCACGGTGATCTCTGTGCGGTCATCGGCCACCAGTTGCGCGCCAAAGGCCATCAGGCGCAAGGCAAGGCCAGATTTGCCCGCGCCGGACGGGCCAAGGATCAGCACCCCTTTCCCGTCAACCGCGACGCAAGAGGCATGCAGGTTTACCTTGGGTGCTGGCATCAAATCGGAAGGCCCACAACAAAGCGCGCGCCAAGCAGCTCCGAGGTGGGGTCGGCATTGGTCGGACGAATGTTCTCTGCCCAGATCACGCCGCCATGCGCCTCGACGATCTGCTTCGAGATTGCCAGCCCAAGACCCGAATGATTGCCGAAATCAGTCTGGGGTCGCTCTGAATAGAACCGTTTGAACACCTTGGTCAGCGCCTGTTCGGGAATGCCCGGACCGGTGTCTTCAACGACAATCAGCACGCGGTTATCCCGCCGCCGCGCCCAGACCCGCACCGCATCGCCATCTTCGCAGAACGATACCGCATTGGTGATCAGGTTGACGAACACTTGCGCCAGACGCGCCTCAAGCCCATGCACCATGATCTGCTCGGACGGAAAATCGGTGATGAATTCCACACCTTTTTGCCCCGCCTGCTGACCCAGATATTCGGTCAGGTTGGACAAGGTTTTGATCAGGTTGAATTCTTCTTCCTCTTCCTTGACCAACTCGCTATCCAGCCGCGAGGCGTTGGAAATATCGCTGACAAGACGGTCCAGCCGCCGCACGTCATGTTCGATGACATCCAGCAGTTTTTCGCGCTGCTCTTCCTTCTTCACGAACCGCAACGACCCCACAGCCGAACGCAGCGATGCCAGCGGGTTCTTGATCTCGTGGCTGACATCGGCGGCAAATTGTTCGTTGGCATCGATCCGGTCGTAAAGCGCGGTCACCATGCCCCGCATCGCCACGGAAAGCCGGCCGATTTCATCCGGTCGGGCCGCCAGATCGGGGATACGCACCCGCCCCGGAGACATTTTGCGCGCATCACGGTCACGTCCCAGTTCCGCCGCCGCCGCCAGATCGGACAGCGGGTTCGCAATGGTCGAGGCCAGCACAAGCGACAGGCCGATCGATACCAGAAGTGCGATCACGAACATCTGCAAAACCTGCTCGCGCTCATTCCGCACAAGCTGGTCGATCTCACCCTCGGCCGAGGTCAGCGCGACGACACCGATCACCGCACCGTCGCGCCGCACCGGAGTTGCGACCGAGAATAGCGCGCCGCCATCCGGTCCGCGTCCTGTATTCACCGCCGTTTCACCACCCAAAGCCTGAGAAAACAGATCGCGCGCCAAAGTTTCGCCCGTGATCACAACGGCGGCCGGACCTTCTGTCGTCAGCACGCCCGAAACCGTGTCCCAGATGCTGTTCAGAAAATTGGTGATTATCGTGGACCGGCGGTCCAGATCCGCGCCGTCGCTGCGCGCCGCCCCCACGCCTTGCGCCACTATTGCGCCGGCACTGTCGAACAGGAACACCTCAAGCCCCGGCCCGATGGCAACATTCCCTAGACTGCGCGGCAGGGTCGCGGCTTGCCCCGCCTCGACCACATTGGCGATCAGCTTTGCCTCGGACACCAGACCCTGCTCGCGGTGCTGCACAAGGCTGTCGCGGAAAGGGTTCATGAACAGAACGCCAGCCACGAGAACCACCAGAGCCATCAGGTTGAAAATGATGATCTTGCGGGCCAAGGGCGAGCGGTTCAGCGCGACAATCCCCCGCCGCCCGCGCCCGGCGCGCAAGTCGGGATCGGCAATCGCCTCGGGCGAGACCCAGTCCTCGCCCAGAAGCAATTCACCCGACTTCGCCTTTCGCGAACCTTTTTGCCCCATGTTCGGAAGTGCTGTCATTCTTCGTTGTAACGATAACCGATGCCGTAGAGCGTTTCGATCGCCGAGAACTCTTCATCGACAGAGCGCATCTTTTTGCGAAGCCGTTTGATGTGGCTGTCGATGGTGCGGTCGTCGACGTAGACCTGATCGTCATAGGCCACGTCCATCAGTTGATCGCGGCTTTTCACGAAACCGGGCCGTTGTGCCAACGCCTGCAGCAGCATGAATTCGGTGACGGTCAGCGATACGTCCTGCCCCTTCCACGACACCGAATGGCGCAACGGGTCCATCCGCAGATGCCCCCGTTCCATGATCTTGGTTTCTTCGGTCACGGCCACTTCGCCGGTGGCAATCGCATCGTTGCGGCGCAACAGCGCGCGGATACGTTCGACAAGCAGCCGTTGCGAGAACGGCTTTTTCACATAGTCGTCCGCGCCCATCCGCAGGCCCAGCACTTCGTCAATCTCGTCGTCTTTCGAGGTGAGGAAGATAACCGGCATCGTGGTTTTCTGCCGCAGGCGCTGCAACAGATCCATCCCGTCCATCCGCGGCATCTTGATGTCAAGAACCGCCATGTCGGGCATGCGCCGGTTAAAGGCATCCAAAGCGGACTGCCCATCGTTAAAAGTTTCGACTTCGAAACCTTCCGCCTCAAGAGTCATCGAAACAGACGTCAGGATATTCCTGTCGTCGTCCACAAGGGCGATCCTTGCCATATTGGGCTTCCCTATTCTGCTCGGCTTGCCTGATTTTTGCCACATGATCCGTTTTCCAGGCCAAGGAATCAACCTCAATGTGCGAATCACCCGACTCGCCCCCCTGATCAGACCAGAAATATCCAAAGGAATGACTAATTTGCCGCAGTTTCCGATATGCGCCAATTTGGTTGCGCTAACTTGCAAATGGTTGCGCTAACTGTGCCAAACCGTCCTATTCCGAAGAAAATCCGCATGTTATAGGCGACCCATGACATCCGAACCCTTCGGATTGTCGGAAAACGCCCCGTGGCCCGGGCGTTCTCGGTTGGAAACTGGACCGCCTGACTTGGCGGCAACGGGAGCTTGCAGGATGACAAATGGACGTGTGAACCCATCGCAGCGTTTGGAAGATCAGGGCATTAGCGGTCTGGGCAACGTCTATTACAACTATCTCGAGCCTGCTTTGGTGGAGGCTGCAGTCGCGCGTGGCGAAGGCCGCCTAGGCAAAGGTGGTGCATTCCTGTGTTCGACCGGGCAATTCACCGGCCGGTCGCCGAAAGATAAATTTGTGGTCCGCACTGCGTCGGTGGAAAACACGATCTGGTGGGAAAACAATGCGCCGATGGCGCCCGAAGCGTTTGATCTGCTGCATGCCGATATGCTGGCGCATATGCAGGGCAAGGATTATTTCGTGCAGGATCTGTTCGGAGGGGCCGATCCGGTTCACCGTCTGGATGTGCGCGTGGTGACAGAGCTGGCATGGCATGGCCTGTTCATCCGTCACCTGCTGCGCCGCCCCGAGCGGGCCGAGCTGGACAGCTTTACGCCGGAATGGACGATCATCAACTGCCCGACCTTCAAGGCCGATCCCGCAAGGCATGGCTGCCGGACGACGACGGTGATCGCGCTGAACTTTGACAAGAAGCTGATCCTGATCGGCAACACCGCCTACGCGGGCGAGAACAAGAAAGCGGTGTTCACGCTGCTGAACTACCTGCTGCCGGAAAAAGGCGTGATGCCGATGCACTGCTCGGCCAACCATGCCATCGGCAATCCGGTTGACACGGCGATCTTCTTCGGCCTTTCCGGCACGGGCAAGACCACGCTTTCGGCAGACCCGTCGCGCACCCTGATCGGTGACGATGAACACGGCTGGTCGGATCGCGGCACCTTCAACTTTGAAGGCGGCTGCTATGCCAAGACGATCAACCTGTCGGCCGAGGCGGAGCCGGAGATTTATGCCACCACGTCGAAATTCGGCACCGTGGTGGAAAACATGGTCTATGACGAGGAAACGCTGGAGCTTGATTTCGAGGACGCCAGCCTGACGCAGAACATGCGCTGCGCCTATCCGCTGGAGTATATCTCGAATGCGTCGGACACGGGGCTTGGCGGGCATCCCAAGCATGTGATCATGCTGACCTGCGATGCCTATGGGGTGCTGCCGCCCATCGCGCGGCTTTCGCCGGCGCAGGCGATGTACCACTTCCTGTCCGGCTTCACCTCGAAAACACCGGGGACCGAGCGGGGCGTGACGGAACCGACGCCGACGTTCTCGACCTGCTTTGGTGCGCCCTTCATGCCGCGTCGTCCCGAGGTTTACGGCAAGCTGTTGCAGGCCAAGATTGCCAAGCATGGCGCGTCTTGCTGGCTGGTGAATACCGGCTGGACGGGCGGGGCGTTCGGCACGGGCAAGCGGATGCCGATCCGGGCCACCCGCGCGCTGCTGACGGCGGCGCTGGATGGCTCGCTGGCGGGGGTCGAGTTCCGGCGCGATCCGAACTTTGGCTTTGATGTTCCGGTTGCGGTTTCGGGGGTGGACAGCACCCTTCTGAACCCGCGCGCGACTTGGGCGGATCAGGCGGCCTATGATGCGCAGGCGAAAAAGCTGGTGGGGATGTTTGCCGAGAATTTTGGCCAATATGTTCCCTTCATCGATGCCGATGTGAAGGCCGCTGCGATCAGCTAAGGCTGCGGTCCCAACTTGGGACCGCTTCACCCTGTTTGTTTTCAGGAGCTTAGAGGGTGCCGTTAACGGAAAATTAGGAAATCCGGCCCCGCAGGCCGGATTTTTCCGTATTTACAGCCCCACCGCGCGGCGCATCAGGTTCAGTCCGGTCAGCACCAGCAAGGCTTGGGTCCAGCGCCGGAATCTGGCCTGATCCAGCCGGTCCTGCACCGCAAAGCCCAAGCTTTGGCCCAGCAGCGCAGGCACCATCAAGGCGGCGGAAAACCCTGTGGTGGCCCCGTGCAGCACCCCCGATTGCAGATGCGCGCCCAACAGCACCGTTGCGCCGATCAGGAACACCACCCCCTGCACCCGCACGGTTTCCAGCTTGTCCGCGCCGATCGACAGCAGATAGACCAAAAGCGGCGGACCCCAGACGCCCGACAGGCCGCCATAAAACCCGCCAATCGCGCCCAGCACCCATTCCGCCCGCGTACGGTGATCCAGATGCAGCGCCAGCTTGCGCCCGGCCAGTTGCAGCGCGGCAAAAGCGGTGATCGGCAGGCCCAACATCAGCAGAAACAGGTCTTGCGGGATGCTGCGGACGAATTGCGCCGAGATCACGATGAACACCACGGTCGCAACCAGCATCCGGCGATAGGTTTTCGCGGTTTGCCATGCGGGGTGCCAGCCTTGGCGGAAGGCTTGGCTCAGGTTCGAAACCAGCGTCGGCAGGATCAGCCCCGCCAGTGCGGTTTCGGGCGGCAGAAACGAGGAAAACGTGGAAATCATGATCATCGGCATGGCGAAACCGATGGCACCTTTGACGAATCCGGCGAAAAACGTGACCGCGACGGCAAGCATGAACGCCTGCGTTGTTAACCCTGCCGCTGCCCAATCCATCGCTTTGCCTTCGTTTTGTCCTGCATAGCTCGGGTCGGTCAGTCCTGCAGTAAAAAATTCTCTGCGACATATTAAATCCTTGGCGAGACCCTTGACGAAAGTATATTGCGCTGCAACTGCAAAGGCGTTAGCCCTTTCGCAACTGCAGAATCCAAAGGAACGCGCCATGGCCCATGATGGTTCTCCGCTGCCGCAATCGCCCTTGCTGGCCGATCTTACCACCCTGACAGGCGCTGCCCTGCCCGAAGTCGAGGCGCTGTTCTTGCGTGCGCGCGAGGCGCTGCGGGCTTTGGTGACGGTGAACGGCAAGATCAGTGCCGCCGCCCTTGAGGAACACCAGTTCGCCGCGCATTGCCTGTCGTGGCTGGCCACCTATGAACAGGCGCTGCGCCAGATGCAGGCCTGGGCGCTGCGGTTGCAGGCGGAGGGCAAGTTTGCCGAGATGGAGGCGCTGATCCTTCAGATCACCTATGGCGAATATTTGAATCAAATTGTCGGCGGTATTCCGATGTCGCAGGGCGAGGTTGCGCGGGTGCAAGACCTTGGGCTTGCGCCTGCGGATTTGGGCGCAGCAGCGGCAAGCCTGATGGCCAGCGGCAATACCGCAGCCGCCCGTGCAAGGCTGGTGGCGCTGATGCGCGACAATGCCGGGCGCGCGACCTTTGGCGCGACGGGTCTGGATGATGAATTGGAGATGATCCGCGACCAGTTCCGCCGCTTTGCCGATGAGCAGGTGATTCCGCATGCCCACGGCTGGCACCTGCGCGACGAGTTGATCCCGATGGAGATCATCACCTCGCTGGCGGAAATGGGCGTGTTCGGGCTGACCATTCCCGAGGAATTCGGCGGTTTCGGGCTGTCGAAGGCGTCGATGGTGGTGGTGTCGGAAGAATTGTCGCGCGGCTATATCGGCGTTGGGTCTTTGGGGACAAGGTCCGAGATTGCCGCCGAGTTGATCCTGTGCGGTGGCACCGACGCGCAAAAGGCGCATTGGCTGCCCAAGCTGGCCTCGGGGGAAATCCTGCCGACCGCCGTTTTCACCGAGCCGAATACGGGGTCGGATCTGGGGTCGCTGCGGACCCGGGCGGTGCAGGGCGCGGATGGCTGGGAGATCACCGGCAACAAGACGTGGATCACCCATGCCGCGCGCACCCATGTGATGACGTTGCTGGCGCGGACCGATCCCGAGACGACCGATTATCGCGGGCTGTCGATGTTTCTGGCGGAAAAGATGCCGGGAACCGACGAGGTGCCGTTCCCGACCCCGGGCATGACCGGCGGCGAGATCGAGGTTCTGGGCTATCGCGGCATGAAAGAATACGAGCTGGCGTTTGACGGGTTCAAGGTAGATGCCGCGAACCTGCTGGGCGGGGTGCCGGGCCAAGGCTTCAAGCAGTTGATGCAGACCTTTGAATCCGCGCGCATCCAGACGGCGGCGCGGGCAGTCGGTGTGGCGCAATCGGCGCTGGAAACCGGCATGCAATATGCCGAGGACCGCAAGCAGTTCGGCAAGGCGCTGATCGAGTTTCCGCGCGTGGCGGGCAAGTTGGCGATGATGGCGGTGGAGATCATGGTCGCGCGGCAGTTGACCTATTTTTCCGCATGGCAGAAGGATCACGACAAGCGCTGCGATCTTGAGGCTGGCATGGCGAAACTGCTGGGCGCGCGGGTGGCTTGGGCGGCGGCGGACAACGCGCTGCAAATCCACGGCGGCAACGGCTTTGCGCTGGAATACAAGATCAGCCGGATCTTGTGCGATGCCCGCATCCTGAACATCTTTGAAGGGGCGGCGGAAATTCAGGCGCAGGTGATCGCGCGGCGCTTGCTCGACTAAGCGCCGCCGCGTGAGGGCCGCAAGGTGCCAAGGCGGGGATGCAAACGCCCCGCCACGGCAAAGGCGGCCCAAAGCCCCAAGCCCGCTGCCGCGAATATCCCCGGCAGCGGGGCCACCAGCAGCACCAGCCACGCCGCGCCGGGCGTCAGGATACCCGAAACATCGCGGAAGCTGGAGTAGACGGCAGACATCTCGGTGCGCTCGGACGGTTTGACGGCCATCAGGAAGGGCAGGCCGCCCACCACGTCGAGGAAAACCAGAAAGACCGAAGCGGCGGCGGTGGACAGCACCGTGGCCCAAGGGAACGGGGCCAGCAGGAAGGCCAGCGTGAAGAAACCGGCGCAGAGGCCAAAGCCCAGCCGTACCGAAATCCGCACAGACACCCGCCGCACATAGCGCAGCATGAAGGGCGAGGAAAACAGCAGCGCGTTGGTGATCGACAGCGATATGCCGCCCACCTTGTCGCCCAGACCGGATTCGATGCAGAAGATCGGCAGGTAGACCACATAAACCCACCAGCCGCAGGAGCGCATCACCGCAAACAGCCAGCCCGCGATCAGCCTTGGCTGCCGGAAGAACCGCCCCAGATAGGCCAGCGGGTTCATCGCCGGACCCTTCGCCCGCGCGATCTGCTTGCCATTGCCCAAACGCAGCACCCAGAACGTCACCAGCAGCGCAAGCGCAAATCCCCCTGCCACCAGAAACGGCGCAGGCGCCCAAAGGCTGTGCAACCACACCCCCAGCATCGGCCCGATCGCCCAAGACCCCGCCGAATAGACCATCTGCGTTGACTGGCTGCGCCCCAACTCGGCGCGCGAGATATAGTCCAGCACATAGGCGTTGAAGCACACAAAGGTCGTGGCTGTCGCCATCGCCAAACACATCACCGACAGCGCAACGGCCATCGGCGCACCCAGTATTGCCAGCCCCATCCCTGCCAGATACAGCGCGCAGCCCATGCTATACATCCAGCGCCGTGGCACATGCCGCGTCGCCCAAGGCACCATCAGCCCCCACAACAGCGCCACGATTCCAGCGATGAAATAGGCCTGAGACGTCGCCTCGGCGCTGCCCAAAGCGCGGTAAACCGCAAGCGGCATGGCCGAGATCAACATGCCGCGCACAGCGGCCTCAAGCCCCGCAAGCAAGGCAAAATGCTCGACCTTCGGTGTGCGCGCGTGTTTCAGCGCAAAGGGGGTATCATCCAGAGCCATGCCGCCACTTGGCCCCGCCCAAGCCAAAGCGTCTGTGCCGCCCCCGACATTGCACGTCGCCCTGCGACTATTCTTCGCCCCGCCCGCCTTCACCCAAGCCGCGCGCCAGAAGATCCATCAGCCGCGCGCGCGCCTCGGGCAAGGCGCGATCCTTCAGAACCGGCTCCAGACAGCGGGTCAGGAAATGTCCGGTCAGCGCCATGCCCTGCACCGCCTCTTGCCCAAAGGCCGCGCCCTGCCCCATCAACACCTGCGGCAAGGGCAACAGCCGCGCCGCCCATTCCCCCGCCCCCGCGCGGCTGACGGCGCGGCCCGATTTGGGGCTGACATAGCACAGATCGTCACGGCTTCCGGTCACGGCGCAGGAGGTCAGATCAAGGCCAAAGCCCAATTCTTCCAATAACATAAGCTCCCAGCGCAGGTAATCCGGCACCCAAGGCTGGCCCGACTCCAAGCGGTCCAGCAAGGCGACAGAGTTGCGCCACAGCAGCGGATGCGCCTCGCGTTCGGGCAGGGCCACATGCAGCATCGCACAGACCGCATTCAACCCCGCCAGCGCAAGCCGGTCCGACAAGACCCCCGCCCGCGTCCGCACAGGCTCCACCACATAGCTGCCCAGATGGTCATCCAGCCGCGCCCGCCATGTCACGGCAAGCTGGCTGCCCGGTTGCAGCAAAGCCGCCATCCTGCGCGAGGCCCCGCCCCGCACAACTCCGGCATGACGCCCGTGCGCCGCCGTAAACACCTCGATGATCGCCGAACTTTCGCCATGCAAACGCATGGTCAAAAGCGCGCCCTCGTCCCGCCATTCCATCGCCTGACTATCCGTGCCAAGGCGGCGCAGGGCAAGCGGCATTGCGCGCTTGCCCTTGGCGTGCGACAGCGGCAGATTGGCCGGATGTATGCACGCCGCCTGTCCGCCCTTGCCATCGGTTTCCTCGCGCTTTGGGCGCTGCGGACGCAATTCGACACGCTGGATATGGGGCTGGCCACGGGGCAAAAGCTGTGGCTGATGGCGGGGTTTTTCACCATCCTGACCAATCTGGGCGTGGCGGCGGCGATGCTGGCGGTGGCAAAGGGCTGGAAGATCAGCGGATCGCAGGCGGCGGGACTGGTGCTGTCGATCCTTGTGGTGGCGCTGATCTATCACCTGATATTGGCCGATCTTTGGGCGCCGCAAGGGCTGGCGTTGTGGGCCGACCAAGGGCTGCACAGCGGCGTGCCGCTGGCTGTGCTGTTCTGGTGGCTGACCTTCGCCGATATGCGGATCAGCCCGCGCGATGTGCCGAAATGGCTGATCTGGCCGCTGGCCTATGCCGGATATGCGCTGATCCGTGGGGCGGTGACAGGGTTCTGGCCCTACCCGTTTCTGGATGCCGCGACACTGGGGCTACCGCGCCTTGCCCTGAATATCACCGTGCTGGTGGCCCTGTTCTGGACGCTTGGCTTGGTGCTGGTCTGGATCGCCAGCATCCACCGCCGCCTAATCGCCGCTTAGACCCGGTTCGTCCAACAGGGTGCGGCCCTGCCGGTCCTCGACCTCGATGATCCACAGATCAGGATCGCGCGCCCGAGCCCGCGCCAAGAGCGCATCCACATCCGCCTCGGCGCCCTCGGCCAGAACGACCCAGACACGGGCATCCGCCGCCAGATCAAAACTGCGCTGAAACGCCCGCGCGCGGCCATCCAGCGTGGCCGATTTCACAATCACCGCCCCCGCCGTGGCATCGCCCTTGGCCGCGACATAGACCGCAATATCCGCCAACCGCAGCCGCGTCAGGTAGGCGGACACCCAAACCCCGCTGGCAAGACGCGCGCTCATGCTTTCACCTTGGCCAAAATACTCCCGCCGGAGGCTCCGACAGCGCAACCTGCGCGCGCCATGAAACCGTGCACCGAAAAATTTTCGACGAAAATTTTTCCGGCCTCACGCGTCGCCGTCTTTGAACTCAAGGCCCATCTCGGAATAGCGTTCCGGCTCGTCCAGCCAGTTCGGGCGCACCTTCACCTGAAGGAACAGATGCACGGTGCGGTCAAGGAATTCCGAGATATCCGCCCGCGCGGCCTGACCGATGGATTTGATCGTCTCGCCCTTGTTGCCCAGCACGATGCCCTTGTGGCCATCGCGGGCGACATAGATGATCTGGTCGATGCGGGTCGATCCGTCGGGCTTGTCCTCCCATTTTTCGGTCTCGACCGTCAGCTGGTAGGGCAGTTCCTCGTGCAGGCGCAGGGTCAGCTTTTCGCGGGTCATTTCGGCGGCGATCATCCGCATCGGCAGATCGGCGATCTGGTCTTCGGGGTAGAACCACGGGCCTTCCGGGATCTCGCCCGCCAGCCATTCGCGCAAGTCCTTCACGCCATAGCCTTTTTCGGCCGAGATCATGAAGGTCTTGGCAAAGGGAAACGCCGCGTTCATCTTTTCGGCCAGATCGAGCAGGACTTCGGCCTTTACGCGGTCGATCTTGTTGATCGCCAGCGCCACCTGCTGGCCCTGCGGAATCTGGTCTTTCATGCGGTCGATGATCGCCTCGACACCGCCGGTCAACCCGCGATGCGCCTCGATCAGCAGCACGATGATATCGGCATCCGCCGCCCCGCCCCATGCGGCCTTGACCATCGCGCGGTCAAGGCGGCGGCGCGGGCGGAACAGGCCGGGAGTGTCGACGAACACGATCTGCGACTGGCCTTCCATCGCCACGCCACGGATACGGGCGCGGGTGGTTTGCACCTTGTGGGTCACGATCGAGACTTTGGCCCCGACCATGCGGTTCAGCAGGGTGGATTTGCCGGCGTTCGGCTCGCCGATCAGGGCGACAAATCCGGCGCGGGTTGCGACTGTGTCAGTCATGGGTTTTCTCCATCCGCGCCAGAAGCGCCTTGGCGGCCTGTTGTTCGGCCACACGTTTTGATCCGGCGCGGGCGGTTTCGCCCTCGTCATTGGCCAGCCGCACCATCACGGTAAAGATCGGCTGGTGGTCGGGGCCTTCGCGGCCCGCTTCGGTATAGGTGGGGGGCGGCATGCCACGTGCCTGCGCCCATTCCTGCAAGGATGTTTTCGGATCGCGGGCGTCTTGTTCCACCGCGTTGATGCGGCTGCCCCAGAAGCGCAGGATCAGGCTGCGCGCGGCCTCGAACCCGCCATCGGTGTAGACGGCGGCGATCAGCGCCTCCATCGCGTCCCCCAAGAGCGCCTCTTTGCGGCGACCACCGGACAGCATTTCCGAACGGCCCAGCTTCATCACCTCGCCCAAGCCCACCTCGCGCGCGACTTCGGCGCAGGCTTCTTTGCGGACCAGCGCGTTGAAGCGGGGGGCAAGCTGACCTTCCGAGGCCGCGCCATCGGCGGTCAGGAGCGCCTCGGCCATCACCAGACCCAGCACACGGTCGCCCAGAAATTCAAGCCGCTGGTTATCCTCGCGCCCCGGAGACGAGATCGAGGCATGAGTCACCGCGCGCAGCAACAGCTCCGGCCGGCTGAATTTATGCCCGATGCGGCCTTCGAAGGCCTTGAGATCCGCAGACAGCCTCACTCCACCGCCCTGAAGAAGCGGTCAGACCGCCACGTCCAGAAATAGAGCATCGATTTCCCCGCCGACGAGAACATGATCCTGTCCGCGCGCCCGATCAGATATTCGGCTGGCACAAAGCCCACACCGCCCGAGTTCTGGCTATAGCGGCTGTCTTGGCTGTTGTCGCGGTTGTCGCCCATAAAGAAATACTGGCCTTCCGGCACGGTGAAGACATCGGTGTTGTCGGCGTAGCCGTCGGTTTCGATGTTCAGCACGGCATGCGACACACCATTGGGCAGCGTTTCGATAGCGCGCGATTTCTGGCAGATCGCCCCGTCACCGACGACTTCGTTTTCGCAGCGCGGGCGGTTGCCCATCGGGCCTTGCGGCTCCATCACTTCTTCGAAGAAGCCATCGGGGGTTTGCGGTGCAACAGCCCCGTTGATGTAAAGCAGCCCGTCTTTCATCTGGATCGTATCACCGGGCAGACCGATCAGACGTTTGACAAAATCCGACCCGTTCACCGGATGACGGAACACCACCACATCGCCGCGTTCAGGTTCAGAGCCGAACAGGCGCCCCGAGATCGGGCAAAGCGCGAAGGGGCAGGAGTATTTGGAATAGCCGTAAGCCATCTTGTTGACGAAAACGAAGTCACCGATCAGCAGAGTGTCTTTCATCGACTCCGACGGAATCCAGAACGGCTGAAAGAAGATCGTGCGGAAAACGCCTGCGATCAAAAGCGCGTAGACCAGCGTTTTGATCGTCTCGACGAAGCCGCCTTCGCTTTTTACCTTGCTGGCCATGAGCCGGAATTCCTTGGATGGGCGCTATGCGCGCAAAACACTGAGTTGCCGCGCTACATGCGCGCGGGCGGGCCGCGAGTCAAGTTGCGGGCAGGATCGGGCGGGCCTCGATCACCACAAAGGCCTGCGCCCAAGGGTGATCATCGGTCAAAGTGACGTGAACAAGCGCCTCGTGGCCCGGCGGTGTCATCTGTGCCAGCCGTTCGGCGGCCCATCCGGTCAGGTGCATGACGGGCTGACCAGAGTGCAGGTTGGAAACCGCCATATCCTTCCACGAAATGCCCATGCGAAGGCCGGTGCCAAGCGCCTTGGAACAGGCTTCTTTCGCGGCCCAGCGTTTGGCATAGGTGGCCGCCACGGCGCGCGGGCGGCTTTCGGCCTTGCGCTGTTCGCGTTCGGTAAAGACGCGATGGCGAAAGCGGTCACCAAAGCGGGCAAGCGTAGCCTCGATCCGGTCGATATTGGCAAGATCGGTGCCGATGCCCAGAATCATTCAGAGCAGGCCCCGCGCCTCATCCATGCGGCGGCGCATTTCAAGGATGGCGTCTTCCAGCCCCATATAGATGGCCTCGCCGATCAGGAAATGACCGATGTTGAGTTCGACAATCTCGGGAATCGCGGCGACGGGGGCGACGTTATCATAGGTCAGCCCGTGGCCTGCGTGAACCTCAAGCCCAAGGGAATGGGCATAGGTGGCAGCTTTGCGAAGCGCGTCCAGTTCGGCATTTGCCTCGTCCAGACGGCCTTCGGCGTGCAGGTCGGAATAATGGCCGGTGTGCAGTTCGACCACCGCCGCGCCAATGCGGGCGGAGGCGGCGATCTGCGTCGGCGCATGGCCGATGAACATCGACACGCGGCAACCAGCCGTGCGCAGCGGCGTGATATAGGCCGTCAACCGGTCGATATCAGAGGCCACGTCAAGCCCGCCTTCGGTGGTGCGTTCCTCGCGCTTTTCCGGCACAAGGCAGACCGCATGGGGTTTCAGGCGCAGGATGATCGCGGCCATTTCATCGGTGGCGGCACATTCGAAATTCAGCGGGATGCCGATGCCTGCGGCCAGCGCCTCCATATCCGTATCGCGGATGTGGCGGCGGTCTTCGCGCAGATGGGCGGTGATGCCATCGGCACCCGCAGCCTCGGCCAGAAGGGCGGCGCGCAACGGATCAGGCCAAGCCGATCCGCGTGCATTGCGGACGGTGGCAACGTGATCGATGTTCACGCCAAGGCGAAGTTTTCCAACTGTGGTCATCTGCGGCCCCTTGGTTGCGGTGGTTTAGCTGGCGTCGGGTTTGTCGTCATGTTCGGTCTTGTGCTTCAGGCGCGCGGCGGCCTCGGCCAAGTGCTGTTTCAGCTTGCGGCGGCGTTCGCGGCGGTCATCGGCCTTGGCGTGACGGGCCTTCTGATAGGCCTGAACGATCGGGATGGTGATGTAATAGCCGATCAGCGACAGCACGATACCGGGCAGCAGCGCACCGATAAAATACGGCACATAGATGTCGTGCCAGAACTGGACCAGACCGCCCCATTGCATCCGCTCGTCCGTGAAGATCGCGGCGACGTTGCGCCACAGATCCTGCCCCGCATGGGCAAAGGCGCGGCCAATGCCTTCGGCAGACAAGGGGGCCTCGACCCCCAGCAGCCAATGGCCCAAGGTCATGGCAAAGACGGCAAAGAAGGGCGTGGTCAGCGGGTTGGTGTTGAAGGTGCCAAGCAAGGCGGCCAGCACATTGCCGCGCATCAGACGGGCAGCGGCCCATGCGGCCACAAACTGCAGGCCGGGCAGCGGCAGGAAACCGATCAGCGATCCGGCAAAGATGCCGCGGGCGATGCGGTGGGGTTCGTCGGGAAGACGGCTCATCCGGTGGATGACGTAACGCGTGGCCCGTTTGAACCCACCGCGCGGGTAGACCATCTCGCGCATCCAGGCGAGCCATCCCAGCGGTTTTTTGCGTTTGAAGACCACGGTGGTCCCCGTCCTTTCAGTCGTTAGGGCCTGTCGTTATGGCTTGCGCGCCAAGTCGCGGTGCCGCGAGACCTGGGCCACATCGGTTTCGGCCTCAAGCGCAGTCATCACCATGTGCAGATGTTCGACGTCGCGCAAGTCCACGTCGATGATAAGACGAAAGAAATCCGGCTTTCTTTCGGTGAACTTCAAGTCCGAGATATTCGCCTTCTGCTCGCCGATCAGGGTACAGATGCGGCCCAGAACACCGGCGTCATTGGCGATTGTCACCTCAAGGCTGACGGTGTTCACCGCCGCGTGACGGCCGGTGTGCCAGTGCAGATCGACCCAGCGGTTCAGTTGATCCTCGAATTCCTCAAGCGCGGGGCAATCGATGGCGTGGATCACCACGCCCTGCCCGCGATAGGTGATGCCGACGATGCGTTCCCCCGGCACCGGCTGACAGCAGGGGGCGCGGCGGAAGATCTGGTCCGAGGTCAGGCCGATCACGGGGCGGGCGCTGTCAACCTCGCTGGCCTCGGAGAGGGTCAGCTCGGGATAAAGCGTCACCACCACCTTGCGGGCGGTCAGTTCGGCAGCGCCAAGGGCTGCCAGCAATTCGGTTTCGTCCGGCATGCCCAGCATCTTGGCCGCCGTCCGCAGCGCCTTGTCGGTGGCCTTTTTGCCAACGTGTTCAAAGGCCGCGCGGGCCAGTTCCTGCCCCAGGCGCACGAAACGGCTGCGGTCTTCTTCGCGCAAGGACCGCCGGATCGCCGCCTTGGCGCGGCCTGTGGTGACAATATCAATCCACGACGCCTGCGGGCGCTGGCCTTCGGCGGTGATGATCTCGACCGACTGGCCGTTTTTCAGACGGGTCCACAACGGCACGCGGATGCCGTCGATCTTGGCCGAGACGCAAGAGTTCCCGATACGGGTATGGATGGCATAGGCATAATCCAAAGGCGTCGCTCCGCGTGGAAGCTGGATCACATCCCCTTTGGGCGTGAAGCAGAACACCTGATCGGAATACATCTCAAGTTTAACATTTTCGAGAAACTCGTCGTGATCGCCTTCGTCCAGACGTTCGGTCAGACCGGCGATCCACTTGGCGGGATCAACCGCGAAGGGGTTCTTGGCGCGGACACCTTCGCGGTAGGACCAATGGGCGGCAACACCAGCCTCGGCCACCTCGTGCATTTCGCGGGTGCGGATCTGCACCTCGACCCGTTTGCCGTCGCGGCCCGACACCGTGGTGTGGATAGACCGGTAGCCGTTCGATTTCGGCTGGCTGAGGTAATCCTTGAACCGCCCCGGCACCGCCCGCCATTTCTGGTGGATCACGCCCAGAATCCGGTAGCAATCGGCCACCGACCCACAGATCACCCGAAAGCCGTAGATGTCGGACAGGCTTGAAAACGCAAGATCTTTTTCCTGCATCTTGCGCCAGATCGAATAGGGCTTTTTCGCGCGGCCATAAACATCGGCCTCGATCTGCACCTTTTCCAGTTCCGAGCGGATGTCGGCGGTGATCTTGTGGACCACATCGCCGGCCTCGCGCTGCAAGGTCAGAAAGCGGCGGATGATCGAGTTGCGGGCATCGGGGTTCAGCACGCGGAAGGACAGGTCTTCCAGTTCCTCGCGCATCCATTGCATACCCATGCGACCGGCAAGCGGCGCAAAGATTTCCATGGTCTCGCGGGCCTTTTGCGCCTGCTTTTCCGGCTTCATCGACTTGATCGTCCGCATGTTGTGCAGACGGTCGGCCAGTTTCACCAGAATCACCCGCAAATCCTTGGACATCGCCATGAACAGTTTGCGGAAGTTTTCGGCCTGCTGGGATTCGGTCGAGGAAAGCTGAAGGTTGGTCAGCTTGGTGACACCATCCACCAGTTCAGCCACCTCTTCGCCAAACAGGCGCGACACCTCGGCATAGGTGGATTTGGTGTCTTCGATGGTGTCATGCAAAAGGGCGGTAACGATGGTGGCATCGTCAAGCTGCTGTTCGGTCAGAATCGCGGCGACGGCGACCGGATGGGTAAAATACGGCTCGCCGGATTTGCGGAACTGACCCTCATGCATCAGCATGCCATAGGCATAGGCCCGCCGGATCAGGTCAGCATTGGAACGCGGGTTATAATTGCGGACAAGGGCGATCAGATCTTCTACGTCGATCATAGCCGCCCCGTCCTTCGGGCCTAACCCGTCTTAGATTTCGCCCTGCGCTTCCATAAGCGCGCGCAGCAGCTTTTCTTCGGACATATCGTCCTGCATCGGGCGGTCAATCTCGCCCGACATCAAAAGCGCCATCTGGTCTTCTTCGGGTTCATCGACTTCGATCTGGGTCTGATGCGATTCGATCATCCGCTCGCGCAGCGAGGAGGCAAGCTGGGTCTCGTCCGCGATCTCGCGCAGGGCGACGACCGGGTTCTTGTCGTTGTCGCGGTCCACCGTCGGAGCGGCACCGGATTGAATTTCGCGCGCACGATGGGCGGCAAGCATCACCAGTTCGAACCGGTTCGGGACTTTGTCAACGCAATCTTCAACCGTCACGCGGGCCATGAGCGACTCCAATCGGTGCAGGGGGGCATGGAACGGCCTATTTAGGCGCGATGCTTTGGCTTGACAAGGGCTTAATCTGACGCAGGCAGGGCAACGACCTCGGCCCGGTCGGCGGCAGGCAGCGCGTCCAGCATCTGCGCCACAGTTTTGCCCAGCACCGGATGCACCCAATCGGGGGCAACATCGGCCAAAGGCACCAGAACAAAGGCGCGATCCTGCAGGCGCGGGTGCGGCAGGATCAGCCGGTCGGGTGTTTGCAGGCGCTGCTGGTCGGCGGGCAGATCGTGCCAGAGCTTGAAGGTGGCCAGATCCGGCAGCACCGAATCACCCACTGCCAAAAGGTCGATATCCAGCGTGCGCCCGCCCCAGCGCAGATCACGCTGACGCCCGAAACGTGCCTCGATTTTATGCAGAATCGCCAGAACGTATTCCGGCTCTTGAATGTGACGTAACGTCAAAACAGCCGCTGCGTTGATATAGTCCGGCCCTGCACCTGTCGGAAAGCACGGGGTGCGGAACAGGCGACTTCTGCGGCTAAGGGTCAGACCGAAGTCGGAAAACCCCTGCATTGCTGCCAGAATCGTGGATTGCAGGAGCGAATCGCCGCAAGGCAGATTGCCACCGAATGCAACCAGAGCTTGCGTTTCATCCGTAGGGGTCAAAGATGCTCTTCCGTATAGGTGCTGCTTGTCGCCAGTTTGCGCGGACTGATATTCAGACGCGTTGCCCGTCGCTTTCCCTACATTATGTGGAACGCTCACGGAAGTTCGATTGGGGAACAATTTTTTCGAGGGGAAGACAATGTTTTACAAGGACGAACGGCTTGCGCTGTTCATTGACGGGTCGAACCTTTACGCCGCTGCGAAGGCTTTGGGCTTTGACATCGACTACAAGCTTCTGCGGCAGGAATTCATGCGTCGTGGCAAATTGCTGCGCGCCTTCTACTATACGGCCCTGCTGGAGAATGACGAATATTCTCCGATCCGTCCGCTTGTTGACTGGCTGCACTACAACGGCTTCACGATGGTGACCAAACCGGCCAAGGAATATACCGACAGCCAAGGCCGCCGGAAGGTCAAGGGCAACATGGACATCGAACTGACCGTCGATGCGATGGAGCTGGCGCCGCGTGTGGATCATATCGTGCTGTTCTCGGGCGATGGTGATTTCCGCCCGCTGGTGGAAAGCCTTCAGCGTCAGGGGGTTCGGGTGTCGGTGGTGTCCACCATCCGCAGCCAGCCGCCGATGATCGCGGATGAATTGCGCCGTCAGGCCGACAACTTCATCGAACTGGACGAGTTGCGGACCGTGATCGGCCGTCCGCCGCGCGATCCGCGCCCGATGGATCAGGAAGAGGTTGCGGTCGACGCACCGTAATGTCCAACCAGAACGACGGGAATAACGGCAAAGGGCCGGGGCTTGGGGAGGCCCCGGCCCTTTCGCATGACGCGCCGATGCGGAGCGCGGGGTATGTGCTGGACTGGCGCGACGCTTTGGCATGGGAAGCCCTGCCGCGCGAGATGCGGGGCTGGCGCAAGGCCGTGATGCTGCTGTGGCTGGCGGGGGCGGGTGCCGTGCTGGCGCTGCTGCCGGAACGCGTGGCGGGGGCAGAGGGCAGCTTGCAGTATTATGCTGTGCTGGTGGCCTTGCTGGCGGTGCAATACGGAATTGCGACGGTTGTGCTGACAGGCGCGCGCTATTTGCGGGCGTGGCGGCGCTTTCCGCATCCGGTGCAGGTGCGGCTGGATTTCTGGGGGGATCATCTGGAGGAAAGCCGCAGCGATCTGGTCGCGCCACAGGTCATCGTGCCGGAATATTGCGGGGTTTTCATCACTACCCCGTCGCATATGTTCGTCCCCTATCTGCGCGATCAGGTGTTGATCGTTCCGGTCTCGGCGTTTGACAATGCCGAGGCCATGCGCGCAGAAGCGGCATCCTATGAAGAGCTGTGGGCCGGTATGCGGGATGAAATGTAGGGCAAGCGCGTGAGCGGGATTTGGGAGTTGGCGGGGATGGCCGTTTCGGCCTTTGCCGCCGCCACGCCTTTGCCGATGAATTCGGAACTGGTGTTTCTGGGCCTGCTGGCGACGGGAACGGTGCCGCTTTGGTCCTTGGTGCTGATCGCTTCGATCGCCAATACGGCGGGGTCTTTTCTGACCTATGGCATCGGACGCGGGATCGGCGGGCTGGCCGAGGGGCGCTTTGCCCTGAAGGACGGGCAACGTGCCAAGGCCGAACGCTGGTTCGCGCGCTGGGGGGTGTGGTCGCTGTTGCTGGCATGGGCGCCGGGGGGTGATCTGGTGGTGGCAATGGCGGGCGTGCTGCGAACGAACCTTTGGCTGTTCGGGGCGCTGGTCGGGTTTTCCAAGACGCTGCGCTATGTGGTGCTGGCGGGGGTTGTTTCGCTGTTCTGAGGCGGTGCGCGGGGGGATGCCGGGGCCTCCGGCGGGGATATTTTCACGAAGAGGATCGGGGGAGCGGTTCGGGGCTGGAAATACGGGCCTTCGGGATTTACCTCTGGGGCAAAGAAATGAGGCCGCGCATGACACTTCCGCCCCTGACATTGTATCTGGCCGCGCCACGCGGGTTTTGCGCGGGCGTGGATCGCGCGATCAAGATCGTGGAGCTGGCGATCGAGAAATGGGGCGCGCCAGTCTATGTGCGCCACGAGATTGTGCATAACAAATTCGTCGTCGATGCCCTGCGCGCCAAGGGGGCGGTGTTTGTCGAGGAACTGGATGATTGTCCGACCGACAGGCCGGTGATTTTCTCGGCGCATGGCGTGCCGAAATCGGTGCCAGAGGCGGCGGCGGCGCGGGCGATGATTGCGGTGGATGCGACCTGCCCGCTGGTGACCAAGGTGCATAACGAGGCGCAGCGCCATTCCGAGGCCGGATTGCAGATGGTGATGATCGGCCACGCGGGCCATCCCGAAACCGTCGGCACGATGGGGCAACTGCCCGAGGGCGAGGTCTTGCTGGTGGAAACTGCCGAGGATGTGGCGGGGCTGGTGGTGCGCGATGCGGGCAAGCTGGCCTATATCACCCAGACCACGCTGTCGGTGGATGACACGGCGGGCATCGTGGCCGCCTTGCAGGCACGGTTTCCGGCGATTGTCGGGCCGCACAAGGAAGACATCTGCTATGCTACCACCAACCGCCAAGCGGCGGTGAAGGCGATTGCGGGCAAGATCGACGCGCTGCTGGTGATCGGTGCGCCGAATTCATCGAACTCGCGCAGGCTGGTCGAGGTGGGGCAATCGGCAGGCTGCGCCTATGCCCAACTGGTGCAGCGGGCGGTGAATATCGACTGGCGCGCGCTGGAGGGGATACGGTCGGTGGGCGTGACGGCGGGGGCCTCGGCGCCCGAAGTGCTGGTGAACGAGGTGATCGACGCGTTTCGGGCGCGGTATCAGACCACGGTGGAACTGGTAGAAACCGCGCAGGAACATATCGAGTTCAAGGTGCCGCGCGTGCTGCGCGATGCGGTGTAGCATGGCGCATATCCCGCGTTCGGCGCTGATTTTGGGGCTGGACTGGCAGTTTCAGGCGCAGGGGCTTGCGCCGCGCTGGTGGATGCGGCTGCGGGTGATGCTGACCTCGGTGGTCGTCGCCTGTCTGACCGTAACCGCCTTTGCCTGAGCGGGCTTCGGGAGCGCCGGTGCTGTGTAACCAATTATCTCGGTATGATACCTTTTAAGCCGGAAGAGCCAGTCTGAGGGCGGAAGTTTCGGGATCAGATAGGATCAGGTGATATTCTGCGGTTGCGGGGGCAGAAACTGGCCTTCGCGCTGCCACCAGCGCGACAGGGCGGACATGCTTGTCCGGCGGTTTTGCGGGAAGTGGGCGGCGGCTTCGGCGCAGATTGCGGTGAAGGTGTGGGTGTCCAAGCGGGCGATGATAAAGGCGCGCAGGTCTGGGTCGGCGTCAATCTTGGCAGGGATACCGCGACGATGGGCACGCCTGTGACCGGCTTTAATGTCAGCTTTAACATCGCCTTCAACGGTGGCTTGAAAGCTTGCCAAGTCTCTGTCCAGATCAGCCAGTTTGCTCCTCATCAGCGACACAAGGCGATCAGGGCTGTCTTTCTCTTTTCCCATCATTGTGCTGCCTTCGAGTATAGGCGCTTGATTGTCGCACTCTGGCTGTAGAGCGAGTTCACAAGAATGGCGATTTCACTCTGGCGAACGGCGGAAAACTGTGGGTCATCAAGCAGGACAGTAATTGCCCGAAGTACTGCCGGTTCGACGGTTACAGCCGTGTCTGGTGTCACCTCATAAACAGTGCCCTGACACCGATCTGCAAATTGCTCTGCAAGCCATAGCACAGGTGTGAAAAACACATTTTCTTCGCGCAACGGATTCGGCCCCATCATCCGTGGATTGCGTAGAGTAACTGCCGGCGTGAGCAGCTTTTCACCAACCTTTAACCCAAGCGTTCCCCCATGGAAAAGCGGCTTGCCATTTAGAAGCCTGACAAGCCAGTCCGAGAACTCTTTTTCTCCCGGAGTCAGATTGGCGTAGCCAGTTTCACATTTGACAAAGTGATGAACCAAGACGGTGAAAGCCTTGAACAGAGGTAGACGACGGCACCTTGCATGAAGGATTTCGCGGTCTATCCGTGACACTTTTGACCAGTACTGATCAAATATGGACAAGGTTTCTACCCCTTCAGCCAGCGCCGCACGGACACATCCGAGACGCGCAGGATGCGGGCGATTTGGGCGGTGGAGTTGCCTTGCCAATCCAGCATCTGGGACAGCCAGCGTTTGGCCAGTGGAACGCGCCTTGGGAGCCGGTGGGCGATTGAGGAAAGCGCCTTGGCCTTGTCATAGCCCAGAAGGCTTTCATGGCTGGACCGGCCCTTGGGGTCATCGGAGATATAGAGTTCAGCCCCGCCATAGGTCAGCAGGAACTCCATGGCCAGTTCGGCCCCCAAGACTTCAAAGAAGGGCGCGACTTGGGCAGTTGGTTTGGGCATCGGGCGGGCAAGGGCAGTCATGGGGGACAGGCTCCGTTCAAAAAGGGGCGAGGCCCCCTGCCGTCCATCAGGGCAAAACGGCAAGGGGCCTCTTCGCGCGGAACACCACCGCCGCGCGCTACATGCCGGGGCGGCTGACACCCCGACACGATCTTCAGTCTTTCAGCGACCCCGGCTTGAGGCCCAGTTGCGCGCAGACTTCCGCCTCCAAGGGCGAGTCGTGCCGGACATTGGTAGCGGGCGGCGCGCCGGTCAGATGGCTGGCCTTGAACAAGGGGGCGAAGACCGGCCCCGACTTTTCAAGGAAGGTGTCAAACGCGGCTTCGTCAGACACGCACAGTTCCAGCGCCCAATCGCGCATCCCGTTGGTGATGTAGCCTTGCCGCAAGGCGGCATTCACCTTCTCTTGGGAACGCCCTTCATGCACGGTTTTGCGTTCTGCGCGCCGGTCGGACAGCATTTCCTGCACCGCTGCGACAGGCATGTATTTAGCCGGATCGGGTGCCGATTGCATCCGCTCCAAAAGCTTTGCCAGCAGTTGCGCCGGTGGGGTTTCGATGGGCAGGCCCAGCAGCTCGGCAAGGGCGGTGGCAAGATCGGTTTCGGGCTTGGTCGGGTCTGTGGTTTTGGCGGGCGGCAACATGGCGGTTTCCTAACTTGCAAGGGCGGTAAGGAAGAGGTTGGGATTGTGAACAAGCCCCGCGCCCTTCACGCGCACGATTTGGCGCGTCTTGGGGTGGACCAGCAGCGACGGGCTGAGGAAGCGATATTCTTTGCGCCGGATCATCTCGGCAGCGGTTTCGGTCCATTCGACACGGCCCCAAAGCCCGCCTTCCGCCGCCTTCAATTCCTTGATCCAGCCCGCCGCCGGAACAGGACCGGACAGCTTGGCTTCGGGCTTGTCGTTATGGTGTTCGTAGTCGATGGGCAAATCAATGCCCATGGCTTGAAACTCGGCCACAACGGCCTCGGCATCGGACAGGTTGAACACCCGCCCGTCACGGCCCGTCATGTGACCCTCGGGCAAGAGATGCACCCATTCAGGCGCACCGCCCCCCGGCGCAAGCGCGCGGTCACAGGTTGCAAGCAAAAGGTCAGCCATGGCGATCAGCTCAGATAGGGCGTGACGATAAGGCTGGCCGTGCCCTTCCACGGGTTCGAACCGCCGCCGTCCTTGGTTTCGGTGTTCAGAAGATGCAGGGCCGCGTCTTCCAAGGCAGGCGGAACCACCAGCACCGTCGGGGTGACGCCAAGAATGCGCCCGTCATTCGATTTGAAGTTCATCATGGCGGCGCGGGCGGCGGCGTAGTTGGTGGCGTCCAAGGTCGCGGCAGACCCGAAGGCCAGTTGCCAAAGGCCAAAGCCCGCATTCACACGCGCCCGGATGCCATAGAGATATTCATCGGTCAGAAAGACACGCTCATCATTCGAGGCGTTGACCTGCTGGAACTCGTAGCCTTCGCGTTCCTGCCAGATGATCGGGCGCACCGCGCGCGAGGTATCCAGCAGGAACCAAGCGGGCGAACTGCCCGCCTGCATGTTGCTGACTGTGGTGACAGCACCGCCCGCGTCGGTGACAGGGTGATCGGTGTCAAAGAAGTTCTGGCCGTCATAGCAGGTGGTCGCAAAGCCGGATTTGAGAAGGCCAAAGACCAGCTCTTCCGGGTGACGCCGCGCGCCTTGGCCCATCTCGGCAAACATCGGTTTGAACAGGCCAAGCTTGTCGTCCGAGATCGAGTCGCGCGGAACGCCAAGCGTTGCTTCGAACTTGCGGTTCTTGATAGTGAAGCCCTGCGCGGCAAGGTTCTGGATATGGCGCGGGCCAATCCATTCGCGCATCGAGGGGAATGCCCCAAGCCAGCCATAGGTTTCGTCCGCGCTGCTGCTTGCCACCTTCATGCTGATCTTGTCAGCATGGGCCGGGGCCGACATGTAAGCGTCCGTGAAGACTTTCAATTACCCACAAGTTTTGTCATCGGGTTGGAGGGCAGCTTCGAAGCCGATGACGATATCTGCGAGGCGAGAGAATCCGCGCCAGAGGACAAT
>MHZT01000025.1 GCA_001828855.1 Rhodobacterales bacterium RIFCSPHIGHO2_02_FULL_62_130 | reverse complement strand
GGTGCGGTAGACGGAGGGCTTCGGTTTGCTCATGCATCCCAGCTACCACGCTGGATTCACAGAGTGAATCCTCCATCCCATTTGCGCAACAAAGCCAATCTGACCGGAAAAGATTCGGTCATGGCGTTAATATATTCACCCCATTGGGGCGATCAGGTGCCAAACGTCGCCTCATACGATGGTTCTGGCCCAGCTTGGATCAATCGAGATATCTTCGTCGAATTGGATGGACGTGCCAAGATTATAGCAGAGCTTGGGCAGTCGCTGTTAATCACCCCTATAAAACAGCCCTGAATAGCCCTAGTTAAAATAAACCGTAGGGTGGGGTTCCACCCCACCATCTGCACTCGATCCATGAAACGGACAACAGGGATACGCACTCCCTCAAAACCTTAACAAACCCCTAACTCCACCACCCCAACCACTTGATACTAAATCAAAAAAATACCGTCCCGCCTCGGGACACCTACCCGATAGCCCCCCGAACCCCGCCGGTCTGGCCCCTGTCCAGCAGCAGGTGGTCCAGCAACACGCAGGCCATCATCGCCTCGCCCACCGGAACCGCGCGGATGCCCACGCAAGGGTCGTGCCGCCCCTTCGTGATCAGGTCAATCTCCTCGCCCCGCGCATTGATGGTGGCCCGCGGGGTCAGGATCGAAGAGGTCGGCTTCACCGCGAACCGGACCACAACCGGCTGCCCCGAGGAAATCCCCCCCAGAATCCCGCCCGCATGGTTTGACAGAAACTCCGGCCCGTGCGCCCCCATCCTGATCTCATCCGCATTTTCCACGCCGGTCAGACAGGCCGCCGCCATCCCGTCCCCGATCTCGACCGCCTTCACCGCGTTGATCGACATCATCGCCGCCGCCAGATCGGAATCGAGTTTCCCATACAGCGGCGCGCCCAAGCCCGCAGGCACGCCCGAAGCCACCACCTCGATCACCGCCCCGACCGAGTTGTGGGACAGCCGCAGCTCATCCAGATACACCGCCCATTCCTCGGCAGCGACCGGATCGGGACAGAAGAACGGATTGCCCGCGATCACGCCCGCATCAAAGCGCGCCCGATCAATCCCGCGCGGTCCCATCTGCACCATATAGCCGGAAATCCGCAGGTCCGGCACAAGCTGCGCCAGCACCGCCCGCGCCACACCCCCCGCCGCCACACGGCTGGCCGTCTCACGCGCCGAGGATCGCCCGCCGCCGCGATAGTCCCGCACCCCGTATTTCTGATGGTAGGTAATGTCCGCATGCCCCGGCCGGAACGCCTGCGCGATGTCGCCGTAATCCTTCGACCGCTGGTCTGTATTCTCGATCATCAACTGGATCGGGGTGCCGGTGGTGACCCCTTCGAACACGCCTGACAGGATGCGAACCTGATCGGGTTCCTTGCGCTGGGTGGTGAATTTCGAGGTGCCCGGTTTGCGTTGATCCAGCCAAGGCTGCAAATCCGCCTCGGACAGGCGCACGCCCGACGGGCAGCCATCCACCGTGCAGCCGATGGCAGGCCCGTGGCTTTCGCCCCAAGTTGTGACGCGGAACAGGTGACCGAAGGTGTTCAGGCTCATGACGACATCCCTTTGCTTGCCCCCTGTTAGGCCAAACCGGCGCGGGAAAGAAGATTTTTCGGCGAAAAATCTTCGGTCTTGCACATTGCGGCGAAGCGCCTATTTTCAGCGTCACCTCGGGGTGCCCACAAGGCTGAGATGCGAAAGCGGACCCGTTGAACCTGAACCGGATCATACCGGCGGAGGGAAGGTGCATGGAATTCTCCATCCCCGACCACTTCGTCGCAACTTGGAGAAAGACATGAAAACGCTTCCCCTTGCTGCGGGCCTTCTGACCATCGCAACCGCTGCGCTGGCTGAAACCCCCGTGCTGACTGTGCTGACCTATGACAGCTTTACCCCCGAATGGGGGCCTGGACCCGCGATTGAGAAGGGGTTCGAGGCCACTTGCGGCTGCGATGTGCAATATGTGATGGCTGGTGATGGCGCGGCAGTTCTGGCGCGGGTGCAGTTGGAAGGGGCAAAGACCGACGCCGATGTGGTCGTCGGGCTTGACACCAACCTGACGGCGGCGGCCAGCGCGACGGGGCTGTTTGCACCGGTCGCGGTACCTGCGACCAACCTGCCGGTTCCCTTCGAAGACGCGAATTTTGCTCCCTTCGACTGGGGCTATTTCGCCTTTGTCTATGACAAGACCAAGCTGGACACCCCTCCGAAATCCTTTGTCGAACTGGCGGCCTCGGATCTGAAGATCATCATTCAAGACCCGCGCTCATCCACCCCCGGTCTGGGCTTGCTGATGTGGGTGAAGGCGGCTTATGGAGAGGGGGCGGCGCAGGTCTGGGCCGATCTGGCGGATAATATCGTCACGGTGACGCCTGGCTGGTCCGAGGCTTATGGGATGTTCCTTGAGGGCGAGTCCGATCTGGTGCTGTCCTACACCACGTCGCCCGCCTATCACCTGATCGCCGAGACGGACGACACCAAGGCCGCCGCCGCGTTTGACGAGGGGCATTATGTGCAGGTCGAGGTGGCAGGCAAACTCGCCAGCACAGATCAGCCCGCGCTGGCCGATGCGTTTCTGGCGTATCTGACCTCGGACGCGGCGCAGTCGGTGTTGCCAGTGACCAACTGGATGTATCCGGCGGTGACGCCTGCGGCGGGTCTGCCTGCGGGGTTTGAAACCCTGATTGCGCCTACTAAATCTCTGCTGTTGCCCGCAGCCGAGGCTGAAGAGGCACGGGCGGGGGCGATTGCGGAATGGCAGACCGCGCTGTCGCGTTAAGGATCGCGGCCCTTGGGGTAGCGCTGCTACTGGCGGCGCTGACCTTGGGGAGTGCGATTATCGTCGCAGCCCGCGCTACGAGTTGGACCCTCGGTCCGGCGGATGGGGCGGCGCTGCGCTTTACGCTATTGCAGGCGGCGCTGTCGGCGGGTCTGTCTGCCCTGCTGGCGGTGCCAGTGGCGCGGGCGCTGATGCGGCGGCGGTTCCTTGGGCGGGGGGTGCTGATCCGGCTGATGGCCGCGCCTTTCGTGCTGCCTGTGGTGGTGGCGGTGCTGGGCTTGCTGGCGGTGTTCGGGCGGGCGGGGCCGGTGAACGGGGCGCTGGCGGCGCTGGGTTTACCTGCGCTGTCGATCTTTGGGCTGCATGGTGTGGTGCTGGCGCATGTGTTTCTGAACCTGCCGCTGGCGGTGCGGATCATCCTGATGGGTTGGCAGGCGATACCGGCAGAGCGGCTGCGGCTGGCGCAATCGCTGGGGTTTTCGGATCGCGCGATGTTCCGGCATATCGAACTCCCGATGCTTCGCGCGGTTCTGCCGGGGGCGGGGGCGGTGATTTTCCTGTTGTGCCTGACCAGTTTCGCGGTGGCGCTGACACTGGGGGGCGGGCCGAAATCCAGCACGCTGGAATTGGCGATTTTTCAGGCGCTCCGGTTTGATTTCGATCTGGGGCGGGCAGCGCTTTTGGCGGCGCTGCAATTCGCGCTGTGTGCGGCTGTGACCGTGGCGACGGCGCGAGTTGCCAGCCCGTTCGGATTTGGCGCGGGGCTGGATCGGGCGGTTTTGCCCTTCGCGCCGCGCGGATGGCGGGCTGCGTTGGACGCGGTAGCGATTGCGGCGGCGGCCTTGCTGCTGTTGGCACCTTTGCTGGCGGTGGTGGTGCGGGGCGTACCGGGGTTGTTGGATCTGCCAAGCGGGGTTTGGCCTGCTGCGCTGCGGTCGGTTCTGGTTGCGCTGGCCTCGGCTGCGCTGGCGGTTGCGGCGGCGCTGGTGCTGGCGCTGGCGCTGGCGGCGGTGCCTTTGGGGCGATTCGGGCGGGGGATCGAGATGGTGGCGATGCTGCCGCTGGCGGCCTCGGGGCTGGTGATGGGGGTGGGGTTGTTTTTGGTGATCCATCCGGTGGCGCGGCCTGAATCGCTGGCTTTGCCGGTGACGGTGCTGGTGAACGCCACGCTGTCGCTGCCCTATCTGTTCCGGCTGCTTCTGCCGCAGGCGCGGCAGGTGGTGGCTGATTACGGGCGGCTGTCGGCGTCTTTGGGGATGGGGGCGCGGGCACGGCTGCGCTGGGTGATCCTGCCCCGTCTGTCGCGGCCTTTGGGTTATGGCGCGGGGCTGGCGGCGGCGCTGTCGATGGGTGATCTGGGTGTGATCGCGCTGTTTGCGGGAGATCAGGGGGCAACTTTGCCGCTGATGGTGCAACGGCTGATGGGGGCATATCGGATGGAGCAGGCCGCAGGGGCGGCGCTGTTGCTGGTGTCCCTGAGTTTCGGGGTGTTCTGGCTGTTTGACCGGATCGGAGATCGCAATGCTGACGCTTGACGCCTTGACCATCCGGCAGGGAGATTTTTCTCTGACTGCGGATTGGTCCGTTGCCCCTGCCGAGCGCGTGGCGATCATCGGTCCTTCGGGGGGCGGGAAATCGACGCTGCTAATGACGATTGCGGGGTTTATTCCGCTGACGTCGGGACGGCTGCTGTGGCAGGGGCGCGATCTGGTGGGCGTGCCGCCGGGGCAGCGGCCTGTCAGCATGCTATTTCAGGACCAAAATTTGTTCCCGCATCTGACAGTGGCGCAGAATCTGGGGTTAGGTTTGTCGTCCGACTTGCGGCTGACCTCGGTGCAGGTGGATCAGGTTGAGTCGGCGCTGCGGCGGGTGGGGCTGGAGGGCATGGGCGAGCGAAAACCCTCGGAGCTTTCGGGCGGGCAGCAGGGACGGGCGGCCTTGGCGCGGGCGCTGTTGCGGGCGCGGCCCGTGCTGTTGCTGGACGAGCCCTTTGCCGCACTTGGGCCTGCGCTCAAGGCCGAGATGCTGGATCTGGTGGCCGAGGTGGCCTCCGAGACGGGTGCTGCGGTGCTGATGGTCACGCATGACCCTGCGGATGCGCGGCGGTTTGCGGACAAGACGGTGCTGGTGGCCGATGGTGTGGCGCAGGCCCCGCAACCCACGGCGGCGCTGTTTGCCGAACCGCCGCAGGCGCTGCGCGACTACCTAGGTACAGCCTGAAAATGAAAAACCCCGCCCGAAGGCGGGGTTTTGCGTAGCACTGTCCCGAAAGATCAGGCGTGTTTCTTGCCTTTGACGCCGGACCACAGCCGCTTGTTCGTCAGATACAGCAGCGAGGCCAGAACGATCAGGAAGATCACCGCCTTGAAGCCAGCCTCTTTGCGGGCCATCAGTTTCGGCTCGGCGGTCCACATCAGGAAGGCCGACACGTCTTCGGACAGGTGGTGCAGGGTGGCTTCGTGGCCGTCCTGATAGGTCACCTGATCATCCGCAAGCGGCGGGGGCATCTTGATCCAGCCGCCGGGGAAGGCGTGGTTTTCGTAGAAGGTCTCGCCAGCTTCTTCCTTGGTCTCGCCGGTGTAGCCGGTGAGGATGGCATTGATGTATTCCGGTCCGCCAATGCCTTTGACCAACTGGTTGATACCAAGGCCGTAGGGGCCGTGGAAGCCGGCACGGGCCTTGGCCATCAGGCTAAGGTCGGGCGCGCCGGCACCGGTGTTGGCGGGGAACAGATCGGCCGGAACGGCCTCACGGTCTTCGCCGGTGTCCTTGTCCACCACGGTGAACTGCTTGGCATAGGCGCGCACCTGATCCTCGGGGATCGCGGGGCCGCCCTTGTCGGACAGCGTACGGATCGGCACGAACTTCAGGCCGTGGCAGGCCGCGCAAACTTCGGTGAACACCTGAAGGCCGCGCTGAAGCTGGTGCTCGTCGAAGGTGCCGAACGGGCCTTCAAAGCTGAACGCTACGTCTTCGATATGGCCTTCCGTGCCAGCGCCAAAGGCGACGCTGGTGGTCAGTGCCAGAGCGGAAACAGCGCTGATTGCGATTTTGCGAAACATCTCAGTCAGTTCCTTTCTGTCACTCGGCCGGGTTGCCGTAGTGGGACTTGAAGTCTTCCTCGATCGTCGCCGGTTGCGGCAGCGGCTTTTCAAGCACACCCAGCAGCGGCAGGATCACGAGGAAATAGGCAAACCAGTAGGTCGAGGCGATCAGCGAGATCCAGTCATAGGGGAAGGTGGTTGCTTGCGCGCCGACCCACATCAGGACCACGAAGTCGATGACCAGCAGGGCGAACCACCACTTGAACATCGGGCGGAATTTGCCCGAACGCACCGACGAGGTGTCCAGCCACGGCACAATCGCCATCACGGCAATCGCACCGAACATCGCAACCACGCCGAAGAACTTGGCGTCGACGATGCCGAAGGTCACAAACTCGACCAGTTGCACCAGCCACACGTCGGCGGTGAAGGCACGCAGGATCGCGTAGAACGGCAGGAAGTACCATTCCGGCACGATGTGCGCGGGGGTCGAAAGCGGGTTCGCCTCGATGTAGTTGTCGGGGTGGCCAAGGAAGTTGGGCATAAAGCCGACAACCGCAAAGAACACCAGAAGCACAACGGCCAGCGCGAACAGGTCTTTGATGACAAAGTAGGGCCAGAACGGCAGGGTGTCTTTCGCGGCCTCTTCCTTCGAGGTGCGGCGGACTTCAACGCCGGTCGGATTGTTGTTGCCGGTGGTGTGGAAGGCCCAGATGTGAACGGCAACAAGCGCCGCGATCACGAAGGGCAGCAGGTAGTGCAGCGAGAAGAAACGGTTCAGCGTGGCGTTGTCCACGGCAGGCCCGCCCAGCAGCCATTCCTGAATGGTCGGGCCAACACCCGGGATCGCGCCGAACAGGCCGGTGATCACGGTTGCGCCCCAGAACGACATCTGGCCCCAAGGCAGAACGTAGCCCATGAAGCCCGTCGCCATCATGGCAAGGTAGATCAGCATGCCGACGATCCAAGTCACTTCGCGGGGCGACTTGTAGCTGCCGTAATACAGGCCGCGGAAGATGTGCAGGTAGACGGCAAGGAAGAACAGCGAGGCGCCGTTGGCGTGCAGATAACGCAGCATATAGCCGCCGTTCACGTCGCGCATGATGTGTTCGACCGAGGCAAACGCCAGATCGACATGCGGGGTGTAGTGCATCACCAGCACAATGCCGGTCACGATCTGAAGTGCAAGGCAGAACGCAAGGACAATGCCCCAGATCCACATCCAGTTCAGGTTCTTCGGCGTCGGGATCATCAGCGTGTCATAGGCGATGCTGACGATCGGCAGGCGCTTGTGCAGCCAGGTCTGAATGCCCGGCTTGGGTTCATAATGGTCGTGCGGAATTCCGGCCATGTTTCTAGGTCCTTACCCGAGCTTGATGGTGGTTGCGTCGGTGAAAGCAGCCACCGGCACAGGAAGGTTGCGCGGCGCTGGCCCTTTGCGGATGCGGCCTGCGGTGTCATAATGCGAGCCGTGGCAGGGGCAGAACCAGCCGCCGAAATCCCCGGCGTTGCCCAAGGGAACGCAGCCAAGGTGGGTGCAAACCCCCATCATCACCAGCCATTCACCGGCCTCGTCCAGCGCGCGGTTCGCGTCGGCGGCATCGGCGTCGGGCCGGTTGGCGTTCTCACCGTTGCCATCCGGCAGATCGGTCAGCGCGGTGTCGCGGGCGGCCTGAATCTCTTCGGGCGTGCGGCGGCGGATAAACACCGGCTTACCCAGCCATTTGACCGTAAGCTGCGTTCCAACCGCGACCCCGCTGACATCGACGAAGATCGACGCCAAAGCGCGCGTATCCGCCGAGGGGTTCATCTGGTTGACCAGCGGCCAGACCGCTGCGCCAGTTGCAACAACGCCGGCACCGGCGGTTGCGTAATACAGGAAATCCCTGCGGGTGCCTGCGTGATCGTCTGCGTGGGACACGAGAACTTCTCCCTTCCGAGGCCGCCGGGCGAGCGACCCTTATACCGATTTGGGCCGCAGTTTCCCGCAGCCTTACGACGCGGGTTTTAGACAAGGAAAGTCGGGACGTCTAGTTGTCAAAGGCGCGCAGGTGGCCCCAAATCCCGTTTTCCCAAGCTGGCGGGCCGGATCGGGCCTTTTCATCCGCCGCAGCCCCCCTCGAAACCGCGCCGCGCCGCAATTTGCCGAGGGAGAACTTTCGGTTGTAGGACGTGATTCCACAACGTAAACAAGCAAAAAGGGAAAGAGCAGCCCGACCATGCCCCGATACGCAGCGATGACGATGGTTCACCGGGAGGCGGTCTATTTGCGCCTGTGGATCAGGCATTACGAACCTATCGTGGGGCGTGAAAACCTTTACATCCTGCTGCATGGCGGTGATCCCCTGATGATGGCCGAGGCCGAGGGGTGTCGTCTGATCTATCTGCCAAGGTTTGAAGTCAGCGCGGATTTCGACCGCGACCGCTTTGCCCTGCTGAACGCCTATGCCGATTTTCTGCTGACCCAGTATGATGGCATCGTGGCGGGTGATGTGGACGAGTTGGTGTTCGTCGATCCGGCGCTTGGGCTGGGGTTGTTCGAACTGGCCGAACAGCATCGCAGCCAGTCACCCGTGCTGAAAGCGTTTTGCCTGAATGTGATCGAGGCGGAGTCCGATCCTGCCTTTGATCCCGCCGCGCCGGTTTTCGCGCAGCGCCGGCTTGCGCGGATGCATGAGGAATTCTGCAAACCGTTGATTGCGTTCCAAAGCCCGAAATGGGCGCCTGGCTATCATGCGGCCGCACATCCGCCCTATCTGCCGGACGGGCTTTACTTGGCGCATCTGCATTACATGTCGCAGCACGTCTATGCCGAGGTCGCGCGATCACGCATCCAGACCCTCGAGGACAACCCGCAAATCCGCGAAGGCCATCGCTTCAAGGCGGATTGGTGGGGCAAGGGCGCGCGGCACAACCGGCTTTATAACGCCAACGCCAACGCCCTGCCGCGCCTGCCGTTTGACCAGACCATCGGCACTTTGGTCGAAAAGTTGCGTGGAAATGTGGTGCCAAGCCGCTTTGGCCGCAAAATCCAGACCATGAGCTTTGGGGATCGCCCGCAAGTGGTGCTGGAGTTGCCAGACCGGTTTGCGGGCGTGCTTTAGGTCAGACCTGCACGGGTTTCGTGGCCTGCATCGCGGGGCGTTTGGCAAATTCCGCCTCCCACGCCGCCAGATTTGGCCGACCTTCGCGCCAGTTCCGCGCCGAAAGGCGAAAATCGAGATAGCCAAGCGCGCAGCCGATGGCGATCTGGGCTGCGTCGAGCGGCCCGTTCAGATGGGTCATCCAGTCGCGCTCAACCGCGTCAAGGGCGCGGGCGGCCTTGGCCCATTGCGCCTCGACCCAAGGCGCGAATTGCTTGTCTTCGGGGCGGATGCGGCCTTCGTAAACCATAGCCAGCGCTGCTTCGAGGATACCGTCGGCGGTCGCCTCCAGCGTCAGCGTCTCCCACAGGGCGGGGGCGGCGGGATACAGGCCCTTGCCCGACAGATGATCCAGATAGCGGCAGATCACGCGGCTGTCGTAGATCACGCCGCCCACGTCACGCTCCAGCGCCGGAATCTTGCCCAAAGGGTTCTTCGTAACCGGCAGGCTGCCCGGCTCCAGCGGGGTGCCTGTCACCAGTTCTACCTGAACACGGTCCAGCAGGCCGGTTTCATGGATGAACACCAGAACCTTGCGCCCGAATGGCGTGGCGGGTGAGTGGTAAAGCCGCATGATCTTCGCCCCCTGTATGTGTGGCCCCAACCTAGCCTTGGCGTCGCGCCAACCGCAAGCGCATGACGGGCTTTGTCAGTTGCCCGAAAGCCAAAGCTGCGCCAAGCTGATCGCAGCCGAATTTGACGGAGATATTGCCTTGCGCCGCCATATCCTTGCGCTTTTGCTGCTTTGCCCCGTTCCTGCCCATGCCGAGGATGCCTTTCGCTGGGTCGTTCAGCCTGCGTTTCAGGATGCCGGTTCGGCGCATCAGGGCGTGGTGCCGCTGAAACAGGGCGATCTGTGGGGCCTGATGGGGGCGGATGGCCAATGGGCGGTGCCGCCGCAGTTTCAGGCGGTGGGTGATCCGGGGCTGGGGCGGTTTCCGGTGCAGTTGAACGGCAAGTGGGGCGTGATCGATCTGACGGGGCAGGTGATGACCCCGTTCGAATTTGACGCCATCGGCACCATCGCCACGGTGACGCCGATGCTGTGGCAAGGCCAGTGGTGGGCCATCGGGCCGGACGGCCAGCCCAGCGATGTGCCACTGCCGTTTCAGGAATTGGTGGGCAATGATGGCACCTGCATGGTGGGGCTTGAGAATGGCCGCCCCATTGCGGTGGATCGCGGCGATGATCCGTCAGTGGTGCGGATTGACGGGATCGACAGCATGTCGCCGCCCTCCGAAGGCTATGCCGCCTTCCGTGCGGGCGATCTGGCGGGGCATGTCGATTGCGTTTTTGGCAGCATGATCGGCGGGCAACCGGCATGGCTGGAAACGCGGCCGATGCGGGAAGGGCTGGCGGCGGCAAAGTCGCCCGAAGGTTGGGGCTATGTCGCACAATATTCCAACAGCTTTGAATTCGTTGCCGGATTTGAGGCCGCGCGCGAGTTTTCCGAAGGTATGGCCCCGGTGAAATCGGGCGGGCTGTGGGGCTATATCGACCGCACGGGGGGCTTTGTGATCCCGCCGCAATTCGATCAGGCCTATTCGTTTTCCGACGGGCTGGCGGGCGTGCAGGTGGGTGAAAAGCGCGGCTTTATCGTGGCGGATGGCAGCTTTGCCGCCGAACCGCAGTTTGACGATTTCTGGCGGCATGATGGCGGGGTGGTGCCGGTGCGGGTCGGCGATCTGTGGGGGGTGATCGCGCCCGAAGCCACCAATCCCGCCACGCGGCTGAACCTGCCGCTGGCCGATCTGACGCTTGCGCAGCAGGGGCGCGATACGGGGTTCAGCCTGCAACCTTCCAACCCGCATTATTACTTCTTTCAGGACATAGCCTCGGTCCATGCGGTGTCGGTGACGCCGGATCAATCGGTGATGCTGACCACGCTTGCCCTGCAATCCAACGCCGAGATTGCGCTGTGGGATTTCCAGTCCAAGCGGCTGATCCGCAAGTTCCCCGTGCCCGAGGCGACCCAAGCCATGCTGCTGCCCGATACGCAGATCGTGGCGGTGGGGCTGTCAACGGGGCATCTGCTGTTGATTGATGCCGTGACTGGCGAAGAATTGTACCGCATCCGGCCCGTGCAGGGTGCGGTGCTGGATCTGGTGCTGTCGCCCGATGCCACGCGGCTGGCGGTGACGGATGGTGCGGCGGTGCAGGTCTGGGACGCGCAGACGGGGGCGGCGCTGTTCACGCTGACAACACAGGCGCAAAAACTGCGTTTCAGCGCGGATTCGGCACAGCTTTTTGCCGGAAACGTCTGGGGCGGTCTTGCCACCTATAGCCGCGACGGGGTCGAACTGGCGCGCATCCCGGATGGTCCACAACTGGACTATGGCAACGGCCCGTTTTTTCAGGCGGTGTCATCAATGGCGCTGACGCCGCAGGGGGTTCTGGTCAACTTGCGGGTCCGCAGCGAGCAGCAAGCCGATGGATTGTATCAGTCTTTCTCGGCGCTTGAGGTGGTTTCCGCCGAAGGACGCCGCGAGATTCCGCTGACCGAAGGCATCGGCGATATTCTGACGCTGGATGTGTCTGACGATGGCCGCTTTGTGGCCTATGCCGGTAGCACACAGGAAAGCTGGATCGCCGTGCTGGAAATCCGCGACCTGCAAAGCGGCGCGGTGCTGTTCAAGCAGGCGCTGGACGGCGGCCCCGAGGCGCAGGCGATCGGGCTTTCGCGCGGCATATTCTCGATGGACCGGCTGGCGTTTACGCCGGATGGCGCGCTGGTTCTGGTGGGGGGGGAAGGGCAGGATATTCTGGTGCTTGACCCCGAGAAAGGCCGCGTGACAGGCAGCTTTGGCGACAGGCTGACTTCCGGTCAGCAGGGGGTGGCGCAGTTTGATGGCACGCGGTTCTTTGCCACCGATGGTGGCGGGCAGGTCTGGGTTTGGGATCTGGCCCAGGGCCGTCTGGAAACCCGTGTGCAGACCGGCAGCGAGGGCCACGGGGTGGAGGAGATGATCTATATCGAGAAGGATCAGTTCTTTATCTATTCGGGCATGGAGGACAACGGCTTTGCGGGTTTTGACATGCAGACCCTGCAACCTATTGAAATGACGCCCGAAGAAGAAAGCTATGTCTTTGAACGGCGCGAAACCGTCGAACCTGTGACGCTACCCGATGATATTCGGGCCAAGCTTGAGATGGTCGGGAACGGCTTTGGCGGTGTGGTGCTGGCGGGGGGCAAGCTGGCGGTGAAAAGCGAATCCGTCGGGCTGCATCAGGTTTACGATCTGAACTCGGGCGATCTGCTGGCGCAATTTCTGTCCACGCCGGATGGTGAATGGCTGGTGCTGACGCCGGAGGGGTTCTTTGCGGCGTCGAAGAATGGCGCGCAACTGGTATCGGTGTCGAACGGGTTGCGGGCCTTCTCTGTGGATCAGGTCTATCAGGCGCTATATCGGCCCGATCTGGTGCAGGCCAAGCTGGCGGGCGATCCCGACGGCACGGTGGCCAAGGCGGCGGCAGAGCTGGATCTGGGGCGTGTGATGGGGTCCGGTGCTGCCCCGATCACGCGGTTTTCCTTTCCGGCCGAGGGGTTTAAGGCCCCTGATCCCGAAATCGAGATCGAGATCGAATTGCAGGACGAAGGCGGCGGTATTGGCCGTGTGGAATGGCGGGTGAACGGGGTTACGGTGCAGGTGCAACCGACCCGCGCTGCCGAAGCGTTGGAGGAGGATACTCCCAAAGCCAAGGCGCGGGTTGCGCTTGATCCGGGGCAGAATGTGATCGAGGTGGTGGCCTATAACGCCGCCGGATTGCTGGCATCCGCCCCGCGTCAGGTGACGGTCAACTGGGACGGCGTGGCCAGTTCCGAACCGCCCGCGCTGCATGTGCTGGCGGTGGGGGTGAACGATTATGCCGACGGGCGGCTTCAGTTGAAATACGCTGCAGCCGATGCCCAAGCCTTTGCGAATGCGATGAAAAAGGCGGGGGCAGGGCTGTTTTCGACGGTGGATGTGGTGATGCTTCTGGACGGCGATGTGACGGATGCCAGCCTTGATGCGGCCTTTGCGGCGATGGGGGAAAAGGTGAAACCGCAGGATGTGTTTGTGTTTTTCCTTGCCGGACATGGCAAGACGATCGAGGGCAAATACTACTTTATCCCGCAGGATTTCCGCTTTGAAGGCGAAGACCCGATCCGGGCGGGTGGGATCGGGCAGGACCGCTGGCAGGAATGGGCGGCGCGGGTGCGGGCGAAGAAATCTGTCATGATTTACGACACTTGCGAGAGTGGCAGTCTGACAGGCTCGCGGTCGGTGGATGCCGCGATGGCGCAGACGGCAGCGGTCGAGCGGCTGACGCGGGCGATGGGGCGGACGATTCTTTCCGCCTCCACCGATGATGCGCCTGCGTTGGAGGGGTATCAGGGCCACGGGGTGATGACGTGGGCGATGCTGGATGCGCTGGGCTCGGGCGACCTGAATGGCAATGCCACCTTGGAAGTCACTGAATTGGCAAGCTATCTGGATGTGAAGGTGCCGGAGATTTCCTCGGCGGCCTTCGGGTTCCGGCAGGTGCCGCAGATGTCGGTGCAGGGGTCGGATTTCGCGCTGGGATCTGCGGTGGCGGTGCTGGGCGATGCGCCGGAGACTTTCCCTGCGACGCTGAGTCATGTGGTGGCGGGCGGCACGCAGGTGCTGGACGTGCCGGATGGGGCAGAGATGCTGGTGATTGAAACGGGTGTGTTCTACGGCGTGTTCAAGATCGAGGAACAAGGCGGGTTTGCGCGGATTGCCAAGGACGGCAAGGCGCTGGGCTGGGTGCCGGTGGCGGCGCTGACTCCGTTGCAGTAAGGCTTTGGGCGCGCTGCGTTAATGCGGGGCGGGACGGGTTTTGGCCCGTATTTTCGGCGTGGTTATTCCGTGGTGCATCTGTGGTCACAGGGCGTGGCGGGCTTGGCGTTAACCATGCGGGGCGAATCGGGTCAGCCGAGTTGCCGCATCAGGGCGGCGATAGCCTGCGCGTTTGCGTCCGGTTGTTGCGACAAGGCATCAGCGGCGCGGGCGCGGATTTCGGGGGTTTTGTTCTGGCCCAGTTTCCATGTGCCTTCGATGGCGGTGATCTGGAAGCGATAGGGTAGAATCATCCGCATCATGCGGGGCAGGCTGCCTTCGGACATCTTTTCGGTCCGCCACGGCGTTTTCGGCAGCAGGCGGGTTTCATGCTCGGCGGACAGCGACTCGACATGCGGTTGCAGGGCATCTTCGGGCAGGGCGTGCAGGGTGCCGCGCAGATGCACGGCGATGTAGTTCCATGTCGGCACCTGATCGGTCGCGCCATACCAGTCGGGCGAGATATAGGCATCGGGACCGGACACGGCGATAAGCGCAGGGATCGGCGCGGCCATACAGGCACGGCCCACGGGGTTTGACCGCGCAAGGTGCAGATCGGCGCAGGTGGCATCGGCAGAGATCAGAAACGGCACATGCGCGGCCAAGGGACCATCCGCGCCGTTCACCGACAGGATGCCAAAGCCGCGCTGGCGGGCGAAGGCCAGATTTTCATCGGTGGGGGTGCTGCGAAAGGCGGGATTTGGGTGCATATCTGGGCCTATGGAATGAAAAAGCCGCCAGAGATTGCTCTCGGCGGCCTATTCGGTGCTGTGCTGAACGCCAATCAACCCTGACGGGCCTTGTAGCGCTTTTGCGTCTTGTTGATCACATAGACGCGGCCCTTACGGCGCACGACCTGGCAATCGCGATGACGCGTCTTCAGCGAGCGGAGCGAGTTTGCAACTTTCATGTCGCTTCTCCCTTGTCGCGGCGCGTCTTCGCGCCAGTTGAAAACCTTTGCCCCCCGGAAGGGACGGTGAATGGTGGGCGGTACTGGGATCGAACCAGTGGCCACTACGATGTCAACGTAGTGCTCTACCGCTGAGCTAACCGCCCACGTGCCGTTTCGTCCCGCCCTGCCCAATCAAAAGAACGCGGGCGGTCCGCGTCGGTGTGGGGGCTATAAACAGAGTCGCGGGGCTGTTCAAGGGGTTTCGGCACATGATCTTTTGTCGTTATATCAGAAAGTAACAGGAGCGCGCATGACATCCGACGTGTTTCGCCTTTTCCGGCCCGCAAGGCAGCTTGGTTCGGTGATTTTCGCCTCGCCCCATAGCGGGCGCGATTATCCGGCGGATTTTCTGGCGCAAAGCCTGTTGGACGGGCGGATGATCCGGTCTTCGGAAGATGCCTTTGTGGATCAGTTGTTTGCCGATGCGCCGGTTTTTGGCGCGCCCTTGCTGGCTGCAACGATGCCGCGCGCCTATCTGGACCTGAACCGCGCACCGGACGAGCTTGATCCGGCGGTGATCGAGGGAATCGCGCGGGGGGCGCATAATCCGCGGGTGTCGTCGGGGCTGGGGGTGATTCCGCGCGTGGTGGCGGGCGGGCGGGCGATCTATCGCGGGAAATTGCCGCTGGCCGAGGCGGAGGCGCGGATTTTGCGCTGCTGGCACCCCTATCACCGTGCGCTGCGCGATCTGATCGAGACGACGCATGGCGCCTTCGGGCAGGCGGTGCTGATCGACTGCCATTCGATGCCGCATGAGGCGATTGAGGGCCACGGGCGACCGGGGGCCGTGCGGCCCGATGTGGTGCTGGGCGACAGGTTTGGCGCAGCGGCGGGGCGCGAGATGGTGGAGCGGGTGGAGGCGGCCTTTGCTGCGGCGGGCTTGCGGGTGGCGCGCAATGCGCCCTTTGCGGGGGCGTTCATCGCGCAAAGCTACGGGCGGCCATCGGCGGGGCGTCATGTGATTCAGGTGGAGATCGACCGCTCGCTGTATATGGACGAGGCGCGGGTGGAAAAGCGGGCGGATTTCGGCGCGTTTCGGGAGGTGATCGCGGGTGTGGTGGCCGAGATTGTCGGCGCTGACCGCGTGCGGATGCCTGTGGCGGCGGAATAGTGGCGCGGGCGGACGGGGGTTTCACACCCCCGCGCCCTCGCAGGGCTTCCCCCGTGGAGTATTTTTGCCAAGATGAAACAATTTTAGACAAGTTTTATCGGGTTAGCGCAGGGCGCGGCCTTTGATGATGGCCGATTTGCCGAAACGCGCGCGGATGGCATCGGCGGCGCGTTCGGCTGCGGCGCGTTTGGGGGCCTGCGGGTCCAGAAGATCCTGGCTTTGGTCGGCCTCGGATTCGGGGGCAAGGTCGGAGATGCCAACGCCGATCAGGCGGAAGGGGCCTTTGATGCCCGCGCGGTCCATCAGATCGCGGGCGGTGTGGTAGATGCGGTCGGTCAGTTGGGTGGGGTCGGTCAGGGCGTGGCGGCGGCTGACGGTCTGGAAATCGGACTGTTTCAGTTTCAGGGTGACGGTACGGCCTGACAGGGATTTGGCCTTGGCGCGATCAGCCACCTGCTCGGACAGACGCCAGAGGTGACCGTCGAGAAGATCGGGGTCGGAGGTATCTTCGAAGAAGGTGGTTTCCTTGCTGATCGATTTCAGTTTCTCGTCACGGTTGACGCGGCGGGTGTCCAGACCGCGGGCAAGGTGCCAGAGGCGGTCTCCCATCTGGCCGAAGCGGGCGGTCAGGTCGGTGCGGTCCCAGCGCAAGAGGTCGGCGATGGTGCGGATACCGGCCTTTTCCAGCGCGGCCTGCGTGGCGGTGCCGACGCCCCAGATGATGCGGACGGGTTTCGGGCGCAGGAAGGATTCGGTCTCGGCCCGTCCGATCACGGAAAAGCCGCGCGGTTTATCCAGATCGGAGGCGATCTTGGCGAGGAATTTGTTGTGCGACAGGCCTATGGAGCCGGAGAGGCCCAGGTCGGTTTCCATGTCGCGGAGCAGTTTGGCCAGCATTACGGCGGGCGGTGCGCCGTGCAGGCGTTCGGTGCCGGTAAGGTCGAGGAACGCCTCGTCCAGTGACAGCGGTTCGATGGCAGGCGTCAGCTTCTCCATCATGGCGCGGATGGCGCGTGAGGTTTCGACATAGACCGCCATGCGGGGTTTGACGACGATGGCCTGCGGGCAGAGTTTCAGCGCCTGAAACATCGGCATGGCCGAGCGGACGCCGTGGATGCGGGCAAGGTAGCAGCAGGTGGAGACCACCCCGCGCGTGCCGCCGCCTACGATCACCGGATGGTCGCGCAGATCGGGATTGTCGCGCTTTTCCACGCTTGCATAGAAGGCGTCGCAATCCATGTGCGCGATGGACAGGCTGAACAGTTCGGGATGGGCCAGCACGCGCGGAGACCGGCAGGCGGGGCAGCGCGCGCCGGTATCGAAGGTGGTCAGGCAGTCGCGGCACAGGGCGGGCATCGTAGGATTATGACGGGTTGGGGGCGGGCTGTCCACGCGGGGCTTTGTCTTGCCTGATGCGGGGGATTGGGGCAGGGTGGGGGGAGTTTTCACAGGAGGTTTTCATGCCGAATGACCAGCTTTTAGGGGGCAATGCCGTTTTTCTGGCGATTGCGCTTTTTATCATTCTTTGTGTGTTTCTGGGCGTGCGGATTGTGCCGCAATCCGAAAAGCATGTGGTTGAACGGTTCGGGCGGCTGCGGTCGGTGCTGGGGCCGGGCATCAACTTTGTGGTGCCGTTTCTGGACCGTGTGCGGCACAAGATCTCGATTCTGGAGCGGCAGTTGCCGACCGCGCATCAGGATGCCATCACCACCGATAACGTGCTGGTAAAGGTGGAAACTTCGGTGTTTTACCGGATTACCGAGCCGGAAAAGACGGTTTACCGCATCCGCGATGTCGATGCGGCGATTGCGACCACGGTGGCGGGGATCGTGCGGTCTGAAATCGGCAAGATGGAGCTGGATCAGGTGCAATCGAACCGTGCCGAGGTGACGGCGAATATCCGCGGGCAGGTGCGGGCGATGGTCGATGACTGGGGCATCGAGGTGACGCGGGCCGAGATTCTGGATGTGAATCTGGACGAGGCCACCCGCACGGCGATGTTGCAGCAGTTGAACGCCGAGCGGGCGCGGCGCGCGCAGGTGACCGAGGCCGAGGGCAAGAAGCGCGCCGTCGAATTGAACGCGGATGCCGAGCTTTATGCCGCTGAACAGGGCGCAAAGGCGCGGCGCGTGCTGGCCGATGCCGAGGCCTATGCGACGGGGGTGATTGCGGGGGCCATCAAGGAAAACGGCATCGAGGCTGCACAGTATCAGGTCGCGCTGAAGCAGGTTGAGGCGCTGACGGCTGTGGGGCAGGGTGCGGGCAAGCAGACGATTATCGTGCCTGCACAGGCGCTGGATGCCTTTGGCGATGCGTTCAAGATGCTGAAAGGGCGGCTCTGATGTGGACAGTCTGGTGGGTCTGGATCGTCGCGGGCTTTGCGCTGGGCGTGCTGGAGGTTCTGGCCCCCGGCTATATCTTTCTGGGCTTTGCGATCGGGGCGGTGGTGACGGGGGTGCTGGTTGGTACGGGCCTGATGGGGGGCAGTCTGGCGGCGCTGCTGCTGGTCTTCGCGGTGGCCTCGGTTGCAGCGTGGCTGGGGCTGCGGCGCACGATGGGGGTGCGAAAGGGGCAGGTCAAACTGTGGGACAAGGACATTAACGACCTGTGACTGCATTTGTTGGCACCAAGGCGGCGTTTGTCTGTGGCGACCATCTGCTGACCTATTTGCGGGATGACCATGCCGGTCTGCCTTGGGCGGGCTGGTGGGATTTGCCCGGCGGTGGGCGCGAGGGGGCAGAGTCTGCCGAGGACTGCCTGCTGCGCGAGATGCAGGAAGAGTTCGGACTGCGGCTTGGGCCAGAGCGGTTGCTGTGGCGGCGGGTGTTTCCGTCTTTCACGGTGACGGGCGCAGAGTCTGTGTTCTTTGCGGGGCGGATCACGCAGGCCGAGATTGCTGCGATTGCCTTTGGCGATGAGGGGCAGCGCTGGGAGATGATGCCGGTGGCGGCGTTTCTGGCGCATGAGCGCGCCGTGCCGGAATTGCAGCGGCGCGCGGGGATTGCTTTGGCCGAGTTGGGCGCGGGTTAGGGCAGTTCGGCGATGATGGCGCGGGCGGCTTCGGCGGGGTTGGCCGATTGCCAGACGGGGCGGCCGACGACGATGTGGTTGGCACCGTCAAGGATGGCCTGATGCGGGGTGGCGGTGCGCTTCTGGTCACCCAAGGCGGCTCCGGTCGGGCGCACGCCGGGGGTGACGATCAGCTTGCCGGCGGCTTGGGGCAGGGCGCGAATGGCGGCGGCCTCTTGCGGGCTGGCGATGACGCCATCTGCTCCGGCTTCAAGCGCGCGGGCGGCGCGTTCAAGGGTGATGTCGTGGATGTCGCCCGGTTTGATCAGGTTGGCGTCAAGGTCGGCACGATCCAGCGAGGTCAGCACGGTGACGGCAAGGATTTTCAGGTTGCTGCCGGATTTGCCTTGGGCTGCGGCGCGGACCACCTGCGGGTCGCCGTGGACGGTCAGGAAATCGAGATCATACTGTGCAAGGCCACGCACCGCGGCCTCGATGGTGGCGCCGATGTCGAACAGTTTCATGTCAAGGAAGATGCGTTTGCCGTGTTCCTGTTTCAGCTCGTTCGCCAAGGCAAGCCCGCCGCCGGTCAGCATCCCCAGACCGATCTTGTAGAAGGACACCGCATCGCCAAGGCGCGCGGTCAGGTCCAGCCCTGCGACGATGTTCGGCACGTCGAGGGCGACGATCAGGCGGTCATCAGACATTGCGATCTCCTTGGTTTTGGGGCGTCATGCGGCGGGGGCGGGGGCGCTGTCAAGAGAGGGGGCCAGCCCCCTCGGGCGCAAAGCGCCCCACCCCCGGAGTATTTGGGCCAAGATGAAGGGGGCGGCCTGTCGGTTCAGGCCATTGACAGCCGATGCGCAGACGCCGACCTTGGGAAAAACGAAAGTGCAGCGCATGGAAATCAATGTCAGTTTTGACCGGCCCGAGGATGGGCCGAAGGCGGGGCCGGTCACAGTGGGGTGGTTTCTGACATCCGACAAGGGTGCGGTGCTGTATGATCCGCCCGAGCGGCTGTTGTTCCGACAGGTCAACAAGGCCCATGCCAAAAGCGCCAGCCGCTGCCCTGCCGTGATCCAGATGGAAAGCCGCTATTTCGTGGTGAAATGCCCGTTTGATATTCATCTGGGCTTTGGCCGTGATGACAAGGGCAAGGCGCATCTGATCAACCGCGCGGGGGTGGGGTCGTCGATCCGGGGCAACAAGCTGGGCGAGGTGATGACCTTGGTGGCCGAGGCGGAGTGGCGCTATCCCGACCGTCCCACGGTGCAGATGGCGCTGCCCTACTGTTTCATCGCGGACGAGCTGGTTTATATCACCCAGATCGGCACCTTTGCCCATTACCGCAAAGACCCGCTGCCCGGCACGATCTTTGGCGGGCGGTTCCCGCTGAACGTCTGGCCGCGCCCTTTGATGTGGGCGTTTGAATGGCATGAGCCGGAGAAAGACATGATCCTGCGGCGCGGCGAGCCTTTGTTCTATTGCCAGTTCGAGGCCGAGGGGCCGGATCGTCCCGTGCAGGTGGTCGAGGCCGAACGCACACCGGAGTTGCAGACCTATATGGATCAGATCGGCGGGGTGGTGAATTATGTCAACCAGACCTTCGGGCTGTTCAAAGCCGCCGAGGCGATGCGGCCGAAAAAGCTTTTGTCGCCCAAGCTGCGCGAGTGACGGACAGGGGTAGGGTGTGTGCTTGCACGCACCTTTGATTTGCGGGGACGGGATGCGGAGTTCGCTTGAGATTTACGATCTGGCCATCGGGTCGGCGCGGGTGGTGTTGCAGACCGATCTGCTGATCGAAGCGCCGAACTGGGACCCTGACGGCCAAAGCCTGTTGGTGAATGGCGACGGGCGGTTGTTCCGCGTGGCTTTGGATGCGCCACGGATGGCGGTGGTGGAGTCGGGCAGGGCGGTGCAATGCAACAATGACCACGGCATCAGCCCTGACGGGCGGCAGATTGTGCTGTCGTCGCATCATGGCGGGGATGGGTCCGAGATTTACCTAATGCCTGCGGCTGGGGGTGAGGCGCGCAAGATCTCGCCTGCCGCGCCAAGCTGGTGGCATGGCTGGTCGCCCGATGGTGCGCGGCTGGCCTATGTGGCGGCGCGCGATTCGCGGGTGATCGATGTGTATACGATTGGCGTCGAGGGTGGGGCCGAGACGCGGCTGACTTTTGGCGAGGGGCATTGCGACGGGCCGGATTATGCGGCGGACGGGTCGCGGATTTACTATAACTGTGACCGCGACGGCCACGCGCAGATCTGGGTGATGGGCGCGGATGGGTCTGGACAGCGCAAGTTGTTTGCCGATGATTATGTGAACTGGTTTCCGCATCCGTCGCCGGACGGGCGGCATCTGCTGTATCTGGCCTATCCGGCCGGCACGCTGGGCCATCCGCGTGATCTGCCCGTGGCTTTGGTGTTGTGCGATCCCGAAGGTGGCAACCGGCGGCGGATACTGGAGTTCAACGGCGGGCAAGGCACGATGAACGTGCCGAACTGGGCGCCGGACGGATCGGCTTTTGCCTTTGTGCGTTACGCCCCGCCCGAGGCCTGATCCAGCAAGGCGGTGTTGTGCCGCGCGGGTTTTGTCGTGTCATCGGGGCGGTGAGTCTTTGGGCCAAGGTGCAGCGGCGTCAGGCCGCTTGCATCGCCCCAGACCGAAATCCAGACTTCGGCTCCGGTGGTGGGGGCAAGGTGTTCCGGTGTCAGCCCGACGATGCGGACGCGCAGGTGGCGGGCGTCTTGGATAGCTGTGGCGATCAGGGCGCTGGCGGTGGGGCCAAGTTGGCCCAGATGCAGCAGGGCCTTTGGGCGGAACAGGCCGAGAAAGCCTTTGCGGGCTTGGGCAAAGATGCCGATCTGGCCATCGGGCAGCAGGTGAAGCTCTGCCGGATCGTTGATGCACAGTCCCGCGCGGGTGACGTTGACCAGCAGGCCGGTAACGGCGGCCTTGTGGATCAGGGGTTGCAGGTTGTCTTGCATGGCAGTTCTTTCTTTTGGCTGCCTTGATTGGGGCTGGCCTGCCGATGCGGCGCAAGGGGCAAGCGTGCCAACCCGATGAGGGGAGCGTGATACCGCCGACCTTTGGGGCGGCTTTCGGCGGCTTTGCGTTACGGCAAAAAGACGCCCGACCAGGACGCGGCGTCCAGCGGTCGGGCGAAGTTCCCTTTGGCAAGGGCCGAGCAATTTTCCCGAGGCGGGACAGCGCCTGCGGGAAGGAAGGTCAAAGCCTTCGGATGGCAAGCGTGGCGCAAGGGCTGCGGATAGTCGAACTGTCTTAAGTGTGCGTTGGCGGGGACGGGATTTCTTGTCGCACCCGTTCTGGCATCCTTGCAATGCCGTCAGACGCATCCCATTTTTCAGATAAGGCCGGATGGGTCGTGCTGGGGTTCCGGGCGACCAGAGTCGGCGCTTTATACAAGGAGAGTGACCGATGAATTTGGAGAAATTCACGGAGCGTTCGCGCGGGTTCATTCAGGCCGCGCAGACCATTGCGATGCGGGAAAGCCATCAGCGGCTTGCGCCCGAGCATCTGCTGAAAGCGATTATGGATGACGAACAGGGGCTGGCCAGCAACCTGATCCGTCGCGCGGGGGGTGAGCCTGCGCGGGTGGTTGAGGCCTTGGCTTTGGCGCTGGGCAAGATGCCGAAAGTGTCGGGCGACGCGCAGCCCTTCATGGACCCCGCTTTGGTCAAGGTGCTGGACGAGGCGGAAAAGCTGGCCAAGAAGGCGGGCGATTCCTTTGTGCCTGTAGAGCGGATTCTGATGGCGCTGTGCATGGTGGCGGGCGCTGCCAAGACCGCGTTGGATGCAGGCGCTGTGACGGCGCAGGCGTTGAACGGGGCGATCAATGATATTCGCAAGGGGCGCACGGCGGATTCGGCATCAGCCGAGGAAGGCTATGACGCGTTGAAGAAATACGCCCGCGATCTGACCGAGGCTGCCGCCGAGGGCAAGATTGATCCAATCATCGGGCGGGACGAAGAAATCCGCCGTGCCATGCAGGTGCTGTCGCGGCGCACCAAGAATAACCCTGTGTTGATCGGGGAGCCGGGTGTGGGCAAGACCGCCATTGCGGAAGGTCTGGCACTACGGATCGTGAATGGCGATGTGCCTGAGTCTTTGCGCAACAAAAAGCTGATGGCGCTGGATATGGGGGCGCTGATTGCAGGTGCGAAGTATCGGGGCGAGTTCGAGGAGCGTCTGAAGGCGGTTCTGAACGAGGTCACGGCGGCAGCGGGCGAGATTGTTCTGTTCATCGACGAGATGCACACGCTGGTCGGCGCGGGCAAATCCGATGGCGCGATGGATGCGGCAAACCTGATCAAACCGGCGCTGGCGCGGGGTGAATTGCACTGCATCGGGGCGACCACGCTGGATGAATACCGCAAATATGTCGAAAAGGACGCAGCGCTTGCGCGGCGGTTCCAGCCGGTGATGGTGTCGGAACCCACGGTCGAGGATACGATTTCGATCCTGCGCGGGATCAAGGAAAAGTATGAGTTGCACCACGGCGTGCGGATTGCCGATGCGGCTTTGGTCGCGGCGGCAACGCTGTCGCACCGCTATATCACGGATCGGTTCCTGCCCGACAAAGCCATCGACTTGATGGACGAAGCCGCCAGCCGGTTGCGGATGGAGGTGGATTCCAAGCCGGAAGAGTTGGACCAGTTGGACCGCCAGATCCTGCAATTGCAGATCGAGGCCGAGGCGTTGAAGAAGGAAGACGACGCCGCCAGCAAGGACCGGCTGGAGCGGTTGGAGAAAGAACTGTCCAACCTGCTGGAGCAATCGTCGGAAATGACCGCCAAATGGCAGGCAGAACGCGACAAGCTGGAGGCAGCGCGCGATGTGAAGGAACAGCTTGATAAGGCGCGGGCCGAACTGGATCAGGTCAAGCGCGAAGGCAATCTGGGCCGCGCGGGCGAGCTGTCTTATGGCATCATTCCGGGGCTTGAGAAAAAGCTGGCCGAGGCCGAGGCGCGCGAAGGCGATGCTTTGGTGTCCGAGGCCGTGCGGCCCGAACAGATCGCCGAAGTGGTCGAACGCTGGACGGGGATTCCTGTGGCCAAGATGCTGGAAGGCGAGCGCGAAAAGCTGCTGCGGATGGAAGAGGAACTGGGCAAGCGGGTGATCGGCCAACGCGCCGCCGTTGTGGCCGTGTCCAACGCCGTGCGCCGCGCGCGGGCGGGTCTGAATGATGAGGGGCGGCCTTTGGGGTCTTTCCTGTTCCTTGGGCCGACCGGCGTGGGCAAGACCGAACTGACCAAGGCCGTGGCCGAATATCTGTTCGACGACGACAACGCGATGGTGCGGATTGATATGTCCGAGTTCATGGAGAAACACTCGGTCGCCCGTCTGATCGGCGCACCTCCGGGTTATGTCGGCTATGACGAGGGCGGTGTTCTGACCGAAGCCGTGCGGCGGCGTCCCTATCAGGTGGTCTTGTTTGACGAAGTCGAAAAGGCGCATCCCGATGTGTTCAACGTGCTGTTGCAGGTGCTGGACGACGGTGTGCTGACCGATGGCCAAGGCCGGACGGTGGATTTCAAGCAGACGCTGATTATCCTGACCTCGAACCTTGGGGCGCGGTCTTTGTCTGAACTGCCCGAAGGCGGCGACATCGCAGCGGCGCGGCGTGAGGTGGAGGAAGCTGTCCGCAGCCACTTCCGCCCCGAATTCCTGAACCGTCTGGACGAGCAGATCATCTTTGATCGTCTGAACCGTGCGGATATGTCGGGGATTGTCGAGATCCAGTTGACGCGGTTGGAAAAGCGGCTGGCCGGTCGCAAGATTACACTGCAGCTGGATGCCGAGGCCAAGGCTTGGCTGGCCGATGAAGGCTATGATCCGGTGTTCGGTGCGCGCCCGCTGAAACGGGTGATCCAGCGCCATCTGCAAGATCCGCTGGCCGAGATGATCTTGGCGGGCGATGTGCTGGATGGGGCGACGGTTGTTGTTTCCGCAGGGCCGGAAGGTCTGCTGATCGGCGACCGTGTGTCTGCCTCGCGGCGCGAACGACCTTCGGCAGTGGTTGTGCATTAAAGTGAAGGGGGGCCAAGCGCCCCCCTTCTTCGTTTCCGATCACATCGGCGGCAAGATTACCGAGTCGATGACATGGATCACGCCATTGGTGGCGGCGATGTCGGTTGCGGAAATCACCGCCCCGTTCACCTTGGCCCCACCTTCCAGCGTGATGGTCACTTCGGCACCATTCACGGTGGCGGCCTTCTGGCCTTCGGTCAGATCAGCGGCCATGACGGCCCCGGGAATCACGTGATAGGTCAGGACCGCAACCAGCTTGTCCTTGTTTTCCGGCTTGAGCAGGTCTTCGACTGTGCCTGCGGGCAGCGCGGCAAAAGCGGCATCGGTGGGCGCGAAGACGGTGAACGGGCCGGGACCTTTCAGCGTCTCGACAAGGCCAGCGGCTTCGACAGCGGCGACCAGCGTGGTGAAGGTGCCTGCGCCGACGGCGGTATCAACGATGTCTTTTGCATGGTTGTCCGCGAAGGCGGGGAACGCAAAAGCGGTGGCTGCAGTCATGGCAAGAAAAGTTCTGCGGATCATAGGGGTCACTCCAATTGATCTTTGCCTGATTGGCGCAGATAGAACGGACAAGGGCGGCTGTTGGTTCACTTTGACATTGCTGTGAGCGGCACTTGCCAAGGGGCGTGGCGGCCCTAAGCCACAGCTGTGAAAAATTTCCAATCACGTTTGATTTATGGCCCGTGACCGGATGTGAGCCGCGCGTCAATTGTTACAACCGGTTGGCGCAGATGTGAGACAAGATGATTTTGTCTTTTGGTGGCGCTGCGTCATCTTTCTTGGCAGCAAACCAAGGAACGCGCCATGACATTCAAAACCGATCTGCGGTGGTCTGATGTGACCCCGAAATCCCTTTTCCTGAACCGCCGCCAGTTGATTGCGGGGGCTGCTGCGCTTGCGGCCTCGCCCGCCTTGGCCGCAAGCCCGTGGTCTACCGACGAGGAACCCAACAGCCTTGAGGATATCACCACCTATAACAACTATTACGAGTTCGGTTTCGACAAAGGCGATCCGGCGGCCAATGCCGGCGCGCTGAAAACCGATCCGTGGTCGATCGTGATAGATGGCATGGTGGACAAGCCCGGCACCTATGATCTGGCGGATGTTATGTCGGGCCAGACCATCGAGGAACGCATCTACCGTTTCCGCTGTGTCGAGGCGTGGTCGATGATCGTGCCGTGGCAGGGGTTTGAACTGGCGGGTCTGCTGAAAAAGGTGGGCGTGCAGTCGGGTGCCAAATATGTAGCCTTTGAAACCCTGACCCGCCCCGAGGAAATGCCCGGCCAGCAATCCGGCAGCTTCCCGTGGCCCTATGTCGAAGGCCTGCGGTTGGACGAGGCGATGCATCCGCTGACGATCATGGCGACGGGGCTGTATGGTCAGCCGATCCCGAACCAGAACGGCGCGCCGATCCGTCTGGTGGTGCCGTGGAAATATGGCTTCAAGTCGATCAAGGCGATTGTGAAGATCACTCTGACCGATAAACAGCCGCCGACGACGTGGAACAAGCTGCAAGCCAATGAATACGGCTTTTACGCCAATGTGAATCCGGGTGTGGATCACCCGCGCTGGTCGCAGGCCTCGGAACGCCGGATTGGCGGGGGGCTGTTCGGCGGTCGCGTCGATACGCTGATGTTCAACGGCTATGGCGACCATGTGGCCAGCCTTTATGCAGGTCAGGACCTGACGAGGGACTTCTGATGATCGACGCAATCAACCGCACGGCCCGCCGGATTCCGGCATGGTCGATCTATGCCGCCGGCGCTTTGGTGGTGCTTTGGATGTTTGTGGCGGCCACGCTGGGCCTGTCTGGTCCTGATCCCGTCAAGGCATTGGAGCGCGGATTCGGAGAGCGCGGGCTACAGGTGCTGATCGCCGCCCTCTGCATCACCCCGCTGCGCTGGGCGGGGATCAATCTGGTGAAGTTCCGCCGCGCCATTGGTCTGGTGGGATTCGCCCTTGTGGCCCTGCACTTCGCAACATGGATCACCTTGGACATGGGCCTGCGCTGGTCCGAGATCACCGCCGACCTGCTGAAACGCCCCTATATCATCATTGGATTCGTTGCCTTTCTGGCGTTGCTGCCCTTGGCGGTCACGTCGAACAACGGTGCGATTCGGCGGATGGGGGCCGCGTCATGGAAACGGCTGCACTGGCTTGCCTATCCCGCAACTCTGGCCGGAGCGGTGCATTTCGTGATGATCGGCAAGGTCTATACGGTGGAATCGGCGGCCTATGTGGCGGCTGTGGCGGGGTTGCTGGCAATGCGCTGGCTTAAATCCCGCAAACCGGTGCTTCGGGCCGCCTGAGTCGGGATGTTGGCGTAACAAAGTTGCGCCAACCGCTTGACCATCTGGTCAGAAATTTCGCCAAGACTTGGAAACTGTGGATAAATCGGAAATTTTGCAGAAAGTTCATCGAACTGTGTTTTTTGCTCTTGCGGGTTTCTGCCCTGTTCCGTAGATACCGCCTCACCGAAGCGGAAACGCGATGGTGACGGACGGAAGCGAAGCGCAAGCGGTT
>MHZT01000024.1 GCA_001828855.1 Rhodobacterales bacterium RIFCSPHIGHO2_02_FULL_62_130 | reverse complement strand
GATACCGTCCTCCAGCGCCGGAAACCACCGTCCCGATGGACCCGAGGCCCACCATGCACTAACATTCAAACCGGACCACTCAATGGGGGCAGTCCATTCTGTCTCCCGCTCTGTGCGCTTTGGCGTTGATTTCTGTTTCTGGTCCGGCTCTGGCGCTCGACAGTTGGACGGCCACGACGGAACGTGGCCTGCCGGTTCTGAGCCTCACGCAAGGTGAAGGTTCTGTCAGGATCGTCTGCGACCCGGATCGCGTCTTTGGGCCGACGCCAAATGGCGCGGTAATCGTGGCGCTGCCCAAGGACAAGGCCCCCACGACGGTGGTGTTTCTGGCCAAGTCGGGCGAGCAGGCCCGCTTGGCCCTTGCGAACGGCCGCGCCGCGCAGACCAAGGCCGATGCAGTGGAATGGGCCAGTATGATCGAAATCCTGCGCCGGGGCGGCGAGTTCGCGGTGGTCTCTTCCCGAGACAGCCTGAGCTTCGAGACGGCACCGCTGCCCGACCTTGCCTGCGAGTGATGTCGGGCGCTTCCAAAGCTTGCTCTGAATCATCGCGGTTTATCCGGCCCGGCGCGCCTTGATCAGGCGCGCCACGATGGCCGTGAAGTAGCCACCAACGACCGTGGCGCGCGGCAGAGAGCACCAGGGATCGCCCGCCGCGCGATGCATGGCCTCCAGCGCTTCGGGGCGAACATAAACCGTCATCGGATTGCCGATGACCTTGACGCCCTCCGTCAACTGCTCAAAGCCTACAGCCTCCTCAGTCAGGGGCCTGACATCCGCCTCTCCGGCCAACGTTCTCAGCCGCTCGCGGCCCTCTCGTGCAAGAGCGCCCAGAACGTATTCCATCGTGACCCCATCCCGCGCGGCAATGTCGGCCAGGTCTGGCTCAAGCTTCAGTGGCAAGCGGTAAAGCAGAACCAGCTTCACCTTCTTGCCTTTGGCAGCAGCCAGGCCCTTCGGCAGGTCTGATAGCGACCGATCCTCCCTTTCCCTCTTCTCGGGATTTCCTGCCGCCTCCGCTGAACCGGCGGTCGGACTTGGGTCGAGACGCTCGCGCTCTTCGCCTTCCTCTGCGGTATTGCCGCGACGTTCCGCCAGAAGGCGCGACTGCGCCTCGCGGGACGAACGAAGCCGGGCCGCAGCGTTTTGCTGCCCGGGCTCCTCGGCTGCAGGCGACGGGGCGATACGGGGTGGAATGCGGAAACGGCTCAATCGAGAACCACCTCGTCAACCCCAGCAAGAATCAACCGCGCCACCTCGAGTTGGCGGGTGATCGCATCCGCGACCAGCCTGCCACCTGGCGCGCGGGCATTTGCTGCCGCTGCCGGTCCAAGAGGTCCGTGGAAGCCCATCTGTTCGAGGATCTTCGAATGCGGAACGATCACATCGAGATGGTCGAGCCGCAGGATCTCCATCAGGACATCCTGATCACGCTTGGGCAGGAGGCTGAGGCCCCCTTCCCGTGTGGCGGCGTCGATGATCTTCGGTCCTGCATCCATCACCAGAACTCGTACCGCCGGAAAGCGTTCTCCTTCGGCGATCGAGGCCCGCAGATCGTCCATCCAGAGGACAGCGCGATGGGTCATCTCCCATTCGGCAAAGACGGGTCGCGCCGGGATCAGCACCAGATCCGAGATCAGGCAGAAGTCTTCAGTGTCGGTATGGGTGCCGGGTCGCGTGTCGATGACGACGAGATCAACGCCCCGCGCCTCTTCTTCTTCGAGGAGAGACAGCAGCCCTTCGACCGTCTCAGGCGGAGACATGATGGACAGGGCCTCGGGCCAGGCAGGCTTCTTGACGGCCTCCCAGGCTGCCAGTTCGAAGCTGTCGCGCCAGCGACCGAGCTGGGCGTTCACATCGCCATCAATCAGCGTGACGCGCCGTCCGGCATCAAGCGCCGCCGAGCCCAAGAGCATGGCGGTTGTGGTCTTGCCGCTGCCGCCCTTGGTCTGGGCGATGGTAATGACTTGCATGCAACCGACCCTTCAAAATCACTACGCCTTCCTATGACCGGGCCGCGCCGAAGCGGCGTAGAAACCGACCCGCCGGAGTCTGATCAATCGTTCCGAAGCCTTGGTTTGGCTTGGATTTCCCCGGTTTCAGGGCGGCCCTTTAGGCATAGGGTTGTGGGAACGTCAAATGACTTATACCTGAGGTTGCATTACGTCTGCCCAAGTCTCCATCTTTGTTGATGAATTTGCAGGGGCAACTGAACATTGCGCCCGCCGCACACATTCCAATCCACAGGGATAAGCTCGGCAATTTGCATTTCGGCATCGGTGCCTGTTTGCCTGTTTGCATGTTTGCCTGTCAGCATGGAAAACAGGGTGCAGGACGTCCAGTCTGACCACCTGCAAAATAGACCATCGGCCAGCCTGCATGGCTGACCGCCAGGCAGACTGACAAGTGGGCTTTGCCGGATAGACCGGTTGCATGCCTGCCTGTACGCCTGCCGGCCTGTTCGCATGTGGCCGCCGAAGGCACCCAGTTCGGGATGTAGATCGCCCGTTCGCGCGGCACGTCGCAAGCTTTGCCGCTGAAACGGAATGCCCACGGTGGCTCTGAAGCGGGGCGCCCTCCTGCCTTTCCCCCGTCCCGGGAAAATCCCGCCACTAACCGTCCGCGAACACGCCAGCCAACTGTCTCGCTGCCACCAGCGCTCACCAAAAACTGCATAAGAACAATGTACTCACCCCGTGGGATCGCCGAAAACGGTGGCCTGACGGCCAGGCGCAGGGGAATCTGTCGGCGGGCGAGCCGCCGCCCCCTGACGCCATACGGAGTCCTCACCGGCTGTCCGGTTTCCGCAGGCGGGCTCCTCTTCGGAGGAGCGGAAACCGGCCGGTGAGGACGGTTGGCTGGAAAGGTGACCTGTGGTACACAGGTGTTGTGATGCTGATAATGGTGTATCAATAACATGAATGGTTCACGTCTTTCCGATGCCGACCGGGCCCGCATTCGCGCCCGCCTTGCCGCTGGCGAGAATGTCGGCGCCGTGGCCCGTGCGCTTGGGCTGCATCGTCAGACCGTGTCGAAGGTGAAGGAAGACCTTGGGCGTCAGGACGGAACCCGCCTGGCGGTGAAGCTGAACTTCCGGGTGACGGAGGTTGAACATGCACATTTGCTGGCAGCTATCCGGTCAACCGACCTGACGGTTTCCGAGGCCATCAGGCATCTTGTCAGACAGGCAACCAGTCTTCTTGCCCTGCAGTCACCTGAGATCGAGGCGATTGCCGCCGCGCGCCGCGATCTCGCGGCGGTGGGCAACAACCTCAACCAGTTGGCCCGGCTCGGGGCTGTCGGCCGTTTGCATTGGAAGGCCGGGGATGCCGCCCTTGTCCGCAAGGTAGCCGCACGGGTCGATGATCTCGTCGACGAGGTGGTGGGCCTGATCGCCGAGGCGCAGGGGCGTGCCTGCTTTGCACCCGCTGTTGCCCCGACCAAGTCGGCCGCCAAATGACCAGCACTAGCGTTGAAGATCTGGTTCTGGGCCATGTGCTGGACGGCAAGCGCCGAGGCCGGTCGGGCGGCGGCGGGGCCGAGGGTCGCCTTGGTTCGCCGAAGGAGCGTCGATCCCGCGCGCTCTTGCGCAATGCCGCCGCCCCGCGCAGCTGGCAGTCCGTCGTCAAGCGTATCGTGGGTGGCAGCACCCGCACGCCTCAAGAGCTGAAGCGGCTTTTGGACTATGTCGCCCGGGAAGAGGGTGTGCAAAGCACGTGGTGCAATCTTGCGGGCTATGACCGCGACTTCGATCCCGAACGCACGGGCCGGATTGCCCAAAGCTGGTCAACGACCTGGAACGGCGCGCCGAAGCGCGGTCATACCGATCATATCATCCTGAGCTTTCCGCGCGGTGTGGACGCCGAACGGGCAGAGGCTATCGCGCGCGACTGGGGGCAGGCCGTCTTTGGTTCCGGCGAGTTTGGTGATGTCTGGCGCTATGTCGCTGCCTTGCACAAGGACACCGACCATACGCATGCGCATTTTGTGGTCGACAAGCACGGCATCGAACAGGGTCGCTTCATGTCGGTCTGCCGTCACGCCGCGTTGAACTTCGACGTTATGCGCGAACTTCATGCCGAGATTTCGCAGGTGCATGGGCTGAACATCGTTGCTTCAACGCGACTGTCGCGCGGGTTGATCGAGAATGCCCCGCGAGAGACCGAGATGCGGGCGGCCCACGCAGCTGGCAAGACCGCACCGCCGCCTCCGCCACCGATGTCGGACGGTGAGCGGACGCGTCGGCTCAATGCGCTGCAGGGCTTTGCCCGCGACTATGACGAATTGGGCCAGATTGCGGGCCTTGCTTCCGCGTCCGGTGCCGAACCCTCTGCCACCTCATTCCTGAACCGCCTTGCCCGAGCGCTTGGTGCGTCTGCTTCCGCCTTGAGACAAGGAGTTCCCCAGATGCCCGATGCCACTCTTCACGCCGAGGGCGATGCTGCGGCCCGGATCGAGGCGGCCCGGGCAGAGATGATCGCTTCAGCCACCGAGGCTTGGGAGGCGATCCGGGCGATGGAACCTTCAGCTGAGCGGGTCGAGTTGGAGCGCAGTTTTACCGATCAGGCGCGCGCCTCTTTGAAACTCGCCCCCGACAACCTTCTTCTAGCGGAACACGCCCGCGCCGCTGAGCGGAGTGATGATCCCTATTACAACCCGACCCTTGCCTCGCTGGCGCGGCTGGATCACGGCTTCACCGAAGGCGTGTCGGTCGATGAGGGCCTGCGCGCCACCTTGGCACATGTCCGGGAGGAAGTTGGGGACCGCCTGTCCGCCCTCTTCTCCTTCCGGGAAGACGACCTTCGCTCTGCCGGGACCAGCGTAGAAGAGATGGTTGCCCGCTTCACACTGCCAGAGCGCAGCGAAGGCCAGCTTGCCGCATGGCGCGCACAGGAGAGCCCGGAGGCGCAGATCCTGTGGCGCGAGGCGGAGCGTGACTTCGGTCGGGAGATTGATGCGGTGCTGAAAGGGCTTGATCTGGCCCCTGCCCTCTCCGAGGCCCTGGCCAAAGATCAGTTACTCTCTGCCGAGAGGCACTTGCGCCTGTCCGAGGTTCCCGCGCTCGAAGCGATTGTGGACCGCATGCAGGAAAGCTTGCGGCCCGAGGATCTGGAACGTGTGCGATCCGGCGATCTTGGCCCCCTCGCCGAACAGGTCCGCGATCCGGCGCTTAGGGCCGCCGTGGCCCATGAGATGAAGAACGAGAGCGACCTTGGCCAGTCCGGCACCGTCGGGCATTGGGCCGATCTGGCGCGCAGCCAGTCGCGGGCGGCCGAACTCGGTCAGCGCGAGCGCGAGCGCGATCACGGCCACGAGCTCTGAGGATCTGTCCCCATGCTTTCCAACCTTGAATCCGTCTGGCGGTATCCGCTCGCTGTTGCTTTGGGTCTGGTGACCGGGCTCTATATCGGCGGCATGTTGGCCACGATCTATGTCATCGTGGCCTTCCGCGAGAGCCTCGATACGCTCAGCCCCTTGGGCCTCTGGTTCTTCCGTTATCCTTGGGCTGATCTCGAAGCGCGCCCCGCCACCTTGCAGGGGGCGCTGATCATCACCGGTGCGGTAACCGTCGCCCTTACTCTCGTGGGCCTCGCTGGTGTCCATCGCGGGCGGCTCAACCAGTATGACGACGCGCATTTCCAGACCAGGCGCGAGCTGAAGCGCAACAAGATGATCGGCGGCCTCGATCAGAACGGCTTCATCTTCGGCAAGCTCGGCTCCCCGAAATCCGACGCATCTTTCGTCATGGCGCCGCCCGACCGCTTCCCTCACGCGATGATGATCGCGCCCACAGGCCGCGGCAAAGGCGTGGGCTTCGTTATCCCGAACCTGCTGCATTTCACCGGGTCGGGCATCATCCTCGACGTGAAAGGCGAGAATTTCGCCAAGACCTCGATCCACCGTCAGCATGGGCTGAAGAATGCGATCTGGTATTTCTCACCCTTCGATGAGGAGCGCGGCTCGCACCGCTTCAACCCCCTCGCCCGCATTGCCGCCTTGCGCTCGCCTGAGCGGCAATACACCGCGCTGAACTCGATGGCCGACCTCTTCCTCATCCCGGAAGGAGAAAGCGCACAGAGCTTTTTCAATGCCGGCAAGCGCCTCTTCATCGCCTCCTGCCTCTACGCCATCGAAAAGCGCCGACCGACCCTCGGCTATGCCGGCGAGATCATGGCGGGTGGCGGCGACAAGAAGAGGACCTACACGACGATCGCCGAAGACACGCAGATCCCGATCGTCTCGCGCACCTTCCTTGAAATGGCCGATGTCCCAGAAAAGACCCTCGGTGCCTATGTGTCTGTGATCCAGGGCTCCGGCCTCGAGCTGTGGAACGACCCGGCCGTCGACCGCGTGACGTCCGCCAGCGACTTCGACTTCGCAACTTTCCGGGCCACACCGCAGAGCCTCTATATCGTCGTCCAGCCCGAGCACTTGAAAACCCTCGCTCCGCTTGTGCGACTCCTCTTCGCAGATGCAATCGCCTCGTTGCAGCGCAAGGAGCCTGGGCCGGACGAGCCGCATGCCGTGATGTTCCTGATGGACGAGTTCGACCAGCTTGGCCGGCAACCGCTGGTGCTCTCTTCGATCAAGACAATCCGAAGTTTCGGGGGGCGTTTCTTCATCATCTCCCAGACCATTCCGGGTCTGGACGATATCTATGGCGAGACCGGGCGACGATCGCTGCAGGGTGGCGCAGGCGTGCAAATCTACATGACGCCGCAGGATGATCGGACGGCCGATGTGCTTTCCAATGCGCTCGGGCGGTCAACTATCACGGCGGTGACCGAAAGCCAGTCCAGGATCCGGGCGCTGGACGACAGTGCGAATGTCAGTCGGCGGTCGGAGGAGCGGCCGCTGATTTCTGCGAACGAGCTGCTGCGGTTTCCACTGGATGAAGTGTTGGTTCTTCCGGAAGGGCAGTATCCGATCCGGGCGCGGCATGTACGGTACTACGAGGATAGGCATTTTGGGCTAATTGATCAGGCTAGGAAAATTGTGCCGCTTCCTGAACTTGCATTCAAAAGCCTGCGCCCAAGCGTGCCTGTGACAGCGCGATTGACCGATTTTTCCAAGAGCTCTGATCTGGATAAATCTTTGGGAGAAGCGACATCCGCTTTCACCAATCTATCTCGGACCGCGAAATCATTGCCGTAGGCAAACTATCCGCGCTGATCGGCCCAATGCTAACTCTCACAACAAACATTTCGTTCAACGAATTTTCTCCAGAGCGGCCAAATCGATAGCGTGGCTGCCGTCCGCGGCATCTCGAGCCTCGACTGGGCGACAGAGGTGCAGATGTTCGGAGAATGTGTGCCGGTTTAGGCCGAGTTTGCCAACCGGCCGATGCTCTTGGCGCACATGGGTGTCAACGAAATGCTTCGTTGGCTGCGCGGGCTCAAAGCTCAATCAGAGCAATTGATCATCGTTCATGTTGAACCAGAAGCTGCTAAAGCTCTTCGGGTTAAGATCGGGGGAAACTCGGCTGGCGTGCCTCCGCAGCGCGGCAGGATCAGGTGTTCCCATTATGGGACAGCCAGCTGTCGCCTGCCCTACGACGAAAGAAAAGGCTGGCGGCACCAATTCACCTTCCCCTAACTGGAAACCCTATCTGGGATCGAGACATGGTTTCAACCAGTTCAGAAGAGCTGAAATGATTTCGCTACATATTCCCAACATGCCGTGCGGCAGCTGCGTGTGCGGCGTCACGGCTGCGGTCCATGAAACCGATGCACATGCGTGGATAGAGCCAAGCCTGCAAGAGCAAGTCGTAGCCATCGAGACTACCTTGCATGAAACTGATATCCGCACGGTTCTCGCCGATGCAGGCTTTGCACCGGCGTTAACGACTGATATGAAAACCAACGGCCGTTGGATTTCGTGGCGCAGCGGCTTGGGAACTTTCAACGTTCCAGATAAGTAATACCACTCGGCCCGTCTCCGACCTTGTAAGTCGCAATAACCTGCAGAGCTACTATGTCGATCACAGACACTGTGGCATCCCCGATGTTGGTCACGAAAACCTGCTTTCCATCGCCACTGGCTTCAACTCCGTGGGCTGCCTTTCCGGTCTCGATGGTCGCCACGACCGAACCTGTCGCCACATCGACAACCGAAACCCGGTTGTCCGGCACTGCATCACTACCCTGGTTGGCAACAACAACATGGCGCCCATCCGGGGTCGCATGGAGTTGGATCGGGCCACGGCCAACCGGGATGCGTGCCGTCACTTCGCGCGAGGTCAGGTCAATCACTGCCACAGCGTCCTCGTCACGGAGAGACACAAAGGCCCTGAGCCCATCCGGCAGGAAACCAACCTGAACCGGCGCCCTGCCAACCGGAATGCGCGCGGTTTCAGCCCTTGTCGCGACGTCGATGAGAGAAACGCTGGCATCTTCGACATTGGCGACCAGTAGAAACTGCTCGTCGGGGCTCAGGCGCATGCCGTGCGGATATTTGCCTGTCGGCATGCGTTCGATCATCTTGCCAGCAGCCAGATCGACCACGCCAACGGTATCTTCACCGGCATTGGTCACAAAAGCGACCGAACCGTCCTTCAGCGCCACGACATGTGCAGGATGTTCGCCTACAGAGATGAGGGCACGGGGCGGCTGGCTCAGGTCAATCGGGTCGAGCACCGCAAGAAGCCCTGCCTCGCCATGACCCTCCATGCCTGCGCTATGCTCCTCTTCACCATGTTCGGCCATCACCCCCGGACCAACCACCAGTAGTGGACGGCCCGGCCCGGATATATCCACATTGTGCGGGGAAAGCGGTAGCGGCACGGTGTCGACTTTTCCGGTCGACAGATCTATCCGACTGACCGAATTCGCGGCCTCATCGGCGGTAAAGACGAAGCCGGTTGTTTGGGCAAGCGCGAAGCTGGCGGCGCACAACCAGACAAGGCCCGACGCGGCGAGCCGGAGCAGTTGGTGGGGCGTAGAATACTTGGTCATGGCTCTGATCCTGATGTGGCGCCGCGCTTTCATTCACGGCTGCACGCGAGACATGTCTCATTTGAGGCGCACCCGAAGGGTCCGCGATGCTCTTTGATTGGGTCGGCGACTTGATTGCGCCACGACGTCTTTTCAGGGCGCGGGCGCGGTTGCCTCTGCGGCCATGCCGGGTGCCATACCGGCCATCGGCATCATGCCACCCATAACCATCAGGCCACTGACTTGCGGCAGCAACTCATCGAGCATGCTGCGCTGGCTTTCCGAGAGCATGGCAGCCAATGGCCCCAGTGCCGAGTTGATCGCGACGAGGCCGTCCAGCTGCCGTTCAAGCTGATGCTGCTTCACAATCAACACGCCAACGACACCACTTTCGGGATCGTGCTCATGTTCGCCACCCGTCGCACTTTTCAGAGCGGAGGCATTCTTGCGAAGTGCATCGGCAAAGGGACTCCATGCCGTCTGCTGCTCGGCCGTTATGGCTAGTTCGGCATGCAGAAAAGCAATGCGCCCTTCGACATGGCGAGTCGGATCGCCCATGTCCTGCATCATGCGCATCATGTCGGGCATCATCTCCATCGTCCCCATGGCGGAGGCTTCAGTGGGTGCAGCAGTCGTTTCGGGTATGACCTCCTTTGTCGGTTGAGGATGATGGGCATCTTCGGCCCAAAGACTTACCGGAAAGGTAAAAGCAACCAACGACAGGGCGAGAATGGACTTGAGCGTCATGATCATGCTCCGGTTTTGATGAGACGGTTGTAGAGGACAGCCATGAGAAAAGCGGTGACCCAGCCTGCCGCGAAGCTGACCACGATGGCGGTAATCCCGCCCGTGACAGAGCCGGCAGGCGCTTCGGTGAACAGGCCCAGCCAGCGGTGCGCCAGCTGAACTTGAGGCAGGATCAGCACGGCAACCCAACAAATGGCAGTGATAGCAGCCAAAGAGGCTGCGAAGGATAGGCCAAAAGCACCAGGTTTCAGCGGATACATCTCAAACCTCCTTTGTCGGTGGGCGGTCGGTGTCAGACGACCGGGGCGTTCTGTGATGATGTTGTCCGTGATGACCGTGATGCATGAACAGGTGCATCAGCGGGCACAGAAGAACGAGGAGCAGCGGCGCGATGGCGGCAAGATGCGCCCCGTGCCAAAAGGCCAGATAGATCGCGCCAGCCGTGACAAGGCCAAGAATTGCCAGCCCCTTCGGGTTTGTGAAGCAGCGGGACATGTCAGTCCCTCGCCTTCAGATGAAGAACACTCATTCCAGCGGTTCTTCTGAACGACGTGCGAGTTGCAGCGTCGGCAGGCCCTGAAAATGGTGCGCAAACATTCGGAACATGCTGTTCCATGGCAAACCTCCAGTTCATGATACGGGGGGCGGCCCTAGAAAGGGCCGACATGCTTTCCGATCAGACCGGTCGTGGAGGCTCCTGCGCCGGGCGGATGCTGCGCCCTGGGGGTAACGGTGGAAGGGCGGGCCGCAACAAGGCCTCGGCTAAGGGGGCGACGCCAAGGGCTTCAGTCCTTGGCGGGAGGACGGTGCAATTCACGCATTGGCCCCACTCGCAACAGTCATCGGCGCTGCAGACAGAATGATCATCCGTACAGGTTTCATGCCCGGAGAGCACCATGTTGCGAGCAGCGGCGATTTCTGGGAAAGCTTCAGACCGCGACACGAAGCCCGACATGCCAACAAGTGTCGGCATGAGCAGAATGGCCATGATCACTGTCCGCAGGAACACCAAGACGGATCTCCTTCACATCCTTTCACACTAGTCCAAGTGCGAGAATCAGCTTTGATCGAAATCAAACCCGCTGGGCCGCCCCATCACGTTGGAGTGAACCCTGCTTCATCGGCTTTGCTCATTCCGATTTTGGCCGCGCCAGCCAAAAGGCCAGCGCAGGCACAAAAAGCCATTGCATCACGGGGCTGAGACCGGTCCCCAGACCGGGGAGCATTGGCATGATGTCCCGATAGGCCCAAGCCTGTCGAACTTCGACATTCCACCATTCCGAGAACAGGGTGTAGCCCAGGGCCATGACCATGGCAGAAACGGCCACCTTGCCATACCGGTTTTCGGGCCACACCGTCGCGCCAAAAAGCTTTACTGCGACGGCGAGACTGAAGGCCGCGATCAGGATATCGCCAATCGTGCAATGCAGGATGGCATAGGCGATCTCACATCGCGTGCCGGTCAGCCAAAGCGTGTAGAGCGGCATCTGTCCGATTTCCCAGACCAGATTCAGGGCCGCAATTGCGAGCACAAACCGCGCCCATGTTTGGCGAAAGGTCGTTGATGCTTTTGGCGCGCGCGGTTTGGACATGGGTTCACGGCTTTCTGACTGGCGAGGCGGATGCCAACCGTGGAAAAGAGGATGTGGAACGCCGGGAGAAAAGTCGATGCGTCATCTGATCCTGATTTTGTTGCTGTGCAACCTTCCAGACGTTTTCCCTGCCGCTTCGGCAGAAACCGGGGCCGCGCTTTATGCCCGGCATTGCGCGTCCTGCCATGGCGCGAACTTAGAGGGTCAGCCCGACTGGCGCAGCCCGAAGGCGGATGGAACTTATCCTGCGCCGCCGCATGACGCCGAGGGTCACACCTGGCACCATGACGACGCCATGCTGCAGGACTACATGACCAGAGGCGGGCAAGCTGTGCTGGATGACATGGGAGTTTCGTTCCGCTCTGCCATGCCCGCGTTTGGCGAGGTTCTGAGTCCGGTGGAGATCACATCCATTCTCGATTTCATCAAGTCGACCTGGCCGGACCGCATCCGGCAGGCGCGGGACGAACGATTGCGCCCCGCGCCCTGAGCCATCAGCCCAGCCCTGTCATCCCAGCACCGCGCGCCAGGTTATGCCGCCGTCATCCGACAGAAGAAGCACCCCCTCCGGCGACAACGCCATCAGCCGCAGCGGATCGGCATGGGTCACTGAAAGGTTCAGCAGATAGCCGCCCGGCACCTCCGGCGCTACAATGGTCGCATCGCCGGAGGCCACATCCACGTCTATCAGCCCCTGCCCCAGTTGAACGGCACGCAGCCGCCCGTCAGTCCCCATGTCGACGGTGCTGACCGGCGCCGTCGACGCAAGGATCGACTGCCAGCTTGCACCGGCATCGCGGCTTTCAAACAGACCGTTTTCCGTTGCAGCATAGATCTGGTCAGCTGCGGTGGCCGAGGTCGCAATGTCGATCAGCTTGTCCGGCGCGGTGCCGGTGAAGGCCCAGCTTGCCCCGGCGTCGCCGCTGCGCTGTACCGTGCCATCATGGCTGATCCCGTAAAGCACCGCGGCATCGGCGCGGCTGACCTCCATGTTGTGAAAATCGACCGGGCCGCCGATCCCGTCGGAAACATGCGCCCAAGTCTTACCGCCGTCCTTGGTGCGAATGACGCCAAGGTTGCCGCCGGTTTCTGGATGGCCACTGGCAAAGGCATGCCCAAACTGGCCGGGCACCGGCGAAAAGCCCATGAAATCATCGCGGCTGCTGCCGACCGGCACGGCAGTCTGCTCTGCCAGATCGACCATGAAGACCCCGTGATGGGTGGCGAGCGTGGCACTGTCGAGGCCGTTCAGACCTGCGACAATGCCGTGAATGTGGGTGCGAGACACGAGTTCAGCGAGTGGCACAGCCTCCTGTGCCTGTGCGGCAAACGGCAGGGCCAGAACAGTCAGTAATAGGTAACGGATCATCTTGCGGTTCCTTGTTTGACATGTCGGGGCGGCAACGCTGCCTGCCCCAAGGCTCTCAGGCCGATACCGTGAATTCGGTCATCATGCCGGTGGCCAGATGGGGCATGTGGTGGCAATGCAGCATCCAGCGCGCGGCCTCACCTGCGTCCAGCGCCACGCTGACCATGCTCATCGGCGGCACATGCACCGTGTCGCGCAGCGCGCCGTTCATAGCCTGCCCGTTCAGTGCAACCACCTGAAACACATGGCCATGCAGATGCATCGGATGCGCCATCATCGACATGTTGTGGAAGGTCAGAACTACCCGTTCACCCGTCTTGGCAAGGATGGGACGGTGGCCACCCCAACCCTGCCCGTCGATGGTCCAGCGATAAGGCATCATCGACCCGCCCAGCATCAGGTTGTCCGTACGGTCCGCGGGGCGATCTGCCAGCCGGGTCGCAGCCCGCAACACCGCCTCTTGCGCCAGATCACTTGAAAAGGCCGGATGCGCGGTGTCTGCCATCGTGGTGAGTTTCGTCACCGCAGCGCCTGAGGTCGCCAACACAAGGCCGGTACGTTCGACGGTCCCTTCACGAAGGGCAAGTATCGGAAACGCCCCGCCTTCTGCCGGGATGGTGATCTCGATATCCAGCCGCTGACCCATGGCAAGGCCAAACCGGCTGCCCGAAACCGGAACCACTGCATTGCCATCGGTGGCCATCAGCCGACCGGACAACGACCCGGTTTCGATCCAGAACACGGTAGCCGCGGCCCCGTTGATGATACGCAACAGAATCCGCCCGCCCTTTTCGACAGGGACGACATCGGGATCATCAAGCGTCCGGTCATTGGCCAGATAGGCGTCAAAAGCAAAGTCGTTGAGGTCCATCGCCCCCATCGACATGCCGCCCATCTTCATCATGCCGCTGTGATCCATACCGGGCATGGCCGTCTGCCCATCGCCTGCCATGTCATGCGCCATTCCCGGCATTGCCGCGCCCGACGTGATTTCGGCCAGCACCTCATCAGCAGGGCGAAAGCTGAGGTCATGCAACAGCACCGTCACCTCTTGGCGGTCCTGCGCCGCATCGTCAGCGCTCCGCACGATCAGCGGGGCGGCCAGCAGTTCCATCTCCTGCACAGGGATGTGAGAATGCATCCAATGGGTGCCAGCGCGGGCGGGAAAATCGAAGCTGCGGGTTTCGCCAGGCTTCAGGGCGGGTTGTGGCAGGCCCGGCACGCCGTCTTGTGCATTCGGCGGGTGCTGGCCGTGCCAATGGACGATAGTCTCTTCCGCAAGCTCGTTGAGGAGATCGACGCGGAACGCTTCGCCGGGATCCAGCGTCAGGCCGCTGCGGCCTTGGCCATCCAGCAGGCCCTTAACACTGACGGCACGTCCTGCGATATCCAGGGTGCGGGTGGTGGCGCGCAGAAGACGCGATGGAGCGGCACTGGCACCGAACGGCAAGATCAGGGGAAGCGCAGCAGCGGAACTGGCAGCCAGAAAGCCGCGACGGGAAAGAAGTGTCATATCCTTGGACTCCAAAAATGGCGCGAGACGGCGCCGGACTGGGTTCGGGGGCAAGCGATGCACCCGGCGCTCAGACCGCAGATTTCGGAGGGCGGTAGACATCGTCTGGTCGTAACGAAGGCATATCGGCTTCGTCCGTCAGGTGCCGTGCGGCAATGCGGGGAATGTCGCCCCACTCTTGCCGCGCGAGGGGCGCAACAGTGCAGGACAAACAAACCTGCTTGCAGATATCCTGACCCGCAGGATGTCCTGTCATCGGTCTATGTTCCGAAGCGGTCGCCCCGCCATCATGGCTCATGACACCGGCGGTTGTGGCCGTGCTGATAACCAGATCGCTCACCACACAGGCAGCGCTTCCCTGCACGGAAACCGCAAGCAGCACCAGAACTGAGCTGAGCTGCAAAAAGCGGTGAAGCCATCCGCGCATGGGAAAGGAGAACTCCTGCAGCTACTGTCAGCCATCCAATATGAAAATGGTTGTGCAAAGGCATTGATGCAAGTCAATGTCAGCCAGCACAATCCGGCCCAGACTGAATGTGATGTAAAGGGAAGGCTGAATGCGGGTTCTCGGCGGCACTGATAGGCATGCGATTCAGGCGCTTTGGCGCGCGGTGCTGTTTTGCCTGGTGCTGGTCGCATCCGCAGCACATGCCGAACAGTCTCTCGGCCCCGAGCTTGGGTCGGAGGTGCCGCATCTGCACATCGCCCAAGCTATGGCGGCAAACCCTGACATGCATCCCGAAGACGCATGTCAAGGCGCAGGACATTGCGCGCCTGCGTTTGTCATCATCCCGCTGGCGCTGACCATCGCAAAGGTGTCGCAATGGCAGATCGCCTTCGTCTGGCCGAACGCCACGACCGCACTGGGGCGCACCGTTGATCCCGGTCAACACCCGCCGAAGCCACTTCGGGCCATCTGAAACACCCACACCCACCGATGCGTTGCTTTCAACGCAATCCGCCGAGTTTCTGCCCGCGATGTATCGCGCGCATGTCATCCCATTCCGGATATCTGCCATGACCGATGAAAACCATTCCATCCACAGCGTCACCATCTACACGTGTCCGATGCATCCCGAAATTCGGCAGGAAAGTCCCGGCAACTGCCCGAAATGCGGCATGACGCTGATCCCCGAGGGCACAGAGCAGCAGTTATCGCATGGCCACCACGGCAAACATCACACGGCAAAGCCCAGTTCCGCGCCTGAAGTCAGCTACAACAGGGTTCCCAAGAATTGGAGTGGGCCAATCTATATCTGCCCGATGCATGCGCAGGTCCGGCAGACCGAGCCGGGCTCATGCCCGATCTGCGGCATGGGGCTGGAACGTGATGCCGCCAGCGCTGCGGATGATGCCCCAAACCCCGAATTGGTGGATTTCACCCGCCGAATGTGGGTCGGCACCGCGCTGACCCTGCCGCTTCTGGTGCTGACGATGGGGCCGCTTGTCGGCCTTGGCTGGCTGCGTGAGATCTTTGGTGAACGTCCAACCATGTGGATCGAACTGGTTCTGGGAACGCCAGTTGTCCTTTGGTGCGGCTGGCCCTTCCTGCATCGGGGCTGGGTATCGTTCCGCACCTGGCAACTCAATATGTTTAGTCTGATCGCCATGGGCGTGCTGGCGGCATGGGGGTTCAGCGTTGTGGGCGTGATCGCACCACAGATTTTCCCGGACGGCTTTCGCGATGCCCACGGCCATGTCGGGGTTTATTTCGAGGCGGCGGCAGTGATCGTCACTCTGGTCCTTCTGGGGCAGGTGATGGAATTGCAGGCGCGGGAAGGCACTGGAAGGGCCATTCGCGCACTTCTGGACATGGCGGCCAAAACCGCGCGTGTGATCCGGCCAGACGGAAGTGAAGAGGAAGTGCCACTGGAGGCCGTGCAGGTGGGCGACCTTTTGCGCGTGCGTCCGGGCGACAAGGTGCCCGTCGATGGCTTGGTCTCCGAGGGGCGGTCTTCGGTCGACGAAAGCATGATTTCCGGCGAACCGCTGCCCGTCGAAAAGGTGGCGGACGATCCCGTAACCGGAGCCACGATCAACGGCACCGGATCGCTGATCATCCGTGCCACGCGTGTTGGCGCCGATACGATGCTTTCCCAGATCGTCGAGATGGTCGCCAAAGCGCAGCGGTCGCGCGCGCCGATTCAGAAATATGCCGATCATGTCTCAGGCCTGTTCGTGCCTGCGGTGATCGCGGTTGCCGTGCTGTCCTTCATCGCCTGGGCGGTCTGGGGGCCGGATCCGGCTCTGTCTTACGGTCTGGTTGCGGCTGTGGCAGTGCTGATCATTGCCTGCCCTTGCGCGCTTGGCCTTGCGACGCCGATGTCGATCATGACAGCCACCGGTCGCGGCGCACAGGCCGGTGTGCTGATCAAGAACGCTGAAGCACTGGAGCGGTTCGAAAAGATCGACACGCTGATCGTCGACAAGACCGGCACCCTAACCGAAGGCAAACCCCGCCTGATCGCCGTGCTTGCCGAACCCGGTCATGGCGAAGCCGAAGTGCTGCGCCTTGCCGCCTCGCTGGAGCGCGGGTCCGAGCATCCCCTTGCCGAAGCCATCGTGCGTGGGGCGGAAGACAAAGGCGTGGACCTTGCCGCCACCACTGATTTCGAGGCGATCACTGGCAAGGGTGTGCGCGGCATTGTCGACGGCCACGCGGTTGCGCTTGGCAACCTGCGGTTGGTCGAGGACATGGGCCTGAACGCCACCGATCTGGTGGCGCGCGCCGACCAGCGCCGCGACCAAGGCGAAACCGTGATGTTTGTAGTCTTGGACGGAGCAATTGCAGGCATGGTCTCTGTCGCTGACCCAGTGAAGGAAACCACCCCAGCCGCGCTGAAGGCACTGCACGACCTTGGCCTGCGCATCATCATGGCCACCGGCGACAATGAACGCACCGCCCGTGCCGTCGCCGCCCGCCTTGGCATTGATGAAATCCGCGCCGATGTGTTGCCGCAAGACAAGGCGCGGATCATTGCTGAACTTCAAGCTGCGGGGCACCGCGTCGCGATGGCCGGGGATGGCGTCAACGACGCGCCCGCCTTGGCGCAGGCCGATGTCGGCATCGCCATGGGCACGGGCGCGGATGTCGCCATCGAAAGCGCTGGGTTCACGCTCGTGAAAGGCAACCTCGACGGCATCGTACGGGCGCGACGGCTGTCGCAAGCAACCATGCGCAACATCCGTCAGAACCTGTTCTTTGCGCTGATCTACAACGCGGCGGGTGTGCCAGTGGCGGCAGGGTTGCTTTACCCCTTCACCGGCATGCTCATCAGCCCGATGTTTGCCGCCTTCGCCATGAGCGCGTCGTCAATTTCGGTGGTTCTGAATGCCCTGCGCCTGCGGGCCACGCGGATCTGAAACCGGGCCGCAAGGTCCACAACCGCCCCTGAGCGGGGCCCAAGCGAAGGAGAAGACGGATGATGACCGGATTTGGCATGGGATTTGGCTGGCTGTGGATGCTGGTGCTTGTCGTTCTGGTAGGGCTGATCATCGCCGCACTGATAAAATACCTGCGCTCTTAACCAAGCCTGCCTGATGCCCTGACGAAACAGTGATGCGAAACTGATAAGACGCGATCAAAGTGCCAATTGACAGGCCGACAGGGGTGCGGCACTGCAATGGACATGATGCAATATGTCTTGCCTTATTTGATGCGGGTAATCTGCCTGATCTTGGTCATTGCGACCGGGGCAAGCGGTATTGCTTACGCAGATCATGGCGGGTCGCATGGTTCGCATTGCATAACTGCTGTGCAGGATGAAGAACTCGCCCCACATGACCATGCGGCTGGGGCCACAGACGCATCGCATCACGAGGCCGAGGGGCAGAGCTGCGTTCAACACAGCTGCGTCGCTGTCGTTGGCTGCTTGAACCTCATGAGCCATTCGCAACAGCTTCTCGCAGGGAATACCACCCCTCATGGCGATCTTTTGCGCCCCTCTCTGGATGCCGGTAGTTTGCACCGCCCTCCCATCGCCTGATCCTCGCGCCTCTCGCGCGATCATGTTCGTCTGAAACCCCCGCCCTTCGTTGGGGGACAGGAAGCACATACAGGATCAGGAAACCTCATGCTTTTCAGAATTTCGGCGGCTGTCTTGCCGCTGGCGGTGGGTGCTTGCGCCCAGTCCGTCCCCCTGCCACCGGCGGGCTCAGTAGCGCCTGCGGCTGTGACGAGCAGTATCACCGCACCGCTTCCCTCGGTGGAACTCGCCTACACGCCGCGACCAGTTACAGACCCAGCCAATTGGCAAGCAGTCAATGATGCCAGCGCGCCCGGCGCGGGAGGTAATGAATGACCCTCTCTCGCATGGTCATCCCCCGCGCTATCGCCTTGAGCCTCAGCGGCTCGCTTCTGTTGGCGGCCTGCACACCGACTTCCGACATTGCACGGTTTTCATCTCCCTCCGCAGGTTTGGCAACGGTTTCGGCGACCGCCAAGCGTGCGACGGGAGCCGAAGTGGTGTGGCTACAGTCCCCCGAGGCCATCGCCGCGAATGCCAAGCGCGTTTCGGCTTTGGTCGCAGGCAAAACCATTTCGGCGGATACTGCCGTTCAAGTCGCTCTGTTGAACAATCGCGGCCTGCAGGCGGCTTATGCCGATCTTGGCCTGTCGGCTGCCGACGCTTGGCAGGTGGCGCTTGCGCCCAATCCGTCACTCCATCTGGGCGTGTTGGGCATTGGCAGCCAAAGTCTTGATGGATTCCGTACTTTGGAGGGCGGCATCGCGGCAAATCTTCTTGCCCTGACCACGCAGAAAAGCCGCAACCGGATCGCCGATGTCCAGTTCCGGCAGGCGCAGCTTGTGGCAGCAGAAGAAACCCTGCGGGTCGCCACTGAAACTCGAAAAGCGTGGATCACCGCTGTCGCGGCATTCGAGGCGGCGAGTCTTGTACGCCAGACACAAGAGACTGCAGATGCGGCCTCTGAACTGGCAGCAGAATTGGGCAAAACCGGCTATCTGGGCCGCGACGATCAAGCTCGCGAACATGCCTTTGCCGCCGAACTGGCAGGCCAAAGGGCGCAAGCAGACCTTGCCGCCAAACTTGCTAAAGAGGATCTGACCCGCAGTTTGGGTCTGTTCGGTGCCGACCTGAACTACTTCGTGCCAAACACCCTGCCGGGCCTGCCGAACATTGCCGGTCGCAAGGCCTTCGAAAGCGAGGCGCTGGCGGGCCGCGTCGATCTTGCGACGGCAAAGCTGGAGCTGGAAGCGGTGGCGCTGGACTACCGTCTGGCGGACCGGACGCGCATCGTGTCGGATATCGCGCTGGCAGCAGGCACCGAGATCGAGCGCGAGCTTGAGGATGGCAAGCGTCACAGCACCCAGACCGACAGCCTTGACCTCGAAGTGGCTTTCGAGATTCCGATCTTCGACACTGGTGCGGCCCGCCTGCGGAAGGGAGAGGTGGCGTACATGAAGGCCGCGCATCAACTGGCGCAGAAGGCAGTGAATGTCAGATCGGAGGCCCGCGCAGCACATCTGGCCTGGACCGGCACCCACAAGATTGCCCGGCACTATCGGGACACAGTTCTGCCGCTGCGCGAGACGATCGAGGAAGAGGCGCTCTTGTCCTACAACGGCATGATCACCAATACCTTTGAACTTTTGGCCGACACGCGGGCGAGGATGCAGTCGAACCTGCTCGAAGCTTCGGCTCGGCGGGACTTCTGGCTCGCGGATGCAAATATGACGGCCGTTCTTTACGGCGGTGGCGGTGCGACTGCGCCGTCGAGCGGTGGCCGCGTAACTGCAGCTGCCGAAGAACCAGCAGGTCATTAAGGAGACAGCAGATGAACAGACGCCAACTTCTTGGTGCAGGTGCGACTCTGGTCGCCAGTGGCGCTTGGGCGCAGACCAGCAATATGGGTCTGCCGGAAGCACCGGTTGCAACGGATGCGAAGACCCAGAAACCGCTCATCCCCCAATCGGGGCCGGACTACAACCCGGTCGTCACGCTGAACGGTTGGACGCTTCCCTACCGGATGAACGGCAATATCAAGGAATTTCATTTGGTCGCCGAACCGGTGGAGCGCGAGCTTGCCGAGGGCATGATCGCCTACCTCTGGGGCTATAACGGCCAGTCCATCGGCCCGACCATCGAAGCGGTCGAAGGTGACAGAGTGCGGATCTTCGTCACCAACAAACTGCCCGAACATACCACGGTTCACTGGCACGGCATGATCCTGCCTTCAGGCATGGACGGTGTTGGCGGGTTGTCGCAAAAGCAGATCCCGCCGGGCAAGACATTCGTCTACGAGTTCGACCTGATCAAATCCGGCACCTTCATGTATCATCCCCATGCCGACGAGATGGTGCAGATGGCCATGGGCATGATGGGACTTTTCATCGTGCACCCGAAAGATCCAGCATTCATGCGGGTGGACCGGGACTTCTGCTTTCTGCTCAACGCCTATGATATCGACCCCGGCACCTACATGCCGCGCGTCATGCAGATGACCGATTTCAACCTCTGGACCTGGAATAGTCGGGTCTTTCCTGGCATCGACCCACTGGTGGTGAACAAGGGGGATCGGGTCCGCGTACGGGTTGGCAACCTGACCATGACCAACCACCCGATCCATATGCATGGTTACGATTTCGAAGTGACCTGCACCGATGGCGGCTGGGTTCGCCCCGAAGCGCGCTGGCCCGAAGTGTCGATCGACATCCCGGTAGGGGCGATGCGGGCCTATGAGTTCGATGCAAAATACCCTGGCGACTGGGCGATCCATTGCCACAAGTCGCACCACACCATGAATGCCATGGGTCATGACGTGCCGACCTTCATCGGGGCGGACAAGTCGCGCCTGACCAAGCTGATCCAGAAGCACCAGCCCGAATACATGCCGATGGGCACCGCAGGCATGGCCGACATGGGTGAGATGTCGATGGAAATCCCCGCCAATACCGTGCCGATGATGACCGGCTGGGGTCCGCATGGCCCCATCGAAATGGGCGGCATGTTCTCGGTCGTGAAGGTGCGCGAGGGCATTGCTGCCGACGATTACGCCGACCCGGGCTGGTATGAAAATCCACCAGGAACCGAAGCCTACGAATGGACCGGGGCGGTGCCGAGCCCCGTCATCAGCGACAGCCCCGCGACAGTCCTGACCCCGAACCCTGCCGCCATGCGCAGGCCGTGAAACCTTCTCGAACCAAACAGACCAAGGAAACGCGAATGAAAACTCTGTCTCTTATTGTCGCTTCTCTCGTGACCGCTGGCGCGGCCTTTGCGGCGGGCACCGGCAACCACTCCCATGATGAGATGGAAGTGGGCCAACCCGGGATCGCAGCCGACGTGACCCGCACGATCACGGTCCGGATGTATGAAACGGAAGATGGCGAATATCTCTATGAGCCGCGCGATCTGGCCATCGCAGCGGGTGAGACCATCCGATTTGAAATCGTGAACGAGGGTGAAAACCCACACGAATTCGTCCTCGATACAATGCCGAAGAACGCCGAGCATATGGAACTGATGGCAAAGTTTCCCGAGATGGAGCACGACGATCCGAACGCCGTCCGCCTTGAACCCGGCGAAAAAGGCAGCATCATCTGGACCTTCTCCAATGCCGGAACCTTCGAATTCGCCTGCCTGATGCCCGGGCATTATGAGGCGGGCATGCGTAGCCCTGTCGCAGTCAACTGAACCTTCACCCCAAGGAGAGTATCATGAAAATCCGTACCATTCTGTCTGCTGCTGCAATCGCGTCTTTCGCCCTCTCTGGCGCTAGCTGGGCTGCCACCTTCACCAAGGCCACGGTCAAGAAGATCGACGAGAAGGCCGGAAAGGTCACGCTGATCCACGAAGAACTGGTCGATCTGGAAATGCCCGCGATGACCATGGTCTTCGTGCTGGGCGATGCGGCCATGGCAGAACAACTGGAAGTGGGGAAGGAGATCGAGTTCACCGCCGATCGCGTCAATGGCAAACTGACCGTGACGGCTCTTAAGTAAATACATTAGGCACCGCAGGAACAATTCCTGCGGTGCAATGGTTTCTTGATGGCGTCCAAATCTCCACCACTCCCCGCACCCCACCCCGACGCTCGAGTTGGACCACGAGATCCACCGAGCCCTCGCAGTACCGCTTCACCTCCTCAAACCCCATGCCCAGCCCGGCCGCCATCACCATGATCGCCAACCGGTCAATGGCCTTCCGTGCGGTGTCTGCATGGATCGTCGTGAAGGACCCACCATGCCCGGTGTTGATCGCCTCCAGAAACGTCCGGCTCTCCTCCCCGCGCAACTCGCCCAGAATGATCCGGTCCGGCCGCATCCGCAGCGATGCCTCCAGCAACCGCGCCGGTGTCCGCTCCCCTTGCGAATTCCTGTCCGCCTTGAGCGCCACAACGTTCGACTGTGTCGGGAAGAGCTCATAAGCATCCTCGATCGTCACCAGCCGCTCGGCAGGATCGACCATCGCCAGCAGAGACCGCGCGAAGGTCGTCTTGCCCGTCGATGTCCCCCCAGAAATCAGCATATTGAGGCGCTTGCGAACGCAGAGCCGCATCGCGGCCTCCACCTCACCCGCTTCGGCCAGAGCCAGAACTTCCTTGCCAAGCTCGCGCTTTCGATGATCGAGATCGATCAGCGATCCGTGGAGAAGCGTCGGTTTGATCAGCGCATCCATTGCCACCTGGAACGGTCGAAGCGTGATCGCCATGCCGCCGTCCACGATGGGCGGCGCCACGACCTGCGCCCGGATCGCCGTAGTGCCCCACGTGATCTTCCCAGACACCGTCGGCTTCTTGTCGGAGAACTGCACTCCCACCGAGGAGGCGATGGCCTGTCCGAGATTTACCGACAGCGCCCGGTCGATCACCAGATCCGGAACCAACTCCATGTGGCTACCGCCCTTGCGCTCGATCCAGATCTTGCCGTCAGGATTGATTGCGATCTCGACCAAGTCCTCCCGCTGCAGGACGGGTGCAAGGGAGGAAAGATAGGCTCCAAGAAATGAAGGTTGCCCGTCCATCTTTGGGTCCTCCTCACCAGAATTCCAGATCGCGGTCGACCATGACAGTGATGGCGGCCCCGGGCACGGCGGTGATGATCGGCGGCAGGCTGGTATAGGCCTCGACGGCAGAACCCATGACGGAACTCAGGTCTTGACCGATGTTCTCTGCAGTGTCCGACGAGATGTCCGTGGTGTATTTCGCGGCAGCGACAGCGGGCGCCGCCCCCAACAACGAAATCAGCGCCGCCGATCCAAAGCGCTGGCCAAAGCGACTGTTGACCTTGCCGGTGATGCCGGATCGGCCTTGGGCATCCCCCCCGAAAGCTTCCATCTGCACGGATTGACCATCCGGCGTCACAAGCCGAGTCCAGGCCACGAGGATGCGGCCCTGACCGATGGCGACCTCGGAGGAATATTCGCCAAAGAGCCGTGAACCTGCTGGCACCAGAATCTGCGCCTGATCGAAGGACCAGACCGGACGTGTAACGATGGCGGTGATTTGTCCGGGCAGGCTCGAATCCACTGCGTTCTCAAGCGTGGCTTCGATCATCGTGCCCTGCAGCACCGTGTTCGACGGATTGGCAATGATCTGGCTTGCCTCGACCTCGGTCGCTTCTCGGCCCGATTGCACGAAATCCCGACCTGCGGCGTCGCGCGAGCCAGAGGTTGCCTCTTCGGGCATGCCCATGCCCCCCTCCCCTGCCCCGGACTTGTCGCCCCCATCATAGACGACAGAGGGCGAGGTGATCCGGGCGGCCAGTTGCTCTTCCCGCTCAACACGCTTGGCGGCCAGTTCGGATTCCCGTTCGGCATCGGCCGCGCTCGTGCCGTCAGCTTCGGCCTTCAAGGCAGCGATCTCACGATCAAACTGGCCGCGCATGTCTTCGATCAGTGCGAGGTTTTGGGCCTGTGCTTTTTCCAAGGCGAGGGCCAGATCCCTAGACGTGGCATCTTTTTCGGAATCGGCACGGGTAGCGAGGTCGGCCAGTTCTTTCTGCAACCGATCGACCTCCCCCTGCAGGGCAGCATTGCGCGTCTCCAAGGTCTCGCGCTGCGCGGCAAGCTCGTCTTCGATATTGGCAAAGCCATCACCGCCATCCGCCTTGGGCGCGGATTCGATGGGGCCGAAGGGTGAACCACCTTCTTGATCCTGGAATTCCTCGACAGCCGAGGTTTCGACTTCCGGGATAGCTGGGGTCGTAGGCCAGATCGTCCAGATCGCGGCGATACTCGCACCGGCAAGTAGCGCGCCCATGCCGATCTTCTGATGTTTCGTCATCTTCGGCTTGGGGCGCTCGATCTTGTATTCGGTCTCGAGATTGGCCTGGGCCTCGGTTTTTTGCTGATCGGTCATATCAGAACTCCCAGCCCTGAAGTTTGGCAAGAAGCGCAGGATCCGTGGTGATCCCGCCCTCCGCATGCTCGATGCACAGCACTTCCGTGCCAATCCGGATCGAATATTCGTCGCGCAAGCCCGGCACGCGCACGATACTGCCACGGGTCCCGGAATTCAGCGTGACCTCGCGCCCCGTGGCATCCACCCCGAAAATCGACGGCCTGAGGCCTGGAGCGAACGCGAAATAGGTTGCCTGCCCGTCATTCCAGATATGGACCGGTTTCAGCTTCTCATCCCCTGACCAGGCATAGCCGATGTCCCGAGAGCCAGAAGCGACGGTAGGCTTTGCCGCCCTGCCCGCTCCCGTCTCGGGATAGCGGAGCACCAGCCGGAAGGTCGGGTTCCGCGATCGCCCCTCGCTGATGGCCAGCGTGATGGTGCGTCGCCCGGTGTATATCGTCATGTTTGTCTCGGCCCCGCCGATCACCGGTTTGATCGACACCGTGGTGCGGTTCGACAGAACTTCGACTTCAAAGGCCTCGCTGTCGCCCAAGAGCACGGAGTCGATCCGTTCCCCTGCCCCAAGCTCAATGGCGGTGTTCACCCGCAACTGCGTGTCGAGGCGGATGACATCGACCGGGCTGTAGAGCACCGATCGCACTCGGGCATCCGCACCCATCGAAGCGGGGGCCACCTCGGCGAAGGCTGGCCATGCCAGGACTAGGGTCGACGTCAGAAGCCCGAGAAGGAGGAAAGATCTGCGGGTCATGGGTTGGACTCCAGGGTTTCGGCATCGACGCGGTAGGAGGAGACGGTGAAACCCAGCGGGTTTTCCCAGACATGGGCGAGGGACCGTTCGGTCTTGGGTGCGAAGGCGAATTCGACCGTGGCCACGAAGGGCTGGGTCACTGGTTCCTGCCTCGTCTTGCGCAGGGTCTTGAGGAAGCGGACTTGGGCCACATTCGGCGCAAGGAAGGTAATCCGGCGCACCGTCACGGAAACTTCCGCCCCCGGACCATAGACATCGGGCGGATAGGCCGCGTTGCCGCCGCCTTTGGACCAGAGGAGCCGCAGACTTTCCTCCGCTCCTGCCGTCGAACGGCGCTGCACGCTTTCGAGCCGGGCTTGGATGCCGGGCAGGAAATAGCCTTCGCGGTCGGAGACATAAGCCACGAGCAAGCTCTGCTTCACCGCTTCCTGATCCTCGATGCCGGTCGGGGCCACCTGCAGCACCTTTTCGGCATCGCCGGTCTGGCGATCCACCAGCACGGTAAAGACCTGGGTTTCCTTCAGCGGCAGGATCAGCACGAGGGCCGTAGCCAGAACGAGGCTGAGGGCCCCTGCCCCACCGGCAACCGCCCAGGCACGCCGGGCCGAGAGGCGCGGCTCGAGAATGAGATCGACATCAAATCCATGCGCCTCCATCGGCGTTCCTCCGTTACTCGGCATATTGGGGGCTCAACTCTTGTCCGGGGTGCGGCTGGCGAGGCGCATCGCGGTCTGCACCGCTGATCGCCCGATCTGACCTGCGGCATTGCCATTGAGGCGCGCGTCCGATGGCCGACGCCCCCCGGCATCCAGCCCTGCAGCACCACGTCCGGCTCCGATCCCGGCGGCAATGCTGGACCTGCCATAGCCTTTGACGCTGTCAGCCGCGCGGAAAGTGGAACTCGCGACACCGCTGAGGCCGGTTGCGGTTTGTGCGAGCGATTGGGCGATGGTCGGAACCATGGCCATGAGGCCGGTGCCGAGCATCGTCACCACGACGAAGCTCAGTACATCGCCAATGGTCTCGACATTAGTAAGCGAGGCGGGGATGAGATCGCGGGCAATGGCAATGGTGAAAGCTGCCATGCCCGAGGTCAGCATCGGGTAGAACGCAAAACCCAAGGCCAGGTTCACCCAGCGGTCGAAGAGCGCTGCCGTCACCTTGAAGAGCGTACAGGCGATGGCGATCGGGGCGAAGATGACCAGGACGCCGATCATGATCTTGGACGCTGATATCACGATGATCGAGACCGTGGCCATCAGAGCGGCAACGAGGAACATCAGAAGACCAGCCAAGGCCCCCGTAATGTAGCTGCCGTTCTGGCTGATTGCCTGGCCGACATCGAGGGCCTGCAGATAGAGCGAATCCAGCCCGTCATAGAGGTTACCGGACCCGCCACCGAAGGCGTTCATCACCACGGCACCTATCTCGCTTGGAGCATTGGTCAGCACACCGTAGACAGCGTTGAAGTTGGTCCAGGACGACAGAAAGGCCGAGGCGACGGCGATCCGGACCATCAGGCCGAGCCCGTTTCGGAGCGTCATGGGCACCGCCTGCGCCATCAAGTTGACGCCGACCAGCGCTACCACCAACACCGACCCGATGCGGAAAACTGGCACAATCTCCACCGCAACCGCATCAAAAGCCGTGGCTCCGACCGCCGCCGCGGCGGCGTCCACTTGGGTCAGGATGTCGGCAATGATGGCCATGGATCAATTTGTCCGACAGGATTTCTCAAGGGCGCGGTAGCGGCCTTCGACATCGCGCTGCTCCGCAGCGAGGTAGACTTCGAGCGCCGCGCGATCAGCGTCGGTCAGATCAGCTACAGATTTGCCCAAGACCTCGGTGGTGAAGGCCTCGAACGGATAATCCGTGAAGAGGCAGCCGCAGGTCTCATTGGCAAGCTGCCGTTTCTTGGCCGAAGTGATGTAAGCCTGCCTTGCGGCGCCTTTGAACCGCCAATCGGTGATCCCGGCAGGTAAATCGATGGATTCCTCACAGGCCACCTTCTCGGCTCCTGTGAAAATCCCCGTCCCGCGCCGCTGCATCTCGGTCAGGAGTTCCAAAGCAAGATCGGCATCCTGCACCCCGACGGCTTCCCGGGTCTGCTTGAGCAGATCAACATCGCTGACGGTTGAAAGATCCTCCGCTCCAACGAACCCCGTCAGGGAAAAGGTGACGGCGGCTACGGCCGCCAGAAGAACGTCCCTCCGCATCAGTTTGCCCCCGAATAGTCGAAGAAGCTCTTTTCCTTGGCCTGTTCGGCCGCCCAGTTCACGCCTGTCTGGCCGCTGGCAAGGCCGCTCGCCGCATTAAGCCGCCACATCTGGCCCAGCATGAAATTGGTTTCGGCTGCCATGCGGGTGTTGAGGTCGATGCTTTCCTTCAGCGTGTCCTGCTGGGCGATCTCGGCCACCAGCCCGTCGATCCGCTCGAGGCTTTGCGCCGCCTCTTCATAGGACAGCTGCGCCACGCCCATAGCCGTGGCACTTGCCGCCGCCGTCTCGGCAATCCGCTTGTCCTGCGGGTTTTCCGACGAAGACAGCCCAGCCAGCACCTCCGACGAGAGGCCCGCACTGGCGAGGGTGTCTTCCATGTACTCGGCCGCCATCTTGTCGCCCATGGTGACCTGTCCATCGAGCAGGCTGTTCCTCAGGCTGGCGAAATCTCCAATGGCGATGGCGTCGGTGAAACTGGACAAATCGGTGATCTTTGCCGCCCGCGAGCGCAGATCCTGGGCCGAGTTGTAAAGGCTGGCGATCTCGTTGAGGCCGGAAATCGAGCCCAGGATGCCTTCCAGATTGGTGATTTGTTCAAGGCCGTTCTCGACCTGCTTTTTCAGCTCTTCGATCTGCGCGATCTGGTTTTCCGCATCGCGCAGCGCCGCCTTCAGCTGCTGGATGTTTTTGGCGAGGTTGGTGCCGTCGATGACCGGCACACCCTGCGCATGGGTCACCGATCCAAGAAGGCAAAGGCAGAGCGCGGCGGCGGGCGCCATCCGTTTATTGACCATCGGAATACTCCCAAAATGTCGAATATTGCAGGGCTTGAGCTGCGTCAGAGAGGCCATGCGCCGCCTCGACCTTGACGGCCCCGGCCCGAAGCCGCAGCGTCAGCGCCATCAGCCGGGCACGCTCGGCGATCATGTAGGTGTTCTGATCGACCGCCTGTTTCGGGGTCTGGGGCTTGGCCACTTCCAGAAACCCCTTGATCCGCGCCATCGCGGCCTCGATCTGCCCGGACTGCTGGCCCGAATAGCCGATGAAGGCCGAGGACATGTTGCCCCATTCGGCACTGGCACCTTCGACGCCTGCCAGCGTGCCGGTCACATCGGCGCCGGTGATTTCCGAAAGGTACGCATCGTAGAAGCCCGATATCCGGCGCACGTAGTTTTGGGTTTCCTCGAAGGGCGGGATGCCACCGTATTTCTGGACGTTGCCCGGCCCGGCGTTATAGGCCGCGAGCGCAAAATCGATCCGGCCGAAGGCGTTGAGCTGGGTTGCGAGATAGCGCGCGCCGCCATCGAGGTTCTGCATGGGATCGCTTGGATCAACACCGAGGTCTGCCGCCGTGCCCGGCATCAGCTGGCAAAAACCAAGGGCGCCGACCGGGCTGATCGCGGCATTGTTGAAGGCGCTTTCCTGTTTCACCAGAGACTGAAAGAGGATCCGCCAAGTCGTGGGCGTGAGGCCGACCTTCACCACACCGGGATGGGTCTCGTAGCGATGGGCCGTGGCAATGATCATCGCCTCCACCGTCTCGCCCTCACCGAAAAGCCGCTGGCTTTCGGTGCTCGTCTCAGTCGCAGGATAGACCTCGTCCGCAGGCGGAAACGCAGCGCTGCCCGTTTCGAATCCACTCAGATCAGTCGTGCCGGTCGTATCCGCCAAAAAACGCTGATAAGCCGCGAGCTGTTCGCCCTCGATTTCGTTCAGACGGGTCTGCTGCCCGAGCTTCTCTTCCTGCTTCAAGGCATCCTGTGCCTGCTCGGCCAGGCGCGAGACCAGGTTCGAGAGCCCGGTGCCATCGATGATCGGCACACCCTGGGCAAGTGCGATCAGTGGCAGCGCCGTCGCTGCGGCAAACCCGAGAAGAAGGGCGGAGCGCATGAAGCTTCAGTTCCCGCACACTGCAGTGGGGGCATTCATTGTGCTGACAACGACCCGGTTGCCATCGGTTTGGGTGCGGGCTGCGAAGTATTTGCCCTCGGCGCGGAATTGACCGTGACAGGGCGAGACGGCACCCGTCTCCACACCATCGCAGGCCGACAGCGCCGTGAGGACAAGAAGGAAACGAAGCGGGCGGGCAAGAGGCCCGATCGTCAGTGTGCGGGGGTTCATTGCATGTCCTTCCAGAAATCAGGGATATCGCGCCAACCGTAGGGCGCGCGCTCTTCGCCGGTCCGCCCACCGCCGAGCACCGCGAGGTGCGAGCCAAGGGCAGAGAGGTCCATGTTGACGAACACGGAATCTCCGGCCGACCGTAACAAGGCGAGGCGCAGGCCTCCCGTCGGCGTGCAAAGGAACTCGGCTTCCTTCTCGTTCAGGCGCAGGATCCGGTAATCTTCGGGGTTGGCCCGCGGGTTCGGATAAAGGAGCTGCGTCACCACGCTTTCCGCGATGATCTGGCCAACTTTGCTCTGCGTGAGGTGCGTCGGCGTCTGGGTCAGCATCATCACTGCGGCGTTTTTCTTTCGCATGGTGACGAGCCAGTCGTGCAGGCGCTTCTCAAAAATCGGATCGTCGAGCATCTTCCAGGCCTCATCGATCACGATGAGGGTCGGACGGCGATCCTCGATCACCCGTTCGATGCGGCGGAAGAGATAGGCCAGAAGCGCCGAGCGTTCCGTGCCGAGATCGAGGATCTCTGACATATCGATGCCGACCACTTCCTCGCCGAGGCTGATCGCGGAAGCAGCACCCGATCCGAAAAGCCAACCATAGCGTCCCCCCTGCCCCCATTCGCGGACGCGGGACACCAGATCGCCCTCGTCATCAGTCGAAGCGACAAGCGTGCCGAGCCCGTCGAAGGTGCGCAGACGCGGATCGGCCGCCACGATCTGGCGCACGGCGGCATTGAGGCTGACCGTCTGCGCGGTCTCGAAGCCGCGCGTGCTGGCGAGAATGTCGCCCAGCCAATCGGTGAGCCAGGCCGCGCCCCGTTCATCGACCTCGGTCTGGAACGGGTTCAGCCCTGTGGCTTCGCCGATGCGGATTGCAGAATAGCTGCCGCCCAGGGCGCGCACCGCCATTTCAAGGCCCCGGTCCTTGTCGATGACGAGGATGCGGGCATTTACCCGCCGCGCCTGAGCCATCAGGAAGGCGGTGCCGAGGGTCTTGCCCGACCCGGTGCGGCCCAGAACAAGGGTGTGACCCGCGCTCGGCTCCGCCCCGCGCGCGCCCTTGTCGTGGAAATTGAAGCGGTAGAGACTCGAGGTCACCGTCGGCAAACCGGTGATCGTTTCGCCCCAAGGCGATTGCGCCTTCGGACGGCCCTCGGCGACGCGGTGCAGCGCCGCCAGATGAGCGAAGTTCTCTGCCGAGATCAGCGCCGTGCGTGGCCGATAGGCCCAGTTGCCGGGCGCTTGCGCGAACCAGGCGGCGCGGGCGGCAAAGCTCTCGCGTACAAGAGTGGCCCCGCAATCCTGCCCTGCCCGCCAGACCTCGGAGGCGGCTTCCTCCAGCTTTTCCGGGGTCTCGGCCGTGACCATGACGGTCAGGTGATGCTTGCCGAAGACCTGACGACCTGAGGTGACATTGTCGGCTGCCTCATAGAGTTCCTGCCGCAAGGTTTCTGCGGCGTCTTCCGAAGCCCGCATCTGCCGTGCGGTGCGCTTGATGCGCTCCTCGATCTCGTTGTTCCGCGCCGGGGTAAAGCTGTTGGTGATGGTAATGTCGTAGGGAAGTTCCAGCGCATCCAGCATCCGCGCCCAGGTCCGCGCCGGATAGGATTTGACCCCGAAGATCGTGCCGAAGCGCCGCGTGCCAGCCCCGGTCTCGAGTTCGACTCTTTTCCCGGCAAAGGTCGCCTGCAACCCCGCGGCCGACACCGCAAGGAACTGCCCCATCATCGGAAGGATCATCGCCACCGGTTGGCCAATCAGCCCGCCAAGAAGCCCCAGCCATTCTCCTGACGAGATGGTGAGCCGCCGAAACCCAAGGCCCTGGCAAACACCGGCGAGAAGCCCCATGGCCTCATTCAGCCGCTCGGCCCGGGCGCTCATGTCATCGGTGAAGGCCACTTTGAACAAGCTGCCGATCAGGGGCATGCGTTTCATCGCCGTGGGGCGCAGGATCAGTGAGAGGACCAGCACCCGGCGTTTGAGGTTCCGGCTCCGCAGATGGCTCTGCCAGCGCGTGTCGACCGCAGCGGCAAAGCCATCTCCACCACCTTCCTCATCGAAAGGTTTCAGCGCCGGGGCGTCTGGAAGCGTCAGTTTCGAGATGTGATAGCCATAGCCCGCCCCCAACTGCCCGATCAGCCGGGCCAGTGAGGCGGTGGCCAGCGACAACTCGCCCTCTTCCGTCGTGAAACTGTCCTGCCCCTCGACCACAGCAGAGGCGATCAGGTCGCCCTGCCGAGTCAGGATCAGATCGTCCGCAGGTGCGGAAAGCCAGGGCAGATGGCGCGCCAGAGTCTCCGCCCGAAGATCCTCGGGGCGGAGGACGGATTTCAGCGCCGGAGTGGTCGGGAACAGGGACTTCAGGTCAGCTGACATGGCGATCCCCGCCAAAGGCTGATTTTCCCCGCGTGCGCGGGGTGCGGGAAAAGACCACCGCTGCCGTCTCGAAGAGGTTCGGATTGCGGTCCGCCACAAACCACAGCACCGGATAGCCCAAGATCCCGATCAGGAGGAAACGCCAATCGTTCGCCCCGACGAAAGGGATGACCGAGCCGAGCATCAGGCTCACGAAATACCCGATCGGCAGGCCGAAGATCTTCGGCGGCCGGGTGAGGCCGAGGAATAGAGGCGCGTCATGCATGAGGAATGATCCGGATCGAGCCGACGGGCGGGGGCTTCACGAGCCCCCTGCCCCACCGCCATCTGACTCAGGGGGCGGCGAAGCCGTCGATGATCGTCGCGGCCGAGAAGACCAGCACGACGCCGAAGAAGATCGCGAGGAACAGCGGCCAGTTGAGGCGCCCAGTGAACATCATGTAGCCTGCGGCCACCACGGCAAGGATCGCGATTAGTCGACCGATCGGGCCGGTCAACCCATCGACCACGACCTGCAACATATTTTCCAGCGGATCGAGGTTCTGCGCGAGGGCCGGTTCTGCCAGCACAGCAAAGAATGGCAGGGCCAGAAGCAGGGTGTGCAGCGAAAGGCGCGGCAGGCGCGCGCCCGTGAAAAATCGAACCATCAGGTTACTCCAATGCAAGGGGGATTGTGGTCAGCCGCAGCACCTTGGCCACATGGCCCTCGGTCTCGGCATAGGGGGGAATGCCGCCATACTCCCGGACTGCTTCGGGCCCGGCGTTGTAGGCGGCAAGCGCCAGATCGGGCGCGCCAAAATCTTCAAGTTGGGCCAGGAGATACCGCGCGGAGCCACGCAGGTTTTCTTCGGGATCATGGGGATCGACGCCCAGCACTGCTGCCGTGTCCGGCATCAACTGGCCAAGGCCGATGGCCCCCACCGGCGAGCGGGCATCTGGATTGAAGCCTGATTCCACCGCGATATTGGCGCGGAAGAGGGCCAGCCATTCAGTACCAGAGAGCCCGGCCTCTTTTAGCCCGGGATGGCGCAGGTAGTCGTCGCCAACATCCAGCACCAATTCCTCGATGGCGGCACGCCCCGTGGGGCCACGCCCGGACCTTTCGCTTCTGTAGGAGGCACGCCACACCGTGGCATTGGGATCTTGGGACGGATCAGCCTCCGTCTCGAGTTCCTCACGCACCTGCCGCGCGGGGATGGGTTTGCCGAAGTCGAGGACCCCGGACTGGACACGCAGATCGCTCCCGCCGACCCCGAGGTCGATGACCTTCGCGGCACCTTGCGAAAGGCCGAGACCCGTAAGGGTCAGGCCACCGCAAAGGGCCAGGCTAGCTCTGAGGATCTGCCTCCGTTCCATGCGTCCAGGTCGCCTTCTCACCCTTCTTCAAAGGCACAGGCACCGTGGTCAGACCCAACTCGACCCCGAAGGAGATCAGACCGGCAATGGTCTTGAACTCTCTGGGTTGGAGCGTGCGCTGGACAACGAGAAGTGCTGCCTGGTCGCCGATGCGCAGATAGATGCGCCAATCGCCCGTCCAGGTGTTTCCAACCTTCTTCGCGTCCTCAAGGCTATGGGCTTCGACGATGCCGCCTTCGTTCCGGGCCTCCTTCAGTCCGGTCTGAAAAATCACCGGGTATAAGTTCCTCATGGCTCAGCACGCTCCGAAGCTTGATCGCTCGGCGCCAACATAGTGCATGTCACGCCGCTGAGAAACCTGTCACCGCGCAACTTGGGGCGCACAACTAGCGATAGAATCCGGTTGCGTCAATAGTGGTGTTTAGGCATTTATTCACCATCATAGATGGCGAGGACTCACCATGCCTGACCCTTCCCCGAACCTGCCCATGGCGGGTTTGATCTGCTGCGCCCTGCTCTGTTGCGGCTCTTTAACCCGGGCCGCAACGGCGCTCGATTGTCTGCCGCCACTCGTCCCTGCCCAAGTCAATGACGGTGCAACCCGCACGACCTATGCCTCTGAAATTCGTGCGGAATACGTCGCGTACTTCGACGAGGCGCAGATCTATCTCCATTGCCTCGAATCCGCCCGCGCCGAGGTGACGGCGGAGGTCAATCGCGCCCTCGCTGACTATCAGATGCTTGGCCCTGACCCAGCCGACTGAAGTCGCGAACCTGACGCCGCGAACGCCCCCTCCCCTCCTCAAGGAGTCTTCCTCATGCCCCTCCGCAACCTCGCCGTCGGATTCGCAACATCCGCTCTGATCTCACTTGCTAGTCCAGCCGTGGCTTATCCCGTCGATTGTGCGATCCTGCTTTGCCTTGCGGGCGGCTGGCCATCTTCGACCGAATGCGCGCAGGCCCGCGCGGTGTTCATCCGTCGTATCACCCCCTGGCCGATCGAACCGCCGCTGCAGATATGGAACTGCCCGATGCGGGCGAGTTTCCGTGCGCCTACGGCGATGGAACGGCTGTTCGAGGTCGGTACTCCTTCCAGACAGCCGTTACTTCAGGTCGCTCCGCCATGGGCCTCGGCAGTCCTGCTGCCCGTCGCGGATCAGGCCGATATCGACATCTCCGATCCAGCCTTCGACTTCGTACGCTCGATCAGGGTGTTCGAGATCCACTACATACAGCATGCCGATGACGATGGAGGGGCCTGCAACCGCTGGTGGACCATCCATGAAGGCAGTTACGGCGAGCAAGGTGGATACAGGCGTCGGGGCAGCACGCCTTCAGCTGTCCCTGAAGCCTCTGATCTCGACCTCACAGCGGATTGCCGCAGTATCCGGCACCGCTCGGTCTTCGTGGAGTGGCGCGATGCCGAGGGCACCTATGGCCATGAAGAGGTACATTACTGATCATCTGACGACGCTTGAACTGATCAGGAAGAACGCAACCCCAGAAAGAAAAACGACGCCAGACCATAGGTCCGACGCCGCACTGATTTCCTCGTAGCAGTGGGAATCTAGCGCGAGCATCGGATCCGTTCAACCGGCAACATGCTTGCTGGACACCATTTTTTGTTGCCCGTTGGTCCGGCGTCCTGAATGAGAGGACGACTGCACATGGAACTGACAACCGGCGCCATCCTGCGCCGCATCACCGAAACGCCCTTGTCGGTCTCGGCCCATAAGCTGGCCACCATCATCCTGGACGGCATCGCCTGGAAGGACGGCTACAATGGCCTCGAGCGCGGCACCGCGGCATTCACGCTCGGCAGTCTTGCGGACAAGATGGGCGTGTCTCGCCAGCACCTGACCCGACTGCTGGCTGAATTGGCGGCATCGGCCCTGGGACTCATTCGCTGGAAGCCGTATGGCAAGTTCGCGCCTTGGGTCTTCCGCTTTGGCTCTGTGGATAACCCTGAAACTGAGCCAAATCTCGTGTCAGCCACAGATGACACATCACTATCTAGAGATTCTAAGAACAAAATGATGTTCGCTGGGAAAATCGAGATTGCGACTGCGTCAAACGTCCACCGCACGCCTTGGGCTGAGATGATCAAAGCGGCCAAGACCGCCCTGCCGTGTTGGAATGTCGATACGCAGGTCATCTGGGACGCGTTTCGCGCATTCAACAGGGCGAGAGGCCACGAGCAGGTGCCGGCAGGATATCTGCTGGGCTTTATGCGGAAGTGGCGGGCGTCGGCAAGTTCAAAAGCCAGGCCAATGGCTTCCACAAGACCTAAGAGTGTTCTTGGCTCGGTGGAAATTGAACTCCATCGCTTGATCGCACTAGCGCCTAGTACGAACAGGGGGTTCCACGAAGCAGACCTTCTCCGGGTGATTGGCCAGACAGCCTACAATGAGAGAGTCCTAGACGCCGTGAGGCTGTTCGGTTGCCCGAAGTTTGCTGCGACGCTTGCCGTGCATGGAAAGGCAGTACTCGCGGGCGAAATTGCAGCGTGACTTGGCATTCGTGTCATTTTCGCGTATCGGCCAACGCAAGCAACATGGACCTGGGTGCAATCCTCGGGTGGCTCTTCCGGCCGCCGATCCGCCGGACAACCTGAACTGACCAACAGATCACATTTCGACGCGCGGACTTTAGGCCCGGGTCGATCAGGAAGACTTTCATATGATTTCACTCGATGCCTACCGCGCGCAGTGGTTCGGCAACATCCGCGCCGACGTCCTGGCCGGGCTTGTCGTGGCCCTCGCACTTATCCCTGAGGCGATTGCCTTTTCAATCATTGCAGGCGTCGACCCTAAGGTCGGGCTCTACGCCAGCTTTTCTATCGCGGTGTTGATCGCCTTTGTGGGCGGGCGACCTGGGATGATCTCGGCCGCAACGGCCGCGACGGCGGTACTTATGGTGACGCTGGTCCGCGACCACGGGCTGCAATACCTGCTGGCCGCAACTGTTTTGACCGGACTGATCCAGATCGCCATGGGTTTGCTGCGCCTTGGCTTCGTCATGCGCTATGTTTCAAAGTCAGTCATGACCGGCTTCGTCAACGCGCTCGCGATCCTGATTTTCATGGCGCAGTTGCCGGAGCTTGATCCGAGGGTGGTCAACTGGCTGACCTATGTGCTGGTGGCGGCCAGCCTCGCAGTCATTTACCTATTCCCCTATATCACCAAGGCCATCCCATCACCCCTCGTGACCATCCTGATCCTGACCGCCTTGACGATGTACTTCGGCTGGGACGTGCGGACCGTGGGGGACATGGGCGCGCTGCCCGACACGCTGCCCGTGTTTCTGATCCCAGATATTCCGCTGACGCTGGAGACCCTTTGGATCATCTTGCCGTATGCGCTGGCCATTGCAGTGGTGGGCCTTTTGGAAAGCCTGATGACGCAGAATCTGGTCGATGAGCTGACCGATACGAAATCGAGCCGGGATCAGGAATGCATCGGCCAGGGCATCGCTAACACCGCGACCGGGTTCATCGGTGGCATGGCGGGTTGTGCGATGATCGGGCAGAGCATGATCAACGTGAAGTCTGGTGGGCGCGGACGGCTGTCGGCCTTTACAGCCGGAACGGTGCTCTTGATCCTCGTGGTGTTCCTCGGCGACTGGGTGGCGCAGATCCCGATGCCCGCGCTGGTGGCCATCATGATCATGGTCAGCGTCGGCACCTTCTCCTGGTCGTCGATCAAGAACCTGACGCTGCATCCGCGGTCATCCTCCGTCGTGATGATCGCGACCGTTGTGACCGTGGTTTACACCCACAATCTGGCCATCGGGGTGCTGGTAGGTGTGCTGCTGTCGGGCATCTTCTTCGCTGGCAAGATCGCGCAGCTCTTCAAGGTGACCTCGACCATCTCGAAGGATGGGCGCGTGCGGACCTACATCGTCGAAGGCCAACTCTTCTACGGGTCGGTGGAGGATTTCATGAACGCCTTCGACTTCAAGGAGGCGCTCGACCGCGTCGTCATCGACGTGAGCCTAGCGCATATCTGGGACATCTCGTCCGTGCAGGCACTGGACATGGCGGTGCTGAAGTTCCGCCGTGACGGGGCCGAGGTGGAAATCGTCGGCATGAACGCAGCGACCGAAACCATCGTCGACAAGCTTGGCACGCATGACAAGCCGGGTGCGATAGACAAGTTGATGGCGCATTAAGGGGACAGGCATATGACCAACCAACCACAGAAGATTGTCGCCCTTGTTGACGGCTCGATCTATTCCGCCAGCGTTTGCGACCATGCGGCCTGGATCGCCAGCCGCACCGGGGCACCGGTGGAACTGATCCACGTCCTCGGCCGTCGCGAGGCGTCCGATACACACGATCATTCCGGCGCGATTGCGCTCGGGGCGCGAACGGCTCTGATGGAGCAACTGGCCGAACTGGACGCACAGCGCGCGAAGCTTATCAGCCATCGTGGCCGGGCGATCCTCGACGACGCGCAGGCTTTGCTGGAAAAGGCAGGCGTGACCGAAGTCACCACCCGCTTGCGTCAAGGCGACATTGTCGAAGCGCTCACCGCTGTCGAAGCCGACGCCCGGGTGATCCTGATCGGCAAGCGGGGCGAGGCGGCAGATTTCGCCAAGGGGCACCTTGGTTCGAACCTGGAGCGCATCATCCGAGCCAGCCACAAACCGGTGTTCGTCGCCTCGCGCGCCTTCAAGCCGATCTCGAAGGTGCTGGTCGCCTATGACGGCGGCGCTTCGGCAATGAAGGCTGTCGATCACATCGCCCGTAGCCCGCTTTTTCAGGGTCTTACCGTGCATTTGGTCACCGTGGGCGCTGCCACGCCCGAGGTCACCAGAATTCTGATCGATGCGCGCGCGATCCTGAAGGCCGCAGGAATCGAAGCGGAAACCTCCGTCCTTCCCGGCCAGCCTGAAGCAGCATTGGCCAAGCTGGTGGAGGACGCACAGTTCGACTTACTGGTCATGGGCGCCTACGGCCACAGCCGTATCCGCAGCCTGATCATCGGCTCGACCACGACCGCGATGATCCGGAGCTGCAAAGTGCCCGTCGTCCTGGTGCGATAAGCGAGTTCGTTCGTAACCTCCGGCGGCCCAACTAGGCCTCACAAGAAGCGATGCGGTGAGGGTCTGAGGGTCCACAAGAACTTCATCTTGCATTATATTTCGAATATGCTAGAAATACCGAATAAGGAGTCGCCGCCATGGACATCGACCTTGCTGCATCTCGCCTCGCCGCTCTTGGGAACTCGACACGCTTGCGTTTGTATCGTCTGCTTGTGCGTGCGGGCGAGACCGGGCTTTCGATGGGCCAGTGTCAGGAAAAGCTGGGCATTCCTGGATCCACGCTGTCACACCACTGCCGCGCATTGCTTCAGGTCGATCTGATCCAGCAGGAGCGGGCCGGCACCTCATTGATCTGCCGGACGAATTACCCTGTGATGCGCGGACTGATCGATGATCTGGCGGCGGAATGCTGCGCCGACGCCTGCGTGACGAGCAAATGAGGGCATATCCTCAGCCTCTATATTTCGATATTTCTAGCAGAAAAGGAACAGCGGAATGACAAAGACAGTTGCGATCCTTGGCGCGGGTCCAGTCGGGCTTGCCGCCGCCGCTCATGTGCTGGAGCGCGGCATGCTCCCCTTGGTTCTCGAGCAAGGCGATGCCGTCGGACACGCTGTCCGGGCCTGGGGCCACGTGCCCATGTTTTCGAACTGGCGCTACAACATTGATGCCTCAGCAGCTCGCCGGCTCGAAGGGGAGGGCTGGAAACGACCGGATCCGGAGGCACATCCGACCGGGGATGATCTTCTGACGGACTACCTCGAACCGCTTGGCCAATCACTTGCGCCTTGGCTGCAACTCGGTCGCCGCGTCGTGGCGGTCTCCCGTGAGGGAATCGACAAGGTCAAGGATGCAGGCCGTGTGAAGACGCCTTTCGTGATCGAAACCGAAGGGGTTACCGGCAGAGAATGGCATCGCGCTGATGCCGTGATCGACGCGACCGGGACATGGTTCCAGCCGAACCCGGGCGGAGCAGGTCGTCCTGTGCCGGGCGAAACCGGCAACGCGCGGATTACCTATGGCATGCCTGACGTGGCTGGGCAGGACAAGTCGCGCTTTGCTGGAAAGCAGGTGGCGGTTCTTGGTGGCGGCCATTCTGCGATTGGAACACTGATCGCCCTGTCTGATCTGCCAGCTACGCAAGTGATCTGGCTTTGCCGCGCCCCTACGATCACGCGGGCCTTGGGCGGTGGAGCGGCTGACCAGCTGGCCGCGCGGGGTGCTCTTGGGACCGAGCTTGCGCGGCTGGTAAAGGAAGGCCGCATCAAGCTGGAAAGCAGTTTCCGCCTTGCGTCCGTCGAAGGAACCAGCCCGCTGAAAGCAACGGCGACCGATGGCAGGCAAGTTGACGTTGATGAATTGGTGATCGCGACGGGGTTTCGGCCGGACCTCTCCATTCTTCGGGAGCTTCGGGTGTCTCTTGATCCATCACTGGAATGCCCGCCGGTTCTCGCCCCTCTGATTGACCCGAACCAACATTCCTGCGGCACGGTGCGGCCGCATGGGGCAATGGAACTCGAGCAGCCCGAACCCGGTTTCTACATCGCGGGGATGAAGTCCTATGGCCGGGCGCCGACTTTCCTTTTGGCCACGGGGCATGAACAGGTGCGTTCGATCGTTGCAGCCCTCGCCGGAGATCATGTCGCCGCAGCCCGGGTGGAACTTGACCTGCCCGAGACGGGGGTCTGCAACGGCCCGGGGCCGAAGGCAACGCAGGCTGTTGCTGCAAGCTGTTGCGGGGGGCCCGCAAAGACGCGGGCGGATGCCTGCTGTGCCAAGGATGAGGTGGCAAAAGACAAGGGTGCCTCGGGCTGCGGCTGCGGCACAACGGTTGAACTGGCCAAGGTCACCGCATGCTGTTGACCCTGCCGCCTGCCCGTCGCGGCTGGATCGTCACGGCGCTTGGCATCGCGCAAACTATCGGCTGGGCGTCCAGTTACTACATCCCTGCCGTTCTGGCCGCACCGATGGCGGCCAGCTTCGGCCTGTCGCCTGTCTGGGTGTTCGGAGCGTTTTCCATGGCGATGGTGGTTTCGGCCACGATCGGGCCATGGGCGGGGGCGCGGATCGACCGGATCGGCGGGCGGGGCGTGCTGATGCTGTCGAACCTGATCTTTGCCGCCGGACTGGCGTTGCTGGCGGCAGCGCCTTCTCCGGTCGTGTTGTTCGCCGGATGGGCTATCATCGGACTTGGCATGGGCATAGGGCTATACGAGGCGGCATTTGCCTCGTTGGCAGGCATCTACGGCAAGGAGGCGCGGGGACCAATCACCGGCATTACCCTGATTGCCGGTTTTGCCAGCACCGTGGGTTGGCCCCTGTCAGGGCTGATGCTGGCAAGCTGGGGCTGGCGCGAGGCCTGCATTGGCTGGGCGCTGATCCACCTCTTTCTTGCGCTCCCGCTGAACGCGCTTCTGCCCAGAGGAGCGCAAAAGATCACTGCCCCAATGCCGGACGCGGCAGAGGGACCACCTCCCCCACGTTTTGCGCTCTGGTTGCTGGCTTTTGTCTTTGCAGCAACCTGGTTCAACTCGACCGCCATGGCCGCGCATTTGCCGGGGCTGTTGCAAGCGGCGGGGGCCAGCACGGCCGTCGCCATCGCTGCAGGCGCCCTGATTGGCCCAGCCCAAGTAGCGGCGCGTATCCTGGAGTTCGGGTTGTTGCGGCGGTTCCATCCGCTGGCATCGGCCCGACTGGCCGCTTCGGCCCATCCGCTGGCTGCGCTTTGTCTGGTGGTTTTCGGTGGTCCTGCCGCCTATGGATTTGCCATATTGCACGGGGCTGGCAACGGTATCCTGACCATTGCCAAAGGCACCTTGCCGCTCGCCCTATTTGGGGCGGCTGGCTATGGCGCGCGTCTTGGTTGGCTCAATGCGCCAGCCCGTTTGCTCCAAGCTGCCGCTCCGCTTATCTTCGGTGCGGCGTTGGCGACTTGGGGTTTGCAGGCGATTTGGCTGACCGCAATGATCGGTTTGCTGGCGACCGCGGCGCTGCTCCTGCTCAGGCGAACCTGAGCCTCCGTGCCGCAACCCAGCTTGCAAGGGCCATGATGCCTGCTGTGGCAAGGCACAGGGGCAGCCCCCCGATCTGGTAGCTTAGGCCCGACAGGAGCGTGCCGATCAGGCGGCCTGCGGCATTGGCCATGTAGTAAAAGCCCACATCTCGTGTGATCCGTTCCGCCGATCCGAAGGCGAGGATCAGATAGGAATGGACCGAGGAATTCACTGCAAAGACGAAGCCGAACAACAGAAGGCCCCCGATCAGCGTGGCGGTCAGCCATGGCGCAGGCCCTTCGGCCGCCCATGCCGCACCGGCCAGAAGGAACGGGATCGGCACCAGCAGCCCGGCCCAGAGAATGGCCTTGCGGGTTGTCTCGGCCTCGGGCTGGCCCTTGCCACCCAGAAGCCGGGGGGCAAAGGCCTGCACCACGCCATAGGCGATGATCCAAAGCGCAAGGAAGCTGCCGATCAGGAAGAACGCCTCGCGCCGCCCTTCGGCAGTACCGTCGGACAGGACAGATTGGAAATAAACCGGGATGCCAACAACAAACCACACATCGCGCGCACCGAACAGGAACATGCGGGCGAGGCTCAGGCGGTTCACGCGTGCATCGCGCGACCGCCAGCCGCCCCAGGCCTCGTCCGATTTCATCCGTCCGGGCAAGCCCGCTGGCAAGAACAGAACAACCGCAATCAAGATGACCGCAAGCACCGCCGCCATGCCCCAGACAGCTGTCTGAAAACCTGCCAGAGCCAGAAGCGCCGCGCCGAGGAAGAAGCCCAGCCCCTTTACGGCATTCTTCGACCCGGTCAGCAACGCCACCCAACGGAAGAGTCCCCCATCTTCCTTGGGCGCAAGCAGTTTCACGGCGGATTTCGAAGACATCTTGGCCAGATCCTTGGCCACGCCCGAGACGCCCTGCACAGCCATGACAAAGGCGACCGAGGCGGCAACACCCCACGACGGGTCAAGCTGGGCGAGCGCGACCAGCGCCCCAATCTGCAAGACTAGCCCGCCATAAAGCGTAGCGGCCAGCCCGAAGCGCGCGGCCAGCCAGCCTGCCGCAAGGTTCGTCACGATGCCCGCCACTTCATACAGCAAGAACAGCCACGCAAGCTGCACCGGCGTGAAGCCAAGGCTGTTGAAGTGCAAGAGCACCAGCATCCGCAGCGCGCCGTCGGACAGCATGAAGGCCCAATAGGCCGCCGTCACGGCCGCATAGGCGCGCAACGGGTTCGGCGGCGGGGCGGCCGTGGTCACGGCTTCGGTCACAGCGACCCCGCGACCATCCGCGCGATGTCGGCGAGGCGGCAGGAATAGCCCCACTCGTTGTCATACCAGGCGTAGATTTTCACCTGCGTGCCGTTGATGACCATGGTCGACAGCGCGTCTATGATCGACGACCGCGGATCGTTGGTGAAGTCGCATGACACCAGCGGGCGCGTCTCATACCCCAGAATGCCCTCCAGCGGGCCTTCTGCGGCGGCCTTGAACAGCGCGTTCACTTCGTCTACTGTCGTCGCCCGCTCTACTTCGAACACGCAATCGGTGAGCGATGCGTTCAAGAGCGGCACCCGCACGGCGTGGCCGTTCAAGCGGCCCTTGAGTTCAGGATAGATCAGGGTGATGGCGGTAGCGGATCCGGTAGTGGTCGGGATCAGGTTCAAAAGCGCAGACCGCGCCCGGCGCATGTCTTTGGCCGGGCGATCCACGATGGTTTGTGTGTTGGTGACATCATGGATCGTGGTGATCGACCCGTGGCGGATGCCAAGCGCCTCGTGGATCACCTTGACCACCGGGGCGAGGCAGTTCGTCGTGCAAGAGGCCGCAGTGACCAGAGTCTGCGAGCCATCGTAAAGGTGATGATTGACGCCATAGACCAGGTTAAGCGCGCCACCGTCCTTGACCGGGGCCGAGACCACAACCTTCTTGACCCCCGCCGCATAGTAAGGCGCCACCTTTGCGGCGGTCTTGAAGACTCCCGTGCAGTCGATGACCAGATCAACGCCCTGTTCCGCCAGCGGCAGTGCTTCGATAGTCTTCTCATGCGTCAGCCGGATGGTCTGGCCGTTCAGAACCAGTGCTCCTTCACCGGCCGCGACCGGCGTGTGCCAGCGGCCATGGACGGAGTCAAATTCCATAAGCAGGGCATGCTGTTCGGCATCGCCGACGGGATCGTTTAGCATCACGATCTCACCGCCAGCACCGGTGTCGATCAGGTCGCGCAGGACAAGCTTTCCAATGCGGCCAAGGCCGTTGAGAGCGATGCGGGTCATGTGGGTCAGGCCTTTGCTTGTGCGTCAGTGCCGATAGCATCAACACGGGATTGGAGAGACATCCGGCTAAGCGACTCAAAAGGCAGCTCGACGAAGGTCATGATGCGCCGCCGCAGGCCAGCGTAGGTCTGAGCAAAGACAAGCGCCTTCTCTGCATCCGTTCCCGTTGCTTTCACCGGGTCTGGCAAGCCCCAATGGCCGGTAATGGGCTGACCTGGCCAAGGCGGACATTCCTCGGCCGCCGCCGTGTCGCAGACGGTGAAGACGAAATCCATCACGATAGCGCCCGGCCGCTGGAACTCCGAGATGTGCTTGGATCGCAGTAACGAGGTGTCATGGCCGTTGCGCTTCAGGATTTCCAGCGCGAAGGGGTTCAACTCGGTGTTGGGGCGCGTTCCGGCGGAGAAGGCCTGGAACTTGCCCTTGCCCAGATCGCGGAGCAAGGCCTCTGCAAAGATCGAGCGGGCCGAGTTGCCTGAGCAGATGAAAAGCACGTCAAAGTCGGTGTCGGGGATATTCGGGTCCATTTGGGCGGCGTCCTTTGGGGCAGAGAGCAAGGGGGCAAGGAGATCGGGCCGGGCACGACCAACATCGAGGGCGAGGTAGCCGATCAATCCTTCGGTCGTGTCGAGATCGACGGCGTAGTAGAGGGACCGGCCGACCCGCGTGACCTGCACGAGGCCAGACGCCGTCAGGTCTGCCAGATGGTGCGACAGCGTGTTCTGTTTCATCCCAAGCGCCTCGGCGATCTCGGTCGGCCGCACGCCCTGCGGGGCAAAGCGCATCAAGAGACGAAAGACAGCCATCCGACCGGGATGGCCGAGTGTGGCGAAGGCATGGGCGGCGCGATTCTGTTCCATACTTCCCGATTAAAGGAAGTAAATGAGTGCGTCCAATGAAGGTTTCATGACAACCCGGGTCGAAATGCCAGCCTGATTGATCCAGATCACTGCGGACATTGCCCGCTTATGCGCAGATGCGCATGAAGTGGAGTTCCCTGATGATCGTCTCCGTCCTTTCCGCCCTTGCCGAGCCAACCCGTCTTGAGGCGATGCGTCTCCTGTCTGATGGCTCGGAACACTGCGTCTGCGAGCTGATGCGCAAGCTGGGCGCGACGCAAAGCCGGATGTCGCGGCACATGCAGGTGCTGAAGCAAGCCGGGCTGGTGGTAGACAAGCGGGATGCGCAATGGGTGCGCTACCGGATCAGGACAGACCTGCCGCCGCATCTGCGCGCCCTGCTGGCTGCTGCCTTGGTCGAAGAGGTGATGGCATGAACCTCTTCACCTGGATGAACGACCAGCTTTTGCGGATGCAGTGGCTGTCCGACCTCGTGACAGCGGGGGTGCAGGCGGTCGGGCTGGACCCGGCCTCGCGCATCGGCGGCTCGGTGCAGTTCTTCGTCTATGATGTAATCAAGATATTCATTCTGCTGTCTGTCCTGATCTTTGTCATCTCCTACGTGCAAAGCTATTTCCCGCCCGAACGCACGCGACGCATCCTCGGTGGGCGGTCGGGGATCGGCGCAAACATCCTTGGCGCACTTCTGGGCACCATCACGCCGTTCTGCTCGTGCTCGTCTATCCCGCTGTTCATCGGCTTTACCGCTGCCGGGCTGCCGTTAGGGGTGACGTTTTCGTTCCTGATCTCATCACCTCTGGTGGACATGGCCTCGGTCATCCTGCTGGCCTCGATCTTCAGCTGGCCCATCGCGTTGGCCTATGTGGGGGTCGGCCTGCTGGTGGCGATCATTGGCGGCACGATCATCGGCAAGCTGGGGATGGAGGATCAGGTCGCTGGCTTCGTGCGCAACGTGCCGGTCACGGATGCGGATGAAACCATGACGCGGGCCGAGCGTCTGGCCTTCGCTCGTGATCAGGTGCTGGAGATCGTGCGCAAGGTCTGGCCATACGTCCTGATCGGGGTCGGCATCGGCGCGGCGATCCACAACTGGGTGCCGGCCGAAACCATCGGGGCGCTGCTCGGGCAGGACAAGTGGTGGGCAGTGCCGGTGGCCACCTTGGTGGGCATCCCGATGTACGCCGACATCTTCGGCACCCTGCCGATAGCCGAAGCGCTGGTGGGCAAGGGCGTTGGCCTTGGCACCGTGCTGGCCTTCATGATGGCGGTGACGGCGCTGTCGCTGCCCTCGCTCATCATGCTCAAGCGCGTGGTCAAGCTGCCGCTGCTGGCCACGTTCACCGGCGTCGTGACCGTGGGCATCCTCACCATCGGCTTCACCTTCAACGCCATCACCCACTGGTTCATCTGAAAGGACAGATCATGATCATCAAGATCCTCGGCTCGGGCTGCAAGAAATGCGTGACGCTTGGCGAAAACGCCAAAGCAGCGGCCGATGCGGCGGGCAAGGACGCCCAGATCGTCAAAGTCACCGACTTTGCCGAAATCGCGGCCTATGGCATCATGTCCACGCCCGGCCTGGTCGTGGATGAAAAGGTGCTGTCGGCGGGCAAGGTGCTGACCGCCGAAGAAATCGGGCGCCTGCTATGACGGAGTATAGCGTCTCCGCCCGCCGCATCGACAGCCACGGCAGCCTTGCGGTGGCCAAAGAGGCCGAGGTGGTGCTGGACACCGACATGGCCGGGCGGCGCGATGCGATGAACCCGGTGGAACTGCTGCTGTCTGCCCTTGCCGCCTGCATGCTGAAGGGGATCGAGCGGGTGACGCCGATGCTGCAATTCCAGATCGACGGCGCCGAGGTTGCGTTGGAGGCGATCCGCCAGGACGCGCCACCTAAGCTGACGCTGATCCGCTATCAGATCACCGTGGAAAGTGCCGAGACGGACCAGCGGCTGGACCTACTGCACCGCAACATCCTGAAGTACGGCACCATCTCGAACACGCTGTCCGGGGCGGTGCCATTGGAAGGCACGTTGACCCGAAAGGTCTGACCAAATGGCCCACGATCATGACCACAGCCCGCCCGCCGATCTTGGTCCTGCGTTCCGCTGGGCCGTTGGCCTGAACGCGGCCTATGTTCTCGTGGAAGGTTCTGCGGGCTGGATTACCGGATCGCTCGCCCTCTTGGCCGACGCGGCGCACAACCTGACCGATGTGGCCGGGCTAATGATCGCTTGGGGCGCGGCTGTGCTCGCAAAGCGGGCGGTCACCGCGCGGCATACCTGGGGTCTGGGGCGGGCCACGATCCTTGCCGCGTTGCTCAATGCCATCGCCATTCTTGTGGGTGTCGGTGCGGTGACATGGGAGGCGGTGCAGCGGCTGTCTGACCCAGTCGCCGTGCCCGGCCTGACGGTGATGCTGGTCGCCCTGATCGGGATCGGGGTGAACACCGGCTCTGCGCTCTTGTTCATGTCTTCGCGCAAGGGCGATCTGAACGCGAAGGGCGCGTTCCTGCACATGGCGGCAGATGCGGCGGTTTCGGGCGCCGTGGTGCTGGCAGCGGCCGGGATCATGGTGACTGGATGGAACTGGCTCGACCCCGCCGTGGCGATTGCGGTCAGCCTGCTGATCGCCGTTACCGCCGCCGGATTATTCCGCGAGGCGCTGCACCTGAGCCTTGATGGTGTGCCGTTCGAGATTGATCGTGCTGCCATTGCAGACTGGCTGGAGAGACAGGATGGCGTGCAGGGCCTGCACGACCTGCACATCTGGCCACTGTCCACCACGCGCACCGCGCTGGCTGTGCATCTGGTCTGGCAGGGAGCCGACCCCGACGCCTTCATCGACCGGGTGACCGATGCCTTGGCCGAGGCGCATGGCATCGCCAATGTCACACTGCAACTGGAAGGCCGCCCCTGCGACAGAGCAGCTTGATTACGTCACGGCCGAAGGATTCAACCGCTCTTTCAGGGCTTCAGAGAATCCCTTGCGTTCGAAATAGCGGCTGCGCTTTTCGCACAGCAGCATCTTGAAATACGGCACCATCTCGAACACCCTGTCAGGTGCCGTGCCGCTCGAGGGAAGCCTGCGTCGCAAGGTGTGACAGGGTCATTTGGGGGCAGGCATGGTCGGATGGCCGCGGATCGTATTGGCTGGGGCGGCCGTCGGCCTTGTTGGCGGGCTGATCGGCCTTGGCGGGGCAGAGTTCCGCCTGCCACTCTTGATCGGCCTGTTTGGCTTTGCGGCCTTGGAAGCTGTGATCCTGAACAAAGCCACCAGTCTGATTGTGGTGGCCACAGCGCTACCGTTCCGGGCGGGAACCGTGCCGCTGGATCAGGTGCTGGCCGAATGGCCGATCATCCTGAACCTTCTCGCGGGAAGCCTTCTTGGCGCATGGATCGGCGCCGGGCTGGCCGTTCGGATGAAATCTCGCACTCTCTATCGCGTTCTGGCCGGGCTTTTGGTACTGATCGCGGCAGTCCTGGCACTCAGCCACAGCACGAGCCTGTCGCCCGCTGCCCTTGTCACCGGACCTGCGCAGATCGTTGCGGGGCTTGTCGCGGGGTTCGGCATCGGCATCGTGGCTTCGCTGATGGGCGTTGCGGGGGGTGAGCTTCTGATCCCTACGCTGGTCCTTCTGTTCGGGATCGATCTCAAACTTGCAGGCAGCCTGTCGCTGGCCATCAGCCTGCCGACCATGCTGGTCGGGTTCGCGCGATACAGTCAGGACGACAGCTTCACGGTCCTGGCGCGCAACCGGGGCTTCGTGCTGTTCATGGCACTGGGTTCAGTGATCGGCGTCGCCATCGGCGGCCAACTTCTGGGGATCGTGCCCGAGGCTGTGCTGCTGCCGGTGCTGGTCGCTATCCTGCTGGTATCCTCCGTCAAAGTCTGGCGTCACGGCTGAGATCATATGGCGGCCGACAGGTTCACCCGCGTCATCAGGGCCTCGGCGCTTTCCTTGCGTTCGGAATAGCGATCAACAAGGTAATCCGCCCGGTCGCGCGTCAGCAGGGTGAACTTCATCAGTTCTTCCATCACATCCACGATCCGGTCGTAAAGCGGCGAAGGGCGCATCCTGCCTTCGGCGTCAAACTCCTGAAACGCCTTGGGGATCGAGGAATGGTTAGGAATGGTGATCAGCCGCATCCAGCGCCCCAGAATGCGCATCTGGTTGACCGCGTTGAAGCTTTGCGATCCGCCCGAGACTTGCATGACCGCCAGTGTTTTGCCTTGGGTTGGACGCACCGCACCGTCGGACAGCGGAATCCAGTCGATCTGTGTCTTCATCAGTCCGGTCATCGAGCCGTGACGTTCGGGCGAGGACCACACCATCCCCTCGCTCCATGCCACCAAATCGCGCAACTCGCGGACCTTGGGGTGCGTCGCGTCCACCCCGTCATCGACCAGCGGCAGCCCTGAGGGGTTGAAGAACCGCACATCCGCCCCAAGCCGCGTAAGGATGCGTCCGGCCTCTTCACCCGACAGCCGGCTGAAACTGCGCGGACGAAGCGAGCCGTAAAGGATCAGGATGCGCGGGGCGTGCGTCTTGTGCGGCGGGGTCATCAGCGCCGCCTCGTCAATGCCGGGGAATAGCGCGTCGTCGATATTGGGGGTATCGGTCATGCTGGGAACCTGTCGCGGGTGCGGTTGGCAAAGGCTACGAGCGACAGCATCACCGGTACTTCGACAAGGACGCCGACCACCGTGGCCAATGCGGCACCGGAGTTCAGGCCAAAGAGGCCGATGGCCACTGCCACGGCCAACTCAAAGAAGTTCGACGTCCCGATCAACGCGCAAGGAGCCGCCACCTTGTGCGGCAGCTTCCACGCAAAAGCCCAAGCATACCCGAGCGCGAAGATGCCATAGGACTGAATGATGATCGGCACGGCGATCAAGGCAATCAACAGGGGCTCTGCGATGATCACCTGTCCCTGAAACCCGAACAGAAGCACGACGGTTAGTAGGAGCCCGAGAACTGAGGCTGGCTTGATCCGGGCGGTAAAGGCGCTGAGGGCAGCCTCACCGCCGCGCGATATCAGGGCGCGCCGCGTGAGTGCCCCAGCGATCAGTGGGATAACGATGTAGAGGACGACAGAAAGGATCAGCGTCTCCCAAGGGACGTTGATATCGGTCACTCCCAAGAGGAAGGCCACGATGGGGGCGAAGGCCACCACCATGACGAGGTCATTCACACTGACCTGCACCAGCGTGTAGTTCGGGTCGCCCTTGGTCAGCTGCGACCAGACAAAGACCATCGCGGTGCAGGGGGCTGCGCCCAAGAGAATAAGGCCTGCAATGTATTCCGGGGCCTTGGCCGGGTCGATCAGACCAACAAAGAGGTGGTTGAAGAACAGCACGCCAAGGGCGGCCATGGTGAACGGCTTGATCAGCCAGTTGATGACCAGCGTGATGACCAATCCCTTTGGTCTGCGCCCGACGTCCTTCAGCGACCCGAAGTCGATGGCGATCATCATCGGATAGACCATAGCCCAGATCAGTATCGCCACGACAAGATTGACCGAGGCGTATTCAAGACCGGCCAGGGCAGCGAACAGATCGGGCATCAGGTTGCCCAGAAGCAGGCCCGCAAAAATGCACAGGGCGACCCAAAGGGTAAGCCAGCGTTCAAAGAGACTCATGCAGTTTCCTTTTGGCCTGGAATGCAGCAGGCTCCATTGGGTGGTGGGGTAAGGCCCATGATCAGTTCGGCAAGCGGGGCGAGTGCGGCCGGGTTCAGCGCGTAGCAGACCCGCGGCCCGTCAATCTCACCGGTGATCACGCCCGCAGCCTTCAGGATACGCAGATGCTCTGACACCGTCGATTGTGCCAGACCGACCGCCCCGACGATCTCACCGCCAATACAGCCGGGCGTCGCCTGAAGCAGGCGGAGGATCCGGATACGTGCCGGATGCGCAAGCGCTTTCGCCAAAGCGGCGGTGGTCGTTTCGTCTGTTGCCATCTGGACGCTTTCCAAGCCGATCCGTTTCCGTATATCGTCGATTTACGATTTCGTGCGCCATAGGACAAGCTTGTTCAAGGATGCAGGACATCGAAGTTGGTGCGAGGGGAGACGCGCCGCGAGGAGGACAAAGATGCAAAGCACACGCCGCGCGGTGCTTTTTGGTGCGGCTGCCGTGGCCGCGCCTTTCGTTGGTACAAGAGGCTGGGCTCAAGGCCCCGCGCCCTTCAAGTTTGCCCTGACGCCAGTCTTCCTCGACAATGACGCCGCAGTCATCGATGCCCTTCGGCTCGCTTTATCGCAAGGCATGGGACAAGAGATCGAACTCGTCCAGCGGCGAACCTATCAGGAGATTTCTGGCGCCCTGCTCGACGGCTCCGTCGATGCCGCCTGGACCTGCGGTTTTCCTTATCTTCAGCATCGGACCGAACTCTCGCTGCTCGGCGTGCCGGTCTGGAGAGGACAGCCGCTCTATCAATCCTACCTGATCGTCGGCAAGGACGACGCGGCAAAGACCTTGTCAGATCTGCGTGGTGCTGCGCACGCCTTCTCTGATCCTGACAGCAATTCCGGTTTTCTCGTCACGGCTTCCGACCTCGCCGGCGACCACCAAACGCCTGAGGAGTTCTTTTCCAGGGTGATCTTCACCTATGGCCACCGCAACGTTGTTCGTTCCGTCGCGGGAGGCCTGACGAGATCCGGCAGCGTGGACGGCTATGTGTGGGAAGCCCTCAGCGTGGCAGAGCCGGAGCTGACTGCCCAAACGAAGGTCATCGCCCGCTCGGAATGGCTGGGTTTCCCCCCAATGGTCGCGCGGAAGGATCGCATGGACGACCCGTCCGTTCAGGCGTGCCGGACTGCCCTTTTGGCTCTCTCGGACAATCCACTCGGCAAGCAGGCGCTGAAGCTTCTGAGCCTTGACGGGATTATTCCGGGGGAAGATGCGCTGTTCGAAGGGATCGCTGCCCGCATGGCAATCTTGGCGGACGGATGAGAGCCGTGCCCCGCTTTCGCGATCTGCCCGTAACTTTGCGCGTGCCACTTGTGATGGCCGGCCTAATGGTGCTGTTGGGTTTTCTTGCGAGCCAAAGCGTCCTTTCGGCTTTGGGCCGCGTTCAGGATGCGCGTCTGTCAGAGACCGCGCGGCTGCATGTCGAAGGCTTGTCCGTGGCCCTTGGGCCCTCCGTTTTGCGGCAGGATGTCTGGGAGGTCTATGACATTCTGGACCGGGCCCGCTCTGCCTATGATGGTCAACGCCTGCTGCTGTCGATCGTGGCGGACGAGCGCGGGCGCATCCTTGCCGCAACCGATCCGCGACGTGCACCAGTAGGGGAAGCTGTTGCGGGCTTCGAGGTAAACGCGGTGCCACCGGACGCCATCCGGATGACCGGTGACTCCACGCTTCGGGTCATGGCACCGCTCCTCTTTCAGGGACGCCAGATCGGTCAGATCGTGACCGAGCTTGATGTGACCGACCTGCTGACCGAGCGTCGGAATGTCTCGATGTGGCTCTTGTTCGGAAACGCGGCTGCAACGGCCCTTCTCGCATTCGGCGGCTGGCTGGCGGTTGCCCGGATCCTGCGACCAGTCGGCACGTTGGTGCTGGCGATGGACGATTCCAAAGGCGCACCCCGCCCGATTTCCGAGGCGGATATTCCCCGAGGCGACCCCGGCCTGTCGCGTTTGATCCTCACGTACAACCGGATGACCACGGCTGTCGAAAGCCGCGCCGAGGCCGAGCGTCGCTTGGCCGAGCGTGAACGCTTCGTCAGCCTCGGGCGCCTTTCGTCTTCGCTGGCGCATGAGGTGAACAACCCGCTGGGAGGTCTCCTCAATGCAGCGGACACCATCCGCACTTATTCGGACCGTCCGGAGGTTGTGCGCCAATCCGCAGAACTGATGCTACGTGGGTTGTCGCATTTGCGAGACGTCACCCGCGCGATTCTTGATGAGAACCGCCTTGATCGCATCGGCCAGGTGCTCCGACGCGAAGACCTGGAAGACCTCAAGCTTCTCTTCGAACCGGAAGTATCCAGCCGCGCGCAATCTCTGACCTGGAAAGCGGAAGCGGGACAGGATGAGTTGGCAAGGTTTCCAGCCGCGCCCGTGCGTCAGGTGGTGCTGAACCTCCTTCTCAACGCTGGTGCCGCGGCAGGACAGAATGGTATTGTGGGTCTATCCGTAGCTGCGGAACAGGACCGTCTTGCCATTGAGGTTACAGACAGTGGTCCTGGCTTGGGCCAGGCTGATCTCGACCGATTGCTGGCATCAGGCCCCCTGCCGCCGGGCGGCGGCGTGGGTCTGCGCCTCGTGCACGATCTGGTGCGCGGGCTTGGGGGGGAAATCCAGCACGAGCGCAAGGATGCCCGGACATACGTCCGCGTCATTTTGCCGATGAAGGACAGTAGCGATGCTTGAAGGCAGACGCATTGTCCTGGTCGAGGACGACGAAATCATGGGGGCCTCGCTCGTTCAGCGTCTGGAACTAGAGGGCGCCGAGGTTCACTGGCACCGCCATATCCTGCGCGCCCTACCCGCGATCCGCACGCCCAGAAAGCCGGTCGATGCCGTTATCTGCGATATCCGGCTGCCAGATGGCACGGGCGAAGACCTCTACGAGACCCTGACAAGGACCGGACACCCACCGCCGTTCCTGTTCATCACGGGTCAGGGGTCAATTGATCAGGCGGTGCGTCTGATCCGCTCCGGCGCGTTGGATTACATCGCCAAGCCCTTCGACATCGGCCAGTTCCTTACCCGCTTGACCCAAGTGATGCAGCCGCGCGCCGATCAGGAGATGCCCCCCGAAACCGGTATTTCCGACGTAGCCCGAGCGGTCGACCGGCAAGTGAGCGATGCGGCAGGCCGCGCTTCACATGTTCTCCTGCGGGGTGGCCCTGGGCTTGGTAAACTCCGGCTTGCCCGGCGCATTCACGATCATTCCGACCGACGCGCGGCCCCTGCAATCATCCTCGACGCTTTGGCGGGGCCAGTTGAAAACGAGACGCTCGCCAGGGCCATCGCTGACGTCGGCGAGGGAAGCTTGATCATCGTTGGCATCGGTCGCCTCCCCTCGGATAGCCAAGGCCTACTGCTGGCCAGTCTCAGAGAGAGAGACTTCCGGCTCATCGCTACTGCCGGGCTGCGGCTTGAGGAAAAGGGGGCTGATCATTTTCGGTCCGACCTCCAGTCGCTCCTGACCTCCCATGAAATCGTCATCCCGGCTCTGGCCGAGCGGCCGGAAGATGCTGTCTGGCTTGCGGCCCGGCTTTTTCCCGCGATGAATGCCCGCAGGGTAGTTCTGCTGACCGGCATTGCCGCGTCCGCCGAAGAGGCCATCCGGGCGCATGACTGGCCGGGCAATGGTCGCGAGCTGCGCGCTAGATTGCTGCGTGCTGTCGAGGCTGCAGTTGGTGATCTTGTGCTGACATCGGACCTGTTTCCAGAGCGCGCCGGAGATGCAGGGCTACGATCCCTTGCCGAGGTGCGAGATGCAGCCGAGCGGTCGCAAATCGCGGCTGCACTGGAGAGAACCGGGGGCCAGGTCGGCGAGGCGGCAAAGCTTCTGCGGGTCTCCCGGACCACGCTGTGGGAGAAGATGCAGAAGCTTGGTCTTTGACTGGGCAAGCGCCTGACTTCTGGTCATTGGCATGTTCGGAAACCCGAACACCTGAAAATAAGCCATGTTTTTGAGCGGTTTGCAAACGGGCAGGCAAGACATTCAGCCGACCAGACCGAAGCTGTCTCCTGCTAACCTTTGGGCAAGGGAGCCAAGGGAGGAATAGCTACCATGAAATGCAACCGGTTGGTCGATGTCGGCCGCCGTCAGTTCCTGCGCGGGGGTGTTCTCGGCGTTGCAGGGGCTGCGGCGGCAACGGTCATGCCTGCAGGGCAGGCTCAGGCGCAGACGGCGCGCGCGATGCTGGACTACCCGTCCACCAAACTGGCGAACCTCGCCGATCTCAAGGTGAACGAGCCTATGGATATCGGCTATCCTGACGCGGAAAGCCCCGGTATCCTCTTGAAATTGGGCACCGCTGTTGAAGGCGGTGCCGGACCTGATGGGGACATCGTCGCCTATACGGTCCTGTGCCCGCACAAGGGCTTTTACATGAGCTATCACGCTGCCGACAAAACCTTGAACTGCCCGGGCCACTTCTCGCGCTTCGACTGTGAAAAGGGTGGCCAGCAGGTCTGGGGTCATGCCACGCAAAACTTGCCGCAATTCGCGCTGCGTGTGGACGACAAGGGCGACATCTATGCCGAAGGCGCTGACGAGCTGATCTACGGCCGTCTGTCCAACGTGCTGCAAGGGTAAGGGGGCGATCATGGCTTACAAACGCAACATCGACCGCCTGCCAATCATTCCCGCAGGCGCAAAAGAGCACAATGTCACCTGCCACTACTGCATCGTCGGATGCGGATACAAAGCCTACACTTGGCCGCTGAAAAAGCAGGGCACAACTGACAGCAACTGGATGGGCGAAGACCTTTCCAAGCAGCAGGGCGCCGAAACCGAAGCTTGGTATGCGCCGTCGATGTATAACGTCGTGAAGCAGAATGGCGCCGACGTGCATTTGGTAATCAAGCCGGATGTAAATTGCCAGGTGAACTCGGGCCTCGGCTCAATCCGCGGCGCGCGAATGGCGGAAAACCGGCGCTCGGATGTGACCGGCAGCCAGAAGCAGCGTCTGACAGATCCGATGGTCTGGCGCTATGGCACTTGGCAGCCGACATCGTGGGATGACGCGCTGGATCTGGTCGCCCGCGTGACGGCAAGGGTGATCGACAAGGACAACGAGAACGACCTCTACGTCTCGATGTTCGACCATGGCGGCTCCGCCGGTGGCTATGAGAACACCTGGGGCACGGGCAAGCTTTACTTCGAGTCGATGAAGGTCAAGCATTGCCGCATCCACAACCGCCCGGCCTACATGTCTGAGGTGCACTCCAGTCGCGACATGGGCGTGGACGAGCTGAACTACAACTACGCTGACTATGAAGTCACCGACACCATCTTCCTTGTCGGCACCAACCCGATGGAATGCCAGACCAACCTGTTCCTGAACCACATGGTCAAGGGCATGCAGAACGGGGCGAAGGTTGTCATCTCGGACCCGCGCCGCACCGTGACGGTCGACAGCTGTGAACAGGTGGCAGGGGCCGAGAACGTCCTGCATCTGCCCATTACCACTGGCTCGGACGTCGCGCTGCACAACACGCTCTTCACCTATATCGCCGATCAGGGCTGGGTCGATGCCGACTTCATCGCCAAGTCCACCTTCCAGGGTGATGTGGCAGTGGCCGCAGACTCGGCCTATCCGGCGTCCCTCGGATCGTTCGAGGCTGCACGCGTCGCCTGCAAGATGAGCCTTGCCGACGGAGCCGCAGCCACGGGTTTGACCGAAGCGCAGCTAATTCAGGCCGCTGAATGGATCGCCAAACCGAAAGAAGACGGTAGCCGCCGTAAATGCGTGACCGGCTACGAGAAAGGCATCATCTGGGGCAACGACAACTATCGTGCCATTGGCAGCCTGCTGAACATCGGTCTTGCCACCGGCAATGTGGGCCGCGAAGGCGGTGGCGTTTGCCGTCTGGGCGGTCACCAGGAAGGCTACTACCGTCCGTCCGACGCCCATGTCGGCCGCCCTGCTCCTTACATCGACCAGTTGATCATCGCGGGCGGCGGCAAGGTGCATCACATCTGGGCCAACGACCACTTCAAGACCACGCTGAACGCCTCTGAGTTCAAGCGCGTCTACAATCGGCGGTCCAACATGGTGAAGGAAGCGATGGACGCCCGCGCCGGGGCGACGCGCGAGGAGATGGTCGATGCCATCGTCGGCGCAATCAATGCGGGCGGGCTGTTCGTCGTGGACGTGGACATCATCCACAGCCAGATCGGCCAGGCGGCCCATGTCATCCTTCCGGCGGTGGAATCCGGCGAGATGAACCTGACATCGATGAACGGCGAACGCCGCCTGCGGCTGACAGAAAAGTACATGGACGCCCCCGGATCGGCCAAACCCGATTGCATGATCGCGGCCGGGATCGCGCAAGCCCTTGAACGCGTGCTGCGCGAAGAGGGCCGGACCGAGTATGCCGACCAGTTCAAAGGCTACGACTGGGCCAGTGAAGAAGACTCCTTCATGGACGGTTACAACAAAGGCAATCCCGAAGTCACCTATGAACGCCTCCGCGCCATGGGCAACGACGGGGTGCTGGAGCCGGTGACCGGCTTTGCCGATGGCAAACTGGTCGGGACCAACCGCCTTTATGAAGACGGCGTGTTCAAGCGTCATGGGCGCGAAGATGGCAAAGCCCTGTTCTGCATGGGCGAATGGCGGGGTTGGCAGGCAGCAGGCAAGGCGCAGCAACAAGCGAACCACCGCTTCCTGATCAACAACGGCCGCGCCAACATGAACTGGCAGAACTGGTTCCTCGATCAGGGCAACGAGTTTGTCATGGACCGCTTCCCGGTTCCCTTCATCCAGATCAACCCCGACGACATGGCCGATCTGGGCATCAAGGCGGGCGATATGGTGGAGGTGCACAACGATATGGGCGCGACGCAGGCCTTGGCCTACCCGGAACCCACGGCGAAGCGCAATGAAACCTTCATGGTCTTCGGTGCGCCAAACGGCGCCCAGGGGAACATCGTGAACCCGGGCGTCAACGAACTGATCCTGCCGGACTACAAGCACACATGGGCCAACATCCGCAAAATCTCGGATGCCACCCCGGCTTCGGCGGCGGTGTCCTACAAGTCGTGGGAAGTGGAACTCTAAAAGAAAATTGATGCGCCGCCGGATCGTTTCCGGCGGCGCACAATCCACGCCGGTGAGGAGGCAGCCTTGCAACTAGCTTACGTTACACTTCAGGGTCGTGGGCGGACCGATGCGCTCATCGCAGCCGTCGCCCAACAGCTGCAGACGGATGGACTGCGTCTTTCCGGAACGGTTCAGTCGAATATCGAACGTCCGGATCGGCGCAAATGCGACATGGATCTGATGATCCTTCCTCAAGGTCCCGTTGTCCGGATCAGTGAGGATCGCGGCGACCTCGCGTGGGGCTGCACGCTTGACTCGGGCGCGCTTGAACAGTCAGTCGCCGAGGTTCAGCGACGCCTATCGGGCGCTGACATGCTCATTGTGAACAAATTCGGCAAGCGCGAGGCCGAGGGCAAAGGTCTGATCCCCGTCATTGGCGATGCGGTCGATCTGGGAATTCCGGTCCTTGTAGGTGTCAACGGCCTTAACCTTGCGGCGTTTCTGTCCTTTGCTGGCGAGGACGCAATTGCACTGCCCACCGATGTCGCCAGTGTGGTCCAGTGGTGCAGACAATCCATTGTCGCGGAGACGGTGTGATTCTCTGGACGATTCAGCAAACAGCACCGATCAGTAGCGAAAGTCTCATCGACAGCATAATGCCGGTTAGGCGTGAATGGTCAGACTGACCTTGGCGCAAGAAGAATGACTGCCGCGCCGAGAAGGCAAATTGCACCCCCAGTCACATCCCACGCATCGGGGCGCTGCTTCTCAACGGCCCAAAGCCAAATAAGCGACGCCGCGATATAGACGCCTCCATAAGCCGCGTAGGACCGCCCGGCGAAATCCGATGGCGCGAGGGTCAGGAGCCAGGCGAACACGGCAAGGCTGACTAGACCGGGCGCCAGCCAAAGCGCGCTCGCGCCCTGCCGCATCCAAGCCCAGACCGCAAAGCAGCCGACGATTTCGGCCATGGCCGCCCCGGCGTAGATCAGGATGGTCCTCAAGTTGAAGCAGCTCCCGGCAAATGGAAATCATCGAAAATGGCGCAGGCTCCCGGGTTCCCGCCGCGGCAGCCTTCATCGCAACGGACAAGGATCGCAGCGAGAGCGGCTTCCAGCGCCTTCAGCTCCGCACGTTTGGCTCGCAGCGCGCGAATGTGTTCCTCGACGACCGGGCGCGCCATAACGCAGGCCGTTGCGGGAGCCTCAGCTGCAGCCAGCAGATCGCGGACCTGCGGTATGCCCAATCCGAAATCGCGAGCTCGCCGAATTAAGGCAAGCCGCGCCACTTCCTTCGAGCCGTAGGCCCTGCGGCCCGCGTCGCTGCGCGGCGTCGGTGGCAAGAGGCCGATGCTTTCGTAGTAGCGAATTGTGGGTGGTGTGCAGCCAGACTTGTCTGCTGCCTGACCGATCGAGAGGGACATCACGCCACCTTAAAAATTTATCTTGCTCTTAAAGTAGCTTTAAGTGCTACGCCGAAGCAAGCCATCAAACTGGAGGATTCCATGTTCTCGCGAAAACTTGCCATCACCGGGACGGTTGCCGCCTGCGCTGCCTGTTGTGCGCCACTGGTCGTGCCCGTCGTCTGGCCAGTCTTGATCGCCGCCGGTCTGGTCGGCACTGGTGGTGCCGGTGGCGGCTGGTTGGCGGGTCTGAGCCTCGATGTCATCCTGTGCGGCGGCATCGCCCTTGCCGCGCTGGCTGGCGGTGCCGTCTGGCTGTGGCAACGAAACAGACGCGTGCAGGCGCAGGTTCCGAACCTTTCCGAAGGGGCGCAATGCGACCCTGAATCCTGCGGGCCCGCGAAAAAAGCGAATGCCTGAGCTAAACAGCATTCGACCGATCTACTGTGCCAAGTCCGCCGCTTGGTTGGCAGTAATTCAAGCTGCTGCCCAAGTCGGCAACGGCTGATCATTCCCGAAACACCTAGATGAGTTGGATCGCAATCTCGCATTGGCTGTGACATCGCCGGGAAGGCTTCATCCGACGTCGTGCATCAGCTTCCCTTCAAGCTGGCTATCATTCCTTGAGGCTGATTTCAGCTGTTGGCCCTTGATCAGCGCATAGACCGCGGGAATCACTACAAGCGTTAGAACTGTCGACGACACCATGCCGCCGATCATCGGCACGGCAATACGGCTCATCACCTCGGATCCGGTGCCGCTCGCCCAGAGGATCGGCATCAGGCCGGCCATGATGGCGACCACGGTCATCATCTTCGGGCGCACCCGCTCTACCGCGCCCACCATGATCGCGGCGTTCAGGTCGGCGCGGGTAAAGGCCCTTCCATCACGAGCGACTTCTGCGCGGCGTTCTGCCAGAGCATGGTCAAGGTAGATCAGCATGATCACCCCGGTTTCGGCAGCAACGCCTGCCAAGGCAATGAAGCCGACAGCGACGGCGACGGACAGGTTGAAGCCCATCGCCCACATCAGCCATACCCCGCCGACCAGCGCGAACGGCAGCGACAGCATGACGATCAGGGTTTCGGTCAGCCTGCGGAAGTTCAGGAATAGCAGCAGAAAAATCACGGCAAGCGTGGCAGGCACCACGATCGCAAGCCGTGCCTTGGCGCGTTCGAGATATTCGAACTGCCCGCTCCACCCCAGCGAATAGCCAGGCGGCAGGGCCACCTCACCCGCCACAGCCGCCTGCGCGTCAGCAACGTAGCCGCCCAGATCGCGCCCCGCGATGTCGACGAAGATATAGACGGCAAGCTGCCCGTTCTCGGTGCGGATCGAGGTGGCGCCGCGCGTGCGCTCCACCTTTGCCACTTCCCCGAGGGGCACGGTACCGCCGCCGGACAAGGCAATCTGAACCTCGCGGGCGATGGCGTCGGGGTCTTGCCGCAAGGCCGCCGGATAGCGCAGCGCAACGTTGTAACGCTCGCGCCCTTCCACCGTCTGGGTGATCGCCTCGGCCCCGAGTGCCATTGCAATGACCTCCTGCACATCCGCGATCGACAGGCCATAGCGCGCCAACCTTTCGCGGTCGGGCACGATGTCCAGGTAATAGCCGCCGATCACCCGTTCGGCATAGGCGCTGGTGGTGCCGGGCACGGCGCGCAAGACCGCTTCGACCTCGCGCGCGATGCGCTCCATCTCGGGAAGGCTCGTGCCAAAGACTTTCACCCCGACCGGGGTCCGAATTCCCGTCGCCAGCATGTCGATGCGCGCACGGATCGGCTGCGTCCAGGCGTTCGACACGCCGGGAAACTGCAGGGCCGCGTCCATCTCGGCGCGCAGAGATTCCATCGTAACACCCGGTCGCCATTCCTCGCGCGGGCGAAGCTGAATGATCGTCTCGAACATTTCCGTCGGTGCAGGATCAGTGGCCGTCAGCGCGCGCCCGGCCTTGCCGAAGACCGTCTCTACCTCGGGGAAAGACCTGATGATGCGATCCTGCATCTGCATCAACTCTGCTGCCTTGGTGACGGATAGACCCGGCAGCGTGGTGGGCATGTACATCAGCGTGCCTTCGTCCAGTGCCGGCATGAACTCCGACCCCAGTTGGCGCGCGGGCCAGACGGTGGCGACGAGCGCCACCACGGCCAGCAGGATCGTGAACACCCGTGCCTTCAGGACCCAGGCGATGACGGGTCGGTAAAGCGCAATCAGGATACGGTTCACCGGGTTCTTGTGTTCGGGCACAATATGCCCCCGCACAAAGATCACCATCAGTGCTGGCACCAGCGTAACCGACAGCAGGGCCGCGGCGGCCATGGCAAAGGTCTTGGTAAAGGCGAGCGGACCGAACAGCCGCCCCTCCTGCCCTTCCAGCGCGAAGATCGGCAAAAACGACACGGTGATGATCAGAAGGCTGAAGAAAAGCGCGGGGCCAACCTCGGAGGCTGCCTTGATCAGCACCTCTACCCTGTCTGCGCCCGGCTCGGCGCGTTCCAGATGTTTGTGCGCGTTTTCGATCATCACGATTGCCGCGTCGATCATGGCACCAATGGCAATGGCGATGCCGCCCAAGCTCATGATGTTGGCCCCGATGCCAAGCGCGCGCATTGCGGCGAAGGCCATCAGAAGGCCGACCGGCAGCATGATGATCGCGACGAGCGATGAGCGGACATGCAGAAGGAACAGGAAGGTCACCAATGCAACGACGATGCTTTCCTCCAAGAGCGTCGTGCGCAATGTCTCGATGGCCGAGAGGATCAGGCCGGAGCGGTCATAGACCGTCACGATCTCCACCCCCTCGGGCAGGCTTGTGGCGATGGTGGCGATCTCGGCTTTGGCGTTGTCGATCACGTCGAGCGCGTTCGCACCCACCCGTTGCAGTACGATGCCCGAGGCAACCTCGCCCTCGCCGTCCAGTTCCGCAATGCCCCGGCGTTCATCCGGCACGATCTCGACCCGCGCCACATCGCGCAACAACAGCGGCACGCCGCCATCGGCGCGGATCGGCACCATTTCCAGATCGGCGATGCCGCCCAGATAGCCGCGCCCGCGCACCATGAACTCGAACTCGGACAGCTCGACCGTGCGGCCACCGGTGTCCATGTTGCTGGCGGCAACCGCGTCGCCGATCTCCGACAGGGTGACGTTCAGTGCCCGCATCCGTACCGGGTCGACAGTGATCGAGTATTGCTTGACGAAGCCGCCGACGCTGGCCACTTCGGACACGCCGTCGGCGCGGCTGATGGCAAAGCGCATCACCCAGTCCTGCAGAGACCGCAGTTCGGCGAGGCTCAGGTTTTCGCCCTTCAACGCGTATTGATAGACCCAGCCCACGCCGGTGGCATCCGGGCCAAGTGCGGGCGTTACCCCGTCAGGCAGCCGCGCCTCAGCGGCATTGAGGTATTCCAGCACGCGCGAGCGCGCCCAGTAGGGATCGACGCCGTCCTCGAAGATCACATAGACGAAGGAGATGCCGAAAAACGAGAACCCGCGAACCACGCGGGAGCGCGGCACTGTCAGCATGGCGGATGTCAGGGGATAGGTGACCTGATCTTCGACGACCTGCGGCGCCTGTCCGGGAAACTCGGTCAGCACGATCACCTGCACATCCGACAGGTCAGGGATGGCGTCGATGGGCAAGGTGCGCAGCGACCAGATGCCCGCCGCCACGGTGAAGGCGGTCGCGAACAGGACCAAAAGTATGTTGCGGGCCGACCAGGCGATAACTTTGGCGATCATTGCTGCACCTCCGGCGTGGCCAGCGCAGCAAGGGCGGCGTTCAGGTTGCTTTCCGCGTCGATCAGGAACGTCGCGGTGCTGACCACCACGTCGCCCGCCGCCACGCCGCTGACGATCTCGATCATGCCGCCGCCTCGTCGACCCACGGTCACCGGTTCGGGCCGGAACCGCCCCTCGCCCAAATCGAGGATCACGACCTGCCGGTCACCGGTGTCAATCACCGCGCCTTCGGGCACCTGCACCACGGGTGCGCCGCCCAAACGGATCTCCACCTCGGCAAACATGTTGGCGCGCAGGCGACCGTCGGGGTTCGGCAGTTCGATCCGCAGCTTGCCGGTGCGGGTCATCATGTCCACCTCAGGATAGATCGCGTCGATCCGGCCCGTCATCGAACCATCCGCCAGACCACGAAAGCTGACCCGAACCTCGTCTCCTTCGGCGATCTCCATCAGTGTGGCTTCCGGCACCTCCGCAATCACCCAGATCGTGGAGATATCGGCAATGCGGAACAACGTCTCGCCCGCCTCGGACATCATGCCTTCGACCGCCATCCGCTCCAGCACCACACCGCTGCGCGGGGCCATGATCGGGATGCTGACCGTTGCCTGACCTTCTGCGGCGATCCGGTCGATCACTTCGGCGGGTATCCCGAGGTTTTCCAGCCGCTGGCGTGCACCTGGTCGCTGCTGCCCTTCGCTTCGCACATCTGTGACGAACTGCGCGATGGCCTGCGCAATCTCTGGCGAGTAGAGCGTGACCAGCGGTGCACCTTCGGCAATCACGCTGCCGGTCGTCACGTCTGCCACGGATTCGATGAACGCGTCAGCGCGCAACGAAATTACACTGACTCGTCGCTCGTCTAGCGTCACGATCCCGGGCGCACGCAATATGGCGACCAGTGGTGCCAGAACGGCCTCCGTGCTCCGCACTCCCGTGCGCTGCAACTTGCCGGGAGAGACCGTGATTGACCCGTCGTCACTGCTCTCGCCGTCGTAAACCGGGATGTAGTCCATCCCCATCGAATCCTGCTTCGGCACCGGCGAGGTGTCGGGCAGTCCCATCGGATTTCGGTAGTAAAGAACGCGCCGGTCGCCCGCGGTCTCAGGTTCGGGCACGGCTACCGGATCGAACGTCAAATCCTCGCTGGCGAAGACAGGCAGGAAGGGTCGACCATCCGAGGACGATGCTTCGACCGCCGACCACTCGGGCAGTCCGTCCGGGTGGCGCCAGTAGATGACGGGTCCGGTTGCATCCGGGCCCTGCATAGCGGCAGCCTCTTGGCCCACAAGCATAGCGATCTGCATTTCCGCGAGATCCCGCAGGCCGGAGAGGGTGATGCCACCCTCTCCGGCCTTGAGGCCAGCCCATCCGGCACCTGCGGCGACAAGCGTGATCGCCACCAGTTTGCCAAGGGCGCTCATGGCGTTGCTTTCAGCTCGATCTGGGTTTCAACCGTCTCCTCTTCGCCCTGCACCTTGGCGGCAATCGAAAACCGCCAGCCGCCGGCCATAGTGATATCTGTCGCAAAGCGGTAGTTGCCTGGCGTCTCTGCAGACATAGCGGTCACGGGTGAGGTCATCGTCTCCATGCCATCTGGGGCCATGTCCATGCGTGTGGCAAAGATCACGGCACCCTCGACGGGCGTGCCAGTGCGCAGGTCGGTCAGGCTGACCTCGACGATCGCGCCTGACCCGACGCGATGATCAGTGGATACAAGTTCAAAACGGAAGTCTTCAGCGCCGCCAAAGGCAGTCGTGGAAGACAGGGCAAGCGCCAGAACGGCGCAACGAATGCGGGAAAGACGCATCTTGGGGACCTCATGAGGATTGAATGGAACGACAGGAGCCCGAGCCATAGGCCCGGAAACCACTTGCATCGGCCGCGTGTCGAAACACGCAGGCGTCAGATGCGCGGAGGTCGTTTCAATCCTTCTGGTCGCAGGCCGTCGCCTGACCAGGGTGGGTCCGGATATCCGATCCCGGAAATCAGTGCCGCGAAGACACCGGTGTCTACCAAGGGTGTCGGCAAGACAGTTGTGCTGACGGCACAGCGCAGCATCGCTATGCAGGCCAATTCGCAAGACGGGTCATCGGGGCAATCATCGTCACAGCAGGGCATCGCGGCCATGGCGATTTCGTTCGTCAGTGCAGAGGCAGGTTGCGACGTGGCCGAGACGAGCACCGCCACGGTCAGGAATAGGGCAAGGAAAAGGCGCAGGACTGCTCGCATCGTTGTTTTGTGTTGGATTTAAGCGGCGAGATCAAGTCGCATCGCCGTGAGCGCCGGAATCTCTCGCAACGCCTGCGGCCACATTACTCGCCTTACAACGCCGCTTCCTGCCCGCCGTGGTGGTCGTGAGCACAGTTGGCATGGTCGCCCAGAACCTCGATTACCCGGCAATCCGCAATCGTGCCGTGGGCGCATTGCACTATCATCCGCTCTAGTTCTGTCTCGAGCGCCTTCAGCCTTGCAAGCCGGGCACGAACGGCCAGAAGTTGGGCTTTTGCGATGGTATCGGCTGCCGCGCAGGGCTGATCGGGGCTGTCTTGCAGACTGAGGAGGTCACGGATCGCCTCCAGCGGAAAGCCCAACTCGCGGGCGTGACGTATGAAACTCAGCCGATCCAGTGTGCGTCGGGCATAGAGTCTTTGGTTGCCGGAACTCCGGTCCGGCTCTGGCAAGAGGCCGATCTGCTCATAATAGCGGATCGTTGGCACCTTGACGCCGGCCGCATCTCCCAGTTTTCCGATGGTCAGCACAGAAATACCTCTTGAAGCTATAGCTGCTAGAGACTTTATGTTCCCGAATCAATAATGGCAACTGCCCCGGTTCGGGCGGGGGAGCAATCATGTCTGACAAAAAAACACCTACTGCAGGCGCCACAGGTGCCGCCACGGTCGAATGGACCGTGACCGGAATGGATTGCGCGTCCTGCGCGACCAAGATCAAGAATGCAGTCGGGCGCCTGCCGGGCGTCAGCGGCGTCAACGTGGCAATCATGTCCGAGCGGCTAAAGCTGACGCTGGCCGAGGGCGGCGCGTCACACGACAAGATCGAAGGCACGGTGCGAGCGCTTGGCTATGAGATCGCGCCGCGCAAGGCCGGGGCGAAGAAGGATTTCGTGCTGCCAAGCGAGGTGCCGGAAGACGCCCACGACGAGGCCGATGGCCACGACCACGGCCCCAAGACTGCCAGCGCCAGTGTTAGCAGCACCGCTGGCGTGGGGTCTGCGAAATCAGCCGGCCATGACGACAGCGGCCACGGCAGCCCCGGCCATGTGCATGACGACCCCGCCGACCGGGGAAAGCCTTGGTATCTGACCAGCAAGGGCAAGTTGGTCATCTTCACCGCAATTCTGCTGGGTGCGGCCTGGATCATCGAATATCTCGCGCCCGAGATCGGCAAGTGGCCCTTCATTGCTGCCTGCTTGATCGGTGTGGCCCCGGTGGCGAAGCGTGCTTTTGCGGCGCTGCGGATGGGTCAGCCCTTTACAATCGAAAGCCTGATGACCGTGGCCGCGATTGGTGCTTTGTTCATCGACGCCGCTGCGGAAGCGGCGATCGTGGTGTTCCTGTTCGCCGTGGGCGAGGTGCTGGAAGGTGTCGCTGCCGGCAAGGCGCGCGACGGTATCCGGGCGCTGGCCAATCTGGTGCCCAAGACCGCGCAACTGGTTACGGGCAACACCACCCGCGAGGTGCCCGCTGAAAGCCTGACCGTCGGCCAGATCGTCATGGTCCGCCCCGGGGACCGCATCCCGGCGGATGGCGAGATCACCGAAGGCACCTCTGGCATCGACGAAAGCCCGGTGACCGGCGAAAGCATCCCGAAGAACCGTGGGCCGGGCGAGAACGTCTTTGCCGGGTCGATCAACACCGAGGCCGTCTTGCAGGTGAAAGTCACCAAGGCCGCCGAGGACAACACAATCTCTCGTATCATTCGTCTGGTCGAAGAGGCCGAGGAGGCACGCGCGCCGACCGAACGTTTCATCGACCGCTTCAGCCGTTGGTACATGCCCGCCATCGTCGCGGTCGCGGCGCTGGTGATTCTTGTGCCGCCCCTCGCCTTTGGCCAGCCCTGGGACACTTGGGTTTACCGGGGCCTTGCCCTGCTGCTGATCGGCTGCCCCTGCGCGCTGGTCATCTCGGTGCCCGCTTCCATCGCTTCGGCGCTGTCCACCGGAGCGCGGCGCGGCTTGCTGATGAAAGGTGGTGCAGTGATCGAGGCAGCTGCCAAGGTGAACCGCGTCGCCTTTGACAAGACTGGCACGCTGACCCATGGCCGCCCGGTGGTGACCGATGTCGTGACCTTTGGCGAAGCGACCGAAGCCGAAGTTTTGGCCGTGGCGGCGGGGGTCGAGACCGGATCGAGCCATCCTCTGGCCATCGCCATTCTCGCACGTGCCAAGGCGGCGGGTATTGCCGCGCTGCCGTCGAAGGACGCAAAGGCGTTGATGGGAAATGGCGTTGTGGCCACGGTCGGCGACGCGCCCGCCTGGGTCGCCTCGCCCCGCTTTGCGATGGACAACGGCGGACTTGACGGGCTGGGTCTGCGGCAAGCGACGATCTTCGAAGAGGACGGCAAGACGGCCGTGGCGGTGTTTCGCGAGAAGGTCCCACTCGGCCTGATCGCCATGCGCGACGAGCCCCGCAAAGACGCACCATACGCGGTGCGGCAGTTGAAGGCCATGGGGGTGTCCTCAGTCATCCTTACCGGGGATAACCCGCGCACGGCGGCGGCCATTGCCGGCAGTCTGGGCATGGAATTCCAAGCCGACATGATGCCCGAAGACAAGCTGAACGCCATCCGCAAAATGGCCGAGGCGGGCGGCGTGATGATGATCGGCGACGGCATCAACGACGCACCTGCGCTGAAACAGGCCTCCGTCGGCGTGGCGATGGGATCGGGCACCGATGTGGCGCTGGAAACGGCGGATGCCGCCATCCTGCGCGACCGGGTGACGGATGTTGCGGCCTCGATCCGGCTAGCCCGTGCGGCGATGGCCAACATCCGCCAGAACGTGACCATCGCACTTGGACTGAAAGCGGTATTCCTGGTGACGTCGGTTCTGGGGTTGACCGGCCTCTGGATCGCCATCCTTGCTGATACCGGGGCCACAGTACTCGTTACGCTCAACGCGCTACGGTTGCTGCGGTTTAATCCGGAACGCGAGGGCTGAGCCGATGATTTCGGGCTTCGGCTGGGCCGCCTTGGCCATCCTTGTGGGTTATCTTGGGCTGTTCTTCTGGGGCAGCGCGCAGGCGGCAGAGGCTGCCGGCAAGCCGATCTGGCTGTTCGGACGCGCCACGGGGCGGGACCGCCTCGCGGCCATCGGGTTTCGCGCGGCATTCGCACTGGCGTTCTTCGGGCCGCTTCTCTGGCTCGTCTGGCCGATGCTGCACAAGGCGGACCCGCTCTGGACTGAGGGGAAAGGACTGCTGCTTGGCGTTATCGGCATTCTTCTGGCAAGCATCGGTGCAATGATCGCCTTCGCCGCGCAGATGTCGATGGGCCGTTCCTGGCGGGTCGGCGTCATTCCGGGCGAGACGGGCGAGTTGGTTTCCGGCGGGCTCTACCGCTTCAGCCGCAACCCGACGTTTCTGGGCCAGCTCGTGCTGCTGACGGGCGTCGCACTCGCGCTTCCAGCCATCCCGACAGCCTTGGCACCAATTCTGTTCCTGTGGTCGGCGTCCACACAGATTCAGTCAGAAGAGACTGCCCTGCGCGGCAGCCTTGGTTCGGGTTACGACACCTATGCGGGCACTGTGCCGCGTTGGATTGGCCTCCCGAATAGGAGCAAGACATGAAGCACCTGTTGCTGCTGGCCGGTGCCTGCGTGTTCGTGGATCAGTCGTCCAAGGCAATGGCGCTTGTGTGGCTTGCCCCTGGAGCACCCGTTGCCGTCCTGCCGGGCTTCAATCTGACCCTCGGCTTCAATGAGGGCGCGAGTTTCGGAATGCTGTCGGGCGTGATGTCCGGACGGCCGCTGCTGATGGCGGCGCTTACCGGCGCGCTGACCCTCGTCTTCGCCATCATGGCCCTGCGCACGAAATCCCCGCTGGAAAGCGCAGGCCTTGCCATGATTGTGGGCGGGGCAACCGGCAACCTGATCGACCGTCTGCGGCAAGGTGCCGTCACCGATTTCCTCGATCTTTACTGGCAGGACTGGCACTGGCCAGCCTTCAACGGAGCGGACATCGCAATCACTGCGGGCGCGCTGTGCATCCTTTGCGCGGCCATTCCGACCAGACGACAAAAGGAGACCACGGTTGACTGAGCGGACCAATCCAACCCTTTCAGGCGAAGAGTATGCCCTTACCGGCGCGTTCCTGTTAGCCCTAGCCGCTACGCTTGGTGCCCTGTTCATCGGCGAGGTGCTGGGCCAGATGCCTTGCACGCTGTGCTGGTATCAGCGGATCGCCATGTTCCCGCTGGTGCCGGTCCTCGGAGTGTCGCTCTGGCGCGGCGACGGGGCGGCCAGAGCCTATGGGTTGCCGCTGGCACTGGCCGGTCTGGCGATCGCCACCTGGCATTCGGGTCTTTATGCCGGAATATTGCCCGCGCCCATCGTTCCCTGCACCAAGGATGGCCCATCCTGCACCGGTGAGGCGCAGATGATCCTAGGGCTGCCGATTCCCTATCTTTCACTGGTCGCCTTTGCCGCGATCTCTGCCTGCCTTGCCGTTACGAAAGGACCAAAAACTTGAACCGCCGCACTCTTCTTCTCGGGGTCTCCGCCCTTGGCATTGCGGCCTTTGCCGGCGGCGCTTACGTGCTGAACCAGCGCCGCACTGCCGAGGCAGAGGCCGCAGCCGCAGCGACGCCCGCTGCTGAAACTAACCTGCTAATCCGCCCGCATTCGCCCGTTCTTGGCCCCGCGGACGCGCCTGTCACGCTGGTCGAATTCTTCGACCCCTCTTGCGAGGCGTGCCGCGCGTTTCACCCCGTCGTGCAGGAAATCCGCCGCCAGTTCCCGACCCAGGTGCGGGTCGTGATGCGCTATACCGTGTTCCACCAGGGATCGGACGAGGCGGTGCGCATTCTTGAGGTCGCCCGGATGCAGGACAAGTTCGAGCAGGTGCTGGACGCCATTCTCGAAAAACAGCCCACTTGGGCCCTGCATGATGGCCCGCAAATGGATGTGGCCTGGCGGGTGGCTGGCGCTGTCGGCCTGGATCTCAAGAAATCCGAAACCGAACGGCTTTTCCCCGGCATCACCGGCGTCCTCAATCAGGACGCGGCAGATGTCGAGGCGCTTGGCATCCGGCAAACCCCGACGTTCTTCCTTAACGGCAAGCGGCTAGAGAACGTCAGTGCCGAAAGCCTGATTGCCGACGTGAAGCTTGCCGTCGAGAGCCCATGATCCGACAGACCTAGGATCGGTCGGAGAAAGCTGCGAAGACGGCCAGCGTGCGAGCGCTGACGTGATGCTCGATCCCCTCGGCATCGCGTTCAGCTGTTTCGGGGTCCAGGCCAAGGCTGATCAGGAAGCGCAGCACGATCTCGTGGCGGCGGCGGCACTCCCCCGCTAGCGCCCTGCCCTCTTCCGTAAGGAAGACTGAGCGATACTTCGCGCGGGTGATCAGACCGTCTCTAGCCAGACGATCCAGCGTCTTGGCAACAGTCGGGGCTTTGACGCCCATCTTTGTCGCTATATCGACTGGTCGCGCCTCGCCATTCGCATGAATAAGCTCGGCAATCAGTTCGACATAGTCTTCAGCCAATTCGCTGCGCCGCGCTTCGCGCACACCCTGAAACGCCTCGGCCCGGGCATCGTGCGGGCGGGGATCGGGTTCGGCGGGCATGCTCTCAAGGTGGTTATCCTGCATCATCAACCCAGTCTTGCATGAACCTTGTTGACAGGCAAAGGCAAAGAGCAGAATGTTAGCCAAGCCTAACTTTATTTGCTCAGACTTGTTCATGGCGAGCGGGATTGCCGAAATAGAGACAACTGCCCTTCCAGACCATGCGCAATCCGAAATGAGGATCCTCAGTGCCTGACGAAAAACAGCAATCTGTCGATCCCGCGCGCCGCGCATTGCTGATCGGAGGCCTTACTGCCGCCGGCGGCGCTGCGGTGCTGGCGAGCGGTGCGCGGTCGCAGTCTGCCCCCGATCCCATGGCCGGTCACGACATGTCCGCCATGGCTGCCGATCCCTATGCGACACCGATGTCCGGCATGGCACACGGCAACATGACCACGGTTGGTCAGGTCGATCACGCCCGGAACGGCTTTGACCCGACGCCGATGCTGACCGACTGGGACACCGGCACGACCGAGCTTTTGCCCGACGGGCGCACCCTGCGTACCTTCGATGTCGATGCCATCGACAAGGAAATCGAGATTGCCCCCGGCATCTTCTTTCCCGCCTGGACCTTCAATGGTCGCGTTCCCGGACCTGCGCTCCGTGCCAAGGAGGGCGAGCGACTGCGGATCATCTTCCGGAACTTTGGTTCGCACCCGCATTCGATGCATTTCCACGGCATCCATTCGGCGCGGATGGACGGGGTTCCCGGTGCGGGCCTGATCGGCCCAGGTGAGGAATTCATTTACGAGTTCGACGCCAAACCGTTCGGTTGCCACCTCTACCACTGCCACGCCCTGCCGCTGAAGCGGCATATGCACAAGGGCATGTACGGGCTGTTCGTGATCGACCCTGATCCCGCACGGCAATCTGACCCAGCCCTGACCGCCGTCGCCGCTTCGCGACTGCTGGGCAGCCCCGAAAATGCCAACTGGCAGGAAATGGCGATGGTGATGAACGCCTTCGACACCAATTTCGATGGCGGCAACGAGGTCTACGCCTGCAACACCGTGGGCCAAGCCTACATGAACGTCCCGATCCGCATCGACAAATCGCGCCCGGTGCGCATCTACCTTCTGAACGTCACCGAGTTCGACCCGATCAACTCGTTCCATCTGCACGCCAATTTCTTCGACTACTACGATACTGGCACCACCCTGAGGCCCACGCAGCGCACCGTCGATCTCATCATGCAGTGTCAGGCGCAGCGCGGCATCCTCGAGTTCAGTTTCGCCGACCATGAAGATGGCATGTACATGTTCCATGCCCATCAGTCCGAATTCACCGAACTGGGCTGGGTCGGCATGTTCGACGTACGGGGGCCAGCAGCATGAGCGACCAGAGCCAATCCGCCCGGTCCCCCCTCATCCGGCTTCTGCTGGTGTTGCTGCCGCTGGCGGCGATGTTGGCTTCCTTTGTCTGGATCGCCTCGCTCGATCCCCTGCGCAGCTTCAACAATGGCGCTCCGCCGGTCGAGGCGCTGACGATTGAGCGCACCATCCTCGACGAAACCGGCATCCAGCTTCTGGTGCGGGCTGGTGGGTCAGAAGCAATGGTCATCGCGCAGGTCGCGGTGGATGACGCTTACTGGTCCTTCACGCAAGACCCTGCCGGGCCTGTCGCGCGCGGCGATACCGTCTGGCTGCGCATGCCCTATCCTTGGGTTCTGGGCGAGGCACATCGCGTCGCCATGGTCACCAATACCGGCACAGTGTTCGAACACGAAATTCCCGTGGCTGTGCCGACACCCAAGGTCAGCGCCGGACAGTTGCGCCTGCAGGCGCTGGTGGGCGCGATTGTCGGCTTGCTGCCGGTGGCACTTGGGTTGATGTTCTATCCTGCGATGCGCGGCTTGGGTCGGCAGGGCATGAACGTCCTTCTGGCGTTGACGGTGGGTCTGCTGGCCTTCCTGCTGATTGACATGACAGGCGAGGCGCTGGAATTGTCGGCGGACGCGGCTGCCCTGTTCCAGGGATCGGCGATGGTCTGGCTGGCGGCGCTGGCGAGTTTCTTGCTGCTGATGGCCATCGGTCGCTGGCGCGGTCAACCCGAGGGGCTGGCGCTGGCGTTCTACATCGCGCTCGGAATCGGGTTGCACAATTTCGGAGAAGGGCTGGCCATCGGTGGGGCTTTCGCCGCCGGATCGGCGGGGCTTGGTACCTTCCTCGTCCTCGGATTTGCACTGCACAATGTGACCGAAGGGATCGGTATTGCTGCACCGATGCTGCGTGTCCGGCCACCACTTTGGACCTTTGCTGCGCTGACGCTTTTGGCTGGCGGCCCGGCTGTACTGGGCATGTGGGCGGGCAGCCTCGCCTACGCCCCGCAATGGTCAGCACTGGCGCTCGCCGTCGGGGCCGGGGCGATCCTGCAGGTGATTGTCGAAGTCACCGCCTACCTGATGCGCCAGAACCCTGACCGGCCGGCCGTGCTGTTCTCGCCTGCTGTTCTTGGCGGCTTTCTTGGCGGCGTCGCGTTCATGTATGTCACAGCGGCGCTGATCAAGGTATAATCTCCGCAGGTTTTGGCCAAAGTCGCACGGACCGGATCGGGAACGCGACAGAACAAGAAACAAGGATATCCTATGCGGCCGAGCAGTATTAACAGGTCAGCGATCACAGCCGAGGACGTCGCGATGATAAACCGAGCCCCGCCCGTGGCTTTGAAACGGTTGCGGCCGATTTGTCTTGCGATTGGGTTTCTGGCACTTGGGGCCTGCACTGTCCCGATCAATCAGGCAACTGACAAGACGACTGGGTTTCTCAAGGAGCTGCCGGAAGGGGTCGCCCTGATTGCGGCACCGTATCAGAACCTGCAAGAAGTGATCCTGAAACCCGAAGACGGCTGCTATTGGTACCGCCATGTCGGGCCGGTTGAGACGACGATGTTGCCGCTGCGATCGGTTAGGGGCAGGCCGATTTGCACCGACGCTGCAGCCAACACTGCCTCGGTGGGCTGATCCAAAAAGTCCCGCTGGCAGCCACAAGCGCGCAAATGGGCGGTGTCCGTCACAGGGTCGTCGCCACATTCCCTTCTTCGGCGGGGTAGAGATGCGCCGTTACGCCAACCTCGACCTGATCGAACAGGTCGTTGATATGTGGCATGACCATGCGCACACAGCCCGAACTCGCGCGGCTTCCGATTGAACCCGGCAGCGGTGAGCCGTGGATTCGCAGATAGGTGTCGCGCTCACCGACAAAGAGATAGAGCGCGCGGGAACCCAAGGCATTTGCCGGACCGGGGGCCATGCCATCGACATATTTCGCGTAGATTTCCGGCTCACGTTCAATCATGGCGGGGGTCGGCGTCCAGCTTGGCCATTTCGCCTTGCGGCGGATCGTGTAAGTTCCGGGCTCGTACAGACCATCACGGCCGATGGCGACGCCGTAGCGCATGGCCGTTCCATCAGCCTGAATGTGGTAGAGATACCTCGCGATCGCGTCGACATGGATATCACCAGCCACAAGCCCCGCTCGCGCTTCGACGCGGGTCGGCAGCAGGCGCGGGTGCAACCCCCATGGATTGGTCGTTGCAGCGTCATAGCCCGGCGGAGTAACCTCCGCATCCCAGGCCGCCCACTGGTCTTGCAGATGCGACGCGGCGAGCACCGGGGCAGCAATCGGTGCCGAAAACAGCGCGGCTGTCGTTGCAATTAAATGGCGTCGTGTGAACATTGGCTTCGCTTTCTTCAAATTATCGCAGCGCAAATCCTTCGATTGCGTACGTATCGTTATATTAGCGGCTGGCAAAGCGGCCCGGTTGTCCAGTCAAGTCTATGTGACTTTTGGCCTCGCGTAACGGTTTTCACCGCAACACTTCAGCTATTGAAAAATAGCGCGACTTGCCGCGCCATTCTGACAATGCCGTGATCTGCTGAAGGATATGTTGCACCTCTAGTTGCTAGAGCAGTTAGGCGTCACTCTGCAATTTGGAGGATCTGACAGAATTGATAATTTCGGATGGACATCCGTTTTCCGGCAGGACGCACCTGCGAAGTCTGGCCAGACTGGGGATCGTCGTAGCGGCAGGCGCGTGCCTTGTCCTCGCCCTGCCGCCGTATTCGATTTTGCCGCTCGCGCTGGTTGCCTTCGTGGCGCTTGCACTGGTGTTGCGTGGCGCATCGTCGCTTAGGGCGTTCGGGCTTGGATATATGTTCGGCTTGGGACAGTTTGTGCTTGGCCTGTTCTGGATCACTGAAAGCTTTCAGGTCGAGGCAGACCGGTTCGGATGGCTCGCCCTGCCTGCTGTTTTCGGCCTCGCCGGGCTGCTATCAGCGTTTCCAGCATTGGCATGTGTCGTTGCGGCGCGCATGGCGCGGTCCGGCCTGCCTCCGGCACTGTCGCTGGCCACGGCCTGGGCGGCGTCTGAGTGGCTGCGAGGACATGTCGTCACCGGGTTTCCGTGGAATCTTGCAGCCTACACGCTGGCTGACTGGACCGTTCTGTCCCAAGCAGCTTCGGTGGTCGGCAGCTACGGGCTTGGATTTCTCCTCGTGCTGTGTGCGTCACTTGCTGGTCTCGCCTTCGGTCGTGCTGACCGCCATCTGCGGGTTCTTCGCCTGACTGGTGCGGCCGCGATTTTGGTCAGCGTTGCGGGCTTTGGAGTGGTACGGCTTGCCACCTCAGGCCCGGCTTCGGACCGTGGCACGCAGGTTCGGGTCGTGCAGCCAAACATCGCACAAAATGCCAAATGGGATGAAACTTCCCGAAAAGCGAACATCCTGCGGCTTTTTTCCCTGTCGGCCCGCTCAGGGTCGTTCGATCTTCTGCTTTGGCCCGAAACCGCCTGGCCTGGGTTCCTTGCAGAGGATCCTGGCGCACGGGTCATGTTGGGGTGGCTGTTGTCCGAAACTGGTGTCTTGCTCACCGGCAGCCCGGAGCGGGAAAAAACCGGGGCGGGAATGGTCTACCGCAATTCCGTCCTCGCTATCGCTCCGGACGGCACAATCCTCACACGTTACGCCAAGCATCACCTCGTACCCTTTGGCGAGTATGTTCCCTGGCGCAGTGTGTTGCAGTTTCAGCGGTTGGTTCAATCTCTGGGTGATTTTGCGCCCGGCCCTGGACCGCGCACGCTGGCGATTGGGCCCCACCCCTATGTTGGAGTGGCGATATGCTATGAGGCAATCTTTCCCGGCCATGTCGCCGATGACGCGATCCGTCCGGACTGGATCTTCAACGCAACCAACGATGCCTGGTTCGGCACCTCGATCGGACCATGGCAACATCTGGCTTCAGCCCGAATGCGAGCGGTCGAAGAAGGTCTCCCGCTTGTTCGTGCCGCCAACACCGGAATATCCGCCGTGGTTGATGCCTACGGTCGGACGGTGGCTATGCTCGAGCTTGGAACGGCAGGAATAATTGACACGCGCTTGCCACGACCGCTTTCGCCGACCCCTTATGCTCGCTTCGGCGACTGGACCGCGCTGGCGCTGGTCCTGCTTGCATGGGCTACCATCAGACTGCGACCGCGACTGTAGAATTCAGCGTTCTTGACAAGGAAATCGCCATGATCGGACTGCTATTTGGGGGCATCGGATTTGTGTGGGGCGATCTTCTCGCGCGACAGCGTGGAGGCAAACGGATGGACCGGCTGCAGCATGGGGCCGGTTTCGCCATCGCATTTGGTCTTTTCGGTATCTTCCTAGGGATCGCCTTGGGGCGGTTTCTTGGGGCGCACTGATCGGCGAAACATCGCCGGTCGTCAAAAAACTCACACCAATGTCGCTTGAACCTCTAGCTGCTCAAGGTTCTAGACCACTCAAATGAACCTCTTGGTCGGATATTTCGATGCGCCTTAGACGCCTTCAAATTGGGTTATGGGTCGCCGCCATCGCGGCGATGATCATTTTTGCCGGAACAAGGTGGGCCATCCAAGGCGAGGGTGTTGCTGAAACCAGTCCGGCTTTCACGCCAGTCTTTACACTTGCGGATGAGGAAGGCCGTATCAGGACGAGTGCAGAGTTTCGCGGGAAATTCCTTCTCGTCTTCTTCGGCTTCACAAACTGCCCCGATGTCTGCCCTACGACGCTTTCTGACGTAGCCCAAGTTATGGACGATCTCGGGGCGGATGCCGAGAAAGTTCAACCGCTTTTCGTCTCGATTGACCCCGAACGCGACCGGCGGCTCGGCCTTGCGGCCTACACTGCAGCCTTTCATCCGGCGATCCTGGGTCTGGCAGGGACCGAGACCGAGACGAAAGCCGCGGCCGACAGCTTCAAGATTTTCTATGAACGCGAGAACGATGCTGCATCGCCTGACGGCTATTCCATGGCGCACAGTCCCGGCCTTTTCCTGATTGGTCCGGATGGTGAATGGCTTCGCCAATTCACCTACGGCACTCCGGCCGCCGACATCCTTTCCGACCTTCAGACGAGGTTTTGACCCATGAAACACTTGTTGCTTGCTGCGACCCTGTCGTTGACTGCATCAGCGGCCTTTGCCTGCGAAACCGTGACAGTCGGTGATCTGAGCGTCGAGCATGGCTGGTCTAAGGTCACCATCGGCGCTGGCCGTCCTGGCGTTTTCTATGTCTCGATCAGCAATGCTGGCGCTACCGACGATGCTCTTGTCGGCATTTCCACGCCAGCAGCGGGGATGCCGATGTTGCACGAGACTGTGCTCAAGGATGGCGTCGCGTCGATGCCGCATGCCATGTCGATCCCTGTCCTGGCGGGCCAAAGCGTCCAACTTTCGCCGGGTGGCTATCACGGGATGCTCATGGGTCTGACTGCGGCCCTGAAGGAGGGTGACAGTTTTCCTGTCACGTTGTCTTTCGAGAAGGCAGGCGAGGTGACAGTGAATGTAGAAGTGCTTTCCGTGCGTGCGGAGGGTCCGGATTGCGCCGACGCAGAACAATAATTCTTGGGGTTGGGAGCGTAGTCGGCGCCATGGCCTTCATGTTGGGCCTTGGCGCCTACCGCACGAGCAATGGCCCGGTCTTGAATGCGGACCTGCCGCTGTCGATGAGCGAAATGAGTTGGCAACTGACCGACCACCGCAAACGGGCCGTTCGATCCGCTGACTGGATCGGCCGCTCGACAATGGTGTTCTTCGGCTTTACCTGGTGTCCCGATGTTTGCCCAACCACGCTAAGTGACATATCCGGCTGGCTGGAGGAGTTGGGGCCAGATGCCGACCGGCTGAACATCGCCCTCATCTCGGTTGATCCCGACCGCGATACGCCGGACGTGTTGGCCGAGTATGTCGCCAATTTCGACCCGCGGATTGCTGGTCTGACCGGAACTCCCAGTCAAATTGCTCAGGCTGCTGAGGATTTTCGTGTGTCCTACCGCAAGGTACCGCGTGATGGAGACGACTACACAATGGACCATACAGCTGGAGTTTTCCTGTTCTACCCGGACGGGCGCTTTGCCAGCATCATCGACTTCCACGAAGACCGGCGCTTCGCCGTGCCCAAAATTCGCCGTGCCCTCAGTTGAAAGGCCATCCTGCCAGATGATCAGACACACCACGCTTTTGCTTCTTGCTTTCGGGCTTGCCGCACCCGTCCCGGTCTTCGCGGACCCACCGACGTCACATGTTCTTTCGCAGTCGACGGCGACGATCGCATCCGGTGATACTCTGGACAGCGTTCTTGGCAGAGCGAGCATTTCGCCAAACGTCAGGGCCGAGGCAGCATTGGCCCTTGCGGGTGTTTATGATCTGACAGAACTGCGCCCCGGACATCGGCTGGAGTGGGCTGCAGAAAAAATTGACCCCACGAGACTCTTGCGACTGTCGCTGTTTGTTGATGATGGGGTCGAGATCAACTTGTCGTTCAACGGACCGATCACAGCCGAGAGGCTTGATCCCCCGATCCGGGAAGTCGACAGACGGGAGACTTTGACCCTGCAGGGTCCCCTGTATGAGGCGCTTGTCGCAGCCAACGCGCCCGAAAGGTTCGCCGTTGACCTGACAGCGCTTCTCGCGGGCCAGGTTGATTTCAGGCGCGACATAAAAGGTGGTGAAAGCTTCGCTCTTGTCTGGCGGGAGGACCAACTTCCCGACGGAAGCATCGCGGGCGAGCCACGCTTGAACTATGCGCGGCTGGAACTGACAGATCGCGTTCTCGAACTTGTAGCGTCTGACGCTGCAGGGCCAGTCATCGTTTTTGAGGATGGAGAAGCCGTCCAACGCTCCGCTGCGCCAATCCTTGGGGCGCGTCTTTCCTCTGTCTTTGGCAGGCGCAATCATCCTGTGCTGGGCGGGGTACGGATGCATACCGGTATAGACTATGCAGCGCCTGTAGGGACCGAAGTGTCAGCAACCGGGGCGGGCCGCATCATCTTTGCCGGGACAATTCGCGGGTACGGTTTGACGGTTGATATTGATCATGGCGGTGGCGTCGTGACGCGATATGCGCATCTGTCGGAAATCACCGACACGGCGGAACAGGGAACAAGGGTAAAAGCCGGGAGCAGGATCGGAGCAGTCGGAGCTACAGGGCTCGTGAGTGGACCAAACCTTCACTATGAAGTTCGTGTGGACGGTCGGCCCATCGATCCGACGGATCGCGAGGCCCTTTCTGCTCAGGAGATCGCTTCAGTTGACGATCTGAATGCTCTTACAACCTGGCGAAAAGAGACCGGCTTCAAGTCGGCCAAAATGGAGGATCGGGGATGACGGGATTGCTGGTCAAACGACGTGAATTTATACTTGCTGCGGCGGCCTTCTGGGCCTTGCCAGTAGACAGTGCAAATTCGCAGGTAGAGCCCCCCATTCATGTCGTCAAAGGGCGCGGTTGTGAATGTTGCGAAGCTTGGGTCGACTACCTGCGCGAGCAAGGCTTCACAGTGACTGATGAAGTCTCGATGGGGACCCTGTTGATCCGCTACAAGATGGACCACGGGGTCCCGGTAAAAGCCTTCTCTTGCCACACAGGAACCGTCGACGGGTATGTGCTCGAAGGACATGTTCCCGCTGCCGACATCCGCCGGTTGCTCGTCGAAAGACCGGATGCGTTTGGACTTTCTGTGCCAGACATGCCCTACGGCTCGCCAGGCATGGGTTCAGAAGACAGCCGCGACGCATATGAGGTGCTTCTGATCAAGCGCGATGGCAGTTTGAAAGTGTTCACCAGCTATCCATCCGACTGAGCGACCAGAGGTTAAAGGAGACCACGGATCTGGGTGGCGGTGTCATCACTGTCCCAATCAAACGGGCCTTGCAGGCGCCCGATCTCACGACTTTCTCGGTCGATCAGTAGCGTCGTCGGAAGTCCGACAAAGGCGAGGGCCAGTTGAACACGAAGGGATTCAGCCCAGAACAATGACAAATTCGCAATGCCAACCTCATTGTAGAAACGCCGCCCCCTGTCAATTCCCGCATCATCGATGCAAAGAGGCAGCACCATGAAATCTGCACCGCCGATCCGCGCCTGAAGTCGGTCGAGCATTGGCATTTCTTCCCGGCACGGCGGGCACCATGTTGCCCAGATGTTCAAGAGAATCACACGGCTCCCGAAGTCTTCGAGACGCCGGTCGCGCCCTGACTCGTCCACGATCGGGGGCGAGAGCAAAGGCTGCGGGTCCCCACGAAGTCGAAAGGGCGCGCGCGCGTGTGCGCGCTGCGTGACGAATGGCATGGCCAGTGCCGCAAGAACGGCGCGTCGTCCAAAGAATCGCGTCATTGCCTATCTCCTGCGAAAAGGGCCGAGGCCCGCAGGCATACTGCGGGCCTCGGCGGCTTTTAGGCCGATACTGCGAACTCCGTCATCATGCCCGTCGAAAGGTGGGGCATGTGGTGGCAGTGCAGCATCCACCGCGCAGCTTCGCCTGCATCCACCGCGACCGTCACCATGCCCATCGGTGGCACATGCACGGTGTCGCGCACCGCACCTGCAAAGCGCGCACCACCCGTGCTGACCACTTGAAACGCATGACCGTGCAAGTGCATAGGATGCGCCATCATCGACATGTTG
>MHZT01000023.1 GCA_001828855.1 Rhodobacterales bacterium RIFCSPHIGHO2_02_FULL_62_130 | reverse complement strand
TGTTGCGCCGACGGCAGCAACCCAAAACAAACAAAGGGGAAATCAAAGCCCGGCAACATAACCCGCGCCGCAACATGTTCGGTGAACTTGCCAGCAGCGCCCGGCCCCGACGCGGGCCCGGTCAGCCGCACGAAGAGCGATCGGCCTGGGTTGTTCTGTAGATCGCCCACGATCCAGTAGGACCCTTCCCGCCGTCCGGCGGAAAGGTAAGCGCGACAGACGCCTTCGGCGTTCTCCGCTAGTGCTCGGATCAGTTCGTCGGTTTCGGAATACATGGCTCAACAACCCCCGCGTGCATGTAGTCCCGTCACAGGACAACGTGCAAGCAGACGATCCAGCACGGCAATGCCGCCCGAGTCCGTTGGGCAGAAGAGACGCAGCTTCCAAGCGATGATCTCCGAGAAGAAGCCATCTGCCTTGAGGCGGTCCTTCGCCGCATCCGTGAAGCCGGATAGCTCGATCCGGTTCACGCCCATGACGCGAGACCGGTGCAACTCCATCCCTTCGGCCAAGCGCACCACGGCCTTGCCCTCGAGAACAAGGGCATGAACTTGTGCGGCTGTCAGCTGCGGCGCGTCAGCCGCCAGCGTGGTCGCGACCCAGGCGGGTGAGACGCGGCGGCCGATGATGCGCTGACCGTCGTCGGTCTGCAGGCGGTAGACTCGGGTTTCATCCTGTGGGAGCTGCTTCCAGATCGGCAGCAAGAGCCCCGCCACGATATGCAGAGTGGCTTCCGAAAACTCCGGCACCTCGGCCAGTTCCACGGTCCAGGCTGCGGAGAAGGCCGAGCGGTCAGCTTCGAGCCAATGGGTGCCCTCCATCATCCGGGCAGGGACAGTGCTGGCCTCCGTTGGCCGGATCAGCCGCAAGCGGGGCTCGATGGTGCCGTCGTCCAGCATCAAGCTGGTGGCGGGCACCTGCACCGCGGCACGGCCCGAGCGGCTGTTGACCAGCAGGCGTGCCTTCGGGTCGTCGAGCCAGTCCAGAGCATCGGCGAGGGAGGTCGGCGTGTTGCGCCGCTTTTCCGCGATAGTGAGGAGTTGGGTTTCCGCACCGGAGCCGGGATGGGTGTAGATCACCCGCGCATCGGTGACGCGGAAGCTCTCGGCGCGCAGCGTTTCGAGCCCGAGGTCGTAGACCCCGGCGGCGATAGCGCCCTCGATCCGTTGATCGAGGAGTTCCTCGAATGCGGAGAACAGGACCGCCTGCATGTCGATGGTCAGCGCGAGCAGGCGATTGAGGAAGGTGGTGATCGGCGGCAGGTCATCCTTCAGACCGTTGTCATCGGTCAGGCTGAGGCCGGTGGCATCCTCAAACGCCCCGAGCGAGCAGCCTGCCACATCGCCGCGATAGATGCGGCGGTAAAGCTGGCGCAGGGCATCGCGGGCGTAAGGCGATTCGAGGTTGTCTTCCGGGCGGAACAGCCCCTGCCCTCCGGTCTGGCGCTGGCCGCGCGTGATGGCACCCAGCGTGTCGAGGCGGCGGGCGATGGTCGAAAGGAACCGCTTTTCCGCCTTTACATCCGTGGCCACCGGCCGGAAGAGCGGCGGTTGCGCCTGATTGGTGCGGTTGGTGCGGCCGAGGCCCTGGATCGCCGCATCGGCCTTCCAGCCGGGTTCCAGAAGGTAGTGGACCCGCAGTCGTTGGTTCTTCGCGCCAAGATCGGCGTGATAGCTGCGTCCCGTGCCACCCGCATCCGAGAAGATCAGGATGCGCTTCTGGTCATCCATGAAGGCGGCGGTCTCAGACAGGTTGGCGGAACCGGCCCGGCTTTCGACGACGAGGCGCGCGGCAGCGCCCTCGCCCTTCCGCACGATGCGGCGCGAGCGGCCCGTGACCTCGGCCACGAGATCGGTGCCGAAGCGCTGGACGATCTGGTCAAGCGCCCCCGGCACTGGAGGCAACGAGGCCAGCTTCTCGATCAGCGCGTCGCGCCTACGGGCGGCCTCGCGACATTCTACTGCCTGGCCGTCGCGCACCACAGGCCGCGAGGAGAGATTGCCCTCGCTGTCGGTGAAGGGCTCGTAAAGCTGCACCGGAAAGGAATGGGCGAGGTAGTCGAGGACGTATTCCCGCGGGGTGATGTCGACGCGGATGTCGTTCCACTCCTCGGTCGAGATCTCTGAGAGGCGGCGCTCCATCAGCGCCTCGCCCGTCGAGACGATCTGGATGACGGCTGCGTGGCCTGCCGCGAGATCAGCCTCGATGCTGGCAATGAGGGTGGGGGTTTTCATCGAGGTGAGCAGATGCCCGAAGAAGCGCTGCTTGGCAGACTCGAAAGCCGAGCGCGCGGCGGACTTGGCCTGACGGTTCAGTGTGCCAGCATCCCCCGTGATGTTGGCGGCTTCCATCGCGGCAGCCAGATTGTTGTGGATGATGGCGAAGGCCCCGGCATAGGCATCGTAGATGCCGCGCTGCTCGGGCGTCAGCGCGTGCTCCAGCATCTCGTATTCGACGCCATCGTAGGAAAGCGACCGGGCCGTATAGAGGCCCAGGGACCGCAGGTCGCGGGCGAGGACCTCCATCGCAGCCACGCCGCCGGCCTCAATGGCCTGCACAAACTCGGCACGGGTTGCGAAGGGGAAATCTTCGCCGCCCCAGAGCCCGAGCCTCTGCGCGTAGGCGAGGTTGTGAACCGTGGTCGCACCCGTGGCAGAGACATAGACCACGCGGGCATTGGGCAGCTTGTGCTGCAGCCGCAGGCCCGCCCTGCCCTGCTGCGAGGCTTCCGTGTCGCCGCGTTCGCCCTTGCTTCCTGCGGCATTGGCCATGGCATGGCTTTCGTCAAACAGGATCACCCCGTCAAAATCCGCCCCGAGCCAATCGACGATCTGGTCGACGCGGGATTTCTTGGCGCCCCGCTCTTCGGAGCGCAGGGTGGCATAGGTGGTGAAGAGGATGCCCTCAGTGAGCGGGATGTCGCGACCTTGCGCGAAGCGGGAAAGCGGCGTGACCAGCAGCCGCTCCTGGCCGAGCGCTGACCAGTCGCGCTGCGCGTCCTCGAGAAGCTTGTCGCTCTTCGATATCCAGAGCGCCTTGCGACGGCCCTGGCACCAGTTGTCGAGCAGGATCCCTGCCGACTGGCGGCCCTTGCCCGCCCCGGTGCCGTCGCCAAGGAAGAAGCCGCGGCGGAAGCGGATAGCACCAGCCGCATCGTCCGGCGCGGCCGAGACCATGTCGCCGGTTTCTTCGACGGTCCACGATCCGGCGAGATACGCGCCATGCGCCTCGCCTGCGTAGATTACGGTCTCAAGTTGCGCGTCGGAAAGCAGGCCATCGTGTAGCACGGCGGCGGGCAGTTTGGGACGATAAGAGGGTTTGGGGGGCGCAACGGACGCCATGGCAGCCGATTGCACTAGCTTGGTCGGGTGCGGAGCCGCGCCGGGGATGTCGATAGCCTGCAGGCGGTAGGTCTCGTAGATCGCGTCCGACAAGCGCGCAGCGCCGAGATCGTCCGTCGCTTGGCGTAGGGTATAGGCCAGATCCTCCACATCCGGCGTGGTGACATGCACATCCATCTTGGCCGACGCCGTTGACCGCGCGGGTCGAGCGGCAGGGCCGGACGAATGGGGAGGAATTCCCCGGAAAGGGGAAGCGGGCTGCGATTGAGCGACGGCGCCCGCATCCATCTCGAGGCGTGGCGGGACCTCGGCGGTGATCCGGGACAGAAGGCTGGCAACATCGGCGGACATGGGCAGGGCCAGATCGGCAGTGATGCCGCCCAACTCGCCGCCCCGGCATTTGTCGAAGACCGAAATCCGCGTCTCGAAGCTGGTGCCGTGCTTGGCGAAAGCAGAGCCCGACACAGCACCGGTGAAGACCAGGTGAGCAGCCTCAGTCAAACGGCTGAAGGTTTCCGCCCAGGCCGGCGCATCCGGCGCGAAACCGGCGCCGGTGATTGCGACCAGACGCCCGCCGGGCGCGAGGCGGGCAAGGGCAGAGCGCAGATGCCGGGCCGTCGCCTCTGTCGTGCGGGTATCGACATGGGCCACCGCCGAGAAGGGCGGGTTCATCAGGATGACGCTCGGGCGTAGCCCCGCGTCGAGATGATCGTCGATCTGGGCGGCGTCAAAGCCTGTGACGGGTCGGCCCGGGAACAGGCGGCGCAGAAGGTCGGCGCGGGTGTCTGCCAACTCGTTCAGCGCGAGGCTGCCGCCGGCGATTTCCGCGAGGATCGCCAGAAGGCCGGTCCCAGCCGAAGGCTCGAGGACGAGGTCAAGGGGCGTGATCTGCGCTGCCGCCATTGCGGCCAGTCCCATGGGCAGCGGCGTCGAGAATTGCTGGAAGCGCTCCATTTCTTCCGAGCGCCGGGTATGCGTGGGCAAAAGGCCCGCCACCTTGGCGAGGATCGGCAGCAACGCGGCAGGTGAGCCCGCCCGGGCCAGAAGCGCGCGGCCGAACTTCCGTAGGAAGAGGACCAGCGCCACCTCACCCGTCTCATAGGCGAGTTTCCAGTCCCAGGCGCCGTCGGCATCGGAGCCGCCAAAGGCGCGCTCCATCTCGAGGCGCAGACGCAGCGCGTCGATCTGGAACCCCTGCGCCAGATCGGGCTGAAATGCTTCGGCGACAGCGAGGATCGCGGGCGCGGGATCACGAGACGGGACAGGAACGGGAGGCGCAACGGGCGCGAGATAGGTCATCGGGAAACTCCGGAATGGGGGACAGGGACAGGCCCGGACGCCCTCTCTCGGGCACCCTCAGGCCTGATCTTTCCCGGCCCCTCTCTCCCTCTCGAACCGGTGCGTTCCGTTCGCTCGGGTTGATTTTGTTCCTGTTATGTTCTATATTGAGGATCAAGCCAGCAAGGGAGTTTCCCGATGGACAGCACCACGCATGCCCTGCCCGCGACGGCCAAGCAGATCGCCTATGCGCGGTCTCTCGCCGTGCGCAACCAGACCCTCCTGCCCTGGGAGGTTCAGCAGGACCGTCGGTCGCTCAGCGCCTGGATCGAGGCGCAGGCCCAGCTGAAGCCGGTATCTGACATGGACCGGCTGCCGACCTCAAAGCAGGTAGCCTTCGCGGAGAAGCTTGCACGGATCAAGCGCCGTGCCGTTCCGGAGGAATGCTTCCGCGACAAAGGGCTGATGTCGAAGTGGATCGACGGGAACAAGTGATCCCGACACCGGCTGGCTCCGGCCCTCCGGAGCGTCTGCCATACCGTGGCTTGGCAACCGAAGCTCAATTGCCAACCTATAGGTTGGCAGGTGCGACCTTCAGGACTTCAACCTCGGTCAAACTCCTGTCCGAGCCGCGCCAGATCCGCGAGTGCAGCGTCCTTTTTCGGCATATCGTCTTCTTCAGCGATCAGCTTGCGAACTGTGCTGACGGACAGGAACATTCTGAGCGGGTTCGAAGGCAACGGCTCAAACCCGTAGCTCTCGTAAAGCGCCTTGCGGCGCGCAACGCGGTCTGGATCGCCGCAGTCGAGCACATCGAGCATGACGACGGCGACGCCAATGGCGTCGGCCGCAACAGCAATGCGCCGTAGGGCGTCGACCAAAAGATCGCCGCCAAACCCGGCACCGCTGAACTTCCGATCCCGCCCGATCATCGAGATATAGGCGGCAGGAATGTTGCCATGCGAAGGCCGGGTCCGCGCGAACTTCGCAGGCAGATCCGTGAACTGAACGGCGTGCGCATTCAGGGCATAGAAGCCGATAACCGTCCCGTCAGGGTCGACCATCACATAGAGGCGGACATTGTCCGCCTTGGCGAGCTTGTTCGCGGTCTTCTGGAAATAGTTGTCGACTTGTTCAACGCCGCAAGAAAAAGCCGCCCGATCATGCTTCGAAGGATCGAACGGCTCGATGGTGTAGGCGACCGGTTGTGACGCGGCCATTTACTTCGACACAACCGTGTCGCTGTGTCGACGGAAGGCCGCGCGCAGGGCATCGGTCGGCGCAGCTGGTGCATCCAGCGCTGCAAAGAACGACTCATGATCCACCGGCTGGAGCACTGTACGTTCATGCGCTGCGATCGTTGCGAGTGCGGCCTGGTAAGCGGCATTCATCGTGAAGACAGAATCGTCGACGCCGGACAGGGCCGCTGCCTGCTGGATGGCAGTCTTGATGCGCGGCTTCGTCCGAAAATTCATCCGGGCCTCGTTGCGCTCGTCGATCGCGCGGGTGGTGTCGTGGAAACCGAGCAAGGTCGCCTCCTGAAATGTCTTGTCGATATGTACGCCAGTTCGACGTACGTTTCAAGCATGCGGTTTGGAAAGTTCTTCGAAGGGTGCGCCTCACCCGAACCGCCGCCCGGCTTCGGTGAAGGTGTACTCGTTGACGATGATCCCCTCCTCGATGGCCTCGTCCGAGGTGAGGTGGTCGTATTCAGCCTCGAGCTGGCGGTAGAGCCAGCGGGCCAGATCACGCAGCGCCTCGGTCACGATCTCTTCGGCGTCCTCGGTCGGCGGCTGCCCAGACGGGCTGTCGCGCGTGACGTCCACCGACATGGTGTATTCGTGGTAGTAGCGGCCCCGATGGCTTGCCTCGGCGGCAAGCTGGTAGAAGTTTCGCCGCTGAATGGCCTGCAGCCGGTCGACGATGCCATGCAAGGTCGTGTCCTGCGGGGCGTAGTCCCGGATGCGTGCGGCCGCGCCCTTGGCGTGAGACCAGTAGCCCTCGAAGCAAGCACCGTCGCCCTGGCTCCAGAAGCCGGAGAACCAGATGCAGGGCTTGGCCCGCGTCCCGCCGCCCATATGGCGGACGGGTGTAGTCTTCAGGCGGATGCCGAGGATTTCGCAAACCCGCTGGAAATCGTCATAGACCGCGTCCCACCAATCGTCGTGGGGGCCAAGCTCGCGATACCAGCTCCGCGCCTTTTCCTTGGCGGCATCCGAGAGTTCGGGGAACTGGTAGACGGTGGTGCAGATGACCTCAGGCATGTGCGTCCTCCCCGGTCAGCGCGGCGGCCAGCCATTCCTGACTGCTCGTCCAGCCGATGGATTTGCGGGCGCCAAGATCGATGACATGCGCGCCGCCGCCCAAGGCGTCGAGGCGGGGCCGGGAGCAGGTCAGGGCGTACTGGAAGCCCCAGAGGCCGGTGAGGTCGAGGTCTTCCGCGAGGCGCAGCACGAAGCGGATGACGGCTTCGACGTCACCGTGCTCGTCGTCATGGATCCAGAGGGTGCTGCCCTCGGGCGCGTCCTGGAGCACGAGATCAAAGCCTGCGACCTCCGGGTCGTCTGCGTCCTGATCTGCGGCGCGGAGTTCCTCGAACAGCGCAAGCGCGCGGGCAGCCTTGTCGGGGGTGCCGACTTCGAGCAGGCATGAAAAACGGGTGAAGTAATCCGCCATGGGGACCTCCTGAATGGGGAAGACCCGGCCGGGAGGCCGGGCGTTGTGTCGGGATGAAGGAGTGGTTGGGGGCGATCAGCCGTTTGGCGTGTCGCCCGCCGCCTGTCGCGCGGTATGCGCGCAGAGCATCTGCCGGTAGAAGCGCTTGCGCGCCGTCCGGAAGCCGCGAACGGCGCGCGTGTCGGGATGCAGCGCCCGGACCGCCGCCCGCAGGACGGTGTAGGGCGAGGCTGTCACTGGCAGGCCGAGGCGCTGATAGGCTGGATCGGTCATCTCAGGTGACCTCGACCACGGGCGAGGCGAGATGCGGATCGACCAGCGCCTCGATCCGCGCCGACCGGCCCATCCAGGGCTCGGGCCGGATGGCCTTCACCCAGTCGGCAAAGCTCGGGATGAAGCCGAGGTCCTCCTTCACATGCTGTTCGCCAACCCAGCGGGTCGGGATGATGCGCCCGGTCGAGAGCGTGAGGGTCGGCCCGAAAATCGTCTCGGCCATGAAGATGCCCTCCGCATGGTGACGCAGCGCCCGGTGCCGGAAGTCCGCTGTGATCTGCTTGCTCTGGTCGATTATGTGGACAGCATGCCGACGGTGGCGTTTTGCCCTATGCTGGCTGCCACGACCCGCAAAATCACCGAGGCGCAGATGTTTAAACTGAGAAGCG
>MHZT01000022.1 GCA_001828855.1 Rhodobacterales bacterium RIFCSPHIGHO2_02_FULL_62_130 | reverse complement strand
GTGTCCTCGGTCAACCGCCCGCAACTGCGGATCAACCTTGATCTTTACCACACCCAGATCGGCGAGGGCGATCTGGTGCGCTGGTGCGAAAAGTGCCTGCCGTGGATCGGTGAAGTGCAGGTCGCCGACAACCCAGGCCGGTGCGAGCCGGGGACGGGCGAGATCAACTATCACGGCGTTGCAAAGGCGCTGAAGGCGATGGGCTATGCGGGGCCGGTGGGCCTTGAATCCTTCGCCGCAGGCGATGCCGAAGCCGCGCTGACCGCCTTCCGCAACGCATTTACGGTGTAATCATGGTTCACAAAGCCAACCGCCCGACCGTCCACGACATGCGCGCCATGAAGGCGCGGGGTCAGAAAATCTCGATGCTGTATGTCACCACGCTGGACGAGGCCGCCGCCGCCGACGCTGCGGGCATCGACATGCTTTCCATCGAAAGCCGCTTTTTCACCCCCGAAATGCGCGAAGCTGCGGGGCGGTGTTTCGTGCAGGTCGGACTGCCCTTTGGCCCCTATGGCAGCCTTGCCACCGCCGAAGATTACCTGCGTGCGGCGTTCAAGTTCACCGCGATGGGCGGCGACTGCTTTTACTGCGCGGCAAGTCTGGATATCCAGAAAGCCTTGTGTGACAACCACATGCCGGTCGTCGCCCATGTCGGCCTGATCCCGTCCTATATCACATGGACCGGCTGGCGTGCGGTGGGCAAAACCGCGCCCGAAGCCCGCGCCGTCTGGGACCACGTCAAACAGTTGGAGTCCATCGGCTGCTTTGGCGCGGAACTCGAAGTCGTGCCGGATCGTCTGGGCGCGCTGATTTCGGCCAACACGCCGATGATCATGCTGGGCATGGGCGCAGGCCCGGGGGCCGACGCGCAATATCTGTTCGCCGAGGATGTCTTGGGCTGCACCGATGGCCACAAACCCCGCCATGCCAAGACCTATCGCAATTTTGCCGCCGAGTATGACCGGCTGCAACAAGAGCGTGTTGCCGCATTTTCCGAGTTTATCGCCGATGTGCAGACCGGCACTTACCCTGCGCCGCAGCACAATGTGCCGATGGCCGATGACGAATTCACCGCTTTCAAGGCCGGACTTGGCCTTTAACCCGAAGGAAACACCATGCTGAACGTAGGACTTCTGGGCGCAGGCCGCATTGCGGGCGTCCATGCCACGGCTATCACCACCAACCCCGGCAGCCGTCTGGTTGCCGTATCGGATATCAATGCGGATGCTGCCGCCAAGCTCGCAGCGCAATACGGGGCCGAAGCACGCACGACGGACGCCATTCTGAACGATCCGGCGATTGATGCGGTGCTGATTGCCACCTCGACCGACACCCACTCCGACCTGATTGAGCGTGCAACCGCCGCCGGCAAGGCCGTGTTGTGCGAAAAGCCTGTCGATCTGTCGCTGGAGCGCGCGCTGGCCTGCCAGAAGGCCGTGGCCACCAATGGCCGCCCCGTGATGATCGGTTTCAACCGCCGCTTTGATCCGAACTTTGCCGCACTGAAAGCTGCCGCCGACAAGGGCGAGATCGGCAAGACCGAGTTGCTGTCTGTCACCTCGTTCGATCCCGCACCGCCGCCGGTGGCCTATATCAAGGTGTCGGGCGGGCTGTTCCGTGACATGATGATTCATGATTTCGACATGGCGAATTTCATCATGGGTGCTGCTCCGGTTTCGGTGATGGCGGTCGGCACCTCCATCGTGGACCCCGGGATCGGGGCCGCTGGCGATGTAGACACGGCTGTGGTGACGCTGACCTATGCCGACGGGCGGATCGCGGTGATCAAGAACTCGCGCCGTGCGGTCTATGGCTATGACCAGCGGCTAGAGTTGCTTGGCTCGGTAGGGCTGTTGCAGGCACAGAACATGCTGGAAAATACGGTGGTGAAATCGACCACCGCAGGGGTAACGGGGGCAAAGCCCACCTACTTTTTCCTCGAACGCTATATGCCCGCCTATGCCGCCGAATGGGCAGCCTTTGTTGCAGCCGTAAACGGGGGCGCTGCGCTTCCCGTCACGCTGGCCGATGGCGTTGCGGCCCTTGCCATGGCCGAAGCGGCAACCCGCTCTGCCAAATCCGGCCTGCCGGTAAGCTTGGCAAGCGTCTTGGCCTAAGCTTCGGATCAGGGGCGCAGCCAAAGGGTTGCGCCACCTATGCAGGACTTCCGAGAGCGGTTGCAGACCAACCTTCGGGACTGCGCCGTCTCGGGCGTTCAAACGCATCCAACAGGCTGACACGCACGCATCTGCGGCCCAAGTGTGTGTGTGTTACAGACCCGATAGGCAAGGCTCTGCAAGTCGCGCAAAACCCGACGGCCAAGCGCGAAAGCCGGATCATCTTGTCCTTGTCTGGCTGACAGCGGCAAGCCGCACCGGATCTGGCATGCTCTTTGACGGCTTAATGCCAAAGAGCATGCCAGACCTTCAGCACAGTTTACAGGATGAAATCCGAGGACGTCAGCGCCGTGACCCCGGCAAGGAACAGGTCAAAATCTGCGATACCGTCGCCGTTGGTGTCGCCTTGAACATGCGCTCCGTCCGCGGCCACCTCATAGCGCAGTTGCCCTGCCGACAGCCCGAACCCCGCCTCGCCGATGAAGGAGAACGCCTGATTGCCACCCTTGGCAGAGCTGGCGTCAATCAGATGCAGATCGACGTCATCAACCAGATGGGCAAAGTCGGCAATCGTATCAAAGGCTTCGCTGGCGGTCTTGAAGATGAAAACGTCAGAACCACCGCCTCCGGTCAGGATATCGCTGCCCAGACCGCCTGTCAGCTCATCCTTCCCTTCTCCGCCAAGCAGAGTATCACTGCCAGCCCCACCCAAAAGCTTGTCAGACCCCGAGCCGCCAGAAATAAGGTTGTCCAGCGTGTTGCCCGTGCCGATGAAATCATCGGCTCCCTGATAGGCCAGTGCTTCGACATTGCTCCCAAGGGTGAACTTGGCAAGGGTCGTGAGTATCGTATCGATACCGCCGTTGGCGGCCTCGATCACGACATCGGATTTGTTGTCTACGTGGTAGCTGTCGTTGCCCGCCCCGCCGGTCATCCTGTCGGCATGGGTGCCGCCGTTCAGGGTGTCATTGCCATCGTTGCCGACGAGGGTATCCTTGCCGCCAAGACCAAGCAGCATGTCGTCGCCCGTGCCGCCCGTCAGCAGATTGGCCGCAGCCGTTCCGGTCAGGGTGACGCCGGTCTGAACCGGCTCATCCGCACCATTGATCGTGATCACAAGGCTGGCTGTGGTGCCATCAACCGATGTCACCGTCAGATTGTCCTGCACCGATGTGCCGCCCGCCAGAGCCTGAACCGCCGCAAGCGAAGTGTTCAGGGTATAGGTCCAGTTGCCAGCGACATCCAGCGTGGCTGCGCCGTAAAGGCCGGTCAGGGTTCCTGCAACAAAGGCGGCCTCGCCTGCATCCACATCCGCGATGGTCAAAGCCCCGCTTGCCTGCACCGTGGCGTCTTCGGTCACGCTGCCCGTCGCAGCACCGCCAATCACCGCAGCGTCGTTGACCGCAGCGATGGTCAGGGTGTTTGAGGCGTCAATACTTGCCCCAAGGGCATCGCTGACCAGATAGGACAGCGTCAGCGCCCCATTGAAGTTTGCCTCGGGCGTCACGGTCCAAGTGCCATCCAGATTGTCAACAATACTTCCGGCACTGACCGTCACGCCAGAGACGGACAAAAGATCGCCATTGCTGTCCGAGAACCCGTCAAGAAGGTCGGCTTCGGAAATCACGGTCGCGATGTCCTCGGTGCCGGTCAGCACGGCGCTTGCAGAGCCGGTTGGGGCGCTGTTGGGCGGCACAAATTCAACCCGTGTCCCGTCGGCAAATTCCAGAGCCTCGACCCCGGTCATGATCGCGTATTGGGCTGTGGTCAGGTTGGTGACGGTCACTTGCGACGTGCCGGGCGATACGACGAAATTCGTGACATTGTAGTCAGCCGCAACGCCCCCAACCATCACGGTGTCATAGCCGGCCTCGCCCATCACCGCATCGAATTGCGTGTGGCCGATAGCCTCGGTCCCGCCGCCGATATGGATGATGTCATCGCCCGCTCCGGCATTGACCAGATCGAACCCCGCGCCACCGTCTATGATATCGTTGCCATCAAGGGCCACGATGGAGTCCTTGCCATCAAGGCCATAGATCACATCGGCGGCGGTGGTGCCTGTCAGGGTGTCGGCAAGCGTGGTGCCATAAATCGCCGGGCCGCCCGCAGCCTCATCCAGACCGTTGATCGTGATGGTAATGGCCGAGGTCGTGCCGTCCAGTGATTGCACCTCGATAGTGTCGGTCAAGGTCAGGCCCGCATCCAGCGACCCCAGAGCGGCGGATTGGGTATCCAGCGTGTAGGTCCAATCGCCAGCCGCCGTGATCGTGGCCGCGCCATAGCTGCCTGCAACGGTTTCGGCGACAAAGGCCGCCTCGCCGGTGTCGATGTCAGTCACCGACAGCGCGCCGGTTGCAATCAGGGCGCGGTCTTCGGTCACTGTGCCACTGACAACCCCCGTGATAACGGCGGCGTCATTGGCACCGGTGATGGTGACCGAAACGGCGCTTGGCGTGATCTCGGCCCCGTCGGTCACCGAGATGTCTTGCGTGACCACAAGCGTCTCGCCTGCTGCCAGTTGCTGATAGGCGGTGCCGGTGGCGTCAAATGTCATCTGGCCCGTGGCGGCATCATAGCCGAACCCGTCGGTCAGCGTGGCGGGAACCGTAACCGACAGCGCATCGCCATTTGCGTCCGAAGCGTTGGCCAGCGGGTCGATCGTGGTTATCGAATCCTCGGCCACCGCCACCGAAACCGGACCGCTTACAACGGGGGCGACGTTCACCGGAGGGGCCGCGGCATCGATGATCAGCATCTTGGTGACGCTGATCGACGCCCCGGCCGGGTCGACAACCTGATAGCCAAGTTCGACAGGGCCAGAATAGCCGGCAGCCGGAGTATAGGACCAGCTTCCGTCAAAATTCTGCAGGATGGTGCCGGGCTGATCCGCTGTCATGCCCGTCACGCTAAGGCTGTCGTCTTCGGGATCGGACAGACCGTTCAACAGATCAGCTGCGGCGATTGCAACCGTCTGATCCTGCACACCCGACAATGCCCCGACCGGAAAGCCCGTGGGTGCCTGATTGATATGCAAGGACAGATCGGCAACGGAATTCGAGGCAATGCCATCCTGAATAGACAGCAGATCCTGCCATTCCTGCTCGATATCCGCGAGGCTTGCGGCTTCGGACAGGTTGGCGTTGCGGTCAAAGATCTCGGCAAGGGGTTGCGGGTATTTTCCGGTGATCGGATCAATCTCGGCAGGAACGCCGACCAGACCGGACAGAACGTCCGGGTCCGACAGATTCAGCACGGTTCCCGCTGTGGCAGCTTCGATCAGCGCCAGCGCAAGGTTCGATCCGGTGTCGTCATTGCTGAGCGAGGTCAGCACCGCGACCTGAACGGCAATCACCTCGACCTGCAAGGCAAGGGCATTGGCGGGGTCGGCCAGCAGGGCCGCATAGGCATCGAAGGACAAAAGCTTGACCGCCGGATCGATCCCCAACGCTTGCTCGATGGCCGCCTCGGCTGCATTCGGTGAGAGGCCAAGTTCGATGGCACGCTGCATCAGCGTGGTCAGCGGGTCCATGACGGTTGCACCCACCGGCGCATCCATTTGCAGCAGATCAACGTTCAGCGTGTTGACCGCCGCAGCCGGAACCAGTTTCGGCTGGCTGACCACCGTTTCAGCCACCGAAGCCCCGTCGGTATATTGCACGACGACGCGGAACAGCGCGCCCAAATCCGCCGGTTGCACCGTATAGCTGTCGCCCGTGACACCCGAGGAAGTCCATGTCGATCCGTTGTCGGTTGACACTTCCCAGCCATAGCCAATGGCACCCGGTGCAGGCAGGCCATCGGCATCGCTGACGTGGACCGTCAACACATTACCCACGGCGGCGATGCCCGAGATGACGGCACTTCCGGCAGAATTGGTTGCCGCAGCGACCGGCGGGATCACGGTCAGGCCGCTCTGGGTCAGATAGAAGGTGCCGTCGCTGAACTTCAGCGTCTCGACGCCGGACAAAAGATCGGTGCCTTCGGCCAAAGCGGCCGCACCCGTGCCTGCAATGCTATACTGTCCGGCGGCAGCATTGTAGCCGATGGCGTAATCGGTGCTTGCGCCCGCATATTCGGCTTGGTCGTCTCCGGCCCCGCCATCAAGATCGTCATCGCCCGCGCCACCGTTCAGGGCATCGTCGCCCGAACCGCCAAACAGGCTGTCATTGCCCGACTCGCCGGACACGATGTCGTCACCGCCACCGGCAAAGACCAGATCATCACCGTCCTGCATGGCGAACAGTTCAGAAAGCTCGGAGCCAGTGGCCGTATCGCTGCCGCTGGTGCTGTTGTCGGATTTGCCGATCACCACGCCCGAACCCGGCATCGTGCCTGCGGTCAGGCCGGACAGGAACAGGCCGCTGTCCAGAATATGATCGCCGCAATCGGCCACGCCGATGGTGATGGTGTTTACCCCACCCGCGATGATTGGTGCGACGATGGTCAGAACCTTGCTGACACCGTCATATTCAATAGGCAGGCTGCCGCCGGTGTTGTCCTGAAAGTAACCGGCCTGAAGGTTCTGGCTGACCACACTCAGCGGATGCATCGGATCATGGTTGAACAGCGCATAATTCACGCCGTTCACAAAGACGATGCCCGCATCCACAAAGGCATCGACCCATTCCGGATATTCATCCGATCCGAACACGATGTTGAAGCTGACGGACGTGGCGTTCGGGTCGGTCACGTTGAAGCTGAAGCTAAGTGTCGTGGCATCGTAGGACGCCGTGCTGAAGACCGGATTGATAACCTGATCGATCAGCGCATTGCCCGCAGCGTTGTTGGATTGCCCGAAACCGGTATCGGTATTCGTGGTGCCGGGCATGGTTCCCGTGGTCAGCAGTACGCCTTCGCCGATGCCAAGGGGTGACAGCGACCCGTCATAGGTGCCGACCGCCGCCGCCGCCGATGCATTCAGCGTGACCGAATTCGAGACGATCTGGATACCGGAATTCTGCGCCAGCAAAGTATTGGCAAGTTGCAGCGGGTCGGAACCGGAAAATTGGGTAATGCCTGGCACAATAAAATCCTTTGGTGTTACGCCTTGGTCGCGGGCTAAGTCCCTTGGCGTCGCCCTGCGCGTGAGGGCTGAGAAAATCTAAGCAACCGGCTTTGCGCTGATGCAGATCAGCCTGCCGCCTTGTTCTTACGCATGATTGCCCAGTCTGAACTTGGCCTGAACCAAAGCTGAACCGAGGCTGAACGGCAGGTTTCCGCTTGTGGACAGCAAAGCGCGGCGCCTGATACAGTCAGCACCACAAGCGCGGCATTTCCCCATCGACCGGAGTATTTGAAGTTCGGATATTGATCGTAGAAGACGAGGCGGGTCTTGCCGAACGTCTGGCAGAGGCGGTCGTGGCCGCAGGATTTGTCGCGGACAGGGCGTCTGACGGCGTCGAAGCGCTCTATCTTGGCCAGACCATCGACTATGACGCCGTGATTCTGGATCTTGGACTTCCGAAGATTTCAGGGCTGGAAGTTCTGCGCCAATGGCGCGCCGAGCGGCGTCAGATGCCGGTCGTCATCCTGTCTGCGCGCGGCACCTGGAGCGAGCGGGTCGAGGGGCTGAACCTTGGTGCCGATGATTACATGGCCAAGCCCTTCCACGCGGCAGAGGTTGTCGCGCGGTTGCGCGCCCTGATCCGGCGCTCATCCGGCAATCCTGCCACCAAACTGCAACAGGGGCGGGTCTCTATCGACCTTGTGGCCAATGTGGCCTCTGTCGAGGGAACCGACGTTGACCTGACGGCGCAGGAATTGAAAGTGCTGGTCTATCTGATGCAGCGGCCCGGACGCGTGATCTCGCAGGCCGATCTGGCCGAGCATGTCTATGGCATGTCCGACATGCGGGAATCCAACACGATCGAGGTGTTTATCGCCAGACTGCGGGCAAAACTCGGACGCGAGGCAATCCGCACGGTGCGCGGCTTGGGCTATCGGATGGACGGGCTATGACCTTGGGACTAAGCAGTTTTCGCATGCGGCTGGTGCTTGGGGCTGTCCTGTGGATATCGCTTGGGTTTCTGGTCAGTTGGGTCGTGCTGACGAATCTTCTTCGGGTGCATGTGCTGCACGAGTTCGCCAGCGAGCTGGACCATCATGCGACCGAATTGGCCGAACTTGCCGTGTTGGACCCCAGCGGCACATTGGCCATCCGCGCGCCCCTCAGTGATTTCCGCTTTGGCACCGACCGGTCGGGCTATTACTGGCAGATCACGCAGACCGACGGCGCGACCCTTGTTTCCTCGTCTTTGGGAACTGCGCGCCTGCCGCTGCAATTGGTCCCTGGCGGCGATGTGGACCTGCATCAGGCAGAAGTCTCTGGCCCGTCTGGTCAGGCCCTTTTGCTGGAACGGCTGATCCGCATCGGCACACAGTCCGGCCCCACGGCACAGGTGGCCATCGCCATGGACATGAGCCTGATCAACACCTACCTCGGGGCATTGGAAAGCACCCTTGCCATCGCAATGGCCTGCCTTGCTGGCGGCCTTATTCTGGCGGCAATTGCCCAGATTGCTTTTGCCTTTCGTCCGCTTGCAAGGATCGACCTTGCACTTCTGGCGGTCAAGCAAGGGGGCGCGCATCGGATGCCCACAGATTTGCCCACCGAAGTCAGACCGCTGGTCGACAACCTGAACGCGCTTCTGGACAAGAACGAAACCATGATCCAGCGGGCGCGGCTGCAGGCTGGCAATCTGGCACATGCCTTGAAGTCCTCTCTCGCGCATTTGCAGATCGAGGCCGACAACTTGTCGGAAAAGGACCAAAGCGGCGCGATTATCCAGCAGCAATGCGATATCATCCGACGCCAGATCGACTATCAACTTGCCCGCGCCCGCGCGACGTCCTCCCGCTTTGGCGGCACCCATGCAACCCAGGTCGGGCCGGTGATCGAAAACGTGGTCGCGGCGTTGCGGCGGCTGCACAGGGATCGGCAATTGACCATCGAAACCGACAAGACGCATTTCCATGCGCTTGTCGCTTGCGGAACCGAAGACCTTGAGGAAGTGCTGGGCAACCTGATCGACAACGCCGCGAAATGGGCTGCCGCGCAGGTTCTTGTATCGGTCGCCCAAAGCGCCGAGGGCAAACTTCTGATCCGTATCGAGGACGACGGGCCGGGCATGCCCCCCGATACGCATGAACGCGCCTTCAAGCCCGGCGAACGGCTGGACGAATCCACACCCGGATCGGGGCTGGGCCTTGCCATCGCGCGTGATGTGGTCGGCCTATACGACGGGCGCTTGTGGATCGAACAGTCCCGCTTTGGCGGAGCCTGCGTCGTTGTCGAACTTGACCGTCTCGACTGACGGCAAACTTGCAACGCCGGCATGGAACTGCCGGCCTAAAACCGAAGGATTGCCGGCACGTCACCCTGATACGGCTTGTGCAATGGCAACAAGATTGACACTGGCGCCGCGGCATTCGGCGATTTTTTCGAAGAAAGGTCTTCAACATGACATCCGCACCGGGGGCGTCACAGACCGCGGCAGGCCGCGCCGAACTGGGGCGCATCCAGCGGGACTCGCGCGGGCTTCTGGTTGCGGCGGTGGTCTTCAGCATTTTCGTCAACCTGCTGATGCTGACGGGGCCGCTCTACATGCTTCAGGTCTACGACCGCGTGCTGGGCAGCCGGTCCGAGGCAACGCTGGTTGCGCTGTCGATTCTGGTGATCTTCCTGTTTCTTGCGATGGGGCTTCTGGATCATGCGCGCGCGCGGATTATGGCGCGGATCGGGGCGCGGTTGCAGGCAGGGCTGGACCGACGGGTGTTCGAGGCCGCGCTGACCCGCGCCAGCATCCTGCCGGGCGACCCGCTTGCGATGTCTGCGCAGCGTGATCTGCACGCGATCCAGCAATTCTGGTCCTCGCCCGTAGCGTCCGCCCTGATGGACATGCCTTGGACGCCGGTGTTTCTGGCGGCGATCTTTATCTTTCATCCTACGCTGGGCTGGCTGGCCATCGCGGGCGGCACGGTTCTGATCTGTCTGGCGCTGGTCAATCAAAGGGTGGGCAAAGCGCCGATCTTGCGCGCCAACAGCGCCAATATCATGGCCGAACACATGGCCGAGCGTCTGAAATCCGAGGCCGAGCTGCTGCGCGCCCTTGGCATGACCGATGCCGCCTTCTGCCGCTGGTCCGAAGCCCGGACCGAAGCCCTGTCCACCAGCATGGCAAGTTCCGACATGGCAGGGGCCTTCAACAGCACGACCCGCACCCTGCGTCTGTTTCTGCAATCGGCAATTCTGGGCCTTGGGGCTTGGCTGGTGCTGCAAGGGCAGATGACCGCAGGCGCGATGACCGCAGGCTCCATCATCATGGGGCGGGCGCTGGCCCCCATCGAACAGGCAATCGGGCAATGGGCCATCCTGACACGCGCCCGCGAAGGCCGCGCGCATCTTGTCCAGCTTTTGTCGCTGCAACCGCCCGAACCCAAACGCACAGCCCTGCCCCGCCCCAAGGCCTTGCTGGAGGTAGAGGGCGTATCGGTCATGCTGCCCGGCACGCCTGCCCCGATCCTGCGGAACATCAGCTTCCGGCTGGAGCCGGGTCAGGCGCTTGGCATCATCGGTCCATCCGGTGCAGGCAAATCCACGCTGGGGCGGGCGCTTGTGGGGGCGTTACGTCCGGTTGCGGGCAAGATCCGCCTCGATGGGGCCGAGCTGACTCATTACGATCCGGACATTTTGGGCAGCTATATCGGCTATCTGCCGCAGACGGTGATCCTGTTCGATGCCACGGTCAGCGAAAACATTGCCCGTCTGTCACCGCACCCCGATGCTGCCAAAGTGATCGCCGCCGCCCATGCCGCCGCCGCGCATGACATGATCCAGCGGCTGGCCAAGGGCTATGACACCCGGCTGTCAGCCTCGGGCGCGCAACTTTCGGGCGGGCAGATTCAGCGCCTTGGCCTTGCCCGCGCGCTATACGGTGATCCGGTGCTGCTGGTGCTGGACGAGCCGAACTCCAACCTCGACAATGACGGCTCGGTGGCGCTGAACACCGCCATCCGACGGATCAAGGGCGCGGGGGGCAGCGTCATCGTCATCGCCCACCGCCCCGCAGCCATTCAGGAATGTGACATGCTCTTGATGCTGGAAGAAGGACAGCTTCGCGCCTTTGGCCCGCGCGACGAGGTGCTGCGCGGCATGGTCAAGAACCATACCGACATCGTGCGGAAACCGGGTCCGGGGAGCGTGGCATGAAAACGCCGGATACTCTTCCGTTCCTGCGCGCCCGCGCGCCGCTTTGGCTGGGCGGGCTGACGCTGGCAGCCCTGATCGGCGGATTTGGCCTGTGGTCGGTTGCCACCACCATTTCGGGTGCCATCGTCGCCTCCGGGCGGATTGAGGTCGAACAGAACCGTCAGATCGTGCAGCACCCCGACGGTGGCGTGGTCTCTGAAATTCTGGTTGTTGAAGGAAGTCCGGTCAAAGCGGGCGACATCCTGCTGCGGCTGGATGGCACGCTGCTTCGATCCGAACTCAGCATCGTCGAAAGCCAGTTGTTCGAAGCACAGGCCCGCCGCGCGCGTCTGGAGGCAGAGCGTGACGGGCTGGCCGAAATGATCCTGCCCGCCCCGCTCCGCAATCTGGCCGCAGCCAGCCCCGAGGCCGCCGAACAACTGGACGGCCAGCGCCGCCTGTTCGAGGCACGGGCCGAAACCCTGTCCGGCACCGTGGATCAGCTTGCCAAGCGTCAGGCCCAGACGCGGTCGCAGATCACCGGTCTAGACGCCCAGTCCGCCGCGCTGAACCGCCAGCTTACGCTGATCGCACAAGAGTTGGCGGATCAGCAATCGCTGCTGGACAAGGGGCTGGCGCAGGCCAGCCGCGTGCTGGCGCTGCAACGCGAAGAAGCCCGGCTTGCCGGTCAGGTCGCCGAATTGTCAGCCAGCCGCGCACAGGCCGAAGGCCACATCACCGAAATCGAATTGCAAACACTGGGTCTGACAGCGCAACGCCGCGAAGACGCCAACACCGAGTTGCGCGACATCGGCACCAGTGAATTGCAGTTGATCCAGCGTCAGCGTGTGCTGGCAGAACAAGTGGCACGGCTGGACATCCGCGCGCCAACTTCGGGAACCGTGCTTGGCCTGCAGGTCACGACACCGCGCGCCGTGCTGCGCCCTGCCGATCCGGTGGCCTACATCATTCCGCAGGACCGCCCCTTGATCATCACCGTGCAGATTGCGCCGATCAACATTGATGAGGTGCAGGTTGGCCAGACGGTCAAGCTGATGTTCCCCGCCTTTTCGACGCGCAGCACGCCAGAACTCGACGGACAGGTTGCCTTGGTCTCGGCGGATGCGCTGACCGATCAGGCGACCAATACCACCTATTACCGGGCCGAAATCTCGCTCTCGACCTCCGAGGTCGAACGGCTGGGCCATCAACTTCTGCCCGGCATGCCGGTCGAAGCCTTCATCCAGACCCGCGCACGGACCCCTCTGGCCTATCTGCTGAAACCCTTCACCGATTACTTCGTGCAAGCCTTCCGGGAAAGCTGAACCGCGCGCAGGCACCGGATCGGGACAGGCAGACAGGGAGTGGCACCAAGGCCGGATGTCCGTCGAAAACGACAGGAAAATCCGGCCGCAACCGGATCGTAAGAACGCTTTCGTGGTGAGCAAGTGGCGGAAGCGGTGTCCGACACCATACAATCATCTACTTAAATATATAATAACTTTCAATACACTAGATGTGAGTGGTCAAAATTAGGTGTAGCATAATGTGTAGCATTTCTGTTTGCCAGAGGGCACAACAGATCACTTGGGAATCATACAATCAGTGTTGGTTGCGGGGACGCGCAGCCGTCGTAACTTGCCAGATCTGCGTTGTCGTCTCTGAACTGCGGCCTTCAGGTTATGAGTCGGACCAAAAAGAGAACATCTGGCCCCTATATTTCAATGATTTACGCGCCAACCCCTTGATCTCGCTTGACTACCTTGCCGCCCTCAACCGCAACAGACGGACGCAAATGCAGCCCAAACCGTGAACGAGGCAGGTCGGCAGGTTGACCTATTGTTGACCCGCAAATTTCGCCCTGGCCCCCGTTCCCTATTTCTCCCTCCGCTTCAGGCTTCCGACGATCGTGCGTATCTCGTCCTCAAGGTGCTGGCCGCGGTAGACAAATGACGTCTCATGCCTTGCATACTGACCCTGCCGATCGGCGCTGAGCCAGTTGTAAGACCCGATTCTGGCCATGTCGGGGCTTTGACGGACATGGGGCGGAGGTCTCGTTTGGGACGCCGATCCCGCTCAGCCCCCGAAGAGCCGCAATCGGATGCGCAAGCCGAAGGTCACGACCACTGCGACGGGTGGTCGCGTCCGGGAGCGGCCTGCAAGGGCGCGCCCCGTGTCTGGGGTGTCAAGCTTCGGGCGGCAGCGCCTGGTCTGCAGACCTGTGGCGCCCGGCAGCCGTCAACCCGTGGGACAGTCGATCCTGACATAGCGGATGGCGCGGCGGTGATAGGTATAGGCGATGTGCAGATGCCCCGCAGGATCCTGCAGGATCGAGGGGTAGGAGAGCTCTCGGTTCGCCCCAGAGGCCGAGTTGTTGGACAAGGCATGGCCCGTGCCCTGGTCCAGCTCAATCACCACCGGAAAGCTGGCCCCATTGTCCGCCGAAAGCGCCAAAGCCATCGGCGCGCGCGGGACGCCCCAGATCGCCTTTGGCCCCTCGGTTACGGCCTGAACCTCGGCCTCGCCCTCGATTTCGTCGTAAAGCGAGGCGCGGCGGGCCTGGCTTTGGGCGGCGCTGATCGGGTTCAAGACCATGGCGATCCGGCCATCGGCCAGGCGGATGGCCTGCACCGAAGAGTTGTTATTGGGCAGGGTCGTGGGCTCTGGCGCGGACCAGGTCAGGCCGCCATCGCGCGACAGGCTGCGCTTGACCCAGGCCGCATAGCGGTCGCGGTAAAAGGCGGGCAGTATGCCACCCTGGGGGGAAACCGGGTTCATATGGACGGCGCCCAGGCTTTCGGGCACCTCGGTCGCCTGCCAGGACTGCCCGGCATCGCGCGAGACCAGCATGACCGCGCTGTCGATATCCCCGGTCCAGCGGCCAGCGGCGGGCGTCACGCAGCGGAAACCGGGCAAGAGCCACTCCCCGGCCGGACCCAGCCGCAGGGGCTGGCGGACGAAGATGCCGCGGAAATCGCCGATGCGGCGGGCGGGGCCGAAGCTCTCGCCGCCATCCTGCGAGACCCGCGCCATGATCTCGCATTCGTCCTGACGCCCGCCGGGCTGGCTGGTGTGAAACAGCCAGACCGCGCCAGTCGGGGCGTTGAACAGGACGGGATTCTGCTCGGACCTGGAGGGGTCATCCGACAGGCGGCGAGCGGGCGACCATCCCCCGGGCCCGAGGGTGGAGATATAGATCGAGATATCCCCCATCCCCTCCATCGTGCCGCCGAACCAGACACAGGCCAGCCCCCCGTCGGGCAAGAAATGCAGGTTGGCGGCGTGGTTCTGCACCATGGGCGAGGGCAGGAAGGCATCGACCCGCCCCCCCGGCGACAGATGCAGGCTGCCATCCATAGCGGCCTGGATCTCTGGCGTCGTCAGCTCGCGCTGCGGAAAGGCGGACATCGGGAACCCCCTGGTGCTTGGCATGCAGAGATCACAAGTTGTCATGTTTATTGTCAAGCCGAATTTTCCGTCAATCCCTGCTGAATAGGCCTTAACTACATGCTTTTTAACGATAGAAAATCCCACACCCGAATTCGCCTGCCTTTGAACTTGTCAGGTAAAAAATAACAAGTTGACAGGCGGGCTGCACAGTTATCTGCTGCGCCTCGAGTCGTGAGGACCGGGCAACGGTCGCGGAGCCTTCTGGGAGGAAGACATGGAACGGAACAAGAAAGGGGCGGCTCTCAGCCGCCGCAGCCTGCTGCAACTCGGGATCGGATCGGCCGTGGCCGCAGCGGCCTTTGGCCCCGGCGCCAGGATCGTGATGGCGCAAGAAGGTCAGGTTCTGAAGGCGATCAACCCCGCCTTCAACCAGGATTGGTCGCCCCTGCGCGGCGGTGGCGTGCCCTTCCGCTGGAATTCCTATTGGAACGGCAGCGCGATGTATTTCAACGAAAAGGGCGAAATCCAGCCCTATGTCCTGTCGGCCTGGGCGCCCAATGCGGACTTCACCGTCTGGACGCTGACCGTTGATCCCAAGGCGACCTTTGCCGATGGGTCGCCCATCACGGCGGCGGATGTCAAAGGCAGCTGGGAGCTGTCGTCCATGCCCTCGACCAAGAACCAGCGGATCGACCAAGTCCTGTCGGGCGTCGCGGGCTACGGCGCGGTCAAGGACGGCACGGCGACCGATATCTCGGGCATCGTGGCGGGTGAGGGGTCGCTGACCGTGACGCTTTCGGGGCCGGACCCGATCTTCTATCAGCGCCTGGCCAACCATATCGCCCCCATCGTCAAGGTCTCGGTCGCACGCGGTGCCGATGGCAACGAGGTGGCGGATTGGTTCCTGGGCGCCAATGGCGCGACCTCGGGTCCCTTCATGATGGAAAGCGTCGACCTCGATGCGGGCACGGTGGTCTGGGTGCCGAACCCGAAGTTCTTCGGCCCGGCGCCCAAGCTGGCGCGGATCGAGCTGACCGCGGTCGAAGACAATGTGACCGCGACCGAGATGCTGAAATCGGGCGAATACCAGGCCCATACCGAGCTTGTGACCTCGACCATCGTCCAAGACCTGGGCGCCGATTTCGCCGCCGGGGCCACGATCCCGACCAGCCAGCATTTCTGGTTCAACGCCACCCGCGCGCCCATGGATGACCCCAAGGTGCGCGAGGCGCTGATCCTGGCCGTGGACCGCGACGGGCTGATCAAGGCCTCCTTCCCCGATGGTCCGCACCAAAAGACCGACATGGTGATGAACTCGGTCCCTGGAGAGGATGATGCGGCCTTCGTGCCCTTCCCCTTCGACCCGGCGGCGGCCAAGGCGGCCTTGGCGGCCTCCAGCTATGGCGGGCCGGAAAAGCTGCCCAAGCTGATGTTCGTCGGGATTTCCTCGCCCGCCAACGAGGCAGCCGCGCAGTATATCGCCGAACAATGGCGTCAGAACCTGGGGATCACGGCGGTCGACATGAAGCCGCAGCAGGACCAGTATTCGGGCCCCGATCAGAACGCGATCCAGATCTTCCGCGACGACGTGGGCACGCGGGTTCCCGATGCGGCCAGCTACCTCGCGGGCTCGATCGGCTCGGGGTCGGGCAATGCCCAGGGCAAGATGGGCGGCTACAGGAACGACAAGGTCGATGCCCTGATCGCCGAGGCCCTGGCCCTGCCCGCCGACGATCCGGCGCGCGTGGCCAAGGCGCAGGAGGCCCAGCGCCTCTTCCGCGACGACTTCATGTTCATCCCCTGGTACAAGCAGACCATGAGCCGCTGGGCCAGGGCCAATGTCTCGGGCATGGAAAAGAACCTGGATTGGCAGGTCGTGGCGCCCTGGAACATTTCCATCGCCTGATCTGACTGCACCCTTTTCGGGGCGGGGGAAGGCTTCCCCGCCCCGTTTTCGCCCTTGAAAGCAAGCTGATGCTGGCCCATGTCCTTCGCCGTCTGATCGTCTGGCTGCCCTCGGTCCTCTTGGTGATGCTGGGGGTCTATGCGCTGGCGTTTTATGGCGCGGGCGATCCGATCAAGCTGATCTTCCTGCGCGCGCCTGGCGACGTCGCCTATGACCCGGTCAAGATCGAAGCGATCCGCGCCGAGGCCGGGCTCGACCGCCCCTTTATCGCGCAATTCGGCAGTTACATCTGGAACTTGGCCCAGGGCAAGTTCGGCAACTCGCTGACCTCGGGAAGGTCGGTCTGGGCCATGGTCTCGGCGGCGGCACCGGTCTCGGCGGCCCTGGGGCTGATGACGATCCTGGTGACGGCTCTGGTGGCGGTGCCATTGGGGATGGTCGCGGGGCTGAGGCAGAACTCGCGGCTGGACTATGTCATCCTCGGCACGGCGGTGGCGCTTTGGGCGATCCCGGCTTACGTCGCGGGGCCCTTGTTGATGGTGCTGCTGATGCTGGTCCTACCGGATGGTGCCGTGCCCTATGGCTGGGGCGGGATCTTCTCGGTCAAGGTGATCCTGCCGCTGATCGTCCTGTCGTTCCAGCCCATTGCGCTGATCCTGCGCCAGACCCGCGCGGCGGTGATCGAGGTCATGAGCGAAGACTATGTCCGCACCGCGCGCGCCAAGGGCGTGCCCGAGATCGTCGTGGCTTTGCGCCATATCCTGCGGCCCGTCCTGACCCCGGTGGTCACGCAACTGGGCCTGATCATGATCACCATCGTCAACGGAGCGATCTTCGTCGAGCTGGTCTTCGGCCTGCCGGGCCTCGGCCGCCTGACGGTGCAGGCGCTGATCAACAACGATTACCCGGTGATCCTGGCTGTGACGCTGATCGGGTCTTTCCTGGTCATGGCCTCCAACCTCTTGGTGGATCTGCTTTATCCGCTTCTCGACCCCCGCGCGGCCGATGTGAAAGGGTCCTGAGCCATGGTGATGATCGACATAGAGGACCGCCCCTCCAGCCTGTGGCGCGACGCCTGGCGGCGGCTGAGGCGCAACCGCCTGGCCGTGGCGGGGCTGGCGGTGATCCTGGCCCTGGTCGTGGTGGCGCTGTTCGGGCCTTGGCTCTCGCCCCATGACTTCCTGTCGCAGAACCTGGACCTGCGCAACCAGCCGCCCTCGGGGGCGCATTGGCTGGGGACGGATGACCTGGGCCGCGATGTGGCCTCGCGGCTGATCTATGGCGCACGGACGGCCTTCATGGTGTCGGTGGGGGTGACCCTGGTGGCCGTGGGGATCGGCGTGGTCCTGGGCGCCATCGCGGGCTTCTATGGCGGCTGGTTCGACCGGTTTGTCATGTGGTTCACCGATATCACCATGTCGGTGCCGCAGCTTCTTTTGGTCGTGGTGATCAATGCCAGCCTGAAACAGCCGATCAGCCTGTGGATGGAGGCCCGCTATATGGAGACGCTGAACCCGATCTGGCGCAACACGCAGATCATTGATTTCGTGCTGGTTTTCGGCGCCATGGCCCTGATCACCTGGCCGCCCTATGCAAGGCTGGTGCGCGCTCAGGTCCTGTCGGTGCGGCGCAGGCCTTACGTCACGGCGGCGCGTGCCTTGGGCCTGACCAACCGGCTGATCCTGACGCGCTATGTCCTGCCCAATGCCATGGGGCCGCTGATCGTCGCGGTCTCGGCCGGACTTGGCACGGCCATGGTTCTGGAAAGCGCGTTCTCCTTCCTGGGGGTGGGCGTGACGCCTCCGACGCCCAGCTGGGGCAACATGATCTCGGACGGGCTGCGGGTCTGGACCAATTACCCGCACCTCCTGGCGGCCCCTGCCGTGGTGTTGGCCGTGGTGACCGTGGCCTTCAACTTCCTGGGGGATGGTTTGAACGACGCCCTGAACCCGAAGGGGCAGAAATGACCGGTTTGCTGGAGATCCGTGGCCTGACCATCGACATTGCCCGGGACAATGGCCCGGCGCGGGTGGTGGACGGCATCGACCTGACGGTGAACGAGGGCGAGAGCCTGGGCATCGTCGGCGAAAGCGGCTGTGGCAAGTCGCTGACCATGATGTCGTTGGTGGGGCTTTTGCCCAACCGCATCCGCGCCACGGGCGGCACGGCGCGGTTTGGCGGGCGCGACCTCTTGAAGCTCTCGGGCCGCGAGCTGCGCCGCGTGCGGGGCTCCGAGATCGGCTTCATCTTCCAGGACCCGATGACCTCGCTGAACCCCGTGATAAGGGTGGGCGACCAGATCGCCGAGGCCTTGGTCTATCAGAAGGGCATGGCCAAGCCCCAGGCCCGCGCCCGCGCGGTCGAGCTCTTGGCCCTGGTGGGCATCCCCGCGCCCGAGGAACGCGCCAATGCCTGGCCGCATGAGCTGTCGGGCGGCATGCGCCAGCGGGTGATGATCGCCATGGGCCTCGCGGGCAGCCCCAAGCTGCTCATCGCCGACGAGCCGACGACGGCCTTGGATGTGACCATCCAGGCGCAGATCGTCGACCTGGTGCGCGAGCTGAAGGACCGGCTGAAGATGTCGGTCGTCTGGATCACCCACGACCTGGCGCTGATTGCAGGCCTCGCCGACCGGATCGCGGTGCTTTACGCCGGGACCGTGGTCGAGGATGCCCCGGTCGCCGCGATCTTCGACCGTCCCACCCATCCCTATACCCGCGCTTTGCTGGGCTCCCTCCCCACCCTGGCCGGAGAGGCCATGTCCCGCCTGCCCTCGATCCAAGGCACGCCGCCAGAGCCGGGACGGCGGCCCCCGGGCTGCCCCTTTGCCCCGCGCTGCGGCCTGGCGCGCGCCTCTTGCAGCGAAACCGTCCCCCGCCTGGCCGCCCTGCCAGGCGATGCAGGCCACCGCGTCGCCTGCCCCGTGGCCTTGGAGGGCGCAATATGACGGCACTTCTGGAAATCCGCGGCCTGGCCAAGCATTACCCCATCCGGCTTGGGCCTTTCGGCGAAAGGCAGGCCGTGGTCCGCGCGCTGGATGACTTTACCGCCGATGTGATCGCCGGTGAGACGCTGAGCCTGGTGGGCGAATCCGGTTGCGGCAAGTCCACCACGGGCTTTGCCATCCTGAACCTGCAACGCCCCTCGGCCGGGTCGGTGCGCTACAAGGGTCAGGACATCGCGGGCCTTGACGAAGACGCCATGCGCCCCCTGCGGCGCGATTTGCAGATCGTCTTCCAGGACCCCTATTCGACGCTGAACCCTCGCATGACGATCGGCGAGGCCCTGGCCGAGCCGATCCGCTTTCACGGCCTTGCCCCGCGCGGCGAAATCCCCGCCCGGGTGGCGCGGCTTCTGGAAGACGTGGGCATGACCCCGCGTTTCACCAACCGCTATCCGCATGAGCTTTCGGGCGGGCAGCGGCAAAGGGTGGCGATTGCCCGGGCGCTGGCTTGCCAGCCGCGCTTTATCGTCTGCGACGAGGCGATTTCGGCCTTGGATGTCTCGGTCCAGGCGCAGATCCTGAACCTGCTGATGGATCTGCAGGCGAAATATGGGCTGACCTATCTGTTCATCGCCCATGACCTGGCCGTGGTGCGCCATATCAGCGACCGGGTGGGGGTGATGTACCTGGGGCGGCTGGCGGAACTCGCCCCCTCTGCCGCGCTTTTCGCCCAGCCGCTGCATCCCTATACCCGCGCTTTGCTTTCCGCCGTGCCAGAGCCCGACCCAAGGGCGCCGCGCAACCGGCAAAGGCTGGTCGGAGAGGTGCCCTCTCCGCTGAACCCGCCCGGCGGCTGCCGCTTTCATCCGCGTTGCCCCCTGGCGCGCGACACCTGCAAGACCCAGGTCCCGGCCTGGCGCGAGGTGGCCCCGGGCCATCATGTCGCCTGCCATGCCGTCACGGGACCGGGACGAGTGAATTGGGAAGGACTGGAATGACCGCGCCAATCGGCATCACAATGGGCGAGCCTGCGGGCGTGGGCCCCGAGATCATCCTGCGCTCCATGGCCGCGCTGTCATCGGAAGCGCGGCGGGGCTATCGCATCTTCGGCAATGCCGACAGCCTGGCTGCGGCGGAACGGGTGCTGGGTACCGGGCTGGACCTGGCCAGCCTGGACCTGCACCAGACCGATATCCCGGGCGGCGTGATCCCCTTTGGCAAGCTGGACCCGCGCGGCGGTGAGGCCTGTTTCCGCTTCATCGAAGCCGCCGTCCGCCAGGCAGAGGCGGGCCAGATCGCGGGCATCGTCACCGCCCCCATCAACAAGGCCGCGCTGAACGCCGCAGGCCACCATTATGACGGCCATACCGGGATGCTGGCCGCCCTGACCGGGTCGAAATCCAGCTTCATGCTGCTGACCTCGGAACGGCTGAACGTCATCCATGTCTCGACCCATATCTCGCTGAAAGGCGCCATTGACCGCGCGCGGACCGACCGCATCCTGGCCACGATCCGCGCGGGGCATCAGCAGTTCCTGCGGTTGGGGATCACGGCGCGGATCGCGGTGGCCGGGCTGAACCCGCATTGCGGCGAGGGGGGGCTGTTCGGAGACGAGGACGACGCCCAGATCGCCCCCGCCGTGGCCCTGGCCCGCGCCGAGGGCATCGACGCCCATGGTCCGATCCCCGCCGACACGGTGTTTCACCGCGCCTATCAGGGCGCCTTTGACCTGATCGTCGCACAATATCACGATCAGGGCCATATCCCGATCAAGCTCGTGGCCTTTGACACGGCGGTGAATGTCTCCTTGGGCCTGCCCATCGACCGCTGCTCGGTCGATCACGGCACCGCCTTCGACATCGCGGGCAAGGGCATCGCCAAGAACGTCAACCTCGATCATGCCCTAGCCTATGCCCGGCGCATGGCCGCAACAAGGAGCCCGTCATGATCCGCGGTGTCTATTGCGCATCGGTCACCCCGGTGAAGGCCGATCTCTCCCCCGACCTTGACGCCCTGGCCGCCCATGCCAGGGCGCTGATCGCCGATGGCTGCGATGGGGTCGCTCTTCTCGGCACGACCGGAGAGGCGAATTCCTTCTCGCTGGCGGAACGTCGCACGGTCCTTGAGGCCGCAGTTCAGGCCGTGGGCGCGGATCGCCTGATGCCCGGCACCGGGGTCAACGCCCTGCCCGAGACCATCGAACTGACCCGCCATGCCCTGTCGCTGGGGGTGAGCCGCGTCGTGATGCTGCCGCCCAGCTATTACAAGGGCGTTAGCGACGAGGGCCTGTTTCGCGCCTATGCCCAGGTGATCGAGACCCTGGCCGATGATCGCCTGCGGGTCGTGCTTTATCACATCCCCCAGGTCTCGGGCGTGGCCATCAGCCATGACCTGATCGAACGGCTTGTGACCGCCTTTCCGCAAACGGTCGTGGGCATCAAGGACTCGGCCGGCAAGATCGAGAACATGCAGGCGATGATCGCCCGCTTTCCAGGGTTCTCGGTCCTGGCCGGCGCCGATCCGCTGCTTTTGCCGCTGATGGGGATGGGTGGGGCGGGTTGCATCACCGCGACCTCGAACCTGGTGGCCGAGAGCCTCGCCACGGTCTACCGCCACCATGCAGCGCCCGAGAAAGTCGCCGAGGCGCAGGCCCGGATCAACGCCTTCCGCGACCTGTCGAACTCTTATGTCCAGATCCCCGCGATCAAGGCCATGGTCGCCTTCCGCCACGGGCAGGCTTTGTTTGCCCGGACAAGGCCGCCGCTGGTTGGGCTGAATGACGCCGAGCTTGCCGATCTGAAACTCCGTCTTGGCGCGATTGGCGCCACCGTGAAGGACCTTGCCGCATGACCGACCTGTCTCGCCCCTTGCGCATCCACCAGCCCCGACGGGTGGAGTTCGGCCTTGGCACCGCCGCCGAAGTCGGATCCTGGGCCCGGGCCGAAGGCTTCGCGCGCATCCTGGTCCTGACCCAAAACTCGATGGCGGGGCGCGTGGCGGCGCTGGAGCTTCCGGGCGCGGTCACGGTCTTTGCCGGGGTCAAGCCCGAGCCGGACACCGATAACCTCGCTTTGGCGCTGGCGGCGGCGCGGGGCTCACAGCCCGACCTGGTGGTGGGCTTCGGGGGCGGATCGGTCATGGACCTGGCCAAGCTGGTGACTGTGCTGCGCGGAGGCCAGGTCCTGGCCGAGATCATCGGGCCGAACAGGGTCACCGCCCGGCAAAACGCCCTGGCCCTGGTGCCAACGACCGCAGGCACGGGGTCAGAGGCCGGGATCCGCGCCCTGGTGACCGATGTGACCACGGGGATGAAAGTGGCCGTCGAAAGCCCCTTCCTGCTGGCCGATATGGTGGCCATGGACCCCGGCCTGACCATGACCCTGCCGCCTGCCGTGACGGCGGCCACCGGGATCGACGCCATGGCCCATTGCGTCGAGGCCTATACCAGCCGCCGCGCGCATCGTCTGATCGACGCCTATGCGCTGATGGGGATCGACCTCGTCGCCCGCCATCTGCCCCGCGCCGTGGCCGATGGGTCGGATGCCGAGGCGCGGGCGGGCCTTCTGCTTGCGGCCTATTACGGCGGCATCTGCCTGGGGCCGGTGAACACCGCTGCGGGCCATGCCCTGGCCTATCCCTTGGGCACGCGGCTGAAGCTGCCCCATGGCCTGGCCAATGCGATCATCTTTCCCCATGTCCTGGCCTTCAACGCGCCCGTGGTGCCGGAAAAGACCGCAAGAATCGCGGGCCTCCTGGGGCTGGAGATGGGCGACCTCCTGGCCTCTGCCCATGGCTGGTGCGCGGCCCTGGGCGTCAAGATGCGCCTGTCGGAGAATGGCGCGACCGACGCGCAACTGGTCTCCTGGGCCGCCGAGGCCCATGGCATCCGCCGCCTGATGGATTTCAACCCGCGCGATATGAGCGTGGCCGAGGTCGAGGCCATCTACCGCGCCGCCTTTTAACGCGACGACAGGTCCAGAAGCCGCCCCTCGAACAGCCGGTCGCGCGACCCGGTGACATGGCGCAACATGGCCTCCCGCGCGACCTCTGCCTGGCCCAGGCGGATCGCCTCATGGATCCCCGCATGTTCGTCCAGCACATGATCCAAGCCCCCGCGCACCGATTGCAGCGAGAGGCCGTGGAACTTCATGCCCACCGCTATATGGTCCTTCAAGGCCCGCATCGAGGTCTCGAAATACTGGTTGTTCGAGGCCTGGGTGATCGCCAGGTGAAAGCTGAAATCGGCATCCTCGCGGTGGCTGCGCCGCTCGGTCGCGTCGCGCAGCATGGCCAGGAACTTGGCGATATCGGCCAGTTGCGCCTCGGACCGCCTTGTGGCGGCCATGGCGGCGGCGGCGGGTTCGATGGTCAGGCGGAACTCGTAGCAGCGTTGCAGGTCGGCGATGGTCTCGACCGGCTGAAAGGCCAGGGTCTTGGGCTCTCCGCCTGCCGCGACGAAGCTGCCCGAGCCCTGGCGCGAGATCACCAGCCCCTCGGCCCGCAGGCGCTTCAGCGCCTCGCGGATCACCGGGCGTGAGACCTCGAATTGCCGGGCCAGGTCGTTTTCCCCCGGCAGGCGGGCGCCGTCGGGATATTCCCCCTCCGAAATGGCCCGGCGCATCCGGTCATGGACGACATCGGCCAAAAGCACCGAACGTGGGGCGGCATTGGGGCGCGGGTCCATGGCCTCGCGGGGTTTGAAAGCGGTCATGGCAGTCTTTCCAGGCTTTGGGCGGCAAGGAAGAGCCGCAAGAGCGTATCCGGCGGGCCGAAACCGCCGGATTTGGTGATCAGGGCGGGGAAGTCGGGTCGGTCGATGGCATGGCAGAGCGGCAGGCCGGGCAGAACCTCGCCCGCAACCCGCAAAAGGCCGATGCCCGCGGCATCCAGCACCGCCGCCGCGGTCTCTCCTCCGGTCAAGAGCAGGGTTTTCAGCCCGGTCAGGCCCGGTATAAGGCCGCGCGCCAGGCGAGCCGAGACGAGGTCACCCGTGGCTCCGGCGCCTTGGGTCGCCTGGAGGAGGAAGGGGCCGGGGGCGGACCAGGGCGGGGTCTCTCCGTCCGGCGCGCTGATGACAGCGAGGCCGCCTTCCGCGCGCAGTTGTGCCACCTGCGCCAGGGTCACCGGATCGCGCGAGCCCACGGCAAAACCGATGGGGCCGAGGGCCAACTGCACGGGGGAAGGGGCGCGTGCCGGGCCGATCCGCCGGGCCAGCGCCGCGGACAGGCCCCGCGCTGCGGCTACCAGGGTCCCGGGGCGAAGCTCGGCCGCGATCCGATCAAGGTCCGCGTCACTGGTCGCATCGGGCACCGCGCAGGGCAGCCCCAGGGCGACGGTCCCTGCCACCGGCATCTCCCCCGCAACCCCATGGCCGCGCAAATGACCAAGGGAGACAAAGCGGCCAAGCTCGGGAATGGCGGGGCACAGCAGCACATCGGCAAAGGGCAGGACCTGGGTCAGGCCCTGGAGCTCGGCGGCAATCGGCCCCTTGAGCCGGGAGTCGATCTTCTTGATCCAGATCGTCCCCGGCCCCGCAGCCTCCTTCAGCGCCTTTGCCGCCAATGCCGCCCGCCTTTGCGCCTGATCGGGGGGCAGTTCGCGGGTGCCGAGGTTGACCGACAGCACCTGGGGCGCAAGGGCAATGGCCGCGCCAAGGGCATCCAGCGAGACCGCGGTGACACAGGTCATCCCCAGGGCGGCGAAGGGTGCGATCGAATCGAGCGATCCGGTCAGGTCGTCGGCGATCAGGACTGTGTTCAAGGGAGGCATGGCTCAATGTGGTCCAATTGGCGCAGGCGGGCAACATGTAAATCTGCTAGCAGCTTGTTAAATCTTTTAGTGGAGCCAGGCATGGAACCGAGGCGCCAAGCGGCACAAATACCAGTGCCAAGGACCGCAGTTCCGTCGGCCCGGTCTTAATATCCTCGACTGTCGCACGCTTGCGCCACTTCGCAACTGTCTTGGGATTGAGACCGAGCTCCCGGCTCAGCTGCGCGAGCGAAGCTTGCGATCGCTGTATTGCTGCTCTGACGGCGTGCGTGGTCGTGGCGCTCCCGTGACGAACCTGTCCCATAGTGCTTCCTTCCAATCCTGCGAAAGGATCGCACCATCAAACCGTGGGATCAAACACCTAGGATCGCCCGGTTCTTGCTGGAGACCGCCAGACGAAGATGCGTCGACCAAAAGGAGTAAAAGGACGACGCGATCGCAGGAGGATGACCTGCCTGACATTGCCCGGCAAAAATAGATACTTGGAAAGAACCCCTTCCGGAGATCAGGACTTCTGGTTCGGTTGGCAATCCCCCCAAAAAGACTGCCCTTGCCTCGCCGGAAAACCTTAGACACTTGGACAAATGGCCTCATGAAATTCTGGGTCGTCTGGATCGGGACGCGGCGCTGGCGGGCTGTTTTGCACGACATCTGTCAGGGCCGGCATAGGATAGGGGCAGAGAAGCCACAAACACCATTTTTGCTGGCATAGGTTCGAATGAGGGTAGACAGGTCCTTGATCGCGGCGTGTTCGGCTCCATCGAAGCCCATGCCAGAGGCGATCATTACCAATCTTCCGGCGCTTCATCGATGACCGCGCGGCGCAGCATATAGACCCTGCGGCCGCTCTCGATGCAATCCGCCATGCGGACCATCATGCAATCACGCGCGCCGCCGCGGACCAAGGCCCCTCGCGCCTCCAACGCCAAGCACAGATCATGGACCAAACCTTTGAAATCGGTGCTGGCGGTCGCCTTGGGTGCGACAAGCTCACGCAAGGTCTCCGAGCGGAGGTAATGATGCTCATCGTAGACCCGCCGCCGCCCAGCCCGCGACGTCCGCGGCAGGACGCCCCCAGCGAACGGCAATCTCATAGATCGAATAGAAGGCGAAGGCCATGGTCTTCCAGCTTTGCCGCCCGGTCTGGGGGCGGTTCATGGATACCGCCGTATTGGCCGGAGCCCTGAAACTGCCCGGCTATGATCGCCGCCGTGCCGAGTTTCTCGCCTGCAACTGGTTGCCCACCAAATGGGACTGGGTCGATCCGCTGAAGGACGCCAATGCCGAAATCGCGCAGATCGAGGCTGGGCTGAAGTCCCGCACCCAGGCCATCGCCGAGCGCGGCTATGACGCCCAACAGGTCGATGCCGAGATCGCCCGTGAACGCGAGCGGGAAAAGCGGCTAGGCCTCGACTTCCGCCGCCCGGGCTCGCCCGCGCAGGCGCCAGGCGACGCGGATTCGACCGCGTCCGATCCGAGCACGCCCGACCAGACAGCCTGGCCCGCGTCGTAGACCTCCTAGTCGAAGAGCTGGATCTGCCGCTTCTTGGCTTCGCCCGCTCGCCACCCTGCGCGAACAGGCCGGTCGGCTACCACCCTTCGCTGCTATTCATCTACGGCTACCTGAACCCCATTCCGTCGAGCCGTGGGCTGGCGTGCGAGGCGGGACGCAACGTCGAAGTCACGTGGCTCACCAGCAAGCTGGTGCCGGATCACAAGAGCATTGCGGATTTCCGGCGGGAGTTCGAAAGATCAGCAAGCTTCCGGGGGATAGTCTTCCCTTAGAACGGCGCTTGCATCTGCAAGCCTGTCTACAATTCGTCAAGCTTTGCCGCAGGATGGGCACGCTGAAGGGCGATTAAAGGTTCGGCGCACATCGCAGGTATCGCTCTCAGCCATCTGCGTCACGAGGACCCGATGGCCAAGCAGGCCGTTGACCGGCGTGTTGCCGGTGTCGTCGTCCCGTCCTTGCGGTCGAGCACGGTTGGCGTCATCCATGGCGGCATCAGCTATGTCCATGCCTGTCGTTCGAGCAACGCATATCACGGACACTTGAACGCACTCCTGTGAACACTTATCTTTCGTTTGTTGCCGAATGTTGGAGCTTGGTCATGCCGTTGCCTTTTCTCGCCATCGCAATTCCGGTTCTTCACTCTTCAGGCGCTTGGATCGCATCAACAGGGGCTGCGGGTTATATCGCGGGCACACTGTCCAGCACATGGATTGGAGCGTTTGTCCTTGGGAACAGCACCCTGCTCGGTAGTCTCGGACTAGTGTCAGCGGCCGGACTTTTCGGCGCAACCGGAAGCTTGGCCGCGTTTTCCTCAAGCGCCGCTCTTGGAGCTGGTTCCGCGCTAACGGCCGTTGGTCTCGGCAGTGCAGCAAGCACCCTTGGCATTGCGCCAGTTGCAACGTTTCTTGGTCTAACACCAGTCGGATGGGCGATTGCCGGAACAGTGGCTACAGCTGCTGCTACGCTCGGGTATCTTTTCACACGCAAGACAATGCGCCGCCTCAATGAAGAGCGTGAAAAAGGTGGCCTTGAGCCGATCACTCTTACTCAAATCATAAGGGAAGTGCGCCTTCTCGAAGCCGAGTCCTTGGAAATCATCCTCGCCCGTTTGGCAGGTGAGATGCGCAATGTTTCCCTGTCTGTTGATCAGAAGGAAGTTTCCGTTGATGGGCAGTTGTTTTCTGTCCATCGGTTGAAGTATGTGGTCAACGACGATGGATCGGAAGAGATTGTCTTCGTCACCAAATCGGGCCGCGAGAGGAGGGTTCTGCTCGTGAAGGCTGCTTTCGGCCCAGACGGTCGCCCAGCGTAACCAATCCACGTGCTGCGATATGACACTTGATCATCCTCTTGCACAGCTAGGTTTTCGCCGAGCAGCATGGCCTTAACCTGTTTGGAGGTGCAACCATCGCAGTCGATGATTGCATCGCGCCCCGATCACACTGTGAAGGTGTAATTGCAAGGGAGCAATTCATCGATCTGGCTTTGTCCGTGCCCAGTGACGGTGGCGGCGATCGTTTTTGACTTTCATGCATTGGTATCCAAGCCGTTCATCTTACAGGTCTCGATCACCAAGGCGATGACGGCAAGTTCGGCTCAGGCGTCATGTCCTGCTAAGTGAGCGTACTGGCCCGTCGCACCACCTTTGGTTGTATGCCGCCACATTGACGCCGCGATTGTTTTTTCGCATCACGATTGTTTTTTCGCATCACTGGATAAGCGCTGTTCGCTCACTTCATTCAGGATTATCGCGAGGTGGCGCACACCACCGAAATGACTGCCACCCTGCGCCACCCCGCCACCCAAACCGTCATGCTTTGCTTGCTTCGGGCGCGAATCCACGCCTCATGGGATGACGACTGGAGGGTGAGTTGCATGGTCAACAGATTGCGTTTGAATGAGAAATCCGTCCGCGACGCCGAACCGGCCAAGGGGCGGGACTATCAGATTTTCGACACCGAGGTGCGGGGCTTTGTCGTCTGCATCTACCGATCCGGCAGCCGGGCCTTCACCATCGACTATCGCCATGCCGGGCGGCAGCGGCGGATGACGATGCTGTCCCTGGGCATGGTGTAGGTTCTGGCGTAACCGACCGGTTGGCCTTTCAATTACCCACAAGTTTTGTCATCGGGTTGGAGGGCAGCTTCGAAGCCGATGACGATATCTGCGAGGCGAGAGAATCCGCGCCAGAGGACAATTG
>MHZT01000021.1 GCA_001828855.1 Rhodobacterales bacterium RIFCSPHIGHO2_02_FULL_62_130 | reverse complement strand
TGTTGCGCCGACGGCAGCAACCCAAAACAAACAAAGGGGAAATCAAAGCCCGGCAACATAACCCGCGCCGCAACATGTTCGGTGAACTTGCCAGCGGCACCCGGCCCCGATGTAGGGCCGGTCAGTCGCACGAAGAGCGATCGGCCGGGGTTGTTCTGCAGATCACCAACGATCCAGTAGGACCCTTCCCGCTTTCCTGCGGGAAGGTAATGGCGGCAGACGCTCTCGGCGTTTTGCGCAAGATCACGCAAGATGTCTTCGGTTTCCAATGACATGAGCACTCCAATCAACCCTGGCGTGCATGTAGGGCTTGCACGGGGAACCGCGCAAGGAGGGTGCCGAGAATGGCGACACCCGAGTCATCGGTCGGGCAGAAGAGCCGAAGCTTCCAGGCGATGATTTCAGAAAAGAGCCCATCGGCCTTGAGCCGGTCCTTCTGATGGGCGGTGAAGCCCGAGAGCTCGATCCGGTTCACGCCCATGACGCGAGAGCGGTGCAACTCCATCCCTTCGGCCAGTTTGACGACGGTCTTGCCCTCGAGCAGGAGGGTATGAACCTCCACCGGGGTCAGGCTGGGCGCGGCACCCGTGGCGAGCGTCGTTGCCACCCAAGCCGGCGAAACCCGGCGCCCGATGATACGTTGGCCGTCATCGGTCTGCAGCCTATAGACCCGGGTTTCGTCCTGGGGGAGGGTTTTCCAGATTGGCAGCAGGAGGCCCGCCACGATGTGCAGCGTGGATTCTGAAAACTCCGGCACCTCGGAGAGTTCGGCGGCCCAAGCGGCAGAAAACGCCGCGCGGTCGGCTTCGAGCCAATGCGTGTGCTCCATCATTTTGGCCGGGAAGGTCGCCGCCTCCATAGGCCGGATCAGCCGGACTCGGGGTTCCATCGTGCCATCCTCCAGCATCAGGCTGGTCGCAGGCACCTGCACAGCCGCGCGACCCGAGCGGCTGTTGACGAGAAGGCGCGCTTTGGGATCGTCCAGCCAGTCGAGTGCATCAGCCAGCGAGGTGGGGCGGTTCCTGACGCGCTGCGCGATGGTCAGAAGCTGGGTCTCAGCGCCCGAGCCGGGATGGATGTAGATGACCTTGGCGTCGGTGACGCGGAAGCTCTCGGCGCGCAGCGTCTCGAGCCCGAGGTCGTAGATTCCGGCGGCGATTGCACCTTCGATCCTTGCGTCGAGCAAGGTTTCGAATTCGGTGAAGAGGACGCCCTGCATGTCGATGGTCAGCGCCAGGAGCCGGTTGAGGAAGGTGGTGATCGGCGGCAGGTCATCCTTGAGGCCATTGGCATCCGTCAGGTTCAGACCGGTGGCGTCTTCGAATTCGCCGAGCGAGCAGCCCGGCACATCGCCGCGATAGATGCGGCGGTAAAGCTGGCGGAGTGCGTCGCGGGCGTAAGGGCTCTCGAGATTGTCCTCGGGGCGGAAAAGTCCCTGCCCGCCAGTTTGTCGCTGGCCGCGGGTGATGGCGCCGAGCGTGTCGAGACGGCGCGCGATGGTCGAGAGGAACCGCTTCTCCGCCTTCACATCGGTGGCCACGGGCCGGAACAGCGGCGGTTGCGCCTGATTGGTGCGGTTGGTGCGGCCCAGCCCTTGGATGGCCGCATCGGCCTTCCAGCCCGGCTCGAGGAGATAGTGGACACGCAGGCGCTGGTTTTTCGCGCCAAGATCGGCGTGATAGCTCCGCCCAGTGCCACCGGCATCCGAAAAGATCAGGATGCGCTTGGCATCATCCATGAAGGCCGAAGTCTCGGCGAGATTGGCCGAACCGGCGCGGTTTTCCACGACAAGCCGCGCAGCGTGCCCCTCGCCCTTCCGCACGATGCGGCGCGACCGGCCGGTGACCTCGGCGACCATGTCGGTGCCGAAGTGCTGAACGACCTGGTCCAGCGCCCCGGGCACCGGCGGCAGCGAGGCCAGATGCTCGATCAGCACATCACGGCGGCGGACTGCCTCGCGGCATTCCACGGGCTGTCCGTCGCGGGTGACGGGCCGGGAGGTGAGATTGCCCTCGCTGTCGGTGAAGGGCTCGTAGAGCTGAACAGGGAAGGAATGCTGAAGATAATCCAAACAGGACTCGCGCGGCGTGATGTCGATCCGCACGTCACCCCAGTCTTCGGTCGGGATTTCCGACAGGCGCCGTTCCATCAGCGCTTCGCCGGTCGAGATGATCTGGATCACGCACGCCTGCCCCGCCGCAAGATCGGCCTCGATGGCGCGGATCAGGCTCGGGGTCTTCATCCCCGTCAGAAGATGGCCGAAGAAGCGCTGCTTGGTGGATTCAAAGGCCGAGCGGGCGGCGGATTTGGCCTGGGCATTCAACGTGCCGCCCTCGCCGGTGATATTGGCGGCCTCCAGCGCGGCGGTCAGATTGCGGTGGATGACGGCGAAGGCCCCAGCGTAAGCATCGTAGACCTCGCGCTGCTCGGGGCCGAGCTCATGGACCAGCATCTCGTATTCGACGCCGTCATAGGAGAGCGACCGGGCGGTGTAGAGGCCGAGCGCCCGCAGGTCGCGGGCTAGGACCTCCATGGCGGCAACCCCGCCTGCCTCGATGGCTTCGACGAATTCGCCCCGGGTCGCGAACGGAAAGTCTTCGCCGCCCCAAAGTCCAAGGCGCTGTGCGTAAGCCAGGTTGTGAACTGTGGTCGCCCCGGTGGCCGAAACGTAGACCACGCGGGCATTGGGCAGCTTGTGCTGCAGCCGGAGACCGGCCCTGCCCTGCTGCGAGGCCTCAGTGTCGCCGCGTTCGCCCTTCGATCCGGCGGCATTTGCCATGGCGTGGCTTTCGTCGAACAAGATCACCCCGTCGAAATCGGCACCCAGCCACTCGACGATCTGGTCGACGCGGGATTTCTTGCCCCCGCGCTCCTCGGACCGCAGAGTTGCATAGGTGGTGAAGAGGATGCCCTCGGTCAGCGGGATGTCGCGTCCTTGCGCAAAGCGCGACAGCGGCGTGACCTGAAGCCGCTCCTGGCCGAGGGCCGACCAATCGCGCTGCGCATCCTCGAGGAGCTTGTCGCTTTTCGAAATCCAGAGCGCCTTGCGGCGACCTTGGGCCCAGTTGTCGAAAAGTATCCCGGCCGACTGGCGGCCCTTGCCCGCCCCGGTACCGTCGCCGAGGAAGAAACCACGCCGGAAACGGACGGCGGCGGGGTCACCCTCCGGCGCGGCGGCGACCATGTCGCCGGTGTCATCGACGGTCCAGAACCCTGCCAGATGCGCGGCATGCGCCTCGCCCGCATAGATCACGGTCTCGAGTTGTGCGTCGGACAGGAGGCCGTCGCGCAGGACGGCGGCCGGCAGCTTCGGGCGGTAGCACGGTTGCGGTGGTGCGACCGAGGCCATGGCGGCGGACTGCACCAACTTCGTCGGGTGCGGCGCCGCGCCGGGGATGTCGATGGTCTGCAGCCGGAAGGTCTCGTAGATCGCGTCGGACAGGCGTGCGGCGTCGCCATCCTCCCCCTTCTCACGCAGAGTGTAGGTGAGGTCCTCGGCGTCAAGCGCGACGACATGCGTGGCGGCATTGGACGGGAGCGTTGCCCGCAAGGCCCTGACGGTGGTGCAGGAGGCGGGAGCAGGATTTCCCGAGAAGGGAGAAGAGGGGCGGGGGCGAGCGACAGTGCCTTCTGCCAAGGCGAGGCGCGGGGGGACATCCGTCACGATCCGGGCCAGGAGCTCTGCAGGGTCAGCGCACATGGTCTGGGCGATATCAGCGGTGATACCGCCCAATTCCCCGCCACGGCATTTGTCGAAGACCGAAATCCGCGTCTCGAAGCTGGTGCCGTGCTTAGCAAAGGCGGCTCCGGACACCGCGCCGGTAAACACCAAGGTGGCGCTCTCGGTCAGCCGGGCGAAGGTCTCGGCCCAGGCAGGGGCGTCCGGCACGAAACCCGCCCCGGTGATCGCGACCAGGCGCCCGCCGGGCACAAGCCGCGCAAGCGCCGAGCGCAGATGCCGGACCGTTGCCTCGGTGTTGCGGCCATCGACGTGGGCCACAGCCGAAAACGGCGGGTTCATCAGGATCACGCTCGGCCGGATGCCGGGATCGAGGTGGTCGTCGATCTGCGCAGCGTCAAACCGCGTGACCGGGACGCCCGGAAAAAGGAGATTCAGAAGATCGGCGCGAGTCTCGGCCAACTCGTTTAGCGCGAGGCTGCCGCCCGTGATTTCTGCGAGAACGGCCAGAAGGCCAGTCCCGGCCGAAGGCTCGAGGACCAGATCGCTGGGCGTGATCTGCGCTGCGGCCAGTGCCGCGAGGCCCATGGGCAAGGGCGTGCTGAACTGTTGGAAGCGCTCCATTTCTTCCGACCGCCGGGTATGGGTCGGCAGGAGCCCGGAGAGCTTGGCCAGCATCGGCGCAAGCGCGGCAGGCGATCCGGCCCGGGCGAGAAGCGCGCGGCCGAATTTGCGCAAGAACAGGACCAGTGCCGCCTCGCAGGCTTCATAGGCCAGCTTCCAGTCCCAGGCGCCTGCAGCATCAGAGCCGTCGAAGGCGCGCTCTATTTCAAGCCGCAGGCGCAACACGTCGATCTGGAAACCCTGCGCAAGATCGGGCTGCAGCGAAGCTGCGACCGCATGGACGCGGGCGGAAATCGAGGGGGTCGGCGGTGGCGCCACAGGCGGCGCAGACAGAACCGCAGGCGGGAGGTAGGTCATCGGGGAACTCCGGGATCAGGTGAGGGTTAAGCCCCGGGGGACACCTCTCTCGGCATCCCTCAGGCTCGCCCTGCCCCCTCCCCGCTCTGCCTCTGGCCGGCCGGAACCGGCGCAGATCAGCAAAGGGGTCAAGCCGCCGCATCTTGCATTTGTTCCTCTTTTGTTCCATATAGGAGAACCAAGCCGAGAAGGAAGATTCCCGATGGAAGACACCGCCTTTGCCCTCCCCGCCACCCAGAAGCAGATCGCCTATGCGCGGTCGCTGGCCCTGAAAAACCAGACGCTCCTGCCTTGGGAAGTCCAACAGGACCGCCGCTCGCTCAGCGCCTGGATCGACGCGCAGGCCAGGATGAAATCCCTCTCTGATCTTGACCGCCTGCCCTCCTCCAAGCAGGTGGCCTTCGCCGAGCGCCTCGCCCGCATCAAGCGACGCGCCGTCCCGGAAGAATGCTTCCGCGACAAGGGGCTCATGTCAAAGTGGATCGACGGGAACCGGTGAGCACGGCACTGGCTGGTGATGCCCTGTGCGATCATCCAGAGTTTTGCCATATCGTAGGTTGGCAAACTGAGCATAGTTGCCAACCTATAGGTTGGCAGATTGGCTCTTCAGAACTTCAACGGCGGTCAAATGCCTGTCCGAGCCGCGCCAGTTCGGCGAGCGCGGCTTCCTTTCTCTGCTCATCGTCCTCTTCGGCGATGAGCTTGCGAACGGTGCTGACGGACATGAACATTCTCAACGGGTTCGAAGCCAATGACTGGAACCCATAGCTCTCGTAAAGCTTCTTCCGGCGCGCGACGCGGTCGGGATCTCCGCAGTCGAGCACATCGAGCATGACCACCGCGACGCCAATGGCGTCAGCTGCAACGGAAATTCTACGGAGGGCATCGACAAGCAGATCGCCGCCAAACCCGCCGCCGCTGAACTTCCGATCCCGCCCTATCATCGAGATGTAAGCGGCGGGAATGTTGCCATGCGAAGGCCGGGTCCGCGCAAACGGCGCAGGAAGATCCGTAAACTGAACCGCGTGCGCATTCAGGGCATAGAAGCCCATGACCGTGCCGTCGGGGTCAACCATGACGTAGAGGCGGACATTATCCGCCTTGGCGAGCTTGTTCGCGGTCTTCTGGAAATAGTTGTCGACTTGCTCGACACCGCAAGAAAAAGCCGCCCGATCATGCCTCGAAGGATCGAACGGCTCGATAGTGTAAGCGACCGGTTGTGAAGCGGCCATCTACTTCGACACAACCGTCTCGCGGTGCCGACGGAAGGCTGCGCGCAGGGCATCGGTCGGCGCAGCTGGTGCATCGAGCGCCGCGAAGAACGCCTCATGATCGACCGGCTGCAACACGGTGCGTTCATGCGCTGCGATCGTTGCCAGCGCGGCCTGGTAGGCTGCGTTCATCGTGAAGACGGAATCGTCGACGCCGGACAGTGCCGCTGCCTGCTGGATTGCAGTCTTGATGCGTGGCTTCGTCCGGAAATTCATCCGGGCCTCGTTGCGCTCGTCGATCGCGCGGGTGGTATCGTGGAAACCGAGCATGGTCGCCTCCTGAAAAGCTTCCAGCGTATGTACGCCATTTCGACGTACGTTTCAAGCGTGCGGTCGGGAAAGTTCTTCGAAGCTCGCACCTTCAGCCGAACCGCCGCCCGGTTTCGGTAAAGGTGTACTCGTTCACGATAATCCCCTCCTCAATGGCCTCATCCGAGGTCAGGTGGTCGTGTTCAGCCTTAAGCTGGCGGTAGAGCCAGCGGGCAAGATCGCGCAGCGCCTCTGTGACGGCCTCTTCACTGCCCTCAGCCGGCGCCTGATCGGTCGGACTGTCGCGCGTCACGTCGATGGTCATGCAGTATTCGTGGTAGTAGCGGCCACGGTGGGTCACCTCGGCACTGAGCTGATAGAAATTCCGCTGCTGCGCATCCTGCAGGCGGTCGGCGATGCCGTGCAGGGCCTGATCCTTCGGGGCATAGGCGCGGATTTCCCGGGCAGAACCCTTGGCATGCCGGACTGTGGCCTCGAAGCAGGCGCCATCGCCTTGGGACGAAAACCCCGAGAACCAGATGCAGGGCCTCGCCCGTGCGCCTCCGCCCATCAACCGGACGGGACGGGTCTTGAGGTCGACTCCGAGGATCGCGCAGATGCGCTCGAAGTCGTCATAGACCGCATCCCACCAATCATCGGTGAAGGCGGCCTCGCGATACCAGCCACGCGCCTTCTCCTTGGCCGCATCCGAGAGTTCAGGGAACTGATAGACGGTGGTGCAAAGGATCTCAGGCATCGGGGTCCTCCCCGTTCAGCGACTGGGCCAACCAGGTCTGAGTATTCATCCAGCCAATGAGCTTGCGCGCTCCCAGATCGATCACATGTGCGCCCCCGCCAAATCCGTCCAGGCGTGGACGAGAACATGTGCTTGAATGCTCGAAGCCCCAGAGGCCAGAGAGATCGAGCTCTTCCGCCAAGCGCAAGATGAACGCGATCACGGCCTCAACGTCGCCGCTTTCATCGTCGTGGATCCACAGAACGCCGCTCTCGGGGCCTTCCTGAAGTGACAGGTCAAAGCCGTGGAACTGCGGCTCGTCCGCCTGGTCATCTTCCTCGCGAAGATCGACGAAGAAATCGATCGCCCGCACGGCCCTTTCGGGCGTGCCGACATCGAGGAGGCAAGAGAAGTGCGTGAAATAATCGGCCATTGGGCCCTCCAGATATGGCGGCGCCCGACCTGCTTTGCCGGGCGCGATGGGAATTGTGGAATGCGGGGTGCAGTGCGGATCAGCCCTGCTGCGGCGAGAGCGCCTGATCCCGAGCTACCTGATGGGCGCTGAGCAGGTCGCGGTAATAGCGCTTGCGCGCCGGACGCCAGCTGCGGACAGCCAGCGTGTCGGGATGCAGTCGACGGATCGCCGTGCGCAGAACCGTCAGGTTCGATACTTCTGGTGGCAGGCAGAGGTCCTGATAGGCGCGGCACATGTCAGCGGACCTCCACAACGGGCGGAGCCAAGTGCGGATCGACCAGGGCCTCGATCTTCTCGGCCCGGCCCATCCAAGGCTCGGGCCGGATCGCCTTGACCCAGTCAGAGAAGCTCGGGATGAAGCCAAGGTCTTCGCGGACATGCTGCTCACCGACCCATCGCGTCGGGATGACCCGCCCGGTCGACAGGGTGATCGTCGGTCCGAAGATTGTCTCCGAAAGCCAAATTCCGGCCGCGTGATGGAACATCGCGCGGTGACGGAAGTCCGCAGAATGGGCTTTCGAGCTGTCGTTTATGTGGACAGCATGCCGACGGTGGCGTTTTGCCCTATGCTGGCTGCCACGACCCGCAAAATCACCGAGGCGCAGATGTTTAAACTGAG
>MHZT01000020.1 GCA_001828855.1 Rhodobacterales bacterium RIFCSPHIGHO2_02_FULL_62_130 | reverse complement strand
GCGGCTGACCGGCACGATCCTGAACGGCTTTGATCCGCGCAAGGCCCGCGCGGGCGGCTATTCCTACAATTACAATTACCGCTATGAATACAAGCGTCGGGCCGACTAGGTCCGGCCCTTGGCCATCAGCCGGGCAAACTGGCTCACTGGTGTCGACCGAAGCAAGGTACCACGTCCAAGGTTTTGCACAGATCTCGAGCAGCAACTCCAGAGGTCCAAAATGTGCAGCGGACCTTGCACAACCAGCCCTATGTCAAGACAGAGTTCGCGTCACAATCTGGCGCCAGGATCTACAAAATTGTTTATGAAATAGCGCCAAGCCTCATGTTCGGTTACGAACGTGCGATTGCATAAAGACGTCGGTTGAATGTCCTTAGTAACCTCCAAATGCCAAAGCCTCTCATGAGAAAGTCGGAAAATATTCACATCGAATGCAAGTTCATCCTGAAGGAATATTCCACTTAGATCCGAGTATATGCGGGCCACTTTCAATTTTATCGCCCCACTAACAGTCATGATGCTTTTCTGAGCCTGCCCAGAACATCTTGGATTCAAAAAGACTATCAGCAATAGTGATAGCCGATGCTCGGAGGTTGGGCAAGGCTCTGAGCCACTATGCACTTGGGGGTTGAATTGCCCTTATCTCGTGGAGACCGTAACCGTCCGGCCTGACCGCTATCCGTTCCAGCGCCAGGGCAGCAGGTTGTCGATCTTGTTGATCTTGTAGTCTGGGATGCGTGCGAGGGTGTCAGCCAGCCAGGCGTTTGGATCGATTGCGTTCAGCTTCGCCGTTTCGATCAGGGTGTATGCAATGGCGGCGGCTTTGCAGCCAGCTTCGGAACCGACGAAGAGGTAATTCTTCCGTCCCAAGGCCACCACCCGTTCATTCTGCCCATGTCGGCGAGGAACGGGAAATCCATTATCGCTGGCACCCTTATTTTGGCCTTAAAGTCATCGTGCGGCGGGTCGAGCGTCGTGCCACTGGTGAGTTCCTTAAGGTCGAGGTGCCGTCAGGGGTTGTTGTCTCGGTTCCAGCCTGGATGATTGACCTCCATGTCTGCGCCGCGTTGAAGATCGGAAATCCGCAGGTTGATCTTGGGGCGTTGGCAGATCTCAAAAGGCTGGTTGCGCTAAGGCACCTCATCAAATCCGGCATACTGTCCGCGGTTCAGGTAGTCTCTGGCGCCCCCTATCAAATCCGCGCCGAAGATATCGCCTCTGAGACTGTCAAAAGTGCTGTAGCCCGAAAAGCACGCCCGTGTCGCACCCTCGATACAAGCACACTTCCAATGTTTACAGATACTTGAAGAAGGACAGCACAATGAACCGCGCTTCGCCGGGCTGCGGATGGCGTTTTCGACGAGGGTGGAGTCAATGTCGAGGTGGCCGTCGTTCAGGAACAGCCGGAACCCGCACCGCCTATCGCAACCTTGGCAGAAAGACGTGCCGTCGCGGTGCTACCCAAGCTCGACTTCTGTCTGGCCCTGATGCAGCTTGCGATCCTGCCTGCCGAGGAGTGCAAGGCGGCGGCGCGTGGCGAATGGCTCGCAACCTTTGCCGGGTTCGTGTCGGGCATGTCGGCCCAAGACGCCACCGAGGCAGAAATCCGCTGGGCCGCAGCCACGCACATCTTCTACACCAATCCGCTGTTGCAAGCATTGGCGCAGTTCAAGGCGGGCGGTGATCCGGTGCAAGCGGCGATGCTGCTGGATGCGATCTTTGGCATCGCGGAGTGAACCTCTTCACGACAGCCGCACAAGCAACCGATCGGTGTTCCGCCCCCAGCCCCCCATTTAGTCACGCACAACAGGATAAGATCACATGACGGACAAGCCGACATTCTTGGACGGCATCGCGCAGATCTTGCGCGAGAACGGTCTCACCGCGGCCATCACCGCTTTGATCGGCGGCGGCTTGCTGACCATTGGGTCGGTGGTCTGGTCGGTAGCGGATAAGAGGGGACGATAATCGTGCTGCTGTTGGCTGAACCTCTACCAAGGCAGTGAAAACGGGCCGAGCTTTTGCCTTATGGGAAGCGCCAGACGCCTCGACCGCTGAGCAATGCCCGGCCCGTTATTCGGATTCACAGTTTCAAGGAACGACAGGGGGTAGCTGCGCCACGATGATGACATAGGCCCAAGCCGTCTGTCGTGATTCGAAATGGGGACAATTGTGCACCTAGCGCAGGCGGGATTTCGGAAACTTGACTTCGCCTCGAACCATCGCGCGCAAAAGTTGTGTCTTCACTCAGGGAGTGACCATACCGATCGGGCCGCTGGTTACGGATAATCCGGTGGGGGCCATTGGCAACAACTCCCCCAAAGACGTATCCCTTTCGTTCGTCAACGAAATCGGTCAAAACTCTCAAGAAGCCATCGCAGCTCATTAGGTGCCAGTATGACTGAAATTCCACCAGATCTCATCAGCGCCTATAAAACGACGGATTTTCGCGTCTTGGAGCCCGAGGCATTCACGTTGCGGATTGGTCAGCAATCGGACAAGTTGCAGGCTCTTTTTCACGCATCTGGGGCAAACTGCGCGGCGTTCTTGACCGCCTGGAATCCCTACAGCGAGCAAACGACTGACGCCGAAAACGAACGCTTGCAGTCAGAACTGACAAAGAGGCTTTTGCTTGAAGGCTTTTTGACAGCGGGAGGTCTTGGCGCGGATCCGAAAGGCGAATGGCCCGGCGAGGAAAGCCTGTTCGTGCTCGGCTTGGACCTTGCACGCCCGAAATCCTTCGGTCAGCAGTTTCGGCAAAATGCCATAGTATGGGCCGACGCGGATGCAGTGCCGCGGCTTGTCCTGCTGAGGTAATGCGACGGTGGACGCGCTGACAGAGCATTTTCGGGTGTATTGGCTAGGGGTTCGGCCGCCGAAAACTATCATGATAGCAGCTTGCGGATTGCCGCTTCAGACTGAGGGCGGCCAAAGAGACGAAAGCGCGACAGATGGGGCAAGGCAAGTATGGGAACGCCCGTGCTGGTTCGGTAACGATGGATTGAGATGTCACCCCATCCTGCAGATGCCGAAGCCTCGTGGCGCGCCGCTAACCATGTCACGACTGCCCGAGATGCCTCCGTCGAACAGCAAACGATCAATTCGATGCTAGGACGTTGGAGTGGCTCGGTCCAGAACTCACGCCCTAGTGCGAGTGCCCGGTCGCGGTCGCCCTTGCTCAAATCATTCCAGCTTGGGGTCCGAAATGGGCAAACGACCCCTGTAAGCACCTCATGCGGCTGCGCCCCGAAAATCGAAAACGCCCGCAACGCCTGATCCGTGATTGGTGACAGCGTCGTGTGCCGTTCGACGGCGTAGGAGTTTCCTCTTTCATCGGATACTTCCTGCTTCACGCTGTGCGATGACGCCCGCCCAGGATTGAGAGAAAGGAACGCGATGCGCCCTGTCTGAAGCGTCGCCCAAGGTCCGTAGACGAAACGGAAGCCGTCGCGCAGACCAAGTTCTGCTTCCTCGGCGGAGAGACGCTGATGCCAATCTTCGCGGTTCATTATTCATCTCCCATAAGGTCGCCTGCAGCCGAACGGGCGCGAAGTGCCGCATCCAGTTCGAGGCAACGGTCAAGCCAGTCTTTTTCGAATTGATCCAACGCTGGCAGGTATTGGTCGAGCCATCGGCGGAAGCCCTCATCCAGACGCCCATCGCGAAGCGCGATCTCCAGGCTGCGCGCGATGCTGTCCGCGCGCACCCAGCCGATCCCGTCGAGGGAAAGTGGGGCCAGACTGTCCACGGCACTGATCAGGGGGCCATCATCCAGCACGAATTCCATGGGTTCCATCAACCAGTCACGCACGCTGGACGCGCTGACGGGATCCAAGCGTAGCAAAGGTACCGTCTCGGAAGGTGGGTCTTCATCAAGGCCTGCCCTGCGTGGCCGATAGACCGGTTCTGCGGCGCAGGAAACTTCCCAGATGTCCCCATAGAGGTCGATCTTCGGAGCGTGAGGATAACCGGAGGCAATCTGATCTACATCATCCTGCATGTCCGGCAGCATGAAGTGGTGCCCATCGATTTCCAGATCGACGATTGTAGATCTAAGCAGATATGCGCCGACGCTCAGCGGCCCAGTTGGCCCGATCGAAAGATGCAATTCCCAATAGGCCACCGCCTGACCAGGGCGTTCCTGCGTTTCGCCAGCGTGGTTGGTCAGCCGAAAGGGCCCGGACAGCCAACCAAAGGGGAACCGTGCAAGAGCAATCGTCGGCAGCGGTGGGGCCGCAGTTTCGAGCCAAAGCTGACGATCTGTAGGTTCCGTGCATTTAAATCTGCCAGTGGGTTCCTCGGTCGTGAGGTCCATCAAGACCTGTGGGCCGAGCTTGGCGTTCCAGCCAGTCTGAAGACGTTCTGCCCGCTGAAAAAGCCGAACCAGATCAAGGTTCCGTGCAACCACAGCAGCATGTTCATTGATGAGCGCCGCGAGACGCTGCTCCGGGAGAGGGATGCCATCGTCTGGCTGCATATCCTTCACTGACAGGTCGAGTGCGGTCAGCAATGCGCCCTGACTATCGATCGGATCGCGACCAGCCATAAGCGCGAGATGCTCTAGAAGCCGCAGGTAGATTGCAGTGCTTCGTAGTGGCTCGGCGCGTCCCTTGTATTGCGCGACCAGTTCGTCGGTAACCTCGGTCGCACTGCCCTTGAGCATCCATCGATACAAGCGGAACGGCTCGCCGGATTGTTTCCGGGCGCCCTCACCAATGCGCTTGCCGAGGTATTCGCAGATTTCCGACATGGAGGTGCCAGCCTCACGGATGAGTTTCACGTGCAGTCCAATGTGGGCAGCTGCCATAAGCCGCTGACGGTCTTTCAATCGCTTTGGAGCTCCATCATCATCTACGAGGGCCACAACGCGACGCCGTACGCGACGTACATGTTCTTCAAAGCGATCTTTCGAATCTTTGCTGGACATTGCATTCCTCCTTTCAGCGACGCCCACGGCGCCAGGACTTGCCACGCCGCGCGCCATGGACGTGCCCGACAGTGATGATTGCGCCATCGTCGGACAGGACTACGCAGCAGCGCCCAAGCCTATCGTCGACATTGAGTTTTTGAGCTTGATCCTTGCTGACCGACACAATCAATGCTCCGCTGCCCGCAGGGCGCTCAACGTCAGAGTGGGCAAGAACTGCTTCGAGCAGTCCAGGCCGGATGCCGCGCTGTTGGCACCGCTGGCGTGCATGACGTGTCGCGTTGATCGGTGAAGCCATGGTTATCATCGAGCTTTCTCCCTTTCTGATGAGCTCAACATGGCAAACCTCTACTGACCTGTATCTGCCATAAATGGCATATCCTAAAACATTTTTTGGTATATTTTTTGGCAGCATCGCGAAAGCGAGTAATGCTCCGCCATGCAGCATCACCGCACGCAGACCCGACTGGTCGTCACAGCATTTGAAGACCTTGTGCTGCAACCCGGGGAAACTTCAACCTTGAACCAGTGATTCAGCCTGTCATCGAAATCCGGGTAGTAGGACATCGGAAACACAATAGTTTTGGCCGACAACAACTTGGTGCTGGAAAGACGCCCGCACCTTTGAGAGATGTTAGGGCATCACCGGTAAAGGATTGATCGATGGCCGTGCAGCGTATTCAAAGCGACGACAGTTCTGTGGCCAGCCTTTTCCAGTCCTTCTATGCCGTTCCCGACTATCAGCGCGAGTACGTTTGGGAAACAGAGCAGGTCGAACAACTTTTGACCGATGTCCGCGAAGAAATGGGCGATGGCGCCGCGCAGGATGCTCCGGAATACTTTATCGGAAGCATTGTCGTTTGCCCCGGCCGCGAAGGGGTACTTGACCTCATTGATGGCCAGCAGCGCATGACGACGCTTTATGTCACACTTTGCGCTATTCGGGACAGGTTGGCGGCACTCGGGGCACCCGCATCTTCGGTCCTGAATGCGCAGATTGCTGACGCGGCAGTCGATGTGTCGGGTGACGAGCAGCGGCGGTATCGGCTGGACCTTCAGTACGAGGACAGCGGCGACGCCCTTGTCCGGCTAGCCGATGGCAAGGAAATCGACAACCCGACAACACATTCGATGCGGAACATGCGGAACGCGCATCACGTCGTTACCCGCTTTCTGATCTCGGAATTCGGCCCGGATGTGGCAGCGATCCGCAAGTTCTATGGCTACCTAACCAACAAGGTGAAGCTGATCCGGATTCAGACGGAAGACGTCACCAAAGCGCTGAAGATTTTCGAGACCATCAACGACCGTGGTGTCGGCCTGAACTCCATGGATCTGCTGAAGAACCTTCTGTTCATGAAGACGCCCAAAGGGCAGTTCGACAAGTTGAAGGACACCTGGAAAGAGTTGCAGGATACAATTTTCCGCATGGGCGAGAAGCCACTGCGTTTCCTGCGTTACTTCATCTTCAGCCGTTACGACGTCGAACTCTTGCGCGAGGACGAAATCTACGGCTGGTTCTCGAAGAATGATGGGCTTGTTGGATATGGCCGCGATCCGATCGGTTTTGCTAAGGAACTTGTCTCGGCCGCAAGAGCCTATGAGATGTTCCGGTCCGGCAATACCGAAAAGGGACAGCGCAACAGGTACCTCGACAACATCAGGCTACTTGGGGGTCAGGCGGCGCGCCAACACTTGATCTTGTTACTCGCCGGTCGCCACCTTCCCACCGCGCTGTTCGACCGGTTGACCGCTGAAGTGGAAAACCTGTTTTTCTGCTACGTGATCACCCGTGAGCCAACGCGAGATTTTGAACGGAATTTTGCGAAATGGGCCACCGAACTTCGGTCGATCAGGACTGAGGCCGAGCTTGAGGCATTCATCAGCACGCGCGTCGACAAAGAAAAGGTCAATCTTGCCAGCCGCTTTGACGATGCGATGGGGCGGCTGGCCCTGCGTAGCTTGCAGCTCTATCGTTTCCAGTATGTCTTGGCAAAGCTCACCCAGCAGGTCGACATTTTGGCATACGGTGAGACCGAGGGTACGCGTTGGCTGGGCAACTATGTCAGCGGCGGTTACGAAGTGGAGCACATCTTTCCACAAAACCCGAGCGATGAGGCAGCAACCGAGTTTGGCCAGATCAGCGATCCTGAAGTTGTGCAGCGCCTTGGCAACCTTGTTCTTGTCGAGAAGTCGATCAACACGTCGTTGGGCAATCGTCCCTACAGCGAGAAGAGACCTGTCTACCAGCAATCCAAGCTGCTGCTGACGAGGGCGTTGAGCGAGCGACCGAAGGTTGGCACGAATACACGGATCGATCGAGCCGTTGCCTCTATTGCTCCCTACCCGGAATGGAATGAAGCCCTCGTCAGCGATCGGCAGCGCTCGCTGGTAACGTTAGCTCGCGCCGTCTGGGGGCTTCCCGAGCAAGCTGCTTCGACGTCTCAGGACTGACAAACTTGCGTCCGTCTTCATTTTTGCTTATCTTGAAGACACAAATTGGAGGCCGCCATGTCCCAGTCCACAACGATGACTGTCCGCATCAGCGGCGCGCTGAGCGAGTTCGTGGCATCGAACGTGGGCGAGAACGGGTCCTACGAGAACATCAGCGAATACGTCCGCGACCTGATCCGGCGCGACAAGGAGCGGGCCGAGGCGGAAGCGTTCAACCGGTTGAAAGCCGAACTGACACGCTCATTTGCGGCACCGGAGGAAAGCTATCGCCCGCTGACCGCCGCAGAGGTGATCGCCCGGAACCGAGGATAGCGACGTGGCCGTCCGCGTACAGGAAGCTGCATCCCTGCGGCTTGACGAGATCTACCGATACACGCGCGACCGTTGGGGCGCTGAACAGGCTGATCGCTACATCACCGATCTCTTTGTAGCGTTCGGCAAGATCGAGGTGCACGGCGTCGCGTCACGCACCATCCCGGCCGAGTTCGGGGTCGAAGGCTTCTATTTCCGGCACGCGCATCATTTCGTGTACTGGCGGCGGCTGTCGAACGGGGACATCGGCATCGTGACGATCCTGCACGAGAGGATGCACCAGATGGATCGGTACCGGGATGATCTTGGCGGCTGACTCGAGTTTCGGAACGCAAAAGACCCCCGCGTAGGGGGGCCTCGCAAAACGTTGACCAGGTGTTGACAAGAATTTGGAATGACAAAAGCCGAGCGTTTAGCTCGGCCTTGAAGTTATTGATAAGACGGGAATTTTTGGTTGCGGGGACAGGATTTGAACCTGTGACCTTCAGGTTATGAGCGTAACCGACCGGTTGGCACCGCCTGCCTGATGGCGTGGTGATGGTTTAAGGCACGTGCATAACGACGTCGTTAACGACGTGTCTTATGCGGGGCTGTTGATGCGTGGCGATATTCTTGGGCTGGAGCGTCGGCGACGGTGGGGAGACGAGGAGAAGCTTGAGATCGTTTTGTCGGTCGGCGTGGGCGGCGCGACGGTGACGCAGGTTGCGCAGCGGCATGATGTGACGCGGCAGCAGATTTACGCTTGGCGGCATGAGTTGAAGAAGAAGGGCCTGCTTTCGGCCTTGCCGGAGGCGCTGTTTCTTCCGGTGGACCTGGACAGGCCGATGGAACTGGCGATGCCGGCGGTTGCCAGCGAAGTAGAAGCGGCGCGCCCGGCCCAGATCGAGTTGCAACTGGGCAACGGACGCTGCCTGCGCTTTGATCCTGCTCTGGACGCAGTGACGCTGACGCAGCTGATCCGGGCGGTGGAGGCGGCATGATTGGGCCGGGCACTGGTGTTCGCGTCTATCTTGCCTGCGGCGTGACGGACATGAGGAAAGGCATCGAGGGGTTGGCCGCTCTTGCGCAGGATCATCTGCGCCAGAAGCCGACCGGTGGGGCAGTGTTCGCGTTCCGTGGTCGCCAAGGCGACAGGCTGAAGCTGCTTTACTGGGACGGGCAAGGCTTCTGCCTCTATTACAAGGTGCTGCAAAAGGGCCGCTTTCCCTGGCCCGCGCGCGGTGACGGCGCGGTGCGGCTGACCTCGGCGCAACTGGCAATGCTGTGGGAGGGGATCGATTGGCGCAGGCCGGATTGGGGCGCGCCACCGGCCCGTGTTGGCTGAATTATCCTGCCGAAAACCCTTGTTTTTATGGCAATTCCGCCTGCCTTGTGGTAGTCGGGCGCATGTCGCATTTGACCCTGCCCCTCACCGATGATCCGGCGCTTCTGAAGGCGCTGATCGCGGCGTTGCAGGCGGAAAACGCCAAGATCTCGGCCACGTTGCGCGCCCATGACCAGTTGATCCAGACCTTGCGGCTGCGCATTGCCAAGCTGAAGAAACAGGTCTTCGGCCAGTCCTCGGAAAAGATCGAGCGCGAGATCGAACAGCTGGAACTGGCGTTGGAGGATCTGCTGATCGCCTCGGCCGAAAGCGAGGCTGCGGTTCCGGACGGCGCGTTGGAAGCTGCCAGCTTTGAACCTGCCGAGGAGACTGCTGACCGTCCATCGCGCCGCCGTCCCCGGGTCTCGGACAACACGCCGCGCGAGCGGCGGGAGCTGGACCCCGGCACTTGCTGCCCCGATTGCGGTGGTGATCTGCGTGTGGTGGGGGAAGATGTCAGCGAGATGCTGGATCTGATCGCGGCGCAGATGAAGGTTGTCCAGATCGCCCGCCTGAAGAAATCCTGCCGCCGCTGCGAACGCATGGTGCAGGTGCCTGCACCCAGCCGACCGATCCCGGGCAGCATGGTCGGCGCGGGCCTGCTGGCGCATATCCTTGTGTCCAAATTCGACGACCACCTTCCCTTGTATCGCCAGCACGAGATCTTCGCCCGGATGGGTGCCGACATCCCGGACAGCACCTTGGTCGACTGGTGCGGTCGCGCCATGAAGGTTCTGGCTCCGCTGATCGAGAGGATCGAGGCGGATGTAATGGCCAGTGACCTGCTGCATGCCGACGACACACCAATCCGGGTTCTCGATCGGTCTCAACGCGACAAGGGACTGGGCAAGGGCGTGAAGAAGGGCCGGGTCTGGGCCTATACCCTCGACTACCGGATCGCCGGGCGGCAGCGGCGGATGACCATCGGGCGCTGGCCGGAGTGGAACACCACCGCCGCGCGGGAACGGGCCAAGGAGCTGCTGCGCGATATCGACGAAGGGATCGACCCCCTCGGCCTGCGGGAAACGTCGCGCGAAGCCCCACGGGTCAACGACATGATCGCGCGCTATCTTACGGAACACACGCCGCCCGCAATGCCGCCCACCAGCACACCATCATGCACAAGCTGGTGGCACCCGACCGGGGCAAGAAGCTGGTCACCGAAATCACCAAGGCCTATGTGGAAAAGCTGCTGACCAAAATCGCCGCCGGTCGTGCCCGGCCGTCGAAGGCCAAACCTAACAACAGGGCCCGCAAGCTGCAGGGGCCGAAGCCCACGCCGGTACGCGCCAACCGGGTGGGTGAGGTGCTGCGCAAGATGTTCACGCTGGCCATCGGCTGGGGTATGCGCGCCGACAATCCCGCCAGCGGGTTCCGCCGCCGGATCGAGAACGAACGCGAACGCTTTCTGACGCCCGATGTTGGTATCTTTTTAGGTTTGGCGGTGACCTACTCTCCCACGTCTTAAGACGCAGTACCATTGGCGCGACGGCACTTAACGGCCGAGTTCGGGATGGGAT
>MHZT01000019.1 GCA_001828855.1 Rhodobacterales bacterium RIFCSPHIGHO2_02_FULL_62_130 | reverse complement strand
TTGCGGGCGGTTGACCGAGGACACCAGCGCCAGCACATCGGCGGTCGATCCGAAGGGACAGCCCGGGTGATCCAGAAGATTCAGGTTTTCCAGCGTGAAAACAACGCCTTCGGCCTCGGCCATATCGCAGATGCGGTTCAGGGTGTCGCGGGCCTTCAGCCACATCGCACCGGTGACCACATCGGTTTGCCAGATCGGAATCCCGCCATCGCCAAGGCCGGTGCCGTGCAGGTTCAACCGATGCACCCCCAGACGCTTGCCGATTTGTGCGGTCTCATAGGCCGATTTCAGCAGCATATCCGCGCCTGCGTCATCTGCCAGACGGCCTTCGAGATAGCCGTTCATGATGGTGAAGGTGGCGCCGGTGGACTCCAGCTTGGCCAGATCATGCGCGGGCCAGTTCCACAGACCGACGCCAAAGCCCATCTCTTTCAGACGGCTGGCGCGCCATTCGATAGGGTGGTCGCGCCAGATCATTTCGGCGCAGGCGGCAAGAGGGAAGGTCATGGCAGGCTCCTGTTGAAGGGGTGGCGTGGCCCGAGGAGAGCGGGCCACGCCTTGATGTGCCGGACATCTAGGGAAAGGTCCGGCGGGGAGTTTCGTTACACCGTGCCGCCAAGCGTGCTTTCAAGCTGGGCAAGCTCTTGCCCGCCAGCCATCAGGTCTTGCAACTGCTCGGCGGTGATCTCGCCGCGTTTGGCCGTGCCAAGGGTCTTGCCACGGTTCAACACGGTAAAGCGGTCGCCCACGGCCATGGCGTGCCGGACGTTATGGCTGATGAACACCACCCCGACGCCCGCCTTGCGCACCTTGTCGATGGTGGCCAGCACGTTCGAGGTTTGCCGCACACCAAGGGCCGACGTGGGTTCGTCAAGGATCAGCACCTTGGCCCCGAAATGCACGGCGCGGGCAATCGCAACAGTCTGGCGTTCGCCGCCCGACAGCGTGCCTACGGCCTGATCTGCCCCGCGCAGGTTGATGCCCATCTTTTTCATTTCCGCCATAGTCACGGCGTTGGCATGGTCAACATCAAAGCGGCGGAACGGTCCCCAGCCCTTGACCGGCTCGCGCCCCATGAAGAAATTGCGCGCCACCGACATCAGCGGGATCATCGCAAGGTCCTGGAACACTGTGGCAATCCCGGCCTCCATCGCCTCGCGGGTGGAGCCGAAGCTCATCGGTTTGCCTTCGAAGGTGATGCTGCCGCGGGTGGGCTGATGCACGCCGGACATGGTTTTGATGAAGGTCGATTTGCCCGCACCATTGTCACCCAGCAGGCAGTGACATTCGCCCGCGCGCACATCGAAGGACACACCGTTCAGCGCGATCACATTGCCGAAATGCTTTTCGATATTGTCGAGTTGGATAATGGGATCAGACATTTACCGCTCTCCCGTGACGCGCTTGCGGATGGCATTGTTGAAGATCACGGCCAGCAGAAGCATTGCGCCGAGGAAGACCTGAAACCAGTCCTGATCAAAGCCGGTATAGGTCAGCCCGATCACCACCATGCCGAAGATGATCGATCCGAAGAAGGCGCCGATGGCAGACCCATAGCCGCCGGTCAGCAGACAGCCCCCGATCACGGCGGCGATGATGGCCTCGAATTCTTTCTGGAACCCGCGACGGGCATCGGTCGAGCCTGCGTCGATGACCTGCATGATCGCCAGCAGGGCGGCACAGGCAGCGGTGACCATGAACAGGGTGATTTTCACCCGCCGCACCGGCACACCGGAATTCGCGGCGGCATTGGCGTCTCCACCTGCGGCGAAAATCCAGTTGCCCGCAGGCGTCCGCAGCAGAACCCATGTCGCCAAAGCCGCAAGGCCAAGGAACCACAGGATTTCCACCGGAACACCGGGAACCGTCGGATCGCCGTTCGGGAAGGTATCAAGATAGCCGTTTGCGGCGGCCCAGCGGAACAGCCCGCCAAAGGCATCACCCGCGAAAAGCGGCGTCAGCAGGTCATCGGCCACAGCCTCGCGTATGCCGCGCAACTGGGTGGACCCGTCGGTCAGCCATTTCAGCCCGACCAGCGACAGGCCGCGCAGCATGAACAGGCCCGCCAGCGTGACGATGAAGGACGGCAGCCCCGTGCGCAGCACAACCAGCCCGTTGGCCATACCGATCAGCGCCGCAAAGGCCAGCGTCAGCGGGATCGCAACAATCAGCGGCAGGTCGGCATTCACCACACATGCGCCGAAGATCATCCCCGCGAAAGCCACCATCGACCCGATGGACAGATCGAACTCGCCCCCGATCATCAGCAGGGCGGCGGCGATCGCCAGAATCCCCAACTGCGCGGCGGGCGACAGAAAGTTCAGGATGCCCGAGAGGGTAAACATCGAGCTGTCAGCCGTGATCAGAAAGAACAGCGTGACAAGAATGACGCCCGCAATGGCCCCCAACTCGGGCCGTTTCATCAGCCGCGATAGCAGCGGCTCGGTCTTTATGCGTTCGTCGGCAATGGAATTGCCTGCACCGGTTGACATGATTTTCCCCTCCCAAGGTGACAGGAGCGGGGCGAACCCCGCTCCTGAGTGATTAGCGGATGCCCTTGGCAGAAAGTTCCACCACCTGAGCAGCCTTATCGGCGGTGATCAGGTTCGGACCCGACGCGACGTTGCCACCCGGCATCAGGCCGTATTCGGCATGCAGGGCAAGGAAATCGACGGCAAGGTAGCCTTGCAGGAACTGCTGCTGGTCAATCGCAAAGGCCGCATCGCCTGCCGCAACCGATTCAAGGAAGCTGGCCGACAGATCGAACGAGGCAACCTTGATCGCGCCCTGCCCCTTGCCCAGTGCCACGACGGCGGCGACCGAAGGCTCGCCCGCCGTGCCGGCACCCAGCGCCAGAACGGTGTCAACCGACGGGTCTGCTTGCAGGGCGGCGGTCACTTTCGACTGGATTTCCGCCGGATCGTTCGAGGTCGGCAGCACGGTCACATCGCCAAAGCCTTCGGCAAAACCCTTGCAGCGCAGATCAAGCGACACGTTGCCAACCTCTTGGTTGACGCAGATGCCTTTCTTGCCGCCCATTTCCTTCAGCTTTTCGCCAGCGATGCGGCCGGTGGTTTCTTCATCCTGACCGATGTGCAGCAAGGCACCCAGACCCTTGGAGACATCCGAACCCGAGTTGATCGAGATCACCGGAATACCGGCGGCAACGGCGCGCTGGATCGACGGCCCCAGTGCATCGGCGTCGGGGATCGACACCACAATGCCATCGGGCTGCTGGTTCACGGCGGCGTCGATCAGCTGGCTCATCGCCACCATGTCAAACGTCTCGGGCGAACGGTAATCGACGGTGGCGCCGGTGTGTTTGGCGGCCATCTCGACGCCGTTCTTCACAACCGACCAGAACGGATCGTTGGCTTGGCCGTGGGCCACCACGATGATTTCGGTTGCAAAAGCAGGCGCTGCAACGGTCAGCGCGGTAGCGGTCATCAGGCCAGCAATAAGCTTCTTCATGGATCTTCCTCCCTGGAAGGTTAAGGTCAGATGGCCCCTCCAAGGCCACCTGTCGGACCGGCAATGCCGGATGTCGTGGCGGTGCGGGGGTCAGGCCCCCAGCATCGCCGCAGTAATGGCTACGGTTTCTCCGGTTTGGGCCGAGCGTGTCGCGGCTTCGGCCAAGGCCAGCGCGTTGATGCCGTCTTGCAGACTGACCGGAAGTGCGGCCCCGTTCAGAACGGCCTGCACAAAGGCGTCCCATTCGGCGCCGTAGGCCCGCATATAGCGTTCAAGAAAAAAGAACTCGGGCTTGGCGGAAGTGACGCCTGCCGTTGTCGCCTTGGACACGGTGTTTTCAATCATGTTGCCCGCCGACAGCAGACCTTCCGCCCCCAGCAACTCCAGCCGCTGGTCATAGCCATAAACCGCGCGGCGGCTGTTCTTGATGACGGCCAGCCGCCCATCGGCAAAGTGCAGCGTCACAACTGCGGTATCGACATCGCCCGCAGCGCCGATGGCCGGATCAACGATGGATGTTCCGACAGCCGTCACCCGCGCCGGAACCGCGCCCATCACCCACATCGCCATATCGAAATCGTGGATCATCATGTCGCGGAACAACCCGCCCGACACTTTGATGTAAGACACCGGCGGCGGTGCCGGATCGAACGAGGTGACAGACAGCAACTCGGTCTTGCCGATCTCGCCCCGGTCGGCAGCAGCTTTGAGTGCGGCAAAGTTCGGATCAAAGCGGCGGTTGAAGCCGATCATGATCGGGCTGCCCCGCCGCCCTGCCACATGCTGGCAGCGGATGGCGCGTTCAAGGCTCAGATCCACCGGCTTTTCGCACAACACGGCCTTGCCCGCAGCCGTTGCAGCCTCGATCAGATCGGAGTGGGTGTCGGTCGAGGTGGCGATCAGCACGGCATCAATCGCGGGATCGTTCAGGATTTCCCCGGTCGTGGCCGCCTTAGCGCCATAGGCGGCCGCCAGCTTTTCCGCCGACGCCACATTCACATCTGACACCGCAACAAGCTGGCTTTGCGCATGCCCTGCGATATTTGTCGTGTGGACATGACCTATCCGCCCTGCGCCCAGCAGGCCAACTTTCAACATAGCGATCCTCCCACGAATCTTCTGATTCTTTCCTTGATGGAACGAATATTCCATTTCATGCACTCGCGTGCAAGAAAATTCTGCACGCGAGTGCAGACTGCAGTGCAGCCCGCTTTTCTGCACCTTCAAAACCGGATAAGGTGCAGCCGATGGAAGAACACGACGCCCAACCCGATCCTCAGACGGTCACAGCAGATGATGTCGCCACACGCGCGGGCGTGTCGCGCTGGACGGTTGCCCGCGCGTTCAAGAAAGACGGCTCGATTTCCGAGAAAAGCCGCAAGAAGGTGATGCAGGCGGTTGAAGAGCTGGGCTATGTCCCCGATCTGTTGGCGGCAAGCCTTGCATCCGACCGGTCAAACCTTGTGGCGCTTCTGGTTGATGATTTCGACAACCCGCACAAGCTGGTGATGCTGGAACGCCTGACCCGCATCCTGCGCGCTGCGGGCTGTGGCACGCTTCTGGTGAATATGCTGGGCGAGGATGACGCCCCCGACGCATTGCTTTTGGCCAGCCAGCGTCGGGTAGATGCCGCCGTGCTGATCGGCACCCAGTTCAACGACAGCATCCGCCAGACCGCCCTTGGCGCGCGGCGGGTCAAGAAACTGATCGTCTTCGCCCGTGCCAGCGCCAGCCCTGACACGATTTCCATCGGCTGTGATGATGTTGAAGCCATGGGGGAAATCACCCGCCACATCATCGCACGCGGCTATCAGCGCCCGATGTTTCTGGCCGGACCGGATACCGAATCCACACGGCTTATGCGGAAAGAGGCCTTCCTGCGGCTTTGGGCCGAGTCGAAAGGCGGCCCCGCCCCCGACGTTGTGCATCTGCCGCGCTATGCCCAGACCGATGGCTACAACGGCCTGCTCGCCTATCTGAAAAGCCGCCCCTCTGCGGCATTGCCCGATGTGGTGATCTGCGAAAACGATGTGCTGGCCTTGGGGGCTATTGATGCGATCCGCCACGGGATGGGCCTGCGCGTGCCGCAGGACATTGCAGTAACAGGCTTCGACGACATCCCGATTGCCGCTTCGCCCGCCTATGACCTGACCACCTATCGCCAGCCGATCACCCAAATGGCGCATGCTCTGGTCAAGGTGCTAGACGGTGGCAGCCGCGCCGATCTGGTCTTGCCGGGCCAGTTCATCGCAAGAAGCTCGGGCTAAAGCGGCTGGGTATGTCTGTCGCTCCGATGGACAAGCGGCAATGGCAGCCAAGGGCCGTTGGCGTTACGCATATCATGCCGGTTTGAAAACGTGATCAGGTTTCCCTCCAGAGCCGTTCCCCATATCAGCCACTACCCTGCACCAAAGCGGCCAGCATCACCTGCATTTCCATGCCCCGCATGACGATACCGACAATTCCCATCAGGTGACAGTCAAGGCCGCGGCACAGGATTTCAAGTGTGCCAGCACCCTGCGGTGTGGCTTTTCATGTCCACAGGCCCCCGAGGGGGCCTGTGAGACAAACTTGCCCGATTTGAGAGGAACTGCAGAATCCGGCAATGTGGTTCGAGACTGTCGGGCCAGATCAGGCAATTTTAAGTAGAATCAGACACTTATCTGCCATTAATTTCCGAATTCGAGAATGCCGTCCTTCAGTTCGGAAATCCCCTGCGTTGTCAATCGGATAGCAAAAAACCCGCGATGTTTCCATCGCGGGTTCCATGGATGGCGACTTGGGGCCATTTATATCGGAAAAAGTTTTGCCACGTCGATCCGATAAGGGTTGGAAACCAGGAACGGGTTCGCCCCATCAGAGGCACCGGTCCAGCGACGGAATGTTTTGGCAAGACTGAGACTATCGATGTCTGAGCGCCCTTCGACCTGGGAAAAAGCAAGCGTATGGATGACCAATTCGATCAGTCTTCCCCATCGCCGTGAAGTTGCATGGATCATCCGACGATAGATTTCCTCTTCTCGAATCCGGGACACATCCACCTTTGCAAGGTCAGCATACTGCATGACAATTCCGTCAATTTCCTCGATGCTGACATCGTCATAATTGATGTCGTCGAACTTTGCCGGCTCGAGCAGCGCGGTCAGCTCTGGCGAAAGATTGAGGGTATCGAGAAGCCGCGGGACGCCGGTTACAATCGGCAGGATCGGCCACTCGGGCCGCTTCATCAGATCTTTCAGGCTATCCAAGATCGCAAGGATCTCCACCGCCTTCTTTTGATGGGCGATGTGCTGGAATTCGTCGAAGCAGATTATGAAGATTCCCTTGCGCTCCAGCAAGCCCTCGACCCGGGTCCAAATCTGATCCGAAGACCGGTGCGAGAGATCCGATGGAAAGCGAAGTGCCGTGAGCAATGCTGACCCGAGATGGCGCCAAGTCATCCCAGGCCGGACCGAAATCCGAAGCACAGTTCTCTCGAAACTTGAGCCAAGCGGCGTTTCTTGGGCCGCAAAACCCTTGCAAAGTTCTTTGACAGAATGTGATTTGCCCGACCGCGTTCCCCCAAGGAGGACCAGTCCACGCCCTTCCTCTTGATTGCCATCTGAGCGGGCAACCAAGAACTGTGCAAGGACGCTGTTGAACACATTTTGCAGCCGTTGCTGCTGCGGCAGAGCGTAATGTCGCTCTGCCAGACATTTCAGCGCGGCCTGGAACCGCTCCATGTCGACGTTGGTTTCTTCTTCCTGGCTCAAAGTAGCTTTCCTTTACCCTTGGCCGCGCCAGTGAATTTCTTTCCGGAGCTTGCCTTCGCCCCTGCCCTGCCAGCCACTCGCGCCTCTGGGACCGAAGTGTCATCCTGCTCCGCGTCTTCATCAGGGATCACGTCCCCCGGTTTGAACACCGCGGGTCCTGCATGATTGAATTTGAAAATATCTTCCTTGGCGATGGATTGGCTGCCTTCAGCATCATCGGCCAAAACGTTCAGCGATCCCCCTGCCAGCTGGTCGCAGAGTGCCTGAGCCTCGTCTTGCCGGACAACCTTGTGTTCTTTGCCATAGAAATCGAGAAGTTCAGCCATGCGGACAGACAGCTTCTGGTAGAACCTGAACAATGCTACTGCGTTGATTTCATCACTTACCGGATCAGAAGCGCGCCATTCTTCCAGAAAGTGCGTCCATTCCTGAAGACTGAAGTGCCGGAACTGGGAGAGACCTGCGTTCAGATAGAAGGTCTTCCCGTCGTCGGTCACCACCGTCACCTCTTCGATCCGGTGCGGATCAATATGGACCGTGATCTTCTGCCCGATGTTATCGATGGCCCAGTGGCGAAAGTCTGGCTTGCCCTGGAAGGGCATCCGGAAACATTCGATGCCCATGGTCGTAACTGTTCGAACGACACGAAGCCCGAGGGCAAGCCGTACTTCACGCCGGGAAAGCGGCGGCAGCAAGCCATAGTGCTTCAGGGTCCTTTCGAAAGTGAGCTGGTTATTTGCCCCCCATGAGCCTTTTCGCTGGGACGATTTGGAGGGGATGCAATCGACAACGTATCTCCAGATGAACTGCTCGATCTGCGCCATGGACAAAACAGCCATCTCTGGCCCGGAATAACCCGTCTGTTTCCCTGGCCCGGCGCCATTGTACCCGTGAGCAAGTTTCATAATGTCTTTACCAAGCCCGCCAAAGCTGCTTTCGATGCTTGCCTTGTCTTTCGGCGACTTCGCCCGACCATACTTGAAGCTTGCTCCCAAGCGTAAAATCGCAAGCGGTACGATGTTGTTCCAAAATCCCGGGCCAGTATCCATTATGATGACTTGCGGCCGTACGGGGCTTTGTTGCGCAAATGGGATGGAGGATTCACTCTGTGAATCCAGCGTGGTAGCTGGGATGCATGAGCAAACCGAAGCCCTCCGTCTACCGC
>MHZT01000018.1 GCA_001828855.1 Rhodobacterales bacterium RIFCSPHIGHO2_02_FULL_62_130 | reverse complement strand
GCGGTAGACGGAGGGCTTCGGTTTGCTCATGCATCCCAGCTACCACGCTGGATTCACAGAGTGAATCCTCCATCCCATTTGCGCAACAAAGCCCGATGTCCCTACCGTGTTGATTTCCACTGAGAAGTGACCCGGGTAGGCGCATAATTTCCATTGAGATTTGACCCATGTGACCCTCCCCCGAGCGAAGAGCGAGGGGGTCAAAGGAGTGATCGACATGGGACTACTTAACGTGATCCGGAAGCTACGCCTGCGTCAGGGTTTGGCGATACGGGAGATCGAGCGCCGCACCGGTCTTCGCTAAACCCCTTCAACCGCTCCAACATCGCGTCGATCTCGAACTTGGCGGAGATGAAGTCGTCCAGCGCTTCGGCGTTGTTGTTGGTCTGTCGGGTTCTGGCGCTCATGATGGCGTCCTGTCGGCTTGTTCGCGATGCGAAGGTGCATCGGGTCTGCAGACAGCATCGCTCTGACACGAAGATTGATCAACGGAATAACAGGCAATATCATCGCTTTGATGACATCGGGGGCAGCCATGGACGGCATGAGCGAGCGCGAATATTCCTGCCATTCCGGCCTGTCGCGAGGGGCGATCCAGAACGCCAAACCTGGCGGTTGGCTGGTGTTTTATACCGATGGTTCGATCAATGCGGCTGCATCCGACGCGCGCCGGGTAGAAATGACCGATCCCGACCAGCAACGCCGCTCACTTGGTGGTGATGCGGCAATTCCGACTGGCGGCGGCGGTGGATCAGACAGCTACCTCAAGGCCCGCACCGCCCTGACCGTCTATCAGGCACAGGAGCGCCAGTTGGCGATCCAGAAGAAAAAGGGCATGCTGGTGGATCCCGCCCGGGCCGAAGATCTGGTGTTTCGTGCGGCTCGCCAAGAGCGTGATGGCTGGGTCACCTGGCCGGCCCGTGTTGCGACAATGATGGCGGCGCAGGTGGCTGAAGAGGAGGAATAGGCATCGGGCACGCCGGTGACAATCAACGGCGGGATCATGCAGCGCGTCTTGGAACGCCATGTAAGCATACAGCTGGAGGGCCATGCATTTCGGCCTGCGCGGGCTATACCGTTGCCTCACTCCGCTGCGCACTAAGGATCGGGAAGGGCAATGGGTCGTGCAGCGCGGGACGATAGGCCCAAAGGAAGATGCACCAGCCCAACATCCACAGCGCAGCACTTGCCACCACCGGGTCGGGCCAGTTCTGGGGAACGAATGGGGTCAGGACGCGCAGCAACGCGGCCAGCCAAACGACCGCGAACGCCACGACAAGACCCCGCCCCGCAATCAACCTGCCGCCCTGCCGCGCCATCGCCGCCCGACCCGCGATCGCCAGGATCATCGAGCCCATTGCGCCCATGGTCAGCCCATGCGTTGCTGCAGCCAAGGGCAGAGCCTGTGGGCGCAGCATCGCTGTGCCCATCAGGATCAAGCCCACAGGCAGCCAGAGCCAGGCCAGATGCAGCATCAACAATGCCGGATAATGCCGCGTGTGCAGAGTCTGCCAGCCAATCAGCCGCAGGCCGTGCAAGACGCCCGCCAAAACCAGCCACGTCCCCGCAGCTGTGGTTTGCCCGACCAGAGCCATGCCCCCACCCAATGCCGTTGCTATCACTGCGCCAAATGACAACAGCCTGTTGTCATGAAAGTTCCGGCCGGGTGCCGTGGTTTGCAGCCAACTGCGGGTGAAGGCGGGAATGGCGCGCCCACCGATGATGCTGATCAGAACCGCAAACAGCAGGACCATAGCCAAGGGGTCGAACACCATATCGCGCCACCCAAGCGTATCTGCCAACAGGACTGCATCGCCCAGCGCCAGCCCGACAAGGGCACCGACCAGCCACAGCCGCCGCCAGACCCGTGCCGCGATCAGCTTTCGAGTAAGGATCAGGCCCAGCGCGGCAAAATAGGCCAGCGCCAGTGTCAGGACCAGCCCGAACGGCAGGCTTTCGGCCAAGGGCAGCGCAAGCCGCGCCAAAAGCCACAGCAGCGTCAGCGCGCGCACGCCTTGCGGGCCAACCCGGCCTGCCGCCCCTGTCCAGCTTGGGAGCGCGGTCAGCAGATAGCCGCCCACCGCCGCGCCGCCCATCCCGAACAGAAGTTCGTGCAGGTGCCAGCGCAGCGGATCAGCCCCGAGCCCGCCCGGCCAAAGCCAGACCGCAGGCGCAAGCAGCGCCGCAAGCCCGGCGCACAGGAACAGCGGGAGGTGAGCCGCCCGCCACAGCGGATGGCTTAACGGCAACATTCAGGCATGTGCAGGCTCGAACCGGGCGAACAGCACGTTGTTTTCCAGATGCATGTGCGTCACCAGATCTTCGGAAAACTTGCGCAGCCCGGTGTAAAGCGCAGTCCACGAGCCGCAGGCGCCTTCGGGCAGCCGCAGGCCGTGGGCAGCATGTTCGACCCCCGCCAGCAGCCGGGCGGTGTCGTCATGTTCATGCCGCATTTGCGCGATCGGATGCACGATCATCGGATTTCCGCCCTGCAGCATCAGAGGAAACAGCACTTGCTCTTCTTTCTGCATATGCGAGTCCAAATCGTCGTTCAGCGCAATCAGCGCCTCGGTCAGGCCAAGCGGAGCATCTTCATGGTCGCCATGCACCCGTTCCACCTTTTGCGCCAATGGGATCAGCCATTCCAGCTCGGCGCGGTGGGTTTCGTGATAGCGGCTGAGGATGTGGTCAATGAGCGCAGGGGTGGGTTCTGGCGCGTCGCGGCCAGCCGCATCGGCCAAGGCCTGCAGGTCGGCCAGCAGGGCATCAGGCAGAACACCTGCGCGCGTCGCCGCCTCGGACAGCGCGATATTGCCGCCGCAGCAGAAGTTGATGCCTTTGCGGCGGAACAGTTCCGCGGCACCGGGCAGATCGGCGGCAATCGCGGTTACGGTCGTTTCGGGGGAAAGTCTGGTCATGGCAGTCTCCGGTCAAGGGGTGGCCCAGGCGGTGGCCTGAGCCGGTGCAAGCCGCAGCAGATCGACCGCGCGAGCAGCGATCTGAGCGGCAATTTCCAGCGTGGTTTGCGGGCGAAGATAGAAGGCGGGCACCGGCGGAAGGATGGTGCCGCCCATTTCGGTGACAGCCAGCATGTTGCGCAGATGTGCCAGCGTCAGCGGTGCCTCGCGCGCCAGCAGGATCAGCGGACGGCGTTCCTTCAACTGAACCCCGGCGGCGCGGGTCAGCAGGTTGTCGTCCAGACCATGCGCGATGGCGGCAAGGCTGCGCATCGAACAGGGTGCCACGATCATCCCCGCCACCGGATACGACCCCGAGGCAATGGCGTCCCCCAGATCGTGGATGCCATGCCGGCGGGTGGCAAGGGCCTCAAGTTCCGCCTGCGCGTCTGGTCCGATTTCCAGCGCCAGCGTGCGCTCGGCCATGGGCGAAAGCGTCAGGTCAATCTCGACGCCGATGCGTGCCAACAGCCGCGCGCATTCCAGCGCCAAAATCGCACCGGATGCACCCGACACCCCAAGGATCACCCGCGCGCTCATCGCGTACCCGGCAAATGGCGGGCCAGAAGATCGGCGGCAAAGGCCTCGTCTTTCGGATCAAGCGCCATCACCTGCCCCCAATCGCGGGTGGTTTCCGCGCCGATCTTGGTGGTGGCATCAATGCCAATCTTGCCGGCCAAGCCTTCGCGCGGACTGGCGAAATCGAGATAGTCCATCGGGGTGCTGTCCAGCACCATCACATCACGGGCCGGGTCCATCCGCGTGGCCAGCGCCCAAGCGATGTCGTCCCAGTTGCGCGCGTTGATGTCGGCATCGACCACGATCACCATCTTGGTATAGCTGAACTGCGCCAGCATTCCCCACAGCGCCAGCATCACCCGCCGCGCCTGCCCCGGATAGCGCTTGTCGATGCTGACCACCGCAATGCGGTAAGAACAGGCGGCGGGCGGCAGCCACAGATCGCGGACCTCGGGGATCTGCGCGCGGATCACCGGCAGGGCCAGATCATTGAACACCTCGCCGATCACCGAAGGCTCATCCGGCGGACGTCCGGTGACGGTGGTCAGATAGAGCGGATCGCGGCGGTGGGTGATGGCGGATATCCGCATCACCGGGAAAGACTCCATGGCATTGTAATAGCCGGTATGGTCGCCAAATGGCCCCTCGGGCGCGGTGTCACCTGGATGCACCCAACCCTCCAGCATGATCTCGGCATTGGCGGGCACTAGAAGCGGCACGGTTCGGGCGGGCACCAGTTCGGCCCGCGCGCCGCGCAAGACCCCGGAAAAAGTGATCTCGGATACGGTTTCGGGCAAGGGAAGGGCCGCAGACAGCAGCGTTGCCGGATCAGCGCCCAAAGCAATCGCCACCGGCATCGGTTGGCCCGCGCGCGCCCAGGTGCGGGCATGCGCCGCGCCGCCTCGATGCGCCAACCAACGCAGGATCAGCCGGTCCGGCCCCAAGACCTGCGCGCGATAGACGCCCAGATTATAGCGCGCCACCTGTTTGGCCTCACTGTCGAAAGGCCGCGTGACCACAACGGGCCAAGTGATCAAGGGCCCGGCGTCACCTGGCCACGGCGTTTGCACTGGCAGCTGGGTCACGTCGGTGGCAGCGGTCACTTCTTGCACTGGCGCGCGCCGTGCAATGTGCGGACGCGTCAGCAAGGCGGCGCGCAGCATGGGCCAGCGTGAAAAGGCGTCGCGCATCCCCTCGACCGGGGCTGGGCTGCGCAACGACGCCAGAAATTCGCCAAACTCAGGGATCTGATAGCGCGCCAAGCCAAGCCCGGCTGCAACCCGGTCTGGCGTGCCGAACAGATTGGCCGCCACCGGCATCGCCGCGCGCGTGCCATCGGCCTGCAACGCGGCATCAAATCGCAGGATCGGCCCACCACGCCGCAGGGCCGCAACCTGTACGGCCGTCATGGCGTGGCGCAGCGACACAGGCTCGGGAACGCGCAGCAGATCCCCCTTCGATTCGGCCCATGCCAGAAATGCACGCAAATCAGCAAAGACGGGCAGGGAACGGATCATGGCCTCCATCAGTGGCGCAGGTCCACCTGAATCGGCCAGTATCAGGCTTGGAGAGGGGCCGACTTGATCAAGATCAAGTCGCGGCATCCGATCTGGCCCTAGTCTGCACTAACCGCCTTGGCCGAGGACAAGATGACCAACCTGACATTGCCGCACCTGCCGCGGCCTTTAGCACTGGCTGCAAAGGCATTGCCGCTTGCGCCGCTTTCCCTGTTGCTGACCAGGCTGGCGCGACAGTTGATGCGGCGCCATCCCGGCCTGCAGCGACGGCTCGGTGAGCATGCCCGGTGCCGCTTTCTTCTGGATCTGACGGACCTGCCGTTCCTTCTGCTGCTGGAACCCGGCGGGGCAACACCACGGGTGTCGGCGATTTCGCGCCTGCGCCCGCCCGCCCATGACACGCGCATTGCGGGTCTGACATCGGCCTTTCTGGGAATGCTGCACGGCAGTCTGGATGGCGACGCGCTGTTTTTCTCGCGCGATCTGGTGATCGAGGGTGACACGGCGGCTGGCCTCGCGCTGCGCAATGCGATTGACGACGCCGAGTTGGATCTGGCCGCCGAGTTGAGTGTCATGCTCAAACCGTTTGCCCCGTTGCTGGCGTGGACGCTGCCGTCGGTCGAACGTCTCAGCGGACTAGCCCTGCACCGCATGGACCGCCCCACCGGAGCACCGCTGTAATGGAACTGGTTTGTCCGGCAGGCACTCCCGCCGCCCTGCGTGCCGCCGTCGAGGCCGGGGCGCAGACCGTCTATTGCGGCTTTGCCGATGAAACCAACGCCCGCAATTTCCCCGGCCTGAACTTTGACCGCGACGAAATGGCCGCAGGCGTCGCCTTTGCCCATGGTCGTGGGGCAAAGGTGCTGGTCGCCATCAACACCTTTCCCCATGCCGGGGCCGAGGCCATGTGGCACCGCGCCATTGCCGATGCCGAAACCTTGGGGGCAGATGCGGTGATTTTGGCCGATATCGGCCTGCTGGCCCATGCCGCCACGCATCACCCTGATCTGCGCCGCCACCTTTCGGTGCAGGCCGCCGCTGCCAATCCCGATGTGATCAACTTTTATGCCGAAACCTTCGGCGTCAAACGCGTCGTGCTGCCCCGTGTGCTGACCGTCGATGAAATCGCCGCGATCAACCGCGAGATTGACGTGGAAACCGAGGTGTTTGTGTTTGGCGGGCTGTGCGTGATGGCCGAGGGGCGTTGCTCGCTGTCGTCCTATGCCACCGGCAAATCGCCGAATATGAACGGCGTCTGCTCGCCCGCCAGCCATGTTGACTATGCCGAAGAACCGGGCGGGCTGACGGCGCGGTTGGGCGGCTTCACCATCCACCGCACTGCCAAGGGCCAGCCCGCGCCCTACCCGACCCTGTGCAAGGGCTGTTTCACCTCTGGTAATCAGACCGGGCATGTCTTTGAAGACCCGGTCAGCCTGGATGCCACCCACCTGATCCCTGCCCTTGCCCGCGCCGGGGTGACGGCACTGAAAATCGAGGGCCGTCAGCGCAGCCGCGCCTATGTGGCTGAGGTGGTGCGGAGTTTTCGCGCCGCAATCGAGGCGCAGGCCGCCGGTCGCCCGATGCCCGAAGCAGCACTTGCAAAGCTGAGCGAAGGTCAGGCCGCCACCACCGGCGCCTATGCCAAGACGTGGAGATAGCAATGGACCTGACCGTTGGCCCCAATCATTTCTTCTGGGACGCCGCCACTGTGCGCGTTTTTTATCAAGGCCTTGCCGCAGCCCCGGTGTCTCGCGTGGTGTTGGGCGAAGTGGTGTGTTCCAAGCGCCTGCCATTCTGGCAAGACGAAATCGCCACTGCGGTCGAGGTTTTGCTTGCCGCCGGCAAAGACGTGGCGATCACCAGCCTCGCATTGGTCACCCTGAAACGCGAACGCAAGGCCACCGCCGCGCTGGCAGAAATCGGCTTGCCGATCGAGGTGAATGATCTGACCGCGCTGCACGCGCTGCCACCCGGTCAGCCGTTCTGGGTCGGCCCGCTGATCAACGTCTATAACGAAGGCACCTTGCGCTGGCTGGCGGCACGCGGGGCGGTGCGGGTGTGCCTGCCGCCCGAGCTTCCGCTGGATTCCATTGCCGTTCTGGCCCGACTTGGCCACGATCTAGGTGTTGCAGTGGAGGTCTGGGGCCATGGCCGCCTGCCGCTGGCGCTTTCCGGGCGCTGCTATCATGCGCGGCTACACGACCATGCCAAGGACAGCTGCCAGTTTGTTTGCGGGTTGGACCCGGATGGCCGTGATGTGGAAACGCTGGACGGTCAGAAATTTCTGACGGTGAACGGCGTGCAGACCCTGAGCCAAAGCACCGCCAGCATGGCCTGGCAGATCGAGGTGTTGCGTGAGGCGGGCGTTATTGCGCTGCGGATTTCGCCGCAAAGTGTGGATTTTGCCGAAATTTGTGACGCCTATGCCGACCGTATCGCAGGCAAGCTGACTGCCGCCGAATTGGCTGCCACCTTAGTCCCGAAAGTCCCCGGCGGTCGGCTGTCGGATGGCTTTGTGCGTGGCCCGGCGGGCGCGCATTGGTCGGGCACCGCGACAGAAGGAAACCGTCATGGCCTGTGACACCGAAACGCTGCGCCGGATCGTCAACAACCCCACGCTCAGCCCGGCCCAGAAGGCCCGCGCCTTGTCCCTTGAGGCGGAAAACGCCCTGCCCTATCCGCCGCTGGACGCGGAAACCCAAGCGGCGCTAGATGCTCGGGTGATCTGCGACATGTATGAAGGCCATGCGCCCCACAAACCGCGCTATGTGCTGCCCGATTATACAATGGTACTGGCGCGCGGCAGCGACTGGCTGGAACTGCCCGCTCCGCAAACGCTGGAAGAGGCGATCAATACTCTGATGATCGCCTATCACCATGTGCCTTCGGTCACCGGCATGCCGGTCTTTATTGGCCAGCTGGACGACCTGCTGCTGCCGTTTTGCGACGGGGTTTCGGACGACACCCTTTACCGACAGATCAAACTTTTCTGGCGCTATATCGACCGTGTGTTGCCCGATGCCTTCCTGCACGCCAACATCGGTCCGTCTGACAACCGCGTCGCCCGCACCATTTTGCGCGTTGATGCCGAGTTGGGCCAGATCGCGCCCAACCTGACCTTTCGCTATGATCCTGCGATCAGTTCCGAGGCGATCCTGGCGCAGGCGATTGGCAATATCACCACCTGCTCCAAGCCGCATATCGCCAACCATCCGCTGCACAGTTCTGCGTTCGACGCGCGCGGCTATGGCATTGTCAGTTGCTACAACGCGCTGCCGCTGGCAGGCGGGGCCTCGACGCTGACGCGGGTCAACCTGCTGGAGGTCGCCAAACGCGCGACGGATGTGGATGACTTTCTGGCCAGCACCCTGCCGCGCTATGTCGATCTGAATTTCCGGCTGGCACAGGCGCGGATTGATTATCTTTATGACCAATCCGGGTTTTTCGACAGTTTCCTCGTCACCGAAGGCTGGATCGACGCTTCCCGCTTCACCGCGATGTTTGGCATCTTTGCCATGGCCGAAGCGGTCGAGCATCTGCTGGCCAAAGCCGGCACACCGGCACGCTATGGCCGCGATCCGCGGACGAATGCACTGGGCTATGCCATTTCGGCAAGGTTGGCGGAACTGGTCGCGGCGCAGCCTATGCGCCACGTCTGGCGCGACCGCGCGATGCTGCATGCGCAGGCGGGGCTGTCCACCGATACCGGCCTGACCCCCGGCGTGCGCATTCCCTATGGCCATGAACCCGATCCGGTCAGCCATGTGCAGGCCCTCGCTCCGCATCACCAATACTATGCCTCGGGGATCTCAGAAATCCTGACGCTGGACGAAACCGTCAAGGCCAATCCGGCGGCGGTGCTGGATCTGTGCAAGGGTGCCTTCGCCTGTGGGTTGCGCGAGTTTACCGCCAATGTCGGCGGCAATGATCTGGTGCGGGTGACCGGCTATATGATCCGGCTCTCGGACGTGGCGCGCTACAATGCCGACAAGGGCGCGCGCACCAACACCACCGCGCTGGGTGCCGAGGCGGAAAAGCTGACTGCAATTCTGGCCCGCAAACCAAGGGTGGTCGCGCATGAACTTGCCGCTGGCGCGGATCAGTAAAATCCTGCCATGGTCTTGCGTCGATGGGCCGGGCAACCGGATGGTGCTGTTTATGCAGGGCTGCAACTTTGCTTGTGCCGCCTGCCACAACCCGCACACCATCGGTCAATGCAATGATTGCGGCGACTGCATTCCGGCCTGCCCGACCGCAGCTCTGACCATGGTGGCCGGGCGGGTTGTGTTCGATCCAAGCCTTTGCACCCAGTGCGATGATTGCCTGAAAGCCTGCCCGATCAGCGCCAGTCCGATGGCGCTGCCCTATGCCGTTGCCGATATTCTGACGTTGTTGCACCAGAATCGCGCGTTTTTGTCGGGCATTACCGTCTCGGGTGGCGAGCCGACGCTGCAAAGCGGCTTTGTCCGCGCCCTGTTTGCCGCCATTCACGCTGACCCCGCCTTGACCGGCCTGACCTGCTTTATTGACAGCAACGGCCACCTTGGCGCGCAGGGCTGGGCTGCGTTGCTGCCGGTAACCGATGGCGTGATGCTGGATATCAAGGCCTTTGAGCCCGCGCTGCACTTTGCCATGACCGGGCGCAGCAATGCCCGCAGCCTGTCCAGCGCCAGGATCGCCCATGCGGCGGGCAAACTTTACGAACTGCGCTATCTGATGATCCCGGATCAGACCGATAGCGACGCCGAGATCAGGCAGCTCATCCGGTTCTGTCAAGACCTTGGCGGCCCGCTGCGGATCAGGTTGAACGCCTTTCACCGCCAAGGCACGGCGGGTGCCGCGCAGAATTGGCCGTCAATACCCCGAAGCCGGGTCGAAGCCGTGGGCGAACGATTGGGTTCGGAAGGCCTGGGGCCGGTGATCTTGCCGACGGTGTGGCTATGAGGATCAACAATGAACCAGCCTCTGGCCTGAATTTGGCAAAAGTGCCGCACCGCGATGGAGCCTTGCTATGAATGACGAAACCGCCTGCCCGGTGCGACCTGCTCTGCGCGATCTGCCGCCGAAACCTGAGCCTCGGCAGGAAAAGGTCTCGCTTCTGGGTTATCTGCGGCTGTTTCGCCGCGATATTCTGTCGGCGCAACCGGCGCGGCTCTACCGTGCCTGGATGGCCGAGTTTCGCACGCCGTTCTTCCGGTCATACCTTTGCAACGATCCGCAGCTTGTTGATCTGGTGCTGAAACGGCGGCCGATGGATTTCCCGAAATCCGACCGCATCCGCGAGGGGCTGAAACCGCTGTTGCGCGAGTCTGTCTTCATCACCAATGGCGCCACCTGGGAACGCCAGCGCCGCATCATCGACCCGGCCTTCGAAGGCGGGCGCCTGCGCGAGGTGTTTCCGGCGATGTGGGACGCGGCCGTGGCCGCCTGCGCCCGATTGCAGGCGGTGGCTGATGGCCGCCCGGTCGAGATCGAAGCGGAAACCAGCCATCTGGCCGCCGATGTTATCTTTCGCACCCTGTTTTCGATTCCGATCGAGAATGAGACTGCTGCGGCGGTGTTCAAGACCTTCCGCGCCCATCAACAGGCGCGGCCCCTGGTGAATATCGGCGCGCTGCTGCCGTTGCCGAAGTGGTTTCCCCGCTTTCATTCGCGCCGCACCAAGGCCACGGCGCAAACCATCCGGGGCCTGATTGAACAGTTGACCACCGAGCGCGCCGCGCTGATCCGTGCGGGCAGCGCTCCCGACGATCTGGCCACCAAGATCATGACCACCGCCGACCCCGAAACCGGGCAGGTGTTTTCCAAGGCCGAAATGGTCGATCAGGTGGCGATCTTCTTTCTGGCCGGGCATGAAACCTCGGCTTCGGCGCTGGGCTGGGCACTGTACTTGCTGGCGCTTTATCCCGACTGGCAAGACAAGGTCGCAGACGAGGCGCTGGAAGCCTTTGACCCTGAGAAGATCTATTTCTCGACCCTGTCGAAACTGCCCGTCACCCGCGCCGTTTTCCGCGAGACGATGCGGCTTTACCCGCCCGTGCCGATGTTCGTGCGCGAGGCGCGCTGCCCCGAAACCTTCCGCGACCGCGAACTTCCCAAGGGCGCGCAGGTGATCATCAGCCCCTGGCACCTGCACCGCCACGAACGGATCTGGGACGACCCCGACGCGTTTCAGCCCGACCGCTTTGATACGCCCAATGGCCGCGCCGGACTGCGCTCGGCCTATATCCCGTTCTCGGCGGGCGCGCGGGTGTGCCCCGGCAGTGCCTTTGCCATGGCCGAAGGCACTTTGCTGCTGGCAATGCTGGTGCGCGCCTTCAAACTGGAACGCGTGGTGGGGGCCGATCCGGTTCCGGCAGCGCATCTGACCGTGCGGGCGAAAGACGGCATCTGGCTGCGTCTGACCCCGCGCAATCCCCCACTTGAACAGGACAAGGTGGAAAGATGAGCACCGCAACCCGCCCCGCTGGCCGCAAACCGCTGCGCGCCGCCCCTTTTTGGATCACCCTCAGCTTTGCGCCACTGGTCGTTCTGGCCGTGATGCAAGGCGGCTGGACGATCCTTTTGATCCCGTTCTACGGCTGGGTTCTGATGACCCTGCTGGACAGCCTGCTTGGCCCCGACCCGTCAAACGCCGATCTGAACACGCCCGAGGCCGATCTGATCTGGTTCCGGCTGCTGACCTGGATCTGGATGCCGCTGCAAGCCATGCTGCTTTACGGCACGATCTGGTATCTGACCCACGGCGCCGATCATTCCGCCCTTGAGATCATCGGCATCATGTTTGGCATCGGTGTTACCACCGGAACGGTTGGCATTGTCTATGCCCATGAGTTGTTTCACAAAACCAACCGGTTCGAGCCGATTTTGGGCGATCTTCTGCTGGCGATGGTGCTTTACGGCCATTTCCGCACCGAGCATATGATCGTGCATCACCCTTACGTCGGCACCGGGCGCGATACGGTGACGGCGCGCTATAACGAAGGCTTCCACCGCTATTTCCCACGCGTGCTGCGCCAGGGACTGGGGTCTGCCTGGCGTGCCGAGGCGGCGATGCTGGCCCGCCGTCGCTTGCCCGGCGGGCATTGGCGCAATCCGATGTGGAAATATCTGGCGCTTGCCAGTGTGGCCCTGGCGCTGGCCTTTGCGGTGGGCGGCTGGCTGGGGATTGGCCTGTTTGCGTTTCAGGCCTTTGTCGCGGTGTGGCAGCTGGAACTGACCAACTACGTCGAGCATTACGGGTTGACGCGGAAATATCTGGGCGACAACCGCTATGAACCGGTGCAGCCGCATCACTCGTGGGATTCGGTCTATGGGGTGTCGAACCTGCTGCTGATCAACCTGCAGCGCCACGCCGATCACCACTGCCACCCCACCCGGCGGTTCCCCTTGCTGCAAAGCTATCCGGCCAGCGAAGTGCCGCAGCTGACCCATGGCTATCCGCTGATGACGGCCATGGCGATGATCCCGCCGCTGTGGCGGCGCACGATGAACCCGCGCGTGCGGGCATGGCGGCACCAGTTCTATCCCGAAATCGAAGATTGGACGGCCTATCGCAGCCTGTCACAGCCGCTGCCGAAATCCGCGCCATGACCCCCGACGCCATACCGCGCGACCGGCTCACCCTTTGGGTGAACGGTCGCGAAGTTTCGGTCATCGCTGATCCGCATGACCGGCTGAGCCACATCTTGCGCGACCGGCTGGGTTTGACCGGCCTCAAGGAAGGTTGCTGCGAGGGCGAGTGCGGGGCCTGCACCGTTCTGGTCGATGATCACCCGGTGGCATCCTGCCTGATGCTGGGGTTTCAGGCTGAAGGCGTGCGGATCACCACGATCGAGGGATTGACCCAAGGCGGGGGGCTGTCGGGTTTGCAACAGGCCTTCCTGACCTATGGCGCGGTGCAATGCGGCTTTTGCACGCCCGGCATGGTGATGGCCGCCGAAGGCCATCTGCGCGCCAATCCCGACGGGGATCGTGCCGCTATCCGTCATGCGCTGGCGGGAAATATCTGTCGCTGCACCGGCTTTGCCTTGATCGTCGATGCGGTGGAAAGCGAAGCGGAAAGACGACAGGCGGACCTGTCCAATGCTATGGAGGCGGGTGCATGACCCTGCTGAACGTCTGCCGCCCCACCAGTCTGGCAGAGCTGGTCGCGGCGCTGCGCGGAGCGGACCCCGTGCACCTGATTGCCGGGGGCACCGACCTGCTTGTCGGCAGCCGTGCCCTGCCCGATGCGGGGCGGCTGGTTGATCTGACCGCCCTGCCTGCATTGCGTGGTATCGACACCACGGGCCCAGACATCCGCATCGGCGCCGCCACAACCGCCGCAGAAATCGAGCGCCATGCAGGGCTTGCACTGCGTTATCCGGCGTTGGTGCAGGCGGCAGCCGAATGTGGGTCGGTGCAGATCCGCAACCGAGCCACTTTGGCCGGCAATATCGCCAATGCGGCCGCAGCGGCTGACCTGATCCCGCCTTTGCTACTGGCAGGTGCACGGATTGCCGGGCTGACCCAAGGCGGTGCAGAATGCGAGATCAGCCTGCAAGACTATCAGGCCGGGTCCGGGATGCTGATCACCACGGTTATCCTGCTCGCCGAAGGTTTTGGCCCCGACAGCGCCTTTGTCAAACTTGGCCCGCGTCGGGACCTGACCATTGCCCGGCTGAACCTTGCGGTTACGGCGCAGGTGCAGGATCGCCAGATCGTGGAACCCAGGATCGTGGCCGGTGCGCTGGCGCCCCGCCCGATCCCGCTTTTGCACGCCGCGTCGGTTCTAGGCGCGCGGGGGCCGGATGCCGACGGTCTGCGCGCCTTTCTGGATGCTCTCAGCGCCGAAGTCGATGCAGCCATCCCGGGGCGCGCCTCGCAGGGCTGGAAACGGCAGGCAATCCGCGGGCTGGGGATTGATCTGATCGCCCGGCTGCTGAAGCTGTCAAACCGTGATCCGTTGTTCGATGGGGTAATGTGATGGGACAAGTCGGCAAACGTCTTGCGCTGATTGACGGCGTGGAAAAAGTGACCGGACAGATGCGCTTTGCCGCCGATGATGCGGTGGCAGGGTTGGCCCATGCCGCGCTGTTGTTCTCGCCGCACCCGCATGCCCGCGTTCTGTCGCTTGATGCCGGCAAAGTCCTTGCCATGGCGGGCGTGATTGGGGTCTGGTGGCACCAGACAACCCCGCAAAACGGCTATAACAGCGCGATCTGGCTTGCCGGGCAACAGTTGCTTGCCGACGAGCGGATGTTTCCAGCCGTGGTGCGCCATGTTGGCGACCGGGTCGCGGTGGTGCTGGCCGATACCGAGGCCACTGCCCGGGCGGCGATCGAGCTGCTGGAGGTAACCTATGACGTCCTGCCCGCAATCCTGTCCCCCGAAGGCGCGCAGGCCCATACCGGGCCAACCGTTGATGCCGACAGGCAGCCGACCTACCTGAACCCGGTTGCCGAGGTCGCGCTGGATCATGGCGATGTTGCCGCCGCCTTCGCGCGGGCAAGCCATGTTTCGCAAACCCATGTAACGACGCCGCGCAGCCATCATTGCGCAATTGAAACGCATGTGTGCCGCGCCTGGCCAGAGGCGAATGACCGTATCGCAATCCATTCGCCCTGCCAAAGCGTTTTTGCGGTGCAGGCGGTTGTCGCACAGGCGTTGGGCATTGCGGCGGATCGGCTGCATGTGACCAAATCCCCGATAGGTGGCTCTTTCGGTGGCAAGGCCGAGCCGATCCTTGATCCGATCTGCGCCTTTCTGGCCATGCAAACCGGGCGCGTGGTGCAATTGCAGTTGTCGCGGCACGAAACCTTTACCGCCACCCGCACAAGGTCCGCGACAGAAGGGCGCATGCGCATCGCGCTTGCCGCCGACGGGCGCATTCTGGGGCGCGATGTGGTGGTGACCGTTGATATCGGCGCCTATTGCACCGGAGGCGCCTACCTGCCGGGGTCCATGCTGCAACGCATGGTGCGGCTCTATGATGTGCCCGCCGAACGCTATCGCGGCCGTGCCGTTTATACCAACACGCTGCCGACCGGGGCTTTTCGCGGCTATGGCTCGCCCCAGATCCATGCCCTGGGCGAGATTGCCCTTGATCTTGCGGCGCGCGATGCCGGGTTTGATCCGGTTGCGCTGCGGTTGCGCAACATCGTGGGGCCGGGTGCGATTGACCCTTGGCAGGGTCTGAACCTTGGCAACGCGCGCGGGGCCGATTGCCTGCGGCGCGGCGCCAAGGCCTTTGGATGGGAGACGCGCGCCAAGCTGGCACCCGGCACGGGCCGCTTTCGGCGCGGCGTCGGGATGGCGGCGGCGACCCATATCAACGGCTGTTTTCCCGGCGATGACGAATCCACCACAGCAACGCTTGGCCTGCAAGCCGATGGTGGTATCGTACTGAACTGTGCGCTGCATGATCTGGGCTGCGGATCAGATACAACGCTGGCCCAGATCGCCGCCGAGGTGCTGGGCTTGGGGCTGCAGAATATCCGCGTGACCCCCGCCGATACCGACACCTGCACCTATGATCTGGGAACCCGCGCCAGCCGGATGACCTATATCGTCGGCGAGGCTGTGCGCAAGGCAGCCCTGGCGCTGGATCAGGCAATCCGGGATGCGGCGGCGCTTGCGTTGAACGCCGCGGCGCAGGATCTGACGTTGCTGCAAGGCTGCGTGCAATCGGCCCGGACGCGCATCAGCTTGGCCGATCTGGCCGCATGGCTGGTGGCGCGCAAGACTGCGCTGCCCAGCGCCACGCAGACCCATCGCGCCACGGCCAACCCCGGCTCATTTGCCGCGCATTTTGCCGAAGTCGAGGTTGATACGCTGACCGGGCGGGTGCAGGTGACTGACTATCTTGCCGCCCATGACATCGGTCGGGCCATCAATCCGATGCTGGTGGAAGGGCAGATCCACGGCGGCATCCAGATCGGCCTAGGCTATGCGCTTTATGAGGATGTGGCGGTTGATCCCGGCACGGGCCGTCTGCGCGGCGACAGCTTTGCACGCTACACGCTGGCAAATGCCCCGGAAATGCCGCCCATTCGCACGCTTTTGGTGGAAGAAGCCGAGCCAACCGGGCCCTTTGGTGCAAAAGCTGTCGGCGAGATCGCCACTGTTGCTGTGGCTCCGGCGCTGGTCAACGCGGTGAATGCCGCGCTTGGAACCCGGCTGACCGATCTGCCGCTGTTGCCCGAACGCATCATCCTGGCGTTGCAGAATTAGGCGGCAGCCGCAGGCAGGGCGATATCAGCCAGGGTTGAGCGGTCCAGGTCCGCAAGGAAGGCCCGTTCGGCGCTTTGCATCCGGGCTTTCAGGCGACAGGTGGCCGTAATCGAACACCCGCCGCCGGATCCCGCAAAACAGTCAACCAGAATCTGACCGGCCTCCAGCACCCGCACCACGTCGCCAAGTCTGATCTGACCCGCCGGGCGTGCCAGCACTGCGCCGCCGCCGCCACCGCGCTGGGTGACAACGATTCCCGCTTGCGACAGCGCCGCCATGATCTTGGTCAGGTGATGGCGCGACAGGGCAAACTCCTGCGACAACTCGGCTGTGGAAAACGCCCGCTCGGGCACAGAGGCCATCCGCATCAGGGCGCGAAGGCCAAAATCCGTGAACGAGGTAAGACGCATCGGCCTGTCATTGCTTGAATTGGCATTTACAATACCTATTCGTCAGGTCTATCTCCATTGCAAGCCCTGTTTCAAGGTTCGACCAAAATGCCCGTCAACGCAGCCGTGAAGTCCCCAACGATCCGTGCTAAGCCGCGATGACAAAAGACAACGCCCCTGCCCGACCCTACGCATCGCCGCCCTGTCTTTCGCATGAAATCAACCCAAGCTATTTCGACCCCCTCGCCGTTGACCCGCAGCAGGCAAGCGACGTGGCGCGGTGGCGCCGCGCAGAGCGTGCCCGCCTGCTGACCGCGCGGGCAGCGCTGCCCACGCAAACCCGGCAAACTGCGGCGCGGGCCATTGCCGATCACCTTGACCAGCTGTTGGCGGATCGGTTCGTCACGCTGAACGGCCTGACAATTTCCGCCTGGTGGCCGATCAAGGCCGAGCTTGATTTGCGGTTCTGGCTGGCGGGGCTGGCGGCACGCGGTGCCCGGGCAGCGCTGCCCATCGTGGCCACCCGCGCCGCGCCACTGATTTTTCGGCTCTGGACGACCGAGATCCGGATGGAACGCGGGTTCTGGAATATCCCGGTGCCCGCCGAAGGCCCGACGGTGGTGCCCGACATCACCTTGTCGCCGGTCGTCGGCTGGGATGCGGCCGGATATCGGCTGGGCTACGGTGGCGGCTATTTCGACCGCACGCTGGCGGCCCTGGCCCCGCGCCCGCTTGCCATCGGCGTCGGGCTTTGCGCCGCGCGGATCGCCACCATCTTTCCGCAACCCCATGACATCGCCATGCAGGTCATCGTGACCGAAACCGGACCTCACTTTCCAAAGGAAAGCCCATGACCACCTCAGCCGAAAAGATCCGCGCCTGGGAGGGCCCTGCGATCCTGAGCTTTGGCTTCCGCCCGTTCTTCCTGTTCGCCGCCATCTGGGCGGCATTGGCGATGGCGCTTTGGGTGGTGATGCTGACCGGGCGGGATATCTTGCCAACCGCCTTTGATCCGGTGTCGTGGCATGCACACGAGTTTCTGTTCGGCTACCTGAGCGCTGTTCTGGCGGGGTTTCTGTTGACCGCTGTGCCGAACTGGACCGGGCGGCTGCCGATTGTCGGCTGGCCGCTGGCGGCGTTGGTGGCGCTGTGGGCGGCGGGCCGGGTGGCGGTGGCCGTCTCGGCGCTGCTGCCGTGGGGGGCGGTGATGGCAGTTGATCTGGCCTTTCCGCTGGCTTTGGTCGCGGTTCTGGCGCGTGAGATTGTGGCAGGCCGCAACTGGAAGAACCTGCCCGTGCTGGCGCTGGCGTTGGGGCTGACACTGGCCAATGCTCTCTATCACATTGACGCAGCACAGGGCGGGTACCCGGCGGGCGGTGTCGGGTTGCGGCTGGGGCTTGCGGTTGCGGTAATGCTGATCTCGCTGATCGGTGGGCGCATCGTGCCGAGCTTTACCCGCAACTGGTTGGCACAACGCCGCAGCCCGACGCTGCCAGTGCCGTTTGGCCCTGTCGATAGCGCTGTGCTGGCGTTGACGCTTGTGGCGCTTGGCGTCTGGGTGATCTGGCCGGGACATGGCGGTACTGCGGGGCTTTGCGCGCTGGCGGGGGTGGCACAGCTTTGGCGGCTGTCGCGCTGGTCGGGCCGCCATACCGGTGCCGAGGCCCTGATCTGGGTCTTACATGTGGGCTATGCCTTGGTTCCGTTAGGGTTTTTTGCCGTGGCGGCAGGACAGTTTCTGCCCGGCATGGGCCCCGCCGCACAACATGTCTGGATGGCGGGAGCGGTCGGGCTGATGACGCTGGCGGTGATGACCCGCGCCAGCCTTGGCCACGCCGGGCGGCCGCTGCATGCGACAAGCCCGATCACGGCACTTTATTTTGCACTGATCGTCGCCGTGCTGGCGCGGTTTGCCGCCGGGGGCCTTCCCGCACAAACGTGGTTGCTGCATCTGGCCGCAGGCGCGTGGATCGCGGCCTTTGCTGGCTTTGCAGTGATCTACTGGCCAATCCTTGCCCACCCGAAGACAGCCCCGCGCCGCCCGACGCGGGGCTGAAGATCTGCAAAACTGGTCTTGCAGCCGCCCCGCAAGGGGCGACTGCGATCATGTGTCACGGCTTATGCCGGTCGAAAGGTCAGGCTGTTCTCCCGCGCGACAAAGCAGTTCAGGTTCAATATGGCGGTTCAGCCGAGTTCGGGAATCGCCAGCCCTCGCTTGCCTGCACCGCACCTTCCGACCCCTCTTGTTTCCGGTCAAACCTGAAACGCCCTGGCGCATGATGGCGGCGATGATGTTTCGACCATGGTCTTGCGCGGCAACCTCTCCGTATGCCGCCTTGGTCAAGACGACGTGCGTTCTTCTGCAGGCACGGTCGCAGCGCCAAGACCCCAACGCTCGGCGAAGATCAGATCTTCCAGCGGCAGGCGGTTGCGCCAGCCCTTCACCTCAAGTTCGGGCGCTTCGTAAAGCTCGTCCACATGGCCGATGCAGAGATAGGCTACCGGCACCACATGGTCGGGCAGGTTCAGGATCGTGCGGATATCGGCCTCGTGATAGATGCTGACCCAGCCAACGCCTATCCCCTCGGCGCGGGCCGCCAGCCAAAGATTCTGCGCCGCGCAGACGGTGGAATACAGGTCCATCTCGTGGTTGTGGGTCCGACCCACCACAACCGGCCCGGCGCGACTGCGGTCGCAGGTGATGCACAGGTTCACCGGCGCTTCGACGATTCCTTCAAGTTTGATTGCGGAATAGATCGAGCGGAGCTCTTGTGGAAACATCGCCGCCGCCTCGGCATTGGCGCGCCCGAAGGCAGACTTCACTTCGGCTTTGACCTGCGCGCTGCGGATCACGACAAAGTTCCACGGCTGCATGAACCCGACCGAAGGCGCGTGATGAGCCGCGCGCAAAAGGCGCAAGAGCGTCGGCTCGTCAATCGGGCGCTGAGTGAACTGGCTGCGCACGTCGCGGCGGCTGTAGATCGCCCGATAAACGGCTGCTTGTTCTTCGCAAGAGAACGGTCCCGCCAGAGCGGGGGCAATAGGTGGCTGCATGACAAATCCCCTGTCACAGACACGGACCACCCGTTGACCATTCGGGCAGCCCGGTTTTGTCTGGCCGGTCTTCTGACTCGGTTTCGACTGAGGCTGCGCCTTCCCGGTCGGAACCAGTGGCGTGTTGCAGCATCATCCACCTAACAGCGTTGGGCACGTTGCGGACTTGCACCGCATTCCCGATTCTCCGCCCCCCGAGTCACGTCACAAAAGGGACAGCACCAGACAGACCCAGTATAGTGCCCAGCGCGACGGGACGCAATTGATGTCCCCATTGCGGCAACCGCGATTGGTAGCACCTGACGCGGTGACGAGGGCATTGGGTCAGCCGGGCTTTGCGGGGTGTCGCTGCGGTCCTGCCTCCGCCCCACCATTGCGTGGCGGCATGATCTCGGCCGGCGAACGTCCCTGCCGGATCAACTGTGCCATCCGCTGCATCGCAGGGGCCGTATGCTCAAAATAGTGCCGATAGGAGGCGCAGAGATAGTTCTGCGGCACGTCGCGCCCTTTCATCTGGGCAAAGCGGTCCTTCGGGCAGCCGCCAAAGCACAGCGACAGATAGCGGCAGGCGTGGCACCCTGGCGACAGCCCTTCCAATTTATCCTGCCCGAACGTCTGCAGGAACGGGCTGGCCGCAAGCGCAGTCAGATCGGTGTCGTGCAGATTTCCCAATCGGTATTCGGGATAAACAAAGTGATCGCAGGCATAGATATCGCCGTTATGCTCGATCACCAGCGCAGTGCCACAAGTTGGAGCATGAACGCAGAGTGAGGCAGCCATTCCGGCCCAAAGCCCGATGTGCAGATCGAAATACTGCACCGAAATCTGTCCGACGTCGCGTTTGACCCAAGTGTCGAAGACATCGCACAGAAAGCGTCCGAAACCGTCTGGTCTGACGCTTTCGGCGGTGACGGCAACATCAGCGACCTGCGCGTCGATATCAGGGGGGCCGCCCACGGAACCATCTTTATGGAGGCGTTCCACCAGCGGAATGAACTGCATGTATTTCACGCCCAAAGAGCGCAGGAAGTAATATATTTCCTTGCCATGCAGCGCGTTGCGGCGGCTGACCACCGTCAGGACGTTGTAGTCCACCCCCGCCGCCTGCAGCGCGCCAAGGCCCGCCATGACCGCATCAAAGCTGGGACGGCCCTTGCGGTCTAGGCGGTGGCGGTCATGCATCCGGCGGGGACCGTCGATGCTGATCCCGACCAGAAAGTCATTCTGGCGGAAGAACTGCGCCCAAGCCTGATCGACAAGCGTGCCGTTGGTCTGAATGGCATTGCTGATGGTCTTGCCCGGCGGACAGTAGCGCCTTTGAAGATCGACCACTTTTTCAAAGAACGGTACGCCAAGCAGGGTAGGCTCACCACCCTGCCACACAAATTGTATGTGACGACCTTGCTGCGCGGCGATGTACTGCGCAACAAAGCGCTCCAGCAGAGGCTCTTCCATCTTGTAATTGCGTGTCTGCGGAAACAGCGTCTTCTTTTTCAGATAGTAGCAGTAAGTACAGTCAAGGTTGCAGATCGGACCGATCGGCTTTGCCATCACGCCAAAGGCCTTTGTGCGTCCCACGGCCTGCGCCGCTTCCGAATTGGGCATCACGTTTCCTTTCGTCGCTTGTCATTCTGTGAACTTGCTCGACGCGGGAGTTTCACGCGTGGTCACATTGCTACATCGCAGCGTGCCTCGGCTTCCATAGCCCGATTGGGCTATCGCAGTCTGACGTTTTGCGACCCATGGCGGAACGCCCGCGTCGGGGTCCTGATGCCAGAGGCTCTTACAGGATGGCTCATGATACCCGACGGTACGGAAGTCGGGCGCGTGGAACCAGCCCCACGCGCGGGAACCTTGCCGCCATGCGCCCGAACATGTGGATTGCACGATGGGGGGCAAGACTTCCCACAAGGTCGCTGCTAACGCCCGACAGCCGGGGCCTTGCGGCCCAAACCGCTTATGGCCCGACGCAAAGGCGACCCGGCCAGCAGCAGGATGAACACCAGTGCCTGCGCCGCCAGCGGTTCGGCCACCGGGAACACTGCGAACCACAGCTGAAGCCAGTCGGCATCGGGAAACCATGCAACGGGCGTCGCGCTGATCAGGTCGGCCGTCTGCAACCCGCGCACCCCCGCCCCCACCAGCATTACCGCGAGCACCGCCAGCAGGATGGATGTGGCGCGGAAAAAAAGCCCCAGCGGCAGCCACCGGCCCGAAGCCAGCACAGCCCAACCGGCGGCCAACGCCGCTGCACCGCCCAGCGCAAGCCCGCCCAGCACCGGGCCGGGGGCGGCATCGACCATGAGCGCCTCGTAGAACAGCACCGTCTCGAACCCTTCGCGAAACACCACGAGAAAGGCCAGCAGCGCCACGGTTGCCGGCTGGGCGACCCCGGCCAGCCGGGAGCGAAATGCCGCCACATGGCCGCCGTGGCCCGACAGCCCCAGCACCAGCCACACCAGCACCGCTGCGGCGACAAGGGCGGTGCCCCCTTCCAGTGCCTCGCGCGCCAATGTCGAGATAGAGAACAGCCAGCGCGCAGCAGCCCAAAGCATGAAGCTGCCCAGCAGCGCTAGAACCACACCCGCGGCGATTGCGGGCCGCAGCCGGGTGATCATCGTACCTTCCGCCCTTAGTGCCGCCAGCAACGCGGCAAGGATCAGCACCGCCTCCAGCCCTTCGCGAAAGACGATGCCGCCCGATTGCAGCAGGCTGCCCAGCGCCGAGGACGGAGCGTTGATCCGGCTGCGGGCCTCGGTCAGATCGTTCGCAATCGCCGCGATTTCGGTTTGCAGCGGTGCGCCGCCGGTTTGCCGGGAGATCAGCGCGCCAAGACCGGGATGGGCGGCCATGCCTTCCCAGAACCGCGCCTCCAGCCGCAGCGCCATGGCGGGCGCGCGCGGCACCAGCCGCTGCTCGATGTCGGGGTCAAACCAGGAATAGGCTTCAAGCCGCTTCATCTCGGCCCCCGCCCAGTCGCCCGCTTGCGCCATCAGCCCAAGCTCATTCAGCGTGGCCGCAAGCGCATCGAACGCCACCGCGACACCACCAGCGGTGACATCAGTGCCGAAGCTGTCGTCGATCAGCGACAATGCCTCGGCAACCAGCGGCTCGACACCGTCGGCCCGGGCATCCATCAGCACCTTGATCTGCGCCAGCACCGTGGCAAGGCGCGCAGCCGCCACGCGGTCGTCGACCTGCAAGGCCAGATCGCCAAAGATCATCGCGGCGCGGTCGTGGAACAGTTGTGCTTCGATATATTCCATCGCCTGGCGAATTTCGCCGTCGCGCACCCCGTCGCGGTATTCTTCCCAGATCAGCGCGGTAAAGCGGCGCAGCAAATTCGCGCGACGCAATCGCTCGTTGGCCGAGATCGCGACCGGCGCATAGCCCTCCAGCCGCGCCAACAGGACTGCAACGGCGGTCGGATCGGTCTCGGCCCGAACCAGATCGGCGGTGATCGCCGCGGCCGTTTCCGAACCAAGGCGTTCGCTCAGATTTTCTGCCAGATAGGCGACCAAACCGACCGCGCGGCCCAATTCGCCCGCGTACTGAATGGTATGGCCCGAAACAGCGTCTTCGGCTGCACAGGTCAGCGCCAGACGCAGTTCCGAAGCGGCGACACCCAGCAGTTCGGCCTCGACCGTGGCGCGCGCATCGGCGGGTGAGACTGTGCCTGCACCCAGCGCCTGCACCGCCAGCGCCGCTGCGGTATCACCCGAAGCGCGGGCATAGTCGCGGATCGTCAGCCAGTTGGTGGCGCGCCCTGCGTCGGAATGGTCGATCGCTGCCAACAGCTCGGCCCGGGCCGCGATCAGCAGCGCGGCCCAAAGCTGTCGGCTCTGGCTTGCTGCGGCGTGCGCATCACCCCGCGCCGCGCTGTTGACATATGCGGCCAGCGCCGCGTCGATCGCTGCGGCACCGGCGGGGTCGAACGCGCCCGCAACTGCATGCCAGGCGGTGGCCATATGGTCCAGCCGACCGGCAATCTCTGAATCGCGTGCGGGTGACTGCGCGCGGTACAGCAGCCGCTCGATCCGCCCCGTCTCACTGCGCAGGATATCGGCTGCTCCCCACGGCGTTTCAGCCCGCAAAGGCAGGACGGCGAGCAACAACATGACGAGGGCCGCAAGCAGCTTCATTGGACGACCTCGGGCAGGGTGGCCGACAGTTCGGCAAGAGTTACAGCGGGCACCGACAGATCGCGCCGCAGGTTCATGTAGATCAGATCGGGCAACGCGATCTGGTATAGCAGCCGCGCCTCGATGTGCAGCGGCCCGACAACTCCGGCGGCAAGCGGCACATCATAGCGCACCACATCCTCGCCGCGGGCCGGGATCGGACGGCGTATCCAGACGACCTCGGCGGTGGCAAAGGTCAGGTGATTGATGATGCGCTCGCCCTGCGCATCCAGAAAATGTTCGATCCAGGCAACGGCGGCGGGGTCTTCCGCGCCAAGGCGTTCTGACGCGCCGCCCGAGCGGAACAGGATCGCGCCCGCGGCATCGGTCACCACAACCTCAAGCCACATGTGTTTCTGATCGTTGACGCCGGTGGGCAGGTTGTGCCCGGCACCCAGGTTCTGCACCGCGATGTCGATCCGCAGCCCCGCGTCGGTGCGCTGGGCTGCGCGCAGGTCCAGCCCGGCGGCCGTGCGCAGGAAGGCCGTGGTCTGCCGCGCTTGCTCGACCCGCGTGTCGCGGGTGGTGGCGGCATCCATGCCGGGCAGGATGCCGCCGCGCAGCACGGTCAGCGCCTCGCCCAGACCGGTATCGGTCAGCACATGGTTGGCACCGATGAAGCGGTGGGAATAGCGTTCGGGCGGGGTCAGATCACCCGTGCGCAGACGGATGACCTGCGCCGCCGGGTCGGCAGCCATGTGGCACTGCTGGCAGGTGACGCCGTTCTGCCCGTACCAACTGTCACGCCATTCGACAAAAGTGGATTGCACCGCCTGTGGCGTCTCGGCGCGTGACATGGATGTGTCGTAGATCTCGGTATGGCAGGCGCCGCAAATCTCGGCCCCTGCCATCAGCGCGGTGGTGTCGGGCGCGCCAAAGGCGGCCAGATGCGCGCGCGGATCGGCCAGCAGGGCAGCACCCTGTGGCCCGTCCCGCTCGGCCTCGGCTCGGCCATAGGCAAGCGTGACCGCACCATTACCCGCCAGCGGATCGGCATGGGTAGCGGTGTGGCAGGCGATGCAGGATACGCCCTCGGTCAACGCGTCGGCGGGGGGGACAGACACAAGGCTGTTCACCCGACCCGTCAGCATCTCGGCCGGGGCGTGGCAACCCTCACAAAAACGCCCCTGTTCGGGGTGACGCACGATGTCCTCGTTGGCCTCGACGGTCGCCTCATAGACCAGATCGCGGTCGGCGATGGCATGCAGCGAGCCGGCCCATTCGGTAAATTCGCGCGGGTGACAGGCCGCGCAGTCGGCGGACGACGGCAGCCGGGCGGGATCGCTCAGCAGCCCGGTTTCGCTTTGCAGGAGCGATGGCCAGAACGGGCGGTCGTTGCCTTGCGCGTCCGGCCCGAATGGCAGGCGGTAAAAGGCAATGTCGGACAGCGCGACGCCAACCACCGGCGGTTGCGGTGCAAGGGCCGCCCACCAGCCAAGCCCAGCCAGTGCGGCGACGCCGGCCAGCGCCAGTGGTTTGGCGTGATAACGCAGTTGCGATTTCAGGCTCATACCGCGCTCCAGGCCCAATGGCGCAGCGCCAGGTGCAGGACAAGGCCAGCCATCGCCAGCCAGGAGGCCCAGAAGTGCAGCAGCGACAGCGCTTCGGTGATCTCACGCGGCGGGAACCAGACGAGGCCCGCCAGCCACAAAAGGCCCGGCAGCGCCATCACCAGACCCGAACCGATCAGCGCGACCCACGAGGCCAGCAACGCCCAGGAGATCCGGGTGAACAGATGGCGCTGGCTGTGCGCCAACCCCGGCGGCAGGTGGCGCAGCAACCACGGTCCCAGAGCCGCAGCCAATACCAGCCCAGCCGTCAGATGCAGCCACATCACAAGGCTCGCCTCCGGCCAGAGCCAAAGCCACAGCCCGCTGACAAACAGCGCCGAAATCAGGGCGCTGTGGATGCCAGACCGCAGGCTTCCCCCGCTGTGATGCGAGAGAACTGCGGTCTGGGGGAAACCAAGGGCGGGCGGGCGAAGGACGGGTTCGTTCATCGGGTGTCAGCTTTCGATCTCGACCCCGTGGCGCGCCGCAGCCTGCAACACCTGCGCCACGATCCGTTCGGCAATGTCCTGCGCCTCGCCTCCCAGCGCATCGGCCTCCTCGACCGAGAATATCTCGCCCGCTTCTTCGCGCGCACGGGTTTCGCTGACCAGTGCCAGCAGGTCCTGAAAGGCCGTGGTGATCGCGGCATCCAATGCGGGATCGTCCGACGCGACCACCGGGGCAATCGCCGAAACATACATGCGCTGGCAGCCGCTCATGATGCCGTGAACATCGACCAGTCGGCTTTGCGCAACAAAGGCTGCCTCGCTGCCGCCCAGAAATTGCGAATCCTTCCACTCGCCGAAATAGTCCCCGACCGTCGGCGTCATCGTCACCACGGCGGTGAAAGCGTCGTTGCGGTTCGGTTCCCATGCCGTCATGTCGGATTCCAGCGCACCGGCCCAGAACACCAGCGCCTCGCTTGCCCCCAACGCCAGGTTGGCATCGAACAGCATTTCGCCCGCGCCGGTCTGCCCATCGCCGTCGAGATCGACGATCAGCATGGCATGTGCCGGGTCAGAGCCCCAGAACAGCGGTTCGGTGATGGTGTGAAACAGGCTTCCCGGCCGCTTCAGCACGCTGCCGTCGGGCAGGGTCAGGTCGAATTCCGCAACGTCCTCGGCCTCGGTCCCGGGATTGCCCGCATCAAGGATCAGGTCATACTTCACCAGCGAAGGGATGCCCGCGACGATGCCCTCGATTGTTTCGTACTGGTTCGACGTCGCCAGCCAGCGGCTGCGGATGGTGCTGACCGCGTCAGACAGCGCGGGGCCCTCGGCCGTCCACGCCGCGCTGTAGTCACCGCCATGGGCAGCGATGATCGCCGAATAGGCGGCGGTTGCATCCCGCAGGCCCTGCGCCTGGGCCACCAGATCGGCATTATGCTCCAGTGTGAAGGCCTTGACCTGAGCCAACCCCTCGGCTTCGGTCAGCGCCCAGACCGGGGTCGCGCCGACAAAAATGGCTGTCGATGCGAAGGAAATGAGTTTGCGCATGAGGACGTTCTCTCGTGTTCGGTTTCACCAGGTAAGGCGTCATTGCCAACCATTTTGCGGTCGCGAGTCGGCTGCGACCTATTGCTGACAAAAACACTAGGATTAACCGCAAGTCAAGTCTGACTATTTTTGTCAGCATTTTTGTCATGTGCGGTGGCGCATCGACAAGCCTGGTTCTGCCGACAGTCACCTCGATTGCCCTGATTTCCAACGTGTCCGCGCCCGTCCCAAGGTGAACCTTGCGCCAATGGCGCGGCATGGAGTGCCCGAGTTTCTGGGCAAACCACTTGCCCTTGGGCGTAACCGTCGCATGCGGAGTTGACATAATTCGGCGCCCACCTCATAGAGTGCCCGCGCGTCCCTTGCAGATGGTTTCAGTTTCAACAGTGAAGCTGTGGCGTTGTTCATCAAACCATCTCGGCGACGGGGTTCCGCGGTGAACCTTTGAAATCTCCGGTGGTCCCATTAGGAGGACAGAAATATTCTAAAAACACCAGTATCTCCTGTCTTCATTGATGGTGCGTGGATCTTGCCGTTTATCCAAGGTGGTAAAGGCGTAGGTGTGACCAACGGAAAAAATGCCGGTGCCTGGGCGGCCGAAAATGCTGCGGGCACCTTTTCTGGCACTGGAGCGGCCATAGGCTACGGCGAAGATGGCCGAGAGGTTTCTTACCCGCATGTTGGACGCTTGCGTCAGGACCGGCATGAGGAACTTGTGGCGTGGTCCATCGAGGGTGGCATTTTGCAGGCTGGAATTGCCCATAAAGCCTCTGGCGGCAAGGGCCGTATCCGTGTGAATTTCCTCAAGATGGCCGGCGGAACAATGCGGACCATGCGCGGCATTTTGGACGGCACCCGTCTGCCCGGTGGCGGCAATATGATACATGCCGTGACCATGGGGGCCGGCTTGCCGACAGAAGAAGATGCCGAGATTTGCGCAAATGCGGGCGTCTATCTGGACCCGATCATCTCAAGCGTTATGGCGCTGCAAGTGTTGTTGAAGCGTTCTTTCAAAAAATGGCACGGCAGATACGACGACCTGATTGGGGCTGTGGTTTATGAAGATCCCTGGTTGGCCGGTGGACACAATGGCATCACGAGCAGAGAAGACCCTGAAACACCAAAAGAACCTTATGAGCGCGTCAAGGATTTACGCGATTTCATGAACGAGAACGGCATGAACAAAGTCGCCATTATCATGGCTGGAGGCGTGTGGCACCTGCGTGATTGGGAACACTGGCTGGACAACCCGGATATCGGCCCTATTGCATTCCAGTTTGGTACACGAGATTTGTTGACGCAGGAATCTCCCATTTCAGACGAATGGAAACACCTGCTGTTGTCGGTAAAAAAGGGCGATGTCGTGCTGAACAAATTCAGCCCAACTGGTTTTCATTCGTCCGCCTTCAGGAATGGCATGATTGACGATCTTTATGGGAATATAGAGAGACAAGTGTCTTTTGCGACGACGCGCAATGAGACAATGACCCATTGTCTGGGGGGATCCGGCACTCCAGAAAACAAGTATTATGTATCGCCAGAAGACACCGTGAAGATTAAAGCCTGGACTGCCGGGGGATTTGCAATTCCCTTGCGCACGCCTGATGATACATTGATTTTTGTCACCCGGGACAGGGCCTCGGAGATCCGCCAGCATAGGAATGAGTGCGTGGGTTGCTTAGCGTCCTGCGCTCTTAGCTCTTGGTGCCAGAACCCGGAAACGAAATACGTCACTGGCAAAAGGCCAGATCCCCGCGCTTATTGTATTCGGAAGGGGTTGATCGGGGCAATTCAGGGGCGCGACTTGGACAAGCAGCTTATATTCATGGGCCATAACGCCTATATGGCAGCTGATGACCCGTTATATCGGAGTGATAACGGCACCGCATCCGTACCGACGGTAAAGCAGCTTGTTGAATGCCTGTTGACCGGAAACTAGCAACTGTATCTGTCAGGTCTTCGGGGCCGCCCATTTCTGACGGCTTTTGCACAACGCATTCGCGATGGTGACCAGCTTTCTGGCGACGGCGGTGATGATGACCTTGTGCGGTTTTCCGGCCTTGCGGAGGCGACCTTTCGGTTCTTGCGCGAGGGGATGCAGGGCTGAATACCCATACCCGTCAATGCGTTGCGGAACCAGTTGGCATCAAATCCACGATCTGCCAGCAGCGCCCCGGTCTTCGGCAGCGACCGCACGAGGGCTGCCCTTGTGCGGCGTGGCCTTCAGCGTGGCGATGGCCGCTTCGATCTCGGCCAGCTTTCGCGCTGCGGCATCGGGCCCGGCATAGTCGAGGATCCAATGGGCGATGGCATCAAGATCACGCGCGACATGAGGGTGGAAGCGAATGCGACAGTTCACGCGCTGCGGGCCACCCCGATAGTGCGGCGGGCCGCGGCAAAGGCATCGTCCTAGTCGATGAACGCTTCGCGCAGTGTTTCCATGCGGGCACGGATTTCCTGCGCATGGGCCGAGAGGGCTACGTCGCGTTCCTGTTCGTCTTGCATCATCTCTCCAGAGCGGCCGCGACTGCGGCGCTCTGGGTCGCGAACACGCCCTGCCCCACCTTTTCCGAAAGGGAACTGGTGGTGGCGATCAGTGAAGCTGAGGGTGGCTTTGACGGTCATCTGCGCCTCAATGGTATGGCTGAGTCATATGCCAGCGATGCACGATGGTTTCTACCGTGGCGGATGCGGCGCCCCTGTTGCAAGTGCCTTGAACGCAAAAAGCCCCACTTTTCAGGGGGACTCGTCAAACGTTGACTTGGCGTTGACTCGTTTCTGCGCGGGTCATACATAAGTGCTTTTGTCGGATTCCAAGTATTTGTTATCAAACGGTAATTTGGTTGCGGGGACAGGATTTGAACCTGTGACCTTCAGGTTATGAGCCAAAACCAAAGCGATTCCAATAGCTTAGACATTTCAGACACTTACGCGCCAAGCCTTTGTTTTTGCGCATTTTCCATTCCAACAACGTATGCGCCGTTTCCGGCCCATTGATTTTGCTATTGCGGCCCGCCTGTCAACCGCTTGCTTGTCCCTGTGAGCTCGTCGGGGAGTCCCGGACGAGGTC
>MHZT01000017.1 GCA_001828855.1 Rhodobacterales bacterium RIFCSPHIGHO2_02_FULL_62_130 | reverse complement strand
GTAGACGGAGGGCTTCGGTTTGCTCATGCATCCCAGCTACCACGCTGGATTCACAGAGTGAATCCTCCATCCCATTTGCGCAACAAAGCCCCTCTTTGACCAAAACCGCAGCTACGTCCTTGGCGACCCGGAGCTTGATCTGATCGGGGACCGCGACAAGCTTGCCCAATGGCGCCACAAGTGCGTTGGCCCTGCTTTCTACCGATCATCTACCGCGGAGCCGATCTTAACGCATGGGCGAATGCTCACCGCGTAGAACCCGGCCCCTATTAGCCGTGGTGGGGCCCTGCGGAATACCTGAACAGTCCAACCTGCGACGTCGAAGAAACTGACAGCGCCACGGCTGAGCCGCACCTTCAACGCCTGCCGCCGCCCAAACCCGCCAGTTCCAAACTCTTATGCCGCCGCGTCCGACACCTTCTTGGGGTGTCGTCAGCCTTTTGACGCCCAAACCTCAACAGTGGAACTCATCATGCAGTTCTCGCTTCCTCTCGAAACGATAGATTTCGAAGAGGTCAGACCGCGCGTAGGCACGCTCCACAACCGAGCCAACTTTATGGGAAAGGCTCATCTCGGCCACTTCTCTTGGGGCTTTTGCGACCTCAGATGTCCAAACGCGGAAGGTGGAGCGGAACCCGTGAACGGTGACACCCTCGACCCCCATACGACGAAGGAGCATGAGCATAGCCATGTTTAAGAGGGGTTTGTTTCGTTTCTGCCCTTCGAAGACAAATTCCGACTGAATGTCACGCAATGGCTCGATGATCTCCAGCATCTCGGCAGTCAAAGGCACCCGGTGCGCATCATCACCCTTCATGCGTCCCGCTGGGCAGGTCCAGACCCGCTCAATACGGTCGAACTCCTCCCACCTGATGCCCAACACCTCACTGGTTCGCGAACCGGTAAGGCAGGTGAACATCAGGGCTTTGGCGGCCATGGCGTCTCTTGTCTGCAGATATGCAAAGAATGCCGGCGCATCCTGCCACCGCATCGTGTCGTGATGCTTGGGCTTCACTTTGACCTTCGGCATGACCTTCGCATCGTGGATTGCGGTCACGGGGTTTTCGCCGGATCGGAACCCCTTTGACTTTGCCACGTCCAGAACGGCTTTGATGCGTTGCGCTACGCGACGCGCTGTTTCATGCTTTTCCGTCCAGATTGGCGAGAGGCACATCATGACCTCAGGCTGGCCTATGCTGTCGACTGGCATGCGGCCGATCTTCGGAAAAGCGCAATCTCGCAGCGAATTGATCCACTGATCGCCATGCTTGGCATTCTTCCACGTCGGCAAGCGATCAGTGTGAACTTCGCTGGCCACATCTTGAAACGTCGGGATCTCGCGACTGGCATTGAAGCGCGGATTAAGCCCTTGCTTGGCCATCCGGCGGTATTCCAGCGCCCGATCTCTGGCTTGGTTCAAGGTGACAATATCTGCCCCGCCCAAACCGAAGTCGGTCCTGAGTGGGGCGCCTTTGGCATTCCTCTGCCCCTTGACGACAACCCGTACAATCCACCGCCGCGCCCCCGATGGATCGACAACAAGGTACAACCCACCACCATCGCCATGCCGACCAGCGCCGAGATTCTCGACAAGCTTCTTGGTCAGGTTTCCGGAAAGGGCCATAGAATCTACCACACTTCATGCCACTTATCGGGATGACGCTGGCGCAATCGAAAGAAATCAGAGCAAAGATGGTGCTCTAACAAGGCGATGAAATGTAAGTAGGAACACCACCCAAGGCTGCTCAATCTAACTCACAGCATGGTGCAAGTGGCGGAGGCGGTGGGATTCGAACCCACGGTGGGCTTCCACCCACGCTCAGTTAGCAACCGAGTGCTTTCGGCCTCTCAGCCACGCCTCCGACGCATTCCATTTAGCGAGGAGGGGGCTGCAGGGCAAGGGGGAAAGGCGTTGTTTGAGGTGATATCTGTGGCTTTGCAGGACGAAAGTCTTGGCAATCCCGATGCTTGGCCCCATGCGCGGCAAGCGGGGTACCAAGGCCCCGTTACACCATGATCGGCGCAATCCCGCATCGTTTTGGCAAGCCTGCCCTGACAACATCGGGACATTGGCCCACAAGCCTGTGTTTTACGCCGGCGGTAGCACAAATAGCCCCGCCGAAGCCCCGATCAGCCGTTGAACAGGAAGTGCAGCACGTCGCCGTCCTTGACCTCATAGGTCTTGCCTTCGACGCGGAATTTTCCGGCCTCTTTCGCACCGGATTCGCCGTTGCCTGCAATATAATCGTCAAAGGCGATGGTTTCCGACCGGATGAAGCCTTTCTCGAAATCGCCGTGGATCACGCCAGCGGCCTGCGGGGCCAGCGTGCCTTTGGGGATCGTCCAGGCGCGGGCCTCTTTCGGGCCGACGGTGAAATAGGTTTGCAGGCCCAAAAGTTGATAGCCCGCGCGGATCAGGCGATCCAGACCGGCCTCGTGCAGGCCCATTTCCTCAAGGAACATCGCGGCCTCTTCATCGGCAAGCTGCGAGATTTCTTCCTCGATCTTGGCAGAAATTACGACCGAGGCGGCCCCCTGTTTCGCGGCCATCTCGGCCACGCGGGCGGATTGGCTGTTGCCGTTGGCGGCGCAGGATTCTTCCACGTTGCAGACATAAAGCACAGGTTTCGAGGTCAGCAGTTGCAACATGCGCCACTGTTTCTGGTCATCCGCAGCAATGGTCAGCGTGCGGGCTGGCTGGCCTTTTTCCAGTGCGGCAAGGGCGGCGCGCAGCAGGCGGTCCTGATCCAGCGTGTCCTGATCGCCGCCGCGCAGTTTCTTGGCCAGCGCGGTCAGGCGGCGTTCTATGCTTTCCATATCGGCCAGCATCAGCTCGGTTTCGATGGTTTCGGCATCCGCCACCGGATCAATGCGGCCTTCGACATGTGTGATGTCGCCGTCTTCAAAACAGCGCAGCACATGGGCGATGGCGTCACATTCGCGGATATTGGCAAGGAACTGGTTGCCAAGCCCTTCGCCTTTCGACGCGCCGCGCACGAGGCCCGCGATATCGACAAAGGTCATCCGCGTCGGGATGATGGTTTTGCTACCGGCAATCGCGGCCAGTTTTTCCAGCCGCGCATCGGGGACGGCCACTTCGCCCACGTTGGGTTCGATGGTGCAGAAGGGAAAGTTCGCGGCCTGTGCGGCGGCCGTGCGGGTCAGCGCGTTGAACAGGGTCGATTTGCCGACATTCGGCAGACCCACGATACCCATCTTGAAACCCATGTCTTCTCTCCATCCGCTGATGGGGCCGCTTCTAAGGCGGCGGGGGCCAAGGTTCAAGCGATCCCGACCAAGGCGGGTCTTTTGGGGCAATATCCTGTGGCTTTGATCCTTCTGGCGGGGGCTGTTGCCGGATGGGGCATTGATTTTCCCCGCCCGCCCGTGCAAACCGCCTGTGGAAAATGCGGACAGGGATGGGGCAAGACATGACCAGAATCGACGATACCTTTGCGCGGCTGCGGGCCGAGGGCAAAAAGGCTTTTGTCGCCTATGTCATGGCGGGCGATCCCGATCTGGAAACCTCGCTTGAGGTGATGCAGGGCTTGCCTGCTGCGGGCGTCGATGTGATCGAGTTGGGCGTTCCCTTTACCGATCCGATGGCCGATGGCCCGACGATCCAGCTTGCCGGTCAGCGCGCGCTGGAAGGCGGGCAGACGCTGCAAAAGACGCTGGATATGGTGGCTGCCTTCCGCAAGGGCGACAATGCGACGCCGATCGTGCTGATGGGTTATTACAACCCGATCTATTCGCGCGGCGTGGACAAGTTTCTGGTCGATGCCTCGGCTGCGGGCGTTGACGGGCTGATCGTGGTGGACCTGCCGCCGGAAGAGGATTCCGAGCTTTGCCTGCCCGCGCAGGCGGCGGGGCTGAACTTCATCCGTCTGGCAACCCCGACGACCGATGCCAAGCGTCTGCCCAAAGTGCTGCAGAACACGTCGGGCTTTGTCTATTACGTCTCGGTCACGGGGATCACGGGGGCGGCCGCCGCGCAGGCGGGCGAAGTTGGCCCCGAGGTGGCGCGGATCAAGCAATCGACCGATCTGCCGGTGATCGTGGGCTTTGGCATCAACACGCCCGAGGCTGCGCGCACCATTGCGGGTGTGGCGGATGGCTGCGTGGTGGGGTCTGCGATTGTGAAGGAAATCGGCGCGGGGAAATCTGTGGCTGAAGTGCTGGCCTTTGTCGCAACCCTTGCGGCGGGCGCCCATTCGGCCTGATCCGATGCCGTGGCGGGCGCGCGAAGCGGTGGCTTATGCCGCGCTGCTGGTGACAAGTTTCGAGCGGCTGACGGGGCGGGCTTTGCTGGAGGGCGATTTGCCGCCCTTTGATCTGGCAGAACGGCTGTTCCATCACCCGCAACCGCTGGTGTCGCACGGCACCGAAGCCGATCCGGTGTTCCGCTATGGCAATGCCGCAGCCCTTGCGCTGTGGCACATGGGCTGGCACGATTTTACCCGCCTTCCGTCCCGCCAGTCCGCCCAACCCGATCCAGACATCCAGTCAGACCGCGCGGCGCTGTTGGCGCGGGCGCTGCAAACCGGCTGGGTTGCCGATTATTCCGGCATCCGCATTTCCGCCAAGGGCCAGCGCTTTCGTATTTCCGATACGATCCTGTGGACGGTGACCGACGCGCAAGGCGCGCGCCACGGGCAGGCGGCTTTGATCGGGTCTGCGGTGATGCTGTGAGGCAGAGCTTGCGGCAATGGGGCTGAATTGGTAAGGTCATATTACCAATCGCCGCCTTTTGCGGTGTGAAGCCTTGGAGCAGCAGCCCATGCCCGTCATCACAAATATCGACGATCTCAAGCAGGTTTACAAAAAGCGCACGCCGAAGATGTTCTACGACTATTGCGAAAGCGGGTCGTATACCGAACAGACCTTCCGCGAGAATGTGACGGATTTCCAGAAAATCCGCCTGCGCCAACGGGTTGCGCGCGATCTGACGGGGCGCAGCACCGAAACGCTGATGGTCGGGGAAAAGGCTGCGATGCCGGTGGCGCTGGCACCCGTCGGGTCTACGGGGATGCAGAACCCCGATGGCGAGATCAAGGCGGCCCGCGCGGCGGCGGCCTTTGGCGTGCCGTTCACCCTGTCCACCATGTCGATCTGTTCTATCGAGGATGTGGCCGAACACAGCCCCACGCCGTTCTGGTTCCAGCTTTATGTGATGAAGGACGAGGATTTCGTCGACGCCATCATTGAACGCGCGCGGGCGGCGAAATGCTCGGCGCTGGTGCTGACGCTGGATTTGCAGATATTGGGGCAGCGGCACAAGGATCTGAAAAACGGGTTGTCCTCGCCGCCCAAGCTGACCATTCCCAACATGATCAACATGGCGACGAAACCGGCATGGTCGCTGGGGATGCTGAAAACCCCGCGCCGGTCGTTCCGCAATATCGTGGGCCATGTGAAGGGCGTTGATAATCTGGCCGACCTGACGGCTTGGGCGAATGAACAGTTCGACCCCAAGCTGGACTGGGGCAAGGTGAAGCGCATCCGCGACCAATGGGGCGGCAAGCTGATCCTGAAGGGCGTGCTCGACGCCGATGACGCGCGGATGGCGGTGGATGTGGGGGCGGATGCAATGATCGTCTCGAACCACGGCGGTCGGCAGTTGGACGGTGCGCTGTCGTCGATCCGCATGTTGCCATCCATCGTGCGGGCGGTCGGGCATCAGACCGAGGTCTACATGGATGGTGGCATCCGGTCGGGTCAGGACGTGATCAAGGCGCTGGCTTTGGGCGCGAAGGGCACCTTCATCGGGCGCAGCTATATCTACGGGCTGGGTGCTGGGGGCCAAGCGGGTGTGACCAAGGCGCTGGAGGTGATCCAGAAGGAAATGGACATTACGATGGCGCTTTGCGGGGTGCAGAAGGCCACGCAGATCGGGCCGGAACACGTGCTGGTGCCGAAGGATTTCGAGGGTGAGTGGGTTTGACAGCAGGGCTTCCCGCACAAACCCGACCCAACGCTTGATCGGGCGGAAAAGGAAAAGTACTGCTTTTCCCCGCCCGCTACGCCACGCCCCAACTCGACGGCCTCGCCGGGCATAACAAAGGCCAGCGCCCGCCAAGGGGAAGGCGGGCGCTGGCCGGTGGCGCATGGCGACCGGCTTGGATTGCGGCTGACCTCGGCGATAGCCTTGGTCAGGGCGGGGAGTCGGGGTGAACCCCGACCTACAGGCATGGGGGTCTAGCCTTGTGCGTGACCTCGATCATTTCTGGCGTTCTCGTAGGTCGGGGTTCACCCCGACTCCCCGCCCCTTGACTCAGGCCATGGTTCTTTGTGGAGGCATCAGGTGCCTCCGGCGGGGATATTTTTGCAGAGAGGATCGGGGGAACCGTCGCGCTTTAGCGGGCGCGGTGGTTTGCCATGATCTTGGCCAGTATCGGAATTGCGGCCAGCATCGCGGCGGCAAAGACAAAGGCAAATCGCAGGCCGAACGCGCCTGCGATCAACCCGATCAGCGGCGGGCCGAAGAAATAGCCGAAATATCCCAGCAGCGTGGCGCGGGCGATGGCACGGGCGCGAGCCTTCGGGTCGGCCAGTTGGCCCACCAGCGAAAAGGCCGTGGGGGCGATGACGGAAGATCCGATCCCCATCACGATGAAGCTGGCATAGGCCATCGCTGCACTGGTCGCCACCGCCGCCCCCAGCGCCCCCGCCGCCGAAATGAGCGCGCCCCCGATCAGCAGATGGCTGGCCGACACGCGCCCCGCCAGCGCCTGCCCGAACAGCCGCGCCACCCCCATCGTCAGCGCCATCGCCGCAGGGCCGAAAGACCCATGCCCCACCGCCGCACCCAGCGTTTTCTCGATATGCAGCGCCGACCAGTTCTCGGCGGCGTTCTCGGTCAGAAAGGCGATCAGCACCATTCCGCCCCCGATCACCGGAACCAGCCCCAGATGCGCCGCCCCCGGCCCTTTGGGGCGTTTCAGCCCGTCAATGCGGCCATCGGATTCGAAGGTGGGCAGGCATAGGATCGCCGCCACAACCGCCATGCTGCCCAGCACCAGCGCAGGCGACCAGCCATCGGCCCGCATCGCCCCCGTGGCAATCGCCCCCCCAGCGTAGCCGAAGGAATAGACCGCATGGCACAGGCTCATCAGATGCAGGCCGCGGTTGTTCTCAAGCGCGGCCACGCGGGCGTTCATCAGCACATCGGTCATGCCGGTGCCAGCGCCGCAGACCATCATCGCCAGCGGAAACAGCCACAGGCTGGCGGTCTGCCCCGGCAGGGCAAAGCCCGCGCACATCACCAGCGCCGCCACCGGCAGCGCCACCCGCCCCAGCGCCGCGCCCACGAAAGGCGTCACCAGCATCGACAGCACCGCCGCCACCGGCGTCATGAACATCAGCAGGCCCAGACGCGATTCGTCGATATCCAGCATGGTCTTGATATCGGGCAACACGGCAGCAAAGCTGCCCCACAACACGCCCATCGCGGCAAAGGCCGCCACGGGCGCACGGGCGACGCGCAGGGTTGACAGGATCGACATGCAGGCTCCTACTTACCCCCGACACCTAGACGGGCGCCCCCTTTGCAGCAAGCCTGCCGCCGACAGCCGCTGTGCTGCCCGCGACCCGTTTTCCTGCTTTCCTTCGGGGTGATTCCCTGCTATCGGCCCACGGTCGCGCCATGCACCCTTGGAGGATGGCGGATGTATAAATGGAGAAGAACCTATGGCACGCGAGATCATTGATCTTACCGCTGAGGTACGTACGGGGACAGGCAAGGGGGCCGCTCGTCAAGCTCGTCGTGAGGGCTACGTACCCGGTATCGTATATGGCGACAACACGGCACCTGTGCCGTTGAAGCTGAACTATAACGCATTGCTCAAGCGCCTGAAGGCTGGCCGCTTCCTGTCGACCCTGTTCAACCTGAAGGTTGAAGGTCAGCCGGACGTGCATGTCGTCTGCCGCGGTGTGCAGCGCGATGTGGTCAAAGACCTTCCGACGCATGTCGATTTCATGCGTATCCATGATGACAGCCGTATCACGCTGTTCATCCATGTGACCTTCATCAACCACGAAGCCAGCCCCGGCCTCAAGCGTGGCGGCACCCTGACCGTCGTGCGTCCGGACGTGGAACTCGAAGTGTTGGCCGGTGACATCCCCGACCACATCACCGTGGACCTGACCGGCAAGCAAATCGGCGATGTGATCCACATCGACGACATCGTGCTGCCCGAAGGCGCAACCAAGACCATCGCCCGCAATTTCGTGATCGCCAACGTGGCGGCTCCGGCCGGTTTCGTGGCTTCGGAATAAGCGGACCTGCCTTCGGGCGGGAAAGTCTGGACAAGAAAACTGGGCGCGGCAGGGGCAACCCGCCGCGCCTTTTCCATGCAAGGCGCGATCATCCCGCCCGATCACCCTGCGGCGGGGGCCAAAGCCTCGGCCGCAGCCAGATGATCCTGATAGCGCGGATCATCGGCAGCCCGCTTGCCCGCCTTGTCACAGATCAGCCCGATATGATCGGCACAGCACAGATGATGCAGCCGCGCCACATCCGGCAGCGCCATCGCCTGCCCCTGCATCGCCGCAAACGCATCGGCATAGCGAAACGCCGAGGCATCCATCTCCTCACCGCTATTGGCCCGCTTGAAATACCAGCGCGTATAGCGGTTCCGCAGCGCCACCGGCGAGGGCGTGCGGTATTTCAGACTGAACGTTTCCTCCGACCGCAGCATGTAATGGTTGATCTGTGCCACCTTATGGCTGGTCAAGGCCTTGGGCGTGGCGCGCATATAGGGACCGTCGGGGTTCCAGTCCGCCACCACCTTGCCCGCCGCCGTGATCCAGCGCATCGGCTGGGCGGCGTATTCGGGCAACAGCCCTTTCGGCCCATGCTCCCCCAGCGTCTGGAACCAGTCGCTGTGCCGGAAGATCGACTTGATCGAATTCGAAGACCCGTGGTCCCGCGTGCTGGCATAGACGAATTGCTGATGCACGGGGGCATCCGCGAATTCCTTGCGCCCGCTGGTGCCGTAGACCTTCCAGTTGATTGAGAGACCAAGGATGGCCGGATCATCCGCCACCGCCAGCAGATCCCCGATCAGCCCCGCGCCGCAGTGGATCACCAGAAACTCGTCCACATCTGCGATCATCAGCCAATCGGCATCGCGCACCGCCGGATGCGCCTGCGCCGCCTTCAGCTTGCGCGGCGTAATCGGCTGACCGTCCGGAACATCGCAACGGATATGGTGCAACCATCCTGCGCGGGCCAAAGCATCCAGCAGTTCGGGCGAGCGGTCCGTGCAATCATTGCTGACAACCACGATGTCGGTAAAGCCAAGCATGCGATACCACGTCACCCATTCCACGATGAACGGGCCTTCGTTCCGCATTGAACAGACAATCGTTATCCGCACGTCACCCGCTTTACCTGCGTTCCACCCCCTTAATCCGTAACGCCTAAAACCCCGATGCCGCAAGCCGACACGCGGTTCCCCCGATCCCCTTTGCCCAAATATCCCCGCCGGAGGCAGCTGTTTTCCCCCTCAAAACGCCCGATCAGGCACAAGAGTAGGGTGCGTGATCTCACGCACCTTGCCCCGCACCCTTGCACCCATCCGCGCCGCCGTGCATCACTCGGCCAGATCCGAAAGACGGGGGCGGCAATGAAACTCTTTGTGGGCTTGGGCAATCCCGGCGCGAAATATGCGGCCAACCGCCACAACATCGGCTTCATGGCGCTGGACCGCATCGCCGCCGACCACGGCTTTGGTCCGTGGAAGCGCGCTTTTCAGGGATTGGCCTGCGAGGGCCGTCTGGGTGATGAAAAGGTCATCCTGCTGAAGCCCGAAACCTTCATGAACCTGTCGGGGCAGTCGGTGGCCGAGGCTGCGCGGTTCTACAAACTCACCCCCGCCGATATCACCGTCCTGCATGACGAGCTGGACCTCGCCCCCGGCAAGGCGCGGGTGAAACAGGGCGGCGGCCATGCGGGGCATAATGGCCTGCGCTCGATTCACGGTCATATTGGTGAGGCTTATGGTCGCGTGCGCCTTGGCATTGGCCATCCGGGGCATAAAGACGCCGTGGCCGCTTATGTGCTGCATGATTTCGCCAAGGCCGACCAGAACTGGCTGGACGACCTTCTGCGCGGCATTTCCGATGGGGCGGCAGCCCTTGCCGCAGGCGACGGGGCCAGATTCATGAATGCGGTCGCGCTTCGCACAGCACCCCCGCGGTCCTCCACCAGCGACAAGCCCGCCGTCAAAGCCGCGCGGCTGCCCCCCGATCCGGCACCCAAACCCGCAGCCCCCGCCGCAGCGGAAGACGACCGCAATCCGATGCAAAAGCTGCTCGACCGTTTCCGCTGACCCCACCCTCAAGCCCCAACCGCACAAGCGCCCTTTCCGCCGCAGCCATCCGCCGCTATCAAGGCGCATGGCCATTACCCTGACATCCCTGACCGACCTTGCCGCCCACGGCTTTGATGACATCATCGACGTGCGCGCGCCTGCCGAATATGCCGAAGACCATCTGCCCGGCGCGATCAGCCTGCCGGTGCTGGACGATGCCGAACGGGCAAAGGTCGGCACGATCTACAAACAGGTCAGCCCCTTTACCGCCCGCAAGATCGGCGCGGCACTGGTCGCGGCCAATGCGTCGCGGCATCTGCAGGGGCCTTTGGCCGACAAGCCCGGCGGCTGGCGGCCCGTGGTCTATTGCTGGCGCGGCGGGCAGCGGTCGGGGTCTTTCGCGTCGATCCTGTCGCAGATCGGCTGGCGGGTAGAGCTGATTGCGGGGGGCTACAAGGCGTGGCGCGCTCTGGTGGTGCAGGCGCTTTATGACCGGCCTTTCCCCGCGCCGGTGGTGGTTCTGGATGGCAACACCGGCACCGCCAAGACCGAGGTGCTGAACCTGCTGCCTGCCCACGGGGTGCAGGTGCTGGATCTGGAAGGCCTTGCCAACCATCGCGGATCGCTCTTCGGCAGCCTTGGCGCGCAACCGTCGCAAAAGGCGTTCGAATCCCGTCTGGCGATGGCGATGGCCGCGCTTGATCCCGCCCGCCCCGTGGTGATCGAGGCCGAAAGCAGCAAGGTCGGCAATTGCCGCCTGCCGCCCGAGATATGGAAGGCGATGGCCGCCGCCCCCCGCGTGTCGCTGACCGCAAGCCTGCCCGAACGCGCGCAATACCTGACCCGCGCCTATGCCGATCTGGTGGCTGATCGTGAAAACCTGTCGCAAGTGATCGATCTTTTGCGCCCCGTGCAGCCCGCCGACCGGATTGCCGATTGGCAGGCGCAGGCCGCAGCACAGGATTTTGCCGCCCTTGCCGAAGGGCTGATGCGCCACCATTACGACCCGCGCTATGAAAAGCACCGTGCAAGGTTCGAAGGCCGGATGCTTGACATCGCCGCTCCCAGCCTTGCGCCCGAGGCGCTGAACGGGATCGCGGCTCAGGTCGCCGCAGCAGTGGCCGATCTGCGGTAAAGCTGTTTCCGATCCCCCTCCGATCCCCACCCCTCCGATCCGACGGGCAAAGCAGATCAGGCGTTTCGCCCCTCAGACCAACGTGATGCGCGCCGGACCGGGGATGATCCGGCCAATGATTGCAGCCTCTTCGCCCAGATCATGCAGCGCCGCCAGCACCGCGCTGGCCTGATCCGCCGCGACAACCGCCAGCAATCCGCCCCCCGTCTGCGGATCAAACAGCAGCGCCTTGCGCGGGCTTTCCGCCCCGCCGATCCGCCCGACACAGGTGCCACGATTGGCTGGCGCAAGGCTTGACGCGATGCCAGCCTCGGCCAGCATCAAGGCACCGGACAGCAGGGGAATGGCATCCAGCCGCAGTTCGGCCCCGACAGATGTTTCCGGAACAGAGCCATCGGACGAGGCATCAAGAATTTCCAGCAAATGTCCGGCAAGGCCAAATCCGGTCACGTCGGTCATGGCATGGGCGGGGGCAATGGCATGCCCATCACCCGCCAGCAACATCGCCACCGGTCCCAAAGGCCGCGTCATCGATGCCAGGGCCGCCGCCACCGCCTCGCCAAGAATCAGGCCCGGAATAAGCGCCATCGCCATTTCCGCAGCCAATATCGTGCCAACCCCCAAAGGTTTGGTCAGGATCACCGCATCCCCGACAGCCGCGCCCCCCTTGGTGACAGGCTGCTCTGTCAGCCCCGTAACCGTAAAGCCGACCGTCAGTTCGGCCCCGATCGAGCTGTGGCCCCCCACAATATCTGCCCCCGCCGCACGGAAGACCGCGCTGGCGGCCAGCATGATCTCTTCCAGCATGCCCGTGGTCTTGGCCGCCGACATATGCGGCAAGGTCACCTGCGCCAAAGCCACTTGCGGCTTGGCCCCCATCGCCCAGATATCACCCAAAGCATGCAGCGCCGCAATTTGCGACATCAGGCGGGCATCATGGGTAAAGCTGCGAAGGTGGTCGGTGGTGATCACCTGAAACCCGCTCTGCGCCTTCAGGATCGCCGCGTCATCCCCCGGACCCGAGACGACCTCGGCGCGCTGCGGCGCGGGCAGCGATGCCAGCGCCGCCGACAACTCGTCCGATCCCATCTTGGCCCCGCAGCCCGCGCACATCGGCTTGGCTGCCATCGCCTCGGCCAGTCCGGGCAAGAAGGGTCCATCGGGCAGGCGCGGGCGCATCGCGGGGTATTCCTCGAACATCGCCATGAATTTGCGGTCGATGCGGTCCTTCCAGCGCCACAGCCAGCCGCCATCCAGCGGCAGACCCCACTTGTCGGCCACCGCCCCCTTGCCCCCCGTCGAGATCAGCTTGAGGTAATCGCGCTGCGGCCAATAGGGGCGCAACCGCCCCCCTGTCAGCGCGGCGCGGATGTTGTGGAACAGCACAGGTGCCTGCCGCACTGCAAAGACGCCCGCCTTGGGGCGCGGGGCGTGGGTCAGATGGGCGCAATCGCCCGCCGCAAAGATCAGCGGATCAGTCGATTGCAGCGTTGGCCCGATGGCGACAAACCCATCCTGCAACGCCAGTCCTGTCTCGGTCAGCCAGTCCTGCGGACGTGCGCCCGCCACTGCCAGCGTGAAATCCGACGGCAGGGCAGGGGCATCCTGCAACGCCACATGATCCGCACCGATGCCGGTGACCCGCGCGTTGGTGATCAGGCGGATGCCCGCACGGTCCAGATGCCGCAGCAGCCGCGCCCGCGCGCCCGCGCCGATCCCCGGTAAGGCGGTTGGCCCTTGCTCCAGCAACACCACCTCGGGCGCGGCCCCCGCCTGCGTCAGCCGGAAATGCGAGGCCAGCGCCAACTCGGCCCCGCCCACGCCCGCGCCCACCACAACCACCCGTGGCCGTGGCAAGCCTTGGGCCACAAAGGCCTCCCACCGCGCGGCATAGCCCCCCAAGGGCTTGGCCGCGACGGCATGGTCGTCAAAGCCGGACAGACCCGGCAAATCCGAGCTGATGCCGATATCGATGCTGGCCATGTCATAGGCAATGCTGGGGCTGTTCTGCAGCAGCACCCGACGCCCCATGCGGTCAATCCCCGTCACGCGGTCAAGGATGACCCGCGCGCCCGCAAACCGCGCCAGACGGACCAGATCGATCATGATCTCGTCGCGGCGGTAATGTCCGGCGATATGGCCGGGCAACATGCCGGTATAGGGGGCCGCCGCGCCGGGGTTGATCACCGTCAGCCGCACCCCCGGCAAAGGGGCCATCCCCCACATCCGCAAGAACAGCGCATGGGCGTGGCCACCCCCGATCAATACCAGATCGGACAGAATCGGGATCGGTCGGTCTTGCATCATGCCTCTATGCCGCCGCCCGGTCTGGGCAAGCGCCTCTCGTCGCTTATCTAGCCCGAGTGACCGCCAATGGCGAGATGCCGCATCGTGGCAATTGCGTTGTGCCATGCCCTGCCATAGCCTTGCCGCTATGAGCCAGCATCGCCCCTTGGGGCCTCGCCAAAGCCAGTCCCCCACCCAGACGCAAAGCCAGCGCCTGTCGCTGAATGGCGGGCTGATAACCTCGCTGGGCGTGCTGCGGGCGGATGCCGGCGGGCTGACACGCTTTCTTGAAGAGGAGGCCGCCCGTAACCCGCATCTGCGGCTTGAACCCCCGCCCGCGCCCGCCTTGGGCGAATGGCTGCCGCGCTGGGCCTCGGTGCTGCCGGGCCTTGGCGACGGTGGCCGTGCAGGCGGGACCGCTGTAGAGCATGCCGCTGCTGCCGGACCCAGCCTGATGGTGCATGTGATCTCGGCCATCGAATCGATGTTCCGCCTCCCGCACGACCGCCAGATTGCCCTGCGTCTGGCCGAGTCGCTGGAGCCTTCGGGCTGGCTGGGACAGTCCCCCGCGCAGATCGCGCAAGAGATAGGGGCAACTCTGGCCGAGGTGGAACAGGTGCTGACGCGCCTGCAACATATAGAACCGGCAGGATTGTTTGCACGAAATCTCTCTGATTGTCTGGCCCTGCAACTGACCGAGGCCGGGCTGATGGATGCCGGATTTGCGGTGATTCTCGAGAATCTCGATCTTCTGGCGCGCGGCGATCTGGCCCGTCTTGCCCGGATGTGTCGCCAGACCGAAGCAGAACTGGCGCAACGGTTTCGTGTGATCCGGGGGCTGAACCCGAAACCGGGCACGCAATTTGCCGCCTTTGGCGCGGATATGCAGCGCGAACCGGATCTGGTGGCGCGCCCCGAAGGCGGCGGCGGCTGGTCGGTGGCGCTGAACCACTCCGCCTTGCCCAGCCTGCAAGTGGTGAAATCCGCGACCGGAAGCGCCGCAGCCCTGCGCGCGGCCCGTGCGCTTGGCCGCATGGTCGAGGCCCGCAATGCCACATTGCTGCGCGTCGGGCGCGAAGTGCTGCAACACCAGCAGGCGGCACTTGCCACAGGGGCGGGGGGGCTGGCCCCGCTGACCATGGCCGAGGTTGCGGCACGGCTGAACCTGTCGGAAAGCACGATCAGCCGCGTCGTCGCCGGAGCCAGCGTGGATACACCCTTTGGCACGTGGTGGCTGCGGCGGCTGTTTTCAGGCCGCATCGGTGACAAGGACGGCGATGGTCCGACAGCCTCGGCCGCCGCTCTCCGCGACAGGCTGACCCGCCTGATCGCCGGCGAAGACCGCAGCGCCCCCCTGTCCGACGCCAGCCTTGCCGTGGCCCTTTCGGCCAGCGGCCCCGCCATCGCCCGCCGCACCGTGGCCAAATACCGGGAAATGCTTGACATCGCGCCTGCCCATCGCCGCAAGCGCCGCCCCTGACCCGCAGAAAGGTGCGTGGCAAGCACGCACCCTACCCTTAGGGCTGTAGCCAGTGCCGTGCCTTGAGACGGTGTTGTTTGTTCTGCGGACAGATGCCTCCGGCGGGGATATTTATGCAAAGAGGATGGAACCGGAGTTTCATCTTGGCCCAAATACTCCCGCCGGAGGCTCTGTTCGCTGTGCAGCGCCTTGGGGCAGGTCTGGCAACCCCTTTTGCATCAGGTGTAGGGTGCGTGCTTGCCACGCACCTTTCCCGCCGCGACAAGCTTTGACCGCAATTTGTCGCAACAAGGCGTGACCTTGGCTGTCTGGCAGACTATCTGCATAGCCGGACCTGACAAAAGCGGAACTCAGCATGGCCTATTTCCTTGGCGTCGACACGGGCGGCACCTATACCGATGCGGTGATCGTGGACGAGGCTGCCGATCTGGTGATTGGCAAGGCCAAATCGCTGACCACCCGTGCCGATCTGGCGTTGGGCATCGGTCGTGCCGTGGATGCCGCCCTTGCCGGAGCCGGGGTTGCCGCGCAGGATGTGGCGCTGGTGTCGCTTTCGACAACGCTTGCGACCAATGCGCTGGTTGAAGGGCAGGGCGGCCGCGTCGCGCTGATCTTCATCGGGTTTGATGCTGATGATCTGGAGCGCGGCGGGTTGGTCGAGGCGCTGAAGGGGGACCCTGTGATCCGTCTTGCCGGCGGCCATACCCATGCTGGCACCGAAGCCGCCCCGCTGGATCTGGCCGCACTTGAGGCCGAGGTGACGGCCCTTGGTCCGCAGGTGATGGGCTTTGCCGTGGCCGCCCGCTTTGCCACCCGCAACCCCGCGCATGAGACCGCCGCCCGCGCCCTGATCCGCCGTGTCACAGGCCGCCCCGTCACCTGTTCGCACGAGCTTTCGGCGCAGTTGAACGGGCCGAAACGCGCGCTGACGGCGGTGCTGAATGCGCGTCTGATCGGGATGATCGACCGGCTGGTGGCAGCTTGTGAACGCCACCTGCTGGCCATCGGCATCCATGCCCCCTTGATGGTGGTGCGGGGCGATGGTGCGCTGATCTCGGCTGCCATGGTGCGCGAGCGTCCGATTGAAACCATCCTCTCCGGTCCCGCCGCCAGCATCGTCGGTGCGCGCTGGCTGACGGGGGCCAGCGATGCGCTGGTCTCGGACATTGGCGGCACGACCACCGACGTGGCCCTGCTGCGCGACGGCCTGCCCGAGATTGACCCGCAGGGCGCGCGTGTCGGCGGCTTCCGCACCATGGTCGAGGCGGTGGCGATGCGGACCACCGGCCTTGGTGGCGACAGCGAGGTTCATCTGATCACCGAAGGGTTGGTGGGGGGATTGCGGCTTGGCCCGCGCCGCCTGATCCCTGTGGCACTGCTGGCGGCGGATCATGCTGCGATGGTGCATGCAGCCCTTGACCGCGCGCTGTCCTCGGACACCGCAGGCGATTTCGATGGCCGTTTTGTCGTGCCGATGGGGGGGCAGACCGGCGGTCTGACACCGCGCGAGGCCACCGTGCTGGCGCGGATCACCGAAGCCATGCCTCTGGCGCAGGCCCTGACCACGCGGCTGGAGGTGGCGGCACTGGAGCGGCTGGTGGCGCGGGGGCTTGTGATGATCGCGGGGGTAACACCTTCGGACGCCAGCCATGTTCTGGGGCGGCTGGAGGCTTGGGACGGCAGCGCCTCGGAAAAGGCGCTGCGGATTTTGGGGCGGCGACGCAATGGCGCGGGCGAGCGTTTTGCCACCGATCCGTCTCTGCTGGCGCAGGCGATCATCGATCAGCTGACCGCACAGACCGTCGATTGCCTGCTGGAAGCGGCCTTTGACGAAGATACTGCCTTTGCCGGTCAAGACAGCACCGCGCTTGCGCGTCACGCGCTGACCAAGGCGGGTCTTGGGCAGCATCGTGGAGTGATCCAGCTTTCGGCGCGTCTGGGCGTGCCGGTGATCGGCTTGGGCGCCTCGGCCCCGTCCTATTATAGCGCGGTGGGGGAACGCCTTGGCTGCGAGATGATCCTGCCCGAACATGCGGGGGTGGCCAATGCGATCGGGGCTGTTGTGGGGCAGGTCAGCCAGCGGGTCTCGGCCAATGTCACCAGCCCGTCGGAGGGGCGCTTTACCGCGCATCTGCCCGACGGATTGCACAATTTCTCGGACCGCGATGCGGCGCTTGCCGCCACCGAGACCGCTCTGACCGCTGAAGCCGCTGCCCGTGCGCGGCTGGCGGGGGCCGAGGATTTGCGCGTCACCGTCACCCGCGATATCCGCGAGGCAGAGGTCGAAGGCCGCGCGATGTTCATCGAGGCCACATTGACCGTGACCGCCGCAGGCCGCCCCCGCGTGGCCCATAGCAGCGATGCGTGAACGCCCGCAGGTCAGCAGACCTGCGGACAACCACACACCCTACACCCGGCTTGCCATTGGTGATCTGACCCAAGGACAGATGCCTCCGGCGGGAGTATTTTTGCCAAGATGAAAGCGCGGACTGTCCGTTTTGGCGAAATCTGACGGATGGCAGGGGAGGTGCGATTTTTCCGACTGCCTTGTCTGCGCTTTGTGCCGCAGCCCCCTATGTGGCCCACGCCTGCGCCGAGGGTAGGGTGTGTGCTTGCACGCACCCAAGCGACGGGTTCGTGCGATTCCCCCTTGACGCCCCCCGACGCCCGCCATAATCACGCCGCCAGTGGCTAGGTAGCTCAGCTGGTTAGAGCACATGACTCATAATCATGGGGTCGGGGGTTCGAGTCCCCCCCTCGCCACCAAAGAATTCAGGGGCTTAAGGTGACAACCTTAAGCCCCTTTGTTTTGCGTCAGCTTGCTTGGGTCGTGCCGCCTGCTGTGAGTAGGGACAAACTAGACCGCACAGCCCGCGCGCAGGCCTTCGTAGACCGCTTCTTCTGCGGTGCGCGGGGTCAGGCAATCGCCCGCCATGTGCAACTCCACCTTGCCGCGCAGGGCGGATTCCAGGTCGCTGACGGGGGTATGGCCAAGGCACAGCACCAGCGTATCCACAGCTTCAATCATGATCGGCGCGGCGCTGGCGGTGTGTTGCAGGAACACGGTGTCGCCATCGCTGCCGAACAGGCGGGCATAGTTCGTGACCTTGATCTCGGCGCGGTGCAGGTCAGCGGCGATATTGTCGCGGACATAGAGCGGCAGCGTCTCGCCTGGCACCAGTCCGTTCACCGCCAGATCCACTGTGCAACCCTCGCGCGCCAGCAGTTGCGCGATGCCTGGTCCGATCCAGTCGCAGCGCCAGTCGGCCACCACCACCTTTGCCCCGACCTTGACCTCTTTCCGCAGCACTTGCCACGCGGTCACGATCTGCATCGCACCATCGGTCTGCAAATCCGGCACATAAGGCACCCCGCCCGAGGCCAGAATCACCGCATCCGGTGCTTCTGATGCCACCAAGGCCGCATCCACCCGCACCCCGCGCCGCACCGCGACCTGCGCCAGTTCCATCTCGCGGGCAAGGTTGGTGACGATGCCGCCAAATTCGGCCCGTCCGGGGATCAGTTGCGCCAGCAAGGCCTGCCCGCCAAGCTGGGCCGCGGCCTCGTAAAGCGTCACCGTATGGCCGCGCTTGGCTGCGGTGATTGCCGCCTTCATGCCCGCAGGGCCGCCGCCGATCACCATGACCTTCTTGCGCTGCGGGGCAGGGGGCAGCGTGCCATAGGTCAGCTCGCGCCCGGTTTCGGGATGCTGGATGCAGGACACCGGCAGCCCCTTGTGGAAATGCCCGATGCAGGCCTGATTGCAGCCAATGCAGGCGCGAATGTCATCCACCGCGCCGCGTTCGGCCTTGCCCGGCATCAAGGGATCGCAGATCAGGGCGCGCGTCATGCCGCAGCCATCCGCCTGCCCTGCCGCCAGAATCGCCTCGGCGACCTGCGGCTGGTTGATCCGCCCGACGATGAACACCGGAACCCCCAGTGCCATCTTGAATGCCACCGCATCGGGGGCCGCATAGCCCGCACCGAAGGCCATCGGCGGCGCGATATGCATGGCCCCGCCCAGACTGGCCGAGGTGCCAACCGTCAGGTTCACATAATCCAGCCGCGATTCCAGCGCCTTGCAGGCCGCCAATGCCTCGGTCGATGTCAGGCCTTCCTCGTCCTTCTCGTCGGGGCTGATCCGCATCCCGATTACGAAATCGGGGCTGGTCGCGGCCCGCATCGCGTCCAGACATTCTTCCAGAAACCGCAAACGGCCGGCATCCGATCCGCCGTAGTCATCCGTGCGCCGGTTGACACGCGGGTTCAGGAATTGCGCGGGCAGATAGCCGTGGCTGGCGACGAACTCTACCCCGTCCAGCCCCGCCTGCCACATCCGCCGCGCCGCCTGCGCGTACCCCTCGACGATCTCGCGCAAAAGCGGCAGGTCCAGCGCACGGGGCATCACATGGAAGCGTTCATTCGGAGAAACCGAGGGCGCATAGGCCACAGCCAGCAGCCCGTCCGCGCTTTCCATGATCTCGCGGCCCGGATGGAACAACTGGCTGAAAATCGCCCCGCCCTCGGCATGCACCGCCTGCGCCAAGGCGCGATAGCCGTCGATACAGGCATCCGAGGTGGCCATCAGCAAATGCGAGGTATAGCGCGCCGTTTCATGCACCCCCGCCACCTGCGCGATGATCAGCCCGACTCCGCCCTTGGCCCGCGTGCGGTGATATTCCACCAGCGCCGCATTCACCGTGCCATCGGTTGGCAGCGTGGTGTCGTGGCCGGTCGAGATGATCCGGTTCCGCAACGTCACCCCCCGCAGGGTCAGCGGTTCAAACAAATGCGGAAAGCGCGGATCAGCCATATTACCCACCTGACAAGCAGAATCGCGACGGCGACTCTTGTTACCGGCACGGTATTTTTCCTTGAGTAAAATTTCTATCTATTTTTTTACTGTGGGCAAATTTCTGTTGCGATCCCGCGCAAAGCCGCCAATCCTTGCGCCATGAATGATCCAACCCCCGCCAATCTACCTGCCGCCAGTCCGGCCCCGGACGACGCCAGCCCCATTCTGGGCGAGCGCATCCGCGAGTTGCGGAAACGCCGCAAACTGACGCTGGCGCAGCTTGCGGCGGGATGCGATCTGTCGATCGGCTATCTCAGTCAGGTTGAACGCAACCTTGCCTACCCCTCGATCCCCGCGCTGGTGAAGATCGCGCGTTTCCTGTCGGTCACGGTGCAATGGTTCTTCGCAGGCTCAGACCCCGCACCGCCTGCCGAACGCGGCTATGTCATCCGGCGCGGCAACCGGCTGTCGATCCAATACGATGGCGGCATCGTGGACGAGCTTCTGACGCCGAAGATGAGCCTTCAGGTCGAGATGATCCACACCCGCATGCCCGCAGGTTCCGAAAGCTCTGAAACCTACGCGCATGAAGGTGACGAGGTGGGCTTCGTTCTGGAGGGAGAGTTCGAAATCTGGGTGGGCGACCGCCATTTCCACCTGCACGCAGGCGACAGTTGTTCGTTTTCGTCAAGCGAACCGCACCGCTATCGCAACCCCGGCAGCACAGATGCCGTCATCCTCTGGGCCATCAGCCCGCCCACATTCTAGCTGCCGCGATAGGTCGAATAGGCAAAGGGCGAGATCAGCAGCGGCACATGGTAATGTGCGCTGTCATCCGGCACGCCGAACCGGATCGGGATTTCATCCAGAAACAGCACCTCGCCGACGGCCTGACCTGTCGCACGCAGATAGTCGCCCGCGCAGAACACCAGCTCATAGCTTCCGGCGGTAAAGGCCTTGCCCTCCAGCATCGGCGCATCGGTGCGTCCGTCGGCATTGGTCACGGTTTCCGCGATCTTTTTGTGGCTGTTGCCGCTTACGCGATACAGCATGATCCGCACCCCCGCCGCAGGCTTGCCCCGCGCAGTATCCAGCACATGCGTTGTCAACCGTCCCATCGCGCCCTCCATCGTTGTGCCACCCTAGCAAGTTTGACCGCCGCCGCGACCCCTGCCAAGCCGGAAAGGTCTTGTCGGCATTTTTTGATAAACCCCTTCGGGTTTTCCATATAGTCTGCGCCAAACGAAGGAGTCCGCCGATGCCCCGCTACCCCCGCGATTTCCGAGGCTACGGTGCCAATCCCCCCGACGCCGCTTGGCCGGATGGCGCAAAGATCGCTGTGTCCGTGGTGCTGAACTACGAGGAAGGCGGCGAGAACAACATCCTGCATGGCGACGGGCAGTCCGAGGCGTTTCTGTCCGACATCGCAGGGGCTGCGCCTTGGCCGGGTCAGCGGCACTGGAACATGGAATCCATCTACGACTATGGCGCGCGCGCAGGGTTCTGGCGGCTGCATCGGCTGTTCACCGAAATGGCTATTCCGGTGACGATCTACGGCGTCTCGACTGCCCTTGCCCGCAACCCCGAACAGGTCGCCGCGATGAAATCGGCAGGCTGGGAGATTGCGTCGCACGGCTTGAAATGGGTCGATCACCGCGACATGCCCGCAGACGAGGAACGCGCCCAGATCGCGGAATCGATCCGCCTGCATACCGAGGTGGTAGGCTCCCCTCCGCGCGGCTGGTATACGGGGCGCTGCTCGGTCAACACGGTGGACCTGACGGCGGCCACGGGCCAGTTCGACTGGATTTCCGACACCTATGACGACGATCTGCCCTATTGGCGCGAGGTGGGCGATCGGGACCAGTTGGTGATCCCCTACACGCTGGAAGCCAACGACATGCGCTTTGCCACGGCCCCCGGCTACATCGAGGGGCAGCAGTTTTTCCAATACCTGAAAGACAGCTTTGACACGCTTTACGCCGAAGGGCAGGCGGGCCGCGCCAAGATGTTCTCCATCGGCCTGCATTGCCGCCTGATCGGCAGGCCGGGCAAGATCGCGGGGCTGAAGCGCTTTCTCGACTATGCAAAATCCCACAATGCGGTCTGGTTCCCGCGCCGGATCGACATTGCCGAGCATTGGGCAAAAACCCATCCCCACAAACGCTTCCGCCGTCCTTCTCAGATGGAGCGCGAAGAATTTGTGGCCGCCTATGGGTCCATTTTCGAACATTCGCCGTGGATCGCGGATCGCGCCTTCGATCTGGAGCTTGGCCCCGCGCATGACTCTGCCACGGGCCTGCACAACGCGCTGTGCCGGATGTTCCGCAGCGCCAGCCAGCCCGAGCGGCTGGGCGTTCTGACCGCCCACCCCGATCTTGCCGGAAAACTTGCCGCCGCCAAAACCCTGACCGCAGAGTCCACCGCCGAACAGGCCAGCGCCGCCCTTGATGCGCTGACCGATGCCGAACGCAGCGCCTTCCAGACCCTGAACTCCGCCTATACTGCCAAGCACGGCTTTCCCTTCATCATCGCCGTGCGCGACCATTCCAAGGCCAGCATTCTGGCCGCCTTCACCACCCGCATCGCCAACAGCACCGAAACCGAGTTCGCCACCGCCTGCGCGCAGGTGGAACGGATTGCCGAACTCCGCCTGAAAGCCGTTTTGCCATGACCAGCTATTATACGCCCAAAGGCGGTTTGCCCGCGCAGACCCAGTTGATGACCCAGCGCGCGGTGTTCACCACCGCCTATGCCTTCATCCCCAAGGGTTGTTTTTCCGATATCGTGGTCAGCTATCTTCCCGGCTGGCGGCAGACACGCCTCTGGCTGATCGCCCGCCCGATGTCGGGGTTTTCGGAAACCTTCTCGCAATATGTGATGGAGGTGCAGCCGGGCGGCGGATCGGACGCGCCCGATGCCGAAGAGGGGGCCGAGCATGTGCTGTTCGTCACCGGCGGGCTGATCACCCTGACCATCGACGGGCAAGGCTATGAGCTGGACGAGGGCGGCTATGCCTATATCCCGCCCCATGCCAAATGGACCCTGCTGGCCGAAGGGGCAGAGCCTGCGCGTTTTCACTGGGTCCGCAAGCTTTATGAAGCCGCGCCCGATACCGATATGCCGCCTGCTTTTGTGACCAATGAAAAAGAGCAGCCCCTGAACACCATGCCGGATACCAACGGGGTTTGGGGGACTACACGCTTTGTCGATCCCACCGACACCCGTTATGACATGCACGTCAATATCGTGACTTTCCGGCCGGGGGGCGTGATCCCCTTCGAGGAAACCCATGTCATGGAACACGGGCTTTACGTGCTGGAGGGCAAGGCGGTGTACAAGCTGAACAGCGATTGGGTTGAGGTCGAGGCGGGCGATTTCATGTGGCTGCGCGCCTATTGCCCGCAGGCCTGCTATGCCGCCGGGCCGGGCCGGTTCCGCTATCTGCTGTATAAGGACGTCAACCGCCACGCCACCCTGCGCGGCCCCGGCGCATACCGCCCCGCCCGCTGATCCCGCCGCCCGAAAAATTTTCGTCCGAAAATTTTTGCGCCCGCCCCAAGGAGCCAGCCCGCCATGCAGGTGTTGCACCCTGAACCCCTGACCGCCGCCGCCTTCGCCCCTTTCGGCGATGTGCTGGAGGCTGCGGGCGATTTCCGGCTGATCAATGACGGCATGTGCCAGCGCCACCACGACCGCGCGCGGATCGATGTCGCCCCCGAGGTCGATGCGGCCAACCGCGCCGGTATCTCGATCTTCAACGCTGTGCCGCGCGCCTTGCCCTACTGCTTTGATCTGATCGAACGCCACCCCGAAGGCTCGCAAGCCTTCCTGCCGATGACGCAGCACCCGTTTCTGGTGATCGTCTCGCCCGGCCCGCAGCACCGCCCGCGCGCCTTTCTGACCAATGGCGCGCAGGGCATCAACCTGCATCGCGGTGTCTGGCATGGGGTGCTGACGCCGTTGCAGGCTCCGGGCCTGTTCGCCGTGGTGGACCGGATCGGGGCTTCGGCCAATCTGGAGGAGTTTCGCTATCCAGCGTCGTGGCGGGTGGAAGCATAGGCAGGGGGGCCAGCCCCCCTGTCGGATTTTCTGGCGAAAATCCTGACCCCCCGGATATTTATGCAAAGAGGATCAGGGGAACGGGTCAGGGTGACGGGGGCTACCGCGATGAAATTGCTGAGTTTCAATATTCAATACGGGTTCGGGGCGGACGGGGTTTACGATCTGGCCCGCGCGGCGCGGGTGATCGACGGGGCGGATATTGTCGCGTTGCAAGAGGTCGAGCGGCATTGGTCGCGCACCGGCCATGACGACCAGCCTGCGCTGTTGCAGGCGCTGCTGCCGCAGTATTATGCGGTTTACGGGCCTGCCTTTGATATGGATGCCTCTGGCCGCGATGGTGCGCGGGTGATCAACCGGCGGCGGCAGTTCGGCACCATGATCCTGTCGCGCTGGCCGATCCTGTGGAGCCGGTTGCACCTGTTGCCGATGCGGCGGATGATCGATCCGCTGAACACGCAGAATCCGGCGCTTGAGGCGATGATCGACACGCCCATGGGGCCGCTGCGGGTGTTTTCGATCCATCTGGCCCATGTCGGCGTGCAGGAGCGGCTGGAGCAGATCGACATGCTTCTGGCGCATCATGCCCGCGTGCCGCTGTCGGGCGGGCCGTGGAGCGGGGTGGATGACGAGCCGTCTCGCAACTGGACCGAGGGTCAGGCAGAGCCGCCCTGCCCGCAAAGCGCGATCTGGCTGGGGGATTTCAATTCCGAACCCGGCAGTGCCGAGCATCGCCGGATTGTGGGCGAGGTGCCGTATCATCCGGGGGCTGTCTATGCGGGCGGGTTTGTCGATGCGGTGGCGCGGGGCGGCACCCGCCTGCACACCCATCGCAAGGTCATTGCGGGCGAAACCCGGTTGCGCCAGCTGGATCATTGCTTTGTCACCGGCGATCTGGCCGCCCGCATTGATCGGGCCTGGACCGATCCCGCCCAGATCGCCTCGGATCATTTGCCGCTTTGGGTCGAGATGCGGGGGTAGGGTGCGTGATTTCACGCACCTGTCCGGCCTTGACAGTCTACCCCGCCGCCCCCTTCATGCGCCCGACCCTTTGGCCCGTGATCCTGCATGACCGATACCCCCCTTGGCGGCCTTCTGGCCTCTGCCCCGCCCGAGTTGACCGACGATCAGGCGGCCCGCCTTGCGCGCGACATCTTCGGTGTCGAAGGCCGGATGAAGCGGCTGACCTCGGAACGCGATCTGAACATCCATATCGCCACGCCCGCGCAGGGCTATGTGCTGAAACTGGCCAATCCGGCAGAGCCACCCGAGGTCACCGATTTCCAGACGCAGGCCCTCTTGCATCTGGAAACCGCCCATCTGCCGGTGCCGCGCGTGGTTCGCACCCTGTCCGGCGCAACCGAGGCGCGCACACCGCAGGGCATCCTGCGCCTGCTGACCTATCTGGAGGGCAGGCCGCTGCATCTGGTGCAAGCCTCTGCCGCGCTGCGCCGGTCGATGGCGGCGATGAATGCACGGATTACGCTGGGTTTGCAGGGCTTTGCCCATCCCGCCGCCGATCACGTCCTGCAATGGGACATCAAACAGGCCGCAAGCCTGCGCCCGATGCTGCCCGCCATTGCCGATGCACCGCTGCGCGCCCTTGCCACCCGAACGCTGGACCATTTCGACACCGCCATCGCCCCGCGCCTGCCCGAATTGCGCTGGCAGGTGGTTCATGCCGATATGAACCCGCATAACGTGCTTGTCACCGCAGATGGGCACCACATCGCGGGCGTGCTGGATTTCGGCGATATGGTCCGCACACCCTTGGTTTGCGATCTGGCGGTGACGGCCTCTTATCAGATCGACCCTGCCGATCCGCTGACCAGCCTGACCGAGTTTGCCGCCGCCTACCATGCCATCCTGCCGCTGACAGCCGATGAAATCGCGCTGATCCCTGCGCTGGTGGCCACGCGGATGCTGACCACGCTGGCCATCACCTCGACCCGCGCCGCGCGCTATCCTGAAAACGCCCCCTATATCTTGCGGAATTTTCCTTCGGCGCGCGATGGCCTTCTGGCCCTGTCGCGGCTGGACCCGACCGACACCGAAACCGCCCTGCGGCGTGCCTGTGGCATGGAGTAAGCGATGAAGAACGACGGAACCATGGTGAACGCCTATGTCCCCGGCAAAGGCAACCTGTCCGAGGCGGATCAGGCGCTGGTGGCCCGCCGCCGCGCTGCCCTTGGGCCGGCCTATCGGCTGTTCTACGAAACCCCCGTGCATCTGGTGCGGGGCGAGGGCGTCTGGCTTTATGATGCGGATGGCAACGCCTATCTGGATACCTATAACAACGTCGCCTCTGTCGGCCATTGTCATCCGCATGTGGTCGCCGCCACTGCCCGCCAGTCGGCGGTATTCGCCAGCCACACCCGCTATCTGCATGATACCGTGCTGGACTATGCCGAGCGTCTGCTGGCCACCTTTCCCGCCGATCTTTCGCATGTGATGTTCACCTGCACGGGGTCCGAGGCGAATGATCTGGCCTATCGCATCGCGCGGGCGCATACCGGCGGCACCGGCATCATCGTCACGGAAAACGCCTATCATGGTGTGACTTACGCGATTGCGGGCATGTCGCCTTCGCTGGGTGAGGGCGTGCCTTTGGGCGAGCATGTTCGCACCATCCCCGCACCCGATCCGGCGCGGATGGCGGGTGATCTGGGCGCGGCTTTTGCCGCCGCTGTGCAGGCGGCCATTGACGATCTGCTGCGCCACGGCATCAAACCGGCAGCGCTGATCGTGGACACGATCTTTTCCTCGGATGGGGTCTTTGAGGGTCCGGCGGGGTTCTTGCAACCGGCTGTGCAGGCGATCCGTGCCGCGGGCGGGCTGTTCATCGCGGATGAGGTGCAGCCCGGCTTTGGCCGCACCGGCGATGCGATGTGGGGCTTTCAGCGCCACGGGCTGATCCCCGATATGGTCAGTCTGGGCAAGCCGATGGGCAATGGCTATCCCGTCGCAGGGTTGGTGATGCGCCCCGACGTGATCGAGGCCTTCGGGTCAAAGGCCCGCTATTTCAACACCTTCGGCGGCAATGCCGTGGCTGCGGCCACGGCGATGGCCGTGCTGGATGTGGTGCAAGGCGAAGGCTTGCAAGAGAATGCCCGCGTGGTCGGGGCGTATTTTGCCGAAGGCCTGCGCGCGCTGGCCAAAGACCATGACGCGCTTGGCCCGCTGCGCGCGGCAGGTCTGTTTCTGGGGCAGGATATCGTGCAGGGCGGCGATCCGCTGGCCCCCGATGCCGCGCGCACTTCGCGCATCGTGAACGGATTGCGGCAGGCGCGGGTGCTGATCTCGGCCACCGGACCGCGCCAGAACGTGCTGAAAATCCGCCCGCCTTTGGTGTTCAGCAAGGCCAACGTCGACCACTTCCTGACCGCTTTCGAGGCGGTTCTGAAGCAAGGGTAGGGTGTGTGCTTGCACGCACCGATGCCGCGCCACCGGAAAGGTGCGTGAAATCACGCACCCTACACCTTACGGCCCGACGGTGGCCTTGCGGATCGCATCCCGCACATGCGCCGCCATGAAATCGGTGAACAGCTTGACCTTGGGGTCTTTCAGCCGTCGGTGCTGCGACAGGCTGGAAAGCTGCGTCGGCAGCGGCGGCGTGGCCACCGCGACCGGCACAAGCGCACCCGACCGCAGGTAATCCGCCACCTCGAACACCGGTTTCATCACGATGCCGCGCCCGTCCAGCGCCCAACCCGTCAGCACATCCCCGTCGTCACTTTCGAACGGCCCCGAAATCTCGAACCGCCGCACGCCTTCGGCGGTCTGCAACGCCCATTGGAACTCTTTCGCCCCCGGAAAGCGCAGGTTCAGACAATCGTGCTTTTCCGCCACCAGAGCCGCGCCATCCACAGGCATCCCCCGCCGCGCGATATAGGCAGGGGCGGCGCACAGCACGCGGGGGCAATCGGCAATCAGCCGCACCTTGAGCGTGGAATCCTCCAGAATCCCCAGATGAAACGCCACATCCAGCCCTTCGGCGGTGACATCGATCACGCGGTCCGACAGCCGCAACCGCACATCAATCTGCGGATAAAGGTCTTTGAACACAGGCACATGCGGCGCAATAAACCTGCGCCCCACGCCCAGAGGGGCCGAGACAAAGATCGTCCCCTTGGGGTTCTGGGTGACATCCATCACCGCCGCCTCGGCCTCATCAATCGCCTCCAGCACCTTCTTGGCGCCATCAAAGAATATCCGCCCGTTCTCGGTCGGCTGCAAGCTGCGGGTGGTGCGCTGGAACAGCCGCACCCCCAGATGCTTTTCCAGCTCGGAAATCCGCGCCGAGGCCACCGCAGGCGAGGTGCGCTGATCACGGGCCGCCGCAGACATGCTGCCCAACTCATAGACCCGCACGAACATCTTCAGCGTGTTGACATAGGACATTTTCGCCCCGCCCTTGAAAGTGATCCCGGCATTTGCAGGATTAACAGAACAGTGCGCCCCGGTATAGCCTGTGCCAAAGCAAAGGAGCGCGCGCATGTATGACTGGGTTGTGCTGTGGGAATGGGTGGCCATCGCCGCCCGCTGGACCCATGTGATCACCGCAATCGCGTGGATCGGATCGTCCTTTTATTTCATAGCGCTGGACCTTGGCCTGCGCCAAACCCCCAGCCTGCCGCCCTTGGCCCATGGCGAGGAATGGCAAGTGCATGGCGGCGGGTTCTATCACATCCAGAAATACCTTGTAGCCCCCGAGATGATGCCGGACCATCTGACATGGTTCAAATGGGAAAGCTATTCCACATGGCTGTCGGGCTTTGCGATGCTGGTGCTGGTCTATTACCTTGGGGCCGACCTTTACCTGATCGACCCGACCATTGCCGACCTGCAAACATGGCAGGCGATTGCGATTTCTCTGGCCAGCCTTGCCTTTGGCTGGATCGCTTATGACCTGATCTGCAAAAGCCGCTTTGGCGACGACAACACCCGCCTGATGATCGGGCTTTATATTATCCTTGTCGGTATGGCTTGGGCCTATACCCAAGTTTTCACCGGTCGCGCGGCGCTGCTGCATCTGGGCGCATTCACCGCCACGATCATGTCGGCCAATGTCTTTATGATCATCATGCCGAACCAGCGCATTGTGGTTGCGGATCTGAAAGCGGGCCGCAAGCCCGATCCGAAATATGGCAAGATCGCCAAGCAGCGCAGCACGCATAACAATTACCTCACGCTGCCCGTGATCTTTCTGATGCTCTCCAACCACTACCCGCTGATCTTTGCGACCGAATATAACTGGCTGATCGCCAGCCTTGTGTTTCTGATGGGCGTCACGATCCGGCATTGGTTCAACTCGAAACACGCCCGCAAGGGCAATCCGCATTGGACATGGTTTGCAACGGCGGTGATTTTCCTGCTGATTGCATGGCTGTCCACCGCCCCCATGCGCCACCGCCCCGATGAAACCGCCCTGACCGGCCCCGCGCTGACCTATGCTTCGGCGGAGGGCTTTGACGAGGTGGTCAGCATCGTCCAAGGCCGCTGTTCCATGTGCCACGCCGCCGAACCCTCATGGGAGGGGATGCACTGGCCGCCTAAAAATGTCGTGCTGGAAACGCCGTCGCAAATCGCCAGCGAAGCCCAGCGCATCACCCTGCAATCCGCCTACACCCACGCCATGCCCCCCGCCAATCTAAGCTATATGGAACCCGCCGAACGTGACGCCATCCTGCGCTGGTTCCGCGCCGCAGGGGTGGGCGGGTGAGTATCTCGACAATAAGCTGATTTATTTATATAAAAGTATCATTGTGGCCATCGTCTGCTAGGCTAAAGATCACTTAGGGCAGTCATGTCCATGGTGCAAACTATCGTCCAGAAATCGAGCGGGGGAATAGTCAATTTGGTTTACGATGCGAGCGTGCCGTGTAAGAAAGTGAAAAGCTTCTACGGCTAGAAACTGACTAGTCGCTCATTTTTTTGGTAACTAAGCTCCCATAGTGTCATTGAAGGTTGATATGTTAGGAACCTGCGCCTTCTGTGGTGAGAATGACAACTTGGCAGAAAGCCATGTTCTGCCAGCATTTGTTTTTCGCTGGTTGCGCGGGCGCAGTGGTATTGGCCATATGAGACAAACGGACAACCCAAACAAACGTGTTCAGGACGGCCTCAAATTCCATTGGCTATGTCTAAAGTGTGAGGGACAATTCAGCCACTACGAAGGGGCATTCGCAAGGCTTTGTTGCGCAAATCCCCTGAAGGTCGGAGTGCCCCTTCCCTTGGACAGACCTATCCTGCGCGTTGCGTAACGGGTGT
>MHZT01000016.1 GCA_001828855.1 Rhodobacterales bacterium RIFCSPHIGHO2_02_FULL_62_130 | reverse complement strand
GGCAGGCTGATCGGAACCGCGGCCGACCCTGGCACCCTGTTTGTGAAAACCGCCAAGATGACCAGCACCAATGCCGCCTATTGCCAGAACACCTTCTACGAGGCGTGGCGCACCGCAATCCAGCGCTACGGGATCTATAATCCATGGACAAATCGTGGTGCGATCAAGGGGCTGTTGCCGCATGGACCCCACAATGTGCGCGACGTGCTGGCGACCCATATCCTGAAACAAACCGGGTCCTATGAACAAGCCAGTTACGCGATCCAGGACACGGCCGAGATGGTCGCGCAGCACTACGGCCGCTTCCTACCCCAGGACAAAGCCGAAATCGCCGCCCGGATCCTCAATCAGGTTTGGCAAGCCGCCTGACAGGGAGGCTGGGCAGGGGGCGGCACCTTGCTGCCCCCTGTTCGGCGGGGATAACTTAGGGTCCAGTTCAAATGCTGACGCAAATATGCAACGCGGCCGAGAGGTCGCCCGGGGCTATCGTTGTGGCAAATTTCCAAAGAATCTTCGGCCCAGAAACAGCGAAGATCCATGGAAGATAGGTTCGGCCTAAAACCGCCTGTCGACGCCAACGAACCCCGCGAAGAGATGCTGCCGGAACCCGCCGTTCGACTGTTACAACAGCGCACTCGCTTCAATGTATCGGTGAAAAAAGCGTGCGGTAGCCTATTCTAACTTTGCGCTTGCCACTCTAACTCGTCCAGACGGATCCATGGCTGTAGTGAAAACGCAAGATCTTCCCGCCTTAAGCTTGTCCCAGCAATCAGGCTCACATGCTGACTGATGGATGAAAATCTCTCCACCGCCCTCAACATTCAAAAATCCATATGCTGGTTTAAGCCCTTGTAGCTTCATTTTACCACGAAGTGGGTTAGATATATTGGATTGCGACGAAGAAATTTCAGCTTTCGGTTCCATATAAGATATTATTTCGTTCATCGCAGAGAACAGCCTGTGAGCATCAATTTCTGAATAACGTGAATACATACCTTTGATTTTAGTTAACATAATCTTAATGCTCTCAATCATCTTGTCGTCAATTAATCGTGGATCTAAATTTTCATGGAACAGCGCCCAATCAAGCAACGCCGATTTTATCAGCTCACCTTCTCCTCTCGCGGACAAGTATTCTAAGTTTCTCTTATGGACGTTAAACTCGACATCCTTAACAACTGTGTGCATTTTCTCTATTCTGTCGGCCGGCAAACAGATTGAGTTGAGCACCTCCAGCGACCCTCGAAAATCCATTTGAAACATTTTAATCCGCGCCAACTCAAGCTTGAGTTTCGGTGAGCTTTCGTCCTCTGTCAAAGCAGCCTCGATCTCTACGGCTGCGCTCTTATAATCATTGTAAGCCTTAACCAAGAACCAAGCGTAGAACATTCTAAGCTGAGGTACTTGGTGCGCAATGTCGATGGCACGGCCATAGCATTCACTTGCTGAGATATAGTCTTTTTCTTCAAAGTGAATAAAGGCCTCAACTCGATAGACCTCAAAGTAACTTGGATTGGAAACCTTTGCACCCTCAATTATCGACTTTGCCGCTTCAAAACTTCCCTTTAACGCGAAATAAACCGCTTGGCGCAAGTTCTTAACGCAGAGCGCTTCAGAAACATTGCGAACCGTATATACTCGGGGGTCGTATCTATTATTACTGGAAGCTCCAGTCTCTTCCTGCATCACTCCCTCAAGCGATCGAAATCTTGAAAGCAAAGTTTCGACGTCATCGTGCCGCAAATTCATAACGCGAGAAACGTATGCACGAGCAAAAGGCTTTAATTCGTAAACCGTCTCAGTGGAAACCTCTTTAGATTGAAGGATCGTATACATTAGCAAACTCGCAATGCCACGCTCAAGGTCCATTACATTTGCATCAGAAACAAACCTTAAGACCTCCAGAGACACTGCGCGAGGGAGTTGGGCCATGATCGAAAGAACTTTTCTTGCGTGCGCATCTAACGAATCAAAAACGTTCTCCAAGCAAAACCTGAGAGCTGTCTCTGGATTGCGCACAACTGCATTTGGATCCGCTCCTGCTAGAACGCTTAATGCGAACCATTTGATGAGCAGGGGCTTTCCTCCGAGCCGTTTCAGATAGGGAAGCAATACATTGTCAGGCGCCGCCTTAAGCGATGAAACACTGTAGGCCTCAATTACTCGCCTCAGAAAGGTCAGCGACTCCTTTTCTGTAAAGCCATCTACAGATACTGTGATATCCGATCCAATTGGGATTCGGGATGTGAACAAGACCTTACTTTCACCCGGTATGTCGGAGATGAAATCTCTAATAGATTTGTCCAAAACTGTTTCAAGATTATCAATCACTAGCAAAATTTTGTTACTTTCAAGTAAGCTTTTAACGCTCTTTAGAGGGTCTGACGCTTCACTCTCAAACGTTTCGGCGACCTTCGAAAATACTCCAGCAGACGTCGTTATAGCGTTCTCAATTCTTTTGATCTCATTTGTTGTCAAAGTAGAAGATTTGGCTGAAACCCAAACAATTCCGTCGAAGCCATGGCTTTCATCGCTCAACAATCCATACAATGTCTGTAGTGTGAGTGCAGTTTTTCCATTTCCCCCATCGCCGAGGACGGTGACAACTGGATGCCGACTCAGAATTTTTTTTCTTAATTCCGCTTCTAGTTTAGCTCGCGGCAAGAAGCCTGTATCGTCATAATCTGGCATCGGAAGATTATTGAGTGTTTCTACTATATCATGGGAATCTAGAATTTCGATAGATCGAGCTCGGATTGCTTCAGGATTGGCATTATATTGCCTCAACGATCTGCTTAAAGATGGCCAATAATGCGGACTGCGTGAAAGATCAGAGGCTAATGCAAAGCCCTGTGCATATTCTCCAATGGTCAACGGCCTCCCATGCATAACGGCATTTCTGACAGGAATAGCATTTTCTAAGGCCAGCCTTTTCGAGGCAAGGTATTTCGCATGTGCATCAGGAAGCTTATGCTTCAATCTAGTTACGATATTGAATTTGTCGCCAAGGTCTAAATAGTGTAACAGAGTTTCTATTGGCGCCTGAGCTATAGAGATATCGAGCCCTCTAGACCGCTGGTATGCCTTATCTCTTTCATCGGGGGACAAAGCGTCATCTGATCCGTCAGTTGAGATTGACGAAATTAGATTAACCAGATCGCGCTCAAGCTCGTCAAACATGATGAACAGCGCTACACGTTGAAGGCTAGCCAAGAATCTCTCCAGTTCACGTTAATTTTTCTCTGCAACCTTGACCACGCACTGTATGTCCCGAAAGCTCAACGCCATACGCACCTTAGTTATCAGGAGCGGCTGACGTGGTTTCTCATCGTAGCGAGCATCTGCACGATGTCAATGAATTGCAATCGATAGAATTAGACAAGGGGTTTTCAGATCGATCAAGCCCCAACTTGCGCTAGCAATCACTCTATCGATTTCTAAGCATCGCCTTCTGAATAGTTTGGGGACGGAAGCTGAGCGGAAGTCCAGCACAAAGGTCGCAGTCGGCACGAACCAGACTCGCGCAACCTGCTCAGAAGCTGGGATGCGCTACTTATAATCTTACAAGCTGGCTTTTGGGCATTGAAGTAACTGATATTGCGCGCAAACTATGGCTCCTTCCCGCCCGTTTTGGTCTGTATGCTGAGGCATCTTTGCGCGCTGGTTGAATGACCGTTGTCACTGTTTGTCGCGGCCGCTATGCCGCACCACCGACAGTCCGCTTTCCGCCCTTTGCCGTCATCCACCTTGGTTAACGTAAGTCACATAAAACCCCTTCACCATCCGATGCTCCTGCATCCTGTCCCCCAAGGAAAACCCTTCCGTTTTGATCGGTGCTTGGAAGATATCCAGCCCGCGATCTAGGACGATTTTCCAGCCGGTATCCGTGACAATATCGCGGGCGTGGGCCGTGCCAGTACCGTCATAGCCCCATGTGAAGTCGACACCTGTTCCCGCGCAGGCTGTGGTGATTGAATCCAGGAGTTCACGTTGCTTGGCGATGTTGCCGTCGTCGGGGCCGGTCACCAGATGGATGGCCACCTGATCTTCCGGCGCCTTGTGGCGGATCACCAGTTCGACAAATTCCATCATGTTCTTGATCTGGTAGAAATACCGGATGTAGGGGTCGGTCACGACGATACGACTGGCACCTGCGATGTAGGGGCCAAACAGGATCTCGTAGCTGATGCCTTTGCGGTTTTCCGAGAATACGTGATGACCTTCAGCGCGCAGGGCCTTGGTTTTGCTGCTTTCCGACCGTTGCGGTGCGGATGTCTTGCGATCAGCGGCTTCTTCCTGGGCCTGAGGGGCAGCGGCGGCACGCGTTTCCAGCACAACGGCCTCTATACCCGCTGGCGCCTCGCGGTGCGGATCCTGCACAGGCCTCAGATGATAGAACTGCGGGTATTCCTCTTCCTCGACCGTGGTCACGTAGCGCTTTGCACCGTCTGAGCCGATGTAATGAAAATCCACCTCCGGATAGGTGCTGTCGATACGGGCAAGCTGATCTTTGACGCGCTTGCGGCTTTCCATGGCAAGGCGCAGCAGTTCTTCGACCTCGGCCTCGGTCTGGCTGCCATCGGGGAAGAGCAGTTTCAGCAGGCCGGACATGGTCTTGTAGATCGCATCACGATCCCGCGTTGAAATCTTCTCGCTGACTTTGAAGAATTGGTCCGGCCGGTTCGAGAAATCCTCGGACCGCAGATGGCGCAGGATTTCGGCCAGATAATCGACGATAAAACCGTAGCCCTTGGAAAACATCTCGCCCCGGATGACGTCGATTTCCCAGCCGGGCAGATAGGCGTGCAGGCGGTCGATGAAGGCCGAGTCATGGAACTGGGGTGGCAGGGCTTCGAAGAGATCACTGTTCTTCAGCATGAAGGGCACGTTGTGGTCCGTGTTGCCCACGAAGGAGAAGCTGGCCTCGGCTCCCATCGGGTTGACCCCGCGCGAGAAGGACTTGTTGGCCATGTAATTCTTCATGATGTCGACCAGCGCCTTGTTCGCGGTCTTTTCACGCCCGGCGAATTCGTCAAAGGCCACAACGTCCCAATAGCCTACCAGACCAATCCGGCCGTTCGAGTTGTTGACGAAGAGCTTGGGAATGCTGACCTCGCCGCCCGAGATCAGCTGACCATGGGGCGAGAATTCCGAATAGATATGGGATTTTCCGGTGCCCTTGGGGCCCAGCTCGATCAGGTTGTAATTGCGCTCGACGTAGGGGATCAGGCGCAAGAGCTGGAGGAGCTTGCTGCGACGGCCAAATGCCTCGGGCTTAAAGCCGATGCTCTGCATCAGCAGATCGATCCATTCTTCGGTCGTGAAGGCCCCGCGCACCGTGCGGTAATGATCGTAATCAACCTTGGCGATCTGGATCGGCTTGATCGATTCCAAGATCCAGGGCGAGATCCGGGCATCTTCCGAGAATTCATACTGCACATCGGCGATGCACCAGACCCCGGTGACCAGCAGCTTGGGGTGCTGTTTTACCGTTCCGCTGTCGACCGCGACCTTCTTGATGCCGAGGTTGTCGAAGACCGCCTCGTAGCTGTCGGTCTTTTCGTTCAGCGACACGCTGACCTGATCGATGACCTTGTAGCGACCCTTCTCCTTGATGGTCGACTGGATCAGCCCGGCCTCGCTGCGATGGACGTAATGCTTGCGCAGGATGTCCTTCACCGTCTCGATACCGGTCTGGATCGAGGCCTCGTCATCGGTGGCGCAATACTGGCCCAACAAGTATTCCAGAACATAGGTCGGGACGATGGCGTTGCCCTTGACGGCCTTCACCAGATCCTTCCGGACGACAAAGCCCGCAAAATGTTCGTTGATCTTGGCATCAAGGTCACTCATGTCCGGGTTCCTCAGAAATCAAAGTCGGTGGGGATGCCGCGCCGCAGCTGGAAGCGGTGGCTGGCATAATCCTCGTAGTGGCTGGTCTTGCCGACCCGCTCGCGCAGCTTCAGGATCACATCTTGGTTGTTGAAGCGATCCGCCTCGCGCGACAGCAGGAACTTGCGCGGCATCTCGCGTTCACGCGGGTTCTCGGAGCGGAAATCGAAGGTCAGCGTGTATTCGTCCGAGATCAACGTGCCGTCGAGGGCATAGATCCCGACCAGCAATTCCCGGGCGCGCATCTTCTCGGAAACCGGCTGGGCCTGATAGAGCGTCACGGCGGTCTGACCGGACGAAATCAGGCTCTTTCCTGTGACGAAAATCTGCACTTCGACTTGACTGACATCGGCGTCACGCTGCTTGCCGACCCGGATCACTGGGATAACGACTTCTTGCAGGGCGGCACCGCCATGGACAAAGCGGCTGCCCGCGCCCTTGATCCGCATCCGATTGATCGAGTTCGGGATCAGCACATCCAGATCGCCAGACAGCCCCAGGGCCTTGGCCGGGAAGTGTTTCATGCCCGGGGTCGGTGCGAGGCCGTGCCCAATGACGAAACGGCGGTTGCGGAACAGGATCTCCTCACCCTGCGGATCGGCGATGGCGAAATCGGCATCGTCCAGCGCGCGGTGTTGATAGAGGAAACCATGGTCAGCGGTGATCAAGATGTTCGAGAAATTGGCCGAGGTCAGCTTCCGAACCAGCTTGGTCAGATCCTCGATCGCGTCCTCTGCCGCTTCCGGCAGCTTGTCCTCGGTCTGCAGCTTGTCGCCGATCGCGTCGATGCGGTTGTGGTAGACGTAAACGATGTGGTTGTCGCGGAAGAGCGCCTTGCCGTCCTCGGTGCGCATGTTCATCACGTCTTCGGCCTTCAGCGCTTTGGCGCTGTCACCAACGCGGCCCGCGGCCAGCAGCTTTTCCCGCGCAGCAGTGCCTTTGGTGTTTTCGCCCCCCGCCAGGATGTCGCCGCTACCGTCCTCGGCCATCGCCAAGCCGTTATGGGGCAGCAGGGCCGCCATGCCGAGCTGTGTGTAGCTTGGCAGCGCGCTGATCATCGGCTTCAGCTCGGCATCGAAACGGTCCAGCGCGCGGATCCGGCGCAGACATTCCTCGGCCACCTCGTAGCGCAAGGCGTCCGAGATGATCACCGCCACCTTCTGGTCCTTGCGCCGATACTCCGCCGCCTGATCGCGGTAGAAATCAGCCTGCGCCGCGAAACCAGGGATCTTCCATTCAGCCAGACCCGCGATCTGGTCCTGCCAGGCGTCATTCATCGCCATCACGAAGCTGTTGGTGTAACGGTTCTCCACCGAGGCGTATAGATCGGCCAAGAGCGAGGCCTGACCGCTTTTCTGCATATGATAGATGAACTTGCGGTAAAGCTGATCCAGCCGATACCAGCTCGTCACATACCGCCGCACGCCCTCTGCGGGGCTCGTCATGCCAAGGTTTGCCTCGGCCAAAGCCTGCTGGAATTCCGTGGCAAAGCCGATGGCCTGATAGATATCCTCATAGGTCGGATACCAGTGGCTCTGCCGGCGTTCGCGCATCCAGGTCAGCACTTCGGGCGCACTGACGGTCTGCGAGGACATCGCCTGCACGATCTGGCGGATGATGTGGCGGTCGATCTCCTCGAAATGGTCGATGCTGATCACCGCCCGGAAATTGCGCTTGGCCAGATCAGCCGCGATCTTCAGCAGATCCTGATACCGGGCGGATAGCTCCTCGAATGCCTCGGCCCAATGGCGGTTGTTCTTCCAGCGACGGAAGACCAGCAGCGCCTCGGCGTTCAGCTTGCCCTCTTCGCCCAAAGCGCGGGCATAGGCGGATTGGAACTGCGCGATGGCGAAGTCTTCGAAATCCGGCTCAGGCGACTGATAACCATAGGCTTGCCCCACCTGCGTCCAGAGGAACCCGGTCAGCTCGGACCGCGCGATCAGGCGCAGGGCGTCGTCACGTCCCGCGGCCAGCTCGCCCAGCAGGCTTTCGATCACCGTATCAAGTCCACCTTCGGCCCCGGCGCAGACGGCCAGCATTCGGAGGCGCATCTGGGTCTGGGTGTCAGAGGGCTGCATCAACCGCTTCAGCGCATCGACGCGGGGTTTGGCGCGGAAGAATTCGATATGGCCGCGCACCACGGACTCGAACTGCAAGGGCAGGCCCAGCTCGGCCAGCCAGATCGCCGCCTGATCGGCTTTGAACACCGCTGTCGCCAGCTGCACGTCCAGAAGCCAGTTCTCGGTCATCGGCGGTTCGGGGCTGTCCTTGAACAGCAGGAACTTCCCCTCGGCCTCGCGCCGCAGTATCCTAAGCTTCAACCCGAACTCGTTGTTCGCGATCTCCAGCTTGGTCACGCCGGGCAGGTCGACGGCATCGAACTCGCCCCGCATGTCGCGGTCGGCGTCATACCAGAAGACGATCCGGTGATCCTCGAACAGGCGCCGCAGGCTGGCGGCGATGCGGTCACTCATCCGCGGCCTCCAGCCCCTTGATGGGCTTCAGCGCCGCGCCGAAGAGCGGGTAGTTCCGCTTCACCCCGTCATCCAGATCGATCTCGATCTTCGCCTGCGCCAAGGGGAAGACCACCTCGCGCTCCCATTCCTCCAGCTCGGCGATCTGCTTGATCACCGCGCCCACGTCCTTCTGCGCCTTCACCCGCTGGCTTTGCATCGCACTCGGGTCATCGACCAGCTTTTCCAGCCGCCCGCGTTCGGCCTGCAGCTTGCTGATGAACTCGCGCAGGTAATCGTTCAGCACGACCGACACCGTGTCGGGCCGATAGCGGTGCATGTAGATCAGGGCGTTGAACGTGCCCTTGGGGCTGGAGAACATCCAGTAGATCGGGCGCTTTTTATACCGCCGCACGTGGTAATCGAAGAAATCCTTGGTGAACCACTTGCGGATGTCCTTACCCAAGGCCGCCTCGATGAAGGCGAGGTTTTCCTGAAACTTCGCTTCGCCAAAGGTCACCCGCAGGAATTTGCGGAAGCGTTCGGTGATGTCATCGGCGAACCAGTCGCCGTCCAGCACCGGGATGACGTTGTCGGCATCCACGTCAAAGCTGGGCTCGGGCACGCGGGCGAGGTAATCGGCCAGACCTTCGCCCTGATTGGCGAGGATCAGGCCGGGGGCGTCGAGGCTGTAGCGGCCGAACATGCAGCCCACGGCATAGTGCAGGAATTCGGCAATGGTGTCGGCCCGCAGGCGGGTTTCGAGTTCGTCGGGAGTGGCCTTGCCGCCATAGCGATAGGCGGGGTTGCAGGTGAGGGTGATTTCTTCCAGTGGCACCTCGGGGGTCAGCTCGTCTTGCAGGCCATAGGCGTCGATGAAGATGCGGTTGTTCTCTTCCTCCAGCCGCTGCATGTCGTCGGTCATGCCCTGCCCATGGGCGCGGAGCCGGGCGTAAGAGCCCGCCAGCGTCTGATCCCGATGCTCGGGCGCGAGGAGCGGCAGCGTGGTGAAATCCCAAGAGGTTTCGTAGGCATCCCAGTCAGATTTGGATATGCTAACGCACTCCGACGATCTCAATTGTTCAGCGTCGAATCCCTCAGATGGAACAGGCACGCGCCCCACGTCCCCAATTTGAAAATTCAGAGTCGGATTGATAATTTTTAGAAAGTGGTTGCCAATTTTCGAGCCGATCACCGGAAGTATCCGCATCAATTTTTGTCTGTCGGGCGAAAAGCCAATTGCGCCAGCGTCATCGAAGAGTCCGCCGCAACCAGAGACTCTTGCAGTAAAATCGGCGCTCGTGATTTTGGACCAAGTAAGTGCATTTCTGAAAGAGTAATCAAGATTCTGCGGGCGGGATCTAAGCTTTCCTTTTTCGTCTTTGAAGTTTTGAATTTCCCAGCCATCATTCTCCCAGTTTATGACATTATCGAAATTTCCATACCATTTTCGAACTGGCCCGCCCTTGTTGAGTGGAAACCACTTGCAACCAGATTGCCTTGCCTGAGTTCTCGTCTCGGCAGTGGTGAAAAAATTGCTTCGGCCTACTTCGAACCATTCTCTTAAGAATCTCTCGTTGTCTGACGTAGCAAGGCCTTTTCTCGCCGCTAATTCGATGGACAATGGAGCGAACTTAACGAACGCGTCCACGGACGGCTTGCTGGCCCAATAGGCGATTGGAGCGCCGGGGATGGCCGCGAACTCCGAAGTGCGCTTTCGGAATATCTTTCCCGAAGAACGGCAAGTCCGAAAGACAACTTCTTTGTCCGCAGATTGTGGCGCGGAATTCAGATCCAAGTATTCCCCTAAATGATCATTGCGGCCTTTTCTAATGCAGAAGGCTACGCCCTGCGCGATCTTAGAGTTCATTTCTGGGAATGTATTGTATCCGATCTGAACCAGCGAGAGAAATGCGTGGTTTTCTGTGATCTTAATGCGAAGCTTTTCAAAGCTGGATATGAACATCCAGCTTTGCATGTTAATTATTGAAACCAACCCAGATGCTTTCGCTAACGCCAGGCCACGTTCCATAAACATCGAGAACAAATCGGCTTGGCTGTCTACGAAATTCTCTTTTGCGTATCGTTGAACTTCAGGGTTCAAACCACTTGCTCCCGCATAAGGCGGGTTTGCCACCACCACATGGTATTTGGGCGAGAGGGCCTCGGCCATCTCCAGCACCTTCAGCACCCGCTCTTGCACATCGCGCAAAAGCCCATCCTGAATATAGTCCTTTGCTTTAACCACCTGCGTCACCTTGGCAGCATCACGAAGTTTCGGCACGATCAGCGAGCCGAAGTTCTTGGCCTGCTCGAACTGCCCCAAGGTCTCGCGCAGGTCCGCCGTAAACAGATCGCGGCCCACCATATCGGCCACCGCCCGCATATCTTCTGCCGTAAAGCGCACATCCTGCATCACACAGATATTGGGCTGCACCCCCAACCGCAGGAACCGCCGCCGCCCCAGCTTGGCCGCCGCCTTCATCACCAGCGCAAAGGCCGCCAACGCCCCGGCTCGGTCATCAATCTCCACCCCGTGCAGGTTATTGGTCAATATTTTTGCGGGGATATCGGTCGGCTCATATCCCTCTTCCTCATAGATCGCATGCAGCAGGTCAAAGGCATAGGTCAGCATATGCCCCGATCCCGCCGCCGGATCGCAGATGCGGATATCCTCGGGCTTGGTGATGCGCAGAAAGTCCGTCTCGGGCTCTTCCGGCGCAATGTAATAGTCCATGCGCTCGGCGAGTTTCGACTGCGGCCGGTTCAGCAGCCAAAGCCGCCCCAGCGAATTTTCCACCAGATAGCGGACGATCCAATGCGGGGTGAAGAGCTGCGTCGCGGCGGGGATGTTTTCCGCCGTGATCTTGATGTTCTTCTTCAGACCCGCAAAGACCTGATCCTTCTTCTCGCTGATGTAGAACTGGTAAAGCCAGCCGATGACCTCGACATCCTGACAGGCGTCTTCCGTCATGGCCTTGCGCAGTTCGGCAAGGATGGAGGTGGGGGACAGCAGATCCTCGGGCATGAGGAGTTCGGTGAAGTCGTCGATCTCCTCGAACAGGAACGGCATTGGGCCGTGCCACTGGTTGCAGGCATGGACGAGGAGGAGGCGATAGGCCTCGGCCTGCGGGTCGTTCGAGGGGGTGCGGCCGTCGAGCAGCGCCGCGATGGTGGCGGGCGCGCCTTCGGGCAGGTTGTGGGCCATGGCTTCGGCCAGGATCTCGGGCCGGGTCTGGCCATCGGCGGGCGAGACGACGCGCGGGTTGGTGTAGCCGTTCACATCCATGAAGCGCAGCGCGGTGAAGCGGTTGAACCAGGTGTAGGCGACCTGTTCGATGACTTGGGCTTTGCCCTTGGCCGTGATGGCGGCATCCAGCTTTTTCGTCGCCGCGGGGTGTTCGCGGCGCGCGGGCGAGGCCGGATCCAGAACCAGCGCCAGTTTCGCGGTGACCTGACCCAACAGAAGGTTGCGGGCGGATTGGGCAAACTTCTTCAATGCATTGGTATCCATCAGACAATCACCTTCTTGCCCTGCTGGATCGCGGCCATCAGGGTCTTCTTCAGTTCGGTCACATATTGGTCAACATCGGCTTCCTCAGAGAGGTAGGTCTTGGCGAAGGCGACCTTGATTTCCGAAGCTTGGACAAAGGACGGGGGTCTCGGCGCCGGAGCGGGCCGATCGTTTATCCCCGGGTTGACTGGGGCAGGGGCGGTAGGTTGCGTCATGCGGGCAATATCCGCCAGCACCTGCGGCAAGAGGGACGTTCGCGCGCCAGTCGCCCGATCACGCAAGATCGGGATCATGGTCACCGTATCAAGGCCCGTCTTGTGCGCCTCGATGCTGCGGCGAACCTTGTCCTGCTGGTCGGGGTTGAGCGCCTCGAATTCCGGCGTCTGGGTTACCTTGGCCGCACAATCATCAACAGCAGCTTTCACTGCGTTGCGTTCCTTCAGGATGTCGAGTTCGACCTTGTCCTTAAGGGCATAAAGGTCGGTCTTCAGGGACTGGACGGCCGATCCCTTATAGCATTGCGGTTCGCGCAGGGTGGTGCGCAGCTTTTCCCCGGCGGCGGCATCGACATATCCGATATTGGCCTCTTGTCGCTGCAGGAAGTCGCGCACATCGTCATAGATATCGCGCTGCGCCCCGCCCATGAAGCTGCGGATCTTGTCGAGGATGTCTTCCTTGGCATTCAGCAGCGCGTCTTCTTGCTTCACCGGCTCGGTGATGTACCAGGTGGCCGGTTTGCCGATCATTGCGGCGATCGACTGATGGAACGGCTCCAGCGCGGCAAGGAAGGGGTATTTGTGCTGGCGGTTGATCAGCTGGCCAACCTCATCTGCAAGCTTGCGGATGCTGTCGGCCCATTCGCTCCCCAAAACCCGCGCATCCGATCCATCTGCAGGAAGGCCGAACAGCTCTTTGTAAAGTTCCTTCGCCGCTCGAAGTTGGGCCGCACTGAATTCAAGCTGCGGGGTCAGAAGGATATTGCCCAGCATGTGGCTGTTGTTCAGCGCCTTGGCCAGATCACCGCCTTCGAGCGGCGCGCTGTCAGAGCGCGCCTCAAGCTTGCCCTTGCCGCAGAGGCTTGCCGTCAGACAAAGTGTGGCCACCGTCGGCCAGCCGTAAGGTTTGCCGCCAAAGCGTTCCGTGAGGTATTTGGCCGAGACTTTCACACCATTCTTTGCTTGGCCCTGCACATAGTTCAACACATCCAACTCGGCCTCGGTCAGACCGGTGCCCGCCTCGCCGAAGAGACCGTTCGCAGGGCTAGCCGCCTTCGCGATATCCGCCTCGGCATAGGTCACCCCGCGCAACATCGGCAAATTGACATAGACCTTGTCGATCAATCCCTGGAAGGCTTTCACGATGCGGTCTTGCGGTTCATCCCCGCCGATGTCGAGCTCATCGCCCCGGACAAAGAGCCGCGCTTCGGCCATCAGCTTGCGCAGGCGCAACTCCAGATCCTTGGACCGTCGCCCATTTTGCTCGCCCTTTTCCAGGATGATCCGATCCCGGCCTGGCTGCGGTGAACCGCTGCGAGACTGCCGAATGAACTTGTCGGTCTGCCGGAATTGGTTCAGATCCCGCATGAAGCGCACATCCGGCAGCAGAACGATCGCCAGTTCCTCGCGGCCCATGTTACGCATCCGTACGGCTTCGGGCGACGAGGCATCGTCGTTGAACGGGCTTATGATGTTGAGCGAAAGTTCATAATCCCTGCCCAGCAGGTGGTCATCCAACTTACGGGCGAACGCATATTCATAGCCCGTGCCGAGGTGCTTGATCTTGCGGTGCCGGATGATCGTGTCGAAGGCCAGGGTCTCGAGTTCCTTGGTGATCTCTGTCGGATCGACATCCAACGCCTTGATCTCGGCCTCGACGTCTTTTTCTTCATTGGTCAGGAATTCATACACCTCGCCGTTGCGCTGGATGTACGTGTTGCGCTCCAAGAGGCCCAAAGCCTCTTCGATCTTGCGGCGCTGACCGACCTGATCAGCTTCGAATTCCGACAAGAGCAGAATGCTGATGTTGCGAACAGACGGCTTAAATTCCTTGACATATTTCACCAGGAACAGTGCCTTCAGAACCCGGACGGCGAAGGGATCGTCGAGGTTCTTTTCCGCAATCTGGATGGACTGCTGGACGGACGATTTCAGTGCGGTGCGAATGCCCTCAAACATCAGATCGAAGGTAGCAAGGCCGCCGATCGGGCGGTCTGCCAAAGATTTTGCCACTTCCTGGAAGACACCGAGCATGGAGCGTTCGCCCACGGAACTGTGCTTGCCTTCAAACGCGTTGTGCTGCGACAGCGAGGTGATTGCCATCTGGAACAGCGTGTATTGGTAGGGCGGGAACGGGTAGCTGGCGATGAACTGCTCGCGGTCGCGGTAGTTCTTCAGCCGGATCGACCCATCGGCAAAATCGAACAGGGTCTTGAGGTTGTTCTCTTCCTTGTCATGCAGATTGCCCAGCCGGATCTGTGCCGCATCGTTCTTCGACAAGAGACGGCGCTGAATCACCTCCGCCACATCTGCGGAATTCAGCGGCATCCGGTTGGAAAACCGCGCCTGAATCTTGGAGAAGTCATTTTCCTGTTGGGCGGTCATGTCGCCCACCACCTCGGTGATTGCCTGCTGCGCCGTCACGATGATCCAGGCTTGGCCCTTGCACTTGGTGTTCAGGCTTTCGGCGATAGTCTGCAGGTTGGTCATCAGCTTAACGTTGTCGGCGATGTATTGGCCCACCTCGTCCACAAAGAAGTTCAGTCGGAAGTTTGGCACCTGCCGATCAATCCAGGCCTTCACCGTATTGGCAAAGTCCTCGATCGAAACCCGGGTATCCTTGCGATATTGCGACAGGATATCCTTGGCATCGGCCGCATCCGTGCCGGTGGCGCGCGCAAAGGCCGCAGCAATATTGCGCCCCTCCAGCAGAGCCTCCTCGCGGCCGCGGGTTTCCCAAGGCTTTGCTGATAATTCCTGAAAAGCCGACTTGAATGCTGCGAACTGGCCCCGTTCGTCCAGCTGGCGCTCGAACTGGGCGATATGCGGCTGCTTGCCGAAATAGCCGCACATCTCGTCGAATACCTTCTGGAACACCGACAACAGCGCATCGACATCGGTTTTCGAGATGACGTCGGCCTTCTGGTCGATGTTGAACAGGATCGACTTCGACGGGATCGACACCGCCTTGCGCAGGGCGCCGGCCAGCATCGGTTCGTCCTTCAGCTTTTCAGCGAAGAGGTCGAACGCCTTCACGCCATCGACCTCGCGGTTCTCTAGGAGGAGGGCCAGCATCTTCAAAAGGTGGGATTTGCCCGAGCCGAAGAAGCCCGAGATCCAGACGCCGTTGGCGGTGCTGTAATTGTTGTAGGCCTCAAGGAACTGCTCCAGCCTCTGGCCGATTTCGCCGGTGATGACATATTCGTCGAGTTCGACACGGAGGCTGGCCTCATCGTCGGCCTTGATGACGCCGTCAATCGCACGATCTACGGGCTTGAGAAAAATGTCGCGCAACGTTTGGGTCATCGGTCAAACCTCGTAGTTCAAGATATTGAAAGCACGGTAATATTTGTCGTCATGAAGCCGCCCGAAGAGGTCGAGCGAGGCGCCCGTCGCCAGGGCATGGGTATAGCTGCCGGGGAAGAACAGCACGGTCGGCTTGTCTTTGGCGGTGCTTTGCAGGTTGTTCAGCACGTTGTGCGAGCGAATGTAGGGGTAAACCTCGCCCACCCCCGACAGGAAAATCACGTCGTGTGGGGTGGCTTCGATTGCCTCGCCGATTTTTGGGATCAGGTTGGCCTGAGGGTCCAGAACGGATTGCAGAAGTTCGCGGATCTCGTCTTTTCCCGTGTCGGGCTCGATGTCGAGGATCTGGTCCAGAATGCCACGTTCTTCCAGGATCGCTATCGACAGGTCGTAAAGACTCAAGTCCAGTACGCCGACACCCGCATGGCGAATGCGCGTCACAAGATCGGCCCGATCCTCGTTCATGGTCAGCCCTTCCTCTGCGGGATAGGGGCAGATGAAGAATGGCACCTCGTTTCCGAGGCCCTGCTTGGTCAGGAACCTCTGGCTCGTCACGACCTTGAAAAGGTGTTCGGCACGTTCCTTGCGGCTATTGGGCGGGCTCAAAATCTATCTCCGGCACTGGCAAGACCAGGAAAAATCAAAATATCCTGACGGTCATGATCTGCGATCAGGGCCTTCAAGCGAGGTGAAACATAGGCAGACAGGATCCGATTGTCGGCCGACAAGACCGTCGCCTCACGCATCATGCGAAACAGGACCTGACGCAGCTTGGCCTGGGTCGAAGCGCTGATCTTGGCGATGCCATCATCCCATTCTGCCTTGGCGGCGAACAGGATGTCGAAACTGTCGAGCGACAGATCGAGCTGGAAAGAGAGGTATCGCTCCCGCAGCACCTCGACGGCAAATTCGCGCACGAAGCGGTAGGCTCGACAGGTGGCAAGCCATAGCAAGGCCAACTGGTCGCCACGGTCCGCCTCATCGAGAAAGAAATCGCGTTCTTCCTGCGTCAACGCCGCCAGACGATTGCAGATCTCGCGCAGGGTGCGGCGCTGCGATGCCGCTTTCGGCAGCGAGGCTGCCCCTTCGGATAGGGCGTGATCCAGGGTTGCCGACCATGGCTCCCCAGGGACATGCAGCCGGGCAACGACCAGGCTTTCATTCAGAAAAAGCCCGCCGGTCGAGAAGGACATCTTGTAAGGCTGCAGGCGGTCAGGCGTCATGTCTCGGTTCTTCCGAGATGCGCAAAGACCTCTGCCGCGTTCGCAAGAACGATCTGCTGGTCCTGCGGGCGCCGGGCTTCCGGATCCGTATCCAGCCCGAAGCGTTTCAGCGTGTAATAGAGCATGGATTTCCGTACGGTGATTTCAGCCAGACCAGCCTCATCCATTCCGTAATCCTGTCGGATCGCCGTCCGCTGCGCCTGCGACAGTGCCGGATGCGGGCAGATCTGCAGTGTGACTGTCGAATGCCAAGCAGCATCGTCCGCGGGGGTGGAGCGGGCGTGACGCTTTTCCGACGCCGTGCGGACGTCGAGGATGCGCGACAACACGAAATCCTTGAAGGTGCCAGATCGTTGGCAGAACGCCCTCACATGCCAGCGAAAGCCATCATGCGCCAAGGCATGGGGCTCGATCCAGCGCCACCCTGGTTCGGGCGCGCTCATGGACTGGTAAAGCACTTCGACCGCGAGGGCGTACTCAAGGCCTCGAACAACCGAGCGTAAGACCTCGGGCGAAACACCTCGTGCTGGCATCGGCGAGACGTGAAATTCCGGGATGGTTTTCAGCCATGTGCCGGAAGGCTCAACCGCCCCCGCAGCCAGTGACAACAGTGGCAACAGATAGCTGTCCGCGCTGATCTGGAAGAACAGCGGCCGGAACCTATCACTGGGTCGATAGGTTCTTTCGGTCCCGTCATAGACAAGGTTGCCCGGGGCAAGATCCTGATAGGCCTTGAAATCCATGGATGCCTGGGTCTGCGAGACCCCAAACTGCGTGATCAGGTCAGACCTGTTGAAGCGCCCGTGCCAGTAGGCGCGGTACTCGAGAAACTCGTAGCGGGCTTCGGTGCCGTGGCGCAGGGGAAAACTCCGCTTCCTGTACAGATTCTGTACCGTCAAGTTTGTGATAGGGTCAGCTTGTCCCTGAACTGTTCTGGGCGCAAGCCCTGTCGGGAAATCTTCCGTGGGAGGATTGTTTATCTCGGCCTGCTTTTCGTAAATAGCAGATCTATCCCATCGGGTTGGTTTGGAGGTCTTCTCCCCTAGATCGCAAGCTCCTGTTTCGATGCCGTTGAGGGGTAGGGCGAGAAAATAACGTGCTTTGGCAGAGTTAAGGCGTTGCAAATCCGTAGGCAATCGGTGTCAGCTTGTGCAATCGCCTGCGTGGAACAGAAATGCCAAATGATGATGATTTGCGACTTCTTGACCTGCTCGATTGGTGGGAAGGCCATCGATGGGCCGCATCGCAGCTTTGCTTGGACGAGAGCGCGCAGCTGAAAGCGACTGTATTTGAAGCCGTCGAAAATCTTTCGGTGACCGAGCTGATTTTCAGTTCCTCGGACGAACGAGCAAAGATTGAGGAATACATTGCCCAGGAAATTATGCGCGTTGAAACTTCCCTGACTGCAAGCCTTGCACAGGAAATTTCCAACCTGTCCAAAGAAACGGCAACGCAGGCCCCGATCACTGACTATAGCGGCTGGAGCTACTGGGACTTGGGACGTTTGGCACTTGGAGGAGGTGCCCCCACCGCGATTGCGATTGCGGGTGGACGCGCTGCAACGGGCGTGCTCGCGGCGGCGGGGCTCGCTACCATTGCCGCACCAGTCACGATCGTGGCTGCCCTTGGTGGGCTTGCTTGGTCAGCGTATTCCACCGGGGAGCAAATGCGGACATCCTATCGGGATGCGCTGATGGAAGGCATTGACCGATGCCTCCTTGCCGATCCGGAGGCGTCGGTCTGGGCAAGGCACTGCGCTGTGCTTGACCAGATTTTCAAGAGCAGGACAGGAGCCGCTTGATGTCTTATCTTTTTGCCATTCCGCCACAGTACCAAGCGTTGGTAGAGGCAGGTAAACTGATCCGGCGCGGCGCGCTTTTGATCAATGCGGATGGTGGAGGCATTGTCGCGCACCTGCAGGAAACGCGAGGCTTTGCCAAGGGCGGGTTTGAATTACTGAGCAAGTTGGGCGCAGGAAATCCAATCAGCATGGCAGGGCAGGTTGCCAATCTGGCGGCCAGTGGCGTGATGATCCGTCAGAACCAACAGATCAAGCAGACCCTCAATGAAGTTCGTGACACCTTGGATTTTGTCAAAGGGATCGGAGTTGCAAATCTCGCGACGTCTGTTGTTGGTATTGGCGTAACAGTCGCCGCGACAGCAGTGCTGGTCCAGCGCATCGAGAGCTTGCGTGTAAACCTTGAAAATTTCGCCAAGGAAGTAACGGAATTTCGTGACGAGTGGAGAACCAATGAGCTGGAAAAGTTGCTTCAGGCTGCCAGCACCGAACTGGACCGTATCGACGGTGTTCATCGGCGTGTGAACGGTCGCCCGGTTCTCGAGGCAGCCGAGAGAGACCTGCATCATGTTTTCGACCAGATGGCTGCCCGCGCACGCTCTTTATTCATGCGCAAAGAGATCCCGGTTGCCGCAGTGCGCATAGTCCTCGACGGACTTTCAATATCCGGGAGCGCCCGCATCAAGGCATTGTTCCTGATGGATGAAGCAGAGGAGGCGAAGGCCAGTGCCCAGGCTCAAGTCAAAAACCTGATGGATATGACAATCGCCATGCCCGCGGATCGATTGGCGGGACGCCTCGTTGGAACCACATCGCATCGAGAGGAAGCTGCAGCCTTGTCTGCCAGAATGGCGTCCATGCGAGACACGGCGGTCGGGATACTTCCTCTGGTTGACGAGCTTCAGCGACAAGATTTGCGCGCCAGTGCCTACTTGGTGGCAGCCGAGAAAGAAGAGGATGCGCCTCTCATGTTCCTTCCAGCAAAGGTCAAGTGAGCCTCCCACGAGCGGTAGATCTTCAGATTCAACCGGCCGCCCCACCTGAAATCCGCACCGCACTTTTCCCGCCGCCTTGCTTGGTGACCATGATGCGGACCGGGATACGATCTTTCATGGCTTCGACATGGCTGATGACGCCGACCTGCCGGCCCTGGGATTGCAGTCCTTCCAAGGCGTCGATTGCAAGGTCGAGGCTGGCGGCGTCGAGGGAGCCGAAGCCTTCGTCGATGAACAGCGTCGCGGCGAGGCCGCCTTTGCCACCCATACGTGACAGGGCAAGTGCGAGCGCCAGTGATACAAGGAAACGCTCGCCGCCAGAGAGACTACGGGTCGCCCGGGCCTCGCCTCCCATGTCAATGTCTTCCACTTGCAGGGCAAGGTCGGCTGCGCGGCGTAGACGATAGCGCGGGTTCAGATCGGCGAGGTGGCGGTTGGCGCTGTCGGCCAGCACATCCAGGGTAATTGATTGCGCGAAGCGGGCAAAGCGATCGCCATTCTTGGATCCGACGGCGGCATTGACCGCGCGCCAGACCTCGAGTTCAGCTCTGGCCTTGGCGATCTCGACTTCCAACCCGGCCAGTTTCTGGCGGTTTTCGGCATCAGTGGCAATCTGGTTTTCGATGGCACCTTGGCGCTGTTGGCGCGTGATTGCGGCGGCATCAACCGCTTCGATACGCGCGCGCAAACCATCGGCCGCGGTCACGGGAAGGTCTTTTTGATGCTGCAATAGATCTTGCTTGCGTTCGTTCAGGGCGGCGCGGGCCGCCGTCAGGGCATCGTCAAGGCTGCGCAAGTGATTGCGCAGCGCCTGAACTTCATCCCGTCCCTGGGCGAACAGGGTTTCCAGATCCGCTGCCTCAAGGTCAAAGTCGGCGCGCTTCCGTTCAAGTTCCGCCGCCGCAATTTTTGCCGCAGCTTCGGCCGCAGACAACTCGGCCTCTGCAGCCTGATGTTCGGTAACTGCCACCACTGCAAGGTTGGAGGCTTCGACATGGTCCTTCTGGGTCTCATCCCGCGCCGAAAGCGCTGCCTTCCGGCCGTCGTTGAAACGGGAGCGATGCGCCGAGGTGAGCTCACCGCCCAGCAGAGGGGCGCGTTTCTGGCGTAAGCCGCCCAGAGCCTGCTGCCGGATCTCGGCATCCTTGCGCGCGCGATCTGCCACCTCTAGCGCAGCATCTGTTTTGCTGACTTGGCCAGACATTTTCGGGGCAAGCTCTGCCAAAAGCTGACGGCCCGCCTGCTGTGCCTCTCGCGCCTTGGTGACGCGGTCCGCCAGAACTTCCAATCGTGTCAGAAGGTTGGGATCTTCCAAGGTATATTCAGGTTCCCCCAGCGAAACTAGGAATGGCGTAACCTTTGCAGCATGCCGTTCAGCAGTTGCCCGTTGGTTTTGCTCTGCCTGCCGGGCAAGTCCTAAAATGCTTTCGGCGTCCGCCTTCGCGATCGTCAGGGCCTCGCGGTCTGTGGCCTTGGCTTTCAGATCTTCCCGCAAGATGTCCCGGCGGGCTGCCATATCGACAAGATCTTTGCGTTTTCGCCCAAGTTTGTCTTGCGCTTCGGCCTCAGCCTCCTGTGCGGCGTTGATGCGCAGCTGCGCAGCCTCGATTGCCCCCCGGTCATCGTCTGGCGTTTCTGGCAGACCCTCTGGGCAACTGGTAAACTTGACTGCCTGTGCCCGTGCCGCTTCCCAGTCGCGTTTGGCTTTCTCCTTGCCCGCCGTAGTCGCGGCGATTGCTGCTTTGGCTTGCACGACCTGCGCGTCGTGGATGGCGCGTTTGCGTTCCGCCGCCATTTGTGCAGCGCGGGCGTCTTGCGCGGCCGTCCGGGCTGCTGCCAGATCCGCTCGCAACTTGGCCGCGAGCTCCGCCAGAGCCGCATCGGCATGAATCGGATGTTCCTCAGACCCACAGACCGGACATGGCGCGCCGGGTTCAAGATGCATGCGCAAATTGCGCGCCGCCTCTGATGATGCAAGGTCGGCCTGTTGTGACGGGGCGATGAGAACGGCCACCTGCGCCTCAGCGCGGCTGAATGCTTCGGACGCCTCTGACACAGCGGCATTTGCTTCGGTCATCCCAGCCATTCCGGAATGCTCTTGTGCGATCGCCAAGGTTTGGTCTTGCTGGGCGGCCGCGTAGTCTACCCCCGCGCGATGCATCACTCCAAGGGAAGCCGCCAGATACGCAAGTTGACGCGCCGCCTGCACAGGATGCTTGTGCTCCAATGCGGTGATCTGCTCGGAAAGATTTGCCGCCTCAGCTTGAAGGGCGAGTTCCTTGTCGCTTGTCTCTTTGACAGCCGCGGTCAGGGCCTCGGCCTTTGTCTGGAGATCCCCGAGCTTTGCTTCGGCCTCAAGAGCTTGCTTTTGTGCCGTGTCCTTTGCGGTCTGTGCCTCGGCATGCGACAGAATATCTGCCCGGATCTGCTCCCAACGGTCGGCAAGGGGCTGTGCCGCGCCAAGCCCGGCAATTTCGGTCTCCGCTTCGGAGAGTTTGGCTTCCGCTTGGGTAGCCTCTGCGCGCAATTTCGACAGGGTAGCGCCTGCGATATTGGAGTCAGTTTCCGCGGCTTCTGCCGCAGCTTGCGCCGTCGCCAACTCGGTTTCAGCCGACAAAATCTGCGAATCCAGCGCCGCCGCCTCATCCCACTGCGGCCCCAGAACCTTGAATTCGGCTTCCTTGGCGGCGAAGGCAGCCTCGGCCAAAGCCGCTGCCTCGCGCAACTTCTCTGCCTGGGCTTCCATCTCGGCCCGCTGGCCGCGCTTGGCCTCCAAAGCGAGCGCGGCGGTTGCAGTGCGCGCCGCTGTTTCTTTGGCCTTCGTCCAAAGCGGCCGCAGGGGTTCGGCCTTGTCAATCAAGGCCAACCGTTCCCTCTCGGCGGCTGCGGCCGCCAATCCAGACAACGCTGTGGTTTCCATCCCCTCGGCAAGCGCCACCTGACGAGCAGCTTCAACATGGCGGGCATGCCGCTCGAGGTCAGCCTGCAGCTGGGTTCGTTCTGCGGCAGCTGCCGCGTTTTCTGCCGCAAGTGTCGCAGTTTCTTCCGCAAGTGCGATTTGTTCTTCTTCAGAAGGCAACCGGTGGTCGCTCCGGCGCAGGGCCAGTGCGTCATGCGCCTGACGCGCGGCTTCTGTCCGTTCAAAGACGCGCGTCGAAACCGCACGATAAAGGCTGGTGCCGGTGACCTTCTCCAAAAGGCCTGCGCGTTCATTGGTATCGGCGCGCAGGAAGGCGTCGAAATCCCCTTGGGCCAGCAGGACCGTCCGGCGGAATTCCTCATATGTCAGGCCGGTCAGGGCAACGATCTGTTCAGTCACGGCTGTGGTCTGGCTGGCCAGAACCTGCTGATCCGCAGCCCGCGCCAAGGATCTGGAAACATTTTGCAGCTTGCCATCTGCCTTGTCGCGGGCGCGCCGCGCTTGCCAGCGGGCGATGTAATCCTGCCCATCCATCGCCGTGAAACGCACCTCGGCCCAGCCTTGCACGGCGCCGCGCCGCAGGATGGCGCGGGCGTCCTTGGCTTTGAGGGCATCGCCCGAAGGGTCCGGCACGTCGTCACTTGCGGCCCCTGTGGCAAGGCGCGGGGCATCGCCGTAAAGCGCCAGACACATAGCATCAAGGATCGAGGATTTGCCTGCCCCAGTCTCGCCGGTGATGGCAAAAAGCCCTGCGCCATTTAGCGGCTCTGCGGTGAAATCAATCTCGAAGCGGTCCGACAGGCTTGCGATGTTCTGGCCGGAAATCGACAGGATGCGCATGGATCAGGCCTCCGAAAGGGCGTCGCGGAAGGCCGCCAGGTGATGGGCATCGGGTGGGTTGCCATGCACCTCCTGAAAGGCTGAAAGGAACAGATCCTCCGGCGAAGTTTCGGCCAGCGTCGTAGGCGGGCGCTCCTGCGCCGGCTGGTCCGTGCGCATGATCGACAGGCCGGCAAGTCTGGCCGGCGTTTGTTCCATCAGGGTGTCGACCTCAGCGGCGAGCAGCGTGACGGGGCGATCTGCCGTCAGCGACAGATAAAGGAACGGCTGCGCCTCGCGCGGGGTGTCTGGCAGCAAGGCAAGGTCATCAAGCGCGGCCCGCATGTCTTCGAACTTTCCTGACCCCGTGGGTGGGAGCCGGTGCATTGGAACGGGTCGGTCGATGGGAATGTGCCGATGCGCCACGCCATCCGACAAGTCGATCAAGGTCACGCCGTGATCGTAGACAATTTCCGACGCGGACAGGGGAAAAGCCGAACCCGAATAACGCACCCGCCCCCCATCCAGCGATTGCGGTCTGTGCAGATGGCCAAGTGCGACATAGGAAAGTTCCGCCGGGAAAACATCCGGCGGCACCGCATGTTCCCCGCCAATCATGATGCGCCGTTCCGCACCTTCCGAGGCGAGGCCGCCCGAACATGTAAGATGGCCCATCGCCAGAAGAGGCAGCCCGCCAGCGCGCACAACCGCAGCCTCTGTCATCTCGAGGTGCAGCGCCCTTACTGCAGCCGTTATGGCAGGTTCATCGCCATTCTCGGCCCCAAGGTGCAGCCCAGGCAGATCGGCTTGGCGCAGGAAGGGAACTGCCAGAACATGGGCGCGGGCCGCGCCATCGCGATCCCGCAGGGGGATCAGATGCCGGTCAAGATCCACCCCGTCTGGACTGCGTCTCAGGGTGCCAAGCACATGGACCCCTAGCGCGTTCAGCACCGCCTCGGGCGCTTCCAGCCGCTGTGCCGGATCGTGGTTGCCCGCCGTCAGGATGATCTGCAGATGCGGCCGCGACCCAACCATCCGCGCAATCGCGCCGTAAAGCAGGCGCTGCGCTTCACCCGATGGATTGATGCCGTCAAATACATCGCCCGCGACCAGCAGCACATCGACGTCTTCCGCCTCGATCAGGTCATGCAGGCGATCCAGAAACGCCCGATGTTCACGGTCGCGGGACCAGCCATTCAAAGTCTGGCCAATGTGCCAGTCAGCCGTGTGAAGAATGCGCATCGGGAACTTTCGGATGGAGGCAGTCACGGGAAAACATTGGCCAGAGCCATGGACAGGCCAATAGTTCTCAGGATCAACAGGCCGTGCAAAAGGTCAAGAAGGCAGAACACTTTGTCCGGTAGGGAAGGTGGACGACAGTACTATCGGCAGAGGCCGCTGCATCGCGCCGCGGTCAGGCCTTGCACCGAATGGACAGGAATATCCCCATGTTCGTTTCCCCTGCGCGCAGGCGTGGCGGAGGGGCGTCGATGATCCGGGCACGGAGGATGGCGCCTTCCTGGAGTTTCAGGAGAACGACTTCAGCCACGTTGTCGGGCAAGATCCCCATTTTCCGGACCTTCGGCCCGAGGAACCTTGCGACGACGCCGGCGCGCATTGGGGCGTGAATAGCGACGGATCCATCATTTACGGGGCATAATTCAACATCAAGGTGAAGATTGAGTGGCGCCCATCGCCATGCTCGGGGAACCTGCAGCACCGGCACTTTGTGAAAAAGCATCGAGAGGGTGCCCGGTGGTTGCCGCACATGGAGGTCTGGCGACAGCGCTGCGGCGACACTTTGGGACTTGGCCACCGCAAGTCTTGAAATACGCGCCATCTTGTTTCTCTTCCTTCCAAGGACCGCCTTGTGGCGTTTCAGATCGAACAAAGGTCCACAAGATGCTGGCAGCAAATTGCGACGGCGCTGCAAGGGCGTCGGCAAGTTGAAAATCTAAAGATATCCAAAAACCCTCGGATGACGCCCAGTGCATCACGGAAAATTACTCCCGGACAGACACCCGCTCATGCAATCCAAGCAGGTCATGACACTCCGGCGTCGACATTCGGCCGCTGTCACGCGGCCTTGGATTTGCGCTTGGAAAACATCGCCTGCCACCCGGCGACGCTGGCTTCATCCAGGTAAAGCAGCCCCGCGACATCCTCGACGCTGAGACCATATGCCAACAAAAGCAGGGCGTTGGCTATACGTGCCTGCAGGAGTTCAGGTTTCTTGGCGTTCAAGGTCTGCAGGAGAGTTTCGCGGTCCGCGTCAGAAAGCTGCATCGGTGAGGTCTGTTGTTATTGGCAGGGCGGCCTCTTTTGCACTTTGGCACACCGGGCGCAACGGGGGCGGGCTTAACTGACCGCCCGGCGCACCTTGCGGTGGCCGGGCGGCAGGTGTGTCAGGCTTCCAGAGGCCCTTTGTCGTCGTCTAGATGCACCTCATCTGCTTGGGCGGCCTGCGCTTGCACGGAATTGACCCAGGGCAGGATTTCGTCCCTGCCCATGCTGCGCTTCTCGAGAAGGGTTTCGGCCAGAGCCAGCATGTTGGCTTTGTGCGTTTTAACAATGGAAACCGCGCGCGCTTCCGCCGCTTCGAGGCGCGCACGCACGCGGGCACGCAGCTTCTCGTCGGTCAGCAGCACGGTTTCGGGCGCGGGCAGCCACAGGGGGCCGAGCTCGCCAAGGCCCCAAGTGGTTTCGATTCCCACAGCCCGGCGGGTTGCCTGTGACAGATCAGATGTGGCAGAGCCGCCTGCGCCGGCCGAGACAGAGCCGAACACCAGCCTCTCTGCTGCGCGACCTGCCAGATCATGGCAGATTTCGTTCTCGATTTCCGTCAACACCCCATGGCCGATGACGAGCTGGCTTGCCACCTGGCCACCATCACGAGAAATGGACATGCGCTTTATGGTGCCAAGCCGCAGTGCCGCGGAAACCACCGTGTGCCCGGCTTCATGGACAGCATACCGCCACAGCACCTCGCGGTCTTCCTCCTCGGGCGTCAGGCGCAACTGGGCGCGCAGCATGGCAAGATCGAGCGGATGGCCGGTATGGCGCGCCTCCGATCTGGCCGCGCGGATTGCCGCATCGATGCTGGCAAGGCTGTGTCCGACCGCCTGCCGCGCGAGCTGCTCAAGGGCGTCCACCGGAAAGTCGACCTTGAGATGCTGACGCAAAACAGCAAGAATTGCGGCCGCATCCGGCATGGGAACCTCAAACTTCAGGTCAAATCTGCCAGCCCGGGTCACGGCGGGATCGATCCTGTCAACGTGGTTGCAAGCCCCGACCACCACAACTCCGGGTTCGGTCGCGATCGCGTTCATCTCCCCCAGAAAGCCATTGATGACCTGCGTTCGATAGTTCTGGTTATGTCGATCATCGCCGGTGCGCGAGCCCATGGCATCGATCTCGTCGATGAACAGGATGGCCGGGGCGGCCCGGCGCGCCATGGCAAAGGTCCTTCGCATCTCGCGCAGCATGTCCCCCAAGTGCCCGGCGGCCTGCCATTCGGCAAAACTGCCAGTGACGAAGGCGATGCCCGCGGAGTTTCCCATGGCGCGGGCAAGCATGGTTTTGCCGGTCCCAGGAGGTCCGTAAAGCAGAAGCGAGTGACTGAAGTCGGACCAGCCGATTTCACCTCGGCGCCAGGCCCCAAAATCCGCGACGACCCTCCGCGCGGCTTGAACAACGGGACTGTCGCTGAACCCCTCTTCAAGCCTCGGGCCATCCGGGTTTGGACCGGTCAGGGCTTCCAGCCGCTGTGCGAGATCAAGTCCGGATCCGAACCGGAGCGCCGCCGCGGCTTGTGCCGTATCAAGCCGTGCCAGAATTGTCGGTTCAGGCAAGGCGCTGCGGAACGCGCCCGCATCCTCGGGTGCACAGTCCATCGCGGCCAGAAAGCCGAGAAGGATGTCGGCCGAGATCGGGGCGTAAGTGAAACTGGCGACCCCTGGCTGCTGCAGATGGGCTGGCAGGGCGATGTCGAAAGGCAGCAGGATCAGCACCGGCGCCATCGTGTCCAGCAACCTGTCGATTTCCCGCAGGAAGCGTTCCGCGGAGGTCTTGCTTACCGCACCCTCAGAGACCGAAGGCTCCAAAAACCGCCAGCCTTGATCAGGAAACGCAACCTTCAAGCCTTCCGTGACCAGGGTGAGATCGGCAACATCGATGCCGCGCAAGATAGTAACGGCACCACGGAGGCGCAGCGGTTCAACGGCTTGCTCCGAGACAAAGGTTGCCGCAAGCCGCAAGATGGTCAGCAAATGGCGCGTCGGAAGGGGCGCAGGAGGTGCTGCCTCTGTGGGCTCAATCGCGGGCAAAGGGTCGTCATCCAGCTCGGACTCGACCGAATTGCTCGGACCTTGCGCCGGGCTCGGCCAGGACACGACCTTGGGCGTACAGCTTTGTCGCAGCCGGGAAACCAGCACCTCGGCAAAGCTTGGAACTTCGGTGAATGGGGTTGGGGTGTGCGAGGGTTCAAGCGGCGTCATAGGAGTCCTTTCAGGATTTCAGAAAAGAGGGGAGGCTTCGGGCAGACACAGGAGTGCTGCCCGTTACGGTGGGTTGGTGGTTGGAGTCGCTGAAGCCGCGCCTGTCAGTCGGTCGCTTGGGTCAGGCTGCGGTCGGTTTCACGCGCGTTCAGGACGTGATCGGGTGTGGCATGGCCGGGATCCTTGTAGGTCGGGCAAGCGGCATCGGCCGGAGAAATCCGGGCGTCCGCATGGGATGCGTGAAAAAGGGTAAGGGGGCGGGTGGCGGGACCGGCGTCAGCCGGTCGGCGGGACCGAATGGGCAGTGACCCGGCGCCCCACCGGAGTTGAGGATGGCCACAGGAGTTGCACCGGCATGACCTTGCGGTGTGACGCAGACTGCCGCGCAAGATCACGCGCCGTGGTCGGGCGTATCAAGGCGGCACGCGCATTGACTGGTCCGAGCGCTATGATGCTGTTCATGCGAGGCCCGCATCCCTGTAAGTCGTGGTTGGTCAAGATGATGTTCATGTTCATGCCGTCCGATTGGCCCTCAGGGTCGGTTCCGGCAGGGCAAATGACAAGCCCAAATCGACCGCTGACCGCAAATCAGACTCCACGAAAAAACATATAGAACAATGCGTTATGATTTTCTCAGAGCTGTTCTGGCGGCCAAGCTCTTGATCCGATTGCAACCTGGCCCGGCCTTTCGAAGGCCATTCCCAGACTAGAACTGGGGCCGTCCCTGCCAGGGTTGCATGCAGATTTCCGCCCCAAATGAACAGCTGTGTGAAGCTTTGAAGCCCGTGTCGGCGCGGTTTGAGCAGGTTATCACCGTCAGCAACGCCGAATCATAGGGTTGTTTGACGGCGGACATGAACGTCCGAACGACCGCCCGCAGCGCAAGGCCATCCCTGGAAAAACCTCGCATCGGATAAAAAACCAGCTCCGTAGGGATTTCGTGGAAAATTTGGCTTCGAGTGAACAATTTCGCATGCAGTGGCTGGGCAGCTTTGCCAGGTCACCCAAGCAGCCGATCTTGGAGACATATAAGAAAAACTTCCGATAGCGCAGGAATTTTTCCCACCACCGTAGTCTGGACAGACGGCTATGCGCGTGCCCGACTTCAGACGGTCGGAACGGTCACAAAACCATTCAACAGTAAACGCCATATTCCATGCGAGCCAGATAATCCCGCAGAGCCACACGGCCCTCTGGCGTCAGCATCACGTCAAGCGGCACGCAGCCGCCAAGACCGATCGCCTTCTTCTCCATCCATGCATCGGCCTCAGTCTCAGATCCTGGGACCTTGGCAGCCTGACACAATATTTCACTCAACTTTTCAGCCCACTGGCTCTGTTCCAGCGTCAGAGTTGCGCCGGCGTCCTTGGCGATACGGGTTTGCAAGGCCCCAACACTCACCCCGATTGCCTGCCGAAGCAGGTCGCCTTTCCGGAGAGCCGGGAATTTTGAAATCAGCGTCACGAGCGAGGCTGTACGGAGCGGTGGGATTTTCAATGTGTGACAATTCAATTCTGGTAACCTCAAGTTTCGTCCGGTCCGTGCGTAAACAAAGCGCCATCCCCAGGGCAAACACAGGAAGAAAATGTTCTGAATGCGGCTTTTCCGTCAAGTAGGGACAGTGGAAAAGTTATTGGCTGAAAGGCTGTGCTGACGCTGGCGCTGGGAGCCAGCCTGATTTTGCGTTCATTGCGGTGGGGGCGGGAAATTTTTCTGTCCGACGCAAGTAATCCCTTGCCCCTCACTGGCCACCACCTGCGGTTCGAGAAGAGCTGTAGTGGAAGGTTTTTCGCATTTCGATTTTTGCCCCTATTCCCTTAAGCGCATCGCGAGCGCACGTGAAATTCGTTCATTATAATCTATTTTATACAAGGGCTTGCTTGAACTTGCTCTAGTAGGGGTGGGGCTGTGTTCACTGTTTGATCACGCCCGGGGGTGACTTATTCCGAGTTTGGTTTTTCCATAAAAAACAATGGGTTGACACAAAAGCCAGTGTCTGTTGCCTAGCGTCATCAACAGAATCATCACGATGTGTGGTCGTATCCAGACACTGTGGCGAGGCTCGATCCTGAACTCCAACGGTGGACAAAACCTATGACCTACACCGACGAAACTCCTGACAGGTGAAAGACTATTGCGGCAGTCAACCTTGCCCAGGGCTGTCGTATTTCAAGAATGTCAAATCACGACTGACGGGTGTCTTGCGCCCGCTTGCTTCCTCTTGCTGTCACCTTAACATGGAAACCATAAAATATGTTTGCCATTCGCCCAAGGCCGCATGCTCAATTTTCCGTTCCCTATTCCGTGGAATGGGGTGTGAGCGTGCACGGCAAGATCGTAACCAAAAGTGCGCGCAAAAGTGGTGGTCACATCCCTGGTCTTAGACCGTGCGATGGAGGGAGCCTCGCAGCAAAAAATGTCCGAAGGCTCACGAAATTGTGAGATTCCGTTGCTGAAACGTCCTCGGGTGATGGCTTGGCTGGTGGCCAGATTCAGAAAACAATTCGGATAAGTTTCTGAATTAGAAACAAAAAGTTTCTGAATCCTTCACGTCAAGTCAGCGTTCTGTCTTTGATTGTAGGGTGCTGAATCGAACCTGTGGACAACGCATTGTTTCGACTCGAAAATTTCTGAGCTCACGGGGCTTTGTTGCGCAAATCCCCTGAAGGTCGGAGTGCCCCTTCCCTTGGACAGACCTATCCTGCGCGTTGCGTAACGGGTGTTCCGAGTGCGGTGA
>MHZT01000015.1 GCA_001828855.1 Rhodobacterales bacterium RIFCSPHIGHO2_02_FULL_62_130 | reverse complement strand
CCAGACGGCCTTCGAGATAGCCGTTCATGATGGTGAAGGTGGCGCCGGTGGACTCCAGCTTGGCCAGATCATGCGCGGGCCAGTTCCACAGGCCGACGCCAAAGCCCATTTCCTTGAGCCGCGAAGCCCGCCATTCGATAGGGTGGTCGCGCCAGATCATTTCGGCGCAGGCGGCAAGTTGGAATTGGGTCATGTCAGATCTCGATATAGACGTGGCCGTCTTCAACTTTGACGGGCCATGTTTTCAGGTTGATGCAGGCGGGCGCGCGGGTGGCTTCGCCGGTGCGATAATCGAAGGTGGCCGAGTGTTTGGGGCATTCGATGGCCCCGTCCATCACCAGCCCGCCGCACAGATGCACATGTTCATGGCTGCAAATGCCGTCCATGGCGAAAAATTCATCCTCGGGGCTGCGGATGACGACGAAGGTCTGGCTGCCGTGATCAAAACGGATCAGCTCGTCCAGCTCGATGTCGGTGGTGGCGCAGGCGCGGGTCCAGGTGGCCATCTTGGGCGTCCTTTGGTCTGTCTGAAGGGATTGCGGCGGTAAGCTGGGCCGAGGGGGAAAACCCGGCCCAGCTTGGGCTATGTCTCTGGCAATGGAGGAAAGCCATGCGCCAGAGATTTTGATTGCGGGACATGGGAGAGACCAACCCGCAAGCATATCAATGCCTTATGCGGGGCTTGCCACCTGTGGCGGGTGGCCGTCATGGGCCTGCATATAGCCTTCGATCTCGGCCTCCAGCGTCGCCATGGTTTCGCCGCCTGCCATAAGATCGGTGATTTCCTCGCGGGTTTTCTCGCCCTTGTGGAAATCGGCGGCGATGGCGCCACGGATCAGCACGGCGAAATGGTCGCCTACGGCCATGGCATGCATGACTTGGTGGGTGATGAAGATCACCGCCAGCCCGCGCCGTTTGGCCTCGTTCACGATCCGCAGGACGTGGGCGGCCTGTTTCACGCCAAGGGCTGCCGTCGGCTCATCCAGGATCAGCACGCGCGCGCCGAAATGCACCGCCCGTGCAATCGCAAGCGATTGCCTCTCGCCCCCCGACAGCCCGCCGACCAGCCGGTCGCCGTCGTCGATCCGCGTGATGCCAAAGCTTTGCACCGCCTTGACCGCAATCTCATTGGCCCGTCTGCGGTCGTAAATCTTGAATGGTCCCCAGCCCTTGGTTGGCTCCAGCCCGACAAAAAAGCTGCGGCCAATCGACATCAGCGGGAAAGTACCGCCGAACTGGTGGACGGTGGCGATGCCGTGGTCTGACGCTTCGCGCGGGTTGGCAAAGCTGACCGGTTTGCCATCCATCAAAATCTCGCCGGTGGTGGGTTTGTGAACCCCCGACAGCAGCCGGATCACCGTAGACTTGCCCGCGCCGTTATCGCCCAGAAGGCACAGCACTTCGCCCGCGCGCAGGTCCAGATTGATGTCATGCAGAACGTCGATGGGGCCAAAGCTTTTGTTGACGTTTTTCAAGGACAGGATGGGAGCGGTCATGTCTTGGCCCCTTTCTTCTTGCTGGAATAGGACAGCGCCATTTTGCGGAAGGTGTTGTTCATCAGAACCGCCAGCAACAGCAGCACCCCGATGATCAGCGACGACCAGTTGCGGTCAAAGTCGGTGTAGTAGATGCCTTGGTTGACGATGGCGAAGGTGATGGTGCCAAAGAAAATCCCGACAACCGAGCCAAATCCCCCCGTCAGCAGCACGCCCCCCACCACAACCGAAATGATCGCGTTGAAGATGAAGGACTGGCCACCCGCGACCTGCGCCGAGTTATACAGGATCGCCTGACACATCCCCACAAAGGCCGCCGAGGTGGAGGACAGCACGAACAGCGTGATCGTCAGCCGTTCGGTCGGGATACCGGCATTGCGGGCGGAAACCTTGTCGCCGCCCATCGCGAAGATCCAGTTCCCAAAGCGCGAGAAGTGGACGAAAAAGATGTAGAAAGCCGTGACGATCAGCCACCAGATCACCATTGCCTGCAACTGCCCGCCCAGCACGAAATCGCCGAAAATCGCCTTTGCGGGGCCTTCGGTGGCCAGTGCGACGCTGGTGGATTTGGTGATCAGAACGGTCAGCCCCAGCACGATACCCTGCACGGCAAACAGGCTGCCCAACGTCACGATCAGCGACGGCACGGCGGTGCGGATGACCATATAGCCGTTGATCAGCCCGACAATCACACCGAACGACAGCGTCAGCGCCACGCCCAGCCAGATCGACAGCCCGAAATGGCCCGACACCACCGCCACGGTCATGGCGCCCAAAGGCACCATCGCGCCGACGGAAATATCCAGCTCTCCGGCGATCATCAGAAGGCCGACGGGAATGGCGATCACGCCAAGGTTGGCCGCCACGTTCAGCCAACTGGACATGCCGGCGGGTTTCAGAAAGGTCACGCCGCCGAAAATGGCGAAGAAAATCAGAACGGCGACAAGGCCAAGGAAGGCCCCTGCCTCGGGGCGGCGCAACAGCCCGCCGATTGAGGAATTGCTGGTCATGGGGGTCCCCCGTGGTTGTTCGAAGTCAGGATGAAACCGGCGCGGCCCGCCGCTTGAACAGCGGGCCGCGCCTACGCTCGCGGGATCAGCGCGCGCCCTTTTCAACACCGGCCAGCGTGGCATCGATGTTCGAGGCATCCACGATCCCCGGTCCGGTCAGGATCGGGAAGGTCGGCAGCGAGGTGCCGAAGTCGATGGCCGAGGCAAGGATCGACACCGACAGATAGCCCTGCAGATAGGGCTGCTGGTCGATCGAGAAGGTCTGGGTGCCAGCCTTGATACGGGCCAGTCCGGCCTCGTTCATGTCGAACGATGCCAGCGAGATTGCCGCAGCGCGGCCCGATTGCTCGATCCCGATAGCGGCGGAATCCGCGTCACCTGCAGAAATTGTGATCACGCCGTCGATGGTTTCATCCTTCAGGATTTCGGCCTTGATCGCCTCGGCCACTGCCGTTGCATCGCCGAAAGAGGTCGTCGGCAGCGGCAGTTGGGTCGATTTGCCACCCGCAGCGGTGATCGCATCCGACACGCCCTTGCAGCGGGCTTCGGTGTTGGTGGCCCCCGGCAGGGTGTTCACGCACAGCACGTTTTTCTGGCCGTGGCTTGCGAAATACTCGCCGCCTGCCACACCGGCCGGATATTCCTCGTTGCCGACATAGTTGATCGCGCCCAACTCGCGTGCCTTGTCAGCCCCGCCTGCGTTCATCAGGATGACGGTGATACCGGCCGCGATGGCCTCTTTGATCGCCGGATCTTCTGCCTCGGGAACCCAATCCGGGATCACCAGACCATCAACTTCCATCGAGATCGCAGTGCGGATCAGTTGCACGACATCGGGGGCAAAGTTGTCATAGTTGACCAGACGCAGGTAGTTCACCGAACCGCCATTGGCGACCACGGCGGGGGTTGCATCGTCCAGACCCTTTTTGATCTTGTTCCAGAAGGCGTCGTCATTCGAGCCGCCGATCACCGCAATGTCGGCCGCCAGCGTCGCTGTGGCGGTCATCGCCACCAGCGCCGTCGTCGCCATGACCTTGGTAAAGGTTGAAAGTTTCATAGGTGTCTCCTCCGAGTTGCCGCCGTTCGTGGCGGAATGATTGGGTGGTCTTCTCCGGTCACAGGGGCGGCTCCTCTCCGCCCCCATGGGGATTTCGTGGGTAATGGGGTGGGTCAGACGCGCTTGGCGTTCAGCCGCGCCTTTTTCTTTTCGAACCGGGCCTGCATCAGCGCATCGCCCTCTTTCGATCCGTCGTGCCAATAGCCGAACCACTTATCCAAGGGGATCAACCCATCGCCGCCGTAGTTCACCTCGAAATACTTGTGGTGCAGGTAGTGGGCATAGGCGTGGGTGGTCATCGGGGTGTTTTCGGTCAGTTCCAGCTTTTCAAAGCCGATATGCCCGTTCACCGCGCCGAAGCCGGCAATATGCAACTGGAACAGCGCAAGGATCGGGTTGGACGGGATTACCAGATGCCACAGCGCCACTGCATGATAGAGAAACCCTTCCACCGGATGCATCGACAGCGACGACCACGGGCTGGGGTTGACCGAGTTGTGGTGAACCGAATGTATCCACTTATACAGGATCGGCACATGGATCAGGCGGTGGATGCAGAAGAAATGCACCTCTTGGATCGCGGGGGCCAGCAGGGTCAGCACCACCAGCCAGACCCAGTTATCCGACCAGTTCAGCCACGGCACCATGCCATTGGCAAAGGCATACAGCATGCCAACCTCGACCAGCGTCCACAGCGGGATCGAGATGAAGAAAGACCGCGCAAAGTTGTCGATGTTCTGCGATTTGAACCAGAACACGTCAGAAGGCTGATCCGACGGGAACTTCGCGTTGTATTTGAACCGCGTGCCTTGCTTGCGCTTGACATACCAGAACAGTTCAATCGCGCCATACATCAGGAAAATGGCACCCGCGTTCACCGCGTAAAGCCACAACGCCCAGCCCCAGCCAAGGGTCTTCATCACCTCGACATCGGGGACGACATAGAACCAATACAGCAGCGCGGTCGCCATGTGGAAGGCATTCCACGGGAAAAGATACCCCGGAATCCAAGCCAGAATGCCGCCAAGGCTAAAGGGTTTGCGCCAGAACGGCGCAATTTCCAGCGTGTCCTTGGGCGCCCAATCGCCGCGTTTGTTGCGGGTTCCAAATGCCAGATCGTCCATATTCGTCCTCCGAATGGCAGCAAAGCCACCAGTGCGCGCAGTTCTGACGGGACAAAATCCGACCCCACCCCGCAGAGACTCTGCGGGCGTTTCAGCAAGGCCAACGGCGTGGCCTGCGTCAAAAAAAGGGTGCGATAGTTCTGTTCCGCCGGTTGGCCTGACGCATTTTGTCGCGCGTCAAATCAACCTTTCTGAGCCGGACAATGCCGATTTGAGCCATATCAAATCAAGATGGAAATTATCGTTGCTTTGATATTGTCTCAAATGTATCTTTAACAATCGTAAATGATACAAAACAGGTCACGCTCACATGCGCCGCCCCACGATCAAAGACCTTGCCGAGACGGCTGGATTGTCCGTGGCAACCGTAAACCGGGTGTTGGCCGGTGCGGAAAGCGTGCGTGGCGCGACTCGCCAGAAAGTCCTGCAAGCGGCTGAACAGATTGGGTTTTACGGGCTTGGGGCGATCAATGCCCGCGTCGTGGCCAGCCGCCCGCGCCGCCGCTTCGGCTTTTTACTTTTGCAACCGCATCGCCCGTTCTACCAGAACTGCGCCGCCGCGATCCGCGAAGCCGCTGCCGCCATGACCGATATGGACATCGAAGTGCGGATCGAGTTTCTGGAAGATCTGTCGCCGAAGAACACCGCCGCGCGGATTCAGGCTTTGGCCGCAGTTTGCGATTCGATCTGTATCACGACCGCTGTTCACCCCTTGGTGATCCAGACGGTCGAGGCGTTGCAGGCGCAGGGCATGCCGGTTTTTGCCTTTATCACCCAACTGTCCGCGACGGGGCAGGTTCACTATGTCGGGCTGGACAACTGGAAAGTCGGGCGCACTGCGGCTTGGGCGGTTGATCATATGTGCAAGGTGCCGGGCAAGATCGGTGTCTTGCTGGGCAACCCGCGCTATCGAAACCAAGAGATGAACGAGACCGGCTTCCGGTCCTATTTCCGCGAACATGCCACCGGCTTTACCCTGCTGGAGCCGCTGCAAACCTTCGAATCCGCGGCGATTGCCGAAGAGATGACCGAAACCCTGCTGCGCGAGAACGCCGATCTTGCGGCGATCTATGTTGCGGGCGGGGGCATCAGCGGGGCTTTGAACGCGATTGGAAACAGCAAGCGTGCGGGCGATCTGGTGGTGATCGGCTATGAGTTGATGGATGTCACCCGCAGCGCGCTTCTGGACGGAACGATGACTCTGGCCATCTGCCACCCGCTGCCGCAACTGGCGCACCGGCTGATCGACGGCATGTGCCGCGCCACCAGCGCCGCGACGGCAGGGGGCAATTTCACCAGCATCCTGCCCTTTGAACTTTACACGCGTGAAAGCATCTAGGCCCCTGCGCTGTCTGTTTTGGCGATCACTTGCGCGCGTAAACGTCTTCGTAGCGGATGATGTCATCCTCGCCCAGATAGCTGCCGGTTTGCACTTCGATCAGCACCATCGGCACTTTGCCGGGATTTTCCAGACGGTGAACCGAGCCAAGCGGAATATAGACCGACTGGTTTTCCGACACCAGACGCACATCGGCGTCGATGGTCACGCGGGCGGTGCCTTGCACCACGATCCAGTGTTCCGAACGGTGATGATGGCTTTGCAGGCTTAGCGCCGCGCCGGGATTGACAACGATACGCTTGACCTGAAACCGGTCAGCAAGCACCAGACTTTCATACCAGCCCCAAGGGCGGTGGTCGGTGGGAAACTGGGTGGCCTGTTTGGCATCGCGGGCCTTCAGCGCGGCCACGGCCTCTTTGATCCGCTGACTGTCCGAGCGGCGGGCAACCACCACGGCATCGGACATGGCGATGGCCACGATATCGTCAAGCCCGATACCAACCAGCTCCAGCCCTTTGGATTCCGAGCGTAGCAGCGTGTTGGTGCAGCCTATGGCTGTGGCATGATCGGACACCACATTGCCCTTGGCATCGGGACCGGATTCCTGCCAGACCGCCTCCCATCCGCCCAGATCGGACCAATTGCCGCGATAGGGCATCACCGCAAGGTTCGTCGCACGCTCCATGATGGCGTAATCGACCGAGATATCCTCGACCTTTGACCAAGGTGCCGATGCAAGGCGGGTAAAGCCAAGATCAGCCTCGGCACCCTGCACCGAGGCCGTCACCGCATCAAGGATGGCCGGCGCATGTGCGCGATAGGCCGCAACGATGGCGCGGACCGAGAACAGGAAGATCCCGGCATTCCAAAGGTAGGTGCCGGCGGCCAGCATCTCGGCAGCGCGCAGCGCATCCGGCTTTTCGACAAACCGCGCCAAGGCTTGCGGCTCATCCGCGCCCGCATCGGCCCCGGCGGCCAGTTCCAGATAGCCATAGCCCGTCTCGGCACGGTCCGGCTTGATGCCAAAGCTGACCAGATCCCCCGCGACTGCGCGTGGAATGGCAGCCTGCACCGCGCAGCGAAAGGCGGCGGCATCGGGGATGACATGATCGGACGGGGCCACCAGCATCATCGCATCAGGATCGGTCGCCGCCAGCCACAGTGCTGCGGCCAGGATCGCGGGGGCCGTGTTGCGCCCCACGGGTTCGATCAGGGTGGCGCTTGCGCCTGCCTCAATCGCGGCCAATTGCTCGGCGACGATAAAGCGGAACGGTTCGCCCGTGATGACCAGCGGCGCCGCAAAGCCCCCCCCCGACATCCGCCGCACCGAGGCTTGAAACAGACTTTCTGCCCCCATCAATTTGGCAAACTGTTTGGGATAGCTTTGCCGCGACAACGGCCAAAGCCGCGTGCCTGAACCGCCGCACAGAATGACGGGATGGATCAGGGGGAAATCAGTCATCAAGACAATCCGTTGCTGAAAATGGCCCCAAGGGCGGTGGTGCGCCAAAGCGGCATAGATGTGCAGTAAGGCAGTTTTTTGGCGTGGAACAACTGTCAAAACGCGCAAGGCCGGAAAGGCGGGGCCGCTGTGGCATCCGGTCAGTCAGCCCCATTGCAGCCATGCAACAACCGCCCCCGCAGTGATGGCCAAGGCGGTGATGGCCCCCAGCGGCAGGAAAAACCGCTTTGGCGACAGGGTGGCGGCCAAGCCAAAGCGCATGGTCGCATTGGCGGCAAGGGCAGCAAGGATGGCCAGAACGATCACGGCATCGGGCGATTGTTTTAGCCGCATCGCGCTGAGAACCGCGACATCGGCATCCACCGATCCGGCAAGGATCGAGCTGACAAACACGCTGGCCGTGCCAAAGACTTGCAGGGAGGCAGCACTCAGGGTTGAGAAGGCCGCAAAAAGCCCGCCGAAGATCACAAGCGGTTTGATCTCGAACGGGTTGCGGGCGGGTGTGGCCTGTGCTGTGTGGGCATGTGCGCCAAAGGTCATCAGCAGACCGGACAGCGCGAAAACCGACGCCGCCGCAAGGGCAGGGCCAAGCACCCCCGCCAAAAGCGTGGGCCGGATCACCAAAATCACCGACAGCACCCGCAGCAGCGACACCGCCGCCGCCAGTGCAGACGCCCCCGACAAGGACCGGATCAGCCCCGCATCCAAAGCCTGCGCCGCCGCCATGCGGGCGAAAGATGCAGTGACTGCAGTTGACGAAATGACCGCGCCAAAGATGCCGCTGACCAGAAGACCGCGCTTTGGTCCCAGCGTTCGCACCGCAATGTAGCCCACAAACGAGATCGCCGCGATCAGCACGGTGAACAGCCACACCTCATGCGGGTTAAAGCCGCCCCAAGGATCAAGCGGGCGGTTGGGCAGGATCGGCAGGATGATCATCGTCATCACCGCCAGCACCAGCGCCGAGCGCAATTCCTCCCAAGTCAGGCGGCGCAGCGAGGCGTGAAGCAGTTCCCGGCTGGCCAAAAGCGCCGCCAGCCCCGAGGCGCCCGCGGCGGCGGTGACCTGATCGCCCAGCACCGCCAGCCCCCCCAAGGCGAAAACGCACAGACCCGCGACAACCGAGGTGACGCTGAAGGCTTCGACGCGTTTCGCCTCAAGCGCGTGAAACCACGCAAACACCGCGGTGAATGCCAGCAGCCCTGCCGCAAAGATCAGGGGTGTTTCCAAGGCTACGGTCAGCGCCGCCAGAACCCCGCCCGACAGCCCTGCGATGGCAAAGGTGCGGATACCTGCCGCCCGATGCCCGTCCGGGTCAACCTGCTCGCGCCAGCCGCGTTCAAGCCCGACCAGCAAGCCAATGGAAAGCGCAGTCATCAGGCGCAGGATAAGGTCAGGCATGCGGAGTCTTTCGTTGCGTGACACAGTATCGAACAGACGACCAAGGCCGCGCAAGTGCAAGCATGGAATGGGGTTTGGCCCGCAAACCTGCCGTTTTGTCCGCCGCCTTCCGGCAAGGGTCAGGCGTTGTCAGAGCCTTCTGCCCCAGCATCGCGGCGGGATTGGTCCGATGCAGGCACATAGGTCTTATGCGCCAGCGCCGTCAGGTCCTGCATTGTTGCGGGTGGCGTGGTCCGCGCGGCAAATAGGCGGGCGTCATAGCGGGGCGTGGTTGTCACCCGTACATCCTGTGCAGCGGCGGCAAGAACGGCCTCGTGGCCCTCAAGCACCAGAATCCCCGCCCCCGCCAGCATGACGTGGCACGCTTGCCATTCCACCCGTGCCACCACATTTGCACGCGCGGCAGCCGTGGCGACAAAGGGCAACAAAAGCGCAGGAAACGCCACTGACGACAGGGCAAGCGGGGCGGTCAAAGGCCCGTCAGGCAAGGCAAAATGGTCGCCAAGCGCAACGCCTGTTGTGATGGCGTTCAGGGGGCGGGCGTCTTGCGCGCGCCAGCATCTGTCCGAAATGGTCAGCGGGCCAGTGTCTTGCACCAATTGCGCGGCCAGCAGGCCCAGCCCATCCAGCCTCTGTTCGGTCAGCCAGCGCGCCGCGAAGGCGGCTTCCTCGGCAAGCCCCCAGTCCAGCCCTGCACCACGGGCCGCTTTCAGGGCCAGCGCCTCGGTTTCACTGAGCGACAAGATCGGGTTTTCACGCATCCTGAGGCTCCTTTGTCACTTCGTCGGGGTAGGGCAGGCCCTGAAACAGCGCGATCCGCACCCAGCGATCCGAGCGCGGGTCGAAATGGCTTGCCCCGAAGAACGCCAGCTTGCAGCGCAAGATATCAATCGGCAGCATCCCGGCTGCCAAAAGATTGTCCTGAATTTCGCCATAGGGATGGGCCGCCGATTGCTGCACCCGCCGCACCATGAAGCGATGTTCGGGATGGGCCAGCAGAAAGCCTGCCAAGGGCTGATCCTCAGGCCAACCGGCCAATGCAGCGGACAACTCGGCGGCCATGCGGGAGGTGCCGATCGGCAGTTCCAGCGCTGCGCCGTCTTCGGTGAAACGGCCCCCCAAGCGTGGTTCCAGCTTTTCCGCCGAAACATACCAGAAGCGGGCGATGTTTTCAGGTGTGCTGTGATCTTGTGCCAAAGCCCAGGCATAGTGCCGCTCCAGCATCTGCCGGAACGCCCCAATCGTGACCGCGCCATCCACGGCAAAGGCGGCGGCCTCGTCCGCGTCCATGCAGCCGGACAAGCCGTCAACCAGATCTCCGTGCGGCTCCAGCAGCAAGGCAACCAGAGCCTCTTGGCCTTCAAGCGACAGGGAGGTTTCGGCCCAGAGCCAAAGCCCATTCCAGGGATAGGCATCATCCGGCACGCCATGTTCCGCGATGCGGGCAAGATCGGCGCGCAAATCGGCCAACTTGGTGCGCTGCACCGGATGTTCGGACTGCCAGTTCTCTGCATTCAGACGCGCGGCATCCAGCGCTGTGCGAAACCCTGATCGGGCGCGGGCGCTGGCCAATGGCTGGGCGCGCACCCGTGCCAAGGCTTCCTCGCGTGCCATCATCCAATTGTTCAGCAAGGTCGGGTGGCGGATCAGAAAGGGTGCAAGACCCAGTCCGGTGGAATTGCCGACCCCAAGGCTCCGGCGCAAATCCCTGTCCAGTCGCACGGCCGCCGCCCCGCCCTTGGCCACCGCAAGATGTTCGACCAGATCGACGGTGAATGCCCGTGTCAGCCAGACCGACAGCATTTCCACCTGAAACGGGCCGCGCAATTCGGGCCGGTCTGCGATGGCGGCGCGATCTGCCGCGCCGAATTTTCCCGATCCATAGACAGCGGTGGTTCGCATCAGATAGCCAACCGCATCGATCTCGGCCCTGTCGGGTTGCTGCCCTGCTGCAAGCCGGTCCACCACATGCGAGAACAGGCGGACCGAACGGTTGGCACGACTGAGCGACAGTTCCGAGCCCGAAATGCGCCCCGCCTCTTGCAGCGGCACATTGGCGTGCAGCCGGTCCAGATCGGCGGTGGTGGGCGTGCCATCGAACAGCGCAAAGGTCGCATCCCAGGCGGTGGCAATCACACGGTCCGAGCGCAGGTGATGGGGCAGATCATGTGCAAAGGCGACAAGGCTGTAGCTGCGCTCTGGCCCGATGGCGCGATAGACCGCGCGGCCCACGCCTTTGGCGTCCATCTCCCACACAGGGCGGTCAAAGCGCCAGCCTTCGGTCTGCATCCGGCGCAACATCACCCGCAGGAAGGAAAGCCGCGTCGGATGGGCGCTTCCCATGCGGGCAAGCCGCATGACCTGTTCGGGCGGGCGGCGGAAAATGCTGGCAGGGACGGGATCAGGGATCATTTGGCTTGCCCTTCGGTCGGGGAGGCAGCAGGGGAAAAGCTGTTGCGAAAGAAAGTCTGCCAGTTGCCGCCCATGATCGCGTCAACCTCGGGCGGTGCCATGCCGGTTGCCGCAAGCCCGTCCGCGATCGCCGCAAAGTCGCGGTTGTCACGGAACCAAGGCTGCATCGGCGGAAAACCGGGTGCATCGGGGCTGCCTTCGCCAAAATCGACAGTTTTGGTCCAGCGGCCAGAGCGCATCCATTCGACCACAGTATCGGGTTGATCCTGACAAAGATCGCTGCCGATGGCCAAAGCGCCGATGCCGATCTTGTCGGCGGTGCGGGCGATCATTTTGCAGAAGGCCGCGACGGTGCAGGCGCTGCCACCTGCCAGATGGTGCGGATAAAGCGAAAAGCCCAAGATCCCGCCGCTTTCCGCCAAAGCCTGCAAGACCCTGTCGGATTTGTTGCGCCGCGCCGCGTGCCAGCTTGCCGGATTGGCATGGGTGATGGCGATGGGGCGGGTAGAATGGGCAATGGCTTCAAGGGTCGAGCGTTCGCCGGAATGGCTCATGTCCACGACCATGCCGACGCGGTTCATCTCGGCCACCACGGCGCGGCCCATGCGGGTCAGGCCGGCATCCGTCGCCTCGTAACAGCCCGTCGCCAGCAGCGACTGGTTGTTATAGGTCAGTTGCATAAAGCGCAGGCCCAGCGTGTGCAGCACCTGCACCAGCCCGATATCATCCTCGATGCAACTGGGGTTCTGGCTGCCGAAAAAGATGGCGGTGCGGCCCGTGGCGCGGGCAAGGGCCACATCATCGGCGCTGCGGCCCTGAAAAACCAGATCGGGGAAAAGTTCGAACCAGCGGTTCCACGCCTCGATGTTCAGAACGGTTTCGCGGAAGGTCTCGTGATAGGTGATGGTGACATGCACCGCATCCAGACCGCCCGCCCGCATCTGGCGAAAAATATTTTCAGACCATTTGGCATATTGCAGCCCGTCAATCCGCAGCGGTCGGGTCATTCCGGCACCCCCGCCGCGACATAGGCGGTTTTGACGGTGGTGTAGAATTCTGCCGCATATTGCCCCTGTTCGCGCGGGCCGTAACTGGAGGCCCCGCGCCCGCCGAACGGCACATGATAGTCGGTGCCGGCGGTGGGCAGGTTCACCATCACGCAACCTGCCCGCATATGGGCGCGAAAATGGCTGGCGCGGGCAAGGCTGCGGGTCATGATCCCTGCAGTCAGACCGAATTCGCTGTCATTGGCCGTGGCCAATGCCTCGGCAAAGCTGTCCACCTTGATGACGCAGGTGATCGGGGCGAACATTTCCTCGCGGTTGATCCGCATGTCGTTGCGGGTTCCGGCAAAGACGGCAGGGGCCATGAAATAACCCTCTGTGTCGCGGCTCAGACGGGTGCCGCCCGTCAGCAGATCGGCCCCTTCGCGACGCCCAAGGTCGATATAGTCCAGATTCTGGGCAAGCTGTGCCGCGCTGACCACCGGACCGATCTGGCTTGCAGGATCAAGCGCGGGGCCGATCTGAAACGCCTCGGCGGCTTTCACCAGTTTCTCGACAAAGGCGTCATGCACCGCTGCATGCACGATCAGCCGCGAGGCCGCAGTGCATTTCTGTCCCGTGCCGCCAAAAGCCGCATTTGCCGCATGGGAGACCGCCAGATCAAGATCGGCGTCGTCCATGATCAGCATGGGGTTTTTCGATCCCATTTCCATTTGCACTTTGGTCATATTGGCCACGGCAGCCGCAGCAATGCCGCGCCCGACCGGCACCGATCCGGTAAAGCTGATCGCGTCAATGCCACGGTGTTCGGCCAGATGTTGGCCCAGACTGCGGCCCGGTCCTGCCACCAGATTGAACAGCCCCGCCGGAATATCCTGCCGCGCAATGATCTCGGTCAGAGCCACGGCACTCGCCGGTGTCAGGTTGGCAGGTTTCCAAACCACCGCATTGCCAAAGGCCAGCGCGGGCGCGATTTTCCAGGCAGGTGTTGCCACCGGAAAGTTCCACGGGCTGATGATCGCCACCACGCCCAAGGCTTCGCGGCGGACATCGATCTCGATGCCCGGTCGCACACTCTGGGCCTGATCGCCGATCAGACGCAGGGCTTCGGCGGCGTAATAGGTGAAGAACTGACCGGCGCGGTAGACCTCGCCCTTGCCCTCGGCCAGTGTTTTGCCTTCTTCGCGGGCCAGAAGCGTGCCGATTTCTGCGGCGCGGGACATCAATTCGGTGCCGATTGCCATCAACACATCGTGCCGCTTCTGCAGACCCGCCGCCCACCATATCGGCTGGGCCATACGGGCCGCTGCTATGGCCTCATCCAGCTGTGCCGTGCTGGCTTGGGCATAATGGCCGATGACATCGTGCAAATCGGATGGATTGCGGTTCTCCTCGGTATAGGCGCCATCCTGCCAGCGGCCCGCGATATAGTTGCGCGTCTCAAGTGTCATGCTGCTTTCCCACCCTTGTCTTCCAGCGCCAGTTTGAAGGTTTGACGAACTTCAATCAAACGAGTATTTGTTGACTTAACTTCAAATATTCTGAAATAACCCCATGATCCGCACCGAAGTCTTGCGTGTTTTCGTCACTGTCGCCGCCAGCGGCAATATAAGGGATGCGGCGGACCAGTTGTGCCGCACCCAATCCGCAATATCCATGAGCCTGAAGCAATTGGAAACGCATCTTGGTGCGCCGCTGTTCGAATCGGACCGCAAGCATAGCCTGACCGATCTGGGCCGTTTTGTGCAAAGCGTGGCGGTGGTTCTGCTGCGCGACCATGATACGGCGACCGGCCTGATCGAAGGCTATGCCAAGGGCGATTCCGGCCAGTTGCGGATTGCTTCGGTGCCGTCGGTTGCGGCCTTGTTGCTGCCCGAAGTGTTGCGGGATTTTCTGGCGGCCCGCCCCAAGGCCGAGGTTGATCTGGTTGATACCGACAGTGCCGATGTCCGGCATCTGGTGGAAACCGGTCAGGCCGATCTTGGGCTGGCCAGCGCACCCGTCCAAGACGGGCTTATTGACACGCCCTTGTTCGAGGACGATCTAAAGCTGGTGTGCCGATCAGATTCCATCTTGGCACAGACCGCACGGCCCCTGCTTTGGGCCGATATTGAGGGCGTTCCCATCATCCTGAATGAAACGTCGCGGGGTATTCAGGCGGCCGACTTCCTAGCGCTGGCTGCGACGGCCAGACTTCGGGTGCGAAATGTCACCTCTTTGCTGGCGATGGTGCAGGCCGGGGTCGGGGTGACGCTGTTGCCCGGCCTTGCCACAAGATCGCTGCCGGTCCCGCTTGTGGCGCTGCCGCTGGCCGACCCGACCTGCCGCCGCACGGTCGGGGTGTTGCATCGCGCGGGCCGCGTGCAAAGCCCTTTGGCCTTGGCATTTCAACAGCAGCTTTTCCGCGTCATCGGCCCTTTGGCTACGCGATTTGATCTGACTCCGGCGCGTAGCGGCAGATCGTGACCAAGCGCCCAAGGCGGCTGCACTTAGCCCCGCAGGGGTAACCCGCCATTTTGCTGTAAGAAGGCCACCACCTCGGCCACGCCTTGACCCTGCCGCAACCGCGCCATGACATAGGGACGCTTGCCCCGCGCTACTTTGGTGTCGGATTCAAGCTGTGCCACATCGACGCCGACGTAAGGCGCAAGATCGGTCTTGTTGACCACCAGCAGGTCCGAGCGCGCCACCCCCGGCCCGCGTTTGCGCGGAATGTCCTGCCCTGCGGCGGTGTCGATGACATAGATCGACAGATCGGCCAGTTCGGGACTGAAGGTCGCGGCAAGGTTGTCACCGCCGCTTTCGATCAGGATCAGGTCCAGATCGGGAAAGGCCGCGTTCAGATCGGCCACGGCGGCAAGGTTGATGCTGGCATCCTCGCGGATCGCGGTGTGCGGGCAGCCCCCCGTTTCCACCCCACGGATGCGGGCGGCGGGCAGCACTTGGGCGCGGGTCAGATAATCGGCATCCTCGCGGGTGTAGATATCATTGGTGATCACCGCCATAGAACAGCGATGGGCCAGCGCGCGGCATAGCTGTTCTGTCAGTGTGGTCTTGCCAGCGCCCACAGGGCCGCCGATACCAATGCGAAGGGGGCCGTTCTGGCTCATGTGCGGTAAATCCTGACGGGCATGGTTTCATGGCGCATCGCGGCCAGATCGGCCCCAAGCGCGCTTGCGGTAATATCGTCAAGGCTGGCCTCCGCCGCCTTCTCAGCCAGCGACAGGATCATCGGGTGCAGCGCGGCGAGTATCCTCTGGCCATCCGATTGCCCCAAGGGGACAAAACGCACCGCGACCGAAACCAGATTGGCAGCAAAGCTGTGCAGGTAAAGGGCGATCACCTGCGCGGGGGGCAGATTCAGGCCATGGGCAGCTTGACCCACGGCCACGGGCAGCGGGGCATCGGCCACGGTGATCCCCAAAGCCGCCACCCCGCGCGCAAAGGCGCGGCCTTGGTCCAGCGTTTCGGCCAGCCGTTCGCGGCTGGGGGCCAGCGCGCAGGCATGGTCGGCCACGTCCTCGCCACGCAGCGCGCAGGCCAGCAGCACTGCATCCTGCCAGCCCGCACCAAAGCGCAGCACATCTGACAGCCAGCCCTCGGCGCTGGCCGCATCGGAAATATCACCAACCGAGATCGCCCATTCCATCCCGTGCGAATAGGCGAAAGCCCCCGTCGGAAAAGCAGGCGACAGCCATTGCATCAGAGACAGCAGGGCTGGTGTCGCGCTCATCCGCCGTGACCCAGTCGCAGGCTGGCGGGCAGTTCGAATCCCGAGGCCGCTGGCCCATGATCATGTCCCCCATGATCATGTCCCATCGTGCGGCCATGGCCATAGGCCCCGCCTTCGGGGGTGAAGGGTTCAAGGCTGCGGGAAAGGGTCGCGCCCAACTGAAGCAGCATCGCCTCAAGCACATGATCCTGCCGGATCAGCAGGCGGTCAGCCTCGATCTGGCAGGGCGTGTGGCGGTTGCCAATGTGCCATGCCAGTCGCGGCAGATCGCCGGTTATGGCGACCACAGGCTCCTCGGCGGCAATCACTTCGATCAGACGGCCATCGTCCAGTTGCAGGCAATCGCCATGGTTCAGCGAGGTCGTCTCGGCCAGATCGACCATAAAGCCCTCGTCATGCACCGTTACCAGCCGTTTGCGGCGCAAGAACCGCTCGTCATAGGACAGCACCACCAGATCATAGGGTGTGCGGTCGGGGGTGCGGTTCAGGCTGCGGGCGGGCGGCAGGTCAGGCATGGCGGTCCTTTACATCGGGGTCAGCGCGGTCAGACCCAGCTTGCGGTCATCGCCGCCCTGATGGTCGGTCACGCGGGTTTCAAGGCCAAAGCCCAGATCGGGGAAATAGATCCAGCGGCGGGTCAGATGGGTGTTCTTGCCGGTAAAGGTCGCCTCGACCGGCTGGATCGTATAGGTGCAGCCCGACAGCTTGGCCTCTTTGGTGTCCTGAAAGCTGTAGGTGACTTTCAGTTTGTAGCTGTAGGTCTCGGGCCCGCTTTCGGTGCCATTGTCCTGCGTTTCGGCCACGCTGATGGTGGATTTCCACGTCTGCCCCACCTCGGGCACGGGCGGTTTGCCGCTGAACTTGAAGCTGTAATACCCGCCCGGACCGCCGCCCACGACATATTCATCCGTCGGGGTCCATGTCCATGCGGTGTCATAAATCCCGAGATGCGAGTCCCGCTCGTCCTCCCAAGCGGTTTTGGAGTCCGCTGCATAGTTGATGGCAAAGTCCTTGCTATCAAAATGGATGGTCCCCTTGTGCCCGTCTTGGCGTTTGAAGCTGACGCCCCTTGCCAAACTGTCGGGTGTCACGCAATCGGCAAGGGCGGGGGGGGCGGCAAGGCACAGGGCAAGAATGGCGGTCAGGCGCATGGGAAATCCTGCAAGCGGTTGAAATACACCCGCAGTTTGGCCGAAGCGCCGCGCGCTGTGCAAGTGACAAGCCCCGTCATCGCGCCCTCAGAACAGGAAATAGCGCTGGGCAAGCGGCAGTTCGCGGGCAGGCTCGCAGGTTAGCAAGACACCATCCGCGCGCACCTCGTAGGTTTCGGGATCGACCTCGATCTGCGGGGTGGCAGAATTCAGCCGCATATCGGCCTTGCCGATGCCGCGACAGCCCTGCACGGCCAGCGTGTCCTTGGCCAGCCCGAGGCGGCCTTTCACGTCATCCTCAAGTGCCGCTTGCGAGACAAAGGTCACCGCATTGCGTTCGACCGAGCGGCCAAAGGCCCCGAACATGGGCCGCGTATAGACCGGCTGCGGCGTGGGGATCGAGGCATTGGGATCGCCCATCTGCGCCACAACGATCGAGCCGCCCATCAGCACCATCTCGGGCTTGGCCCCGAAAAACGCAGGCGACCACAGCACCAGATCGGCGCGCTTGCCCACCTCGATGCTGCCGATATGGGCAGAAATCCCGTGGGCAACCGCCGGATTGATGGTGTATTTGGCGATATAGCGCCGGACGCGGAAGTTGTCGTTCTGGCCGGTTTCTTCCGGCAAACGCCCCCGCTGCTGGCGCATCTTGTGGGCGGTCTGCCATGTGCGGGTGATCACCTCGCCGATGCGGCCCATCGCCTGACTGTCCGACGAGATCACCGAGAAGGCGCCCAGATCGTGCAGGATATCTTCGGCTGCAATCGTCTCGCGCCGGATGCGGCTTTCGGCGAAGGCCACATCTTCGGGCACGCGGCGGTCAAGGTGGTGGCAGACCATCAGCATATCGAGGTGTTCCTCGATGGTGTTGACCGTGTAGGGCATCGTCGGGTTGGTCGAGGAAGGGATCACATTGGGCTGGCTGACCACCTTGATGATATCGGGCGCATGGCCGCCGCCCGCGCCTTCGGTATGAAAGGCGTGGATGGTGCGGCCACGGATCGCGGCAAGCGTGTTCTCGACAAAGCCGGATTCGTTCAGCGTGTCGGTGTGGATCATCACCTGCACGTCCATCTGATCCGCCACCGTCAGGCAGCAATCAATCGCCGCCGGAGTCGTCCCCCAATCCTCGTGCAGCTTCAGGCTGCTGGCGCCAGCGCGCACCATTTCCACCAAGGCATCGGGAAGGCTGGCATTGCCCTTGCCCGACAACCCGATATTCATCGGAAAGGCATCGAAGGATTGCAGCATCCGCCCGATATGCCACGGCCCCGGCGTGCAGGTGGTGGCAAGCGTGCCATGCGCGGGGCCGGTGCCACCGCCCAGCATCGTGGTGATGCCGGAATGAAGGGCGTCGTCGATCTGTTGCGGGCAGATGAAGTGGATATGCGCGTCCATCCCGCCTGCGGTCAGGATGCGGCCCTCACCCGCGATAATCTCGGTGCCCGGCCCGATGATAACATCGACGCCCGCCTGCGTGTCGGGATTGCCCGCCTTGCCAATGCGTGAAATCCGCCCGTCGCGCAGGCCGACATCGGCCTTGTAAATGCCGGTCCAGTCCACGATCAGCGCATTGGTGATGACCGTATCCATCGCCCCGCCTGCACGGGTGATCTGGGATTGCCCCATCCCGTCGCGGATCACCTTGCCGCCACCGAACTTCACCTCTTCGCCGTAGGTGGTCAGATCATATTCCACCTCGATCAGCAGATCGGTATCGCCCAACCGCACGCGGTCGCCGGTAGTGGGGCCGAACATGCTGGCATAGGTGGCGCGGTTGATCGGGGTTGGCATCTCGTCGCTCTCTCTTGAAATATCTATCGTGCCGCAATATGCGTAAGCGATGCTGCGTATAGCCCTCCAGCGGGCCGTCCCTCACGACTAGAGCGTTGCTTCATTTGGGATCTAGCAAATCCAAGGGCGCGAAACCTAATCGCTGCCGCCCGGCGAGTCTCAACATAACATCTCATGAGGCTCCGATATGGAGAATGCACTACATTGGCTTGTCCTGCTTGAAGCAAGGCTGCGTTGTCTAATTGCTCTGGCAACCCTGCACTTGATGATAAAAAACTATCCGCCGAAGTAGGATTGAGGTTTGGGCGGGCAAATGTGCAAGTGCTCGCCCGACCCACTATAATCACCATTTCAAAGGTCTCCCATCACGGCGGCGTTAAAGCCGTAAATCCGGCGCAACCCGCCCATCGGCACAAGCCGCACCTCGCGCGACTGGCCCGGTTCGAACCGCACGGCGGTGCCTGCGGCAATGTCCAGCCGCATGCCACGCGCAAGGCTGCGGTCAAAGGACAGCCCCGCGTTGGTTTCGGCAAAGTGGTAATGGCTGCCCACCTGAACGGGCCGGTCGCCGGTATTGGCCACCATCAGGGTGATCTGCGCCGCGCCTTCGTTCAGGATGATGTCACCATCGGCGGGCAGGATTTCTCCGGGGATCATTTCGGCCCCCTGAACCGCATCAGGGCCAGCACACCCACCCCGCCCACCACCGCAGCAGCCAGCCAGCCGAACTGCACACCATGGGGATGAAAGTGGAAGCCTTCATGCGCGAAGGCGGGGGCGGCAAGGGCCGAGAACGTCAGGGCCGGAGTCAGGATACGAAACATTTTCAGCCTCTTAGCGGATGGGGTGATGGACGGTGACAAGTTTGGTGCCGTCAGGAAACGTCGCCTCGACCTGCACGGAATGGATCATCTCGGGGATGCCCGACATGCATTGTTCGGCGGTGATCACATGCGCGCCTGCCTGCATCAGATCGGCGACAGAACGGCCATCCCGCGCGCCCTCGACCACGAAATCGGTGATCAGGGCAATCGCCTCGGGGTGGTTCAGCTTGACGCCGCGCGCCAGCCGCCCTCGCGCCACCATTGCGGCAACGCTGATCAGCAGCTTGTCCTTTTCCCTTGGGGTCAGGTTCATCGCACTCTCCTAGATTTGCCAGACGCGGGGCAGGGGGCGGCCTTGGCGCAGCACCCCCAGCACCCGCAGGATTTGTTGACGCATGGGCCAGCCATCCGTGGCCAGCATCCGCACCACCAGCTTGCCATCCCAACCCGAGGCCGCAGCCTGCACCCCTGCCTGATCCAGCACTTGCCGCACCGGACCAAGCGCATCCTCTGCCCCGTGCCGAACCAGAACCAGCGAGGCAAAGGCCCGCGCGCCGCCCAAGACAGCAATGCCCGCAGCAATCGCATCGGCGCGCAGGGACAACGGCTCGATCAACAGCGCCCGCCCGTCGCGGCGGATCGTGCGGCGGTCGTCAAAGGCAAGGTCGGCGATGGTTTCCCCCATTGCCGCCCGCCCCAGCACGACGGATTCAAGCGCCAGACAGCCCGCATCCCCCGCCAGATCAATCACAGTGTCGCGCCGCAGGGCAGATCCTTGAAACAGGATGGTTTCTTGTGGCAACCAGTCCAGCCATCCGCCGGCACCCACCGTCAGCGCCACTTCGACCCGCCCGACACCAGCACTTGCCCGATAGGCCCGCTCTGCCGTTTGGGTTGTGGCCACCGCCCGCACGTCCGCCCCCAGATCAAGGCCATAGCGCAGCCTGTCCCCTCCCGTGATCCCGCCCGAGGTGTTCAGAAACACCACTTCCGGCACCGCCCCCACATGCGGCAGCAGCAGTTTGGCTGAGCCTTGCTGGCGCAGATCGCCCAGACGCACCCGCGCACCGGCAGCACGGAACGAGGCAAAGGCCTCGCCGTAGCTGCGCTGCATCGGGCTGGGGAAATGGGCGGTCATGCGGACTCCTTTGTGCCAGTTTGGCCAAGGACGCCGGGCTTACAATCAACCGCAGAGGCTTTGCCTGTGCATCACAGGGCGCTGCATGCAATTTGGGCAGACTTTGCGCCGCGCGCCCAAATTCAGGGCAAACCCGCAAGCGGCCCTTTCGCGCCATCCCTGTCGCAAACCCGCAAGACGCAAGTTTCTTCCCGTGCGGCTATGGCGGCAAAACAGGGAGAAATATCATGCGGACCCATGCTCAGGCCGTGGTCATCGGCGGCGGTCTTGTCGGTTGCTCGATCCTTTATCATCTGGCCAAACTCGGCTGGACGGATGTTGTCTTGCTGGAACGGTCGGAACTGACCTCGGGGTCGACATGGCATGCCGCCGCCAATATCCACGGGCTGCATGACAGCACCAATATCAGCCGCCTTCAGCACTATACCATGGGGCTTTACAAGGAGCTGGAGACCGAAACCGGACAAAGCTGTGGTATCTTCCAGCCCGGATCGCTTTATCTTGCCCAGACCGAGGCACGGGAACACCAGTTGCGGCTTCAGGCGGCAAAGGCCCGATATTACGGGATGAATTTCTACGAGATCAGCCGGACCGAGGCCGAACGGCTGCACCCTCTGGTCGATTTCACCGGCATCCGCTGCATCATGTTCGAACCCCAAGGCGGCAATGTCGATCCGTCCGGCGTCACCCATGCCTATGCCGCCGGTGCGCGGGCGCGCGGGGCGGAAATCCACCGCTTTACCCCTGTCACTGCAACCGTTCCGCAGCCCGACGGCACATGGATTGTCGAGACCCCGAACGGCACGATCCGCACCGGATGGGTGATCAATGCAGCAGGCCTTTGGGCGCGCGAAGTGGCCGCAATGGCGAGTATAAAGCTGCCGTTGATCCCGACGGAACATCAGTATTTCGTCACCGAAACGATCCCCGAAATCGCCGCGCTGGAGCGCAGGCTTCCTTCGGTCGCCGACCGCGATGGCGAATATTACCTGCGCCAAGAGGGCAAGGGGCTTTTGGTCGGAGCCTATGAAAAGGCGATGAAATTCTGGGCCGAGGACGGCACGCCCCCCGGTTTCGGCCATGAGCTTTTTGCCGATGATCTGGAGCGGATCGAACCCAACATGCTGCGCGCCATTGCGCGGGTTCCGGCAGTGGGGGCGGCGGGTATCAAGCGGGTGATCAACGGCCCGATGATCTGGTCGCCCGACAGCGCCGCCCTGTTCGGCCCCGTGCCGGAACTGCGGAACTACTTCTGCTGCAACGGCATCATTCCGGGCTTTTCGCAGTCAGGCGGCTTGGGTCTTCTGGCCGCGCAATGGATCGTGGAAGGCGAGCCGCAGATGGATATGTTTGCATGGGATGTTGCCCGCTTTGGTGCCTGGGCAGGGCAGGCTTTCACCCGTGCGCGGGTGGCCGACCAATATGCAAACCGCTTCAAAATCCATTTTCCAAATGAGGAACGCGCTGCAGGCCGCCCTGTCCGCACCCGACCTGCCTATGGCCTGCAGGCTGAGATGGGCGCGGTGTTCGGGCTGAATTACGGCTGGGAGCATCCGTTGTGGTTTGCAGCCAAAGGTGAGCCGCGCACGGAAACGGCGGGGTTTGACCGGCAGAACTGGTGGGCGCCTGTGGGCCGCGAGGCGCGCATGTTGCGTGATCGGGCGGGGGTCATCGACATCTCGAATTTTGCCCGCTACCGGATCACGGGGGCGGGGGCGAAGGACTGGCTTGAGGCGCTTCTGGCGAACAGGATTCCGGCCATTCCGGGCCGCTCCTGCCTTGCCCCGCTGCTGGGGCGTCGCGGCGGGATCGCGGGCGATTTCACGGTAACCTGTCTGGCCGAAGGGGATTATTTCATGGTCGGTTCGGGCATGGCCGAACGCTATCACAAGCGGTTTTTCGACATGGTGCCGCTGCCCGAAGCCACCACATGGCGCAGCGCGACCGAGGCGATGGCGGGCTTCAACGTCGCCGGACCGCTGGCGCGCGATTTGCTACAGGGGGTGACCGAGGCCGACCTGTCCAACGCGGCTTTGCCTTTCCTGCGCTCGGCTCAAATCAATGTGGCGGGGGTGGATTGCATCGCGCTGCGGGTGTCGTTCACCGGCGATCTGGGCTGGGAATTGCACTGCGCCGTGGCCGATCAGGTGGCGCTCTATCGGGCTTTGCTGACGGCGGGCGCGCCCTTGGGCGCAGGGCCGGTGGGCAGCCGCGCTCTGATGTCGCTTCGGGTGGAAAAGGGCTATGGATCATGGGGCCGCGACTATTCGCCCGAATATTGGCCGCAGGAAACCGGCCTTGCAGGATTGATCCGTATGGACAAGGATTTCCTGCATAAATCCGCTTATGCAGCCATCGCCAACCTCCCCCCGCGTGAGGTGTTGCGGACCTTGGTGATCGAGGCCGACACGGCGGATGCGACAGGAAACGAGCCGATCTTTGATCTAAAGGGCCAACCTGCAGGCAAGGTGTCAAGCGGGGCTTATGGCTATCATGTCGGGCAGTCCTTGGCGTTGGCCTATCTGCGGCCCGAAATCGCGGCGGGGGCGGTGCTGGAGGTGATGATTCTGGGGCGTCCTCATCGGGCGCGGGTGCTGGAGGGGGCAGCCTTCGATCTGCAGGGCTTGCGGCTGCGGGGATAGGCCGTCCCGCGGCGGGACCAGATAAGACGCATTAAATTCAATGGTTTGGCAGGGGTGTGTTAAGGCAATGTTTACCTTTTGCCGCATCCAGACCTGCAATTTCTCCCATCCTTTGCCCAAGGATTTAACGGATTGGCAACGCTTGTCGGCCTAGACTGAACGCCACGCGGGCAGGCCATCTGGCGCTGCTGTGCGGATCTAAAGGGGCGTTCGGCTTGGGGTTCTTGCTGCTTGGGATATGGCTTTGGCTTGGCGCTGTCTGGCGTCGGTGTTGCTGCTGGCCTGCATCAAAGACTGCAAGCGGCTTGTGGCAGGGTTTGCATCTTGCAGTGGCCGCATGTTCATGGACCCGAACAGAAAAACCCCCACCATTTCCGGCGGGGGCATTCTGGACCTTCCGGCTGAAAGACATGCCGGACAGCTATTCACGCGGCGAAAAGATGCGCCTCTGCCGGATTGAAGCCCAGACTGACCTCGGTGCCAAGCGGGAAGATAGCATCGCGCGCAAGGGCCGCTATCAGGGCTTTGCCATCTTTCAGCGTCACCTCGATCACCGTCTCGGCCCCCAGCCTTTCGGTCAGTGCCACCTTGCCATGCAGACGGCCCGCGTTCAGGTCGGTGGCAGGCGTCAGGTATTGCGGGCGCAGACCCAGACGCGCGCGGGTTCCGGCGGTAAACTGCCCCTGTTTCGAAGTGATCGTAACCGGATCAAGCGCGCCATTGGCCACCGTCACCTGATCCCCCTGAACCGATTGCACGTCCACATCCAGAAAATTCATCGAAGGCGAGCCGAGGAAGCCTGCAACAAAGGCGTTGGCGGGGTTGTGGTACAACTCCATCGGCGAACCGATCTGCTGCACCAGACCATCCTTCAGCACCACGATCTTGTTGGCCAGCGTCATCGCCTCGACCTGATCATGCGTCACGTAGATCATCGTCGCGCCAAGCGCCTTGTGCAGCTTGCCGATCTCCATCCGCATATCCATCCGCAAGGCGGCATCAAGGTTCGACAGCGGTTCGTCAAACAGGAACACGGCAGGCTTGCGGACAATCGCGCGGCCAATAGCGACGCGCTGGCGCTGGCCACCCGAAAGCTGGCTGGGGCGGCGGTCCAGCAGATGCTCCATCTGCAGGATGCGGGCGGCTTCGGCCACCTTGGCATCCTTTTCCGCCTGAGACGCGCCCGCGATGGTCAGGCCAAAGGCCACATTCTCGCGCACCGTCATATGCGGGAAAATCGCATAGGACTGGAACACCATCGCCACGCCGCGATCTTTCGGCGGCAGGTCGTTCACCTGCTTGCCCGCGATGGTCAGATCGCCCGAGGTGATATCCTCAAGCCCTGCGATCATCCGCAACAAGGTGGATTTGCCACAGCCCGAGGGGCCGACAAAGACGACAAACTCGCCGTCGTTGATCTCGATGTCGACGCCCTTGATGACATGGGCATTGCCGTAGCTTTTCTTCAGACCTTTCAGGGTGATACTGGCCATGATCTACTCCGCTGCTTTCGCGATGGGTTGCACGTGCAGCAGGCCGCCTTCGCCCACCACGACCGGTTCGGGGTTCATCACATAGCCGCCGAAAACATCCTTGCCGCCATCGGCGAAGCCAAGGATCACAAGGCCCTCCGGCCCATCCACAATGCGCGCGGCATAGCGGCGGCAGGGTTCGGCCCCGTCAAGGAAGGGGCCGGGGGCCATCCGCCACGGCCCGCGCGGGTGATCCGCGATCAGGTAGTGATTGCCGGTGACGGGGCTTTGCGGGTTGGTGCGACGGTATTGTTCCGACCATTGGAAGCCACTGGTGCAGAACAGGCAATACCACATATCGCCCACCTGAAACACCTGCGGCACCTCAAGCTGGCCCATGCCGCCGGTGAACACGGGCGGGCGCAGGGTCCAGTTGTAAAGATCGGGCGAGGTGGCAAAGCCGATGGCACCACCGGCGTTCGGCTCGGCGATCCCCGGTGCGCGGGCGGTGAAATACATCAGCCAGCCGTCGCTGTCGGGATCGCGCATGACCCAAGGGTCGCGCATGGCGCGGTCATGCCAATGGCCGACCATGTGGTCTTTCTCATAAGTGTCGGCATTGGGGCCGGTCAGATCAAGGCACAGCCCGTCACCCACACGCTCCCAACTGTGCAGATCGGTCGAGGTGGCATGGCCGATGCGCTGATACAGCGAGTTTTCCGCCAGCGTGGTGCCGGTGTAGAACAGATGCCACAGACCCGCGTCATCCTGCACCACCGATCCGGTCCAAGTGGTGCTGTCGTCCCAAGCGGTGGTTTTCGACGGGCCGAACATCGTGCCCAGATGGGTCCAGTTCACCAGATCTTTCGAGGTGGCATGGCCCTGCGTCACGTTCAGGTGGCGCAGATCGGGGTCACCCAGCGACGTATCCGCCTGCAGGAAGAAGCCGTGGTAGGTGTCGCCATCCTTGGCATACCACGAGTCCCAGATCCATTTCTTGTCGATTGCGATAACCATTATGTCTCCTCAACCCTTCACGCCGGTCGAGGCAATCGACGCGATGAAGGCTTTTTGCAGGTAAAGATAAAAGGCAAGCACGGGGACGGTGATCAGGCTCAGGTAGGCCATCACCTCGCCCCATGCGATGTTCAACTGGAAGAAGTATTGCAGGCCGACCATGACCGGGCGGTAGCCTTCGTCCTGCACCACCATCAGCGGCCAGAGATACTGGTTATACATCACCAGAAACTTCAGGATCGCGGCGGTGGCCAGAACGGGACCGGCCAGTGGCATCACGATGCGGCGGTAGATTTGCACCCAGCTTGCGCCTTCAACGCGGGCGGCCTCGATCAGCTCTCCGGGCAGGTCTTTGAAATACTGCACGAAAAGAAAGATCGTCAGGCCATCGGCGATGAAGGGGATGATCTGCACGCGGTAGGAATTCAACCAGCCGGTGGTGAACCCCTCCAGCCCCAGCCACGGCAGTTTCGATGCGATCAGCAGCAGCGGGATCGCGATGGTTTCAAACGGCACGATCAAGGTGGCAAGGATGATCGACAGCGCCACATCGCGCCCCTTCCAGCCGATGAAGACAAAGGAAAACGCCGCCATCGAACAGAACAGCAGCGACAGCACCACCGTTACGCCTGTCACGATGACCGAGTTCAGGATGAACAGCGCCACAGGCGCGCGCTGAAATGCGGCTGTGTAGTTGTCAAAACTGATATCGCCCACCGGCAGGAAGGCGCGCAGGCTGGCGGTATCGGCCAGCAGTTGCTGGTCGGGTTTCAGCGAGGACATCAGCATGAACACCAGCGGGAACACGAAGATCACCGCGATCAGCGTCAGAACCGCATAGCGGGTGGCCAGTCGCAGGCCATGGTTTTCGGCAGAAATCATCGACATCAGCTTTTCTCCCGCGTCAGCCAGCGTTGGATCAGGGATACGGACAGCACGATCACAAACAGCACGACGGAAATGGTGGAGCCGCCGGAAATGTCCTGCTTGCCATAGCCGCGCTCGACGGCTTGGAACACGATGGTCTGGGTGCTGTCCAAGGGGCCGCCATTGGTCATCACGTCGATCTGGGCGAAAAGCGCAAAGGCCTGCATGGTGATCACGATCAGGACCAGAACGGCGGTATTCCGCAGGCCGGGCCATGTGATGTAGCGGAAGGTCTGCCATTTCGACGAGCCTTCGATGGCCGCCGCCTCGTACAAGGTGGGCGAGATGGTTTGCAGGCCGGACAGCCAGATCACCATATGAAAGCCGACAGCCTGCCAGATCGACATGGCGATGATCGCGCCAAGGGCGGTGGACGGGTTGCCCAGCCAGTCGATTTTCGGAATGGCACCAAAGCTGACCGCGCCCAGCAGGTTGTTCAGCAGGCCTGACTGGCCGTCATAGATGAACCGCCACAGCAGCGAGACGACCACGATGGAAACCACAACCGGCATGAAATAGATCGCGCGGAACACGTTGATGCCGCGCAGGCGTTGATTGATCAGCAGCGCCAGACCAAGCGCAAGCCCGCCTTGAACAGGGGCCACGATCACCACGAAAAGGATCGTATTCACCAGCGCGGTCATGAACACCACGTCACGCGCCAGAATGAAGGTGCGCGCGTCGCCCCAATCAAAGCTGAACCATTCGCGCATGCCGGCCAGATCGGGGCGGTCGGGGTTGTTGCGGGTGATGCTGCGCAGCGAGGGGTATTCAGGCGCGCCGTCCTTCATCTGCACGGCCCCAGCCTCATCTTTCAGCGGGTCCAGCGTCAGCACTGCCACGCCCAGAAGCTGGCGATAGTTGGCAAGGCCGGTGAACTCGGTCGGATTGGGGGAAATCAGGCGCTGGTTGGTAAAGCTAAGGGCAATGGCGAAAAAGAACGGCAGGATGATGAAACCGGCGATCAGCAGGAAAGCGGGGCCTGCCATCAGCCAGCCAGTTCGGTTCGACTGTTGGAATTTCGATGCCATGACGACCTCGCGGCAAAATGGGGGGAAGGCCCGATGTTCCGAAGGGCGGCAGGGACCGCCCTTCGGGGGGCTCGGGAGGAACCCCTTTCCCTGACGGATCAGGGAAAGTTTGGCTTAGTGGCCGTAGCCGCCGTTTTTCTCGATATCGGCGTTGATTTCGTCGACAGCCGCATCAAGGGTCGAGGCAACGTCCGCGCCGTTGGCGATGTCAGCCAGTGCTTTTTCGAACACTTTGGCCTGAACCACATAGCCGGGGGTCACGGGGCGCACCAAGGCCTGCGCTTCGGTCAGGCCAAAGAACACCGCCATCGGGCCGCCGTCCTTGTAGTTTTCGGTCATCGCGGCGGCCGTTTTGGTCGCCGGGATCAGGCCGATGCCATTCGAGAAATCGGCAAGGTATTTGTCTTGCAGCGCGAATTCGATGAAGGCCGAAGCGCCATCGGGATGCGCGGATTTTGCGGAAACGCCGAACTGCCAGCTTGCCGCACCGATTTTCGAGCCTGCACCAAAGTTCGGCGCGGGCAGGAACACCACATCGTCAAAGGCCGCAAGCGCGTTCAAAGCCGCCCAGTTGCCGTTCCACGAGAAGGCATATTTGCCAGCCGCAAAGCCGCCGTCACGATCTGCGGGGTCTTGGGTGGCTTGGGCGTAACCGCCGGTGAACAGGCCTTGCCACCAGTTGCCAAAGGCAATCGCGGCATCGCCGTTCAAAGCGCCTTCGGCGGTTTTGTAGGTCGAGCGGTCCACGATGTCGCCACCAAAGGATTGCAGGAAGGGCGAGAAGGCATAGGGATACCATTCGCCGGTCCAGGCGGTGCCAAGATCCAGCGCGTATTCGAACTTGCCCGATGCTTTGGCGGCATCAAGGGCTGCCTGGAATTCTTCGGCGGTCCAAGGCGCATCCAGCGTCGGGGTGCGAAGACCCAATTCGTCCAGATAGGACTGGCGCGTCACCAAGGCGACGGCGGCATCCCACAACCCGACCGAATAGAGCTTGCCATCCCAATAGCCTTTCGGGCCGGGCAGGAAGGTTTCGATCTTGGTCTCGTCGATTTGCAGCGGCTGCATATAGCCCGACCATGCCCAGTTCGGCATCACGGGGCCGTCGACGTCGAGAATGTCGGGCAGATTGCCTGCCAAAGCGCCAGCCACGACGGAATCGTTATAGGCCGCCTGCGGGAAGCTTTGCAGTTCAACCTTCCAGTCGGCTTGGCTGCCGTTAAAGTCGGCGACGATCTGGTTGATGATCTTGGCCTCAACCTCGTTGCCAGCCCCGTGATACCACAGCGACAGCGTGGTCTGGGCTTGGGCCATGCTTCCCCAAGCGGCGACTGCGATGGCAGCGCCGGTCATCCATTTAGCCTTGGACATTACGTCAATCCTCCCTGACGGTTTTTAGGTGATGTATGTTGGCAGGGCGCACTTCGGTCACCGAGGCGCGCCAATGCACCGGACCCGCCACCAGAAGCGGGCTGCGGTCATCCCGGCCTTCGCCGGAAATCAGGGCCAAAAGGCGTTGCGCGGCACGCACACCCATGGCGGTATAGGGCAGGTCCACCGTGGTCAGCGGCGGGTAAAGCGTTTCGGCGATGACACGGTAATTGTCATAACCTGCGACCGAGACCTCATCCGGCACCTTGCGGCCCATGGATCTCAGGATGCCGTAGACCGCCAGCGCCATCTTGTCATTGCCGCAGCAGAACACGGTCGGCGGATCGGGCAGGCGCAGCATGCGGTCGATGGTGTCCCAGATCAGCTGGGTTTCGCCGTCGCGGCCCTCAAGGTCGCAGTTCTGCACAAGGGCGGGGTCATGGGGCAGCCCTGCCTCGGCCAGTGCCTCGCGGTAGCCGGTGCCGCGCAGACGGGTGGCCACGATTTCATCGCGCAGGGTCAGATAGGCGATGCGGCGGTGACCGGCGCGGATCAGGCGGTTGACCAGTGCGTATTGGCCGCGTTGGTCATCGGGAACAACCGCAGGGGTTCCGGCATCGTCAAAGCAATTCACCAGAACAAGCGGGGTTTGGCCGGTGATTTTGGGCAGGCGCACCTGCTGGTGATATTCGGCGACATAGATCAGGCCTTCGACGCGGTGCGACAGGAAGGTATCGATCAGATGCGGCACGGTCTCGCTGCGCCCGGCGGTGTCGGCGATCATCAGGGTCATGCCGGCCTGCGCCATAACCTGCTGGATGCCTTGGACGATGAACAGATCGGGCAGGCCGGCGGGGCGGGCGATTTCGCCTGCGGTTGAAATGGCGCCGGTGATCAGCCCCACCAGCCCCGATTTCGAGGCCCGCATCATCCGTGCCGCGTTCGACGGCACATAGCCCAGATCGCGCATGGCGGCCTCAACCGCCTCGCGGGTTTCGCGGCCAACGGGGCCGTCTCCGTTCAGCACACGGCTGACGGTCTTGGCCGAAACGCCCGCGACTTTCGCCACGTCATAGATGGTTGCCATCCGCCGCCCTCCCAAGCCGCACGGGGATCGGGGACTGGCTTTGAGGCTATGTCACCGATGTCATGTCATCGGTGTCATAAGTCGGTCAGATGATTCGTGTCAACAGGGATTGACGGGCCTAGCGGATCGACAATGCCTTTGCCTGCGCCTCGAGGCGGGCGCGTTGGAAGGCGATCATGTCGGCGGGGGGCTGCTGGGCGAACACGATATTGTAAAGCGGGTCGATCACATCGGTGGACTGGCCTGACAGCACCTCGATCACGGCATGGCCGCAGAAGGGGACCAGCACTTCGGAATAGCCGCCCTCATGCACAGCCAATATCCGCCCGCCACAAATCTCGGACGCCAATGCCTTAAGCTGGGTCGCCATGGCGCGATAGGTGTCGGCATAGGCCAGCATCCGCGCCAAAGGATCGACGCCATTGGCATCAAAGCCCGAGGCGATCACGATCAGATCTGGCTTGTAGGCGCGCAGGGCGGGCAGAACCAACAGTTCGAACGCATCCATATAGGCTTGATGCCCGCCACCCGGCAGCAGCGGGATGTTCAGGTTTGCCCCCACACCCTCGCCCCGCCCGCGATCCTGCCAGCCGCCGCCCTCCAACGGAAAGCAGTTCTCTTGGTGCAAGGAAATCGTCAGCGTATCGGCGCGGTCGTAGAAAATCGCCTCGGTGCCATTTCCGTGATGCACATCCCAATCCACCACCGCCACGCGCAGGGGGCCATGCGTGGCGCGCGCGGCCTCAAGCGCGATGGGGATATTGGCCAGAAGGCAAAAGCCCATCGAGGCATCGGGCAGGCAGTGATGCCCCGGCGGGCGCGACAGGGCATAGGCGTTGTCGGCGTCGCGGGTCAGCACGTCTTGCAGGGCCCGTTTGACCAACCCCGCCGAGATGGCCGCAATTTCAAAACTGCCGCGGCCATAGGGGGAATAAAAGCCGGAATTGCCGCCCCCTGCATCCGAGGTGGCCTTGAACCGGTCAAGGTAATCGGCGGTGTGGACGCGCAGCATATCCGCGCGCGTCACCGGTTCGGCGGCCCGCACATCCAGCTTGCGCCACAGACCCGACACTTCCAGCAGGTTCTTGAAGCGGCGCTTGGTTTCCGGGCTTTCGGCATGGCCCGCACCCGAGGGCGGCTGCACATAGCCACCCACCGGCAGGATCAGCGCATGTTCGCCCGTGGTGTGCCACAAGCAGCGTTCGTCATGATAAAAACCTGTCGTCATAGCAACCCCGCTGCAGTTTCGATCAGTTTTGCCCAAGGGCGCCGCACTGGCCATAGTGCAGATGCACTATGCGGCGACACAGGTTTTGCATTTGGGCAACAGGGGCAGCATCGCGGAGTTGGCTTTCGAGTCAAGGCACTGGCCTGCAAAGTTGATGTGAGCTAGGGTAAAACTTGGGCCGGGTGCCAGTTTGGGAATGACGACGATGATCAAGGCGCTGCTCGCGGCAACCGCGTTCGTATTTGCTCTGGCTGCACCGGTGGCAGCCGAACAGCGTGTCACGCTTGGCTGGGGGCGGCTGTTCACCAATGACGCGCTGGGCGATGGTCGGGACCGCTGGCGCACCGGTTCCTATACGGTCAGCCGTGTGCGTGGAACCTCGTGGTCGGGCGAATTGCCAAACACTCCCGGCGAGATTCTGGAATTCCGGCTGCGGGCAGATACCATCGCCCCTGCCAGCCTGACCGATCCGATCTTGCAAGATCGCCGCTATGCTGGCGCCCTTAGCTTTGGCTTGCACAGCCATTTCGCATGGCAGGGGGCCGAGGTAAGCCTTGGGGCCGATCTGGTTTTCACCGGACCTCAAACCGGAATTGGTGGTTTTCAATCTTACATCCACAATCTGTTGGGGCTGCCAAAGCCGCAGGTGCTGGATGACCAGATCGGGGATGCGGTTTATCCCGGCTTGGTGGCCGAGGTTGGGCGCAGCTTTGATTTCGGCGACAATCTGCGGGTGCGCCCCTTTATCGAGGCGCGGACCGGCATGGAATCGCTGGTGCGGGTTGGCGGCGATCTGGTGATCGGGCAATTCGGGCGCGGCGATCTGATGCTGCGGGATGTCGCAACGGGTCTGCGCTATCGCGGCGTGCAGGGCAATCCGGCGCAAGGGTTTTCTGTGGTGATGGGGGCCGATACGGCACGGGTCTTTGATAGCGCGCTTCTGCCTGCGGGGGGGGCTGTCACGATGTCGGAACAGCGTGACCGCCTGCGCGCCGGTGTGAACTGGCAAGGCAAGCGGACCACCGTATTTTATGGCGTCACCTATCTTTCGCCCGAATTCGAAGAGCAGGACGAGGGGCAGGTGCTGGGCGCTCTCAACCTTAGCTTGCGCTTCTAGCCGAATAAACCAGTTGGGTGTTGCGCGAAAACTATAGCCGATTCAGCGGCTTGTTGATAACACTTAAGAACAATAAAAAAAGACGAGCAGGCAAACAGGCATGAAAACGGGCTCAATGGGCACGTTCGTCATCTCCTGGTCACAAACAGAAGTAGACGGCCTCAAGGCCGCATCTTTGGATCTTCTCTCGGTTGGTGCAACGTGGCGCTGGACCGGTGCGGCGGTGCGCGTGGATGGTCCGCAAGGGGTTCTGCTTTTGGAAGGGGCCGAGGGCGCGACGGATATTCGCAAACGCGCGGCGCGTATGGTGCGCCGCTTGGTCGGTGTGGCGGTCGCAGGAAATGCTGCGCCCCCGAGCGCGGAAGAACCTGCCGAGGATTTGGCCGAGCAGGGCTTTATCGTCACAGATGGCCACCAGAGCTTTACCGTCACCATCATTCCGGTGCCGGATACCGGCGCGCGTCTGCTGATGGTGGTGGGCGATCTGCCGCCAGTGGATCAGGATCTGTGGGTGGTGCGGGCCGCGATCGACCGCACCCATAGTGGGGCGGGCGCCCGCACGGCCGGCGGGGTGATCTGCTTTACACCCGACACACGGCTGATGACGCCGGACGGGGCGCGGGCCATCCAGAGCCTGCGTCCCGGCGATCTGATCCTGACCCGTGACAACGGCCCGCAACCGGTCTTGTGGAGCGGCCATCGCCGGATGTCGGGCGCGCGGCTTTATGCCATGCCGCATCTGCGCCCGATCCGGTTTCGGGCGGGGGCTTTGGGAACGGACAGGCCGGATGCGGATTTGCTGGTTTCGCCACAACACAGGATGCTGGTGAAGGGGGCGTCAGCACTTGCGCTGTTCAACACGCCCGAAGTTCTCGTGGCTGCGGAAGATCTGGTCAATGACGGCTCGATCATGGTGGATCAGGCGATGTGCGAGGTGACTTACGTGCATATCCTGCTGGAACAGCACAATATCGTCTGGGCGAACGGGCTGGAGACGGAAAGCTTCCACCCGTCAAACACCGCGCTGGACACCATAGATCCGGTGCAGCGCGAGGGATTGCTGGCGATCTTGCCGGGCGTCGCGCAGAACCCGCATGGCTATGGCGATTATGCACGGCGCAACCTTTCGGGATCGGAAGCGGCGATCCTGCGGCATGATATGGCGGCCTAGGGCTGGCTTTGGTGGAAAAAGGGGGGCTTTCCGCCCCCCGGTCGCAAGCGACCTCCCCCCGAGGATATTTGTGCAGAGAGGATTTCGGAAAGGGGGAAGGGCTGTTGACTCGGGCGGTTCGGTCTGTATAAGGCCCCCAAGTCCCGGGTGAAAATCCGGGGCTTTTCATTGGTGTTGGTGGACTTCGCAAGAAGAACCCTGTCGAACCTTCGGGTTAGAGGACAACGCCCTTCGTAACGCAAGAAGGAGATCAGCCGTGACCAAACGCACGTCTGCCAAGTATAAAATTGACCGCCGCATGGGCGAAAACATCTGGGGCCGTCCGAAATCCCCGGTGAACAAGCGTGAATACGGCCCCGGCCAGCACGGCCAGCGTCGCAAGAACAAACTGTCCGATTTCGGCACCCAGCTGCGCGCCAAGCAAAAGCTGAAGGGTTACTATGGTGACCTGACCGAAAAGCAGTTCCGCAAGATCTTCACCGAAGCAGAACGCGTCAAGGGCGACACCGGCGAGATGCTGGTTGGTCTGCTGGAGCGCCGTCTGGACGCGGTTGTCTACCGCGCCAAGCTGGTTCCGACCGTTTTCGCCGCACGCCAGTTCGTGAACCACGGCCACGTCACCGTGAACGGCCAGCGCGTGAACATCGCGTCGTATCGCGTCAAGGAAGGCGACATCATCGCTGTGCGTGACAAGTCGCGTCAGCTGGCGATCATCGCCGAGGCGATTGCCCTGACCGAGCGTGACGTTCCGGACTATCTGGAAGTCGACAACTCGAAACTGACCGTGAAATTCGTCCGCACGCCGGGCCTGTCCGACGTTCCCTATCCGGTCGTCATGGAACCGAACCTGGTCGTCGAATACTACGCAAAGAACTGATCCTGCCCCTATCGGCAGACGGGTATCAGAAGATGGGGGCCCGCCTTTTGGCGGGCCTTTTCGTTTTATCCCGGAGGCGTTCATGTCTGAGAAACCTACGATTGAGACCAAGTTCGAGCAGGGGCTTTTCGCCAGCCGCTGGCTGATGGCGCCGATGTATCTGGGGCTGGTCATCAGCCTTGCCATGATGGCGGTGCTGTTCGTCAAGGAACTGGCCTATTATGTGCCGAAAACCCTGACCATGACCGCGGATCAGGGTATTCTGGCGGTGCTGACCCTGATCGACCTGAGCCTTGCGGCCAATCTTTTGCTGATCGTGCTGTTCTCGGGATACGAAAATTTCGTCTCGAAGCTGGACATTCAGGACAGCGAGGACCGGCCCGACTGGATGGGCAAGGTGGATTTCTCGGGGCTGAAGATGAAGCTGATCGCCTCGATCGTGGCGATTTCGGGGATACATCTGTTGAAGGTGTTCATGTCTTTGGGCAAACCGCAGTCGGCCTACACGGTGACGATGGAAACCCTGCAATGGATGGTGATCATCCATCTGACTTTCGTGGTGTCCGGCGTGTTGCTGGCACTGATGGACTGGCTTTCGGCCAAGACCGACAAGCATTGAGGATAGCATGACCCATACCGTTCACACCCGCATCGACGGACCCTTGGTGATGATCGGCTTCGGCTCGATCGGGCGCGGCACCCTGCCGCTGATCGAGCGCCATATCGCCTTTGACCGCGACCAGTTCACCGTGATCGAGCCGTCGGGCGAGTTCGCGCATATTCTGGCAGAGCATGGCATCAAGCATCTGCAAGTGGCGCTGACGCCGGATAATTTCGATGCGGTGCTGCGCGGGCTGTTCCCCGATGGCAAGGGGTTTATCGTGAACCTGTCGGTGGATGTGGACAGTATCGAGTTGATGCTGCTGTGTCAGGAACTGGGCGTGCAATATATCGACACGGTGGTCGAGCCGTGGCCGGGCTTCTATTTCGGATCGCCTTTGCCGAATGCCGAGCGCACGAATTATCCGCTGCGCGAGAAAGTGCGCGCCTTGGGCAAGCAGTTTGTCGGCGGGCCGACGGCGGTGTCCTGCTGCGGGGCCAATCCGGGCATGGTGTCGTGGCTGCTGAAAGAGGCGCTGCTGAAGCTGGCCGCAGATACGGGGGTTGAGGCTGTTCCGGTGACGCAGGCCGATTGGGCCAAGCTGATGCAGACCCTTGGCGTCAAGGGCGTCCACGTGGCGGAACGTGATACCCAGATTTCCGCCAATCCCAAGCCGGTGGGCGTATTCGTGAATACCTGGTCGGTGGACGGGCTGTTGTCCGAAGGCTATCAGCCCGCCGAGTTGGGCTGGGGAACGCATGAGAAGAAACTGCCCCCGCACGGCCATGCTTTTGACCACGGCCCGGGCTATGCGATCTGGATCGACCGCCCCGGTGCCGATACGCGGGTGCGGTCTTGGTGTCCGGGCGCGGGGCCGCAATTCGGCTATGTGGTGACCCATAATGAATCGCTGTCGATCCCTGATTATTACACGGTTTGGGAAGGCGAGACCGCAGTCTATCGCCCGACCTGCCACTATGCCTATCACCCCTGCAACGACGCAATCCTGTCGCTGCACGAGATCAATGGCGCCGGTATCGTGCCGGAAAAGAAGCATATTCTGACTGTGGACGAGATCGTTTCGGGCGGCGATGATCTGGGCGTGTTCCTGTACGGCCATGCCAAGGGCGCGCTGTGGTACGGCTCGCGCCTGTCGATCGACGAGGCGCGCGCGCTGGCCCCCTATCAGAACGCGACGGGGATGCAGGTGACATCGGCGGTGCTGGCCGCGATGGTCTGGGCCGCCGAAAACCCCCGCGCAGGCTTTGTCGAAGCCGACGAGATGGACCACGCCCGCTGCCTTCAGGTGCAGCGCCCCTATCTGGGCAGCATCGAGGCGCATTACACCGACTGGACGCCGATCCAGCAGCGCATCAACAGCTTTGCCGAGGATCGCGATGCAGACCCGTGGCAATTCACCAACTTCCTCGCGGTCTGATCAAGAAGAATTTTCGGACGAAAATTCTTCGCCGCGCGAAAATTTTTCGTTCGAAAAATTTTCCTGACACTGATGCGGCAGGGGGGCGGGACAAGTTGCCGCTGGCAATGGCGCGCCCCCGCCGCTAAAACCCCGCCTGTAGTTTGGGGAATCCGATGAATGACGTAATCCGCCCGCAGCCCGGTATTCTGGACATCGCCTTGTATGAGGGCGGCAAGGCCTCGGTGGCAGGCGTGTCGAATATCGTGAAACTGTCGTCGAACGAGAATCCGTTCGGGCCTTCGGATAAGGCCAAGGATGCTTTTGCCCGCTCGGTGCATCAGTTGCACCGCTATCCTTCGACCGATCACGCCAGCCTTCGCACTGCGATTGCCGAAGTGCATGGGCTGGACGCGGGCCGCGTGATTTGTGGCGTCGGCTCGGATGAGATAATCACCTTTCTCTGCCAAGCCTATGCGGGGCCAAAGGACGAGGTGGTGTTCACCGAACACGGCTTCCTGATGTATCGCATTTCGGCGCTGGCGGTGGGGGCCACGCCGGTCGAGGTGGCCGAGCGCGAGCGTACCACGGATGTGGATGCGATCCTGAAGGCCTGCAACCGGCGCACCAAGCTGGTGTTTATTGCCAATCCGAACAACCCCACCGGCACGATGATTTCCGCGGCCGAGGTAGAGCGTCTGGCGGCGGGCCTTCCGCCTCAGGCCATTCTGGTGCTGGACGGGGCCTATGCCGAATTTGTCGAGGGCTTCGATGCCGGTCTTGCGCTGATCGAGTCGCGCGAGAATGTGGTGATGACGCGGACCTTCTCGAAAATCTACGGTCTGGGCGGGCTGCGGATCGGCTGGGGCTATGGGCCAAAGCATATCATCGATGTGCTGAACCGTATTCGGGGGCCGTTCAACCTGTCGAACACGCAGCTTGAAGCAGCCGAGGCGGCGGTGCGGGATCAGGATTTCGTCACGCGTTGCCGCGCCGATAACGCAAGGATGCGGCACTGGCTGGCACAGGCCTTGGCCGAATTGGGAATCCCGTCCGATACGTCTTTGGCCAATTTCATCCTTGCCCGCTTTGCATCGGCAGAAGAGGCCGAGGCCTGCGATCTGTTCTTGCAGGGCCAAGGGCTGATCGTGCGACGGGTGGCAAGTTACAAACTGCCCCAGTGCTTGCGGATCACCATAGGCGACGAGGCATCCTGCCGCCGCGTGGCCCATGCTATCGCGCAGTTCAAGGGTGTGAAATGACCCAAGTCTATAACCGTGTCGCGCTGATCGGTCTGGGGCTGATCGCCTCGTCGATGGCGCATGCGATGCGGGCCAAGGGCTTGGCGGGCGAGATCGTGGGCCATGCCAAATCGGCCGAAACCCGTGCGACCGCGTTGGAGATCGGGATTTGCGATCAGGTCTTTGCCACGGCTGCCGAGGCGGTTGCGGGCGCCGATCTGGTGGTTCTGGCGGTTCCTGTGGGCGCTATGGCCGAGATTGCCGCCGAGATCGGGCCGCATCTGGCCGAGGGGGCCACAGTCACGGATGTCGGGTCGGTCAAACAGGCGGTTATCGCGGCCGTTGCTCCGCACATGCCTGAAGGTATTCACTTTATTCCCGGTCATCCGATGGCCGGCACCGAATATTCCGGCCCGCGTTCGGGCTTTGCCACGCTGTTTGTCAACAAGTGGTGGCTGTTGACGCCTGCTTCGGATGCCGATCCCGTTGCGGTTGCCAGATTGCAGCAATTGCTTGAAGGCATGCAGGCCAAGGTCAACACCATGGACGCCGCGCATCACGATCAGGTGGTGGCGGTGGTCAGCCATACGCCGCACCTGATTGCCTATACCATGGTGGGTGTGGCCGACCATCTGGCGCAGGTGTCGAATTCGGAAGTGATCGAATATTCGGCCTCGGGGTTTCGGGATTTCACCCGTATTGCCGCCTCTGATCCGACGATGTGGCGAGATGTCTTCCTGACCAACAAAGATGCCGTTCTGGACGTTCTGGGCCGCTTTGCCGAGGAATTGTTCGTGCTGCAACGCGCCATCCGTATGGGGGATGGTGCGCTGTTGCATGATTATTTCACCCGCACACGGGCCATTCGGCGCGGGATCATCGAGGCGGGGCAAGACACCTCGGCCCCCGATTTCGGGCGCGCCCCTGCGGCTGCCAAACCTGACGGAAGGGCGTAAGCCTTTGCGCGGGTTGGGTTTCCTTGCGCTGGTCTTGGCGCTGGGAACCGGGCCGCTGCAGGCAGATGCGCCACAAACCTCGATCCGGCCCATGCCGCGCCCCTTGGTCGGGACCGCTGTTGCCGTCGTGGTTGATCCCGCTGCCCCCGTGCTGATCCGACCGCGTCCGCGCCCGCCCGAGCTTTTGGCACCTGCCATTGTCAAACCCGATGCGGTAGCGCAAGTGGCTGTCTTGCGGCCCCGCGCACGCCCCGAGGGGCTGCAGTCGCAAGCTCCCGTCGCGGAAATCGCCGCCACCCCGACGCAGAAAAAGCCCAAGCGTGAAAAGACAGCGCAAACCGGAGCGGTTTGCGGCGATCCGGCAATCAAGGGCGAAAATCTGGCACAGATCAGTTCCAAGGTGCAGGGCTGTGGCGTGTCAGAACCGGTGCGCGTTACCTCGATTTCCGGCATCCGGCTGTCGCAACCGGCCACGATTGATTGCGAGACGGCGATTGCGCTGAAAACATGGGTCGAGCAGGCGATGCGGCCAGCCTTTGGTGGGAGGGAGGTCGTCGAATTGCGGATTGCGGCGCATTATATTTGCCGCCCCCGAAACAATGTCAAAGGCAACAAGGTCAGCGAGCATGGGCGCGGCAAAGCCATTGATATTGCAGGGTTCATCTTTTCTGATGGCAAGGAATGGTCTGTCGCCCGCGACTATAACAAGCAGATCCGCAAGGCACATAAGGGCGCTTGCGGGATTTTTGGCACCACGCTTGGCCCCGGATCGGATGGCTATCACGAGGACCATCTGCATTTTGACACCGCGCACCATCGCAACGGGTCTTACTGCCGCTAGTTGAACTGTGGTGCGGCCCCCAATGGCACGGGACCAAGGCTCATCTGGCCATCCGCGCATTTCAGGGTGATGTCCAGAACCTCGGCATCCGCCGCGCCTTCGGCCAGCACCTCAAGCGCATGGGTAAGGGTTGGGGCAAGCTCTGGTTTGACAAGATTCAAGGCGACCAGAAGCGGCGGAATGCGGCGGAAGCCTTCGATGTGAAGGGCGATCTCGCCTTGTGCAAAGCCGGACCCGTCGGCCACCAGCGCGCCCTTCGCCGTCAGTTTCAGCGCGCCCCAGTTCAGCCGGACATCGGCCAGATCCAGCGCGGCAAGGCTTGGATTGGTTTGGCTGGCGAAGCGGTCAATCGGCGCGGTCAGGCGGGCATATGCGTCAAGATGGATCAGATCGATCTGCGCGGGCAAGTCTGCCGTGGCGGCGGTTTCGGCCAAATCCGCCCCCAGCATCACCGCTTTCACCGCCAGCCCCAGCCGGTGCGTGTCGGCCCGCGTTGCGTCTTGCAGGGTTGAGGCATTGATCTGGGCCGCTGTCACAGACCAGCCCTTTGACGAGTCAAACCCGATCTCTGCCGCCTCAATCCGGGTTTCGTTCAGCGCCAATCCGGTGCCGGGATGCAGCAGAAGGCTGGTGAGCATATGGGCGGATGTGATGGTAACGGTCTGATCCGCAACAGTAACCGTCTGCGTGTTCGGCAGGGCGGCGATCAGGTGCCACGGCTTCCACGTCATAGCAAAAATCTGCACGAAGGGCGCTGTCCAGCCCAGACCTCGCGCCGGATCGGACAGGTTCGGCGCAGTGACCGTAAGATCAAAGCGGTTGGGAAAGCCCTGCACGCCGATGCCGTCATGGCTGGCCTGCAGACCTTGGGCGTTCTGGGCGGCAAACCAATCGACCGCGCTTTTTTCTACCGTTGTCGATCCAACCCACCAATAGCCCGACCACAGGCCCGCAATCGCCAGAATACCCCATAACAGCGCCCGCATGCCGACCCTTTCCTTTGCCATTTTCCGTGCTTACACCTGCGAAAACAGGAGGGCCAGCAGATGCCAGCACCGCTTTGGATTTTCGGATATGGGTCGCTGATCTGGAACCCCGAGTTTCCGGTGGCCGAGCGTCAGATTGCCCGGTTGCAGGGCTGGCACCGCAGTTTTTGCATGCATTCGATCCACCATCGCGGCACCGAAACCGCGCCCGGATTGGTGCTGGCCTTGGATCAGGCGGCAGGGGCGGTCTGTGACGGGGTGGCGTTCCGCGTACAAGCGGGGGCCGAGGCCGAAACGCTGGCCGCGCTGCGCGAGCGCGAGTTGATCTCGTCGGCCTATCTGGAGCGGCACCTGCCGGTTGATCTTGCGGATGGCGGGCAGGTTACTGCCTTGGCCTTTGTGATTGATCCCGACCATGTGCAATATTGCGGCGGCATGGCGCTTGAGGCGCAGGCCCATATCATAGCGCGGGCCGTGGGCGGGCGCGGGCCAAACCGCGATTACCTTTTCGCCACCGCCGCGCATCTGGCCGAACTGGGCATAGCCGATGCCGATCTGAACTGGCTGGCCGCGCGGGTGCGCGGGCTGTAAGGCGGGTTTTACTTGGCAGCCGCTGGCTGGCTGCTATGGTTGCGCCAGAGCAGAATGAAGAGGCAGAACCGCCGGATGGAACGCCCCAAGGCCGACGAAACCACCCTGTTTAGCCAGCCGATCCGGCAAATTGTCACCATGTTGTTGGCCTGTGCGCTGGTGGCGTCGGGGGCGTGGCTGATCCATGAAACCGTGCTTGGTATCATTGCGACCAACCCGCTGTTGAACGGCTTTATCACGCTGGTCTTTGCGCTGGGTGTGGTCACCTGTTTTTGGCAAGTGCTGATCCTTGTGCAATCGGTCAGCTGGATCGAATCCTTTGCCCGCCACGAGGCCGGCTCCGAAGATGTTGCGCCGCCGCGCCTGCTGGCCCCTTTGGCGCAACTGCTGCGTAGCCGCGCCGCCAAGATGCAGATTTCCTCCTCGGCCTCGCGCTCGATCCTTGAATCGGTCGAAACGCGGATCGACGAGGCGCGAGATATCACGCGCTATCTGGTTAACCTTCTGGTTTTCCTTGGCCTTTTGGGAACCTTTTACGGGCTTGCCACCACGGTTCCCGCCGTTGTCGAAACCATCCGCTCGCTGGCCCCGCAAGAGGGCGAGACGGGGCTTGAGGTGTTCGGCAAGCTGATGACGGGTCTGGAAAGCCAGTTGGGCGGGATGGGAACGGCGTTTTCGTCCTCGCTTCTGGGGCTGGCCGGATCTTTGGTGGTGGGGCTGCTGGAGTTGTTCGCCAGCCACGGACAGAACCGTTTTGCCCGTGAGCTTGAGGAATGGCTGTCCTCGATCACCCGCGTCGGCTTCTCCAGTGGTGATTCCGACAGCGGCGAAGGCGGGACGGTTTCGGCGGTGCTGGACCATCTGACCGGCCAGCTTGACGTGCTGCAAACGCTTTACGCCCAGTCCGAATCCAACCGCGCCGGGGTGGAAGAAAGCCTTGATCTGCTGACGGCGGCTGTGGACAAATTGTCCAAACGCATCACCGCCGAGTCGGGGCAGACCAAGGTGCTGACCCGCATCGCCGAAGGGCAGGATCGTTTGATCGCGGCCTTGACGGGGGCCGACAGCGCCGCGCAATCGGATGCCGAAAGCCGGATGCGCTTGCGGTCGATTGATGTGCAACTGCTTCGTATCCTTGAAGAAATCTCGGCGGGGCGGCAAGAAAGCATCACCGATCTGCGTGGCGATATTGCCACGCTGACCAATACCTTGCGCCAAGCCCTGCGCGACCCTTCGGCAGGGCGCTGACCATGGCTCTGCGTCGCAAGCGCGACTCGTCGATGATCTGGCCGGGGTTCGTCGATGCGGTGACGACCCTGCTGATGGTGCTGATGTTCGTGCTGACGATCTTTACCGTCATGCAATCGGTGCTGCGCGAAACCATCACCACGCAGACCTCGGAACTGGATGAGTTGACCGCGCAGGTCGCCGGTCTGGCAGATGCCCTCGGGCTTGAACGCCAGCGCGCCGATGCCTTGCAGGCCGAGGTGGGCAGTTTGTCCGCCAGCCTGACCGCCGCGCAGGCCAAGGGCGAGGAACAATCGGCGCTGATTGCCACGCTGACCGGCCAGCTTTCGGCGCGCGAGGGCGAATTGGCAGAGGCGCAGGGCAGGATTGCCAGTTTCGAGGCGCAGGTCGCCAGCCTTTTGGCCGAACGCGACGCTGCGCGGGGTGAGGTCAGCGATTTGCAGGCGGCGCAGGCGCAGCTTTTGTCCGAGAAAGAGGCGCTGGATCTGGCCATCGCCAAGGCGCGGTCCGAGATTGACGCCGGTGCCGAGGCGGCACGGCTGGCGGCGGCGCGGCGCGAGGCTTTGGAGACTTTGATTGCGGATTTGCGAAGCCGGGGCGATGCGGCTCAGGCGGAGTTGACCGAGGCGGAGGCGGCGCGGTTGGTTGATCAGGCCGCACTTGAGGCGCTGCGGGCCAAGCTGAAAGACTCGGATGACGAGATGATTGCGATGACGCTGGCGCTTGAGGAGCAGCGCCGCAAGGCCGAGGAGACGCTGACCTTGCTGGCGGCGGCGCAGACGCAGGCGGAGGCGGCGGATCAGAAGGCGGCGCTGTTGGCTGCGGCGGAGACGGCGCTGACGGCGGAACAGTCAAAATCTGTAGAGGCTGCGCGGAAAATGGCGCTGCTGAACGAACAGATTGCGGCGCTGCGGTCGCAACTGGGGGCGTTGCAAGCGGTGCTGGATTCCTCTGCCGCAAAGGATGCCGAGGCAAAGGTGCAGATCGAGGCGCTGGGAAGCCAGTTGAACGCGGCTTTGGCGCAGGTGGCACAGGAGCAGAAGAAGCGGGCCGAGATGGAGGCGGCGGAACGGGCGCGGCTGCAGGCCGAGAATGCCGATCTGGCCAAGTTCCGCTCTGAATTCTTCGGCCAGCTTTCGCAGCTTCTGGATGGGCGCGAAGGGGTGCGGGTGGTCGGGGACCGCTTTGTGTTCTCGTCCGAGGTGCTGTTCAATCCCGGTTCCGCCGATCTGGCTCCCGAGGGGCAGGCGCAGATTGCGGGGGTGGTCGAGATTTTGAACGAGGTGGCGGGGCAGATCCCGCCTTCGATAGACTGGATCATCCGCGTGGACGGGCATACCGATAATGTGCCGCTGTCGGGGACGGGGGAGTTTGCGGATAACTGGCAGCTTTCGCAGGCGCGGGCGCTGTCGGTGGTGCGGTTCATGCAGGACGGGTTGGGATTTCCGCCGCAGCGGTTGGCGGCGACGGGGTTTGGCGAGTATCAGCCGGTTGCGGCGGGGGATGATCCGACCGCGCGGGCGCAGAACCGGCGGATTGAGTTGAAGCTGACCGAGAGGTAGCGGTTCCAACTCGGGACCGTTTTTTATGCTTTGAAATCAATGGCTTAGGGTGGTCTCGTTAAGGGGTTTTTAACCTTTGCGCGAGTCTTGGCATCTCTGGTTGTCCCGTTTTCCCCGCCCTGTCAGGCAAAGAAAAACCCCAAGCGCGGGGCGCTTGGGGCTGGTTTGCGGCTTGGCCGGATTACTCCGCCGTCAGCAGCGGCGGCTTTTGGCCCGTGAGGCGCGGCTTTTGCGGCTCTTCGTAGGACAGCAGCAAGCCATCCTCGTTGACGCCCACATGCACCAGACCGCCCTTGGTCAGCTTGCCGAACAGTAGTTCTTCGGCCAGCGGTTTCTTGATGTATTCCTGAATCACGCGGCCAAGCGGGCGGGCGCCCATCTTGTCATCATAGCCTTTGTCGCCCAGCCAAGCGGCGGCTTCGGGGGTCAGGTCGATGTGGACGTTGCGGTCCATCAACTGCGCCTCAAGCTGCAAGACGAACTTGGTGACGACCTGCATGATCACTTCTTTGCCCAAGGGCGCGAAGGAGATCACGGCATCCAGACGGTTGCGGAATTCAGGCGTGAAGGTGCGTTCGATGGCGGCGGTGTCTTCGCCGCTGCGACGCGCGCGGCCAAAACCGATCGCCTCTTTCGACTGCTCAATCGCGCCCGCGTTCGAGGTCATGATCAGGATGACATTGCGGAAATCGACGGTGCGGCCATTGTGATCGGTCAGCTTGCCGTGGTCCATCACCTGCAACAGGATGTTGTAGACATCCGGGTGCGCCTTTTCCATTTCGTCCAGCAGAAGCACGCAATGCGGGTGCTGATCGACGCCATCGGTCAGCATGCCGCCTTGGTCAAAGCCGACATAGCCCGGAGGCGCGCCGATCAGACGGGAAACCGCATGTTTCTCCATGTATTCGGACATATCGAAGCGGATCAGTTCCACGCCCAAGGACGAGGCAAGCTGTTTCGCCACTTCGGTTTTGCCGACGCCGGTGGGGCCAGCGAACAGGTAGTTGCCGATGGGCTTTTCGGGTTCGCGCAGGCCCGCGCGGGCCAGTTTGATCGCGGAACACAGGGTTTCCACGGCCTTGTCCTGCCCGAAAACCACCCGTTTCAGGGTCTTTTCCAGATCGCGCAGGGTTTCTGCATCGTCTTTGGAGACGGTCTTTGGCGGGATGCGGGCGATCTTGGCAACGACAGCCTCAATCTCTTTTGTTCCCAGCGTCTTGCGGCGTTTGGAGTCTGACAGAAGATGCTGCGCCGCCCCTGCCTCATCGATCACGTCGATGGCGGAATCGGGCAGTTTGCGGTCGTGGATATAGCGCGCGGCCAGTTCCACCGCCGATTTGATCGCATCATTGGTGTAGCGCAGATCGTGGTGTTCTTCGAAATGCGGCTTCAGGCCCATCAGGATCTTGATGGCATCCGGCACCGAAGGTTCGTTCACGTCGATCTTCTGGAAGCGGCGCGACAGGGCGCGGTCTTTTTCAAAGTGCTGGCGGAATTCCTTGTAGGTGGTCGAGCCCATGCAGCGCAGTTTGCCGCCCTGAAGCGCGGGCTTCAGCAGGTTCGAGGCATCCATCGCGCCGCCCGAGGTCGCACCTGCGCCGATCACGGTATGAATCTCGTCGATGAACAGGATCGCGTCGGGGTGATCCTCCATCTCTTTGACAACGGCTTTCAGGCGTTCCTCAAAATCGCCACGATAGCGGGTGCCGGCCAGAAGCGCGCCCATATCAAGGCTGTAGATGGTGGCATGGGCGAGAATCTCGGGCGTTTCGCCGTTGATGATCTTCCACGCCAGACCCTCGGCGATGGCGGTTTTGCCCACGCCCGGATCGCCCACCAGCAGCGGGTTGTTCTTGCGGCGGCGGCAGAGCACCTGAATGCAGCGTTCGACTTCGGATTCGCGGCCAATCAGCGGATCGACATCGCCCTTCTGCGCCTTGACGTTCAGATCGACGCAGTATTTCGACAGGGCAGATTCCTTGGCCTCACCGGCTTCGGCCTTGGGGGTTTCGTGGTGGTGTTCCTCGGCCCCCGTGATCGGGCGTGCCTCACCGAAAGAGGCGTCCTTGGCGACGCCATGGGCGATGAAATTCACCGCGTCATAGCGCGTCATGTCCTGTTCTTGCAGGAAATAGGCCGCGTTGGATTCGCGTTCGGCAAAGATGGCGACCAGCACATTCGCGCCGGTGACTTCGGTGCGGCCCGAGGATTGCACATGGATCGCGGCGCGCTGGATCACACGCTGAAACGCGGCGGTCGGCACGGCTTCGGAGCCTTCGACATCGGTGACAAGGGTGGACAGATCATCGTCGATGAAATCCACCAGCGTCTTGCGCAGATCGTCCAGATTGACCGAACACGCCTTCATGACGCGGGCGGCATCGGGTTCGTCGATCAGGGCCAGCAGGAGGTGTTCCAGCGTGGCGAGTTCGTGGCGGCGGGCATTGGCAAGGGCCAGTGCGCCGTGAATGGCTTGCTCGAGCGTGGTTGAAAAAGATGGCACTGTTTTCGTGCTCCTGTCCTGCGGGTCGGAGGGGCTGTTGGCCCGTTCCCACCATGGCCTCGTAAGATTAAGGATCGGTTTTATTCCGCGATCTTCAAGCCCTAAATCGGCAAGATTTCGGTTTGTTTGTGCGCTTGGCACAAAATGTGATCGGCGGGGCGCGGTTTGGGGTCAGAACTTGTCCTTGCGGGCGCGGATTTCGGCAAAGACGGCGGCGTCGGGGGCATCGGGCAGGCCCAGTAATGCCTTTATATGGGGCAGATTGGCGCGCAGAAAAGGGTTGGTCGCCAATTCGCCGGAGAGGCGCGAGGGGACGGTGGCGCGGTTTTCGGCGCGGGCGGTGGTGACGCGGGCGATGCGGGAGAGAAGGGCTTCGTTCTGAGGCTCGATCGTGGTGGCGAAGCGCAGGTTCGAGGCGGTGTATTCGTGGCCCGAGCAGATCAGGGTTTCGGGGGGCAGGGCGGCCAGTTTCGACAGGCTGTGCCACATCTGGGCGGGCGTGCCTTCGAACAGGCGGCCACAGCCCCCCGCCATCAGGCTGTCGGCGGTGAAGGCGTAGCGGCTCTCGGGGAAGTGGAAGGCGATGTGGCCAAGGGTGTGGCCGGAGACGTCGATGACTTGGGCGGATTCGGGGCCGACCTGCACGGTGTCGCCTTCGGTCAGGGCGCGGGTCAGGGGGGGCAGGCGGTGGGCGTCGGCCTTTGCGCCAAGGACTTGCGCGCCGGTGGCGGCGACCAGTTCGGGGACGGCCTCGATATGGTCACCGTGGTGGTGGGTGATCAGGATCTGGCGCAGGGTCCAGCCGCGCGTTTGCAGGGCGGTCAGGATGGGTGCGGCTTCGGGCGCGTCGATCAGGGCGGTGTCGCCGGAGGCTGCATCATGCAGCAGGTAGGCGTAGTTGTCGGTGCGGCAGGGGATGGTGACAAGTTCAAGCGTCATGGGGCGGCCTTTCGGGTTTGGCTTAGGGTGGCGCAAAGGCGGGCGGGCCGCAATCGGTGCGATTCCCCGCGAATTATCCGCATTTGCTGCGGTGCGGCTGGATCGGGCATGGCGTTGGGGCTTTGGGTTGCTATGATCGCGGCAGAATGACCATAGGGGCTTTGGGCCGCAATGCATCTGGATGTGCTTGATCTGCGCAATTTCTACTACCGGACCCAGTTGGGGCGGGTGGCGCAGCGGGCTATTCGGGGGCAGGTGGAAAAGCTGTGGCCACCCGCGCCGGGGCAGACGGTGGCTGGGTTCGGCTTTGCGGTGCCGCTGCTGCGCCCCTATCTGTCCGAGGCGCGGCGGGTGATCGGGTTGATGCCGGGACCGCAGGGCGTGATGCCTTGGCCTGCGGGCATGGAGAATGTGTCTGTGCTGTGCGAGGAAACCCTGTGGCCGCTTGCAACGGGGCATGTGGACCGCTTGGTGATCATGCACGGGCTGGAAACCTCGGACAATCCGGCGGCGGTGCTGGATGAGGCGCATCGCGTGCTGGGGCCGGGGGGGCGGGCGCTGTTTATCGTGCCGAACCGTGCGGGGCTTTGGGCGCGGCGGGATGGCACGCCCTTTGGCTTTGGCCGCCCCTACACGCCGGGGCAGCTTGAGGCGCAGTTGAAAAAGCATGGCTTTACGCCCGAACGCAGCATGACATCGCTGTTCGCCCCGCCGTCCGAGGGGCGGTTCTGGCTGCGGACCTCGGCCTTCTGGGAGAGTTTCGGCCATCGTCTGCCGTGGCTGGCAGGGGGTGTGCTGATGGTCGAGGTGTCAAAGCAGGTCTATGCGCCGACGCGGGGCGGATTGGGTGCGCGGGTGCGCCGTCCGTTGCGCGTGCTGGAAGGGGTGGGCGCGGCGGTGCCAAGCCCGCGCCAGCGTTAGGGGCAGCATAGGGCCGGCCCGTGGCTGAAGTAACTGTTCGGGCCATTGGCGCGGGATTGCGGACAATGACCCGTGGCGGGGGCCAGTTCAGGGCGCGATTCTTGGCTTTGCACCGCTTTTTGCGCCGGAAATCCAGACAGAACGCCGCAGAGCGCAGGATGCAGCGCTAACACCCCTAAATGCCGCATGGCAGACATCGAAAAAGCGCAGCCTTACAGGTTGCGGGGTGGGCAAGCGTCTGCTAGAGACGCGCCAAATCGAAAGACGCATGCACCTTGCTTGCGCCCCGGTCGGGATGTGTCCCGCACGAGGCATGAAACGGGTCAAAGACAGCGGAAGGGATGACGTGTCCGAACCAGCTTCGATATCCTTGGGGATCGCCTCGCGCTACGCGCAGGCTTTGTTCGAGATTGCCAAAGAAGAAAAAGGCCTAGGCGCGCTTGAAGCCGATGCCGATGCAATCGGGGCAGCGCTGGGCGCCAGTGCCGATCTGCGCGACGTGATCGCATCGCCCGTCGTGGCGCGTGACGATCAGGCCCGTGCGATTGCCGCTGTTGCGGCCGCGCTGAAGCTTTCGACCACCACTGCCAATACGCTGGCACTGATGGCTTCGAAGCGCAGGCTTTTTGTGCTGCCGCAACTGGTGGCCAACCTGAAATCCCGCATCGCGGACGAAAAAGGTGAAGTGACGGCTGATGTCACCTCGGCCTCGGTTCTGTCCGCCGAGCAGGCATCGAAACTTGCCGCTGCGCTGAAAGCCAGCGTCGGCAAGGATGTGAAACTGAACACCACTGTTGATGAAAGCCTCATCGGCGGTCTCGTCGTCAAGCTCGGCTCGGTCATGATCGACACCTCGGTCAAGGCCAAGCTCGCAGCCCTTCAGAATTCAATGAAAGAGGTCGGATAAATGGGTATCCAAGCTGCTGAGATCTCTGCGATCCTCAAAGAGCAGATCAAGAACTTTGGCAAAGATGCCGAAGTGGCCGAAGTTGGCCGCGTGTTGTCGGTAGGCGACGGTATTGCGCGCGTTTACGGGCTGGACAATGTTCAGGCCGGTGAAATGGTGGAATTCCCCGGCGGTATCCGCGGCATGGCGCTGAACCTCGAAGTCGACAACGTCGGCGTCGTGATCTTCGGTTCCGACCAGGACATCAAGGAAGGTGACGTTGTCAAACGCACCAAGTCCATCGTGGACGTTCCGGCTGGCAACGCCCTGCTGGGTCGCGTTGTGGACGGTCTGGGCAACCCGATTGACGGCAAAGGTCCGATTGCAGCAACCGAGCGTCGCGTGGCCGACGTCAAGGCACCGGGCATCATTCCGCGCAAATCGGTTCACCAGCCGATGGCAACCGGCCTGAAAGCCGTTGACGCCATGATCCCGGTTGGCCGTGGCCAGCGCGAACTGATCATCGGTGACCGTCAGACCGGCAAGACCGCCGTGGCGCTGGACACCATTCTGAACCAGAAGTCCTACAACGAGGCTGCTGGCGACGACGAGTCGAAGAAGCTGTACTGCATCTACGTTGCTATCGGTCAGAAGCGTTCGACCGTGGCACAGTTGGTGAAGAAACTGGAAGAAACCGGCGCGATTGACTACACCATCGTGGTGGCGGCAACCGCTTCGGACCCGGCCCCGATGCAGTTTCTGGCACCCTATGCCGCAACCGCAATGGCAGAATTCTTCCGTGACAATGGCCGCCATGCGCTGATCATCTATGATGATTTGTCCAAGCAGGCCGTTGCTTACCGTCAGATGTCGCTGTTGCTGCGCCGTCCGCCGGGACGTGAAGCCTATCCGGGCGACGTGTTCTACCTGCACTCCCGCCTGCTGGAGCGTTCGGCCAAGCTGAACGAAGATTTCGGTGCTGGCTCGCTGACGGCTTTGCCGATCATCGAAACCCAGGGCGGCGACGTGTCGGCGTTTATCCCGACGAACGTGATCTCGATCACCGACGGCCAGATCTTCCTCGAAACCGAACTGTTCTACCAAGGCATCCGCCCTGCTGTGAACACCGGTCTGTCGGTTTCGCGCGTGGGTTCTTCGGCACAAACCAACGCCATGAAGTCGGTGGCTGGCAAGGTGAAGCTGGAGCTGGCGCAGTACCGCGAAATGGCGGCATTCGCCCAGTTCGGTTCCGACCTTGACGCCTCGACCCAAGCGCTGCTGAACCGTGGTGCGCGCCTGACCGAGCTGATGAAGCAGAACCAGTATTCGCCGATGACCAACGCGGAAATCGTTTGCGTGATCTATGCCGGCACCTCTGGTGCGCTGGACAAGGTTGCCGTGAAGGATATCGGCCGGTTTGAAGCAGGTCTGCTGAAGCATCTTCGCACGACGGGCAAGGCCTTGCTGGAAGACATCACCGTGAACGACCGCAAAGTTGCGGGCGATCTGGAGAAAGCCATCAAAGCCGAGATCGCCGCTTTCGCGAAAGACTTCGCCTGAGGGCGGGGCAGGGGAGATAACGCATGCCCAGCCTTAAGGACCTAAAGAACAAGATCGCGAGCGTGAAAAACACGCGCAAGATCACCAAGGCGATGCAGATGGTCTCTGCGGCAAAACTGCGCCGCGCCCAGGATGCTGCCGAAGCCGCCCGGCCCTATGCCGAGCGGATGACGGCGGTGATGGGGGGCCTTGCTGCCTCGGTTGGTCAATCGGCAAGCGCGCCCCGGCTTCTGGCCGGGACGGGCAGCGACAAAGTGCAGCTTCTGGTGGTGATGACCTCGGAACGCGGTCTGTGCGGCGGCTTCAACTCGACCATCGTGCGGCTTGCCCGCGCCAAGGCGAACGAGCTGATCGCATCCGGCAAGACGGTGAAAATCCTGACTGTCGGCAAAAAAGGCCGCGAACAACTGCGTCGGGATTTCGCGGCGAATATGGTGGGTCACGTTGATCTGTCCGAGGTGAAGCGCGTCGGCTATGCCAACGCGCAGGCCATTGCCCAAGACGTCCTTGGCCGTTTTGAGGCTGGCGAATTCGACGTGGCGACGATCTTCTACAACCGTTTCCAGTCGGTGATCTCGCAGATCCCGACCGAGTTGCAGGTGATCCCGGCCAAGTTCGAAGGCGGTGCTGCGAATGCGCTGTATGACTACGAGCCGAGCGAAGAGGCCATTCTTGCCGATTTGCTGCCGCGCGGTGTGGCCACGCAGATCTTCACGGCCTTGCTGGAAAATGGTGCTTCCGAACAGGGCGCCCGCATGAGCGCGATGGACAACGCCACGCGCAACGCAGGCGACATGATCACGAAATACACCACGATCTACAACCGCTCGCGTCAGGCAGCGATCACCAAAGAGCTTATCGAAATCATTTCGGGCGCTGAGGCGCTCTGAGGAACCGGAGAAACGACATGGCAAAAGCACCGAAAGCGGCTGCCGCGGCGGGCAAGGTGACCCAGGTCATCGGCGCTGTGGTTGACGTGCAGTTCGAGGGCGCGCTTCCTGCGATCCTGAACGCATTGCAAACTGAAAACAACGGCAAGAAGCTGGTCCTTGAAGTGGCACAGCACCTTGGCGAAAACACCGTCCGCACTATCGCTATGGACGCGACCGAAGGTCTGGTCCGTGGCGCTCCTGTCACCGACCTTGGCGCTCCGATCTCGGTTCCGGTTGGCGACGCGACGCTGGGCCGCATCCTGAACGTCATCGGCGAGCCGGTGGACGAAAAGGGTCCGGTCAATGCAACCGAACACCGCGCCATCCACCAGCCCGCCCCGTCCTTCGCGGAACAGGCAACGGAATCGGTGGTTCTGGTGACCGGCATCAAGGTTATCGACCTGCTGGCCCCCTACGCAAAGGGCGGCAAGATCGGCCTGTTCGGCGGCGCCGGTGTGGGCAAGACCGTTCTGATCATGGAACTGATCAACAACATCGCCAAGGTTCACTCGGGCTACTCGGTGTTCGCGGGCGTTGGTGAACGGACCCGTGAAGGCAACGACCTTTACCACGAGATGATCGAATCGGGCGTTATCAAGATTGATGACCTGACCGCTTCGAAAGTGGCGCTTGTTTACGGCCAGATGAACGAACCGCCGGGCGCACGTGCGCGTGTGGCTCTGACCGGTCTGACGCTGGCAGAACAGTTCCGCGACCAGTCCGGCACCGACGTTCTGTTCTTCGTGGACAACATCTTCCGCTTTACCCAAGCCGGTTCGGAAGTGTCGGCTCTGCTGGGCCGTATCCCGTCCGCCGTGGGCTACCAGCCGACGCTGGCAACCGACATGGGCGCGCTGCAAGAACGCATCACCTCGACCAAGGCTGGCTCGATCACCTCGGTGCAGGCCATCTACGTTCCGGCCGATGACTTGACCGACCCTGCTCCGGCAACGTCCTTCGCCCACCTTGACGCCACGACCGTTCTGTCGCGTGCGATCTCGGAACTCGGCATCTATCCGGCTGTGGACCCGCTCGACTCGTCGTCGCGTCTGCTGGACCCGACCGTGATCGGCGACGAACACTATCAGGTCGCCCGTTCGGTTCAGGGTATCCTTCAGCGCTACAAGTCGCTGCAGGACATCATCGCCATCCTCGGCATGGACGAATTGTCGGAAGAAGACAAACTGACGGTGGCACGCGCCCGGAAAATCCAGCGCTTCCTGTCGCAGCCCTTCGACGTGGCAAAGGTCTTCACCGGCTCGGACGGTGTGCAGGTTCCGCTGGATGTCACCATTGCCTCGTTCAAGGCAGTTGTGGCCGGCGAATACGACCACCTGCCGGAAGCTGCCTTCTACATGGTTGGCGGCATCGATGAAGTGATCGCCAAAGCCCAGCGTCTCGCTGCCGCTGCGGCCTAAGGAGGCATCATGGCTGGCACGCTTCAATTCGATCTCGTGTCGCCCGAACGCAGGCTTGCCTCCGTGGTGGCGTCCGAAGTGCAGATCCCGGGCGCCGATGGCGACCTGACGGCGATGGAGGGGCATGCCCCCACCATCACCACCCTGCGCCCCGGTATCCTGCGCGCCTTGGCGGCAGATGGGGCGAAGGCCTTTGTCGTGACCGGCGGTTTTGCCGAGATCACTGCGGCGGGCGTCTCGGTTCTGGCCGAACGCGCGATCCCGGTGGAAGAGGTGACGGCTGCGCTGCTTGACGCTTTGGTGGCAGATGTCACCGCAGCGGCGGCGATTGGCGGCAACAAGGACGTGGCGGAAAAAACCGCCGCCGATCTGGCCGCAATGCGGGCGGCAACGGGTCACTGATACGGATCACATCTTTGCAATCAGCCCCGGTTCGCCGGGGCTTTTTGTTTTTTGGACGTTCTTTTGCCGGAATTACCCGCTAGGTTGCACAAATATTGGTCGGAGTAGCATGAAACGCATCGCGGCAGCATCGGTGGGCATCCAGCAAGGCGCGCGCGTCCTGTTCTCGGATTTTGCCGATGGCGGGGTGATGTGGACAGGGCAGGGCGACCGCGAAAGCCGGCATATGATCACCTTCAAAGAGGCGTTTGTGGAGCCGCCTTCGGTGATGGTGTCGATCGGGATGTGGGATACGGACCACAAGCACAACGCACGCGCCGATATTCTGGCAGAAAAGATCACCGCGACCGGTTTCCACATCGTGTTCCGCACCTGGGGCGATACGCGCGTGGCACGGGTGCGGGCGGACTGGCTGGCCATCGGCGCGGTGCGCGATGATGATGCGTGGGATGTTGAATGAACAAAGGTGCGTGGAGACCACGCACCTTACCCATAACATCACAGATCATCTCTCTATGCGACAGCCGGAGCCTCCGGCGGGAGTATTTGGGCCAAGATGAAATGGCTTCCCCATCCTCTCCGCCCAAATATCCCCGCCGGAGGCATCCGCCCGTTCATCCTGTCGCGGCATTGGGAAGACAGGGGTAGGGTGCGTGGTTTCCACGCACCTTTGCCTGCGGTCAGCCGCGCTGGTACATGCCTTCGTAGATCGGGACCAGCGTGTCGGTTTCGAACAGGGACGAGACCGAGGTGCCGTTCCAGATGTTCAGGATGGCCTGCGCGAAGATCGGGGCGGTTGGCACGATGCGGATGTTCGGGCAGGCTTTGACGGCCTCGGTCGGCTCGATCGAATCCGTGATCACCAGCGATTTCATCACAGATTTGGTCACGCGCTCTACCGCCGGACCCGACAGCACGCCGTGGGTGATATAGCTGTGGACCTCGGTTGCGCCATTTTCCATCAGCACTTCGGCGGCTTTGCACAGGGTGCCGGCGGTGTCGCAGATGTCATCGACGATGATGCATTTCTTGCCTGCGACATTGCCGATCACGATCATCTCGGCGATCTCGCCCGCCTTTTCGCGGCGTTTGTCCACGATGGCCAGCGGTGCGTTGATCCGTTTGGCCAGTTCGCGCGCGCGGGCCACGCCGCCGACGTCGGGAGAGACGACCATCAGGTCATCCATCTGGCCTTTGAAATTATGTTCGATGTCCAGCGCGAAGACCGGCGAGGCGTAGAGGTTGTCCACCGGAATGTCGAAGAAGCCCTGAATCTGCGCTGCGTGCAGGTCAAGCGTCAGCACGCGGTCGACACCGGATTGCGCGATCAGGTTGGCCACAAGTTTGGCGGAAATCGGGGTGCGGGCCTTGGCGCGGCGGTCTTGGCGGGCATAGCCGAAATAGGGGATCACGGCGGTAATGCGATCCGCCGACGAGCGGCGCAGCGCATCGGTCATGATCAGCAGTTCCATCAGGTTGTCGTTGGCGGGGTTCGAGGTGGGCTGGATGATGTACATATCCTCGCCGCGCACATTTTCGAACACTTCCACGAAAATCTCTTGGTCGTTGAACCGCTCGATGCGGGCATCGACAAGGTTCACCGACATGCCGCGATGCATGGACATCCGGCGGGCGATGGATTTCGCAAGGGAAAGGTTGGCGTTGCCGGAAATCAGTTTCGGCTCGGTGATGGCAGGCATGGGATCACTCCGGTGGGCAGGCGAGGATTGTTGACACCGCTTATCACCCGTCTAGGGTCTTGCAAACCTTGAAGCCATCGGGACGGTGCAAATGCCGCAGATCGACTACTATTTTACGGTGTTGTCGCCCTATGTCTACCTTGGCGGGCCGCGACTGGCGGCGATTGCGGCGCGGCACGGGGCCAGCATCCGCTATATTCCGGTGCATTTCGGTAATCTGGCGGCGCGGATGGGGGGCGTGGCGATGACGGATGCCTCACCTGCGCGCAAGGCGTGGTACGCGCAGGATTTGCGGCGGCAGGCGCTGCGGGCGGGGCTGCCGATTGCAGAGCGTCCGGCGTTCTGGCCGACCAATCCCGCGCCTGCCTCTTATGCGATCATCTCGGCGCAGGCGGCGGTGGCCAAGGGGGCTGCGGGTGATCTGGCGGGGTTTGTGCAGGGCTTGGGCCGCGCGGTCTGGGCCGAGGACCGCGATATTGCCGATGCGGATGTGCTGGGCGGGATCATGGCTGCCGCCGGTTTTGATCCGGCGATTGCCGACAAGGGCATGTTCATGGCGGCAGAAACCTACACGGCCAATCTTGAAGAAGCGGTGCAGCGTGGTGTATTCGGCGTGCCGTTCTATATCGTGGGCGAGGAACGGTTCTGGGGTCAGGACCGGCTTGACGACCTTGATCTGCACCTAGCCGGAAAGCTGTGAATGGCCGAAGATCTTGCTTTGATGTTGCCGCCCCTGCGGGCTTGGTCCCGTGGTGGCGCGCGCCCTGTGCTGGCGTTGCATTGCAGTCTGGCGCATTCCGGCGCGTGGTCGGGTCTGGCCGAGGGGCTGAGTGGCGTGACCATCACCGCGACGGATCAGGTCGGGCATGGCCGGGCTGAGGCTTGGGACGGGGTGTCCAGCCTGCATGACCGGGTGACGGCGGACTCCATCGCTATGGCCGAGCATCTGGGGCAGGGCGCGGCGATTGATCTTTTCGGTCATTCCTTTGGTGGCACGGTGGCGCTGCGGATCGCGCTGGAGCGGCCCGATCTGGTGCGAAGCCTGACCTTGGTCGAGCCGGTGATTTTTGCTGCGGCGGGGGCGGCGCGTGATCCGGCCTATGCGCCGTTCCGCGCGGGGCATCTGGGTTTTGCCGATCTGGTGCGGGCCGGGCGGCGGGACGAGGCGGCGGCACTGTTCCACAGCCATTGGGGGACCGAGGGGCGCTTTGCCGATCTGCCGGATCGCACGCGGGCCTATATGCTGGACCGGATTCATCTGATTGTGGCACAGAATCCGGTGCTTTTGGACGATGCGGCGGGGTTGCTACGCGCGGGCGGGCTGGAAGGCATCGCGGTGCCGGTGCTGCTGATTGAAGGTGGGGCAAGCCCTGCGATCATCGGGGCGGTGCATGGCGCGCTGGCGGCGCGGTTGCCGCGCGCGCGGCGGCTGTCGGTGGCGGGCGCGGGGCATATGGTGTCGATCACCCATGCGGCCGCGGTTGCGCCCGCAGTGCAGGCGCATCTGGACGCCTGCTAGGCGCGCAAGGCGTTCAGGAAGGCGTCCACATCGGCCTCGGTCGTGGACCATGAGGTGACAAGCCGCGCGGCCTCGCGGCCCTGCGGGGCGGGCATCTGGTAATAGGCGGCCCCTGCGGAGTCTAGCCTTGCGTGGGTGCCTGCGGGCCATTCGGGGAACAGCATATTGGCGGGGGCGGGGTGTTGCAGGTGCATGTCCGGCAGGGCGGCGATGCCCTTGGCCAGTCGCGCGCCCATCGCATTGGCGTGGGTGGCAAGGCGCAGCCAGAGGTCGTCGGTCAGATAGGCCTCCATCTGCGCCGAGAGGTAGCGGTGTTTGGAAAACAGATGCCCGCCGCGTTTGCGGCGGAGTTCAAACTCCCACGCCTTTGCGGGATCGAAGATCACCACCGCCTCGACGCCAAGGCAGCCATTCTTGGTGCCGCCGAAGGATACGATGTCGATGCCCGCCTGCCATGTCATCTCTGCCGCAGTCGCCCCCGTGGCGACACAGGCATTGGCAAAGCGCGCGCCATCCAAGTGGCTGGGAAGGTTGTAGGATTTCGCAAGGGCCGTGAGGGCAGCGATTTCGGCGGGGGTGTAGGTGGTGCCTGCCTCGGTGACATTGGTGATCGAGACAACGCCGCGCTGCACGCCATGCACGCCGCCTGTGCCGGTGCGGGCAAGGGCCTGTCCAAGGGTGTCGGGCGTCATGCGGCCATGATCGCCCGCCACACCGATCAGCTTTGCGCCATTGGTGTAAAACTCGGGCGCGCCACATTCGTCTTGGGCGATATGCGCATCGCTATGGGCGAAAACCGCGCTCCATGGCTGGGCATAAAGCGACAGGGCAAGGGAATTGGCGACGGTGCCGGTGGCGACAAGGTAGACGGCTGCCTCGGGGGCCTGAAAGGTGGCGCGGATCTGGTCGTGCAGGCGGTCCATGATCGCATCGGCGCCATAGCTGCGGGCGTAACCATCATTGGCGCGGGCAAGGGCGGCCATGATTTCAGGGGCCGCGCCGGATGCGTTGTCGGAGGTGAAATACATCAGCGGGTTTCCTCGATCAGGTAATCGTCCCAGTCGTCTTCGTCGATTTCCACTTCCGAAACGGTCTGGCCGCGCATGGAATTGCCGGAGGTATGGGTGGACTCGGGGTCGCCGGTGATCAGCGGGTGCCAGTCGGGCAGGGGTTTTCCTGCCGCCAGCAGCTTGTAGGCGCAGGTGCCGGGCAGCCAATAGGCGATGCGCGTCAAGGTCTTGGGGTTCAGGCGCACACATTCGGGGACGTATTGGAAACGGTTGTCGTAGTTGGAACAGCGGCAGGTCGCGCCATCCAGAAGGCGGCAGGCGACGCGGGTGTACTCGACCTCGCCGGTGTCCTCATATTCGATCTTGTTCAGGCAGCACTTGCCGCAGCCGTCGCAGAGCGCCTCCCATTCGGGGGCGGTCATTTTCTTCAGCGGGACGGTTTCCCAGAACTTCGGACGCAGGGGGGTCACAGCGACTCCAATATCTGGCGGCTTTGCACCACATCGGCGGCCATCTGCTCCATCAGGGCGGGCAGGCCGGTGAATTTCAACTCGGGGCGCAGGTAATCCACCAAAGCGATGGATACATGATGGCCGTAAAGATCGCCTTTGAAATCAAGCAGGTAGGTTTCAAGGTTGGGGGTGTTGACGCCGAACATCGGGCGCACGCCAAGGCTGGCCGCGCCCATGTAGGACCCGGCTTGCGGGCCGGTCAGCACGTTGACCTTGACCGCGTAGACGCCGAATTTCGGCAAGTGCAGCCCGTTCACGGACATGTTCGCGGTTGGATAACCCAGCTCGCGCCCGCGCTTTTCGCCGTGAATCACCTCGCCCTCGATGCGGTGCCAGTGGCCCAGCATGGCGGCGGCGTCGCGGGGGTGGCCATCGGTCAGCGCTTGGCGGATCGCGGTTGAGGAAATCTCGCGGTCACCGACCTTGACCAGATCGGCGATGGTGACGTTGAAGCCCAGTTCGGTGCCAAGGCGTTTCAGATCACCAATGCCACCCGCGCGGCCCTTGCCAAAGCAGAAATCCGCGCCGACGACGACATGCGAGATGCCAAGCCCTTGGGCCAGAACGGTTTTCGCAAAGCCTTCCGGCGTCAGGCCCGCCATTTCGGCATCGAAGGGCAGCTCATACAGGTGTTGCACGCCCAGCTTGGCCAGACGGTTGGCGCGGGCCTCGGCGTTCATCAGGCGGAAGGCGGGGGCGGAGGGGGCAAAATATTCGCGGGGGTGGGGTTCAAAGGTGATGATGCCCAGCGGGCCATGCGCCTGCGCTTGGGCGATCACCGACTGGTGGCCGATATGGATGCCATCAAAGTTGCCCATCGCCACGGAAGCCCCGCGCGCGGATGGGTCAAGCCCTTGCCAATGCTTGTAAATCTGCATCTTACCCCAGCATCGGGGCGCTGCCGCCCCTAGTCGAACTTGCGGCTTGGTGCCAGAACCAGCGCCTCGCCTTTCAGCACAACGGTATTGCCCACCGCGCAGTGGGTTTCAAGGGTAACACGGCGGCGCGCGTGGTCGATTGCGGTGACTTTCACCACCGCCTCGACGGTATCACCGGGACGGACGGGGGCCATGAACTTCAGCGACTGGCCCAGATAGACGGTGCCATGACCGGGAAGCTGTTCGCCGATCACCGCAGAAATCAGGCCAGCGGTCAGCATGCCATGCGCGATGCGGCCCCCAAAGATGGTGTCCTGCGCATAGCCTTCGTCCAGATGCACGGGGTTCCGGTCGGTCGACACCTCGGCAAACAATTCGATGTCGCGGTCGGTCACGGTTTTCCGCAGCTGCCGCGTCATGCCGATTTCGATGTCTTCGATGCAGATGGTGCCGCGAGGCTGATTATCAAGCATGGCGCGAATCCCCGTGATGTTGCCGTGCAGCATAGCCGATGCTGCGTTGCGGCGCAATCCGGTCGCGCATGAATTGTGCGCGTATGCGACTAATGGCGCAATTTTGTTACTGTTGCGTCAGCGCAGGTGGCCGATGGCGAAGGTGGGCGAAAGCTGTTTCGCGTCAAGCCAGCGGTTCAGCAGGGTGGCGTCGGGGTTGTCGGCGTCGGGGCCGAATTCATCCACCGCGATGCCGCCGGTGACAAACAGGGTGTCGATGCCCTCGCCCAAGCCGCCCTGCACATCGGTGTTGATACCGTCGCCGATGGCCAGCAGGGCGGCATCGTCGCGCAGGCCAAGGGCGGCAAGGCGGCGGCGGGCAAGGTCGTAGACGGGGGGGTGCGGTTTGCCGAAATAAAGCGCGGTGCCGCCCATTTCCTCATAGTCGGCGGCCAAGGCTCCGGCGCAGTAAAGCAGCTTGTCGCCCCAATGCACCACCAGATCGGGGTTGGCGCAGAGCATGGGCAAGCCTTTGGTTTTGCCCAGCAAAAGCTGCGCGCGATAGTCGGCGGGAGTTTCGGTCAGATCATCGGCAAGGCCGGTGCAGATGATGCCTTCGGCATCAGCCAAGGGGACGCGGGTGATCGGGGGTTGGGTGGCGGCGAAGGCCTGCAGGTCATCGGAAAAGGTGGTGAAAAAGGGTTCGTCCTTGTCGGCGCCGATGTGGTGGACACGGCGGCCCACGGCGCCCGCCAGCATGGCATATTGCGCGGCATCGCCCGAGGTGACCACCTCGTCCCAGACATCACGCGGCACACCCATCGCGTCCAGATGCGCCACGACCGAGGGTTTCGGGCGCGGGGCGTTGGTCAGCAGCACCACCTTGCCACCTTGCGCGCGGAAGGCTTGCAGGGCTGCGACGGCGGCGGGGAAGGGGGTGACGCCGTTGTGCAGACATCCCCAGAGATCGCAGAGAACCGCGTCATAGCGGGGAGCAATAACGGCCAGCTTGGCAAGAATCTCGGTCATCGGGGTGCCTTTCGGGTTTGGTCTGGTTGTTCCCGTGAAAGGCGGCTTTGGCAAGGCAAAAGGGCCAGAGTTTCCTCTGGCCCCCTTGTTTGTGATGCAGGTCAGATCAGAGTTTCAGCGCGGGGATGATCTGCTTTTTGCGGCTCATCACGCCGGGCAGAACCACGGTATCGCCGGACACCGTCACACCGAACGAGGCTTCGGCCATCTGCTTGACCAGATCGTTCGGCACCAGCAGCGTGGCCTCTTCGCGCAGGATGTCGACGACGAACAGCAGCACCTGATCAGCGCCGTCTTCTTTGGCGACACCCTCCATCGAGGCCATCAGCGAGGCTTTGCGGTCCAGCACGACCTTGGGCGACGTGGTTTCAAGGACCGAAACGCGCAGTTCCTTGCCCGCGACGTTGTATTCCTTGGAATCCATCCGCAGCAGTTCGGCATCCGAGAAGGACGACACATCGGATTTCGCGGCAAACAGTTCGGCGGCGAAGTCGGGGATGGAAATGCCCAGATCGGCGGCCAGTTTCTCGGCCACGGCGCGGTCATGCGGGGTGGTGGTGGGGCTGCGGAATTCCAGCGTGTCGGACAAGATGCAGGACAGCATCGCGCCCTTGATCTCGCGCGGGGCGCGGGCCAGATCGTCGCCCATCAGGTCGTGCATGATGGTGGCGGTGCAGGCCAGCGGGCGGATGGTGATGTCGATGGGCGATTTGGTCTTGATGCCGCCGACCAGCATGTGGTGGTCGATGATCGCCTGAATCTTGGCGTCATTGATCGAGGCGGGCAGTTCGGCGGGGTTGTTGGTGTCGACGATCACAACCTTGTCGTCGGCGGTCACGTCCGAGATGATCTCCGGCTTGGCCAGATTCCAGTGGCGCAGCACGAAGGCGGCTTCGGTGTTCGGCTCGCCCAGCAGCACGGCTTTGGCGGGGGTGTTCTTCACTTCGGACAGATACCACGCCCAGATGATCGGAGAGCCGGTGGAATCGGTGTCGGGGGATTTGTGGCCGAGAACAAGCGTGGTCATGGGCGTAGCCTTCGCAATGGGGAATTTGCGCGGCTTATAGGCTGCGGCGGGGGCTTTGTCACGGGGGCGATGCGCGGAAATGCTGCGGTGCGGCATTGTCGCATCAAGCGCTGGCAGATTACTTCAGGGGAAGGCGTTCAAGGCTGTAGCCGTCTTGTGCCAGCAGGTTCAGAACCCCCGCCTCGCCCGACAGATGCAGCGCGCCAAAACCCACAAGAACCGGCCCGCGCGCGGCGGCGGCGGTGATGACCGGAATCCACGCGCGGTTGCGCCGGATCATCAGGGCGGTTTCCATCATGGCAAATTCGGTCTGGACGCGCTCGGGCGTGTAATCGGGCAAAAGCAGGGTTTCATAGCGCATGAATTCCCACAGCAGGCGGCCCTCTTCGGCGAAATAGCTGTCGGCCAGCGTGACGGCGAAATCGGCAGAGCGGTCCTCCATTGCAAGGGCCGAGGTGACCATCGCAAGCTGATCTTCGGGGGGCATGGCGTCAAACAGGGTGAACAGGGTGTCGAAAGGCTCTAGCGCCTGAACGGGGGTGCCATTTGCGGTGGCGGCGTCGATCAACTGGCCGTCCAGACCGCGGGCGGTGGCGGCCTCGGCCATGCTGCAGGGGGGGATGCCCAGCAGCATCGACAGATACCACGGGCGGAATTTGGCGGCCATGAAGGGCGGGATACCACGGGCGCGCAGGGCATCGGACAGGCGCGCCCAATCGGGTTTCGACAGCCGTTCGGGCAGGGTTGGGCCGGTGGGGTCGATCATCACCTCGGGATGTTTGGCGACATAGGCTTTGATCGCTGCCTCTTCCTCGGGTCCGGCCTCGACCAGAAGGGTGGTGGCCTGATCCAGCACGGGGGCAAGGGCTGCAAGCAGGGGCGCGTGGCGCGGGTCATCGAAATGATAGGTGCCGATCAGGTGAATCACCTGTTCGCCCTTGCGGGCGCGCCAGAAATTTCCGGTGGCAAAGGGCGCGCTTTCAGCTTTGGCGCGCAGGGTTTCCTGCTGGGCCGCAGGCAGGGCGGCAATCAGATTCTCGCCGATGCACTGGGCATGGGCGGGCGATGCCAAAAGCCAAAGGACGGATAAAAGGGACAAAACGGGGCGCATCGGCGGCTTTCGTGACAACGGTTTCAGCGGGCAGGGTGGCATGCGGCTGCGGGATCGCCAAGGGCATCACGCGGCTTGGGACCGGCGAATTTTAACATCTGCACAGTTGACAGAGCGCCGCGCAGGGCCTAACTCAAGCGCCGTTAGCACTCGTTGCTGCTGAGTGCTAATCCCATTCAAACCTGGAAACTCAAGGGAGTGTAACCAGATGGCATTCACACCGCTGCAAGACCGCGTGCTGGTCCGTCGCATTGAAGGCGAAGACAAGACCAAGGGCGGCCTGATCATCCCCGATACCGCAAAAGAAAAGCCCGCTGAAGGCCAGGTCGTTTCGGTTGGCCCCGGCGCACGCAAGGACTCGGGCGAGCTGATCGCACCGTCGGTCAAGGCTGGCGACCGCATCCTGTTCGGCAAATGGTCCGGCACCGAAGTGAAACTGGACGGCGAAGATCTGCTGATCATGAAAGAAAGCGACATCCTCGGGATCATTTCCTGAGTGAACGGATGGCGGGGTGAACCCCGCCCTACGCGCTTATCTTTTCAACATCTTAGACAGGAGTTTCCCCCATGGGAGCGAAAGACGTACGTTTTGACACCGATGCCCGCGACCGCATGCTGCGCGGCGTGAACATCCTTGCTGACGCTGTTAAGGTTACCCTTGGCCCGAAAGGCCGTAACGTGGTGATCGAGAAGTCCTTCGGCGCACCGCGCATCACCAAGGACGGCGTGTCTGTGGCCAAAGAGATCGAACTGCACGACAAGTTCGAGAACATGGGCGCACAGATGGTCAAAGAAGTGGCCTCGCGCACCAATGACGAAGCTGGCGACGGCACCACCACCGCCACCGTTCTGGCGCAAGCCATTGTCAAAGAGGGCATGAAAGCCGTCGCGGCTGGCATGAACCCGATGGACCTGAAGCGCGGCATCGACATGGCAACCGCCAAAGTCGTCGCGGCGATCAAGGCTGCTGCACGTCCGGTCAAGGACACCGCAGAAGTTGCACAGGTTGGCACCATCTCGGCCAACGGCGAAGCTGAAATCGGCCGCCAGATTGCGGACGCGATGCAGAAAGTCGGCAACGAGGGTGTTATCACCGTCGAAGAAAACAAGGGTCTGGAAACCGAGACCACTGTTGTCGAAGGCATGCAGTTTGATCGCGGCTACCTGTCGCCCTACTTCGTGACCAACGCCGACAAGATGATCGCCGATCTGGAAGACGCCTACATCCTGCTGCACGAAAAGAAACTGTCGTCGCTGCAGCCGCTGGTTCCGCTGCTGGAAGCAGTGATCCAGTCGCAGCGCCCGCTGGTGATCGTGGCCGAGGACGTCGAAGGCGAAGCTCTTGCTACGCTGGTCGTCAACAAGCTGCGCGGCGGTCTGAAGATCGCTGCTGTCAAGGCTCCGGGCTTTGGCGATCGTCGCAAGGCGATGCTGCAGGACATCGCAATCCTGACCGGTGGTCAGGTGATCTCGGACGATCTGGGCATGAAGCTTGAGAATGTCACCATCGACATGCTGGGCCGCGCCAAGAAAATCTCGATCACCAAAGACAACACCACGATCGTGGATGGCAATGGCGAGAAGGCCGAGATCGCAGCGCGCGTGTCGCAGATCCGCGCCCAGATCGAAGAAACCACCAGCGACTACGACCGTGAAAAACTGCAAGAGCGTGTGGCCAAGCTGGCGGGCGGCGTTGCTGTCATCCGCGTTGGCGGCATGACCGAAGTCGAAGTCAAAGAGCGCAAGGACCGCGTTGATGACGCGCTGAACGCAACCCGCGCTGCCGTGCAAGAAGGCATCGTGGTTGGCGGCGGCGTGGCTCTGATCCAGGCTGGCAAAGTGCTGGAAGGCCTGACCGGCGCGAACCCCGACCAGACCAACGGCATCAACATTGTCCGCAAGGCCTTGGAAGCTCCGCTGCGTCAGATCGCCCAGAACGCGGGCGTTGACGGGTCGGTTGTGGCTGGCAAAGTGCGCGAATCGAACGACAAGTCGTTCGGCTTCAACGCTCAGACCGAAGAATATGGTGACATGTTCGCTTTCGGCGTGATCGATCCGGCGAAAGTCGTTCGCACCGCGCTGGAAGATGCGGCTTCGGTTGCATCCTTGCTGATCACCACCGAAGCGATGATCGCTGATCGTCCGGCCGACAAGTCGTCGGGTGGCGCTGGCGGCGGCATGGGCGGAATGGGCGGCATGGACGGGATGATGTAATCATCCCTTCCCGTCTGGGATAAAGAAAAGGGCGCCTTTCGGGGCGCCCTTTTTCGTTTCGAGTGCTGCGACGTGGTCACTGGTGGCGCTGTCGGCGTGAGTATTTGGACCAAGGTGAAACTTAAAGCGGCTTTCGCAGACGGTGGGCGATCTGGGTTTTCTGGCCCAGCGTCACCTCGCGGTTGGCTATGGCAAGGGTGAAGCCCTGCCGTTCCCAGAAGGCGCGGCCACGGGGGTTGGCGTCGAGAACGGCGAGATAGATCGCCGAGCAACCGCGCGCGCGGGCTTCGGTTTCAAGATGCGCGAACAGGATCTCGCCCGCGCCCTTGCCGCGCGCCATTTCGGACACCGCAAGGAAGCCGAGATAGGCATTATCGGATTCTGGATAGCCGAAGCCCATTTCGGCCAAAGCTATCAGGGTCGAATGTTCGAAAAGTCCAAGCCGTAGCGAGTGCGTCGGATCGCAGCCGGGGGGCGTGTCGGTGAAAAACTCCTCGATCACGGTCGCGTCGGGGGGGGCGTCGCGTTCCATCCGGATGTAATCGGCGATGGAGTCGAAGAAGGCGGTGACGGTGGCGCGGTCGGTGTCGGGGTGCAGCGGGCGGATCAGCATGGGCGGGTGATGGCCTTGATTGTAAGGGTGACGGGGCCGGAGGGTTTGCGCCATGTCACCTCATCCCCCGCCTCGGCCCCGATCAGCGCGCGGGCGAGAGGGGATTGCGGGGCAATACGATAGCGGGCGGCGTCGGCCTCGTCCTCGCCGGTGATTTCGTAGGTGGTGTCGTGGCCCGCATCGTCGGTCACCGTGATGGCAAGGCCGAAGGCAACCGAGGTGAGGGGTAGGCTGGCAGGATCAATCAGGATGGCGCTGCGCAGGCGGGATTCGAGATAGCGGATGTCACGCTCGGCGGCGGCTTCGGGCAGCTTGTCCAGCCGGTCGGGCCGCGCGCGCAAGGCGGCCAGATCGGATTGGCGGGCGTGCAGCCGCGCCTGCAGCGCGGCCAGACCGCGCGGGGTGACATAGTTCGGATGCGGTGACACTGGCAGGTCGGGCAGCGGATCAAGCGCACCGTCGCCTTCCTTGACGAAGGCGCGGCTCATCGGATCAGCCGTTCCAGCGGATCATAGAGCAAGCCTTCCCCGCCCCATGCGGCGGTGGGCAGGCTGTCGGGTTTGAAGCGGATGCGGCCCAGCTCCAGATCGTCACGCGCGAAAAAGCGGCGCTGGGTGACGATGCCTTCGGGATCGCGCCATTTCGGATCGATCTGGCCTGCGGTGATGGTGCAGTGAAAGAAGATGTCGACCTGATGGAAGCCCGACATCGGATCGTGAAATTCGTTGATCAGGGCGGGTTGGCCTACGGCAACGGTCAGGCCGGTTTCCTCCATCACCTCGCGCATCAGGTTGGTGGGCAGGGACTGGCCGGGTTCGGCCCCGCCGCCGGGCGCGCACCACAGATCGGACCGCCCGCCCGGATAGGCGTTGACCAGCAGCAAGCGACCTTGATGCAGGATCAGGGCGCGGGTGGCGACGCGGGGGGACCGGTGTTTTGACATGATACGAAGCTGTTACGTTGCGCGGGATTTGTCCACCTCTGTTGTCGCGTGATTTGCAAGGCGCGGGATGAGGCCGACGGGCGGCGCGGTATCGGCATAGTGGGTGCGCGGCGGATCATATTGCCTTGCTGATGGGGCGCACATTCACGATGATGACCCGTCGGGATGATGCAAGCCATTGCTATTCAGGGCAGGGGCGGGTTCGATCAGAATTTGAGGCACAGGGCCGCGTGGGTTGCCCCCTTGGGGCAGTTGACGCGGGGGCAGGGCAGGCATGGCGAAAACCTTTGGCTACAAGGCTTTGGCAAAAGCGGTCAGCCGCTGGTGCGGGCGGCCTTCGACATTTTTTCTGGCGGTGGGGGTGATTGCGGTCTGGATCGTCACCGGCCCGATCTTTGGCTTTTCCGACACATGGCAACTGGTGATCAACACCGGCACGACAATCGTGACCTTTCTGATGGTGTTCCTGATCCAGAACACCCAAAACCGTGACACGCAGGCCATCCAGTTGAAGCTGGACGAGTTGATCCGCTCCACCAAGGGCGCGCATAACGCCTTGCTGGATCTGGAAGAGTTGGACGAGGCGGCGCTTGAACAATTCCGTGCGCGGTATGAGGCGCTGGCCCGCGACTCGCGGCTTGGGGTGGCGGCGGGGCGGTCGGATACCGATACGCCTGATCCGTAAGACAAGTCGGTTCTGGCGCGAAGGCAGGATTGGCGCTAGTCTAAGGCATTGGAGGCCATTTTTCGGACATGCCAAGATGTTTCAGGCTTTGCTTGCGGCGATAGGTCGGGTGGTCTGGGTGGTCGCGCTTGTGGCGGCAGGTGCTGGCATGGCGCAGGCGCAGGGGCGCAAACTGGCGCTTGTTATCGGAAATGAGGCTTATCAAGAGCTTGCGCCCTTGGCGACGCCGGTGGCGGATGCGTCGGGCATGGCGCGGGCGCTGCGGGGTTTGGGCTTTGAGGTGACGCTGCTGACCGATGTGGGGCCAGAGGTGTTTCAGGCGGTGCTGGACACCTTTGCGCGGCAATCGGCCGAGGCGGACACGGTGCTGTTCTATTATTCCGGCCATGCGTTTCAGCAAGGCGGTGTGAACTATCTGGTGCCGGTTTCGGCGCGGGCGGCGAATGCTGCGGGGCTGGTGGCGCAGGCCTGGGCCTTGGATGATGTGGCGGGGCGGTTGGGCGGCGGTGCGGCGCAGGTGCTGGTCTTTCTGGATGCCTGCCGGGATGCGCCCATGACGGGCATGGCCAGCGCGGGGTTGGCGCCCTTTGACGGCGGGGCGGGCAGTTTCGTGGCCTTTGCCACCGCGCCGGGGCAACTGGCATGGGACCGTATCGACGGGTCTGCCAACAGCCCGTTTACTGCGGCACTGCTGGATCATATCGCGGTGCCGGGGCAAAGCATTTCCGATCTGATGATTGCGGTGCGTAACGAGGTTGTCGCGGCCACTGGCGGGCAGCAAACACCGTGGGATCAATCGTCGCTGCGGGCGCAGTTTTCCTTTGTCGAGGAGACGCTGCCTGCGTTCGAGATCGCGGATACGACCAGTGTGACCATCGGTGCGCCTGTCGAAGCGGCGGCGAAAACGGTGTTGGCGGCGGTCTCGGGGGCGGTGCGACTGGCTGCACTGGACGGGCAGACCCGCAGTCTGGCCAAGCTGAGCGGGGTCGAACCTGCCGCGCCACGAATTGGCGAGGTGCCGCCTGTCGGGGGCGTGCCGCTTCCCGAGGATCTTGCGCTTGCGGTGCAGGGCGAGTTGAAGCGCATTGGCTGCTATGGCATGGCAGTGGATGGCGATTGGGGCAATGGCTCGCGCAATGCGATGCGGGCCTATTACAAGGCCAAAAAGCTTGATGCTGGCGAGGTGGAGCCGACCGAAGCGGTGTGGCGCACGCTGTTGGCCGAGCCGGAAAAGACCTGCGAGACGCCTGTTGTGGCGGTGAAAAAGAAGGCTCCGGCCAAGGCGACGACGCCGAAAGCCACCACCCAAAAACCAGCCGCGGCAGAACCGGCCCCTGCGCCGAAGAAAGACGGCGTGACCTGCAAGTTCATGTTGGTGGCGGTGGTCTGTTCCTAGGCTTTGCGGATGATGCGGTTGACGTGGCCCATCTTGCGGCCCGGACGCGCCTCGGCCTTGCCATAAAGGTGCAGGGCTGCATCGCGTTCGCGCAGGATGGCGGGGATACGGTCGATGTCGTCGCCGATCAGGTTTTCCATCACCACATCTGCGTGCCGCGAACCATCACCCAAGGGCAGGCCTGTTACCGCGCGGATGTGCTGTTCAAACTGGTCCACCGCACAGCCGTTCTGCGTCCAGTGGCCAGAGTTATGCACGCGGGGGGCGATTTCGTTCACGATCAGGCCTTGGGGTGTGACGAATAGCTCGACCCCCATGACGCCGACATAATCCAGCGCGTTCAGGATACGCGCGGCCAGCAGGATCGCATCGGTGCGCTGCGTGGGGGACAGGCGGGCGGGCAGGGTGGTGGTGGACAGGATGCCGTCCTTATGCACGTTCTCGCCCGGATCATAGCAGGCAACCGAGCCGTCCAGACCGCGCGCGGCAATCACCGAAACCTCGTGGCTGAAATTGATAAAGCCCTCCAGCACCGAAGGCGCACCGGCCATCGACGCCAGTGCCGCAGGGGCGTCGGCGGCGTATTTGATCCGGGCCTGCCCCTTGCCGTCATAGCCCAGACGGGTGGTTTTCAGGATCGCGGGCGCGCCGATCTTGGCGATGGCGGCGTCCAGATCGGCGGCAGAATTGACGGGCGCATAGGGCGCGCAGGTCAGGCCAAGGCCGGTCAGGAAGTCTTTCTCCAGCAGGCGATCTTGGCTGATTGCCAGCGCGCGGCGGTTGGGGCGGATCGGGCGGATCGCCTCAAGCGCGTCAAGGGCGGCGGTGGGGATATTCTCGAATTCATAGGTGATGACATCGACCGAAGCCGCAAAGGCGCGCAGGGCGGCCAGATCGTCATAGCTGGCGGTGGTCAGCGCATGGGCCACGTCGGCTGCGGGCGGGTTGGCAGAGGGTTCAAAGATGTGGGTTTTATAGCCCAAGCGGCTGGCGGCAACCGACAGCATCCGGCCCAACTGGCCGCCGCCCAAGATCCCGATGGTGGAACCGGATTTCAGCTCAGTCATCTTTCGGCTCCTCGGGGATGGATGCGGACAGGGCGGCGCGCCATGCGTCCAGACGGGCGGCAAGGGCAGGGTCCAGCAAGGCAAGGATGCCCGCCGCCATCAGCCCGGCATTGGCGGCACCGGGCGCACCGATGGCCATCGTGGCCACGGGATAGCCCTTGGGCATTTGCAGGATGGAATAGAGGCTGTCGACACCCGACAGCGCCTTGGTCAGCACCGGCACGCCGATCACCGGCACGCGGGTCTTGCTGGCCATCATGCCGGGCAGATGCGCAGCCCCCCCTGCGCCTGCGATGATGACTTTCAGGCCCCGCCCCGTGGCTTCACGCCCATAGGTCCAGAGCCGGTCGGGGGTGCGGTGGGCCGAGACGATCTTTGTCTCATAGCTGACGCCCAGCTCATCCAGAATCAGGGCGGCTTCCTTCATTGTGGGCCAGTCGGACTGGCTTCCCATGATGATCCCAACGTCAACGGACATGCTGCGGCCTCCAAGCTATGGGGACGCTCTATAGCGATGCGCGGCCCAAGGGCAAGGAAAAGCAGGGGATATAAGGGGGTAGGGTGCGTGATCTTCACGCACCGCTGCTGCGTCAGGCGATGATGTCGGGGATCAGGCGATCCTCGATCTTCACGATCTGGTCTTTCAGCGCCAGTTTCTGCTTTTTCAGCCGCCGCAGCGTCAAAGGATCGGGGCGGCCTGCGGTTTCCAGCACATGCACGGCCTCATCAAGATCACGATGTTCGCGTCGCAGCACCTCAAGGCGCACGCGCATCATGTCTTCGAAGTTCATCTCGGATGGGGCGTTCATGGCGGGATTGGTCCAGTCTTTTTGGCTTTTCAAAATTATACAGTGATTCGCCCTGCCACGGCGAAGAAATTGCGTCGCAGCCCCAAGTTTTCCGCGCCCTTGCAGGACTTGCGGCGCGCGGTCGCTGCCCCCATATTCAAAGGGACGGGTGCCAGAATTGGGCCTGATCCCATGTCGCTTGCACAAGGACATCGATGATGACGAAACTGACCTTTGGCGCACACCCCTTTCTGCTGGGGTTTGAGCAGTTGGAACGACTGGTCGAGCGCACCGCCAAAACCGCCTCGGAAGGCTATCCGCCCTTCAACATCGAGGCCACGTCCGAAAACACCTACCGCATCACGCTTGCCGTCGCGGGGTTCCGCGATGAGGATCTGGCCATCACGGTCGAGGATCGGCAGTTGGTCGTGCGCGGGCGACAGGGCGATGACGGGACCGAACGGGTTTTTCTGCACCGTGGTATTGCCGCGCGGGCATTCCAGCGCAGTTTCGTTCTGGCAGACGGGGTCGAGGTGGCGGGGGCCGATCTGGACCACGGGCTGTTGCACATCGATTTGCGGCGTCAGGTGCCGGAAACGGTCGTGCAGACCATCGCCATCAACGCGGGCCGGATCGGCCGCAAATAGGAGGCTAACATGAACATGAAATTCAATGGCTTGCCCGCAGCGGATACCGCCATCGTCTATGTCCGCACGGTGGCGGTGGCTGACTTGCCGACCGAGCTGCAATCCCAGGTCGGGGATCTGGCGCAGGTTTATGCCGTGCATCGCCCCGATGGTGCGCGGGTGGCCTTGGTGGCCGACCGCAAGCTGGCCTTTGCGCTGGCGCGGGAAAACGATCTGGCCCCGGTATCGGTGCATTAAGCGGCCCGTTCGGGCGCGCAATGGAAAAGGGCCGCCCCGATGGGGCGGCCCTTTGTCATGGGGTGCGGGCGATCAGGCTTTGATCAGGCCCAGCGATTCCAGCTTCAGGATCACCTGATGGGCGCAGTGGTCCACCTCGGTGCCTTCGGTATCCAGCACGATTTCGGCTTTCACGGGTGCCTCGTAGGGGTCTGAAATGCCGGTGAATTCCTTGATCTTGCCTTCGCGCGCCAGCTTGTACAGGCCCTTGCGGTCGCGGCGTTCGCATTCCTCGACCGATGTTGCCACATGCACCTCGATGAAGGCGCCGTAGGCTTCGATCATCTCGCGCACGGCGCGGCGGGTGGCGGTGTAGGGGGCGATCGGCGCGCAGATCGCAATGCCGCCGTTCTTGGTGATTTCCGACGCGACATAGCCGATGCGCTTGATGTTGATGTCGCGGTGCTCTTTCGAGAAGCCCAACTCAGACGACAGGTGTTTGCGCACCACATCGCCGTCCAGCAGCGTCACCGGACGCCCGCCCATCTCCATCAGTTTCACCATCAAAGCATTGGCGATGGTCGATTTGCCCGAACCCGACAGGCCGGTGAAGAACACGGTAAAGCCCTGCTTGTCGCGCGCCGGAGAGGTTTTGCGCAGTTCGGCCACCACATCGGGGAACGAGAACCATTCCGGGATTTCCAGACCTTCGCGCAACCGGCGGCGCAGTTCGGTGCCGGAGATGTCCAGAACGGTGGTGCCTTCCGGCACTTCGTCAATCGGGAAATACTGGGCGCGTTCCTGCACATAGACCATCTGTTTGAAATCGACCATTTCGATGCCGATTTCTTTTTGATGTTCTGCCACAAGCACTTGCGCGGCATAGGGGTCGTAGAAATCTTGGCCTTGGCTGTTCTTGCCCGGGCCTGCGTGATCGCGGCCCACGATGAAATGGGTCAGGCCGTGGTTCTTGCGGATGATGGCATGCCACAGCGCCTCGCGCGGGCCGCCCATGCGCATGGCAAGGTTCAGCAGGCTCATATGCGTGGTGGATTGCGGGTATTTGTCCAGAACCGCCTCGTAGCAGCGCACGCGGGTGAAGTGGTCGACGTCGCCCGGTTTGGTCATGCCGACGACGGGGTGGATCAGCAGGTTGGCCTGCGCCTCTTTGGCGGCGCGGAAGGTCAGTTCCTGATGCGCGCGGTGCAGCGGGTTGCGGGTCTGGAAGGCGACGACGCGCTGCCAGCCCATCTTGCGGAAATAGGCGCGGAGTTCATTCGGGGTGTCGCGGCGGGCTTTGAAATCATAGTGAACCGGCTGCTGGATGCCGGTGACGGGGCCGCCCAGATAGACCGGACCCGCGACATTGTGCAGGTAGTTCACGGCAGGGTGGGCCAGATCGTCGGCACCGAACACCTTTTCAGCCTCGTTCGCCTTGTTCGGCACCCATTTGTCGGTGACGGACATAATTGCAAGGATCACACCTTCGGCGTCGCGCAGGGCGATGTCCTGACCGGGGGCCACGCCTTCGGCAAATTTTTCCGACACGTCCAGCGTGACGGGGATCGGCCACAGCGCGCCATCAGCGGTCCGCATGTTCTCGACGACGTTGTTGTAATCGGCCTCGGTCTGGAAGCCTTTCAGCGGGTTGAAGCCGCCGTTCATCAGCAGTTCAAGGTCGCACACCTGACGCGCGGTCAGATCCCAGGACGGCAGATTGCCCGCCTCGATCTTCAGCTTTTGGGCGGATTCGTAGGAGACATACAGCTCCGGGATCGGGGCGTGGTTCGCAATGGCCATGAGATGCTCGCGTGTTGTGAATTGCTGGGGCGGGGCCAGCCCGCCGTTCTGCGCGGCACTAGCCCCGAAACGGGACATAATTCAAGCGGATGTGGGTTTTTCTGAAGGAAATAGGGCGGAAATGCCGCGGATTTGAGTGGATTTGGGACGATGTCCCCGCCCGCGATGGGGCGGGGTGACGCTATTCCGCCCTAGTGACCGGCCAGCCAGCGTTCTGCATCAAGGGCGGCCATGCAGCCCATGCCCGCCGATGTCACGGCCTGACGGTAAACGTGATCGGTCAGGTCGCCCGCCGCAAAAACGCCCGGAATGGCGGTGCGGGTGGTGCCTGCCTCAACCTGCACATAGCCGCCGTTGTGCAGCGGCAGTTGGTCCTTGACCAGTTCCGAGGCGGGCGCATGGCCGATGGCGACGAAAAAGCCGTGGCAGGGAACGTCCTTGACTTCACCCGTCACCAGATTGCGGGTGCGGACGGCGGTCACAGAGGTGGGGGCATCGGTGCCAAGCACCTCGGTCACTTCGGAGTTCCACAGCATTTCGATCTTGGGATGCTTGAACAGCCGGTCCTGCATGATCTTTTCGGCGCGAAGGCTGTCGCGGCGGTGGATCAGGGTGACTTTGGTGGCGAAGTTGGTCAGGAATAGCGCCTCTTCAACGGCGGTATTGCCGCCACCGATCACCACAACCTCTTTGCCGCGATAGAAGAACCCGTCGCAGGTGGCGCAGGCCGAAACGCCAAAGCCCTTGAATTTCTCCTCGGACGGCAGGCCAAGCCATTTCGCCTGTGCGCCGGTGGCAAGGATCACGGCATCGGCAGTATAGACGGTGCCGCTGTCAGACTGCGCGGTGAAGGGGCGGTTCTGCAGATCGAGCGAGGTGATATAATCGCTGATGATCTCGGCCCCCATCGCGGTGGCGTGGTCTTGCATCCGCACCATCAGGTCCGGGCCTTGGACATGGGTATCGCCGGGCCAGTTTTCCACCTCGGTGGTGATGGTCAACTGCCCGCCGGGTTGCAGGCCTTGCACCAGAACCGGGTTCAGCATGGCGCGGGCGGAATAGACGGCGGCCGTATATCCCGCAGGGCCAGAGCCGATGATCAGAACTTTGGTATGCTTGGTTTCGGCCATGATATCCTCTGGAACAGTGTTGCCTCTGATATAGGCAATGCCCGTGGTCGGGGGAAGGGGCCTGCGGCGGTGGGGTGTTTCCGGCAACAGCACGAAAAATTCTTGCGCGTTGACGAAAGATTATTGCGCGTAGTGGCGCTAAAGCCTATTCAAGCGGCCAAAGGAGAGCCCAAATGGCCGTATCAAAGCTGGACCCCATCGATCGTCGTATCTTGGCTGAACTTCAGGCCGACGGGCGCATGACGAACGTCGAACTGGCCAGCCGCGTCGGGATTTCCGCCCCGCCCTGCCTGCGCCGTGTGCGGACGCTGGAGGAGGCAGGCTATATCAAGGGCTATCACGCCGACATTGACGCGCGCGAGCTGGGGTTCGAGGTGCAGGTTTTTGCGATGGTGCGGCTGCAAAGTCAGGCCGAGGCGGACCTTTCGACCTTTGAGGCCCGCTGCCGCGCGTGGCCCTTGGTGCGCGAGTGCCATATGCTGAACGGCGAGATCGACTTTATCCTGAAATGCGTGGCCCCCGATCTGTCCAGCTTTCAAAGCTTTCTGACCGAGCAGTTGTTGAAAGCGGAAAACGTGGCGAATGTGAAAACATCGCTGGTGATCCGCTGCGCCAAGGATGAACCGGGCCTGCCCTTTGATGTGCTTGAGGCCCGCCTGTCGCGCATCGCCTGAGCGCGTTTTCCCAAACCGGAGCCGCCAAAAGTTCAGGCCGCCCCATGTGATGCCAGAGGAGCACCGGGGCGGCCTTGACCGAGCGTCAACCTTGGGGTTCGGGGTGTGCCTTGCGGTCTTACCAATCCCGGAACCACCGGTTTTCACAGAATGACTTCTGTAAAGGGGAACATGGCGAAGATCGGGCAAGGTGTCAAAGATTTAGCTCAATTGCTGTAGGGTGCCGGAACGGTTGGCGGCATTTGCCGCGATTGTTGCGCGGGCTTGGGCAATCACGCTTTGCTGCGCGAATCACATAAGCAAACGGGGCCAGAAAGCTCTGGCCCCGTTTGCAGGAATGGCGGCGGGCTTAGCGGGCGGCGATGGCCACGGGCTTGGCCGAGGCGGTGGATTGCAGCGCGGCCGGACGGCGGCGGGTGCTGCGCGCCCAAGGCAGGGCCACCTGAATTTCATTGGCGGCGGCGATCACGGATTTCATCCAACGGGGTTGCTTTTGCATCTTCATCTCCTGCTGCTGCGTGTCTTGCGACCTTGAGATGAATTTGACGGGTATTTGCGGCAAGGGTTTGGCGCTTTTCCCGCAAAAGCAGAATTTCTATGAGAATATGCGGCCTGATTGTGGCGGCCATGCCATGTTCCGCAAGGCGTTGAAACGCAGGCATTATTTCATGTATTGGGGATAATCCTGCAGCGCAGGGGCGGATTGTTTCAGTAATTGTGGCGGGCGATGGGCGGTGATTGCCCATCTGTTGCCCTGATCAAAGCCGGATCACCGAAATCAGGCGGCCATAGTCGGCCTCTTTGGCATGGGTGGTGCGGCGATAGGAATAGAACCGCGCCGGATCGGCATAGGTGCAATGCCGCGTCCATTCGGCATGGCCCACCCCCGCGGCGCGCAGGCGGAACAGGCCATAGGCGGGCAGGTCGAACAGCATGCGGTCGCCCGCGCCATTGGCGAAGAAGCGGCGCATGGCGGGATCGTCGTCGGTGAAGGTTTCATAGAATTCGGGGCCGACCTCGTAGGCGGCTTGCGAGATGGTGGGGCCGATCACGGCGGCGATGTTGTCCCGCTGCGCGCCAAGGGCTTCCATGGCGTCCAGCGTTGCCTCCAGCACGCCTTCATGCGCGCCGCGCCAACCGGCATGGGCGGCCCCGATCACCTGCGCGCGCGGATCGGCAAACAGCACGGGCTGGCAATCGGCGGTCAGCACGGCAAGCGCCACGCCGGGGGTGGCGGTGACCAGCGCATCGGCGCGCGGGCGGTCGGCAAGCGGGCCGGTGACGGTGACGGCATCGGCGGAATGAACCTGATGGACGGTCACAAGATGGTCGGGGGCGACGCCCATCGCCTCGGCCACGCGGGCGCGGTTGATGGCGACAATCTCGGATTGGTCGGAGGAACCGGGGCCGCAGTTCAGCCCCGCGAAGATGCCCGAGGACGCACCACCCTTGCGGGTGAAAAAGCCATGCCGGACGGGCAGCGCGTCAGAGGTCAGAATCTCAAGCATCAGGGTGTTCCGGGGCATGGGGGAAACCGGCGGGCTGGGGGGCGCGGGCGGGATAGACCGCCAGCGCCTTGAACAACTGTCCCATTTCCGCATCGGCGGTCAAGCGGTGTGTGGCGGCGTGGTGGCCGGCAAGCGCAGGTCCGGTCAGGCGGGTGGCAAGGGCGGCGCTGCGCTGGTGCAGGCCAAGGGCTGTCAGCAGCGCGCCTTGGGTGGTGTAGGCGCTGGCCGCAGGGGCGCTTGCGGCGGCAAGGGCCGCAAAATCGACATGGGCGGTCAGGTCGGCCTCGCCGGGGGCGGCAAGGGGATCGGTGAAGGCGTGGTTTTGCAGGGCCTGAAAGGTATCCCCGCGCGAGATCCAGCCGCCGTAATCGACAATCAGGGCAAGGCCGCCGTGCTCCGCGATCCGGCTGGCCATGGCCGCCATAATGGCGGGGGCGGCGGGGCAAAGCTCTACGATGTCACCGGCGTTTGTGTCGTGCAGGCGGTGGTCAAGCGCGGCAATCGGGGCGGGGGAGGACAGGCCAAGCGTCAGCCGATCGCCCGTCAGCCCGACCATGGTTTCGCGCCAGCCCTTCGCATCGCGGGTAAACTGGCGGATCGGCAGGGCGTCGAAAAACTCGTTCGCCAGCAGGTAAAGCGGGGCGTCGGGCAGATCCTCGGCGCGGTCCAGCCAGATCACGGGATGGCTGCCAAGGGTGGCGCGCTGACGGGCGCGCAAGGTGGGCGAGGTTTCCACCAGACACACACGGGCCGCCGCATGAAAGCCCGGCACGCGGGCGGTGGCGCGCAGCACATCGGCCATCAGCGTGCCGCGACCGGGGCCAAGCTCGGCCAGCGTAAAGGCGGGGGGAGCGCCTTGGTCAAGCCAGCTTTGGGCAAGGCACAGGCCCAGCAATTCGCCGAACATCTGGCTGATCTCGGGGGCGGTGGTGAAATCGCCCGCAGCGCCAAAGGGATCGCGGGTGGCGTAATAGCCGTGGTCAGGGTGCATCAGGCAATCGGCCATATAGTCGGCCAATGTGATCGGACCCGTCAGCGCAATGCGGCGGGCCAGCAGGGCAGCCAGCGGAGTCATGCGTTGCGGCGGGCGCGGGCGATGAACCAGACGCCGGCCACGATCATCGGCAGGGTCAGGATTTGCCCCATGGTCAACCCGTAGCCGCCCGCGTGCAGGGCAAGGCCCAGCGGGTTGCCTTCGGAGATGAATTGCGCGTCGGGTTGGCGGAAAAACTCGACCACAAAGCGGGCCAGACCATAGCCCGCAAAGAACAGCCCCGCGATGCGGCCCGGAAAGCGCAACCAGCCTGCACGCCAGATCAGCAGGGTCAGGGCGGCAAACAGCAGCAGACCCTCCAGTGCGGCCTCGTAGAGTTGGCTGGGATGGCGGGCGCAGACGGTGAGGACGCCTTCGCAGGTCTGGGCAGCCTCGCCGGGGAAGGCGACGCCCCAAGGCATAGTGGTGGCGCGGCCCCAGAGTTCGGCGTTGATGAAATTGGCAAGGCGGCCAAGGAAAAGCCCGATGGGGGCGACAGCGGCCATCAGATCGGCCATAGGCAGCATCGGGATTTTCTCGCGCCAGCAGAACAGTGCGCCCGCCACTGCGACACCCAGAAAGCCGCCGTGGAAGGACATGCCGCCCTCCCAGACCCGCAGGATTTGCGACGGGTTCTGCAGGAAAAAGGCGGGTTGGTAGAACAGCACATAGCCCAGACGCCCGCCAAGGATGACGCCGAAGATCACCCAAGTCAGCAAGCGCTCGATCTGCTCGGCGGTGGCGGGGGGCGTGCTGGCCCAGAGCCGTGGCGTCGCCAGCATCCGCACGATCAGCTTCCAGCCCGCGATCAGCCCGACGATATAGGCCAGCGCATACCAGCGCAGCGCAAGGGTGACGGGGCCGATGTCCACCGAGAAAATCTCGGGCGAGATGTCGGGGAAGGGGATATAGGACATGGGCGCTTTCCGTTTGGCTGCGGCTTGGTTGTCCAAGAGCGGGCAGGGGATGTCAACGTCGTGCAGCACGGGCAGGATTGCGGCAGAGCGGCATCTTGCCCCGCGCGCGTGGTCAGACCATATAGAGGGCTAACGAAAGGGGGCCAATCATGCAGGCCGGAAACAAGTTCTTCGACGACATGTCGAAACTGATGACCAACGCGATGGGCGTCGCGCAGGGTGCCAAGACCGAAGCCGAAACGGCGATGAAGGGTTTCATCGACCGCTGGATGGCCGACCGCGATTTCGTCACCCGCGAGGAGTTCGACGCGGTGCGCCTGATGGCACAAAAGGCGCGCGAAGAAAATGCTGCCCTTGCGGCGCGGATTGCGGCGCTTGAAGCCAAGGCCTGAGCCGTTCTTGCGCCTTCGCCCGCGCGACGGGTGGGGGCGTATCAGGCGCGGCTTTGGTCTTTGGGTGCGGCCGTCTCGGGATGGATGTCCGGCGGGCTGAGGAAATCCAGAATCATGCGGCGCAGCGTTGCCAGATCGATGGGTTTGCTCATCACGGTGTCGACGCCCACGGCGCGGAAGCGGTCCATGTCATCGCCTACGACGGCGGCGGTCAGGCCGATCACCGGCAGGTTGAAACCGCGCTGGCGTAGCGTGCGGACGAGTTCGTCGCCATCCATTTCCGGCATGAACAGATCGGTGATCAGGATGTCGGGTTTGTTTGCGGCGATGCTGTCCAAGGCTTGCAGGCCATTTTCCACCACATCGACCCGCCCGATAAAGCGCGAAAGCTGGGCTTGGGTCACCTCGGCGACCAGTTTGTTGTCCTCGGCCAGCAGCACATAGATCGAGGGGAAGTTTTCCGGCGTGACATTGGCGTCGCGGCGGGATTTTTCGGCCAGTTCGGACTCGCTGGCGATGGCTTCGGGCAGTTCGATCACATAGCCGCTGCCGCCGCCCTGCGGGGTGAAATGACGGATCGTGCCGCCCAGAATCTCGACCGAGCTTTTGCAGATATAAAGCCCAAGGCCGCTGCCATCGGCCTGCTTGCGCGGATCGGCCCCGCCCCGCTCGAAGGGCTGGAACAAGCGTTCGACCTGATCTTCGGGAATGCCGATGCCGTTGTCCATCACCTTCCAGACGCTGACCGGCAAGGCTGTGCCAGCGTCGGTGCGGGCGTGGAACGCAATGCGGATATCGCTGCCTTTGGAATGAATGATCGCGTTGCGGACAAGGTTGGTGATGGCTTGGCGCAACCGCACCGTATCGCCCAGACGAAAGCGGTGCGCGTCGGGACCAAGCACGATCCGTATCGAGATTCCCGCCAGTTTTGCCTGTGGTTCCAGCATGTTGCGGATCGACTCCGCCAGTTCTGCCGGTGTGTAAGGCACACGGCGGACGGGCAGGTTCTGCGACGGGTTCACCGTCTGGCGCATATCGGCCAGCGTTGACAGCAATTGATCGGTGGCATCGCGCAACTGCCGCTTGGTCTGGGGCAGGTGGTCCGGCCGATCGAGATCGTCCAGCAGCATCGAGATAACCGCCGCCGGTGTCCGCAACTCGTGCGAGATGATCGAGAACAACTGGGTCTGGCGTTCCTGCTTGGATTTCAATTTCGCCAGAGTATCGGACAGGATTTGCGCCTGTTCATGTTCCCGCGTGGTATCCAGCACCAGACCATAGGCAACCTTTTCATGGCTGGGGGCGGTTTCGTACCACAGGAAAAAGCGCAGGAATTGCACGGTTTTCCTGTCATGCGGTTGAACGCGGCGCAAAAGCAGGTTGATGCTGTCCCCGCCTTGCGGACGCAGGGCATGGCTGACTTCGGCGGCGGCATCGGTTTCGAACTGCGCGATAAAGTCGGATACATTGCCGGTTTGCGCCATGCCGATGATCCGCGCCGCAGCGGAATTGGCGCGGTAATGGCCCTGCGACAGATTGAACGACAAAAGCCCGACATCGGCAAAATCACGCACCCGGTTCAGCCGCCGCATCCCGGAGTCGCGCGCGCGGGCGCTGTGCTGCGACAGGTCGCGCAGGATCGCGGCATAGACCGTCATCATCATCGCCAGCAGGGCATAGCCTTGCATCCAGCTATCTTGGGGCAAGGCCAGCACGCTATGGGTCAGGAACGTGCCGGTCATCATGGCAAAGACCGGAATGCCCGCCAGCCACGCAATCAGCGCGGCAGGAACCGGCAGCACAAAAACAAGCGCCAGCGCCAGCAGGCAGACATCCATCTCGGGATACATCGTGATGCCGTGCTGGGTCGCAAGGCCCAATAGTGGAAAGCAAAGCGCCATGCCAAGCCCGATCACAATCTGCCGCGACGTGGGGCGCGACAGAACCGCCAGCAAAAGCGCCGAAATGGCCGCCGCATTGCGCCAGATATTGACCGCAACCTCATGCACAAATGTTGGCCCGAACCCGAGGGCCGCCCGATCCGCAGCCGGAAGCGCGCTGACATAAAGATCAAGCAGCACCGGCAAAGGCAGCGCCATCACCGCAAAAATCAGCGCCATGCTTGCCGAACCGAGCAAATCGGCGTGATAGGGCGCCAGCATCCGGTGCAGGGCCGCGCTGATCGCGCGCGCCGCAGCGCCAGCCAGCACGCCGCTGGCCAGATGCAGCGCGAAATGCACCCCGATCATGTCGGTCGTCACCAGAGGGTTGAAGGCCCAGGCCTCGCGCAGGGAAGAGCCGGTCAGAAATCCGATCGGAAACACAAGGCAATAGCCAAGCACCGGAACCCAGAGCCAGCGCCGGGGATAGATCAGCAGGCCAACCACCAGCAGGATCTGGGACGCATGTGGCGTCATGTCGGTGGCAAAGCCGACCAGAGGCTGCAAGGCCGAGCCATAGGACAGCGCCGCCGTCCACAGCAGCATCAACACGAAATACAGCATCGAATAGCGCAGGGGCCGTGCCAGCAGCGCCTCGCGCAGCGTCGCAATTTTCGAGCGTTCGAAGTCGCGGAACAGAATTTCAAGCGTCGGATCATCCGAGCGGTGATCCAGCACCTTACCATTTACCAACACGTCCAAGGCCATAATTTCCGCTGCCAGTCTTTCGCCGCGCATCGCGTCGCAGCCCCGCCTGTGTCGAATCGACAACGCCAGTCCAACGCGGCCATTCTGCGCCGATTCGCCCAATGCGTCATTGTTTTGAAACAACTAGAGGTTACAAAATCAGCCCGCCACCCGCCGCTATACCAATGCGCCGTCAGGCAGCCGCCTGACCAAAAGACAAAAAGACGCGAGGCGATTGCCTGCGTCTTGCGTCTGTATCTGTCTAGGAAAGTTTGGTGGAGCCAGGGAGGATCGAACTCCCGACCTCTTGAATGCCATTCAAGCGCATAAGTAGTTAGCGCATGTAAGTGGCAGTTAGCATAGCTAAGTAAAGTTCATGTTTTTCAGATAGTTTGGCATCGTTTACAGCCAGAAGTTGTTAGCGTAAGTTGGGGCAAGTTAGCGCGTAAGTCTTACGCCACACTTACAAAGAGTGTAACATGCCAAAGCTGAAGCTCACAAAGACGAACATCGACAAGCTGAAACCCGACCCCACTCAGGACACCCTGTATTGGGACACCGGAACACGCGGCCTTGGCCTGCGCGTAACGAAGGCCGGGGTGTTCAGCTTCATCGCCCAAGGCCGGGTGCGCGGGACGACGAAAGACGTGCGGCTGACCATCGGGACCTATGGCGCGTGGTCGCTGGAAGATGCGCAGAGGAAGGCTGACTACTACCGGCAGCTTTTCGAGGATGGCGTTGACCCGCGCGAGGTGAAAAAAGCGCAACGCGCTGCCGCGATTACCTTGGGCGAGGTTTGCGTTTCGTATCTCAACCGCCCGAAGAAGTTGAAGCCCACGACCGCGGCATGGATCAACTACTACGTCGACAGGGTGTTCTTTGACTGGAAAGACAAGCCGGTTACTTTCATCACGAAAGACATGGTGACCGAGCGCCACGCGAAGCTGGTGGAAGGCGGCTTGAAAGGCCTGCACCCCGATGCTGACCACGGCAAGGACAAGCGCAAGCCGAAGGGCGCACCATCCACCGCCAACTCGTCAGTCACGGTGCTGCGCATCTTGCTCAAATATGCGGGTCGCCAGTTTAAGCGGGCCGATGGCACTCCCCTGTTCGTGGAAGACCCGACTGACGGCATGTCCGACAACTGGGCAGAAGAAGGTGACAAGACAGAGCGCTACATTCCCTATGATCGAGTTGGCGCGACGTGGAACGCACTGAACGACGCCCGCGATCAAGCTGCGTCAAACGACCAGCGTGCAGGCATTGACCTTACGCTGTTTCTTCTGCTGACCGGATGCCGCAGGAATGAAGGCGCTGCGTTGACTTGGGATAGGGTGTTCATTGACGAGGAAAAGCCAGAAAAATCGTATTGGCGAATTGTGGAGCGGAAAGTCGGCAAGCCGATTAGCCTGCCGCTGACGAAACAGGCCGCCGCGCTGCTCAATTCCAGAAAGCGCGTCGAGGGAAACCCCTATGTATTTTCTTCTGAGCGCAGCAAGTGTGGTCATATTCTGGACCCGCGCTCGCCGCTCGAACTGGTGAGCGACATTGCTGGATTGCGCTTGTCGAGCCATGATTTGAGGCGCAGCTTCACAGGAATTGCGTTCTTCCAATGCTTCATTGAGAAGTTTCGTGTCGATCTCTTGATTGGGCACAAGGTTCGGGACGACGTGACGGCCAGCAATTACCTGGACAAGAACAACTTGCAATGGCTCTGGCAAGATGCGCAAAAGGTGTCCGACTGGATTGAGGGGCAGGCGCGGATTGCTGCGGCCAAGGCCAATGGCGCAAACGTAGTCCAGCTCCCCGCGAAAGCATAGCTGCCCCGTATCCCCCGAAAAGCCGCCGTGCTAGCCGGGGATCGCGCTTTGCCGGGGGTAAGGTGGCACGAAACGGGATCGCGGCTGTGTGGGGCGGCTATGCACCGCGTTTCAGTCTTACGGGGTAGTAATACGCTCGGGGGCGCCGATGTTTCTCATACACCGCACCCATCATTCGCCCCCATCTGGTCTCTGTCGCTAGTTCTTCCTTGGAGAGCCGCTTCTCGCTTTGGTTGTTCCCGAACTCCTTCGCCCGTTTCAGGTAGTTCTCGTAGAGCACTCTTGCCTGCGTCCACTCGTCGGGTCGTTCCGCTTTGACAGTCCAGCGCTCCAGCCAATCGTCGAATGCCTGATCCCGCACGATTGATGCAAGCTCTTGGACCTTCTTGCGAGCCTTCTTGAGCTTGGTCATGGCATCGTTTTCCTTGCTCACTTTCTTGGTGCGCATCGTGACCTTAGGCCATTCACCATGCGCCTCGTGATACGCCTTCGCTTCGTTGAGAAGCGCCTGCGTCACTGGCGAGGCGTCAATCATCGCCTGCCATCTGGCTTCCTTGATAGCTTGCTGTTCTGCCTCATGGCGAACGTAAGCCTGCCATGCGTCTGTGCCGGGTGGCGGAGGGGGGATGCGGACCATTGGACTTGATGTAGGGTATGTATGGTTATGATCCTCATACTCCCCCGATGGCGGGCTGTCAAACTATACATACCCTACATGCCGCTCAAGCCGCACGATATAAGGGTGAGGCTATTCAAGACCTTTAATCCGGGTGCATTTTGTCAAACATGGCCCCGCTTAAATACGCTATAAACAACTAACGACCCGTTTTATCCGAGATAGGGCGGGCCCTTCAAATCCGACGCGTTATTGGCTGCGTTCTCGCCATTCCATTTCGGCGGGAGCGTCCTGCAATGACCACAATGCTCAACAATGAAGAAGCGGCGGCCATGATCGGCTGCACGCCTAAGACGCTCAATTACTGGCGTCATAAAGGCAAAGGCCCCAAGTTCGTGAAGTTCGGCACACATCGCAATGCCGGGGTGCGCTACGACCTCGCGGATATTGAGGCGTGGAAGGAGGCGAACACCTTCGCCAGCACCAGCGCATATTCTGCCGCCGCCCGTGCCTCGGTGAACGCCCGCAACGGCAACCTGCCGCCCGCACAACGGGTCAGCCCCTCGTGGCTCCAGCCGACCCGTTGACCGTGAATGAAACGGACACGGGGGCATCGGAATGAAAAGGCGGAACAATTTGCGCCGGGGTGCGCCGCGAACAGACATGCGTAAGACAGGTCAGGAAAAAGGCCGGGTGTATGACGCACCCGGCCAGTTGGCATTCAGATAAGAGCAGTGACATGCACAAGGTAACAGATCGCGGCGAAGGTCCGCAAACGGCGCAGTATGCACGGCCCACCTGCAATAGCGGGGTGCGCCATGGCTGAGTTGCCCCCGATGACGAAAGAAGAGTGGGAACGCTTTGACCGCTCATTGAAGATGGCGGAAGAAACGCAGGCCCCCGTGCCCGTGCCGCAGAAAGCGGTAGTCAAGGAACTGAATTGGCCGCCAGGTGTGACAGGTGCATTGGCGCAGGCCATCTACCACAACTCCGCCCGCCCGGTGCAGACCGTTGCCATCGCAACGGCGCTGGCGATCCTCGCGGGCGTGTGCGGTCGCGGATGGATCACCTACACGAACGCAGGCCTCAACCTGTATCTGGTGGTCGTCGCCCGTAGCGGTATCGGGAAGGAGGCGATTGGCGATACAATTCCCACACTGGTCCTCGACAGCGTGAAGCAGGGTGAGCGGGGCGCGTCCAGTTTCTTTACCTTCAAGTCCATGGCGTCGGGGCCGGGGCTGTTCAAGGCCATTGCAGACGCGCCCTATGCCTGCCTGCTGCATGTGGACGGGGAGTTCGGGCACAACGTGCAGTTTATGGCGACCGACAAGACCGGCCCCCATGCAACGCTGCGCCAGCAGATGACCCGTATGTATTCCAAGTCTGCGCCCAACTCCATGGCCGGGGGCATCCAACGAGCCAAGGCGGAAGACAGCATTGAGATTGAAGGAAGCGCCAGCTACAGCATCATCGGTGACACCACGCCCAGCACCTTCTATGAAGCGTTGAACGGCAAGATGATGGCTGACGGGTTTCTGTCGCGGTTCATCGTCATTGAATACCACGGCCAGCGCCCGCCGCTGAATGAGAACCGCCAGCCCCTTCCACCCAGACGCCGTGCGCTGGTTCAGCAATATCGTTGGGCAGGCGGTGCAGCGGTTTGCGAAAGACCCGCAGATTGTCGCGCCCGACGCGGACGCCAAGCAGCGCTTGCAGGACTTCGACCGCCAGTGCGACCAGAACCTGAATGCGACCGAGAACGAGGCGCGGCGGCAGATGTGGAACCGGGCGCACCTCAACGCACTCAAGGTCGCCACGCTGCTGGCTGTCGCAGATAGTTGGGGGACCAGTCAGCCTGTGGTGACCGCTGCCCATGCGGAATGGGCTATCGCGCTCATCATGCGGAACATCGCCAACATGCAGACCCGCCTTGATGGCGGCGACGTTGGCGAGGGCGACGGGGCGCGGGAACGCAAGCTGGTGGCGGTGCTGCGTCACTACCTGCTCAACCCCGTTGCCGCATCCTACAAGATCCCCGAGGCTATGCGACAGAGCAGCATTGTGCCGGTGAGCTACCTGCTGATCCGCACCGCCCAGCACGCGGCTTTCTATACCCACAGGTTCGGGTCCAACGGTGCCCTGCGGGATGCCCTGCGGTCCATGGTGGAAGCCGGGTATCTCATGGAGGTGAAGAAGGACGCGACGATTGAGGCCTATAGTTACCACGGACAGGCCTACCGCGTGCTGCGGCTCCCGAACTATGACGAGGGCGGGCCGCAAGCGTAAGCCTCGGAATAATGCGCGCGGCAGAAGCGATGCCTTTTGCCGCGCATCCAAGATTAGCGTAAATCTCGCTGATTAAAGCAGTAACCACAGCGTTACAGGGACTTAGCTGCTGCTTTAATACTTTAATACATTTTTTCTTTTACATGCTGTAACGCCACAAGGGGCGCCGTTTGGCCTCTGCCGCAGGATTAAAGTATTTGGGAATAATTTGCGTCTAGTCGGTCGGCCGTTTGGTTTGCGCTCAAGGGTTGCCAAGCGGCAAGTGGTTGAGCGCGCTTGCACTTGACCTGTGGTCATCGAGAGACGTAAGGCAAGCGTAAGAGAGAAGTGGAAGTTCTCAGAGTAGTGGGCAGCGATCCTTTATCTTCCATATAGATTTTAAGTGCTCTGATCTATCCAGTGGAATCACAAGCGATTTTGACTTTAGGATCGTATCAAGATGAAAAAGGAGCCGCGTTGGATAGGCAACAGCGAGATGCTCAGGTAGATAGGTGTAGAAAAACTCATCGTCATCGCGGTATGCTCTAAATCGCCTTCCTAGGTCAGCTTCTTGCGTAGTGAGGCAGGCGTGCAGGTTTGGGTCGGTAAAGCCATGGGTGTAGTTGACGTTTTCCCTGTGCTCTCGCAGTGCTTCGTAGGCAGATTGAGAGTCGTTGGAACAAAACCACTCCCCCTTGACCGAGGTTGATTTAATTGATGTCCAATTCCAGTGATGACTTGAGCGACCGCCTTTAAGGTATTCGCCCTTCGATGTATCAAGCAACATTTCCGCCCCGCCATTGAAAGGCAAAATGCCTGAAGCGATAAGCATGGCGCGAATACTGTAGAAGCTGGAATAGTAAAGTCGGATAATCCCCCAAGAGGCTGAGCCATACTTCAGGCCTGACAAGGCCTCAGCGTAGGACACCACAGCAGAATAAGCCGATGACAATACAGCATCCGGCAAATTGCCAACAATAGCTGCTAGGTCGTTTGCGGGAACAGGGAACGTGGAGTAGGGGGCGTGCTGCGGTTTTGTTGAAAAGTGTTGACGTGCAAGTCTGGCTGCGTCGGACATTTGGCAGCACTCACTACTAAACTTTAAATCCCTGACCCACAGCGACAGGCCTAAATGCACTCACGAGCCTATCCCGAACAGAGTTTGCGGCCTCCGCACCGCCAAGGCCCTTTACATCCTCCTGCAGAATGCGCCCCGTTTCAGACAAATTCAGAGCGTCGGAGATAGTTGATGTCTCAAATGAACCCTTTCCCTTGCAATAGTCAAAGAGGTGGGTCCGAAAGAATTCTATGGCTCCAATGAAGCCTGAAGCATAGATAAATGCATTGGTTCTATCGTCCCAAGACTTGCCATAGCTTGAGCGAATTGCGCTAAAGTAATTGGAGAATATTGCCTTCTGGACCTCCAGCTCGGTGATTCCCACTTGTTCTAGTATTCCCTTTGCGTCAACAAGTGGCTTTATTGCACTGACTGCTGTCGAGAGTGCCACCCCGCCGCGCTGCCTGTCTTGGTTTGGAAGCTTTATCCAGCTATAGTAAGGTTGCCCTTCAGAACTTATGTATCCGACTATATCACTTGATCGGATCGCAGAAGGGTCCATCAAATCAGCTGATGTCACCCCATATAGGTCAAAAACAAGGCTCTTCGGCGCAGGTCGCTGCTCCGTATTGATTGAAATAAATATCCGTGCGCTATTTGATGTATCAAGTCCTTCATAGATAGCGACAGGGATTTCATACTTTTCAACGCTTGGATCATCTTCAATTGCAGATTTAAGGCCAGCAACACGGTGCTGACCATCAATGATCTGCGCTAGTTTCGGTTGATCTGGAACTTCAATTTTGTTTCCGTTCACGACGAGTGCGTTGCTATTCCAGTTCAGAACAATTGAAGCAGGGAAATCACCCATTCGCAATGCGAAATCCTTAATACCCGAAATTCGCGCACCGTTGAGAACTCTTTGAACGGCCCCAGGCTCGGGCTTTGTTGCGCAAATCCCCTGAAGGTCGGAGTGCCCCTTCCCTTGGACAGACCTATCCTGCGCGTTGCGTAACGGGTGTTCCGAGTGCGGTGAAG
>MHZT01000014.1 GCA_001828855.1 Rhodobacterales bacterium RIFCSPHIGHO2_02_FULL_62_130 | reverse complement strand
AGTTTAAACATCTGCGCCTCGGTGATTTTGCGGGTCGTGGCAGCCAGCATAGGGCAAAACGCCACCGTCGGCATGCTGTCCACATAAACGATAGCTCGAAAGCCCACTCTGCGGATTTCCGCCATCGCGCGATGTTTCATCATGCGGCTGGAATCTGGCTTTCCGAGACTGTCTTCGGGCCGACGATCACGCTGTCGACCGGCAGGATCATTCCGACCCGCTGGGTGGGCGAGCAGCACGTCCGCGAGGATCTGGGGTTCATTCCGAGCTTCACCGACTGGGTCAAGGCGATCCGGCCAGAACCTTGGATGGGCCGCACGGAGAAGATTGAGGCGCTCGTCGATCCGCAACTGACACCACCCGTCGTGGAGGTCCGCTGAAATGAGCCGGGCATACCTCAATCTCGGCGTCTCGCCCGGGATCACGTCACTCGCGATGCTGCGTATCGCCATTGGTCGCCTGCATCCCGACACGCTGGCCGTCCGCAGCTGGCGTCCGGCGCGCAAACGCTACTACCGCGAGCTCTTGCAGGCCCATGCAGAGGCTCAGGTTCGGGCGCAAGTCGCCTGTAAGTGATTGGTGTTCCTCGACCCGCATTTTCCAATCCGCCCGGCCCTCTGGCCGGGCCTTCTCATTTCTGGAGGTACTATGGCTGACTACTTCACCCACTTTTCCTTCGTCCTCGACGTAGGCTCGCCCGAAAAAGCGATCGCGGCGCTCGATCTTCTGACCCGCCTGCATCTCGACGAGGAAGGATCGGACGATCCGGTATATTCGGGTTTTGCGATGTCGCAGCAGGACGGTCCCGGTAGCTCAAGCCTATGGTTCCATGACGATGAGGGGGAAGGCGATATCGAAGGCGTCATACGCTTCGTGCTGTGCCTAGCGGAAGAGATCGAGCTCACCGGTCTCTGGGGGTTCGAAGTCGCTTACACCTGTTCCCGGCCCAGATTGGACGCCTTCGGCGGTGGCGCGCATGTCATTGACCTCGGAAACCGGAAATCCATCGGCTGGACCAGCACGCATGAATGGCTTGAGGCCGCGCTCCGCGGGGAGGACGTCGATGCCTGAGATCATCTGCACGACGGTCTATCAGTTCCCCGAGCTCTCCGATGCGGCCAAAGACAAGGCGCGCACCTGGTATCGCGAACTCGGGCCCCATGATGATTGGTGGGATGCTGTCTACGAGGATTTCGAGCGGGTCTGTGAAATCCTCGGCATTCGTTTGAAGACCACTCCCGTTCGCCTGATGGGCGGCGGGACAAGACAGAAACCCTGCATCTGGTTTTCGGGCTTCTGGAGCCAGGGCGATGGGGCGGCGTACGAGTGCTATTGGTCTCACAGCAAGGGTACGGCAGCGAAGATCCTGGACTACGCCCCGACGGACGCGACGTTGCACGGCATCGCCGACCGCCTGCAAACCATCCAGCGGCGGAACTTCTACCAGCTCACCGCGGAGGTCAGCCACCATGGCCGCTATTACCACGAATACACCATGTTGGTGGACGTCACGCGCGACAGCCCGACTTGGCAGCCTTCGACGGAGGATGCCGAAGAGATCGTGACCGAAGCCCTGCGTGATCTCGCCCGCTGGCTCTACCGCCAGCTTCAAGCCGAATACGACCACGTCACGTCGGACGAGGCCATCGAGGAGGGCATCACCGTCAACGAGTACACCTTCACCGAAGGAGGGCGGCGGTTTGGGTGAAGTTGAAGTGGCCCGCATTGCAAACTGTCAGAAATCTGCGTATATTTCTGACAGGAGAAAGATCATGGAACGACTTTCAGAACAGATCATCCAGCAGGCTGCCGCCTTGCCAGAAGGAACGCCGCTTGCTGCGAAGGGGCTATTGCATCTCGGATCGCGCGCTGCAGTGGATCAGGCCCTCTCGCGCCTGACCGAACGCGGCCAACTCATCCGGGCCGGGCGTGGCGTCTATCTGCGTCCTGTCCAAACGCGGTTTGGGCCGAGAAGCCCTTCGATTGAGCAAGCGGTTGAAGCTTTGGCTCAGCAACGTGGAGAGGTCATTGTGCCTAACGGTGCGGCCGCGGCGAATGCGCTTGGCCTAACGACACAAGTACCTGTCCGGTCTGTTTACCTGACCTCCGGGCGCAGCCGAACCCTGACGATGGGCAAGCAATCCGTCGAGCTGCGCCATGCGCCGAAGTGGCAGCTCTCGCTTGCCGGCAAAACTGCGGGGCAGGCCGTCAGGGCCTTGGCATGGCTCGGGCCAGAGCAGGCAGAGAGCGCGTTGCGAACGCTGAAGACAAAACTGCCGAATGCCGTGTTGATGGAGTTGGTGATGGCGGCACCCCAGTTCCCCACATGGCTTGCCCGCACTGTTGGTAAAGTCGTGCATGGCTGAAGCATTTCTAGCCCTAGAGGCGGCTGATCGCCTCGATGTTTTGGGTATTGCCGCAGATCGTCTCGGTCGGCCTTCGCATCTGTTGGAAAAGGATGTGTGGGTCGTCTGGGCCTTGCAGGTTCTTTTTGAATCCGCTGTCAAAGACGATCTGGTGTTCAAGGGTGGCACATCTCTGTCGAAAGCCTACGGCGTCATTGACCGGTTTTCCGAAGATGTCGATCTGACCTACGACATCCGCGCCCTCGTGCCTGACTTGGTGGAGGCGCGGGGTGACGCCATTCCTGCGACGACCAGCGAAGAGCGCCGGTGGTCGCGTCGGGTTCGCGAGGTTCTGCCCCTTTGGGTCGCGGACACAGTTCAGCCGATCATCACGAAGGCTATTGCTCTGCAGGGCCTTCAAGCAGCGATCCGCCCAGATGGCGACAAGCTCTTCATCGACTACCCGCCAGTCGCCAAAGGTACGGGATATGTCTCACCAAGTGTCATGCTCGAATTCGGGGCAAGATCGACAGGTGAGCCCGCATCAATGCGCAGCATCGTTTGTGACGCGGCGGGGCCTGTCGAAGGGGTGAGTTTCCCAACAGCCCTTCCCCGGGTTATGCATGCAGAACGTACTTTCTGGGAGAAGGCCACCGCCATACACGTCTTCTGCCAGCAAGAGCGCATGCGGGGCGACAGATTTTCCAGGCACTGGCACGACCTCACCCGACTTGACGCCGCCGGCATTGCTGACGCTGCCATTGGCGATCATGCCCTTGCGCGTGCTGTCGCCAGCCACAAAAGCATGTTCTTTGCGGAAAAGGATTCGCACGGCCAGAAGATCGACTATCTGGCTGCGGTCACTGGTAGGTTGCAGCTGGTTCCTGCCGGAGCAGCCTTTGATCTACTGGCTGAAGACTACCGACGCATGTCGGAGGACGGGCTCTTCGCGACGGAGCCCGAAGCATTTCACCTGCTCATGGAGCGGTGTGAAATCATCGCACGTAAGGCAAACGCTCTCGCGCCGCAGACCTAGCTGCAGTCCAGCTAAGTTCACCTATTCCCGTCGATCCACTTCGACATCAGGCCTTTATCGCGAAAGCATTCATCCGGGACAGCGCGCCGTTTGATGCGTGCGAGACGCTCGGCAAAGGCGACCTGCTTGGAGGACGGCCGGCTGTCGAGCGCGGAGAGGGGTTTCATCTGCGCCTGCGCATCGATCCAGGTGCTTAAGGAGCGCCGATCCTGCTGGATCTCCCACGGCAGCAGGGTCTGGTTTCGCAGGGCCAATGACCGCGCATAGGCGATCTGACGCGGGGTGGCGGGCAGGGCAAAGGTCGTGGCTTCCATGGGATATCTCCCTTGTGGCGTTGAGTTTGTATATAGAACATTAAGGGAACAAAATCAAGCCGCGCATCCGTAGTTCCGGGGTTTGAGAGGCAGAGGGGAGCGGGAAAAGGCTAAACCGAAGGGGGACAGAGAGAGTGCCCCGACGGTTTGTCCTTGTCCCAATCCGGAGATCCCCGATGACGTTTCAGACTTCAGTCGCAACTGCGCTGCCGCTGGTAGCCCCGCTGCAATGCCCCGACACCGCCGCCGCTATTGTGATCGTGGCGCAATCTCTGCAGCCGGATCTGGCGCAGGGTTTTCAGATCGACGCCCTGCGCCTGCGTCTCGAAATGGAGCGCACCTTTGGCGGCACCGATGCGATGGGCGCTTGGGATTGGAAACTGGCGTATGAGGCGGGCGAGGTTGCGCTTGTCCTCTTCCTGCGGAAATTCGGCCGTGCGCTGTTGGCTCGGGCTGGCTCGCCTGCAGCGCTGCTGCCCATCCTCGCCAAGGTGGCGGGCCTCTTGCCCACGCACACCCGGCGCTCGGAGGAGATGGAGCGATTCCAGCAATTCTCGACGCCGCTGCCTATGGGACTCGCGGCGCTCGCGGCTGCGCAGATCATTCCCCGTGACTTGGTCCTCGAGCCTTCGGCCGGGACCGGGCTTCTGGCGATCCTCGCCGAGATCGCGGGCGGCAGCCTCGCACTGAACGAGTTGGCAGACACCCGCGCCGACCTTCTGCGACTGCTGTTTCCGGGCTGCCCGGTCACTCGCTTTGACGCCGCGCAGATTGACGATCATCTCGACGCGGGCATGCGCCCGAGCGTCATCCTGATGAACCCGCCGTTCTCGGCGGTGGCAAATGTCGATGGCCGCACCACCGAAGCGACGGCGCGGCATCTGCGCTCGGCGCTTGCCCGGCTGGCCCCTGGTGGGCGGCTGGTCGCCATCACCGGTGCCGGTTTCGCGCCCGACGCTCCGGCCTGGGCCGAGACTTTCGACCGCCTAACCGAGTCCGCGCATCTGGTTTTCACCGGCGCTGTGTCGGGAGCCGCCTTCGCCAAGCATGGCACCACTTTAGAGACCCGGATTTCGGTCTTCGACAAATGCTATGGTGGCGAGATGGGTGGCGTCACCGCTGACCTGCGTCAGCCAACGTCTCCGGATGTAGCGCATCTCCTCTCCCGGATCACCGCTGACGTTCCGCCACGCTTTGAGTCGGATCAGGCCGCCACGGCAAGTCAGAGCCGTTTTTCCCTCTTCGCGGGAAACTCTGCCCCCTCCACGCGCAAGGCCATTGGCATATCTCGCGTGACTTCTGCGGCCCAACCCGCGCAAGCCATCGCTAAGATCGAGGCCGAAGACCTCGCCTATACCCTGTGCGAGGGGCGCGACAACGATGATACTGCGCGCCTGTCGGATGCGATTTACGAGACCTTCCGCCTGCAGGCGATCGACATCCCCGGGGCAGAACCACACCCGACCAAGCTGGTGCAATCGGCGGCCATGGCCTCGGTCGCGCCCCCAAAACCCAGCTACCGCCCGAAGCTGCCCGCTGCCGTGTTGCGCGATGGCCTTCTGTCCGACGCGCAGCTGGAGACCGTGATCTACGCTGGTGAAGCGCATGGCGCCTGTCTCGCGGGGTCGTGGACAGTCGATGAAACCGGCGACATGGTCTCGGCCGCGCCCGATGATGCCCCTGACGCCATCCGTTTCCGTCGTGGCTTCTTTCTTGGCGATGGCACGGGGGCGGGCAAGGGCCGCCAATCGGCCGGGATCCTGCTCGACAACTGGTGCCAAGGCCGCCGGAAGGCCCTCTGGGTGTCAAAGAGCGACAAGCTCTTGGAGGATGCTCAGCGCGATTGGTCGGCTCTCGGGCAAGAGCGGCTGCTTGTCACGCCGCTGTCGCGCTTTGCGCAAGGCCGCGACATCCCGCTCACCGAGGGCATCCTCTTCACCACCTACGCCACACTTCGCTCGGAAGAACGCGGGGCCAGGAAATCCCGTGTCGACCAGATCGCGGACTGGTTCGGGGTCGACTTCGATGGTGTCATCATCTTCGATGAAAGCCACGCGATGGCCAATGCCGCCGGCTCGAAGGGCGAGCGTGGCGACACTGAGGCCTCGCAGCAGGGCAGGGCGGGCCTACGCCTGCAGCACAAACTGCCTAATGCCCGCGTGGTTTATGTCTCGGCCACGGGCGCGACCTCGGTCCACAACCTCGCCTATGCGCAGCGCCTCGGGCTTTGGGGCGGGGAGGACTTCCCGTTCGCCACCCGAGCGGAATTCGTCGAGGCGATCGAGGCGGGTGGCGTGGCCGCCATGGAGGTGCTGGCCCGCGACCTGCGCTCCCTTGGCCTCTACACCGCTCGGTCGCTCTCTTACGACGGCGTCGAATACGAAATGCTGATGCATGCCCTGACCCCCGAGCAGCGCGGCATCTACGATGCCTATGCCGGGGCTTTCGCCATCATCCACAACAACCTCACCGCCGCCATGGAGGCCGCCAACATCACTGGCCCGGCCAGCTCGACAGGCTCCAGCGGTACGCTGAACCGCCAGGCCAAGTCCGCCGCGCGCTCGGCTTTTGAGTCTTCCAAGCAGCGCTTCTTCGGTCACCTGCTAACCTCGATGAAAACCCCCACTCTGATCGCCGCCATCAACGCCGATCTGGCGGTCGGTCATGCAGCCGTCATTCAGATCGTCTCCACCGGCGAGGCGCTGATGGAGCGCCGCTTGTCGCTGATCCCCACCGAGGAGTGGAACGACATCCGCATTGACATCACGCCGCGCGAATACGTCATGGATTACCTCGCCCATTCATTCCCGGTGCAGCTCTATGAGCCCTTCACCGACAGCGAGGGCAATCTTTCTTCCCGGCCCGTCACCCGCGATGGCCAGCCCGTTGAATGTCGCGAGGCGGTGCGCCGCAGAGATGCGCTGATCGAACATCTGGCCAGCCTGTCGCCTGTGCCGGGAGCGCTCGACCAGCTCGTCCAGCGTTTTGGTACAGATCTCGTGGCGGAGGTCACGGGCCGCTCGCGCCGCATCATCCGCAAGGGTGAAGGTGCGGCGGCAAGACTGGTCGTGGAAAGCCGCGCCGGATCGGCAAACCTGTCCGAGACCTCCGCCTTCATGGATGATCAAAAGCGCATCCTGATCTTCTCCGATGCCGGGGGCACGGGGCGCAGCTATCACGCCGATCTTGGCGCGAAAAACCAGCGCCTGCGTGTCCACTACCTGCTGGAACCCGGTTGGAAAGCCGATGCGGCCATCCAGGGTCTCGGGCGCACCAATCGCACCAATCAGGCGCAACCGCCGCTGTTCCGACCCGTGGCCACCGATGTGAAGGCGGAGAAGCGGTTCCTCTCGACCATCGCGCGCCGCCTCGACACGCTCGGGGCAATCACGCGAGGGCAGCGCCAGACCGGCGGGCAGGGGCTGTTCCGGCCTGAGGACAACCTCGAGTCTCCTTACGCCCGCGACGCCCTGCGCCAACTCTACCGCCGCATCTATCGCGGCGATGTGGCTGGCTGTTCGCTCGGGGCTTTTGAGGATGCGACCGGTCTGAGCCTGACCGATGACAACGGCCTGAAGGATGACCTGCCGCCGATCACGACCTTCCTCAATCGCTTGCTGGCGCTGACGATTAACATGCAGGCTGTGCTCTTCGCGGCCTTCGAAGAAATTCTCGATCAGCGGATCGAGGGTGCCATCGCTGCCGGGGTCTACGACCTCGGGCTCGAAACCCTGCGCGCTGAGAGCTTCCGCGTCACGGATGCGCGGGTCATCTACACCCATCCTGGCTCCGGTGCCGAAACCCAGCTTCTGACCATCGCGGAAAAGCGGCGCAACACGCCGACCTCGCTGGCCGATGCGCTGGACTGGCTTGATGACCCGAAGGCACGGCTCCTGGTCAACGGCCGCTCGGGCCGGGCCGCCCTGCAGGTGCCCGCCACCAGCCTGATGCTGGATGACGGCACCATCGAGCCCCGCCTGCGTCTGATCCGCCCGACGGAGGCGAGCACAGTTCCGGCCAAGATCATGGAGGACACCCACTGGCTGGAAGCCGACCGCGCGGCCTTCACCGCCGCCTGGACTGCAGAACTGGCCGAGGTGCCGGAGTTCAGCGAGTCCACGCTGCATATCGTTGCTGGGCTCTTGCTGCCGATCTGGAAGCAGCTCCCCCAGGACGAAACCCGCGTCTACCGGCTGCAAACCGATGACGGTCAACGCATCATCGGCCGCCGCGTCTCGCCCGCCTGGGTCGCGACCACGCTGGCGGACGACGCGCCAAAGCTGACGGCCGCGCAGGTCCATGCGCTCGTTTTGGAGGGTAAGACCGTCGTGCGGATGGCCGACGGAATGGAGTTGCACCGCTCGCGCGTCATGGGCGTGGACCGGATTGAGCTTTCCGGGTTCTCCGAGGCCGCCAAGGACCGGCTCAAGGCCGATGGCTTCTTTTCGGAGATCATCAGCTGGAAGCTCAGGCTCTTCTGCCCTGCGGATGCGACCGGGGTGGCGGTGCTGGATCACTTGCTTGCACGCTTCCCCATCCAGGGTCTACATGCACGCAAAGGTTGTTAATCGTGTGTGCCATGTCATTGGAAAAAGAAGAGATACTGCGAGACCTCTCGCAAAATGCCGAAAGCGTCTGCCGTCACTATCTTCCCGCCGGGAGGCGGGAAGGTTCTTACTGGATGGTCGGCGATCTGCAGAACAATCCGGGGCGGTCGCTGTTTGTCCGGCTAACCGGACCGACATCAGGGGCGGGCGCTTCTGGGAAATGGACCGAACATGTTGCGGCGCGGGTTATGTTGCCGGGCTTTGATTTCCCCTTTGTTTGTTTTGGGTTGCTGCCGTCGGCGCAACATAATGTCTGCGTCAG
>MHZT01000013.1 GCA_001828855.1 Rhodobacterales bacterium RIFCSPHIGHO2_02_FULL_62_130 | reverse complement strand
GTGTCAGGTTTCCAGAGGCCCTTTGTCGTGGTCCGGATTTACCTCGTCTGCTTGGGCCGCATGAGCTTGCACGGCATGGACCCAGGGCAGAATCTCCGCCTCACGCATGCTGCGCTTTTCCAGTAGGGTTTCGGCGAGGCTGATGAGGTTGGCCCTATGAGTGGTCAGGATGGCAAGGGCGCGCTCCTCTGCGGCCTCCATCCTCGCCCGAACCCGGTTGCGCAGATGTTCATCGGTCAGCAGCACGGTTTCTGGTGCAGGCATCCAGATCGGGCCGAGATTCCCGAGGCCCCAGGTGGTTTCGATCATCAGCGCCCGCCGCGTGGCTTGCGACAGGTCGGATGCCAAAGATCCGCCTGCTCCGGCCGAGACTTCACCGAAGATCATTGCCTCGGCAGCGCGGCCAGCCATATCGTGGCAAATCTGGTTCTCGATCTCGGTCAACACCCCATGGCCGATGACGGGCTGGCTTGCGACCTGTCCACCATCACGAGAAATGGACATCCGGTGGATGGTGCCAAGCCGCAGCGCCGCGGAAACCACGGTGTGCCCCGCTTCATGCACCGCATACCGCCACAGCACGTCTCGGTCTTCCTCCTCGGGCGTCAGGCGCAACTGATCGCGCAGCATGGCAAGATCGAGCGGCTGGCCGGTATGTCGCGCCTCCGATCTGGTCGCTCGGATTGCCGCGTCGATGCTAGCAAGGCTGTGCCCAACTGCCTGCCGCGCGAGCAGTTGAAGGTCGTCCGCCGGAAAGTCGACTTTGAGATGCTGACGCAACACAGCAAGAATTGCGTCCGCGTCCGGCATGGGCACTTCAAACTTGAGGTCAAATCGACCCGCACGGACCACAGCCGGATCGATCCTGTCAACGTGGTTGCAGGCCCCGACAACCACCACGCCGGGTTCGATGGCGATCGCGTTCATCTCCCCAAGAAACCCGTTGATGACCTGCGCCCTATAGTTCTGATTGTGTCGATCATCGCCGGTGCGGGAGCCCATGGCATCGATCTCGTCGATGAACAGGATGGCCGGGGCTTTCCGACGCGCCCCGGCAAAGGTCCGGCGCATTTCCCGCAGCATGTCCCCCAAATGTCCCGCGGCCTGCCATTCGGCAAAACTGCCAGTGACGAAGGCGATGCCCGCGGAATTGCCCATTGCGCGGGCAAGCATGGTTTTGCCGGTCCAAGGAGGTCCGTAAAGCAGAAGCGAGTGGCTGAAGTCGGACCAGCCGATTTCACCGCGGCGCCAGGCCCCAAAATCCGCGACGACCCTCCGCGCGGCTTGAACAACGGGACTGTCGCTGAACCCCTCTTCAAGCCTCGGACCATCCGGGTTTGGACCGGTCAGGGCTTCCAGCCGCTGTGCGAGATCAAGTCCGGATCCGAACCGGAGCGCCGCCGCGGCTTGCGCCGTATCAAGCCGTGCAAGGATTGTCGGTTCAGGCAAGGCGCTGCGAAACGCGCCCGCATCCTCGGGTGCGCGGTCTATCGCCTCAAGAAAGCCGAGAAGGATGTCGGCCGAGATCGGCGCGTATGTGAAGCTGGCGACCCCTGGCTGCTGCAGATGGGCTGGCAGAGCGATCTCGAAAGGCAGCAGGATCAGTACCGGCGCCATCGTGTCGAGCGATCTGTCGATTTCCCGAAGGAACCGCTCCGCGGAGGTTTTGCTGATCGCACCTTCAGAGACCGAAGGCTCCAAAACCCGCCAGCCCTGATCGGGAAGTGCCGTCTTCAAGCCTTCCATGATCAGGGGTAGATCGCGGACATCAATCCCGCGCAGGATCGTAACGGCGCCACGGAGGCGCAGCGGTTCAAGGGCCTCCTCCGAGACAAAGGTCGCCGCCAGCCGCAAGATGGTCAGCAAGCGGCGCGTCGGCAGCGTCGCAGGAGGTGCTGCCGACGCGGGCTCCATAGGTGCTGCCTCTGTGCGTTCCATTTCGGGCAAGAGGTCGTCTTCCAGGTCGGTATCGACAGAACTGTCCGGCACCTTGGCTTGGCTTGGGTACAGCGCGGCCTTTGGCTTGCAACTTGCCCGCAGCCGGGAAACCAGCACCTCGGCAAAGCTTGGAGCGACCGTGAAGGGCGTGGGGTCGTTCGGTTCAAGGATCAGTGTCATGGGGTTCCTTTTGGGATTGCGAAAAAAAGGGGGGGGGTCGGGCAGACAAGAGATTGCTGCCCGCTGAAGCGGAGGATGGGATTATGAGGAGCGCTGGCGCTGTGCCTGTCAGGCAGCCGTCTGGATCAGTCTCTGTTCAGACGGGGGGCAGGCGTTACGCGCGGTCATGAAGGGCGTTGTCGGGGCATGGCGGAAATCCTTGGAAGTCGGGCAAGCGGCATCGGCCGGAGAAATCCGGTCACCGCATGCGTTGTGCGAAAAATGGCTGAGTTGGAGGGCCGCGGGACCGACGTCAGCCGGTCAGCGGCACGGGAGACGCAGTTACCCTTTGCCCCACCGGCTTCGATGAAGGCCCACGGAGGGCCAGCTGGATATCTTGCCCAATAGCATAGGACCCCACGCGAGATCTTGCTTGGCGGCCGGATATGGCAGCAAAGCGCACATCGCGTTGGGCCCGCTCCGTGATGTCGCCCATGTTGTTACGGGGGCCATGCTGTGGGTGGTTGGTGAAGGTGAGGTTCATTTGCGTACCATCTGCTTGGGCTCAAGTTCGGTCCCGCCGGGGCAAATGACAAGGTCAAATCGACCTCGGACCGCAAAACGCACGCTACGAAAAAACATATGAAACAACAGGTTAAGATTTTCTCAGAGCTGTTCTGGCGGCCAAGCTCTTGATCCGACTGCAACCTGGTCCAGCCTTTCATAGGTCATTCCGAGACCAAAACTGGGACCGCCTCTGTCAAGGTTACAGGCCGATTTCGGTCTGAAATGGGCGGCCAAAGCGTGCTTTGAGGGCAGTTTGGCTCATTTCCATGGGCGGACGGCTGCCGTCGCGCCCGAATCAGCGGCGCGATTGACGGCGGTTTTGAACACCCGGCTGAAGACTGACCCTACCCGTCCATCCATGGAAAAAGCATCGTGTCGTAGTTTGGACCCAAAAATCCAGGGTTTCCGGGAAAATCCGGCTTGGCGTAACATTCTCGCAGCCGATAAGTGACTGGCTTGGCCCGCCGCAAACAGCCTGGGCTGTAGCGTTGGGTCGGAAAAAGCCTCTGCTCCGTGCACAAGCCTGCCCAAATCGTAAAAATCCCTGGGCCGCAAATCAAAGTGGGCGGCCAACCTGAGGATGCGACACCCCGATCAGCAGTAGACGCCGTATTCAATTCGAACCAGATAGTCGCGCAAGGCAAGGCATCCCTCCGGGGTCATCATCAGTTCAAGCGGCATCTTGCGGTCGAGACCGATGGCTTTCCTCGTCATCCAAGCGTCGGCTGCTGCCGTTGATCCCAGGACTTTGGCTGCCTGAGACAGGATTGCTGAAACTTGTTCGGCGCGCTTGCTCTGTTCCAGCGTCAAGGTCGCGCCCGGATCCTTCGCGACCTGTGCTTTCAAGGTTCTCTCGCTGATCCCAACGATTTGCCGCAAGAGACCTATGGTTCGCAGGGACGGGAAGGTAGAAAGCAGCTCAAGAAGGGATACAGCCGTTCCCGTCTGTGTTTGCATGATTCAGCGGACTCCAAACCTTGGATGCAGCCTCGGCCAAATTCATCTGTCACGCAAGTCCGAGCATAGAGTGCCGCGCAGGGTCTCACCAGCATTGTCCCGGTCGAACCGGGCGGAAAGCAGGCATTGGTGTTGCTTTGCATGTCGATGCACATCAGAAAAGCAGACCTTTGTAAAACAAGGCTGTGCAAGCACCTTTATCAAGCGACCCCGGCACGAAGGAGCATCCCGAACAGGTCACGGGGGTCATCCGGGTCTGCAAGAAGGTCGAGATGATCGAAGTGCGGGTGGTCTTTCAGCAAGTGCTGCACATAGCGCAGCGCGCTGAAATCTTCGGTCGCAAAGCCCACGCTGTCAAACAGCGTGATCTCCGCGTCGGAGGTCCGGCCGGGTACCGCTCCTGTCAGCACCTGCCAGAATTCCGTCACCGGATGGTCGGCTCCAAGCTGCTGGATCTCGCCCTCGATCCGCGTCTGCGGCGGGTATTCGACAAAGATCCGGGCGCGGGTCAAGATATCGCGCTGCAACTCGGTCTTGCCAGGGCAGTCGCCGCCCACGGCGTTGATGTGCACACCTTCGCCCACCATGTTGTCGGTCAGGATGGTGGCGTTCGTCTTGTCTGCCGTGACCGTGGTGATAATGCCTGCCCCCATCACCGCCTCTTGCGCGCTGTCGCACGAGATCACCTTCAGCCCGCGGCCGGCCAGGTTCGCGGCGCAGCGTCGGGTGGCCGAGGGGTCGATGTCGTGAAGCCGCACCTCGTCAATGCCGCAGATCGCCTTAAAGGCCAACGCCTGAAACTCTGACTGCGCGCCATTGCCAATCAGAGCCATGACACGAACGTGTTTGGGCATCAGATGGCGCGCAACTAGGGCCGAGGTGGCGGCGGTGCGCAAGGCGGTGAGGATGGTCATTTCCGTCATCAGCACCGGATAGCCGGTTGCCACATCCGATAGCGCGCCAAAGGCTGTCACGGTCTGCAGGCCGTCGCGGGTGTTATTCGGATGGCCGTTCACATATTTGAAGCCGTAGGCAATGCCATCCGAGGTCGGCATCAGCTCGATCACCCCGTCGCGCGAATGGGCGGCGACGCGGGGTGTCTTGTCGAACAGCGGCCAGCGCAGGAAATCCTCGGCGATCTTTTCGGAAAGCTCGGTCAGGAACCGTTCTACCCCGACCTCGCGGACAAGGTTCATCATGTTCTCTACGCTGATGAACGGCACCGTGTTCAGCGCGGGCGGTTGGATCATGGTCATTCCCCTGAAAGTTGACTGGGCGGTCAGAGCTTGACAAGCGTCTTGCGCGCCAGAAGCCCTTGCGGGCGGAACAGTAGCACCGCGATCACCAGAAGGATGGCGAACGCGTCGCGATAGGGCAGCAGGCTTTCGGGCAGGTAGGCTTGCAAGATCACTTCGATAAAGCCCAAGAGGAACCCGCCGGCCACCGCGCCCGACAGGCTGCCCAAGCCGCCGATGATGGCCGCTATGAAAGCTTTCAACACCGGAAGCGCCCCCATCAGCGGATCGACGCTGCCGCGTTGGGCGACCCAAAGCACACCGGCAACCCCTGCCAAGAGGCCCGAGATGGCAAATGCCGTTGCCACGACCGAATTCGCGCGGAGGCCCATCAGGCGAAGCACGGCAAAATCCTCGGCCGCCGCGCGCATGGCCCGCCCCGCCATGGTGCGATGCAAAAACAGGTTCAGCCCCAAAAGCATCGCAAGCGTGACGATAATGGAAATCAGCTGGATCATGCCCAGATGGAGAGGTCCGATCGTCACCACACCCGAGAGCGAAGCAGGAATGGCAACCGGAATCGGGCGAGCCGAGATCAGGTTCTGAAAGAGCACGCGCAAAATGGCGCTGACGGCGAAACTGGTCAGCAAAAGCGTCGTCCCCGAGGCCCCTCGCACTGGGCGAAAGGCGACCCGCTCCATCAAGAAGGCCGCCGTCATCGCCACGGCAAGGCCCGCTATCACCGCAAGGGGAAACGGCAGGCCCCAGATCAGCGCGAAACACACGGCATAACCAGTCACGGTCATCAACTCGCCATGGGCAAAGTTGATAAGGCCGATGATGGAAAACACCACTGCCAGCCCCAATGCCAAAAGCGCATAGGTGCCGCCAAGGCTGAGGGCGTTTAGAAGTTGTTGCAGGAAAATGTCCATCGCGGATTCCTTGACCTTATGCGCCCAGATAGGCGTCTTGGATTTCGGGAGAGGATCGCAAGGCCTCGGCGCTGCCCTGCAACTCAACCCGGCCATTGGCCAGCACATAGCCCCGGTCAGCGATTTCCAGAGATTGCGCCACGTTCTGTTCGACCAGGAGGATCGTCAGACCGCGATCCCGCAGGTTGCCGATCAGATCAAAGATGCGGTCTACGACTTGTGGCGCAAGGCCCAGAGAGGGTTCGTCCAGAAGCAACAGATCAGGTGAAGACATCAGCGCCCGCCCGATGGCCAGCATCTGCTGTTCGCCCCCCGACAGTGACCCGGCCTTTTGGTGCAGCCGTTCAGCCAAAATGGGGAACCGTTCCAGCATGTCAGCCTTCACTTGGGCCGGATTGCCGCGCGCAGCGTGTTTCGCCCCGCCCAGCATAAGGTTTTCCTCGACCGTCAGAGAGGAAAACACCCGCCGACCTTCGGGAACCAGCGTCATGCCGCGGCGCACGATGGTTTCTGGCGGCAGGCCCGTCAGGTCGGTGCCCGCAAATACCATCCGTTTGGCCTTGCGCGGGGCCAGCCCCACCAGCGCATTCAGGGTCGAACTTTTGCCCGCCCCGTTCGCGCCCAAGAGGGTAACGATCTCGCCCCGTCTCACCGTGAGGTCGATTCCACGCACCGCCTCAACCGCGCCATAGCTGACGGTCAGGCCCTCAATGGACAAAAGGGAGTCATCTGGCATGGTCATGATTGTCCTGTTGCAAGGCTGATGCGAAGGGGGCGGCCCGGCGTGACACCGGGCCGAAATGGTTGCACTCAGGGTGCGGGGATGTCGGCCGGATCGGGCTGGCCCTGGATCACCAGATCGCGATCACCTGCCTTGATCCGCACCAAAGAAACCGAACGCAGCGGCATCCCGTTGGTGCCCTTGTAGGTAATCGGGCCAGTCACGCCTTGCAGGTTTTCCAGATTTGCGATGCCTTCGCGGATCGCAGCCGGATCAAGACTGTCGGCGGCGGTCACGGCAGCCTCGATGATGTTGCCCAGATCATAGCCATTGGCGATGTAGATGGTATCGGGTGCCGCGCCGGTCTTTTCCCTCCACTTCGCGTTGAACGCCTCCAAGGGGCTGCCAGCGGTGGCGTGGCCCGCAGTCGAGAATACGACGCCTTCGACCAGATCGCCAAGGCCAAAGGTCGTGGGGCTGTCGATGCCGTCCGATCCAAGGATCGGCGTGGTCACACCCGCGCCACGCAGCTGGCGAACAAAGGCCGGGAAGTCCGGTTCATAGGCCGAGGTCATGATAACATCGGGCTTGGGGTCCATCGCGGCGATCTTGGTCACTTCGGCACCAAAATCCTGCTGGCCCATCGTGAAGGTGCCTTCGCCCAGAATGCTGCCGCCCTTGGCCGCAAAGACCTGACCGAAATACTGCGGCAGTTTCAGGGTATAGGCGGTGTCGGGCGAGGTCAGGATGTAAGCAGTTTTGTAACCGGCCTCAATCGCGTGGGCGGCCAGCATCGCCGCCTGAACGTTGTCGGCGGGATAGTTTGAGAACATGTAATCCCCGACCGCCAGCGGCAGCGTCGGCGTGGTGGCGCAGAACGAGATTGCCGGGATGCCCGCGCCTTGGGTGATCATACCCGCCGCAATCGAAGGGTCGGCATCGCAGGGCGTGATGATCAACTGAGCGCCCGCATCGACCAACTCTTGCGCCACCATTGCGGTTTGGGCCGAATCCGACCGGGTATCTTTGATGATGGTCTTTATCGGGAACTTGCCCGCAATCCCGCCGGCTGCGTTGATCTCTTCGATCTTCATTTGCAGTCCGGCAAGGTTCGGCTGGTCGTAGGGCGCAAGCCCGCCGGTCTGGGCTGTGGCAAGGCCGATCACCAGATCTTCGGCCATCAGCGGGGCCGAGGCCAAAGCAACGAAAGCGGTTGAAAGCAGCAAGAGCTTGGATTTCTTCATGTCCGGTTTTCCTCTGTTGGGTTGGTTTTATGGTGTCAGGCCGCCGCACGGCGTTTGCCGATGTAGGCTTCGATCACGGCGGGGTTGGCGCGAATGGCCTCTGGGGTGCCTTCGGCGATCATCTGGCCCTTGTTCAGCACAACGATGTGGTCACACAGCCGCATGATGAGTTTGAGGTCATGTTCAACCACCAGAAGGCCGATTTCATGGTCAGCGCGGATCTGGCGCAAGACGGCGATCAGCGCGTCGGTTTCCGCCGGATTCATGCCCGCCGCAGGTTCATCCAACAGCAGGAATGAGGGCCGGAGGGCCAGAGCCCGCGCAATTTCAAGCCGACGTTGTGCCCCATAGGGAAGCGAACTGGCCGGGCGTGCCGCCAAGTCCTGCATCCCCACGACTGTCAGCGCAGCCATTGCGGCGGCGCGGCTGTCCTCGCCGGGGCGGACAACGGCATCGGCAGCAACAGTCACATTTTCCAGCACGGTCAGATTACGAAACAACCGGATGTTCTGAAACGTGCGGCCTAGACCGTTGGCCGGCACCTCATGCACCAGGATCTGCGCCGTGTCGGTGCCGTTTAGCAAAACCTTGCCCGAACTTGGCGGCACCACACCCGAAATCGCGTTGATCAGCGTGGATTTTCCCGCGCCATTCGGGCCGATCAAACCGGTGACAAGGCCGGGGCGTACGGCAAAGCTGACATCCTCCAACGCAACCAGCCCCGCAAATCGCCGCCCCACACCCTGAACAGACAGCGATGCTGCGTTGGATGTCGGTTTTTTGGCCGCAAAGGCTGCGGTCACGGCAGGTTCGGGAAACAGCCGCTCATCCACCTCGCGAAGGCCGAACAACCCGTCGCGTAGCCGATACATGACCGCAAGAATGACAAGACCCACGCCGATGTCGGTCAGACCGAACACCTCGGGCAGGGTCACGCCGAATACTTCGGCCCCGCCCTCAAGACGGCGCAAAAGGTCAACCATCACCAAGATCAGCGCCGTCCCGCCGACTGCCCCGGAGACCGTCGAGATGCCGCCAAGGATCAGCATCGACATCAAAAGGAAGGTCAGGTTGAAATGAAAATCTTTTGGCGAAAAGGCCCCAAGGAAATGGGCCAGAAGAACGCCTGCCGTGCCGGACACCAGCGCACCCAGCAACCATGCGACAAAGCGCTGGCGCGATACGTTGACACCACTGGCGCGGGCGGCGATTTCATCTTCGCGGGCAGCGCGCAGGGCAAGGCCCCCCTTTGTGCCGCGATAGATCCGCGCAACCGCGACCGCGATCAGGGCGGCCGGAAGGGCGACGAAGGCCGAAACCCCGCGCGGCACGCCAAAGAAAGTCTGGCTTCCACGGGTGATGTCCGCCGAGGCGACCAGTGTGACATGGACGATGACCAAAAACCCCAGCGTGGCGATTGACGCTGCAGACCCGCCAAGCCGGGCCAAAGGAATGCCGAACAGCACAGCCACCAGTCCGACAACCACCATAGCCCCAAGTGTCCCCACCAACAGTGATTGGCCGCCCGCGATCCCGGCCAGCCAGACCGGCAAGGTGGGTAGGCTGGTGGGCAAGACCGCTGGTTGAATGGTCAGCAGTGCCGAGGCATAGGCCCCCAACGCCATGAACCCCGCATGACCGAACGAGATGATGCCCGAATTCCCGCTGTAGATCTGCATCCCGACAACGGCGGTGACATAGATCAGAAACAGCGTCGCCAGACGGGCCAAGGCGGGGGGTAGGACCAGCTCGGCAACAATCGCCAGCGCGATCAGCGGCAGGGCGAGTGTGATCGTGCCTTTGACGGCCTGTATCCCAATGCGCGGCATTATTCCTCCCAAACTCGGCGACAGATCCGGTCATGATCCCGTTCGACTCAAAGCATGGTGCAGGCTTGGCGGTTGTGTCAATAACATTTCACATCATTCAAAACCATTGACGTTTGTATCGTATGTTACATACTGACCCAGACCGGACCATATCAGAAAAGGGACGAAAAGATGGCCATCCGCGATCGTTTGACCGATGGCAGCGTGCCATTGACGCCCTCTGATCTGAAGGTGGCGCGCGCTTTGCTGGCAGATTATCCGGCGGCGGGCTTGAACACTGTTGCGCATCTGGCGGCCATTGCCGGCGTATCCGGCCCAACGGTCGTGCGCTTTGTCTCTCGACTGGGGTTTGATGGGTTCTCCAGCTTTCAAAGGGCCTTGCTGGGCGAAGTTCAGGCAAGGATGAACTCGCCCTTGGCGATGATTGATGCGGGCAAGGCAGCTGCGGTGCCGCAAGAGCAAATCTACCAAGAGGTGATCCGGTCCAGCATCGCCATGCTGGACACTACCGCCTCGATGGTGCCAGCAGCAGATTTTGAAATGGCAGCACGCTTGATCAGCGACCCTGCGCTGCGGCTGCATTTCATTGGTGGACGGTTTTCGGGCTATCTGGCGGGGATGCTTTGGCAGCACATGCGTCAGCTGAGGGGAGATTGTCATATGGTCAGTGCCAACCTGCCCGACCGGGTCGATTCGCTGGTAGATATTGGGCGGCGCGATCTTATCATCGCCTTCGACTATCGCCGGTATCAGGTGGACACGATACAGTTCGTCAGCAGGGCCGCCGAACGCGGAGCGCAAGTGATCTTGCTCACGGACCCATGGGCCTCGCCCTTGGCGGCGCATGCCAAAGTGGTTCTCGCAGCCCCCGTCGAAGGGCCTTCGCCCTTTGATACCATGGTGCCTGCGCTTGCGCAGGTCGAAGCGCTGATTGCGGCTGTCACCACGCATCTTTCGCCAACCTCACGTGCCCGAATTGCCGAGATCGAAGCCCTGCGTGGCTTGTCCGGCATCACATCTGATGAACCCTATCTCAATCCCAAGACAGTGCCGCACAGCGGCAACCATGCCGGAGAATGATATGAGCGATCCGATTTCCATCGAATACGGCGGCCAGACCCTGCGCCGTGACAGTGCTTATACCAAGGGGGCTTGCACCCTACTTTTGGTGGACATGCAGCGCATCTGGGCCGAGCCGATGATGGACCCGACCCACCCGATGCCTGCCGACAGCTATTTCATGCAGCGCGTCCATGATCTGGTGATCCCCAATCAGGTCAAGATCCTGAACGCCTTTCGCAAGGCGGGGGAAAATGTCTGCCACACCATCATCGAAAGCCTGACCGCCGATGGCCGCGATCGTTCGCTGGATCACAAGCTGTCGGCCATGCATGTGCCCAAAGGCGCACCCGAAGGGGCGATCATCGCACCTTTGACCCCCACCGAAAACGAGCCAGTTTTGCCCAAAACTTCCTCAGGGCTCTTCAACTCGACCAACGCCGATTATGTGCTGCGCAACCTGAATACGCGGTTCTTGATTGTCGCAGGGATCGTCACCGATCAATGCGTTGACATGGCCGTGCGCGATGCCGCCGACCGGGGTTATCTGGTGACGGTGGTCAAGGATGCCTGCGCCACCTACACGCCCGAACGGCATGAGGCAGCGTTGCGCGCCTATGGGGGCTATTGCTGGATCACCGATACGGACACTGTTATCGCCCGCCTTGCGGCGCTTGGTGGATGAGGGTGACATGATCAAGCCAGAAGAACTTGTGACCTTTGTCACCACTGACATCGCCGCCATCACCCGTGGCCGCGCGGTGTCCGCGGCCAGTCTGCCCGATGCCTTGTCAAAAGGGGTTGGCTGGGTGCCTGCCAATCTGTCGCTTACCCCGTTTGACGAAATCGCCAGCCCCAACCCCTTCGGATCATCGGGCGATCTGCGGTTGATCCCTGACCGCGAGGCCGGGGTGCGGGTGGAAGGCTTCGGCGGGCGCACGCCGCTGCATTTCTACCATTCCGACATCACCAATCTGGATGGCACACCGTGGGAAGGCTGCGTGCGCTCCATGCTCAAGGCGGCAGTGGCCGACCTTGAGGTTATGGGCCTGCGCGTCGTCTCGGCGTTTGAACAGGAATTTCAGATATTGGGAGCCAGTTGGCCCGCAGCGCCGTCCTTTGGGCTTTCGGCCCAACGCCGCGCCGATCCATTTGGCCCGATGCTGATGGCCGCTTTGGATGCGGCAGGTTGCAACCCGGAATGCTTCCTGCCCGAATATGGTCGCGACCAGTTTGAAATCGTCTGTGGCCCTTCTGATGCCGTGCGGGCGGCAGACCGGGCCGTGACCATCCGTGAAATCACACGCGAACTGGCTGCAACGATGGGCTGGCAAGCCAGCTTTTGCCCAAAGACCGACCCCGACGGCGTGGGAAATGGCGTTCATATTCACCTGTCGCTGACCGATCTGCAGGGAAATCCGGTGACATTAGACGCCAGCCGCCCCGGGCGGCTGTCGGCTCAGGCCGGGGCTTTTGCGGCGGGTATCGTACGGCACATGGCGGCGCTGACGGCGCTGGCAGCCCCCAGCGCCGTGTCGTATCAGCGTCTGAAGCCGCATAATTGGGCGGCCTCTTGGACGACCTTGGGCGAAAAGGACCGTGAGGCGACCTTGCGGATCTGCCCCACGTCGGAGCGACCGGGCTACGACCCTTCGCGCGCGTTCAACATGGAATTCCGTGCCGCCGATGCCACGGCAAGCCCACATCTCTCGCTGGCCATGCTGATCCGCGCCGGGATCGAGGGGCTGAAAGCCGGGCTCGAAACTCCGCCGATCATCAAGGGCGATCCTGACGACATGTCAGCCGAAGACCGCACCCGCCTTGGCATCCGGCGTCTGCCCACAAGCCTACCCGAGGCGTTGGCGGCACTTGACGCCGATCCGGTGGTCCGCGGCTGGATGTCGCCCACCTTCCTTGAATGCTGGAAGGGCATGCGCGAGAAGGAACTGGAAATCGTTTCGGGCCTTGATGATACCGCGCTATGCCGCCGCTATGCGGAGGTTTATTGATGCTGACACGCCCCATTTCGGCCCCGGCGACCTTGCTTGATCTTGACGAGCCGCCACCCTACGGCGTCATCAACCCGGACGGCGCATCGGATCTTTTGCTGCTGTGCGAACACGCCTTGCCGCGCATTCCCCGGCGGTTGGCCCATCTGGGCCTGCCGAAATCGGAACGGCTGCGGCATATCGGCTGGGACATCGGCGCGCTGGCCTTGGCGCGCGATCTGTCGGCGCGGCTGGATGCGCCGCTGTTTCACACCAGCTATTCGCGGCTGGTGGTGGATTGCAACCGGCCCTTGGACAATGCCTCGCTTATCCCTGAAACCAGCGAGTCGACCGCCATTCCCGGCAACCTGGGTCTTGCCACCGTCGACCGGGCCGAGCGACTGGATACCCTTTTTCACCCGTTTCAATCGGCTGTCAGCCGCCGCCTTGATCTGCGTTGCGCGGCAGGCAAGCAAACCTTCGTCGTCGGGGTGCACAGCTATACCCCCGTCTATAAGGGCGTGGCCCGGCCTTGGCACGCTGGCGTCCTTTACGCCGCGGCGACCGAGTTCGCAGGCCACCTGATGCAGGCCCTTGCCCAAGAGGACGGGCTGGTGATCGGCGATAATGAGCCTTACCGCATCGACCATGATGATTACACGGTGCCCGTGCATGGCGATGCGCGCGGGTTGCCAGCATTGTTGATCGAGGTCCGGCACGAACTGATCGCCTCTGCCGAAGGCGTTGCCGAATGGGCGGAGCGGCTGGAGCGGTGTCTACGCCTGACGGTGGACGCCATGGCATGAACGGGCTTTACGCGCGCGATACGACAGCACTCGCAGGGGTGCAGAAGCTGCGTTTCTTTCCACAGGCTGTGGTTGGCGGCAAGGGCGCCATCCTTCGCACCGACGACGGGCGCGAGGTGATTGACCTTTCTGCAGCGTGGGGGGCGGCGAGCCTTGGTTATGGCCATCCCGCGCTGGTAGCGGCAGTCAGTGCCGCCGTTTCAGATCCGGCCGGGGCCTCGGTCCTGTCATCGGCCAATGGTCCGGCAACGGCACTGGCCGAGCGACTGATTGCGCTATTCCCATCAGACCAGCCGCAAAAGGTCTGGCTCGGCCATTCTGGTTCAGACGCCAATGAAACCGCCATCCGCGCAGCCCGCCGCGCAACCGGGCGGCAGGGCATCATCGGCTTTGCCGGAGCCTATCACGGCTGCACCCTTGGTACGATGGCCGTATCGGGTCATCCGACGCTGGCCTCGGACAAGGCCGATGGGCTGATCCAGCTACCCTATCCGGGCGCAGATCCGTCTGGCCCCGATGCCGATGCGATTCTGCGGGAATTGGAAGACCAACTTGCCTTGGTTGGCGCTCAGACGATTGCCGCCTGTATTTTTGAGCCTATCTTGTCGGATGGCGGCCTTGTTGTGCCGCCATCGGGCTTTCTGGCCCGACTGGATGCGCTCTGCCGCAAGCATGGTATCCTGACAATCAGCGACGAAGTGAAGGTCGGGCTTGGCCGCACCGGGCGCTTACACGCCTTTCAGCACGAGGGATTCCGGCCCGATCTGCTAGTGCTTGGAAAAGGGCTGGGCTGCGGACTGCCATTGTCAGCGGTTATCGGGCCACAGTGGGTTATGGATTGTGCAACGGCCTTCGCCATGCAAACCCTGCACGGAAATCCGGTTTGCGCGGCGGCGGGCCTCGCAGTCCTCGACACCCTCACGGCGGAATCGCTGCCTGACGAAGCCGCGCGCAAGGGAAAAATCTTGTTAGCCAGCTTGCAAGATCTGGCCCGCCGGCACGACTCGATTGCGGCCGTGCGCGGGCGCGGCCTTGCGATTGGGGTGGAGATTTCGAATTCTGGAACAAAACTACCCAGTGATGCCGCAGCGACCGCCGCCTTAATGTTCCGAGCCTACGAGCTTGGCCTTGTGGTCTATTGCGTTGGGCCGTCCTCGAACGTTCTGGAATTGACCCCACCGTTGACCATAACCGAGGCCGAGATCAACCATGGTCTGGTCCTGCTGGATGCAGCGATTCAGGACCTCTTGGCAGGCCGGATTGACGTTAACGTCACGGTTAAGTTTGCCGGCTGGTGATGCCCGCTCTCGCTTGATCTTCGGATCAAATGTCTGCTTCGAGTATTTTCGAGCAAATGACGAGAGCTAGCCGAGGGACCGCAATGGGCAGACTTCACCCTTCCGCCAGTTCCCAGAATCCATACTTGCGCCCGTGCTTCTTCTTCAAAGCCGCCAGGAACTCTCCGTGGTCCGGGAACCTGCCGAACTCCTCCACCGCCGCAGCGCAGGACTGGCATTCCGACAGGTGACGTGCGGCGTGGCGGTAGCGTTTGGTTTTGCTTCCGTCGAGCGTGTCTGTGATCATGGCGCGGCGCAGCAAAGTTGCGGCAAGCGGGTGGTCGGGTTCAAGCGTATCGGCGGCGGCTGTCAGGGTTTCGTAGGAGTTGCCGTCCAGGTCCTCCGCACGGGCTATCACCAGCTTTGCAAGGCGGCGTAAATCAGGCCATGCAAGCAGGAAATGGATCGCGGCGCCGAGGTGGGGGTGGGTTTCGGCGTGGGAAAGCGCCAGCTCCTCAGCTTCCATGTCCTCAAAATCCGGCAGCATTTTCAGGTATTTTCGCAAGCTGCCAGCGTAGAGCGTTTCTTGGAAGGTGGCCCACAGATGGACCTTCAGATCATCAAGCTTGCCCATCTTTTGCAGGCAATCCTCATAGACCTCATCCAGTTCGTAACGGGATGCGCGGAAGGATTTTCCCTCTTCGGCGGCGCGGGCTCGCTGGATGAGGATAAGGGCTTCGTCCAGCCGACCCGCGTCGATCAGGCGGCGCGCCACGTCGGGGGCAATGGTGCCATAGGTCAACTGCTCGGTAGAATATCGCGCCATATAGGCATCCACATCGCCTTGCAAATCGGCGATGTCGGCAAGGATGATCGAGGCGGTGCTTTGCCTTTGACGGCGTGCACGATCCAGGGGTGAGGTCGATAGCCCGAACTGGCGAAACTGCGCAATTTCCTGCGGCGTCGGGGCAGCCGAGGCCCATGCCTCGGTGATCTGTTTGAGGTGTGCAAGCCCCTCCGCCCCCAGCGCCTCGGCCATGGCCGGAATGACCCCATCAAATTCGCCATAGCCCGCGTCGGCCACGGCATCGAGGATACGCCCGGCCAGAAGCGTTGGCTTGACGGTCAACCTCGGGGAAATCGTGGTGAGAAGCGCCACCGCGCTGCGCAGCACATCGCCCACCGCACCGTTGCTGTCATCGGTGCGGGCATGGATCGACGGCGCCAGCTGCAGGAAAGACCACAGCAGATCAAAGGCCTCGTCCGCGTCCTGCGGGGCGACGCCGGTCTCAACCATGGAAACCAGACCGGTCAGGTCTTTGACAAAGGCCTTCTGCTTGCGCCAGTCGATGTAGCTCGTGGACCGGCTCAGCGATGCGAAACGCTTTCGCAGATCGGCAGCAATCTCTTTCGGCCCCTGCGCGGCACTGAGTTCCATCCGCGCCCGCCGTTGAAGTGCCGCACTGCCCTGAACAAGATCCATGACCAGGGTCGCAAGGCGTTCGGCCCCGAGTTTTTCCAGATTTTCCGCGTTCAGGGTCTTTTTCGACATGGTTTTTCTGATCTCGATACGGTTGGCGAAAAGCCTGCATGACCGACCCGCAGGACACAAGTCAGCATGGGGCAGCGTGCGCGCATCGGAATGCAGGCCGTAGGAAAACGCGTAGAATCTGGAGACTTTTTCGCATGGAGGAAGCGGTAGATCGCTTTCCGAAGCCAGCTCGAAGGCCCCGTCACCCGGCACCAAATGGAAGAAAAATCGCAGGCCGGGTTTGATGCCAATAGGCCAATCCGGAATTCTTCCCGTTCGCCCCTTCCCTTCGTCAAAATTCGCAGCCCATGATGCGTCAAGCTGCCTGCCAAGGCGAAAATGCGCGCGATCAGTATGACCAACAGTCTCGACCCTACCGCCAGGCAGGATGTATTGCATCCCGATTTACTGGCACGCCTGCAGAACATGATGATGTATTTGCAGCTGCCGGAAGGTGGCGTCAAAACGGCCTTTCCTGACGAAATCTCCTGCCGGGATCGTTTTATTGCCATCCGCTGGCCCGATGGAGTTTGTTGTCCGGCATGTGGTGACCACTCTGTTAACATGCTGCCGAAAAGGGACCTTTTCCAATGCCGCCAGTGCCGGAAGCAATTCTCTCCGACATCCGGGACGCAGCTTCATCGGACCCGACTATCCGTGCTGATGTGGCTCTTCGCGACCGAGGCCGTCATCCAGTGGAACGCGCAACGCTACATGTACGGGGAAATCACCATTGATGCCTTGGGCAAACGTCTTGGCATCCATACGGAGGCGGCACTGCGTGTCAGGCGCATTGTCTCTCACGATATCAGCGTGAATGGGTCCGGGCTCTTGCGGCGTGCCGTTTGTACGAGGGACCCAGACGTCCCTCGGGCCATCCAGCCATGGACCTCGCAGCATTTCCAATGGGCCAAAGCGAAGGTTTCCCCAGGCGTAGGCCCCGCGCTGATTTAACCGAAGCGGAATCCACAGGCTCGGCCGGCTGCACCGATGTGCGGCACGGTCGTCCCGAAATATACTCTGGGTCAGGACGTAAAACAGCGCGCCACATCTGCGGGCGACCAGAGAGCGATATGGATCGGGAACTTCGCAACACAGCAATCGCGCATCATCGCCCAAGTCTGCGAAAAAACGTCAGGTCGAAGTTTTTTTCTAAATTACTGATTTTGAAGCGAAATTTGACTCCCACTCTGCCGTCTGGCATTTGCGCACCGAAAGATCGAACTGGAGATTCTCCCATGAACCGCCGCCCCGCACCCTGTACCATGCCGCGGCCCAATCCGTTGGAGGCCGACATCGCTGACTGATCACCTCATGCGGTCAGCTTAGCGCGAGCAGACGCGCCACACCCTACCCGACCAATCATCCCCCATCACAGAAACTCGGCAGTTGGCCGAGAACGATCGAGACATGTCTGAACAGTACTTCGACCACGACAGTTGGAACCACAGCCCACCGAAACTGCCCAAGGCGTCCAAAATCGTCCTGCCGGGCATCTTCGGGGTGCTGCCCTTTGATGGAGTGCGCAATCCCGGATCGCGGAGCGCTGTCTCGCACCATCTGTGGTTCACCTATCGAACCGAGGCGAACCAGTGGAAGCCGAAAGTCGGCATCACCGAAAGCGCTGCCGAATTCGCCGTAGGGATTGAAGGGCTCCTCGATCCGGAAACCTACGACATCAGGTTTCAACCCTGCACAGTCTGGTATTACAGCAAGGAAGAAAACCGGAGTGTGCCCTACACGCATGACTTTTTGATCACATTGCGCAACGGGCACCGTCGCCTCGTCTTCGTTCGCTATCGTGCGAGCCTCGAAAAGGAAAAGGCATGGCGCCATATCGATCGGATCGCCGAGGCAACCCTGAAGGAGAAGATCGCAGACGACATGATCGTGTCCGATGCCAGCACCTACACCCGCCAGCGCCGGGAAAACATGTTCCGGATGTGGAAGATTTCGGAACATCGCGATCCCGAAGCCGATGAGCAGGTTCTTGAAGCGGCACATAGGTGCCGGACGCTGTGGTTCATGCGCGACCTGTTCCCGCTTGTCAGCGTGTCACAAGCCCGGGCCTTCAAGGCCTGCTATCGCTTGATCGCCCAGAGGAAACTGCAAGCTGACTGGGACAACGTCATCTGGGAACATTCCCGCGTGTGGGTTGCCTGATGAACATTGCGCCGCGATATGACCTCTCCCCTGGGACTGAGCTTACGGTTAACGCCCGGACAGTGGTCGTAAATCGCAAGACCGATCACGGCTATGAGGCGGCAGACCAAGCGTCGGGTCGGGTAGAGTTTCTTCCCTACGTTATGCTGGCGCGGCTCCTCAAGCAGCCCGGTCTGAGCCTCAAGAAACCAATGTCTGTCACCTCGGCCAAGGCGCAGCTGCGGCTGGGGACTTACCAAGCGGTCGAAGCCCTACCGACCAAGCAGCAAGAGAACGGCGCATTTAAGTTGGCCATTTGCGCGGCGATCGCAGAAATCCACGACGCGATCCGGCAGGAAAAGGACGATCCGGACTATCAACTGTCGCAACGGAAACTGGACGACCTCGAGCTGCGTGAACGCATCGCGAACCTGGCCAGCACCTATTTCGGAAAGAAGATCCACGTAAATGCGCCCTGCGGGGGAAACAGGCTGATTTGGCAGCTGCCCAAAGGCCGAAAACTGAACGAATATTACAATGCGTATCTGGGATGCGTTCCCAAATCCATTACTGAGGCGGCGGCTGACCCCATTGCAGCGCTGATCCCTCTGGATCATCTGAAAGGAAATCGTCGCCGCAGGATTACCTGGCTGATCCGTGACATGATGACGGAAGCGATCGAACACTTTGCGCGTGAAGCAAAAGAATACTCGGTCGCCAACATCCATAATCATCTCACCGCCGAGCTCAACGCGGTGAACAAGAAGCGGCAGGCAAACGACCTGCCGCAGCTACAGACACCGTCGCAGACAACCCTGTCGCTTCATCAAAAGGAATTGTTCTCTACCACAGAGGCCGAAATCAGGGACAAGGGCGAACGGGCGGCAAAATCCAAGCTCGGGCGGGGCAGCACGGATATCCGCGCCCTGATGATCGGTGAACTGACCGAAATTGATGAGGTCCACCTGTCGCTTGTGGTGACGGCCAAGGTTTGCGGTCTGTGGGAAAAGCTTGGCGATCCGGAAAAGCGGGCCTTGGAAGACGCGGACAAGATTATCAAGACCCGTCTTACCTTGCTCGTGATGCTGGATGTCGCGACGCGGATGCCGCTTGCCTGGGTGATCAGCGACGAGCCCCGCGCGGAAGCCACCCTGGCCCTGCTGCGGATGGCAACGCGGGACAAATCCAAGGAGAAGATCCGCTACGGCTGCTCGGGTTTGGTCGCGGACGCCGTTGGCCTCGGAATGGTCAAGACGGATAACGGCCCGGGCCTTCGCAATGCCGCCGTCAAATCCGCCGTCCTGGGAGCCGGCGGTGTTTCCGTGGATGTCAGGGTCTATTCGCCGACCGACAAGCCGTTCATCGAACGCCACTTCGGGACTCTTGAGTCCGTGCTCCTGAAACTCTTGCACGGCTACACCGGTCGCCGCCCCGGCGATCTGCCTGGCTATGACGCCAACAAAAGCGGGGTTTTGGACATCGATACCCTCTACCAACTCCTGACCTGCTTCTACATCGACGAGCTTCCATCGATGCGGCATCACGGGTTCGGCATGTGGGGACGGCGCCCGGCTGAAGTCTATGAAGAGGTCTACAAGACACGAGAGATCTTCGAACCGATGGATCCAGACCTGCGTCGTATCCACCTGTGCTGGGAGGAAAAGGTTATCCCGACCTCCGAGGGCGTGCGCGTCTTCTCGGGCATCTGGTTCAACTCGCCCGAACTGCAGCAGGCGATCGAAGATACCCAGGGCTATGACCGTTCCCGGCAGCGTCAGGTCTCGGTTTATGTGGACCCGGACAATTTGAATGAGGCCACCGTTGTGCTGCCCCGGACCACGGCTCCGATCCGCGTGCAACTCCAGAGTTCCGTCTTCGCTGACATGACGGTCAACGAAGTGCTGCATCTGGTCCGCGCATACCGCAAGGAGGACCCTGCCGCGACAGAAATTCATGAAGACCGGCTGGCCAAGGTCCGCCGCGAACGTCGGGAGCTCTTGGACAGCATCGGCGTCGAAAAGAACTTGGCTCGCAGCTATCAGACCCGCGCGGAAATCAAGGCGAAAGCGCGGCAAGTCTTTAAAGGAGCCCGCATCATTGCGTCGAAGGGTGTCGAGGGCGCGGCCAGGGCTGGACAAATCACTGCGGCACGCCCCGACGGCAAGATTTTCGACTTTACCGGCGGCAATGGTATCATCGAAGGCAAGGTCGTCGATCCGGGGCCCAAACCGCCGCACGCCATGAACAAAGAGAACATGACCGACGAGGATTGCGAAACCATACCGCCAAAGACGGCCAAGGGTGCTGGAAAGAAACGCGCGTCGGCAAAGAAACCCCAAAAACCATCATCACCCGCCGAGCCTCCAAAGGAAATCTTTGGCCGCCCCGTAAACCTCAAGAGGCTTGAATGAGTTATCTGAACAAAGAGAAGCGCGACATCCGGAAACCTTTACTCGAGGCATATTACCGGTTTCCGCGTCGGGAACTTTTGGACCAGCAGATGGAACACGTCGTCACGGATTATTTCACGAAGCTCGATATTGGGAAACCTTTCGAGGCCCGCGGCCTGATTGTCACAGGGGAGTCGAGGTCAGGCAAGACCAAAGAGGTCAACTCCGTGGTCGAAAAGTTCAATGCCGAGGGCGTCAAGCTGCCGAGCGGGATGCCCGCCCGATTTGTCGAATGTACTTTGTCCGGCATGCTCAGCTGGAAAGATCTCGGAATCGAAGTGCTCGAAGCCCTAGGGACACCGATGCGTGCCCAAAGGACGCAGAGCCATATCTGGAACGAGGTCGAGAAACAGGCGCGGCTGCAGGGTGTCATCGGAATTCATTTCGATGAATGCCAGCATATGTTCACGGAAACCGGCAAGACGACTAACGCAAAGGTGCTTGATGGTTTCAAGTCCCTCTGCAAACACAAGCGTTGGCCGTTTGTCTTGATCCTGTCAGGCGTGCCGGACTTGGCGACCTTCGTGAATCCTTATGTTCAGTTGAAGGAACTCCTCTTTCCTGTGCACTTCGAAAAGATCGGCGGCTTAGATGACCTGGAAGAGATGAACAACCTTTGTTTCGCTTACGGGGAAAAGGGCGATGTTGACTTCGCGCCTCTGGGCACGAAGGATTTCTGTGAAAGGCTGGCTTTTGCCTGTGGCAATCGTTGGGGATTGGTCATCGAACTCGTCATCGAAGCCCTGACCCTTTGCAAGATGGATGGCCACAAGGACATCAGCATTTCCTACTTCGAGAAAGCATTCGCCCAGAAAAGCGGTCTGAGTTTGGGCTTTTCGCCGTTCAGCGTGGATGACTATCGCGAGGCGTTCTCTGAAGCCCAGTTGCTCAAGCTCCTGCTCGACGACGAAGAATAAAAAACACTTCTTATCAGTATCTTAAAGGCCCGCTTCGGCGGGCCTTTTGCATTTCAGCGCCATGTAATCCCTGGGGTGAGCACGCTTATGGTTTGAGCGAGCACGCATATGCTGAAGGGTTGAAAAATGCGCCCGCAACCATTTGTAATTAAACAATTATATTCGAAAGATCCCATGTCGAATCGGCAGGGTGAGCACGTTTATGGTATTTCAGCAGTTTTGATGAAATACCATAAGCGTGCTCGTTTTGGCCGTTTTGACTGCTCACCCCAGTCAAGAGGGTTTCGTTGATGAGGTGAAAGAACCCTGTGGATTGGCACGCATGCTGTTGATTAGTAACGGTTTTCATAGGCGCTGAATCAGGCAGTATCCGGGCTGCACGGCCCATTTCGACCAAGCATGCCGAGTTCCACATCTTGCGCGGATTTTAACGCCCCAAGGCCGCCTCAACCTCTGCCCGCAGGTACAGGCGCCCAAAATCCTGCCCGTCGGGCAAGAACACCGCCACCCCTGCCCGCTTTAGCTCCAAACGAAGCCCCGGAATCGCCCGCCCCGTTTCGGCAGAAGGCGTGCGCATGGTCACGAACCGCCGATGAAAAGCCGCGATGTCGGCCGCAGTCACAAAGAGATTTGCCACCCCGGTCTTGGGGTTTCTCAAGGTGGTCGCCGGGGTATGACCTGCATCGATCAAGGCACGGAAGCGCCCTTTGTCCTTGATGCCGACAGACATGCCAAAGACGCTCGCCGTAATGAGGGCTTCCGCGTCCGGAACATCTGACGGGCGGGCAAGCCGATCCACTTCCGCCGAGAGCAACCGCAAATCCGAAAAACCTGCACCCACCGCACCGATCGCAAGCATACCTATCTTTGCAGTCAGGAGACGCTCGACGCCCCCAGCCGCATTACAGTTGGAGGGGTCCTTCTTCGCAGGATAGCACTTGGCAAGGGAAAGACCCCGTCAGTCCTCGTCACTTGCGATTTGTGCCAAGACGGCGCCTTTTCCGCGCAGACGCATGACCAGCGGAACAATCAGCGCCAAGGCCGCCACCAGAAGTATCCCCGCGGCCACCGGCGTTGAAACCAGCGTGGTCCAGTCGCCTTGCGAAATCGACAGGGCGCGGCGCAACTGCTGTTCTGCCATCGGCCCAAGGATCAATCCCACCACAACCGGCGCAATCGGATAGCCGTAAAGCCGCATCAGAAAGCCCATGACGCCGAAGATCAGCAGCATGCCCAGCTCTACCGGCGACGGATTCATCCCGATGGTGCCTAACGTGGAAAAGAGCAAAATTCCGGCATAAAGCCAATGGCGCGGGATGGTCAGCAGCTTTACCCACAGCCGGATCATCGGCAGGTTCAGCACCAAAAGCATGACGTTGGCGATCAGCAGGCTGGCGATAAGACCCCAGACCAGTTGCGGCGAGGTGGCAAACAGCAGCGGTCCCGGTTGCAGGCCGAATTGCTGAAAACCGGCCAGCAGGATAGCGGCGGTGGCCGATGTCGGCAGGCCCAGCGTAAGCAGCGGCACCAAGGTTCCGGCGGCAGAGGCGTTGTTGGCGGCCTCTGGCCCCGCGACGCCTTCAATCGCGCCGTGGCCGAATTCCTCGGGGTTCTTGGCCAGCCGCTTTTCGGTGGCGTAGGACAGCAGCGTGCCAATCTCAGCCCCGCCCGCAGGCATGGCCCCGATGGGAAAGCCGATGGCCGTGCCGCGCAACCACGGCTTCCACGACCGCGCCCAATCGGCGCGCGTCATCCAGACAGACCCTTTCACGGCCTCAACCGTTTCCACACCCACATTGCCCTGCGACGCCACGAACAGCGCCTCGCCAATGGCGAACAGCGCGACGGCAAGGGTGGTGACTTCAACCCCATCCAGCAGCTCTGGCACGCCAAAGGACAGACGCGCCTGCCCTGTAAGCTGGTCGATCCCGACAAGGGCCAGTGACAGGCCGATGAAAAGCGAGGTCAGCCCCTTCAACGTGCTGTCGCCAAAGGCCGCAGAGACGGTGACAAAGGCCAGCAGCATCAGCGCAAAATATTCACGCGGGCCAAACACCAGCGCCAGCTTCACGACATAGGGCGCAAGGAAGGCCAGCGCCAAGGTGGCCAACAGACCTGCTACGAAAGAGCCGATGGCAGCGGTGGCCAGCGCAGGCCCGCCGCGTCCGGCGCGGGCCATCTTGTTGCCCTCCAGTGCCGTCACAATCGACGCGGACTCGCCCGGCGTGTTCAGCAGGATCGAGGTGGTCGATCCGCCATACATGCCGCCATAATATATCCCCGCAAACATGATCAGCGATCCCGCCGGATCAAGGCCGTATGTGACGGGCAGCAGCAAAGCCACCGTCAAGGCCGGACCGATGCCGGGCAGCACGCCCACGGCGGTGCCAAGGGTCACGCCGATCAGCGCATAAAACAGGATCATCGGGTCCATAGCCACGGCCAGACCCTGCAACAAGAAATCGAACGTGGTCATCTCAGCCCCCGAAAATCAGGTTTTCCAGCAGCCCCGCCGGAAGTTTCAGCTTCAAAAGCTGATCAAACACGCCGTAAATCAGCAGCGACAGCGCAAGGCCAATCGGAAGGGTCAGGCCAAGATTGCGCTTGCCAAAGCCAGCGGCGGTAAAGGCGAACAACAGGCCGGAGGCCACAGTAAACCCCGCAGGCCACAGCAGGACCAGTTGCAACGCAAGCCCTGCCACGATCCACAACACCGGCACAAACTGCGGATGCAGCCGCCCGGTGGTGCCATGGCGCAGACCCGACCACACATGCCCAAAAGCCAGAGCCAGCAAGCCGTAGCCCACAAACTTTGGCACATCGCCCGAGCCGATGCCCGCATAGCCGCCTTTGTCGGGAATGGCCCCACCCTGCCAGATCAGCAGCGCACCCAAGGCCGCCAACCCTGCGGCCACAATGAACGCCGCCCCATTGGGGCGACGCTCGGTTGCAATATAGACCTTGGTCATTTCACCAGACCGATGTCTTTCAACACGGCAGTGGTGGCCTCGATCTCTTTGGCCAGTTGCGCGTCGAAATCAGCGCCCGACAGGTAGGTGTTGGCCCAGCCTTTGGTTTCCAGCAGCGACTTCCAGCCAGCCGAGTTCACCAGCTTGTCGATATCCGCCGTCACAGCGGCTTTCTGTTCGTCCGACAGGCCCGGAGCCGCCGCAACCATGCGCCAGTTCTGCACGTTCACGTCATAGCCCGATTCCATCAGCGTCGGCGCATCGGTGCCTGCCCATTTCTCGGCCGTCGAAACCGCCAGCATCCGCATCGCGCCAGCCTCGACCTGCGGCAGGAACTCGCCCACGCCGGAAATGCCCACAGTCACCTGATTGCCCAAGATCGCCGCCAACGCCTCGCCACCGCCCGCGAAGGCCACGTAGTTGATCTTGGTCGGGTCGATGCCCGCCGCTTTTGCCAACAGGCCCACGGTGATGTGGTCCACGCCGCCCGCCGAACCGCCAGCCCAGGATACCGAACCCGGATCGGCCTTCATCATCTCGATCAACTCGTTGATGTTCTGGATCGGGCTGGACGCCGAAACGGCGATACCCACGGCCTCGCCGGTCAGGCGCGCAATCGGGGTGACGTCGGCCAGCGACACCGGAGATTCGTTGGTCAGGATCGCACCAACCATGACATAACCGCCGACGATCAACTGGCTGGCATCGCCCGAAGTGGTCGAAGCGAACTGTGCCAGACCCACGGTGCCGCCCGCGCCGGGGACGTTCTGCACCTGAACCGAAGCCGAAATCCCTTCGGCCTGCATGACTTCCTGCATAGACCGTGCGGTGCTGTCCCAACCGCCGCCCGGTGCTGCCGGTGCCATGATCATGTAATCGCCAGCAAAGGCCGGAACTGCGAAAGCAGCCGCAAAGACAGCGCCCAAAAGCGTGTGTTTCATTCTGATTCTCCTCCCAAAGCACGGATTTTCGTGCAACTTTTCAGGGGTGGCACCTCCTCGTGCCAAGCCCGTGGGCAATTTCACCACATATTCCTGTCATCTGGCTGACAGCGTCAGTCAAAACCCAAGGCGCTGCGCCACAACCGGAAGAACCGCCTCTGCTTGGCCTGATCAAGATACACCAAAACCCCCGGACTGACCGACACCGGCCGCAACTGGTCGCCCAAGGCGGCCTGCATGGCGCGGGCGCTGTTGGCCCCCGAGACCTCAAGGCTGACCGCCGGCAGGCGCAGCTTTTCTGAAAGCAGCGTCTGCCCCTCTTTGCTCATCAGAAAAGCCAGAAACTCGGTCCCCAATTCGGGCGAGGCGGCCGCACGCGGCACCAAGGCTACGCGAGACACCACAACCGTGAAATCGCGCAAAAGCACCAACCCCAGATCAGGTTCAAGCCGCGCCTGATCGGCGGCATAAGATCCAAGAATGTTATAGCCCAGGACCAAGCGGCCATCCGCCACGCGGTCGATGATGTCCTGGCTGGTGGGAAAGGTCTGCAGCCCTGCCGCCGCCATGACGCGCAAGAGTGACCAGATATCGGGAAAATGCTCGGCATCGCGGGCCAGAAACAGATAACCGACCGCCGACTGTTCGATGTCATAGGTGCCTGTCTTGCCCTGCATCTCTGGCGGGGCGTGCCTTAGCCAGGCCATCAACTCCAGCCGCGATTGCGGCGGTCCATCTGGAAAGCTCGGTTTGTGATAAACCAGAACGCCCGGCTCGAAGGTCAGGGCAAAGGCCGTGTCTTGCCAATTGGCCCAATCCGGCCAATTACGCGCAGCCGGAACGGCCACGGGCTGAGCATAGCCATCATTCGCCAGTTTGATCTGCATATCCATGGCCGACGAAAACACAAAATCGGCCGTGGGCTTTCCTGCAGCCGTCTCGGAGATCACGCGCGCCGCAATCTCGCCCGCCAGCAAATCTTCGTAGCGCACAGAAACGGACGGATGGCCCCGCTGAAACGCCGAAATCAGCGGGGCGGCCAGACGGATGTCCAGCGTGGAATAGATCACCAGCTCATCCTGCGCCGCGCCGTCCTTGGACGGATAGGTCAGCACTTCCCCAAAGCTGGGGGCAGCTATCAAGACGCCGAACAGGATCAGACCAAGAGCATTTCGCATCATTTCAGTTTGCCGGATGAACCTGCGGTTCACAACCGCGAGGTTTCGGCCTAGCTTGGCCTTGGGAGGGGCCGCGATGCGTTTGTTGGTGGTAGAAGATGATTTGCCTTTGGCCGAAGCGTTGAAGACGCTTCTGACCTCATCTGGCTATGCTGTGGATTGTGTGCATGACGGCGCTTCGGCCGAAGCGCTGGCCGCGGTCGAGCAGTTCGATCTTGTCATCCTCGATTTGAATCTGCCCCAGATGGAGGGGCTTGAGGTTCTGCGCGCGATGCGGGCGCGGGCCAATCCGGCCTCTGTCATGATTCTGACGGCGCGCGGTGCCGCAGAAGACAGGGTGCGCGGGCTTGATCTGGGGGCGGATGACTATATGGCCAAACCCTTTGACGTGCGCGAGTTCGAAGCCCGTGTCCGATCATTGTTGCGGCGTCAGGCAGGTTTGCGGTCAGCGACGGTGACCTTGGGCGCCTTGTCGCTTGACCTGACGACCCGGCAGTTTTCGGCGGACGATCACGCGCTGGACCTGCCGCCCCGCGAACGGGCTTTGCTGGAATTGCTGCTGACCCGCGCGGGCAAAGTCGTGACCAAAGAGGCCATCGTGCAGTCCTTGACCTCGTTGGAGGACATGCTGTCGGATAATGCAATCGAGCAATATGTGTCGCGTATCCGGCGCAGGATCGTCGCCTATGGGCTGAATTTGCGGACCGTGCGGGGCATCGGGTATCTGCTGGAAAAAGCGGCTGAGCGCTGATGTCCGCATATTCGCTGCGCCGCCGCCTGTTGCTTTGGCTGTTTGTGGCCACAGCCGTGATCGGTCTGCTGGCCTTGGCCGACACATGGCGCGAGGCGCTGCGAACAGCGCAAAGCGTGTCTGATCGTGTTCTTGTCGGATCGGCCCTTGCAATCGCCGAACGGGTGACGGTCGATGAAACCGGCGCGCTTGAAGTCGACATCCCTTACTCGTCGCTGGAAATGTTGACATCAACGGCGCAGGACAAGGTGTTCTACCGGGTCGATGGGCCGGTTGGAACCTTTCTCACCGGATATGCCGATCTTGCTGTGCTGCCGCCCACTCTGGCGGGGCTGGCCTTTTCCGATGGCCGGTATCGCGACGTGAGCATCCGAAGCGCCACGCTTGTGCGCGAGGTTTCGACCGGAGAACGGTCGATCGCCTTTTCTGTCACAGTTGCGGAATCGACCTTGGCACGCGCAGCCCTGGCAAAGGCCATTCTGGTTCGGTCAACCATACGGCTGGCGGTGTTGATCCTTGGTGTGGCCTGCATCGTGTGGCTTGCCGTCACTTTGGCCTTGCGGCCGCTGGACCGTCTGGGCGCGATTATTGCCGAACGCTCGCCCGATGATCTGCGACCGGTGACGGCCGACGTTCCGCAAGAGGTTTCGACGCTGGTGCAGGCAATCAACTCGTTCATGGCACGGCTGGACACCGCACTGGATGCGCTGCGGAACTTTACCGGCAATGCCAGCCACCAGTTGCGGACGCCTTTGGCGGTCGTGCGGACACAACTGGCCCTGATTGATCGCAGCGAAACACCCCAGCAGATGGCGGCTTCCACCGCCAAGGCGCAAACCGCGCTGGAACGTGCAGAGCGGGTACTGGCGCAGCTTCTGGTTCTGGCGCGCGTTGATGCGGCAACCGGAGTGGTCGCGCTGCAATCAGTCAACATCGTCACTATCGCCAAAGAGTTGACCGCCGAAATGGTGCCGCTGGCCCTTCAGCGCGAGGTTGATCTGGGGTTTGAAGGCCCGGATGAGGCCAACGCCATGGCGGAACCCGTGCTGATTGCGGAACTGCTTAACAATCTTCTTGGCAACGCCATCGCCTATGCCGGACATGGCGCGGTTGTAACTGTCAGGGTCAAGGAATATCCTGATGGCGTTGTGCTGGAAGTGGAAGACAACGGCCCCGGCCTTTCAGCCAGCCAGATCGCACAGGCCCGCCGCCGCCGACGCGGCCCACCGGTGCAGGGGCTTGCCCCGATCAAGGATCATGAGGCTGGCTACGGCTTTGGGCTGGCGATCACAGCCGAAATCGCGGCACTGTTCGGGGCGGAAATCCAGTTGCAGACAGGAAGCGACGGTCGGGGCCTGCTGGCCAGCATCACCCTTCGCCGCGCCGTCGGGGTGGTTTGACAGGTGTTGCTGCCGCAGACCTGATACTGCAGCATCGGAAAAAGCGGACATGACCCACCTTCGCGGCGAATGGCGGCTATCCTTAACAACCCGGCAGCAGTTTCCTGTGGCGCTACTCGGGAGTTTCGGCACAAAGAGCATGGCAGTTGTGCAGAACCGCAGGCAGCCCAACCGGAAACGACGGACCTCGACTTGGCAACCTCATCCTATCTTTTCGACCTTGCGGAACTGCACTTCGGGGTGGGTGTCGGCCCTGTGACAGGTATCAACCGCGTGGGCCTTGCCTATCTGGATGTGCTGATTGCCTCGGGCCGTCCGCTTTACGGGCTGGTCAATTATCACCGCAGCATCGCTTTGCCGGACCGGCGTGGTGTCGTGGCCTATGCGAAAGGCCTGCATGGAATCATGCTCAGGGCGGAATATCACTTAGGCCGCGTAGGGCGCGTGCCGTCCGGTCTTGTGGCCCATCTTGGGGCAAAAAGACCGGATGGCGATTTTTCCTCGCTTCCGCCCGAAATCAATTTTGACAGGCCGAGCTTTGTGATCCTTGGCACTATCGGGGCGCGCAAGAACCACGCGCTTTTGCTGGACCTGTGGGAGCGTTTTGCAGCCGAGACCGCGGCAGGTGACGACCGTCCGATGCCGCAATTGCTGATCCTTGGCCGAAGGGGATGGCGCAACGAAGCGATCTTCAGAGGATTGGACAGCGGCCCGTTGCGCGGCGTCCACATCCACGAGATCGCCGATCTGCCTGACAGTGCCGTGGCAGCGACGCTTTGCCGGTCAGCGGCCCTGCTTTTGCCGTCGTTTACCGAGGGGTTTGGCCTGCCGGCGCTGGAGGCTGCCCTGTTGGGCTGTCCGATCATTGCCAATGATCTTCCGGTTTGCCGTGAATTTCTGCGGGATCTACCAACCTATGTCAAAGTCACGGACCCCGAACCTTGGGCGCAGGCGGTCCGCAAGGCTGTTGGATGGCTGCGCGATCCGGGCCAGATTCTGCGAGGCGCCTTGCCCACTTGGGACAGCCATTTTGCCACGGTTCTGGGCATCTTGAGGCAGCCTAGCAATGCTCTTTTGACCAGAGGGTGACAAACCTTTGAATCTGATCCTCACAAGTCTTGCATTCCTTGCCGGCACTGCTGGCGTGGCGGTGCTATGGTCAGGTGCGTGGCGGATGACTCTGGCACAAGTGCCGTTGTTTCTGGCCGCAGCCGCAGTCCGGCAATCGGTGCTGCTTTTATTGGTCTACGGCGGCGGCCAGCTTTTGTCGGGACCAGCGGCAGGGATCGTGATTGCAGCAATCGTGATCGGTTGGGCGGCCTATGAGTCCCTCAATCTGACGGTATACCGGTTCTTCGGTGTGTCGCTGCTTTCGGTTTTGCCGCATCTGCCAATCAAGGCGGGCGACAAGGGCGGGCTTGGTTCGGGCCTAAGGCTGCTGCGCGGGAACATGCCTTGGCTGAAGTTTTCGGCTTTCATCGTGCTGGCCGCCGCCTGCCTGTTGCTTACCGATCTGCAAAGTCTAATCACCGTCTCCGCGACATCGCTTGGTCTGGCGGGATTGATCCAGATCGTCCTGTCCTTCAGAAAATCGTCCCTGAGCGCATCGACGGTCGAGCAGTATTTCCTGAGACTTGGTCGCCGACTGCCAAACGGGCGGCTGCACAAGTCAATCCGCAAACACCCCCAGCCGCGTGCGGTTCCCCAAGCGCCGCCGGTCGACACGATCCTTGTCATCCTGAGCGAATCCGCAGGCCGGCAGGTGCCATCCTCGGCTTCTGCGTTGGTGACGCTGGGCGCGCAGATTTGCGCGCTTGGTGGCCGTTCAGCCGATTGGATCGCCCCGACCAATGCCCTGACCGCCAGCACCTGCACCGACATCAGCATCCCCTGCCTTATGACAGGCTGCGCCCCGTTCCGGGATCTTGCGACACTGCATGCCATGCCCACCCTTTTCGATCTTGCCAAAGCGCGGGGGATGCAAACGCTGTTCTACACATCAAGCCTGCTGGGCTGGGCAAATTTCGATCAGTTCTTCGACAGCGCCGCGATTGACGAGGTGTTCACGCCCAAAGAGGGCGGCTTTGCCATCATCAACGAACTAAGCTGTGACGACTATCTGATCGCAGAGCGCTTCTGCCAGACGATCCGCGTGGCGCCCTGCCCGCTTTTGGCGGTGGTTTACCTGAACGGCCTGCATATCCCCTTCCAGAGCAACAGTGCCTGTGCCGTGCCGGACAGGATCGGGAACCGGTTGCAAAGGGCGTCCTATATCAACGAGACCTGCCACGGCCTGATCCTTGACGCGCTGACAGACAGTGGCCGCTATGACAACGCCCTCATCCTGTGCGCCGGGGATCATGGCGAGGATAGCCGCATCACCGGAACTGATGGTGAAAACCACCTTGCAAGGCTGACCCAACTGACCGATTCCGTGATACATCCGATGTTTCTGGTGAAACCTCCGGCAAACCTGCCTGTCGCGGAACGCCGGACTCTGGAACGCAATGCAGACGGGCTGGTGTCGCTGCTGGATATTGCGCCGACGGTTGCCTCGGCACTTGATCTTGATCCCCCTGCGGGAATGGCTTTTGATGGTCAGAGCCTGTTTCAGCCGATCCCTGCGGATCGGATACACATCACCATGAACACGAACGAATGGCGGTCATGGCCCCGTTCTGCCGTGATGATCGCACAAGACCAAGCCCGCATCTGCATCGACTATCAGGACACTTCGCATCTTTGCACAGACGCAAACGGGCATCCCTTTGCCGCGCAGGACGACCGAAAGGACAGACTTCTTGCAGAGGCGCTGAAATTTCCCGCCGTCCAAAAGGCCGTGTCAGCCGTTTTCATCGACAAGGCAAGGCGTGGTTCCGGTGATGGTCATGGCGCTTGAACGCAGGCGGATTGAAACCCTTGTCCTCATCGGTGCCGTGGCCAAAGATCATTTTGAAAAGATCGCCATAGCTGACAGCCCTCTGCACCAAGAGGCTGGACATCAGCCCCCCTTGCAACGGTCGCATATCCACAGCAGAACGGCACATAAAAGCAAGGGGCAAGCCGCAACCAGCTTGATGGGTGGCATGTTTGGACGCAAGAGGCCGCAGCTTCGATAGCTCGGGGAAGCCGGAATATCGCCTTGCGGCATGCGATACGGCGGATAGGGACATCGAGTGAAATACAGGTCTGAGATCGACGGGCTGCGGGCGCTGGCCGTTGTGCCGATCATACTTTACCACGCCGGGTTTACCGCTGCCGGTGGCGGTTATGTCGGCGTCGATGTGTTTTTCGTGATCAGCGGCTACCTGATCACGACCCTTATTGCAGACGAACTGGATCGGGGCGAATTCTCGCTCTGGCGCTTTTACGAAAGGCGCGCGCGACGCATCCTGCCCGCGCTTTTGCTGGTGATCCTGACCTGCCTGCCGTTCAGTTGGTTCTGGCTGATGGCCCCCGATCTCGGGACTTTCACATCCAGCGTCCTTGCCGTTGTCACCTTTACGTCGAACTTCTTCTTCTGGAGCAACACCGGATATTTCCAGACGATGGCCGACCTCCAGCCCTTGCTGCACACATGGAGCCTTGCCGTCGAAGAGCAGTATTACATCTTCTTCCCACTCCTGATGATGCTGATCTGGCGGCGGCAGGCCGTGGCAATCCTTGCGACACTTCTGATCGCCAGCCTGATCTTTGCAGAACAAGCGCTGGAGGTTGATCCGCGCGGCGTATTTTTCCTTCTTCCCGCGCGCGCTTGGGAGTTGCTGATCGGGGCCTTGGCTGCCTGCTACCTCAGGAAAACCGGACAGCCCCGCTTTGGACGGGCCGCAAGCGAGGCTTTGGCCGCAACGGGACTTGCCCTCATCGCCTTCGCGATCTTGACCTATGACGAAAGCACACGCTTTCCCGGAATTGGCGCTCTGCCACCGACGCTTGGCACGGTTATGGTGATCCTTTTCACGCGCAACGGCAGCCTCGTCCATCGGGGCCTAAGCCTGAAGCCTCTCATCTGGATCGGGCTGCGATCTTATGGAACCTATCTGTGGCATCAGCCGGTATTTGCGCTGTTCCAGCACAGGTTCGGCAGCCTTGCCTTTGAAGACTACGTCTGGCTGCTTGTCCTGCTGTCGTTCGTCCTTTCCGAAATCGGCTATCGCATCGTCGAACACCCGTTCCGGCGGCTTCTGCCCGTCAGGATGCTGTCTTGGTCCATCGCTGCGGCAACGGTCGTTGCGATTGGGTCGGCACTTCTGATCTCGGTTCAGGTCGGGACACGGCCAGACTCGATCCCCTCCTATCGCTGGGCGCTTGAGAATGCCGACAAAGAGTTGCTGCGCTACGTCGAGGGTCGTGACGTCCGCATGGACTGTGGCCAAGACGGTCCACTTGGGTTCCAATCCTGCGAATTTGGCGCTTTGGCCGCCGACCGCACGCTTGTTCTCTGGGGGGACAGCCTTGCCGGAGCCTTGCTGTCCGGCATGGACGAAACCGCGAAGAAGGCCGGACTTCGCGGTGTCGCTTTCGTGGCCAATGGCTGCCCGCCGGTTCTGGGTATGACGAACATGCATGCCGAGAATTGCTTTAGCGACACCCATAGGGAGATCCTGACGCGAATCGAAGCCATCGAAGGCGTCACCGATGTGGTGATCACGGGCAATTTTTCTGCGGCAATCGCCGCGCAAAACGTCGCGATTGATGGCGGCCCAACCTCCTTAGCCGCCGTGCGTGAAAAGCTGTCAGAGGCGGTTGCACGCCTGCACGCAGCAGGGGTGCGCGTGATCCTGTTGGAACAGGGACCGCTCTTTGACGAAGATGTTTCGAACTATCTCCTGCAGAATTCAAGGCATGGCCGGCTAGCGCCTTTGGTGGTCGACAGGGCAGCCCATGTCGCGTCTCTTGAGCAGGCCCGCACCCTCGCCGATGTGGTGGACCTTTATATCCAGACAGCGGATCTCTTTTGCACCGATCTGGCCTGCCCCTCGGTGGACGCAGGCGGGCAACTGGTCATTTTCGACCGCAACCACGTAACGCACGAATATTCGTCCCGTCTGGCCCGCCTTGTCGCGCAGGGTGCGGGATTCTGAACCTGATCCAGTGGTCGATCACAGGCTTCTGCCCCGCCGCCAGCCTGTTCAGGCGGCGGGGCCTAAAAGAAGGCTGCGCCTTGCGCCAGCGCAGCTTGGCATCGGGGCGTCAGTGCCCCTTGTGCAGCGCCACCTCGCCCGACCACGGCTCTGTCACGCCGCGACCGCCGCCCAGATCCTCGAGGATGGGGCGCAGGCGGTCAAGGTTCGCCACCATGGCCGATCTTGCCGCAGCCAGCGCGTCAAGACTGTCCCATTCCGCTATCACCATGAAACCCCGCTCTCCCGAGCGGACCAGCCAGACATTGCGCCCGCCGGCCAGCGCCTTGAAATCGAAATCCTCGTGCAGGCGGATGAATTCCTCCACCATGCCCGGTTTGACCCGCATATGCACCACATTCATCGCCGACATGACCCACCCCCCTATGGCCAAAAGCTGCCACAGGATAACATGTTTCTGTCCGAGTCGCGCGGGCGCTGTTCCGCATGAAAAAAGCGCCCCGCGGGGCGCTTTTTTACTGATCCAAGAAGCTCCGCAGCTTGCGGCTGCGGCTGGGGTGTTTCAGCTTCCGCAACGCCTTCGCCTCAATCTGGCGGATACGTTCGCGAGTCACGCTGAACTGCTGGCCGACCTCTTCCAACGTGTGATCGGTGTTCATGCCGATGCCGAACCGCATTCGCAAAACCCGTTCTTCACGCGGGGTCAGGCTGGCCAGAACGCGGGTCGTGGTTTCCTTCAGGTTTTCCTGAATGGCGCTGTCCAGCGGCAGGATTGCGTTCTTGTCTTCGATGAAGTCGCCAAGCTGGCTGTCTTCTTCGTCGCCGATGGGCGTCTCCAGCGAGATCGGTTCCTTGGCGATCTTCATCACCTTGCGAACCTTTTCCAGCGGCATTTGCAGCTTTTCGGCCAGTTCCTCGGGCGTCGGTTCGCGGCCGATTTCGTGCAGCATCTGGCGGCCCGTGCGGACCAGCTTGTTGATCGTTTCGATCATATGCACCGGAATACGGATGGTGCGGGCCTGATCGGCGATGCTGCGCGTAATGGCCTGTCTGATCCACCACGTCGCGTAGGTGCTGAACTTGTAGCCGCGACGGTATTCGAACTTGTCCACGGCCTTCATCAGACCGATGTTGCCTTCCTGAATAAGATCAAGGAATTGCAGACCGCGGTTGGTGTATTTCTTGGCAATTGAGATCACCAGACGCAGGTTGGCCTCGACCATTTCCTTCTTGGCCTGACGCGCCTCTTTCTCGCCCTTTTGCACCTGATTCACGATGCGGCGGAATTCCGAGATATCCACTCCGATATAGGTGCCGACCTGCGCCATTTCGGCGCGCAGATCTTCGACCTTTTCGCGGGATTTCTCCAGCAAAGCCTGCCAGCCACGCCCCGCCTTGGCGGCCATACGGTCCAGCCATGTCGGGTCCAGCTCGTAGCCTTGGTATTCGTCGATGAACTCGCGGCGGTTGATCCGCGCGGCATCGGCCAGTTTCACCATGCCGGAATTGATCGCCATGATCTTGCGGTTGATGCCGTAAAGCTGATCGATCAGGGCTTCGATACGGTTGTTGTGCAGGTGAAGTTCGTTCACCAACACCACGATTTCGCTCCGCAATTTCTGATAGGCGGCTTCTTCGTTGGCGGAAAAGCGCGACTTTTCCGACAGCGTGGCCGACATCCGCAGATCCTGCATTTCCGACAGTTTGCCGTAGTCGCGCGCGATCAGGTCCAGCGTTTCCAGAACCTTGGGCTTCAGCGCGGCTTCCATAGCAGCCAGCGACATCGACGAGCCATCGTCTTCGTCATCATCATCATCGGCGCGCGACAGCGGATTGCCGTCGGCATCCAGTTCCGGTTCGGACGACGCAGGGCGGCGCGGCGCGGCCGAGGCCAGATCGGCCCCTTCCAGTTCCGGCCCGACCATTTCGTCGTCGCCATCCAGCGACCGCCCGAAGGTGGCTTCAAGGTCGATCACATCGCGCAGCAGAATGTCTTCGGACAGAAGTTCGTCGCGCCAGATGATGATGGCCTGAAAGGTCAGCGGGCTTTCGCAAAGGCCCGCAATCATCGTGTTGCGGCCCGCTTCGATCCGCTTGGCGATGGCGATTTCGCCTTCGCGCGACAGCAACTCGACGCTGCCCATCTCGCGCAGATACATCCGCACCGGATCGTCGGTGCGGTCCAGCGTTTCGGTGGTGGTGGTGACAACGGCCACATCGCGCGAGGACGAGGTTTCGACCAATTCGCCACCAACGGGTTCGGCGCCTTCTTCGGCCTCATCGTCTTCGATCACGTTGATGCCCATTTCGGACAGCATCGACATGACGTCTTCGATCTGTTCCGAAGACACCTGTTCGGGCGGCATCACATGATTCAGCTGGTCATAGGTGATATAGCCCCGCTCACGCGCGTCGGCGATCATCTTCTTGACCGCGGCTTGGCTCATATCAAGCGAGACATCGGCCTCTTCGCCTTCCGGTTTGCCGTCGTCAGTGTCTTTCAGGGCCATGGGGTCTCCTTGCAGGCAGGGCGAATCATTGGGCAGTCAGTTCGAATCAATAACGCGAATCACGGCGGGGAAAAGCCGAATCAGTCAAATTCTTGCGCCCCTGTGTTCGGTTCAGTCTTTCCGAGTCGTGCGGCTATACTGGATGCTGTCCCAAAGCGCACGCGCGCCTTGCAATTCATCCTTGTCCATCTGCACCCCGTTCGGGGCTGTCACGGCCTCGGCGGTCTTGCCTTTGGGTCCGGCCTGCGCGGTAAAGCGCGCCACATTGGCCTGCGACAGCCGCCATGTCAGCCCCTCATCCACCAAGCCTTCGATATCCTCCATCGCCTCTTGAATCTCTCGCTGCGCCCCCCGCGAGGCGTGCAGCTTGCTTAACGCTTCGGCAACGCTGAACTCGGCCCGATCCGCATCTTCGGGGTTCCGCACCGCCGGTTCGATCCTGATCTGGGGGCGCGCGAACAAAGCTTCAAGGGCTGCGGGCGCTGCGGCAAGGATTTGGTCATGGGGCGTCGGCGCGTCGGCATGGGTCAACAGCAGATCGCGCAAGACGTGATGGCCCGCGCCAATCATCTCAAGCCGCTCCAGTTCCGGCTCGAACCGATGGATCAGGCGGGGGTGGGTGATCAGCACGGCCAGAACCACGGCCTCGCGCAGAACCTCGTCCAGACGGTCATCCCCCACGGCCAGAAGCGAGCCTTTGGTTGACGCAACGGGGGGCTGCTCGGGTTGCACCCCCTTGGCACCGCGCCGCTGACCGGGGATGAAAGGCGTGCGGGCGGGCTGCCTTGTGCCGAACAGCGTGGCGCGCAACTGCTTGATATCTTCGCCGTAATGCGCGCGGATCGACGGGTCTGCGATGCGTTTCAAAGCCGCGCGCAGGGTCTTGTCCAGCGCCGCCTTGCGTTCGGGGCTGTCAAAGACGCGGCCTTCGGTTTCGCGGTTCCACAGCAGGTTGACCATAGGCTGTGCGCCGTCCAGCACCTTTTGCATCGCCCCTGCCCCTTGGGCGCGGATCAGATCGTCGGGGTCCAGACCCGCAGGCAACACGGCAAAGCGCAGGCCCTTGCCCGCCTCCAGCAGCGGCAGCGCAAGGTCGATCACCCGCAGCGCGGCACGGATACCGGCGGTGTCACCGTCAAGCGAGATGACCGGCTCGTCCGAAATCCGCCACATCAGGCGCAACTGGTCCTCGGTCACAGCGGTGCCAAGAGGCGCTACGGCGGCCTTGAACCCCGCCTCGGACAGGGCGATCACATCCATATAACCTTCGGCCACGATAAGGGGCTGGCCCTTGCCAGCAGCCTCGCGCGCGGGGGCGTGGTTGAAGAGATTCCGACCCTTGTCGAACAGTTCCGTCTCGGGGCCGTTCAGGTATTTGGCATTGTCATTCGGGTCCATCGCCCGCCCGCCAAGGCTGATCGCCCTGCCCCGCCCGTCGCGGATGGGAAAGATGATGCGGTTGCGAAAGCGGTCATAAGGCGCGCCGCCCTTGTCCGAGCGCGCGCAAAGCCCCGCATCGACCAGAAGATCATCCGCGATGCCCTTTTGCTTCATCGCCAGTTGCAGCCCGTGCCAGTTGTCGGGGGCAAAGCCGATCTCCCAGCGCGCCTGCGCCTCTTCTGACAGACCGCGTTTGGCCAAATAGGCGCGGGCGGGGGCCGCGGCCGAGGTGGACAGGTTCATGCGGAACCATTTCACCGCCTCTTCCATCACCTGACCAAGCTGCGTGCGCCGGTCGGCCTTTTCGGCAGCACGCGCATCGCGGGCGGGCATGGGCATTCCGGCTTCGCGCGCAAGCACTTCGACCGCCTCGATGAAGCTGAGGTTTTCCGTTTCCTTGACGAAGGTCACCGCGTCGCCCTTGGCATGACAGCCAAAGCAATAGTAATAGCCCTTGCGGTCATCCACATGAAAAGATGCGGATTTTTCCTGATGGAACGGGCAAGGCGCCCACATGTCGCCCTTGCCCATGTTCGACTTGCGCTGATCCCATGTCACTTTGCGCCCGACCACTGAGGAGAGCGAGACACGGGTGCGGAGTTCGTCGAGGAAACCGGGGGGGAGGCTCATATGACCTTATGGCTGTTCTGGGGGCAAAGAGCGGGGGTTTTGCACCCCCGCGCCCCCGCAGGATATTTGAGCGAAGAGGATGGGGAAAGGGCTAACCGGTGATGTCGGTCAGAACCTTGTGAAAAAGCCGCGCGCCGAGGGGGATCAGGGCGTCGGGGAAGTCGTAATCGGGGTTATGCAGGGCGGGATGGGTTTGGCCCACGCCCAGAAACAGCATCGCGCCCTTGGTTCCGGCTTCAGCGCCGAAACGCCCGAAGTCCTCGGAGCCACGCATGGGCAGATCGCCTTCGTCATGCGGCATGTGCAGCGCATCCAAGGCAGCCCGCAGGCGGGCGGTGGCCTCTGGATCATTGACCGAGGCCGCGAAATGGTCGTGCTGGCTGAAGCTGACGGTCAAGCCGTTCTGCGCCTCGGCTTTGGCCAGCGACATAGCGGCGTCCAGCAGGGCGGCCATCTTGTCATCGGTCAGGGTGCGCAGGGTGGCCCAGATCTCGGCCTCACCGGGGGCGATGCCGAAGGCGGGTTCGCCAAGGCGGGCATGGGTGATGGTGACAAGCCGGTAGTCGGGGTGCAGCGGCCCGCCCTGCCCCAGCGCGCCCAAGGCGGGGATCAGCCGCGAGACCGCCAGCGCGGGCGAGATGCCGGTTTCGGGCAGCGAGGCATGGGCAGTCTTGCCCGACAGCGTGATCTTCAGCCCCAGCGAGGCGCAGTTCACCGGACCTGTCGTCAGCGCAGTCTGGCCAAAGGGCAGGCCCGGCATATTGTGCAGCGAAAACGCCCAGTCGGGGCGCAGATCGGGATATTTCGGGTCGGCAATGACCGCCGCCGCGCCCAAGCCGTCCTCTTCCGCCGGCTGGAACATCAGGATCACACGGCCCACGCGGGGCGGATGCCGCGAGATCAGCCGCGCGAGGCCCATCAGGATCGCCATATGGCCATCATGGCCGCAAAGATGGCCTTTGCCCGCGATGGTGGACCGGTGCGGAGCGTCGGACAGCTCCTCAATCGGCAGGGCGTCGAGTTCGGCGCGGAACAGCACGCTGGGGCCATCGCTGTCTGCCTCCCATACCGCCGCCACGCCATGCCCGCCAAGGCCAGTGACGATCTGGTCGGGGCCAAGGCCACGCAAGGCCTGCACCACGGTCGCCGCCGTCTGCACCTCTTGCCCCGAGACCTCGGGGAGACGGTGCAGCGCGCGGCGCCAGTCGGTTAGTTCGGCCACGTCGGAATTGGTCAGCATCAGGCGATCTTGGCCCGCGCCGCCAAGGATCGCAGCGCGGTTTCGATCTCGTGCCAGCCCGTCTTGGCCATCGACCGGAAGCACAGGATCAGGAAGGCATCGGGGGCGGTGCGCATCAGGACCATCGACATGTGATAAAGCGGCGCGCGCGCGGCTGATCCCACGGGGAAGGCTGCAAGGCGCAGGTCAATCGGCACATAGCGCGCCAAAGCATCCACCGCCGCAGGGCCGGTCAAGGACAGTGCGGCCCAGCCGCCGGATTGATCGGTAACGGCTGCCGCCGCGCCGAAATCGGGCGCAGCCACGCCGATCAGGAAGGCCTGATTGCGGCTTGTCCAGACGATGCGGGCATCGCCCTTGTCGGCGAAGGTATTCGGCGCGGGAAAGGAAAGCCCCAAGGGTTTCAACGCCTTGGCAACCGCCTTCTCCTGCCCCGGAAACAGGGCCACCGATGCAATCGGCCCCAGATCAACCTCGGCCAGCGTGGTGTCGGCGATGGTCAGCGGTTTCACCCCCGCAAGGGCGGTTTTGGCGATAAGTTCAGGCACGAAGTTTCTCCCCCTCTTTGTCGAGGAACACCGGATCGCAGACCTCGCACAGCACGTCGATCTTCCGCAACCGGTCAATCACGCGGATGCTTTGACCGATCCGCGCGCGGCCATCCTTCAGGAAGCCAAGCGCAAGATCCTTGCCGAACAGCGGCGACCAGCCCACCGAGGTGATATAGCCTTCCGAATTCTCTCGCGTCAGGTCCAGCCCAGGCACGAACAAATGCGCGCCCGAGGTGATGCGTTCGTCGCCGAAAGGCCGCAGACCCACCAACTGCTCACGCTCGGCCCCCATCAGGCCCGGACGGGCCGCAGCGGCCTTGCCGATGCAGTCTTTCTTGGCCGAAACCATCTTCTCCATGCCGATGTCAAAGGCGGTGACGCGGCCATGAATCTCGGCATGGGTGATAAAGCCCTTCTCGATCCGCAGCACGTTCAGCGCCTCCATCCCGTAGGGGCCACCGCCCATGGTTTCGGCGCGCGCCAGCAGGTCACGGAACAGCGCCTCGCCATAGCGGGTCGGCACGGCGATTTCATAGCCCGTCTCGCCCGAGAACGAGATGCGGAACAGACGCGCGGTAACCCCGCCGATCTGCACAGGCCCGCAGGCCATGAAGGGGAAATCGCCCAAGGGCGCATCCAGCATCGAGTTCAGCAGATCGCGCGCCTTCGGCCCTGCGATGGCGAATTGCGCCCAAGACTCGGTCACCGAGATAAAGCGCAAGTCCCAATCGGCGCAGTAGGCCTGATGCACGAAATCCAGATGCCGCATCACCAGACCCGCAGCGGCGGTGGTGGTGGTCATCAGATAGTGGTTTTCGCCCAAGCGCGCGGTGGTGCCATCGTCGAAAACGTAGCCATCCTCGCGCAGCATCAGCCCATAGCGCACACGGCCTACAGGCAAGGTGCTGAAGGTGTTGGTATAAACGAAATCAAGGAAGCGCGCGGCGTCGCGGCCCTGAATGTCGATCTTGCCAAGGGTGGACACATCGGCCACGCCCACGGCCTCGCGCACCATCATCACCTCGCGGTCGCAGGACTCGCGCCATGTCTGTTCGCCGGGCTTCGGGAAATAGGACGGGCGATACCACAGCCCCGCCTCGACCATCGGGGCCAGACGGTCGCGGCTGGCCTGATCCGAGGTCAGGAATCGCTGCGGCGCAAAGCCCGCGCCGCGCCCGCCCGCACCGATGGCAGCCACGGAAGTCGGCACGAAGGGAGGGCGGTACGTGGTGGTTCCGGTTTCCGGAATCCCCCGCCCCGTCGCATCCGCCAGCACCGCCAAAGCGCCCACGTTCGAGTTCTTGCCCTGATCAGGCGCCATGCCCTGCGTGGTATACCGCTTCATATGCTCGACAGATTTGTAGCCTTCCTGCGCGGATTGCTTCACATCCTTGGTCGTCACGTCATTGCCGAAATCAAGCCAAGCGCGGCCCTTGCCTTCGACCTGCCACAGCGGGGTCATGCGATAGGGCGCATCCTCGGCGGCGGGCAGGGTATCGGCGGCAACCACGCGCCCCAACTCGGCCAGCGCGTCAATCGCCGCGCGTTGGCCTTCGGCCAGACAGGCATGGGTGGAAAACGCCCCATTCGCCGCCCCCGCTGCGCGCAGGCCCGGAACCGCGCCTTCGGACGGCACAAAGGCCGCAATTTCGGGGTTCCAGCGCGGACGCCCGTTCATGTGACAGGTCAGGTGCAGCGTGGGGTTCCAGCCGCCCGACATCGCAAGCAGGTCCGTCTCGATCTGGAAGGCACCGCCGACATGGGTGCCGGAAATCGCGGCAAGCCCCGTGCGCCCCTTGGTGTCAGTGATCTGCCCGCCCAGATAAACAGGGCAATCCTCGACAGCACTGGCCTCGGGGCGGCTGTCGATGATCGCGGCGACCTGAACGCCCGCCGCCATCAAGGCCCGCGCCGTAGCCCTTGCAGAATCGTTATTGGCAAAGACCGTAACCTTGCGGCCTGGCACCACGCCGTAGCGGTTCAGATAGGACCGAACCGCCCCGGCCATCATGATCCCCGGCCGGTCATTCATCGGAAAGGCGATGGGCCGTTCAATCGCCCCTGCCGCAAGCACCGTCCGCCCCGCCACAATCCGCCAGAAACATTCGCGCGGCAGATCGGCGCGGCCCGATTTGTGCAGGCCCACCCGCTCAAGCGCCGCGAAAGTGCCGCCGTCATAGGCCCCCGTCACCGTTGTGCGGGTCATGATCCGCACGTTGGGCAGCGATTTCAACTCGGCCACCACCTGCGCGACCCATTCGGGACCAGTCAGCCCGTCAATCTTGCCGTCATCCGACAAAAGCCGCCCGCCGATGCGGTGATCCTCATCGGCCAGGATCACATCCGCCCCTGCCCGCCCTGCAGTCAGCGCGGCCATCAGGCCCGCAGGCCCCGCGCCCACGACCAGCAGATCGCAAAAGGCAAAGGCCTTTTCGTAGTTGCCCTCGTCATGCTTGCCCGACAGGCTGCCAAGCCCCGCAGCGCGGCGGATCAGGGGTTCATAAAGCCCCTCCCAGAAGGCGCGCGGCCACATGAAAGTCTTGTAATAGAACCCTGCCGAAAGGAAGGGCGCCGCCAGATCGTTGATCGCCAGCGCATCAAAGCGCAAGGACGGCCAGCGGTTCTGGCTGCGCGCGGTCAACCCCTCGAACACCTCTTGCACGGTGGCGCGCACGTTCGGGGTCTGGTTCGCCGCGCCGATGATTTCCACCAGCGCGCTCGGCTCTTCCGACCCCGCGGTCAGAACCCCGCGCGGGCGGTGATATTTGAAGCTGCGCCCGACCAGCTTGACCCCGTTGGCCAAAAGCGCCGAGGCGAGTGTGTCGCCCTTGAACCCGCCATAGCTGCGCCCGTCAAACTTGAACGTCAGGGGCGCGTTGCGGTCGATCTGGCCCTTGCCCTCGATCCTCATTTCGCGGCCCCCTTCTTGATGTCGGCCACAAGTTCGGCCCCCAACACCTCATGCGTCACCGTGTTGCGCGTGACCCGCAGCCACTGGGCGCATCCCGTTTCATGATACCACAGATCGCGGGTCACCCCCGCCGGATTGTCGCGCAGGAACAAGAAGTTATCCAACGCGTCGATACCGTCTTCCACCGTCACGCGGTTCAAGTAATCGTCCGAGCCGTAATAGTAGAACTCGCGCCGGTCGCGGGGGCCGCACAGGGGGCAGGTGATACGCATATTATTCCCTCAATGCAGGTTGTGCTGGCTGCCGGTGCCTTCTTCGTCCATGACATGCCCCGAGCGGAAGCGGTCAAGACGGAAGCGTTTGGCAACCTCGTGGGGCTGATCGGTGGCCATCAGATGCGCCATGCACCAGCCCGAGGCCGGAACCGCCTTGAAGCCGCCATAGTTCCAGCCCGCATCCAGATAAAGCCCCTCGACACCAGTCTTGTCGATGATCGGGCTGCCGTCGGGCGTCATGTCCATGATGCCGCCCCATGTCCGCAAGATCTTGGCCCGCCCGATCATCGGCATCAGGGTCATGCCGGCCTCCATCACATGCTCGAACATCGGCAGGTTGCCGCGCGCGGCATAGCTTGCGTAGAAATCCAGATCGCCGCCGAACACCAGACCGCCCTTGTCGGACTGGCTGATATAGAAATGCCCCATGCCGAAACTGATCACGCTATCAATAACCGGCTTCAGCCCCTCGGTGACATAGGCCTGCAGGATATGGCTTTCGATGGGCAACCGCATCCCCGCCATCGCCGCCACCTGAGACGACCGCCCCGCCACAATGATCGCCACTTTCTTGGCGCGGATCGCCCCGCGCGAGGTTTGCACCCCCGTCACCTTGCCATCGACCACATCAATGCCGGTCACTTCGCAGTTCTGGATCAGATCCACCCCGCGCCGGTCCGCGCCGCGCGCATAGCCCCAAGCCACCGCATCATGCCGCGCCGTGCCACCGCGATGGTGCATCAAGCCGCCATAGATGGGGAAACGGGTCTGTTCGAAATCCAGATAGGGCGCGAAATCGCGGACCTGATCGCGGGTCCACAACTCCGCATCATCGCCCTGATTGATCATCGCATTGCCGCGCCGCGCCAGCGTGTCACGCTGCCCGTCGGAATGGGCAAGGATCAACTGACCGCGCTGGGAATGCATGACGTTGTAGTTCAACTCCGACTCCAACCCCTCCCACAGCTTCAGCGAATGGGAATAGAACTCCGAGTTGCCGGGCATGTAGTAGTTGGCGCGCACGATGGTGGTGTTGCGCCCGATATTGCCACTGCCCAGATAGCCCTTCTCCAGCACTGCCACATTGGTGATGCCGTGGTTCTTGGCCAGATAATAGGCGGTAGACAGACCATGCCCACCTCCGCCGATGATCACCACATCATATTCAGGCTTGGGGGCCGGATCGCGCCACGCGGGCTTCCAGCCCTTGTTGCCGAACAGACCTTCGGTGATCACCTTCAAACCGGAATAGCGCATCAGGATGCCCTCTGTATTTCAGGGGAATAGAACCCCCTTTGCACGGGTTATTCAACAGCCGATCCCGAATAACTAGGCCATCCGCGACAAATAAAGTCGCAACTCGCGGCTTTCATCTTGGCCCAAATACTCCCGCCGGAGGCTCCTGCGGCTGATGGCGGAAGCCTCCGGCGGGGATATTTAACAACAGATGAAGGGCTAAGGCGGGTTACAACCCCTTGCTTTGGTAGGTTTTCGCCACGCGGCTGATCGAGACGATATAGGCGGCCACGCGCAGGTCGTTCACATCCGCGCGCCCGTGCCAGATCTCGCGCATGGCCTGATAGGCGGTCCGCATCGTGTCATCCAGACCCGAGCGCACCAGCGCCAACTCGTCCGAACCTTGCAGGAATTTCTTCTTGAAATCCGGCGTCAGTTGCCAGCCAAGGTTCTGGGCCGAGGACAGCCGCTCCAATTCCTCGACCAAGAGGCGCGAGCGGCCCTCTTCGGCGCGGCGCTGCATGCGGCCAAAGCGGATATGGGACAGGTTCTTGACCCATTCGAAGTAAGACACCGTCACCCCGCCCGCGTTGGCATACATGTCGGGGATGATGACGCAGCCCTTTTTCCGCAGGATTTCATCGGCGCCAAAGGTGATCGGGCCATTGGCCGCCTCGATGATCAGGGGTGCCTTGATATTGGCGGCATTGCCAAGGTGGATCACCCCTTCCATCGCCGCAGGGATCAGGATGTCGCAGGCCAGTTCCAGCGCCGCCGCGCCATCGGCCAGATGCGTGCCATGCGGATAGGCCGCGATCAGCCCGTCATGCCGGTTCATCCATTGCCGCAGGTCTTCGATATCCAGCCCCGCATCGTTCACGATGGCCCCGTCGCGTTCGATCACAGCGATGATCTTGGCCCCGTCTTCCTCCGAGATGAATTTGGCGGCGTGATAGCCCACATTGCCAAGCCCCTGCACCACAACGCGCTTGCCATCCAGATCGCCCGACAACCCCGCCTTGGCGGCATCTTCGGGATAGCGGAAAAACTCGCGCAGGGCATATTGCACGCCGCGCCCCGTCGCTTCGACCCGGCCCTGAATACCGCCCGCATGCGGTGGCTTGCCGGTGACACAGGCCTTGGCGTTGATGTCTGTGGTGTTCATCCGCGCATATTGATCCGCGATCCATGCCATTTCGCGTTCACCCGTGCCCATATCGGGGGCGGGGACGTTCTGCGCCGGGTTGATCAGATCGCGCTTGATCAGTTCATAGGCGAAACGGCGGGTGATCTGCTCCAGCTCGTGTTCGTCCCACTTGCGCGGATCGATGCACAAGCCACCTTTTGATCCGCCAAAGGGCGTTTCCACCAGCGCGCATTTATAGGTCATCAGCGCGGCCAAGGCCTCGACCTCGTCCTGATTGACGCCCAGCGAATAGCGGATTCCGCCCTTCACCGGTTCCATATGTTCGGAATGGACAGACCGGTAGCCGACAAAGGTTTCGATCTTGCCGCGCAACCGCACCCCGAAGCGCACCGTATAGGTCGAGTTACAGACCCGGATCTTTTCCTCAAGCCCCGGCCCAAGGTCCATCAGGGCTGTCGCCCGCTTGAACATCAGATCGACGGACTCGCGGAAACTCGGTTCGCCAGAAACACTCATGCCATTCCTCCCAGATGCCGTTCATTCGGCACGACGCTGTTTGCGTCTGCCCAAGTGGTAGCCCGTCAAGTTTACAAAATCAGCAGCGAAATCCCGGCAAAACGGCCGAAAACTTGGCACATAGTGATTCGATTCCGCACAATCCGGTCAAACTCCACCCCAGCATGGTTACGCCAATCCCTGCTGTTCCGAAGACAATGATTTCCTATCGAAAGGATAGTTTCCACCAAACCCCGTTTGCCCCGATCTTACCGCGCTTGCCACAATTTCGCCTTAACTTCTGGGCAGCGCTGTGGCGGAAAAGTGATGTTTTCTGGCCGCTCCGGTGGCCGGATTGTGTAAGGGAACCTGTTATGGCCATCCGTAATCTCGCCTCTGCCCGCCGCCGCCTGAGCGGTTCTGTGCGGGTGTATCGCCGCGAGGAGAGTGGTTCCCTGATCGTGTTCGCGCTGTTCCTGTTCCTGTTGATGGCGATGATGGGCGGCTTTGCCATTGATCTGATGCGCTATGAACAAACCCGCACCGCCCTGCAAAACACGCTGGACCGCTGCGCGCTGATGGCGGCCAGCCTGACCCAGCGGCTGAATGCCGACGACGTTCTGCGCGATTGCGTCGCCAAGGTCGGCCTGCTGGACCAGTTGGAAGATGTCACTGTGCTGGAGGGTCTGAACTTCCGCACCGTTCAGGCCACGGGCCGCGTCGATACCGACCCGATCTTCATGCCGATGATCGGTATTCAGGAATTCTACGCCGCAGGGGCCGCGATTGCCGAACAGCGCACCACCAATGTGGAAATCGTGCTGGTGCTGGACGTATCGGGTTCGATGTCGGGGGCAAAGCTTGCCAACCTCAAAACGGCGGCGGCAGAATTCGTCAACACGGTGCTGTCGCAAGATGCCGAGCATCGCATTTCCGTTGCGATTGTGCCTTACAATGCCCAGGTGAACCTTGGGCCGGTGCTGCGGGCAAAATACAATGCGGTGAACCAGCACGGTGTGGCAAGCGTCAACTGCGTCGAATTGCCGACCGACAGCTTTGCCAGCAGCAGCCTGTCGCGCACGCTGGCGCTGCCGATGATGGCCTATGCCGACATTGCCTATGCCACCAATACCACCAACGGCTTTGTGTCCCCGACCGACAGCACCTATGCCCGCCCGAATTACGGATCGGCCTTTTGCCCGCCCTCGACCGGCAACATCGTCCGCCTGCCCGGCCAGAACATCGCGGCGCTGCAATCACAGATCAACGCGCTGCAGGCGGGAGGGAATACCTCGATCATGTATGGCATGAAATGGGGCCTGTCCCTGCTGGACCCTGCGGCCCGCCCCATGTTCACCGAATTGCGGCTGGCAGGTCACATCCCCGCCACGCTGGCGGACCGCCCGTTTGACTATACCGACCGCGAGGCGCTGAAGCTCATCGTGCTGATGACGGATGGCGAGCATGTGGCCCACAACCGCATCAACGACGCCTACAAGACCGGCCCATCCCCGATCTTCCGCAGCACGGGCGATGGCAATTACTCGATCTTCCATGCCACGCGCCCCGCGCCGAACCAGTATTGGGTGCCGCACCGCAGCACATGGCAGGCAACACCCTGGAGCAACACCGCAACCCCGGCGGTGCGGCAAAGCTGGGAGGGCATCTGGGCAAACCTGAAGCTGACCTATGTGGCGTGGCAGTTCTATGGCCGTGCGCTTGGCACGTCCTCTTCCACCCGCACCGCCGCGTATAATACCGCGATGGCAGCCATGCAGTCGACCTATGCCGCCGCAGGCACCATGAACAGCCTGCTGCAACAATCCTGCGCGCAGGCCAAGGCCAGCAATGTCGTGGTCTATGGCATCGCGTTTGAAGCACCGGCCAACGGGCAGACCCAGATCCGCAACTGCGCCACCTCGCCCGCGCATTACTTCAACGCCCAAGGCCTGCAAATCCAGACGGCCTTCCGCTCGATCGCGTCGAACCTGTCGCAATTGAAGCTGACACAATAGCAGCGGGCATCGGCAAGGCAGCCCAAGGACAGGGCGTCCTGTATTGTTGTCCTTGCGCTGTTCCGATTCGCATATAGGCCGGCGCAGCCCCGCTTATCCCGCCGCTTCGGCTATCGCCGCTTTGGGCCGGAATAGGGCGGATTGGGATGGCTTTGGCAACAATCGCGGCCTTTCGACAGGATCGCGGCCAAAGGCTGAACAATCGCCGCAAATGCCCTGCAAACGCCCCACAAACCGCCACATTTTCGCCGCAGCTCTTAGCGCAACTAAGACTTGGACGGTTCCGAGTAGGGACATTGCCCGGACGCAACCGCGTCAGGCAAGGTCAGGGGAGATGGGCGATGGCACAGGTCAGATCAGTCACGGCAGCAGCCAGTCGGGCCGCCTGCGGCCAATGCCGACGCTTTGCCAAGGCCGAGCATGGCACCGTTGCAATGTTTGCGATGGTCCTGTTCACCCTGATGATCATGATGGGCGGCATGGCCGTAGACCTCATGCGCTATGAACAAACCCGCACGACACTGCAAAACACGCTGGACCGTTCGACCTTGGCCGCTGCCTCGCTCAGTCAGGATCTTGATGCCATCGACGTGGTGAACGATTACTTCGACAAGGCCGGCCTGCTGCAATACCTGACCAATGTTCAGGTGGATGAGGGCATCAACTTCAAAGAGGTGACGGCCGATGCCCGTGCCGACGCCGAGCCTTACTTCCTGCACATGCTTGGGGTTCAGGACTTCGAAGCTCCCGGCCACTCGATGGCAGAACAGCGCGTGACCAATGTGGAAATCGCGCTGGTGCTGGACGTCTCCGGTTCCATGTCGGGAACCAAGCTGTCCAACCTCAAGACCGCAGCCAAGGAATTCGTGCAGACCGTACTGACCTCGGACGACGAGAACCGCATCTCGATTGTGGTGGTGCCGTATAACGCCCAAGTGAACCTTGGCCCGACCCTGCGCGCCAAATACAACGCCCAGCACCTGCATGGTGTGGCCAACGTCAACTGCCTTGAAATTCCGGCCAGCATGTATTCCGTCACCGGCATTTCGCGCACGACGCCACTGTCGATGACCGCCTATGCCGATATGGACTCCAGCACCGATCAGACCAGCTCCTATGTCGATCAATCCAGCACCAGCTATGCGCGGATGAAAACGGCAGAGCCTTATTGCATCGCCACCGACAAGAATATCATCCGCCTGCCCTCGAACGACGTGGCCACCCTGCAAGCGCAGATCGGCGCGATGACGGCGGGCGGCAACACCTCGATCATGCTGGGGATGAAATGGGGTCTGGCGCTGCTCGATCCCGGCGCGCGCGACATGTATTCGGAATTTGTGGTCAGCGGTAACATCCGCACCGAATTCGATGGCCGCCCGTTCGACTGGGACGACCACAATTCGATGAAACTGGTCGTGCTGATGACGGATGGCGAACATGTCTCGCATACCTATGTGCCTGACGCCTATAAATCCGGCCCCTCGCCGATCTATCGCGCGGCGGATGGCAACTATTCGATCTTCCACGCCTCGCGCGCCGCACCGAACCAGTATTGGGTGCCGCACCGCTCGGCATGGCAGGCGACGCCTTGGACCAACAACTCGACCCCGGCTGTGCAGCAGGATTGGTCCGGCGTCTGGACCGTGCAGCGCCAGTCCTGGGTTGCATGGCAGCTTTATGCCCGCGCGCTTTACACCTCATGGACCTCGCGCAGCAGCATCTACAACACCTGGATGAACAACTTTGCCGACGCCTATGTGCAGCCGACCTCGATGAACAGCCAGTTGCAGCAATCCTGCAGCCTGGCCAAAGCCAACGGTGTCGTCGTCTATGGCATCGCCTTCGAGGCACCGACCAACGGTCAGACCCAGATCCGCAGCTGTGCCTCGTCCGCAGCGCATTACTTCAACGCCAAAGGCCTGCAAATCCAGTCCGCGTTCCGGGCGATTGCCAACAACATCAGTCAGTTGAGGTTGACCCAATGATGCGTTTCATGCGCCGAGTTGCAAAAGGCTTCTGCCGCAAGGAAGATGGAACAGCCGCCATCGAATTTGCGATGGCCGTGCCGTTGCTGATCATCATTTTCATGGCATCCTTCGAAAGCGGGCTGTTTATGACCCGCGCGATCATGCTGGAGCAATCAGTCGACATCACGATGCGCGAGCTGCGTCTGGGCCACTATACAATCCCCACCGCCGAGCTGCTGAAATCGGAAATCTGCGGCCGCACGGTGATCTTTTCGGGGTGTCAGGACGCGATCACCATCGAGATGACACGGATTTCCACATCGAACTGGACGATGCCCACCTCTGACATCGCCTGCGTTGACCGGGGCGAGGATATCAATCCGGTGACCGCCCTGCAGATCGGTCAGCAGAATGACATCATGCTGGTACGGATCTGCGTTGTGCAGGACGCGATCTTCCCGCTGACCGGTATCGGCTTGGGCCTGCCCAAGGACGCTGCGGGCGGCTACGCGCTCTATACCACCTCTGCCTTTGTCACCGAACCCAGTTAAGGTCGAACATCATGCGCTTTCTGCGTTCTCTTCTGCGCCGCTTCGGTCGTGATGAAAGCGGCGCCCTGCTGGCCGAGGCGGTGATCGTGCTGCCGATCATGCTTTGGGCCTATCTGGCACTTTTTGTCTATTGGGATGCGTATCGCTCGCTCAATTCGATGCAAAAGGCGTCCTATACCCTGTCCGACATGATCTCGCGCGAGATGTTGCCGGTGAACCAGACCTATGTGAACGGCATGAAAACGGTCATGGAATATCTGATCGACGACGATCAGGATGTGGCCCTGCGCGTGACCAGCGTGACATGGGATCAGGATACGCTGAAATTCATGGTGCATTGGTCGGCCACCACCAGCACCACAATGCCCGCCCTGACCAATGCCACGCTGCAAACCGTGATCAATGCAGGCACCGCATCGAATGTGCGGATGCCGGAGATGTCGGATGGCGACTATGTGGTGCTGGTTGAAACCGCTGTCGGCTATCATCCCGCCTTCAACGTCGGGATCGAGGATTCGACGCAAGAGCAGTTCATCGTGACCCGCCCCCGCTTTGTGCCTTGCATCTCGTTTGCGAACGCCGCCTGCATCTGACCCCATCTTTGTGCATTTTCGCACAGACATAGGTTCAAACGCTGCCATTGCCGCAAGGCGGTGGCGGCCCTAACTTCGATGCAGACCGCCATATAAAGGGCCAGCATCATGTCCATTCGTCCTGTGACCAAAACCAGCACCGCCATGCCCGCCGTTGAAGGCGCAGGCGTCCACCTCCACCGCGCCTTCGGCTTTGGCGACCCTGAACGGATGGACCCTTTCCTGCTGTTCGACGATTTCCGCGGCGACACCCCGCGCGATTACATGGCGGGCTTTCCGTGGCACCCCCATCGCGGCATCGAGACCATCACCTATGTCCTTGCCGGCTCGGTCGATCATGGCGACAGCCTTGGCAATCGCGGCACCCTGAAGGGCGGCGATGTGCAGTGGATGACCGCCGGTTCGGGCATCCTGCATCAGGAAATGCCCAAGGGCAACGGCAAGGGCCAGATGCACGGGTTTCAGCTTTGGGCCAACCTGCCGGGCCATCTCAAGATGACCAAGCCGCGCTATCAGGACGTGAAATCCGCCGATATTCCGGAAATCATGGATGATGACGGCACAATAGTGAAGGTGATCGTGGGGTCGTTCTGGGGCAAGACCGGCCCGGTCGATGGCATCGCCGCCGATCCGCAATATCTCGACATCTTTGTGCCGCCTGAAAAGAAGAAAACCTTCAAGATCGACACCCGCCGCCACGCCTTTGCCTATGTCTTTGACGGTGCAGCCAAATTCGCTGATGCCGCCCGTCCGAAAGGCGTGCTGCTTGAGAAGGAATACAAGGGCGAAGAGTTGAACATCCGCGATCTGTCCGGCAACCGCACCCTGATCGAATTCGGCAAGGGTGACGAGATCACCGTGCAGGCCGGTCCTGATGGCGTGCGCTTTCTGCTGATCTCGGGCGCGCCGATTCAGGAACCCGTGGCATGGCACGGCCCGATCGTGATGAACACGCAGGCCGAACTGCGTCAGGCCATGACCGAACTTCGCAACGGCACCTTCATCAAGCCCGCGCATTAAAACCAGCCGGTTTGCCTGCAATCTGACGCAAGAGTGCAGGCAAACCGCTTTAATCGGTTTTGCTGCGGCCCGCGACACGCTATGCAGGGGCAACCCCAAAGGGACACGCCCGATGCGTCATTTGCTGCTTGCCTTTGCCCTTCTGCCCGCCTGCACCAGCTTTCCGCAGGTGGATGCGGCCAAATCATCCTTGTCTGCCGATGCGGTGGCCCCTGCCCTGCTGACCGCCGAAGAACTGGCGCTGCTGATGGGCGATCCCGCCTTGGCCGAGGTTGCTGGCGAAACCGCCGCCGCCCGTGCCGCCCGCCTGCGCGCCCGCGCCGACGCCTTGCGCGCGCAGTAACACCGCAGCGAAGTCGCGTTGCAGGCCGCCGCCGAAACCGCTAACACCCTGACAAACGCTGTTACGGAGAATGTCATGCCCCCCGCCCCCCTGCGCCTTGGTCTTGCTGGTCTTGGAACGGTTGGCACCGGCGTTGTGCAAATCCTGCAAAACCATGCCGCTCTGATCGCCGCCCGCGCAGGCCGCCCTGTGGTGATCACCGCCGTTTCAGCCCGCTCCAAAGGCAAGGATCGCGGCGTCGATCTGTCCGGTTTTGCTTGGGAAGATGATCCGGTTGCCTTGGCCAAACGCGATGATATCGATGTGTTCGTCGAAGTGATGGGCGGCCATGAAGGTGCCGCCCGCGCCGCAACCGAAGCCGCCATCGCCGCAGGCAAGGATGTCGTCACCGCCAACAAGGCGCTGCTGGCCCATTACGGTCAGGATCTTGCCCTTGCCGCCGAGGCCGCTGGCCGCGTCATCCGCTTTGAGGCAGCCGTGGCCGGTGGCATCCCCGTGATCAAGGCGCTGACCGAAGGTCTGGCGGGCAACCAGATCAAACGGGTCATGGGCGTGATGAACGGCTCGTGCAACTACATCCTGACGCGGATGCAGAACGAAGGCCTGTCCTATGAGGCGGTTTTCGATGCCGCCCAAAAACTCGGCTATCTTGAGGCCGACCCGAATTTGGACGTCGGTGGCATCGACGCAGGCCATAAGCTGTCCCTGCTGGCCGCCATCGCCTTTGGCACCAAGGTCAGCTTTGACGCGGTGGAGCTGGAAGGCATCGGCGCGATTTCCATCGACGACATCCGGCTTGCCGCCGATATGGGCTATCGCATCAAACTGCTGGGGGTGGCGCAGATGACGGGGCGCGGCCTTGAACAGCGCATGACCCCCTGCCTTGTTCCCGCCGACAGCCCGCTTGGCCAGTTGCAGGGCGGCACCAATATGGTGGTGCTGGAAGGCGATTCTGTCGGCCAGATCGTGATGCGCGGGGCTGGTGCTGGCATGGGTCCGACCGCCAGCGCGGTGATGGGCGATGTGATCGACATCGCGCGCGGCTTCCGCCTGCCCACCTTTGGGATTCCGGCCACGGCCCTTGCCACGCCCACTCCGGCCAAGGCGGCCACGCCCGCCCCCTATTACCTGCGGATGACGCTGGTGGACAAACCCGGCGCGCTGGCGAAAATCGCCACCTGTCTGGGTGAGGCCGGAGTCTCCATCGACCAGATGCGCCAATATGGCCACGAAGGCACCAACGCCCCGGTGCTGATCGTCACGCACAAGGCGACCCGCGATGATATCGACCACGCCGTCGGCCTGTTCGCGGCCACCGGTGTTCTGGTCGGCGCCCCCGTCGCGCTGCGCATCGAAGAAGTCTGACAGCGGGGCCGATCGGCCCTTCGAACCGGACGGCCTAAACCGCCGCCCGATCAGACCGAGGCCATCGCCGAGGTCAAGCGCCACGCCAGCCCAGCCCCAAGCTGGTGGCCCAAAGCCACCGGCCAACGCCCGCCACGGGGCAGGCACTGGCCTATGACGTTATTGCTGCAACGGTCTCGCCGATGCAGGGTCGCTACGGGCGGGGAAAGACAGTGCCTTTCCTTGTCCCGCCCGCCCCCAAACCCGATTCGCCGCCCCTTGGTTAACGCCCGCCTTGGCTTGCGGGCGTAGGCACGGATGCACTACGGAAAAACCACGGCAAAACCACAGCTTGATCCGGTGAAAACGCCGGATTAAGCCCGCGCGCCCAAAGCCTTGCGGCGTCCACCGGCTTTCGCGCCGATGTTAGCGCCACCATCCTTGCCGCACTGCCCCCGCGCCGCTACAGGAAGGGCAAATCCCATTCAAAGGACGCCCTTCATGGCCGACGCCACCGAATTCCAAGACCGCCTTCTGTCCTTGGGCCTAGCCCGTGTTTCCGAAGCGGCGGCGCTGGCCTCGGCCAAGCTGATCGGGCGCGGAGATGAGAAAGCGGCGGATCAGGCCGCGGTCAATGCCATGCGTGACCAATTGAATTTGCTGGATATTTCCGGCGTCGTGGTGATTGGCGAAGGCGAGCGGGACGAAGCCCCGATGCTGTTCATCGGCGAAGAGGTCGGCACCGGCAAAGGCCCTGCGGTGGACATCGCGCTTGACCCGCTGGAAGGAACCACGCTGACCGCCAAGGACATGCCCAACGCCCTGACCGTGATCGCCATGGCCCCGCGCGGCACTTTGCTGCATGCCCCTGATGTTTATATGGAAAAGCTGGCCATCGGTCCCGGCTATGCCGTCGATACCGTCACCCTAGACATGCCCCCCGCCGAGCGGGTTCGCGCCTTGGCCCGCGCCAAAGGCGTCCCCGCCGACCAGATCTCCGTCTGTATCCTTGAACGCCCCCGGCATGAGGCTTTGATCGCCGAAGTCCGCTCTACCGGAGCCGCGATCCGCCTGATCACCGATGGCGATGTGGCGGGCGTAATCCATTGCGCCGAAAGCGAAATTACCGGAATCGACATGTATATGGGCTCCGGTGGCGCGCCCGAAGGCGTGCTGGCGGCCTCGGCCCTGAAATGCATGGGCGGGCAGATGTATGGCAAGCTGTTGTTCCGCAATGACGACGAACGCGGTCGCGCCCTGAAGGCCGGCATCACCGACCTGAACCGCGTCTATACCCGCGACGAGATGGTCACTGCCGACGTGATCTTCGCCGCCACCGGCGTCACCTCTGGCTCCATCCTGTCGGGCATCAAGATCGAACCGGGCTGGGTCACCACCGAAACCATCCTGATGCGGTCGAAAACCGGATCGGTGCGGCGGATGACCTATAAAAGCCCCTTGAAATAAGGGCTTAGGCGCGGCGGCCCTGAAAGGGGCTTGCCCCGTGGCCTTGGCTAAGGCACACCCGTGCCATGACACAACGCGCCTTTCTGAACGTCGAAGCCTCGCTGACAGGCCGCCGCTGGGTCGGACCCAGTGACGACTCGGAACGGCTTGCCGAGGCGATGGCCCAGACCACCCGCCTGCCGCTGGCGCTTTGTGCCACGCTGGTGGCGCGCGGAGTCACCCCACAGGATGCCGCCGGATTTCTGGCCCCGCAACTGCGCGACCTGCTGCCCGATCCGCTGCGGCTGAAGGATATGGGGACCGCAGCCGCCCGTTTTCTGCACGCGCTAAAAACCCGCCAACGCATTGCAATCTTTGCCGATTATGACGTGGATGGCGGGTCTTCCGCAGCCCTTCTGATCGTCTGGCTGCGAAGCATGGGCGCGCAAGCCACCCTCTATATCCCCGACCGGATTGATGAGGGTTACGGCCCCAACGTCCCCGCCATGGCGGAACTTGGCGCCGCGCATGAGCTGATCCTTTGTGTCGATTGCGGCACCCTGAGCCATGATCCGATTGCGGCGGCAAAATGCGATGTGGTGGTGCTGGATCACCACTTGGGCGGCGAAACCCTGCCACCCGCCTATGCCGTGGTCAACCCGAACCGGCAGGACGAAGAAGGCGATCTGGGCCATCTTTGCGCGGCCTCGGTGGTGTTCCTGATGCTGGTCGAGGCGAACCGGCAGTTGCGCGCCGATGGCGTGCAAGGCCCTGATCTTATGACGCTTCTGGATCTGGTGGCGCTGGCGACGGTGGCCGATGTAGCCCCCCTGATCGGCGTCAACCGTGCCTTGGTTCGGCAAGGGCTGAAGGTGATGGCGCGGCGCGAACGGGTAGGCCTGCGCGCGCTGGCCGACATTGCGCGGATGGACACCACCCCCACCCCTTACGCGCTTGGCTTCCTGCTGGGGCCGCGCGTGAACGCAGGCGGGCGGATCGGCCAAGCCGACCTTGGCGCGCGCCTGCTGGCGACAGACAACCCGACCGAGGCCGCCGCCTTGGCCCAACGGCTGGACCAGTTGAACTCTGAGCGCCGCGAGATCGAAGCCCGCGTGCGCGAAGAGGCGATGGCGCAGGCTGAAATGCGGGGCCTCGATGGCCCCTTGGTCTGGGCAGCGGGCGAAGGCTGGCATCCGGGCGTGGTCGGCATTGTCGCCGCCCGTCTGAAAGAGGCCACCAACCGCCCCGCCGTGGTGATCGGACTGGATGGGGCCGAGGGCAAAGGCTCCGCCCGTTCCGTCGCCGGTGTCGATCTGGGCGCTGCCGTACATCGCGTCGCCGCAGAAGGGCTGCTGCTGAAAGGTGGCGGTCACAAGATGGCCGCTGGCCTGACCGTGGCCCGCGATCAGCTGGAACAGGCCATGGCGCGACTGGGCGAATTGCTGGCCAAACAGGGCGCAGGTGCGGGCGGCCCGCAATCGCTGCGGATCGACAGCCTGCTGGCCCCGACGGCCGCAACCCCTTCATTTCTGGAACAAATCGAGGCCGCTGGCCCCTTCGGTGCCTCGGCCCCTGCCCCGCGTTTTGCCTTCGCCGATATGGCCCTTACCACCCGCCGCCTTGGCGAATCCCATCTGAAATTCTCGTTCGGCGACGGCATGGGCGCGCGGATCGAAGGCATTGCTTTTGGTGCCTTCGACGGCCCGCTTGGCCCTGCCTTGGAAAATGCAGGCCACCAGCACTTTCATCTGGCAGGCCGGCTGGAGCTGAACACATGGGGCGGGCGCACCAAAGTGCAGTTCCGCCTTGAAGACGCCGCCCGCGCCTGAGTTCTTGATCCGATGTGCATTTTCCCTCTTGCGAGTCAGCCAAGCCCCCATTAGACAGCGCCTCACCGACAGCGTGGCCCGTTCGTCTATCGGTTAGGACACCTGGTTTTCAACCAGGTAAGAGGGGTTCGACTCCCCTACGGGCTGCCACATTACCTTGTAAATTGCTGAATTTGTATGAGAATCCGTAAGGCTGGGAAGTATCCTGCATAGATTTTAGTAATGGCAGAATGCCTGCTGAAAGTAGCCCCGTGGGGTCATGCGAAGGGCGGGAAGCCATTCTGCGGTCGTGAAGGGGACGGTTGCCACGTTCGCTAAATGGTTATTGCTTGACGGACATAGCTAAGGCGGTTTTGGCAACTTGCAGAAATGCCCACAAGTGCAGCGGCGGGTTGATACTTCCAGCATTGCGCTCGGAGGGAAAATCGAACCCTCTACCCCTACAAGACAGGCGATGCGCCCCGTCAGACATATTGGACCGCACAAAAACGCCACATATCCCGCCTTTGCTATAGCGCCACAGGCACCCCGTTGAGACAGCCCGATCCCCCGCTTGGGGCTTATGAAGACCGTCAGTTGCCTTTTTCCAAGACGAACCGGGGATCGGCATGACGATCTTGGTAACGTCGGTAGGTCTGCGGTGAAATGCAGACAGGTCTATCCTACCCGATCCGGTTCAGGAGATGGTGAAACCGCGCTTTTCGGGCGGATTTATGCCTTGATGCCTGCAACGCGGTGGTACACCGAGGTCAGCGCATCGGTCAGCGCGGTTGCCCCTCCGGCAGCGGTGAATTGGTGAAACACCTGTTCATTCAGGCCGCCCACCGTGGAATGGGCAACACGCAGGTCGTCAAGCGAGCGTGGATCATCGCGCAGCACATCGCCAAGATTGCCGAACAGGGCGCCCAGATAGCTCCGCGAATCCTCGGTGTTCAGACCCTTTGCCACCATCCAATCCGAGGCGGTTTCGACCAGACTGAAATAGGTCGCCATCAGCGCGCTGGCTGACGAATAGATGTCAAAGGCCTTGGCATCCTGAACCGACAGCGCCTTGCCCAAAGCGTCAAAAACTTGCGCCACATCCGCTTGCGGCGGGTGAATCGGCGTCACATCCGAGCCGTTTTGCACGAAAGGCAGCGGGATCGCGCGGGTTACATGGGGCGCCCCAGTCCAGTCGGAGACGGTGTCGCAGGACAGGCCTGCAATCAGGCTGACCACGTTTTGTCCGGCGCGAAAGTGCAACGGGCGCAGCACGGATTCGGCGATCTGCGGGCGGACCGCCAGAAAAACCATATCGGAGCTGTCCACGACAGCCTGATTGTCCGCCGCAACCGTCACCCCCGGCAGGTCTGAGGCCAGTTCGGCGGCCAACTCTGCATTGCGCGGCGTCAGAAGGATAGGCCAGGACTGCAACGGCGAGGCCTTCAGCCCCCGCACCATAGCGGCAGTGATAGAGCCTGTTCCGATAAAGCCAAGTCTTGTCATAGCGGGCAACCTTTTGTGTCCAGAATGGCTTGGACGGCGGGCATTGATCGTCCTTGCGATAGGATCAAACGCCCGCACGGCCTTGTTGCGGTCCGACAGGAATGTCGCATCCGAACCATCGCGCGCAAATTGCTGCGATGGTGGCAGGGTCAGGCGACTGCCTGCGCGCCGGTGATCTCGACCAAAGAGCCGCACATATAGGCCGCCTCGTCCGAGGCCAAAAACGCGATCAGCGCCGCAATCTCCTCGGGTTTGCCGATGCGGCCAAAGGGAACCAGCTTGTCCAGATCGGCGATGCTGCGGCCCGACCGTTTCACCCCCGCCTCAAGCATGGGTGTATGCACCTCGCCGGGGCAGACGGCGTTCACGCGGATTTTCTGCGGGGCGTAATCGCGGGCAAGGTTCTGGGTAAAGCTGGCGACGGCGGCTTTGGTCACGTTATAGGCGATGTGGTTGGGGGCCGGATAAAGACCCCACTGCGAGGCGGTGTTGACAATCGCCGCCCCGCCCTGCTCGATCATATGCGGCAAGGCGGCCTGACACAGATGGAACATCGCATCGATGTTGACGGCAAAGGAAAGCCGCCAATCCTCGGGCGTCAGCGACAGCAGCGGGCCGCGGCGGTTTATGCCTGCGTTGTTGCACAGCACATCGATGCGGCCCTCATGGGCCATGACATCGGCGATGATAGCGTGACAGCCCTCGGCGGTGGCGATGTCGCTGGCATAGGCACGGGCGCGGCCCCCTGTCGCGCGAAGGGCGGCAGCCGTGGCTTCGGCCCCTTCGGCGTTCACATCCGTGACCACAACCTGCGCGCCTTCCGCCGCGAAACGTTGGCAAATCGCCACGCCGATGCCGCCCGCCGCCCCCGTCACGATGACCGTCTTGTCCTTGAAGCGCATGGGTATTCTCCTACCGCAAATAGCTGCCGCCGTTCACATCCAGCACCGCGCCATTCAGCGAGGTCTGGCTGGGGCGGAATGTGAAAGCGACCAATTCTCCGATTTCGGCGGGCTGGGCCATGACCCCCACTGGAATGCCCGTCAGCGCCGCCGCCGCCCCGTGCTGGGCGATGAAAGCCTCGGCCATTTCGGTTTGCACCCAGCCGGGGGCAAGTGCCACGGCGGTGATGCCTTCGGCCCCGTGGCTTTGTGCGATGGATTTGGTCAGGTTGATCAGCGCAGCCTTGGACGCGCCATAGGCCATCGCATTCGAGGCATAGCCGCGCTGGCCGGCACGGCTGGCCATGCTCACGATACGCCCGCCGCCGTGCTGGCGAAAGTGCAGGATCGCCGCGCGCGACAGATCCACGGCGGCAAGGAAGTTCACCCGCATTTCGCGCTCCCACACCGCCTGCCATTGATCGAGTGGCGCATCCACCGCCACCTCGGACCGGATGCCCGCATTGTTGACAAGACCCGTCAGCGGCCCAAGGGCCTCGGCCTGCGCCCAGAGGGCAGAGGCGGCTTCAGGATGGGCCAGATCGGCACCAAGGCAGGCGCCCTGCCCGCCCAGTTCGGCCAAAAGCGCTGTGGCGGCATCCCGGTTGCGGCTGTAATGGATCACCACGCGCGCGCCATCTGCCACCAAGGCGCGGCAGATCGCCTGACCGATGGCCCCGGTCGCGCCCGTGACAAGGATATTCTGCCCTTGCAACATCACAGCTCTCCCACCTGCGGACCCCATGTGTCCGACAGCGCGAAGCCCGTGGCAAAGGGATCATCGGGCGACAGGCGCAATTCCTCGCGCCCATAGATCCACGCCTTGCCAGTGATGCGCGGCAGCACGGCGGGGTAAGCGCCAACCGTGGTTTCCCCGATCGCCTGCGCCGTGAACGTGCCGCCGATGGTGCTTTTCGAGGTGCGGATATCGCCGACCTTGACCTGACCGCGCGCATAAAGCGTGGCCAGATTGGCCGAAGACCCCGTGCCGCAGGGCGAGCGATCCACCCGCCCCGGTTTCAGCGTGGTGCAGGTGCGAATGGTGCCATCGGCCTCATGGTCGCGGAACATGACATAGGCCACCTCGTCCAATCCGGCGATGTAGGGATGTGCGATGGTAATCTGCCCCTTGAGGTCGGCCTTGATGGCAATCCCTGCCTCGGCCAGCGCGCGGGCGTTTTCGGGCGCGATGGTCAGGCCGATCTGGCCCACATCGACCAGCGCATAGAAGACGCCCCCAAAGGCGATATCGGCGCGAATGGTGCCAAAGGCGGAGGTCATGACGGGGGTATCAAGGCTGACGGCAAAGGCCGGAACGTTATCAAGGCTGACCGACAGGCAGCGCCCGTTTTCGCAGACCGCACGCGCCACGATCAGACCCGCCGCCGTATCCAGCCGCAGCGTGGTTTCGGGCTCCACCATCTTGACCCGTCCGGTTTCAAGCAAGGCCGTCACCACGCAAATGCAGTTCGAACCGCTCATCGGGTGGGCTTTGTCGGCTTGCAGCACGATAAAGGCAGCATCGGCATCGGGGCGGCAGGGCGGCAACAGCAGGTTCACCGTCTGCGCCACATGCGCGCGCGGCTCGAAAGTGACAAAGCGGCGCAGGCTGTCGTCCACCTGATTGATGTGGTTCATCTTTTCAAGGATGGTCGCCCCCGGAATCTCCGGCGCGCCGCCAACCAGAACCTTGCCGATCTCTCCCTGACAATGCACCAGCAGCAGGTCCAGCGACTTTTCGAACTTCATTTGATATACCACCCCCAAGGCGCTTCGGTGAACATAGGCTGGCTGCGATTGATCCAGATGATCCCTGCACGAATATGGGGAATCACCGCTTTGGTCGCGGCGGCGACGCAGGTGCCGATGGTGTGCAGTCCGGTTTGCATGGGAAGCCTCAGAAGCGGTTGATGCGGTAAGCGTGCAGATCGACGGGCGGCGTCTTGCCGCTGATCAGATCCCCCATCAGCCGCGCGGTGGTGGCGGCATAGGTCAGGCCAAGATGGCCGTGGCCAGTGGCATAGAACACCCCCCTGGTCTTGGCCGAGGCCGACAGGATCGGCACCGTATCGGGCAGCGCCGGACGGTGGCCCATCCATTCGGTGAAATCTTCGCAGCGCAGGTTCGGCAAGGCCTCTTGCGCCCGCCGCACCGTCACCTTGGCGCGGCGATAATCCGGCGTGGCCTCAAGCCCCGCCATTTCCACCGTGCCACCCACACGGATACCGCCAGCGGTCGGCGTCACCATGAAGGCCCGCGCAGGCCAGATGATCGAATGTTTCATCGTCACCCCCGAGGCCATGATCTGGGTGTGATAGCCGCGCTCGGTTTCCAGCGGGATCGGCTCGTCCAGCATCTTGGCCAGCTTGGCCGAAAACGCACCCGCGCAGATCACCACCTCATCCGCCGGAATACGGCGACCGTCGGCCAGACGAACCTCGCGGATGGCTTCGCCGCGCGCAAAGCCCACGACATCGCCACGCTCGATCCGCCCGCCTGCGGCGGTAAACCTTTCAGCCAAGGCCAGCACCAGACGATACGGATCGCGCATGGACCGGTTTTGCGGAAAGCGCACCGCCATGCCGATCTTGTCGGACAGTTCCGGTTCCAGCGCGCGCAACGCCGAAGCTGTCAGCACCTCATGCGGGAAACCGAAGCGCTCAAGGATTTCAATATGCGCGCGGTCCGCCTTGAATTCGGCCTGATCGGTATAAAGCGACAAACATCCTTCGTCGCTGATCTGGTCGGACAGTCCGGTTTCCGCCAGCAAGGCCAGCGTATCGTCCAGCGCACGGGCGCAGAGCGCCGCCCCCTGCGCCTCAAGCGCGCGCAGTTTCGACGGGCGCGAGGCCGCGACAAAGCGCAAGAACCACGGCAGCAACTGCGGCATATAGGACGGGCGCACCCGCACCGGGCCTTCTGGGTCCAGCATCCAGCCGGGGATTTGCCGCCAGATCGAAGGCCGCGAGGCGGGCATGAATTCGGTCACGGCTATCGAGGCCATATTGCCGAAAGATGCCCCCCGCCCCGGCGCATCCCTGTCAATCAGCACGACCGCGCGCCCCCGCTTTTGCAGGTCATGGGCAATGGCGGTGCCGATAATGCCCGCGCCGACGACAACCGTGGTCATGGTATTTCCCCCCGTCAACGGTCGGGCGGCCCGGAAAGCCGCCCGTCCGGGCTTATTTCCAGTTGATGATCGGCTGCATCGCCTGCGTGAAGGCAGCTTTTTCGTCAGCGGTCAGCGGGCCAAGCGGCATCCGGCATTCGCCCACCGGCGTGCCTTGCAATTCACAGCCGAATTTCAGCTTTTGCACGAAATTTCCGGATTCCAGAATGTTCATCGCGGTGTAAAGCGTGGCCATCTGCGCCTTGGCTTTCACCAGATCGCCAGCGCGGAAGGTGCGGTCCAGATCGCAAACCGCCGTTGCCATGCAGTTGGCAGGCCCGCAAATCCACGAATCCGCGCCCCAGAACATTAAATCCAGCGCAATATCATCCGAGCCGGACACCAGTTGAATCCGTCCCTCATAGCGCGTGGCAATGCCGATCGCGCGTTGCAGACTGCCCGAGCTTTCCTTGATTCCGATGATGCGCGGATGGTCGGCCAGCGCGTCCAGCGCCTCCCACTCGATTTCCACCCCGTCCTTGCTGGGATAGGAGTAAAGCACGATATTCACATCAACCGCATCCAGCACCGCGTTGAAATGGTGGATGATTTCGGCCTGCGTCGGTTTGGTGTAGAATGGCACGGCCAACAGCACGGTGTCATAGCCCATGGCTTTGGCGCGTTTGGTATTGGCGATCACACCTGCGGTATGGGGGGCATTGGTGCCAGCGATCAGGGTTTCCCCCGGCTTGGCAAAATCCTTGACGAAGTGCAGCACAGCATCGCGCTCGGCATCGGTCATCAGGTTGTATTCGCCCGATGATCCGCATGGCACCCAACCCGAAACGCCCGCCGCGCGCAGATTGGTCAAATGGGTCTTGAAGGCCACAAAGTCGATAGCGCCAGCGGCATCAAACGGGGTGACAAGCGCGGGCATAACGCCTTGAAGTTTCAGCATTCGGTTTCCTTTAAGATCAGGCCGTCAGACGGCACGTTATTGCATCCGCCGTTCCGCAAAGGTCACGGCGCGGGTCAGCGGGAAGGCGGTCGGGGGGCAACCTGCACATTTTGCCAATGGCCCAGAGATTCACTTGTCGCCACAGTGTCGACAGGTCTATTCATGCAGGCGGCACGGTTGCACGTCAAATGAAAAATAATCTGTGTCGACATGAAGGGCGCAAGCAACTAACCTGAAACCGGATTTTCAGGGGCTGCGCGAAATGGAAGAGGATCACGAGATCAAACGTGTGCGCGGCAGCGGGTCAAAGCTGGCCTATGAAACCATCCGCGACGAAATCCTGTCGCTGGAGTTGCAGCCGGGGCAGTTGCTGGACGAAACCACGCTTGCCGAACGCTTTGGCATGTCGCGCTCGCCGATCCGCGAGGCTTTGATCCGGCTTGCGGGTGAAGAGTTGGTGGTGATGCTGGCCAACCGGTCCACCATCGTGGCCCCGATCGATATCACCAGCTTTCCCAAATATGTCGAGGCGCTGGATATCGCGCAGCGCATGAACACGCGGCTGGCGGCGGAACTGCGATCAGACGCCGATCTGAAGGCGATTGCCAAGCGGCAAAAGGACTTCGAGGCGGCGGTGAAATCAGGCAAGCATCTGGTGATGTCGGAAGCCAACAAGCAATTCCACATGGCCATCGCGCAAGCCGGAAAAAATCCTTATCTCGCCTCGTTTTACGAGCGTCTTCTGGATCAGGGCCGCCGCATGCTGCACCTGCATTTCGCCTATCTGGAGCGCACCCATGATGGCTATCTTCTGACCGACGAGCATGCCGAGATGCTGGAGGCGATCCGCGCCCGCGATGTGGCCCGCGCCGATGTACTGGCCCATGCCCACACCCGCCAATTCCGCGACAATTTCATCGACTTCATGAAAGAGAATTACGCGCGCGGGGTGCCGCTTGCCATGCCGGGCGCTGCTGCCTGATCGCAAACCGCCTAGCTGCCCAGCGACGCAAGCAGGTGTTCGACAAAGCGCGCGACGGCAGGGCGTTCCAGTGCTGCGGTCTGGCATTTCAGAAAATTGCCACGGCCAGCAGAAAGCGTGGCAGGATGGGCATAAATCAGGCGTCCATCGGCCAGATGCGCGCGGATCATGTGATGCCAGCCCAGCATCACGCCTTCGCCTGCAATGGCCGCCTCGATCAGCAGCGCAACCTTGTTGGTTGTCAGGCTTGATGTATCTTTCGCCCAACGGCTGCCTTGGGCGCGGAACCATTCCTCCCAACCCAAGGGTTGCCAGCCGATGGCATTCGCGCTCCAATGCCGTTCGTGCAGATGCAGAAGATTGGCGCGGTTCAGACTGTCGGCATCGGGAAACGGGCCGTGATCGGCCAGATAGGCGGGGCTACCGACCGGCTGCGCCACCTCGGGAAACAGGTAATGCAGCACCTCGCCGACCTCGCAGCGCTCGTTACCGCATAGCAGGGAAAGATCGACGCCGGAGTAATTCCGCAGCGTGTCGTCCTCGTCCGAGGCCAGAACCACAAAGCCCACCGCAGGATGCGCCGCACGAAAGCTGTCGATCAGCGGCTTCAGCCAATAGGCGGCCATTGCATCCGTGGCCGAAATCGTCACCGTCTGCGGCGCGGTATCGGGGTGCAACAGCCCCACGCCCGCGCTGATCGTATCCAACCCCGCCCCCACCGCAGCGAAAAGATCGGCCCCCGCCCGTGTCAGGTCCAGCGCGTTGTGCTTGCGCGTGAACAGCTCGACCTCAAGGGCTTTTTCCAGCAGCCGGATTTGCTGGCTGACCGCGCCTTGGGTGATGTTCAACTCGCGCGCGGCAAGGGTGAAGGACAGATGCTTGGCGGCCACCTCGAATGTGGCCAGCGCGCCAAGCGAGGGAAGATGTCTGCGGCGAACTGGGCGCATCCGGACTCCTTGGGCCGCGCTATTCCTGCCGCGCCTGCCATTCCTTCCAGCGAAGATACAGGTTTGCACCGACAGAGTCGAAGGGATGCGGCGGCAAGCGCGCCGGTTCCGCCTCGGCCAGAAAGAAATCGGTGATCTGGCTGGTCTGCCCGCAGGCCAATTCCGCAGCCGCAATTCCGGTCAGCGTGCCGCGCGCGGTGCCAAGCCCGTTCTGCACACAGGCCGAAAACAGCCCCGGCTCCAGCGCGCGCATCACAGAGACGGCGTTTTTCGACAGGCAAAGATGGCCCGACCACGCATATTCGAACCGCACTCCCGTCAGAGCCGGAAAGCGGGCCTCGAACTTTTCGCGCATCTTGCGCGTCACCCGCGCCAGATCGGCGGCGCTGGTCTGCATATCGGGGCGGTAATAGCCGCCCTGCCGGATCACGATGCGGTTGCCACCCTGCGCGGTGGAAATCCGCCGCACGGTCGCCCCCATCGGATCGGCGGGCGTAGCGCCCCATGTGTCATGCCCGCCCAAGGCCCGCAGAGCATCGGCGGGAATTTCTTCGGTCATGCAGGCGTTCAGCATGATATGCATCAGCCGCCCCTGCTTGAAGCCAAAGCTTTCCAGATGGCCGTTGTTGGCCAAAATCACCTTGGCCGCCGTGACGGACCCGTCCTGACCCTGCAAGCGCCAGCCCGCCGCAACCGCTTCAAACCGCAGGACGGGGCTGCGTTCAAGGATCGTCACACCGTCGCGGTCCAGCCCGTCGGCAAGCCCGCGAATATAGCCTGCGGGCTGCAACATCGCGGTGCCGGGGGTGAACAGCCCGCCCTTGTAATAGGCGCTGCCGGTGATCTCGCGCATCGCCTTTGCGTCCAGCATTTCATGCGGTTCGCCCAGAGCGGCCAGATGTGCTGCATAGCTGGAGTTAGCGCGCATCCCCACATCGGAGGCTGCCGCGTTGATCTTGCCTGCCCGCTGAAAATACCCCTTGGGGATGGCATAATCCTGCACCGCCGCCGCCGCCCAATCAATGGCAAAGCGGTTCAGGCGTGTCAGCACCTTGTCGCGCGCCTCACCTGCCCCGGCATAGTCGGAGCTGGTCAATTCATGCGGCAGATCGATCATGAAGCCCGAATTTCGCCCAGCCCCGCCTTCGGCCACGCGGCCAGCATCCAGCACGATCACCTTTGCGTCGGGGGCAATCTGGCGCAGCTTGCGGGCGGCCGAAAGTCCGGCAAAGCCCGCGCCGATGATGGCGACATCACAGGACTGATCCCCCCGCAGCACCGCACGCGGCGGCGCGGGGGGCAGGATCGCGTCCCAGCCGGCATGGCCAGTGTGGACAGGCAAGCGGTGAACGGTGCGCGCGGACATGATCGCCTCAGTCGATTGCGGTGTCGCTGGTGTCGGTCAGGTCCAGCCAGATAGTTTTCAACTGGGTATATTGGTCATGGGCCTGGATGGAATTGTCCCGCCCGCCAAAGCCCGACTGTTTATAGCCGCCGAAGGGGGTCGAGATGTCGCCCTCGCCAAAGCTGTTCACCGTCACCGTCCCCGCCCGCAGCATCCGCGCGCCACGCAGCGCCCGCTTGCCATTCGCGGTGAATATGCTGGCGGCAAGGCCATAGTCGGTGGCATTGGCCACCGCGATTGCCTCCTCAAAGCTGCCCACCGAGATCACCGTCAGGATCGGCCCGAAGATTTCCTCGCAGACCAAGGGCGACGCCTTGTCGGCCACCTCGACGATGGTTGGCTCGATAAAGCCATCGGCCACGATTGCGCCGCCCATCACCAGCTTTTCGCCCTTGGCAGCCTTCAGATAGCCGCTGACCTTGGCAAAATGCGCCTTTGAGACCAGCGCGCCCACCCGCACTTCGGGGTTCAAGGGATCGCCCACCACCCATTCGCGGGCATGTGCCTTGACCTTCTCCAGCAGCCGGTCCTTGACGCCAGCCTGCACGATCAGGCGCGAGGCCGCCGAACAGTTCTGCCCCATGTTCCAGAACGCGCCGTTCACGACATGGGCCGCCACTGCATCCAGATCCTCGGCATCGTCCAGCACGATACAAGGGTTCTTGCCGCCCAGTTCCAGCACGACCTCTTTCAGGTTGCTGTCGGCGGAATAGTGCAGGAACCGCCGCCCCGTCACGGTCGATCCGGTAAAGGATACCATATCCACATCGGGATGCCGACCCACGGCTTCGCCAACCGCGCCGCCGCCCGTCACCACGTTCAACACGCCGCGCGGCAGTCCCGCCTCGGCGGCAAGTTCGGCCAAGCGCAACGCGGTCAGGCTGGTTTCAGCCGCCGGTTTCACCACCACCGAACAGCCCGCCGCCAATGCAGGGCCAATTTTCCAGGCCAACATCAGCAGCGGGAAGTTCCACGGCAGCACAAGCCCCACCACGCCCACCGCCTCGCGCACCACCATGGCGATGTGATCGTTCGAAGCCGGTGCGACCTGATCGTAAATCTTGTCGATCAACTCGCCATGCCATTTGATGACATGCGCGGTTTCCGGCACATCGACAGTTTCGCAATCATAGATGGTCTTGCCGCTATCAAGGCTTTCCAGCACGGCCAGTTCGCGGGCATTGCGGGTGATAAGCTTGGCCAGCCGCACCAGCACATCCTTGCGCGCACCGGGATGCAGCCGCAACCAGCGGCCATCCTCGAAGGCCTCGCGCGCCTTTGCCACAGCCAGATCGACATCCGCCGCATCGCAGGCCGCGACGACACCCAGCACCGTCCCCGTCGCGGGGTTCACGGTTTCAAACGTGGCACCCGAAATCGCAGGCCGATAGCCCCCGTCGATCCATGCGTTCTGCGGCATCTCAAGGCTGGCAGCGATGGCGCGATATTCTTCATGCGTCAAAAGATCGGTCATGGCTCAGTTCCCTTCGCGGATCGCGGCAATCGTGGTTTTCAGCGTGCGGATCACCTGCTCCAGCTCGCGCTTTTCGTCCTTGTTCAGCCCCTTCAGCGGCGGGCGCAGCGGCCCTGCTTTCAGGCCAGTCGCCTCAAGCCCGTGCTTGATGCACTGGATGAACTTGCCGCCCTGTTCCAGCACCCGCATCAAGGGCAGCATGGCCGACATGATCCGGCGACCTTTGGCGAAATCGCCCTGCAGAACACAGGTCTCATAGAGATAGATATGTTCCGCAGGCAGGAAGTTCGATCCGGCGCAGATCCAGCTTTGCGCGCCCCAGGCAAAGAACTCCAATGCCTGATCATCCATGCCGCAGGACATCTGGATATGCGGATAATCGCGCGCAAGAAGGTGGACGCGATTGATATCACCCGAGCTTTCCTTGATCCCGATCACGTTCTTGGACCGCCCCACGCGGTCCAGAAACTCGCGCCCCATCTCAACGCTCATCCGGCCGGGATAGTTGTAAAGGATGATCGGCAGATCGGCGGCGCGGTCGATGGCCAGAGCGTTCAGCGCGTTTTCGCGTTCTGTCGGCACCGAATAGGGCGGGGTTCCCAGCAAGATACCCGCCGCACCCATCGCCTTGGCCCCTTGGGCCAGCGCAATCGAATCCGGCGTCCGCATCGCGCCTGTGCCAACAAAAACCGGCAACTTGCCTTTGGCCTGATCGACGACAAAGCGGGCGATTTCCAGCCGCTCGTCCACTGTCTCGGCATAGTTTTCGCCGGTCGAGCCGCCCGAAATAAGGCCATGCACGCCTGCTGTGGCCAGATGATCCACCAGTTCGGCCAAGGCATCGAAATCGACGCTGAGGTCGGCGTGGAACGGTGTGATGACCGGCGTATAGATACCTTCCAGCTTGTAACGGAATGTCATATTCCAGCCCCCCTCTTGCGGTGTCTCGCCCCGGACTACATTCAAAGCCCCGTCTGGACGTGGGGCGCGACGCCCCGTTGTCCCCACCTAGCCCCAGACCAAGCATTACCGCAAACGAGATTGTTCTGGTCTTTGGCATTAGAAATACTAATGGCATGACGGAATAGCGCTCGGTCCATTGCCCTCGGCCAGATCAAAAGCCGCGCCCCGCCAAGTGGCCTGACCGACAGGCCGGACGCTATTCAGCTTATCCTGCGGTGCAATTCCGGCTACATATGCAGTCAAATCCAAGAAAGAGCGCCATGACCTCACATCTTGCCCCATTGAACGTGCTGCGGGGGGCCGGTTTCATCGCTTTGGCGGTGCTGGTCTTTGCTTGCATGGACAGCATGACCAAGCATCTGGCCACGGCCTATAACGTGCCTTTGGTGGTAGCCTTGCGCTATATCGGCAATCTGGTGCTGCTGGTGGCAATTTTTGGCCCGCGCGAGGGTCGCGGCCTGATCACCACCCGCCGCACGCGTTGGGTGCTGGCGCGCGCGGCCAGCCTGTCATCGGCGTCGCTTTTTGCAGGACTGGCATTGCAGCGGATGCCAGTTGCCGAGACGACAGCGATCGTCTTTCTGGCACCTTTCGGTGTGATGCTTCTGGCGGGGCCGGTCTTGGGTGAAAAGATAGGGGTGGCGGGTTGGATTGCGGCCGGGGTGGGCTTTGTCGGGGTTTTGCTGATCGCACGGCCCGGCAGCGGGCTTGATCCGTGGGGCGTCACCTTTGCCGCACTTTGTGCAGCATCAACCGTGGCCTACAACACCCTGTCGCGCGTTCTGGCCCATTCCGAGCGGACCCCTGCCCTGATGTTCTGGACCGCATTGGTCGGAACCCTAGTATTCGGGGCGACGCTGCCGTGGTCCTGGCACGGCCCTGCCCCCACGATGCTGGATGCAGCGATGTTCGCGGCGATGGGCGCGCTGGCGCTGGTGGGGCATTTCCTGTTCACCGCCGCCTATCGCCATGCCCCCGCCTCGGCATTGGCTCCGGTGAACTATCTGCATCTGGCTTGGGCGGGTGTTTTGGGCTGGCTGGTGTTTGACCACCTGCCCGACGCGCTTGGGCTGCTGGGCATGGGGCTGATCGCGGCGGCAGGCAGTGCCGCCGCCCTTTTCGCGCATCTTGCGGCGCGGCGGATGGCCTAGTCTTTCTTCTTGGCTTCGGCGGCCGCCTTCATGCGGGCCAGCAGGTCTGCTTTGGCGTCCTTGCCGAAATAGGGGTTCTTGTCAGAGCCTTTGGCGTTGTGTTCGCTGTGGCGCGGTGTGTTCTTGCCAGACTTGGCCCCACCCGATTTGCTGTAATCCATCTTGCTGCCCTCATTCATGGCGCTGTTTTGCCTGCTATTGCACCAAAGCGGGCGGCGCTTCAAGCACGGGGAATCACCCTTGCCGTGTTGCCGCGGCCCATTTTCTGCACCGCAGCATAAACAACCGCCCAATATCTGGGCAAATCCCGTTCTGTCCCGCCCTGACCCGCCGTTGAAGCGCCGCTTTTGTTGTCGCAAGCGTCGGCATTGGGTCTTCTGACCCCACCCAGATGATCGGGGACTGAATTGATGTGCGGCGGAAACAGGTTTGGACGGCCATTCCCACCGCACGGGGTGCAACGAAACGCTGCCCGTTAAATATGCGCGTTCTTCCCCAGAATGGAAGAGCCATGGGCGGCCCAACAGGGGATAGACCATGAAACTGACCAGACGCGCGCTTTTGGCATCGGGCATTGCTGCAATGGCCACGCCGAAATTCGCCCTTGCCCAAGCAGAAACCATCAAGATCGGCGTGCTTCATTCGCTGTCGGGCACGATGGCGATTTCGGAAACCACGCTGAAAGACACCATGCTGATGCTGATCGAGGCGCAAAACGCCAAGGGCGGCCTTTTGGGCAAACAACTTGAGGCGGTCGTGGTGGACCCTGCCTCGGACTGGCCGCTGTTTGCGGAAAAGGCGCGCGAATTGCTGACGGTGTCGAAGGTCGATGTGATGTTCGGCTGCTGGACCTCGGTGTCGCGCAAATCCGTGCTGCCGGTGATTGAGGAGCTGAACGGCCTGCTGTTCTACCCCGTGCAGTATGAGGGCGAGGAATCGTCGAAAAACGTGTTCTACACCGGTGCCGCCCCGAACCAGCAGGCAATTCCGGCGGTGGATTACTATCTGAACGAATTGGGCGTGACCAAGTTTGCCCTGCTTGGCACCGACTACGTCTACCCGCGCACCACCAACAACATTCTTGAGGCTTACCTGATCTCCAAGGGCATCCCGAAAGAGGATATCTTTGTGAACTACACCCCCTTCGGCCATTCCGACTGGTCGAAGATTGTGGGCGATGTGGTGGCCTTGGGTGCGGACGGCAAGAAGGTGGGCGTGATCTCGACCATCAACGGCGATGCCAATATCGGCTTTTACAAGGAACTGGCTGCGGCCGGTGTGACCGCCGATACGTTGCCGGTGGTGGCCTTCTCGGTGGGCGAAGAGGAACTCTCGGGCCTTGATACCACCAACCTTGCCGGCCATCTGGCGGCTTGGAACTACTTCATGTCTGCCGATACCCCCGAAAACGCGGCCTTCATCGCGGCGTGGAAAGCCTTCATCAAGGACGACAAGCGCGTCACCAATGACCCGATGGAGGCGCATTACATCGGCTTCAACATGTGGGTGAACGCCGTCACCGCCGCAGGCACCACCGAGGTGAACGCTGTGTCCGATGCGATGATCGGGCAGAAATTCCCTAACCTGACGGGCGGAATGGCCGAGATGCTGGCCAACCACCACCTGACCAAGCCCGTGCTGATCGGCGAGATCCGCGCCGATGGCCAGTTCGACATCATCAGCCAGACCGAACCTGTCGCCGGCGACGCATGGACCGATTTCCTGCCGGAATCGGCTGTGCTTGAGGCCGATTGGAAAGACCTGAAATGCGGGATGTATAACACCGAAACCAAGACCTGCGTGCAGTTGACCTCGAACTACTGACACCACCCGGAGGGGCTTTGCAGCCCCTCCCCCTGCCTTCCGGATGATCCCATGCGCCTTGTGCTGGCCTGCCTTCTGACGCTGATCTGCGCCCTTCCGCTGCGCGCCGAAACCGCAGCCGATATCCTGACCGCCAATGCGGAACTGGTCACCAAAGCCTCGCGCCAGACCATCGGTCCGGTGATTGACGCGCTTGCCGCCAGCGGTGATCCGGCGGCGGCGCTGGTGCTGGAGGCTTGGGCCGACAAGCGGCTGGGCCTGCGCAAATCGGATGGCGGTTTCGTGCTGCTGACGCCCGATGCCGATGGCTATGCGCTGCGCGATCTGGCGGGGGCCGATGCGGGCCGTGCCGCCAAATCCGAGATTACCGAATTGAAACCGAATGCCGGCGTGCGCGGGCTGATCGCCACGGCGCTGGTGCAGTTCACCCTCTCCGATCCCGACCCTGCGCGGCGGCGCGCGGCGCTGGAGTCGATCGCCAAAGACCCCAAGCCCGAGGCTTTGGCCCCACTGCGCGCCTCCATCGCCTTGGAAACAGACCCCGCGCTTTTTGCGCAAAAGCAACGGCTTGAGCGACTGCTGACCCTGCGCTTTGACCCTTCATCAGCGGAACGCATCAAGGCCATCAACAGCTTTGGTGCCGATCTGGGGCTTGACCTGCGCGGCGCACTGAACCCGCTATTGGCCACCACCCGCATTGCCGTGGCAGGTGATCCACCAGCGGACAGCAACATCGCCCGCCCCCTGAAAACCGGTCGCGACCTGACCGACACCGAAGCCTATGACCTGCTGGTCGCAGCCAAACTTGCCCCTGCCCGCCTGACGCTTGAAGCCCAGCGCACGGCCCTTGTCGCCAACCTGTCGGGCGGGGCGGTCGGCGGCATCGCCTTGGCCGATCTGAACACCCAAACCGCCCGCGACCGCGCCTATACCGCACTGGAAACCGCCGGAGCCGTCCCCCAAGCTGCCACCGATGACGAGGCCACCGCCGCCCTTGCCGCCCACCGCTTTTACGACATCTACACCGAAGCCGATCCGGCGGTGACAACCGCCGCCACCGCCGCGCTGAAATCCATCGGCCAGAAGGTTGCCGCAATGCAGGCCGCCGACCTTGCGCTGGACGCGATGTCGCTGGCCTCGATCTACTTTCTGGCCGCTATCGGCCTTGCGATCACCTTTGGTGTCATGGGCGTCATCAACATGGCGCATGGCGAGTTCATCACCATGGGCGCCTACACGGGCTATGTAGTGCAGCTTTATGTGCCCGACTACACGGCGTCGATCCTGATCGCCCTGCCCTTGGCCTTTGCCGTCACCTTCGCGGCAGGAGTCACAATGGAGCGTCTGGTGATCCGCCACCTGTACAAACGCCCACTGGAAACCCTGCTGGCCACCTTTGGCATCTCGATAGCACTGCAACAAATCCTGAAAAACGTGTTCGGCACGCAGGCCCGCCCGCTGACCTCTCCCGCATGGCTGGACGGGGCGCTGTCGCTGAATGATGTGGTGCAGGTCAGCTATATCCGCATCGCGATCTTTGTGCTGGCGCTGCTGTTCCTGACCTTCTTTCTGTGGCTGATGAAACGCACCCGCCTTGGCCTCGAAGTGCGCGCCGTCACCCAAAACCCCACCATGGCTGCATCCATGGGCATCAACCCCGACCGCATCAACATGCTGACCTTCGGCCTTGGGTCCGGCATCGCAGGCATCGCAGGCGTCGCGATCGGCCTTTTCGCCAAAGTCACATCAGAGCTTGGCACCGATTACATCGTGCAGTCCTTCATGACGGTTGTGGTGGGCGGTGTCGGCAATATCTGGGGCGCGCTGGCAGGGGCCACGATGATCGGCGGCTTCCAGAAAGTGATCGAGTTCCTGAACCCCTCGAACACCCTAGCCGCCCAAACCTACATGATCCTCTTCATCATCCTCTTCATCCAGATCCGCCCGCGCGGCATCATCGCCCTGCGCGGCCGCGCTGCCGGAGATTGAGAATGAACACCCCACCTTCATCTGTTCATAAATATCCCGGGGGCAGGTCTGTGTTTTCTATAAGAAAACACAGACTTGGGGGCTGGCCCCGCACCTTGCCAAAAGGGGCCACATGCGCAAAACGTTCCTGACCCGCTCCCCATCCGTGCTGATCTTCCTCAGCCTGCTGGCCCTTTTCACCCTGACCATCACGCTCGCCTCGCAAGGCTATGGCGCGGGGCTGGTCTCGACCTCTTTCGTCAAGACGCTTGGTAAGACGCTGTGCCTCTGCCTTGCCGCGCTCGCGATGGATCTGGTCTGGGGCTATGCGGGCATCCTCAGCCTTGGTCACATGGCGTTTTTCGCGCTTGGCGGCTATATGATCGGCATGTGGCTGATGTATGCCCGCACCGAGGAAATCGTGGTGGCCTCGCTGGCCAACGGCGATCTGCCCGCAACGGCGCAGGAAATCGGCCAAGGCATCGTCACGCAGATTTTCGGCGTGGTGGGGGCCTCTGACCTGCCGCTGATCTGGGGGGCGGCGCATAGCCTGCCGCTGCAACTGGCGCTGGTGGTGGCACTGCCGGGTCTGCTGGCGCTGGTGTTTGGCTGGCTGGCGTTCCGAAGCCGGGTGACGGGGGTATACCTGTCGATCCTGACCCAAGCCATGACTCTTGCGCTGGCGCTTTACCTTTTCCAGAACGACTCGGGCCTTCGTGGCAACAACGGATTGTCGGGGCTGCAAAACCTTCCTTACGTCACGGCAAGCCAAGACGTGGTGACGCTGTGGTTCTTCTGGGCCTCTGCTGCCGCCCTTGGGCTGACATATCTCATGCTGGCTTGGATCGTCGCGGGCAAGTTCGGATCGGTCATCCGTGCCATCCGCGATGACGAGGCCCGCGTGCGCTTCCTTGGCTATTCGGTGGAAAGCTACAAGCTGTTCCTGTTCACCCTGACCGCCATCCTCTCCGCCATTGCAGGCGCGCTTTACTACCCGCAGGCGGGGATCATCAATCCGGCGGAACTGGCCCCCATCGCCTCGATCTATCTGGCGGTCTGGGTCGCCATCGGCGGGCGCGGGCGGCTTTACGGGGCGGTGATCGGGGCGGCCTTTGTGTCGCTGTTGTCAAGCTGGTTCACGGGGGGCCGCGCGCCGTCGATCCCCTTGGGCTTTGGCACGCTGAACTGGGTCGACTGGTGGCAGGTGCTGCTGGGCCTGTCCTTTGTCGCCGTCACCCTGTTTGCACCCAAGGGCATTGGCGGGCTGTTCGACAGGCTGGCGCATGTGCGCGCCCCCGACCGCAAGGGCGCACCGCTTGGCCCCGATGACGGATCGCTGCAAGAACGGGAGGCCACCGAATGACAGCACTTCTGGAAGTCTCGGGCGTCACCGTCAGCTTTGACGGCTTTCGCGCGATCAACAACCTGACCTTCTCGATCGGAATGGCCGAGTTGCGCGCCATTATCGGCCCGAATGGCGCGGGCAAAAGCACTTTCATGGATATCGTGACCGGCAAGACCAAACCGGACGCTGGCAGCGTAACCTTCGGAGAACGCTCGGTTTCCCTGCTGAAACTGACCGAATCCGAGATTGCCCGCGCCGGCATTGGCCGCAAATTCCAGCGCCCCACCGTGTTCGAAGACCAGACCGTGACTGAAAACCTGACCCTTGCGCTGCGGGCCGCGCGCAGCCCTTGGGCAGTGCTGGCCTGGCGCGCCAAAGCCGCCGACCAGACCCGCATCGCGGCCCTTGCCGCGCAAGTTGGCCTTGCCGACCACCTGCCCCGCAAGGCGGGCGAGTTAAGCCACGGTCAGAAACAATGGCTGGAAATCGCCATGCTCTTGGCACAGGAACCGCGCCTGCTGCTGGTCGATGAACCCGCCGCAGGCATGACGCTGGCCGAACGTGAACGCACCACCGACCTTCTGGTCGAGATCGCCCGCACCCGTGCGGTGGTGGTGGTTGAACACGATATGGAGTTCGTCCGCCGCCTGAATTGCCGCGTCACCGTGCTGCACGAAGGCGCGGTGCTGGCCGAAGGCTCGCTGGACCATGTGACGAAAAACCAAGACGTGATCGACGTTTATCTGGGGCGGGGATGATGCTGCACACTTCGGGGTTAACACTGCATTACGGCGGATCGCAGATCCTGCACGGCATTGATTTCACAGCGAAAACGGGAGAAGTCACCTGCATCATGGGCACCAACGGGGTGGGGAAAACCTCATTCCTGAAGGCGCTGGCGGGGACGCATCCGCGATCTGGCGGAACCGTCACGCTGGACGGCCACGACCTGCCGCCCAGCCGCCCGCAAGACATGGCGCGACGCGGGCTGTCGGTGGTGCCACAGGGCCGGATGATCTTTCCGCTGCTGAGCGTGCGCGAAAATCTGGAGACCGCGTTCTCGGTGCTGCCCAAAGCCGACCACAGGATTCCGCCCGAAATCTATGACCTGTTTCCGGTGCTGCGCGACATGACCGCCCGTCGCGGCGGCGATCTTTCGGGCGGCCAGCAACAGCAACTCGCCATCGCCCGTGCCATGATCATGCGCCCCAAGGTGCTGCTTCTGGACGAGCCAACCGAGGGCATCCAGCCCAATATCATCCAGCAAATCGGCCGCGTGATCGACTATCTGAAAGGGCGCGGCGATATGGCGATTGTTCTTGTCGAACAGTATTTCGACTTTGCCCATGCCCTTGCGGATCAGGTCTATGTGTTCCGGCGGGGGGCTGTGGCCTTGCAGGGACGCAAAGCCGATCTGGACCGCGCGATGCTGAGGGCCGAGGTTTCGGTCTAGCCAAACGCGATCTCGACCCGTCCGAACGCGCCGAAATCCGCCTCGAACCGGCTGCCCGAAGGGGCCTCGACTGGCCGGATGAACGATCCTGACAGCACGATATCCCCCGCCCGCAGCCCCTGCCCATAGCGCGCAAGCCGGTGGACCAGCCACAGGATGCCCGTCACCGGATCATCCAGCACGCCCGCACCAAGGCCGGTTTCTTCAACCACCCCGTCGCGTTTCACGATGGCACCCACCCAGCGCAGATCGAAGGCATCCACCGGATGCCGCTGCGACCCCAGCACGATGCCCGCATTGGCGGCGTTATCCGAAACGGTGTCGTAGATCACCCGCGCGCGCCCCGTCGCAGGATCGGCGCGCAAAATCCGAGTGTCCAGAATCTCAAGGCTTGGCACTACAGCGCCCGTCGCTGCTACCACATCGGCGCGGGTGACATGCGCCCCCGCCAGATCGGCCTGCATGACAAAGGCAATCTCGGCCTCGATACGCGGCTGGATAAAGCGGCCTTTCGGCACGGTAGAGCCGCTGGCGAACACCATATTATCCAGCAAAACCCCGGAATCCGGCGTGGTGATGTTCAGTGCCTGCTGCATCGCACGGCTGGTCAGGCCGATCTTCCAGCCCACAACCTTTGCGCCCCTATCCAGCTTCAGCGCCACCAAAGCCGCCTGCACCGCATAGGCATCGTCCAGCGTGATGTCAGGATAGGTCAGGCTAAGCATCCCCATCTGCACCCCCGTCGCCTCGGCCTGAAACAGTGCCTCGGCGGCGGCCTTGATCTGATCCGGCGTCATTCGTCGCGCACTCCGTTCCGCAAACAGCCGATACCCTCGGCCCGCACCTCGATCAAATCCCCCGGCACCAGCCAGCGCGGCGGATCAAACCGCGCGCCCGCCCCGGTCGGCGTGCCGGTCACAATGATGTCGCCCGCCACCAGCGTCGTAAAGGTCGAGATATAAGCGATCTGCCGCGCGACCGGAAACAGCATCCGCCCCGTTCGGTCAGACTGGCGCACTTCGCCATTCACAAGCGTCTCCAGCCCCACATCGACAATCTGCGCCGCATCGCGGAACGGCACCAGCCAAGGCCCCATCGCGCCCGACCCGTCCCAGTTCTTGCCCTGCGTCACGTTGAACTTGGCATGCCGCACCCAATCACGCAGCGTACCTTCATTGCACAAGGTCAACGCCGCGATATGGCCCAGCGCCTGCGCCTCTGGTATGCGCCGCCCGCCTTTGCCGATCACGATGGCAATCTCGCCCTCGTAGTCCAGTTGCGGGGTTTCCGGCGGGCGGGTCAGCGGCACCTCATGTCCGACGAAAGAGCGGGGAAAGCGCGGAAACAAAGACATGTTCGGTGGCGCTTCCTGCCCGTCCTTATACTCGGCATTGCGGTCAGGAAAGTTGACACCGACGCAGATGATCTTTTCGGGGTCCGGCACCGGAATATCCCAGACAAACGCCCCAAAGGGATGCGTCACCGCCCGCCCCTGCGCCGCCTGCGCCAGTGCGCCAAACCCATCCGCCGCAATCACATCGCGCAAACTCTGCCACTGCGGGAAATCCCCCGACAGCGCGACAAAGCCCGCCTCCGTCACCGCCCCGTAAAGCCGCGCACCATCTACCAGAACCGTCGCAAACCGCATATCCATCCTCTTCTGGTCCCTTCATCTTGGCCCAAATACTCTCGGGGGGTGAATGGCCGCAGGCCAGAGGGGGCAGACAGCCCCCCTGCCTTGGCTTATGGCGCAATGATCGGCTGGGCCTTCAGATCACTTTCCACTAGATCAGCCCCGTCAAACCTTGACCCCAGTTCGAACCAGCTTCGCGGAGCCGCAGCCCCCCACAGCGTCTGCCGCTGCGGGTCTTTCAGATCCCAGCGGATCGGCTCCAGATCGGGGTCAACCGTCTGATAATCCGAGCAATAGATCTCGGTCCGGTGGCCGTCCTTGTCGCGGATATAAAGGAAAAACGCGTTGGAAATCCCGTGCCGCCCCGGTCCGCGTTCGATATTGGCCAGATAGCCGGTGGTGGACATCAGATCGAGCAGGTCGATGATGTTCAAGGGTGTCGGCACCCAGAAGGCCAGATGGTGCAGGCGCGGGCCGGTGCCATTGGTAAAGGCGACGTCATGCACACCGCCCTTGCGGTGCATCCACGCAGCCCAAGTGCGCCCCGTTTCCTCATCCGCCGTGTATTCTGTTACGCGGAAGCCCATCTCGCCGTAAAACGCGACCGAGGCATCCACATTCGGGCTGAACATATTGAAATGGTCGATCCGCAGCGGCTTGACGCCGTGATAGAGTTTATACTGCTGATGGATCGGCGGCAGGCGGTCCATCTGGACATAGAACTCCAGCGGGATGCCCATCGGATCGCGGGTGCGAAGCACACGGCCCATGAAGGGGCGCTCGATCCATGCCACCGGCAGGCCCTTGGATTTGAACCAGTGTTCCGCACGGTCCAGATCGGGCGCGTCCCACAGCTTGAACCCCAGCACCCCCACCGACCCGGCATCGGCCTTTTTCAGGATCACGCAGTGGTGGCCGCGTTCCTCCAAGGCCCGCAGATAGATGTGGGTGGCGTCCTCATGGCTGACCTGCAAGCCCAGCGTGTCAACGTAAAAGCCGCGCGACCATGCCAGATCGGTCACGTTCAATTCCACATGGGACAGCCGCACGATGTTGAAGGGCGGGTAAAGATTGGCGGGGGGAATGGGCATCGCTGTTCCTTAGACGGGGAAGATGACGTTGGTCTGGCCAGTGCCGGAGGAGGGGAAATACGGGGTCACAACCTCGCATTTGCCGTCATATGTGTCCCAGCCCAATGCGCCGTAAAGCATGGCCGTGTCGTGCATCGACCCTTCACCACAGCAGAAGGCGGCATAATCCGGCAGCATTTTCAGGAAAGTGGCGTGATCTCCGCGCTGCCACATGTCCAGCACATGCAGATCCATCTGGCGGTTGAACTCGCTGGAAATGGTGAAGGTGCCGTTGTTGGCGGCGTAATCCTTGTTCGGCCAGATCTTGTGCGACAGTGACCCCGAGGCGATCAGTAGCACGCGGCTGTCGCTGGCCTCGACCGCCTGACGGATCGCCTGTCCGATCACCCGGCTTTCCTCATGGCTATGCACCGTACACCACGCCGCCACCGAAACCACCTTCATCTGGTGTGCGCGGGACAGGAACCGCATCGGCACCAGCGTGCCGTATTCCATCTCCAGCGTATCCAGATGATGCGCCAGCGTGTAAACGCCCAGATCACTTGCGGCCTTGGCTATGGCATCGCCAAGCGCCGGATTGCCTTCGTAATCATAGGGCATGTTCTGGATAAACTGCGGAAATTCGTTCGATGTGAACAGCCCTTGAAAGCGGTCATTGGCGTTGATGTGGAACCCTGCGTTGATCACCCAATGGGTATCGCAGATGATGACAGTATCCACGCCCAACGCCTTGGCACGGCGGCCGATTTCCAGATGCCCGTCGATTGCCGCCTGCCGCTTGCCCTTCACGGGGCCGTCCTGTTCAGACATCAGCATCGTCGGCACATGCGTGCATTTCGCGGCCAGAACTATTTTGCCCATTTCATCCTCCCTTTTGGGGCGCGACCGCCCTTCAGGCTCCAAGCCGTTGAATTTTGTGCTGGCCCAAAGCGAAGGCCGTGTTCTTGGTCTCCATGTAAAACTCGAAGGACCATTGCGCGCCGTCACGGCCAATGCCCGATGCCTTCACTCCGCCGAAAGGCGTCGGCAAATGGCGCACGTTTTCCGAGTTCACCCAGATCATCCCCGCCTCAAGCGCGCCTGAAAACCGCAGCGCGCGGGTCAGGTCGTTGGTCCAGACATATCCGGTCAGCCCGTAGGCGACGTTATTGGCGATTTCCAGCGCCTGTGCTTCGGAGGTGAAGGTCAGAGAGGTCAGGAAGGGGCCGAACACCTCTTCCTGCGCGATCCGCATTTGCGGGCTGGCTTGCGTGAACAGGGTTGGCCGCACGAACCAACCTGCATCGCCCACGCGGGTGCCGCCCGCCGCAAGGGTCGCACCATCGGCAAGGCCGATTTCGACATAAGAAGTCACCTTGTCGAAATGGGTCTTATGGATCAGCGGCCCGATTTCTGTTGCAGGATCAAGCGGATGGCCAACCTTGATGTTATTGACGCGGGCAATCAGCGCGGCATGGAAACGATCTGCAATGGTATCCTGCACCAGCAAACGACTGGACGAGGTGCAGCGTTCACCGTTCAGCGAATAGATCATGAAGATCACTGCATCCAAGGCACGCTCAAAATCCGCGTCGTCAAACACCACCACGGGGTTCTTGCCGCCAAGTTCGAAATGCACCCGCTTAAGCGTATCGGCGCCCTGCTTCATGATCATCGAGCCGGTTTTCGACTCGCCCACAAAGGCAATCGCCTTGATGTCGGGATGTTCGGTCAGGGCTTTGCCCGCCCCCTCGCCCATGCCGTTCACAAGGTTCAGAACCCCCGCAGGCAGGCCCGCCTCGTGGCAGATCTCGGCCAGAATCCGCGCTGTCAGCGGGCTGAACTCGGCGGGTTTATGGACCACGGTGCAGCCCGCGGCCAAGGCAGGGGCGATCTTCCATGTGGACAACATAAACGGTGTGTTCCACGGGGTAATGACGCCGACAGGGCCAATAGGGCTGCGCGAGGTCACGTTCAGATGGGTCGCGGTCGGCAGGCTTTGCCCGTCGCGCGCCAGCGGGGCCAGATCGGCGAAGTAGCGGAAATTCTCGGCCCCGCGCAGGGCGGCCTTGGACATAAAGCGATAGGCCTGCCCGGTATCCCAGCATTCGCACAGGGCAATTTCCTCGGCCCGCGCCTCGATCAGGTCGGCGATGCGGTGCAGGATGGCCTTGCGTTTGTCGCCCTCCATCGCCGCCCAAGCCGGAAAGGCCGCCTTCGCCGCCTTGGCCGCCGCGTCAATATCCGCAGCCTCGCCCCGCGCGACCTGCGCGATCAGACTTTCATCGACCGGCGAGCGGGTCTCGAACATACCGCCCGATCCCGCCACCGACTGCCCGTTGATCAGGTTCAGGATGCCGGTATCGCGGAACCGCGCCAGATGCCCGTCAAGACGGGCGAGATGGGTTGCAAGATCGGACATGGCGACTCTCCTCGTTCACTTACTTAGCACGTTAAGTAAATTGAAAGCCGCTGTCAAATCTTAACTTCGGGCTTGGTCCTAACTGTCAAATCGCGTCGCACCCCGCCTGCGCTCATCCACCGGCGTCGCCAGAACTGTGGCCTGATGCGCGCGCTGATCGCAATTGGCGCGCGGGCAAATCCGGCAGTTGATCCCGATCTGAACCATCCGCGCGCCCGACACGGTAAAGGCCTCGGCATAGCCGATCTCGGCTGCGTGTTCGATGGTGCAACCCATTGCAACGGCAAGCCTATTGTCCTGCCCATGACGTTCAAACGTGGGTCGGTCCACCGTGCGCGAGAAGACGAAGTATTGACTGGTATCGGGCATTTCCACAAACTGCGGCACGATCTTTCCCGGCGTGCGAAAGCTGGTGTGAACGTCCAGACGCGGGCAAGCCCCGCCATATTCCGCCAGATGAAACCCTGTCGCGTTGAAGCGCTTGGTGACGTTTCCGCCCTTGTCGATCCGCAGGAAAAAGAACGGAACCCCTTGCGCGCCCTCGCGCTGAAGCGTCGTGGCACGATGGCAGGCCTGTTCAAAACTGACGCCGAATCGGGTGGCGATATGGTCCAGATCGTATTTCGTCGCCCGCGCCTCGGCCAGAAAGGCGTCATAAGGCATCAGCACAGCGGCGGCAAAATAGTTTGCCAGTTCCACCCGCAGCCGCGCCTGCGCCCGTGGCTCGGCAATGCCCGAGCGGGCAATCAACCCGTCCAGAACAGCGCGCTGCTCCAGCAGCCCTGCCATATGTACCAGTTGAAAGATGCGATTGGTGTGATCCAGCGCCTCGGAGAGCAGGATTTCGTGCCGCGCGGCATCATATTGCCGCAAGGTGCCGGGCAAATCGCGCACCTGCACCAGTCGCACGGTGATTCCCAACCGCGCGCGCAGGCGGTGCTTCAGGGCGGTATAAATCTCGTCGCGCTCAACCGGCTCAGCCCCCCAGAACACTTCGGCCACCTCTTCCAACTCGCGGAAGTGGTTGCGGTTGCGGCGGAAATAGTCGTGAACCGCTGCTTCCGGCGTGGTTGAGGCCACTACCGGATCACCACCCTCGGCCAGCGACAAAAGCTGATCGGTTGCAGCCTGATAGGCACGATGCAACCGCAGCATTGCCTGCGCCAGCGCCGGACTGTGAACCAAAGCCGCGCGTAGCTGCTGCAAATCCGGGCGGTCCTGTGCAAAAATCGGGTCCTGCATAACCCCGCGCAAATCCGCCAGAACCGAAGTGTCATCATCCTCGGCGATGTCGCGCCAATCAACGCCATAGACCTCGAACAGCCGCAGCATCACCGCGACGGATACAGATCTTTGGTTGTTTTCCAACAGGTTGACATAGGCAGGCGAGATTCCCAGCGCCTTGGCCATCATGCCTTGGGTTTCAGCCCTCTCGATCCGCAAGCGCCGCAGATGCGGCCCGATAAAGGTTTTCTGCATACCACCGCACACAAAGTTGCTTCTGTTATTTTTACATTATTACATAAAGTGAATTATGTAAATTCTCGCATTTACAGCAGAACCCGCTTTCATTTTGCACAAAAAACAATCGGTGCCATCCCTATAGGCAAGAAGATTGACCCACAGGAGGCACAATGAAAACCGGCATCACCCATCTTTACATCCCCGGCCCCACCAACGTTCCCGAAGTGGTGCGCCAAGCGATGAACGTGCCGATGCAGGACATGCGCGCCGCCGATTTCGGTGATCTGACGCTGGATCTGTTCCGGGATATGAAAAAGGTTTTCAAGACAACGACCGCCGAAGTGATGTTCTTCCCCGGATCGGGGTGCTCTGCGTGGGAAGCCGCGATCACCAATACGCTGAACGTAGGCGATACGGTGCTGATGGCACGGCATGGCCAATTCTCGACCCTTTGGGCTGATATGGCCGAGCGGCTGGGCCTGAACGTGATCACGGTCGATGTGGCCTGGGGCGCGGGCGTGCCGGTGGCAGAATTTGCCCGTATCCTTGGCGCGGACAAGGCTGACAAGATCAAAGCCGTCTTCGTGACCCATAACGAGACCGCAACCGGCGTGACCTCGGACGTGGCGGCGGTGCGGCGTGTGATGGACGAATGCTTCCACAACGCGCTTCTGTTCGTGGACGGTGTGTCCTCGGTCGGCTCGATCGACTTCCGAATGGACGAATGGGGCGTCGATCTGGCGGTGACCGGCACGCAAAAGGGGCTGATGCTGCCAGCGGGTCTGGGAATTCTGGGGGCCAGCCAGAAGGCCATCGCGGCATCGAAAACCTGCACCTCGCGCCGTGTGTTCTATGATTTCAAGGACATGCTGGCGATGAACGCCAACGGCTATTTCCCGCATACGCCCCCCACCCAACTGCTGCACGGGATGCGGAAATCGCTGGACCGCCTGCTTGGCGAAGGGCTGGAGAACGTCTTTGCCCGCCATGCCCGCCTTGCCGAAGGCGTGCGGCGCGGCATCGCGGCCTGGGGGTTGGAGCTGTGCGCGGAAAGCCCGTCGCTGTATTCCAACACGGTTTCGGCGATCAAAACCGGCGATATCGACGCGCGAGAGGTGCTGCGCATCGCCTATACCCGCTACAACACCTCTTTCGGGTCGGGTCTGGCGCGTCTGGCGGGCAAGGTTTTCCGCATCGGCCACTTGGGCGATCTGAACGAAGGCATGACGCTGACCGCCCTGTCCATCGCCGAAGCCAGCCTTGCCGAAGCCGGTGTGAAGATCGAGTTCGGATCGGGTGTGGGGGCAGCACTGGCCTATTACACCGAAGGCCGCATTCCCGCCGCCGCCCGTATCGCAGCAGAATAACCAAACAGGAACAATGACATGAGCCACACTCTTTACCCGCTGCGTCGGCAGCGGCTGCAACGGTCTGAACTTGCAGTCCCCTCCTCGAACCCCTCGATGATCGACAAGGCCGCCGAAGGCCCCGCCGATTACGTGTTCCTTGACTTGGAAGACGCGGTGGCCCCGCCCGAAAAGGAACAGGCCCGCAAGAACTGCATTCAGGCGCTGAACGACATCGACTGGGCCGCCAAGGGCAAAACGGTTTCGGTGCGGATCAACGGGCTTGATACGCATTACATGTACCGCGATGTCGTTGATATCATGGAGCAAGCGGGCGACCGCGTGCATACGCTGCTGGTGCCGAAAGTGGGCGTTCCTGCCGACCTTTACATGGTCGAGGCGATGGTGAACCAGATCGAGCAGGGTCGCGGGTTGAAAACCCGCGTGATGCTTGAGGCGCTGATCGAAACCGCGCTTGGCATGGCGAACGTGGAAGCCATCGCGCAATTCGGCGGCCGGCTGGAGGCACTGCATTTCGGCGTGGCGGACTATGCCGCGTCGATGCGGTCGCGCACCACCAATATCGGCGGTCTGAACCCGCATTATCCGGGCGATCAGTGGCATGCCGCGATCTCGCGCATGGTCATCGCCTGCCGCGCCTATGGCTTGCGCGCCATCGACGGGCCGTTCGGCGATTTCTCCGACCCCGAGGGCTACAAGGACGGCGCGCGCCGTGCCGCCGCCTTGGGCTGCGAGGGCAAATGGGCGATCCATCCCTCCCAAGTGGCGCTGGCAAACGAGATTTTCTCGCCGCCCGAGGCCGAAGTCACCCGCGCCCACCGCATCATCGAAGAACTCCGCAAGGCCGAGGCCGAGGGCAAGGGTGCCGCCAGCCTTGACGGCAAGATGATCGACGCCGCCTCGGAACGCATGGCCCGCAACGTGATCGTGCAGGCCGAAGCCATCGCCGCAAATGCAGCATAGGGGGTAGATATGGACATCCACGAATATCAGGCCAAGGAAATCCTGTCGCGTTTCGGCGTGCCGGTGCCGCGCGGCGGGCTGGCCTACAGCCCCGAACAGGCGGGTTACCGCGCGCGGGAACTGGGCGGGGCAGCTTGGGTCGTCAAGGCGCAGATCCATTCAGGGGGGCGCGGCGCGGCGGGCGGGGTGAAACTCTGCCGCTCGGCGGACGAGGTTCACGCCTTTGCCGCCACCCTGTTTGGCAAGCAACTTGTCACCAAGCAGACCGACGCGAATGGCAAGGGCGTTTACCGCGTCTGGGTGGAAGGCGCGTCGGACATCGCCCGCGAGATGTATCTGGGCTTTGTTCTGGACCGCAAATCCGAACGCATCATGATCGTGGCCTCGGCCCATGGCGGGATGGAGATCGAGGATCTGGCCGAAACCGATCCCGACTCCTTGCGCCGCATGACAATCGACCCCGCCGTGGGCCTGTCGGAGTTTCAGGCGCGCGAACTGGCCTTCCAGCTTGGCCTGCAGGGCGGGCAGATCGCGCAGATGGTGACGATCCTGCGCGCCTGCTACCGCGCCTATCGTGATCTGGATGCGGTCATGGTCGAAATCAACCCGCTGGTCATCACCGGCACGGGCGATCTGGTGGCGCTGGACGCGAAAATGTCCTTTGACACCAACGCCTTGTTCCGCCGCCCCGAGATCGCAGAACTGCGCGACCGCAGCCAGGAAGACCCGCGTGAAAGCACTGCTGGCGATCACGGTCTGGCCTATGTCGGGCTTGACGGCGACATCGGCTGCATCATCAACGGGGCGGGTCTGGCCATGGCCACGATGGACATGATCAAACTGGCGGGGGGAGAGCCTGCCAACTTCCTTGACATCGGCGGCGGGGCCAGCCCCGAACGGGTGGTGCGCGCCTTCCGCACCGTGCTGGCCGACCGCAATGTTTCGGTCATCCTTGTCAATATCTTCGCCGGTATCAACCGCTGTGACTGGGTGGCCCAAGGTGTCGTGCAAGCCTACCGCGAGGTCGGCCTGACCATTCCCGTCGTGGTTCGTCTGGCAGGCACAAATGTCGAGGAAGGCAACGCCATCCTGCAATCCTCGGGCCTGCCGCTGATCACCGCCGACACGCTGGCCGAAGCCGCAGCCAGTGCCGTCGCCGCCCGTCCCCGTATCGCTGCTTAAGGAGTCATCATGGCCATCCTCATCACCGAAAAAACCCGCGTCATCGTTCAAGGCATGTCAGGCCGCATCGGCGCCTTCCACGCCGCCGACATGATCAAATACGGCACCAATGTCGTGGGCGGTGTCACCCCCGGCAAGGGCGGCACCACCCATCTGGGCCTGCCGCTGTTCAACACCGTGCGCGAGGCCGTCGAGGCCACCGGCGCCGAAGCCAGCCTAGTTTTTGTCCCCCCGCCCTTTGCCGCCGACGCCATCATGGAGGCCGCCGACGCCGGAATCAAAACCGCCGTCTGCGTGACCGACGGTATCCCCAGCCAGGACATGATGAAGGTCAAAAGGTTTCTAAAGCGTTACCCCTTTGACAAAAAGATGCGCCTGATCGGGCCGAACTGCGCCGGTATCATCAGCCCCGGCAAGGGCTTCATGGGCATCATGCCGCCGCATATCTACATGCCGGGCCGCGTGGGCATCATCGGGCGATCCGGCACCTTGGGCTATGAGGCGGCAAGCCAGATGAAAGCACTTGGCATCGGGGTTTCCACATCGGTGGGCATCGGTGGTGATCCGGTCAACGGGTCTTCCTTCCGCGATATTCTGGAACTGTTCCAGAACGATCCCGAAACCGATGCCGTCATGATGATCGGCGAGATCGGTGGCCCGCAAGAGGCCGAAGCCGCCGCCTGGGCCGCGCGCCACATGACAAAACCGGTGGTGGCCTATATCGCGGGGCTTTCCGCGCCGAAGGGCCGCAAGATGGGCCATGCGGGCGCGATCATCAGCGCCTTTGGCGAAAGCGCGCAGGAAAAGGTGGAAATCCTGTCGGCGGCAGGCATCACCGTGGCCCCCAACCCCTCGGCAATGGGCGAGACGATGGCGATGGTGCTGAACCGCCGCGCCGCCGCCTGAGGCTTGGCCCGCCGGATGCTCCCTCCGGCGGGCCACCCAACCTTCCCCCGATCCTCTTCGCTTAAATATCCCCGCCGGAGGCCGCGATCCATGCAGCCAAGCAAGCCCGTCAGGCCTTGATCCTTCCCCCCGCCGGATCATAAAGCGCGCCCAGATGCAGCTTGGCCCGAACCCTCTCCGACGCCACCTCCAGCTCATATTCCCCCGAGGTCATAAAATCCTCCGTCACCCCGTCCTTGTGGCGCACAAAACCGTAGCCCACCGGCTTGCCGACCGTATGGCCAAAGCCCCCCGAGGACAGCCAGCCCACCCGCACCCCATCACGGTAGATCGTCTCGCGCCCCAGCAGGATCACCGACGGATCATCGACCGTGAACCCCGCCAGCCGCTTTTTGACCCCGCCTGCCAGTTGCGCCGCGACCGCATCGCGCCCGATGAAATCGACACCCGACTTCATCTTGCAGGCCCAAGCCAGCCCCGCCTCGACCGGCGTGTGGTCGGGGCCAATGTCGGCCCCCCAAGCGCGATAGCCCTTTTCCAGACGCAGCGTTTCAATCGCGCGGTAGCCCGCGTTACGCAGGCCAAGCCCCGCGCCCGCCGCCATCAGCGCATCATAGACCGTCACCGCCACATCGGTCGGCATGTGCAATTCCCAGCCCAACTCGCCCACATAGGTCACCCGCAGCGCTAGAACGGGGCAAGAGGCCACCGAAATCCGCCGCGCCGTGCCAAACGGGAAGCCTGCATTGGTCAGATCATCGCCCGACACCCGCGCCAATATCTCGCGCGCCTCTGGCCCCATCAGCGACAGCACGGCAGAGCCTGCTGTTACATCGACCAACTGGCAGTTTCCGGTCAAGTTGCGGGAAATCCAGTCGAAATCATGGGTGGCAAAGCCGGTGCCGGTGACGATGTAAAACTCGTCCCAAGCGGTGCGGGCGACGGTCACATCGGCCTCAATCCCGCCGCGTTTGTTCAGCATCTGGGTATAGGTCAGGCTGCCCACCGCCCGATCGACATTTCCTGCGGCGATGTAATTCAGCGCGCGGGCCGCATCCGAGCCCTTCAGCGTGAACTTCGCGAATGAGGTCTGGTCGATCAGCACCGCCGCCTCGCGCGCGGCCTGATGTTCGCGCTTCACCTGATCCCACCAGCCGGGACGCTGATAGGAATAGCGGTCCACCGGAACCTCGCCCTTCGACAGATCAGCGAACCAGTTGGGACGCTCCCACCCCAGTTTCTCGCCGAAACAGGCCCCCGCCGCCTTCAGATGCGCATAAAGCGGGGATCGCCGCGTGGGCCGTGCCGATTTCATCTCTTCGGACGGCCAAGCAATCGTGTAATGCTTGCCATAAGCCTCCAGCGTCCGCGTCCGCACCCAGTCGGTGGACTGGTGAACCTTGCCAAAGCGGCGGATATCCACTGGCCACAGATCATAGGGCGCCTCGCCCTTGGCCGCCCATTCCGCCAAGGCCATGCCCGCCCCGCCGCCCGAGGCGATGCCAAAGGCGTTAAACCCTGCACCCACATAGAAATTCCGCAACTCGGGTGCTTCGCCCAAGATGAAATTGCCATCGGGCGTAAAGCTTTCCGGCCCGTTCAAAAGTTGCTTCACCCCCGCCGTTGCCAGAGCCGGAACGCGGGCAATAGCGTCCTCCATGAACTGCCCGTAATGGTCGTAATCAGAGGTCAGCAGATCGAAATGGAACCCCTCGGGTATGCCGTTCACCGCCCAAGGTTTCGGGTTTGGCTCATACCCGCCCCAGACGAGTCCCCCCACATCCTCTTTCCAATAGGTCAGCCGGTCAGGGTCGCGCAGCGTGGGCAAACCGGACGTAACCCCTTCAATTTTCTCGGTAATCATGTATTGATGCTCGACCGAAACCAGCGGTACGTTCACACCGACAGATGCCGCCAACGTCCGCGTCCACTGGCCCGCGCAACAGATCACCTTTTCACATTCAATCGTGCCAAACGGCGTTTCGACCCCGCGAATGCGGCCATCTTCCACGATTACCCGCGTCACCGGCGTGTCCTCGAATATCTTCACCCCCGCCATCCGCGCGCCCTTGGCCAGCGACTGCGTGATGTCAGACGGGTTCGCCTGCCCGTCCGTCGGAAGGTAAGCCGCCCCCACCAGATCATCGATGGTCATCAGCGGCCACAAATCCTGCGCCTCTTTCGGGGTCAAGAGGTGCATTTCCAGCCCGAAACTATGCGCCGTGGTCGCCTGCCGCTTCACTTCCGTCCAGCGTTCGGCGTTGCAGGCCAGCCGCAAGCCGCCATTCATCTTCCAGCCGGTCTGCAGGCCGGTTTCGGCCTCAAGCTTCTTATACAACTCAACCGAATAGCCCAGAAGCTGCGTGATATTGGCGCTGGTGCGCAACTGCCCCACCAGTCCCGCCGCATGGAATGTCGTGCCCGAGGTCAACTTTTTGCGTTCTAGCAGAACCGTGTCAGTCCAGCCGAGTTTGCCCATGTGATAGGCTGTCGAGCAGCCGATGATACCGCCGCCGATGATGACCGCGCGCGCGGTGGTGGGAAGCTCTGCCATGATGCCCTCAGCTTTGCCGGAACGCGTCAAGCGACGCCCGATAGGTGGAAAGGTTGCTGGCCGTATAGGCCGAATAGTCGAAATCAAGCTCGGAATGGATTTCCGAAACCATGCTCCACATGGTTTCCCGCAACGCCGCCGCCGCCTTCATCGCGCGATAGCGCCGCCAAAGCCCGCCATCGACCGTGCCGAAATAGCTTTGCAGCATGGTGGCCTCTTGGCCCTCGGTCAGACCATTGTTGGCCGCCAAGCCCCCCAGATCGAATAGGGGCGAATTGAACCCCGCATAATCCCAGTCGATCAGCCACATCCTGTTGGCATCCAACAGGAAATTGGCGGGCAAAAGGTCATTGTGGCCAAAGACCAGATCAATCGGGCCGACCGCCTTTTCCAACTCCGACGCCTCGCGCAGAAGGTTCGCCACCAGCGGCAGATGACGGCTTTCGCCATCCCGCAGCGTGCCCGCATAGTCGCGGATCACATGGAACACCCAGAAAGTCAGCGCCGCCCCCCGAAGATGCTGCGGAATATCGCGGTGCGCGCGGGCAACCAGATCAAGCGCAGCCTCCAACACCGCGTCGCGGGTGAAATCGGCGGGGGTCATGGTCTGCCCCTCGATATAGTCGATCACCAAAGCGCCCGGCGCATGGTGCAGAACGGCGGGCGAGACCCCCGCCGCATGGGCCGCGCGGCTGGCGTTCAATTCGTTAAAGCGCATGATCTGATGCACCGGAATGTCGTCACCGATGCGCACCACGGCGCGGCGGGCCTGATCCTGCACCAGAAAATTCAGGTTGGTGATGCCGCCGCCAAGAGGTTCGGCCACAACCGCCCCCTGCCAGATCGGCAGCGCCAGCACCTTTTCCATGGGCGTCATTGCGGCCCCTCCCATTTTTCCTGATGCTGCCGCGCAAGGTGGGTTTGGTCAAATCCAACGTCGCATCTTGTGGGATTTTGGTGTATTTGCGTTGAAAGCCACAGGATTTGCGAAGGTTTCCCAAACCATGCCCACATCGCCCCGCGCCAAGGCCCTGCTGGCCCAGCTTGCCCCCACCGGTTACGCGCGCATCGAAACGCTGGCCCGCAAGCTGGAGGTGACCGAAGAAACCATCCGCCGCACCGCGCGACGGCTCGAGGCGGCGGGGCTGGTCACCAAAACCCACGGCGCGGTTCACCTGCGAGAGGCGGGGGCAGAGCCGAACTTTGCCCAGCGCATGCAGCAACACCCCGAAGCCAAGCGCCGCATCGCCCGCGCTGTTGCCGGTCTGATCCCCGACGGAGCCTCGCTATTCCTCGATGTGGGGTCAACGACGGCCTATGTCGCCCAAGCCTTGCAAGCGCGGCGCGACCTGATGGTGGTGACCAATTCGCTCGCCGCGGCTTCGGCCCTGACAGGGCGCGGAGGGAACCGTGTGTTCATGGCGGGCGGCGAATTGCGCACCCATGACGGCGGGGCCTTTGGCGCGGAAGCCCTTCATTTCGTGCGGCAATTCCGCGTGGGCCATGCGATCCTGTCGGCAGCGGCGATTGATGCCAAGGCGGGGTTCCTGCTGCAAGACCTGCGCGAGGCCGAGTTCTCGCGCGCTATCATCGCCTGTGTCGAGACCGCGACCATCGTGGCGGATGCGTCTAAATTCGGCCTCAAAGCCCCGATCCAGATCGCAGACCCTTCGGCCTTCACCCGCCTTGTCACCGACACCGCCCCGCCTGCGGCGATTGCAGAGCGTTTGGCAGCGGCGGGGGTGGCGGTGCAGTTGGCGTGAGGGTTCGGCCCGCAAGGTGCATGCAAAGCACACACCTTACCCCCTTTCTGACCTGCCGGTTTCACCTTGGCAATAAATACTCCCGCCGGAGGCTTCCACGGCACCTGCGGGAAGCCTCCGGCGGGAGTATTTATTGCCAAGATGAATGCCAAGGGTAGGGTGCGTGCTTGTCACGCACCCTAGCGTTTGCCGTAGTAGAGGCCCACCACATGCTCGGCTTCGGCGAAGAAGAGCCAGCGGGCGGCGAGGGCTCCGGTCAGGTGGGAGATCGCGGCCAGTACAACGAAAGGCAGGCCGTGGCCCAGCAGCAGCAAGGCGGGCAGCACCACGGCCAGCGCGAATGCGATGCGCCGCAGTTTGGTGGCGTGTTTGCGGCCCACCACATAGATCATCTCGCGCAGCAGGTAGTTTCCGGCGGTGTGGGCCTGTTCAAACACCGCAACCTCGCCGATCCGGTCCAGCCCCGTCGCCGTTCCCATGGTCTGGCCTGCGCGGGCGAACTGGCCATCGCCGATGCGGTAAACCGCCAGCAGAACTGCGCCCAAGGCCACGCACAAGACCGCCGCCAGCAGATGCTGCCCTGCCAGTATCGCCCCGCCTGTGAGAGAAAATACCATGAACATCAATGGTGTAACTGGATGGTGCCAGCGCGGCACGGCCTTGATCTGGGTGTAGATCATGGAGGTGGTGAACACTGTCCCAAGCGCCAGCACCGCCCCGATAAACCCGATCCCGCGCGGCCAGCCAAGGGCCAGCCAATCCGACAGCGCCACAGGGGCCAACAGAAGCAGGGTGGCGACCGAGGCCCAAGCCTCACGGCTTAGCCAGCTTGAGCGCCATTGCGTGAAGGCCAGCAAGGCGCGTTGCGGATTGCCAAGGTGGAAGGTCGAGGCCAGCAGGCCTACCACCGCAAGGCCATAGCCCAAGCCCCACCACAGGAACGCCGCCCAGCCCGATGGCGTCACAACGCCCGCACCAAGGAAGGCTAGCAGGCCAAAACCCATGCCCGAAAACACCGAGAAGATGATGACAGAAGGTGCCGGATGCATCAGATCTTCCCCAGAATTTTGTCAAGCCAGCCCGCAAATCCGCTGGCCTTGATGTCCAGCAACGGTGCCAAAAGGCTGGCCTCTTGCGGGTGATCCTTTTTGCGCGGCGGCAAATAGCGGTTCACCGGTTTCGTCCCCATATCGGGCATCAGCGCATAGCCGCCGCGTTCCGCCGATAAACGGCTGACCTTGCTGTCAGGGTCGGAAAAATCGCCGAAATGCCGCGCGCCGGTGGGGCATCCACGCACGCAGGCGGGTTCGCGATCTTCCTCGGGCAGGGTTTCGTTATAGATGCGGTCTACGCATAGGGTGCATTTTTTCATCACCCCCGCCGCCTGATCCAACTCGCGCGCGCCGTAGGGGCAAGCCCACGCACAAAGACCGCAGCCGATGCAAGCATCTTCGTTCACCAGAACGATGCCGTCCTCGGTCCGCTTATAGCTGGCCCCCGTCGGGCAAACCGTCACGCAAGGCGCGTCATCACAATGCAGGCAGGACCGCGGGAAGTTGATGGTCTGGGCCGGTCCCGCCTCGGGCTGCACGGCATAGCTATGCACGCGGTTCAAAAACGTCCCCGAAGGGTCCGCGCCATAGGGGTTCTGATCGGACAGGCGCGCACCATAGCCTTGGTCGTTCCAGCCCTTGCAGGCGGTCACGCAGGCCTGACAGCCGACGCAGGTGTCCAGATCAATCGCCAGACCCAGTTTCTTTTGTGTCGTCGCGGGCAAGCAGGTCATGCGCGATCCTCCCCTTTCGGAACGACCCTTGGGATGGGCGGGAAAGACGGTTCCGACTGATCCTTCGGCCCGACCCGTTCGATCCGCACCCGCAAATCAAACCACGCCGCCTGCCCCGTCACGGGGTCCGAGTTGGACAGGCGCTGCCCGTCGCCCTTGTCGGGCAAGAGTTCCGAAATCAGATGGTTCAGCAGGAATCCTTCCGTCGCCTCAGTCGCACCTTCATCCAGCGCCCAGGCGCCCTTGCGCTTGCCGATGGCGTTCCATGTCCAGACCGTGTTTTCGTTCAACGCGGCCATATGGGCCACCGGAACGGTGATGCCGCCGTTGGGCGAGATGACGCGGGCATAGTCGCCGTCCTGAAACCCGTGTTCCGCCCAGATCTTCGTCGGCACGTAAAGGTAGTTCTTGCCCCTGATCTGGCGCAGCCATGCGTTCTGGCTACCCCATGAGTGATACATATCCATCGGCCGCTGCGTCAGCGCATGCACCGGATAGCCCCAGCCTGCGGCCTCTTGATCGCCAAAGGGCGGATACCATGTGGGCAGCGGGTCCATCGCTTGTTTCAGGCGTGCGCGCAGATGGTCGGGGGGCTGGATCGCGCCAAGCCCCTCGGCAGCCATCTGGAACTTTCGCATCGGTTCGGACCAGATCGAGAAAAGATAGGGCTGCGGGACTTCGTAGAACGAGGTCGCAACCGCCCAATCCTGATAGGCGGCGTTCCACGGTTTGTAGAAGGACGCCTCGGCCGGCACATGGGCCTGATAGAAGCCGCCGTTGTCGATATAGGCCTGCATCTGGTCGGGGTTGGCCCCGCCCCGCCCCGTGGCCAAACCATCCGCGCCGCGAAAGCCGATCAGCGGGCCGACACCGGGGCGGCGGATGTGGGTCACGATATAGTCGGCGTAATCCTTGTAGCGGGGGGAGCCATCCTCTTTCACCATCGGGGCCAGACCCAGACGCGCGCCAAGGTCCAGCAGCACCGACTGGAAGGGGCGCACATCGCGGTCGGGTTCGACCACCGGCCAGCGGATGCTGTCGCCCGCCGCATCGGGTTCGCTGATGGGCCGGTCCAGAAGCGAGATACAATCGTGCCGCTCAAGATAGGTGGTATCGGGCAGGATCAGATCGGCATAGGCGACCATTTCCGACGCATAGGCATCAGAATAGATGATGCGCGGGATGATGTATTCGCCATCCTCGCCCTTGTCGGTCAGCATCTCCATCACGCGGGCCGAGTTCATCGACGAGTTCCACGCCATATTCGCCATATAAAGGAACAGCGTGTCGATGCGGTAGGGATCACCGGCATGGGCGTTGGGGATCAGCATATGCATCAGGCCATGGGCCGAGAACGGGTTTTCCCATGTGAAGGCCTTGTCGATGCGGGCGGGGCTGCCGTCCTCGCGCAGCGCAAGGTTTTCCGGCCCGCGCACATAGCCCAAGTGCGGACCTGACAGCGGCTTGCCCGGAACGGTGACGAAATGCGGGGTGGGATGGGCCTCGACAGGTTTCGGATAGGGCGGCTTCAGACGATAGCCCCCCGGAACCTCGACCGTGCCCAGCACGATCTGCAACAGATGCAGGGCGCGGGCGGTCTGGAAGCCGTTGGAATGGGCGGAAATACCGCGCATGGCGTGGAACGACACAGGGCGGCCCGTCATGGTTTCGTGCCGGTTGCCACGGAAATCGGTCCAGGGCTGGGCAAGCTCAATCGCCTCGTCAAAGGCGACGCGGGCAAGTTCAGCGGCCAGCGCGCGGATGCGGGGGGCGGGTATGCCGCAGCGCGCCGCCACAGCCTCGGGCGCGTAATCGGGCGAGAGGTAACGCTCCGCCATATGCTGAAACACCGTGCGGTTGCCCTGATAGCTGGCCCCCAGATCAGGATCGACGCCCTTGCCATCCCAAGGTGCCGGCATACCGGTTTTGCGATCAATCACAAAGGGTTGGCTTTCCGCGTTCTTGGCGATCAGGCCCTTTTCGGGCCCCTCTTCCACCACCAGCAGCCCTGCGTTGGTGAACTTGGCCAGATAGTCCAGATCAACCTTGCCCGCTTCAAGCAGGCAATGGATCAGCGACAGGATCAACAGCCCATCCGTGCCGGGGTTAATGCCCAACCAGTCATCGGCCACCGCGTTATAGCCGGTGCGGATCGGATTTACGCCAATCACCCGCGCCCCACGCGCCTTCAGCTTACCCAGACCGATCTTGATCGGGTTGCTGTCGTGATCCTCGGCCACGCCAAAGAGGACAAACAGCTTGGTGCGCTCCCAATCGGGCTGGCCGAACTCCCAGAACGCGCCGCCGATGGTATAGATGCCGCCCGCCGCCATATTGACCGAACAAAAGCCGCCATGCGCCGCATAGTTGGGCGTGCCAAACGCCTGCGCCCACCAGCCGGTGAAACTTTGGCTCTGATCGCGCCCTGTGAAGAAGGCCAGCTTTTCCGGTGCGGTTTCGCGCAACGGCTTCATCCACGAAACCGCCAGCGCCAGCGCCTCATCCCAGGATATTTCCTCGAACGCCCCCGACCCGCGCGGGCCAACCCGTTTCAGCGGCGCACGCAGGCGGGACGGCGCTGTGACCTGCATGATGCCGCTTGCACCCTTGGCGCAAAGCACGCCCTTGTTCACCGGATGGTCGCGGTTGCCCTCGATATAGGACACTTTGCCAGAGGTCAGATGCACATTGATGCCGCAGCGGCAGGCGCACATGTAGCAGGTGGTCTTGCGAACCTCATCCGCGATGGGGCGCGAGGTTTCGATCTTTGGCTGGACGGTCATATTCCCCCTTCGCCCCTTATGCTTGCGGGCTTTGGCGGCAGTCTGGACGGAAGGTTTCCGCCGAACAAGCCCGATTGTGACACAGAGTTGCGGCGGATGGGGGAAAACAGGAAATTCCTTCCCAAGCCGCGCATCAAAAAGGATAATCTTGCGGGGACCATGGCGGATTACAGACCGGATCTTTGCAGGCTTTGCGCCTCGGCCGCAATGGTGCGCTCTTCCTCGGCCTGCACCACCAGAACCGACACATTGCCCGCCCAAGCCAGCCCTGCCGCGATGGCCTCGCGCATCTCGGCGTCATTCTCGCCAATGCCGCCGGTAAAGGCGATGGCATCCAAGCCCTCCATCGCCGCAATCAGGCTGCCGCAATGTCGCACCGCCCAATAGCGGAAATGGTCGCGCGCAAAGGCAGCCTCGGGCGTGCCAGCCTCTTGCAGCGCGCGCATGTCATTGGTACCCCCCAGCGCAAGCAGCCCGCTTTCGCGGTTCAGGATGCGCGCGGCCCCCTCGGCCCCGTGCAACTCCACCAGCCGCAGCACCGCATTGCCGTCAATCGCCCCGCAGCGCGTGCCCATGGTCAGCCCGTCCAGCGGCGAATAGCCCATGGTCGAGGCAACCGAGCGCCCGTCAAGAATAGCACAGGCCGAAGCGCCATTGCCCAAGTGCAGCGCCAGCAAGCGGCGCGGCACATCCGCGCCAAGGCTATCCACCAGCCCCGCATAGGAAATCCCGTGAAAGCCATAGCGACGCAGCCCCCGCTCCCGCTCGGCCAAGGGCAGCGCATAGGTCACCGCAACGGCGGGATTGCTGGCGTGAAAGGCGGTATCAAAGCTGGCGTATTGCGGCAGATCGGGGGCCAGATCAGCCAGCGCGTTGATCGCCGTCAGGTTGGCGGGGTTGTGCAGTGGGGCCAGCGGCACGCAAGATTCAATGCCTGCGACCACCGCAGGCGTGATGCGGCAGGGCTGCACCAACGCCTCGCCGCCATGCACCACACGATGCGCGGCGGCGGTCAGCGCCGACAACGGCGCCCCCTGCCCCGCCATCGCATCAAACATCAGCGCCAGCGCCGCACGGTGGTCGGGGGCGGCACAAGCGGCGGCGAAATACCCGCAACGCAACCGCCCCGCCCCGCCGATCTCGGTCACCGATCCGGCCAAGACCTGCTGCAAACGGTCGTCAAACACCGCCAGCTTGATCGAGGATGATCCCGCATTGACCACCAACAGCATCTAGAACACCGATTTCAGCAGGCCCAGCGTTGCCAGCAACGCCAGCAACCCGATGGCGAACTTGCGGAAATCCTGCGGATCGGTGGACAGGAAATGCCGCGACCCCAGCCAGTTGCCCAGGAAAACCATCGGCAGCGTCAGCACGGACGCGATGATGGTGTCCCAACTGACCATCCCGTGCCAGAAATACAAAGGCGCGGAATAAAGGTCGAGCAGCGGAAAATAGGCCACCAAGGTAGCGCGGAAGACCGAAGCCTGCATGGTCTGCGCCGCGAAAAAGGCCACCACCGGCAGCCCCCCCATCCCCGGCGCATTGGCAAGGCCCGAGGCGACACCGGCCCAGATATTGCCCGCCCCCCGCACATCGCGGCCCAGCTTCCACCCCGCCATCAGCACCAGACACATCACCAGCACATAGCCCGAAATCACCGCCCGCGCGGCATCCTCGGGGATCGAGGTCAGCGCCCACAGGCCAAGCGGCATCCCGACAGCGGCCCCCGCCATCAGATAGCCCACGCGCCGCCAGTCGATATCCGGCCCCACACCGCGCCACGCTTGGGCCGACATCAGCGCCTCGCAGATCACCACCACGGCCACGAAATGCAGCGGGTTGGTGACAAGCCCCGAGGCCGCAATCACCAGCGCCGAAAAGCCGAAACCGGAATAACCGCGCACAAATGCGGCAATCAGGACAGCGACGGCCATGAAGGCCGCCGCTCCAAACCCCATCTCAAAAGGCAGGGTCATACTTTCTGCGGGCGCATGTCAGCGGCGGAAATACCGGCCACCGCCACAGGCTTCTTCATCGCGTCCCGACGGAAGGGCTCGCCCAGTTCCTGATTGATCATCGCCTCGATCAGGGTGGTCTTGCCAGCCTTCTGGTCCTCAATCGCCTGCCGCAGGGCGGCGGTCAATTCCTCCATGGTGCGGGCAACAACGCCCTGAAGTCCGCAAGCCTTTGCAATCCCTGCATAAGAGACCTGCGTATCCAACTCGGTTCCGACGAAGTTGTCGTCATACCACAGCGTCGAGTTGCGCTTTTCCGCGCCCCACTGATAGTTGCGGAACACCACTTGCGTGATCGCAGGCCATTCGCCACGGCCAATCGCTGTCAACTCCGTCACCGCAATCCCGAACGCGCCATCGCCCGAAAAGCCCACCACCGGCACATCGGGGCAGCCGATCTTGGCACCCACCACGGCAGGCAGACCATAGCCGCAAGGCCCGAACAGACCCGGCGCCAGATATTTGCGGCCCGCCTCGAAGGTCGGATAGGCGTTGCCGATGGCGCAGTTGTTGCCGATGTCCGAAGAAATGATCGCCTCTTTCGGCAGGGCAGCCTGAATCGCGCGCCACGCCATGCGCGGGCTCATCCAGTCGGGCTTGTCCGCGCGGGCGCGCTGATTCCAAGTCGTGCCAACGTCATCATCTTCGTGATCCATCGAGGACAAAGCCTGCGCCCAAGCCGACTTGGTCTGTGCGATTTTGGCTTTGCGTTCGCTGCGCGCATGGTCACCGGCGGTAATGGCCAACCGCGCCAAAACCGCCTCGGCGACCTTTCTCGAGTCGCCGACAATGCCAACAGTCACCTTCTTCGTTAACCCGATCCGATCCGGGTTAATGTCGACTTGGATGATTTTGGCCTGCTTAGGCCAATAGTCCAGCGCGTATCCGGGAAGCGTCGAGAACGGATTCAATCGGGTACCCAAACAGAATACCACATCCGCCTGCGAAATCAACTCCATTGCCGCTTTGCTGCCATTATAGCCCAAAGGACCGGCAAAAAGCGGGTGCGAGCCCGGAAAAGCATCATTATGCTGATAGCCCACGCAAACCGGCGCATCCAACCGTTCGGCCAGCGCCATGCTGGCAGGGATGGCCCCGCCCAGCACAACGCCCGCGCCGTTCAGAATGACCGGAAACTTCGCCTGCGACAGCAAATCGGCTGCCGCCTGAATTGCGGCCTCACCGCCGGAGGGGCGCTCGAACTCGACAATCTCGGGCAAGTCGATGTCGATCACCTGCGTCCAGTAATCGCGCGGCATGTTGATCTGGGCAGGGGCGCTTGCGCGGCGGGCGTTGATGATGACGCGGTTCAGCACCTCGGCCACGCGCGAGGGATCGCGCACCTCTTCCTGATAGGCAACCATGTCCTGGAACAGCGCCATCTGCTCGACCTCTTGGAAGCCGCCCATGCCGATGGTCTTGTTCGCCGCCTGCGGCGTGACCAGCAGCAGCGGCGTGTGGTTCCAATAGGCGGTTTTCACAGCCGTCACAAAGTTGGTGATCCCCGGCCCGTTCTGGGCGATCATCATTGACATCTTGCCAGACGCGCGGGTGTAACCATCCGCCATCATCCCGCCCGAGCCTTCATGGGCGCAGTCCCAGAAGGTGATCCCCGCGCGCGGGAACAGATCGGAAATCGGCATGAACGCCGATCCGATGATGCCAAAAGCATGTTCGATCCCGTGCATCTGAAGGACTTTGACAAAAGCCTCTTCCGTGGTCATCCGCATGGTGTATCTCCTGAAACGGTCCGGTGTTTCCGCAGTTCTACCCCCCGCCCCGCAAGCCCCTTAGGGCCAGACGCTACGGCATGGTAAGTCCAGTTGTGTCAAAGGTGCGTGGCAAGCACGCACCCTACCCCTTGTGCTTCACCTTGGTCCAAATACTCCCGCCGGAGGCACCCGGTCGTGGCGGCCAGAGCCTCCGGCGGGAGTATTTGGACCAAGGTGATACCAAGGCATGCTGCGCTTTCACATGGAGGCGATGGCGCGGCCGATACGGGCGATGCCTTCGGGGATCTTTGCGGGGCCGATCGAGGAATAGCCCAGGCGGTAATAGTTGCGCGGCGCGCGGGCAGGGTCGAAGAAGGCGCGGCCCGCTTCGATCAGAACACCATCGGAGCGCAGGCGTTCGGCAAGGGCTTCGGTATCCACCGCCTCGGGCGCTTTCATCCAGAAACTTGAGCCGCCAAAGCCACCCTGCCCTGCCACTTCGAGACCATTGTCGCGGATGGCCTCTTCCATCACCTGACGGCGGCGTTTGTAGGCGGCGCGCATCCGGTTGATCAGCGCGTCATAGTGGCCCAAGGACAGGAAATAGGCCACGGTGCGCTGGATATGGCCCGGCGGGTGGCGCAGCATCATCAACCGCAGGGCGCGCACTTCGCGGATAAAGGACGGCGGGCCGACCAGATAGCCCAACCGCATCCCCGGAAACACCGATTTCGAGAAAGACCCCGCATAGACCACGCGGCCCTCGGTATCGAGGGACTTCAGTGCGGGCGAGACGGGTTTCAGGAAGGACATCTCGAATTCGTAATCGTCCTCGACGATCACGAACCCCTCGCGGCCCGCCGCATCCAGCAGCGCCAGACGGCGATCAAGCGGCATGGTCGCGTTGGTGGGGCATTGGTGCGAGGCGGTGGTGAAAACCACATCGACCCCTTTCGGCACCGCATCGGGGGGGAGTCCGTCGGCATCAACATCGACGGAAACCACCTCGGTGCCGGAGGTATCAAGAATCCCGCGCAGGCCCGGATAGCCCGGATTTTCCACGGCGGCCCTCCGCCCTTTGCCCAAGAGTGCCGCGACGGTGATCCAGAGTGCGTTCTGCGCGCCCATGGTCAGCAACACCTCGTCCTCGCGCGCGGCAATGCCACGGCGGGGCAGGATGTGGCGCAGCACATGCTCGATCAGCAGCGGGTCGTCGCGGTCATAATAGTCTTGTGTCAGAGCGCCGAAATCGCGCCGCCCCAGCGCCCGCAACGCGCAAAGCCGCCAGTTCTGGTGATCGAAAAGCGCAGGATCGGCCTGCCCGTAAATGAAAGGATAGGGATAGCCTTCCCAATCGGCGGGACGGTCAACCGAAGCCAGACCCGAAAACCGCCCGCCGGTCAGGCGCGCGAAATCGCCGCCCTCGGCCCGCGCGGCCAAGGCGGGCAGTTCCGGCGCGCGCGGGGCGTTTTCCGAGATGTAATAGCCCGACCGCCCCCGCGCCGTCAGATAATCCGCCGAGACAAGTTCAGCATAGGCCAGCGTCACGGTGATGCGGCTGATGCCCAGATGATCGGCCAACCCGCGCGAGGACGGCACTTTCTGCCCCGGGCGGAACCTTCCGGCCAGCACGCCTTCGGTGATCATCTGGCGGATGCGTTGCTGCAAGGTGCCACGCCCCGTCGGTGGAAGGACGAAGGCTTCGGGGGGGATGCTCATTCTGGCCTCATTCCGTCGGTTTGGCTGGACCTATTGATCTGCGCCTGTGCCTGTGAGTCAAGCACTTGGCGGAAAGGTCGGGGCCTCCGGCGGGGATATTTAAGAACAGATGAAATTGCATGGCGCAAAAGAAAACCCCGCGCCGGATGCGGCGCGGGGTTGGTTCAGAGCGGGTGCTGGATCAGCCGAAGACTTTGGTCAGTGCGCGATCGATGGCACCAGTGATCTGGTCGATGTCATCGGGCGTGGCGATCAGGGCGGGCGACAGGCACAGCGTGTTGTTCAGGCCGGGCAAGCTGCGGTTGGTCATGCCGATGATCACGCCTTGGGCGTTGCATTCGGCCACAACGGCTGCGACCTTCTTCTCGTCCATGGGTTCCTTGGTGATGCGGTCAGCCACCAGTTCCGCGCCGCAGAACAGGCCCTTGCCGCGCACATCTCCGATGACCTTGTGCTTTTCCATCAGCGCGTTGAGGTTATCCAGCACGCGGGCGCCCATCTTCAGGGTGTTGTCCAGCAGGCCTTCGTCCTCGATGATCCGCATGTTTTCCAGCGCCGCTGCCGGGCCAGCGGTGCAACCGCCGAAGGTGGAAATATCGCGGAAATAGGACATCGGATCGCCCGCGTCCTTGAACATCGAGAAGACTTCCTCGGTGGTCACGGTGCAGGAGATCGCGGCATAGCCCGAGGCCACGCCCTTGGCCATCGTCACGAAATCGGGCTTGATGCCGTAATGCTGGTAGCCGAACCAGGTGCCGGTGCGACCGACGCCGCAGACCACTTCGTCGATGTGCAGCAGGATGTTGTATTTCTTGCAGATTTCCTGAACCCGCTCCCAATAGCCCACCGGCGGGGTGATCACGCCGCCCCCTGCGGTCACGGGTTCCAGCACCAGTGCGCCAATGGTGTCTGCACCTTCGCGCAGGATCACTTCCTCGATAGCGTCGGCAGCACGCTCGCCGTAATTCTCGACATCCCACTGCTTGCGGTACTCAAGGCAGTGCGGCACCATCACGAAGCCGTCGGGATAGGGGCCATACTGCATCGCGCGTTCGGCCTGACCGGAGGTTGCAAGCGCGCCGATGGTGGTGCCGTGATAGTCCCGCTCACGATAGAGGATCTTCCACTTCTTGCCGCCGTGATGCTTGTGCGCGATCTGGCGCACCATCTTGTAGACCTTCTCGTTGGCCTCGGACCCCGAGTTGGAATAGTAGACGCGGCTTAGTCCCGGCATCTTCGAGATCAGCTTTTCTGCAAACAGCGCGCCGGGGATCGATCCGCCCACGCCCGCAAAGTAGTTCATCTTCAGCAGCGTATCGCGCACGGCATTGGCGATGGATTCGCGGCCATAGCCGACGTTCACCGTCCAGACAGCGCCGGAGACGGCATCGATATATTCCTTGCCGCGCGCATCCCAGACCCGCAGGCCCTTGCCCTCGACGATGATGCGCGGGTCGATCTCGGGGGATTCGTAGCCCTTGTGCTGGCTCAGATGGTGCCAGACATGCGCCTTGTCGGCGGCAACCACCGCGCTGATATCATTGGCATTTGCATAGCCGTCCATGGCAGAACCTCATATTTTATGGGACAGGGGCCGCAGACTGCGGCTTGATCTTCAGGCCGCATAATCCGGGAAAGGCCGGTTTCCTCTTATGTCCAGAGTGAAAGGGCTGATAAGGCCAGAAGCCTAGCAGCTTTCCAGCCAAGAGCACAGGGCCTGAAGCGGCGGGTAGGCGTCGCGCGCCTTGGGCCAGACCAGATAATAGCCACCCGCCCCCGGCACCGCTGCGGCCCAAGGCGTCAGGCGGCCCTCGGCGAGTTCCTTTTGCACCATGAAATCCGGCACAAGCGCCAGCCCAAGGCCATGCACCGCAGCCTCGATCAGCGGCGCAAACTGATCGAACAGCATGCCTTGCGGCAAGGGGCCGGAATGGCCCTGAGCGGCAAACCAGTCGCGCCACGCGGTCGGGCGGGTTTCCAGTTGCAGCAAGGGGCGGCTGGCAAGATCGGCAAGGCGGGTGCCATGCAGACTCTGCGCGGCACAAACCAGAAGCGCCTCGTCGAACAGTTTCAGGTGATGTGCGTTCGGCCAGTTCGCGGCGCCATAGTGAATGGCGGCATCAAAGCCTTCGGCGTCAAGATCAAAGGGTTCCAGCCGCGTTCCCATATGCAGTGCCACATCGGGATTTTCTTCAAGAAATGCAGGCAGGCGCGGGGCAAGCCAGCGCGTGCCAAAGCCGGGCAGCACCGCCAAGGCCAAAGTGCCACCTGCTGCGGTCGAGCGCGCCCGCAGCGCCCCGCGGCTGACCAGATCCAGCGCACGGGCAACATCGCGGGCAAAGGCGGTTGCAGCCTCGGTCGGCACCAAGGACCTGCCTTCGCGCAGGAACAAAGCCACACCCAGTTGCGCCTCAAGCCCGTGGATCAGCTTTGACACCGCCCCTTGGGTCAGGCTCAGATCTGCCGCCGCCGCAAGGGTCGAGCCGGTGCGACAGACCGATTCAAAGGCCGACAACTGGCCCATAGACGGAAGAAGCCTGCGGGGCTGCGCCATGGCTAAGCTATTCCCTTTTGGAATACATCATGGCCGTTATATCGGTTCCGCGCCGCGCTGCAATCCGCTAGAAACGCCAAAAAGGGGACTGCCATGGACCGCGCCGATATCGTGCATGAAAACTTCCTGCGCCGGGTGGCAAAGCGGGATTTCCCCGCAGGCCGCGCGCCTGTCGGTCCGCTGTTGCCCACGGATGCGGTGGCGATCTATCGCGCGGCCTGCCTTAGCCGCGCCTTGGACCGCACCAGCCGTGCGATGCAGCGGGCGGGTCAGGGGTTTTACACCATCGGGTCCTCGGGCCATGAGGGGATGGCGGCGGTGGCCATGGCGCTGCGCCCGACCGACATGGCATTTCTGCATTACCGCGATGCCGCCTTCCAGATCGCGCGGGGTGCGCAGGTTCCGGGGCAGACGATGGCTTGGGACATGCTGCTGTCATTCGCCGCCAGCGCCGAGGACCCGATCTCGGGCGGGCGGCACAAGGTGCTGGGGTCGCGCGCGCTGATGATTCCGCCGCAGACATCAACCATCGCAAGCCATTTGCCCAAGGCTGTGGGTGCCGCCTATTCCATCGGTGCCGCCCGCCGCCACCGCCCCGAACACGCGATCCTGCCCGAGGATGCGCTGGTGATGTGCAGCTTTGGCGATGCCTCGGCCAACCATTCTACAGCGCAAGGGGCGTTCAACACCGCGCAATGGACGTCTTATCAGTCGGTCCCGCTGCCCTTGCTGTTCGTCTGCGAGGATAACGGCATCGGCATTTCCACCAAGACTCCAAAGGGTTGGATCGCCGCGACCTTCGGGACGCGGGCGGGGATGAAGTATTTCTCTGCCGACGGGCTGGACCTTTACGACGCCTACAAGGTGGCGCAAGAGGCCGCCGACTACGTTCGCCGCCGCCGCAAACCGGCCTTCCTGCACCTGCGCACCATCCGGCTTTATGGCCATGCGGGCGCAGATGTTCCCACAACCTACCTGCCGCGCGAAGAGGTCGAGGCCGAGGAAGCCCACGATCCGCTGCTGCATATGGCCCGCCTGCTGGATGCCTCTGGTGCCTTGCCCGCCGATCAGGCGCTTTCGATCTATACCGAGACCAACGCCCGCGTCACCCGCATCGCGGGCGAAGCCGTCACCCGCCCGCGCCTGAAAACGGCCTCCGAAGTGATGGCCAGCCTGATCCCCCCTGCCCGACCCTGCAAGCCCACCAACGGCCCCACACCGCAGGTCCGCGCGGCAGCCTTTGGGGCTGACCTGAAACAGATCGACGACCCCCAGCCGATGAGCCGCATTATCAACTGGGCGCTGACCGATCTGATGCTGACCCACCCCGAGATCGTGATGATGGGCGAGGATGTGGGCCGCAAGGGTGGCGTCTATGGTGTGACGCAAAAGCTGTCGGCGCGGTTCGGGCCGGACCGGATGATTGACACGCTGCTCGATGAACAGTCGATCCTTGGCCTTGCCATCGGCATGGCGCAGAACGGCTTTACGCCGATGCCGGAAATCCAGTTCCTGGCCTATCTGCACAACGCCGAGGACCAGATCAGGGGCGAGGCCGCGACGCTGCCCTTCTTTTCCAACGGCCAGTTCACGAACCCTATGGTGCTGCGGATTGCGGGGCTTGGCTATCAGAAGGGCTTTGGTGGGCATTTCCACAATGACAACTCGGTGGCGGTGATCCGCGATATTCCGGGGGTGATCCTTGCTGTGCCGTCGAACGGGGCCGATGCTGCGCTGATGCTGCGCGAATGTGTAAGGCTGGCGCGCGAGGAACAGCGGGTGGTGGTGTTCCTAGAACCCATCGCGCTTTACCCGATGCGCGACCTGCATACCGACAAGGACGGCGGATGGATGACCCGCTATCCCGACCCGTCCGAGGTGATCCGCCTTGGCGAAGTGGGCGTGCATGGCACAGGGGACGACCTTGCCATCGTGACTTTCGGCAACGGCACTTACCTGTCGCGCCAAGCCCATGCACGGCTGGCGGAACAGGGCGTTCAAGCCCGCGTGATTGATACACGCTGGCTGTCACCCCTGCCGAAAGAGGCGCTGACGGCAGCCGTGCAGGGGGCCAAGCGCATCCTGATCGTGGATGAAACCCGCCATTCCGGTGGCGTGGCCGAGGCTTTGATGGCGCACTTCCATGAGGTTGCCAGCGTTCCTTTGGCGCGCATCACTGCCGCGGACAGCTTTATCGCCACCGGCCCCGCCTATGCCGCCACGATGCCAAGTGCAGACTCCATCACCGCAGCCGCCCTAGGGATGATGAAATGAAAACCGCCGTCGTCATCTGCCCGGGCCGAGGCACCTATACCAAGACCGAGTTGGGCGTGCTGTCGCGCCACTTCCCCGATGCGGGATTGCTTGCAGCGTTTGACGCCCGCCGCGCGGCCTTGGGTCAGGAAATGCTGACCGCTCTGGATGGGGCCGCGAGCTATTCCGTCGCCCGCCACACGCGGGGCGACAATGCCAGCGGGCTGATCTATGCGGCAACCTTGGGGGATTTTCTGTGCTTGCGCGGCGTGCAGGTGGTGGCCGTCACCGGCAACTCGATGGGCTGGTATTCGGCGCTGGCCTGCGCGGGGGCGCTGTCGGCGCAAAACGGGTTCGAGGTGGTCAACACCATGGGCACCCTGATGCAGACCCATATGATCGGCGGTCAGGTGATCTATCCGTTCATGGATGAAGATTGGCAGCCAAACCCCCGCCGCCGCGCGGAATTGCTGGAACTGGTGGCGCAGATTGGCAGGCGCACGGGGCATGTGCTGGGCCTCTCGATCGATCTGGGGGGGATGCTGGTGCTGGCGGGGAACGAGGCGGGTCTGGCCGCGTTTGAGGCCGCAGTCCCCCCCGTGCAGGGCCGCTTTCCGATGCGGCTGGCCAATCATGCGGGCTTTCACACCGGCCTTCAGGAGCCGGTGGCTGCGGCGGGACGTGCGGCGCTTTCGCCTGCCCTGTTCGGCCAGCCCAAGCTGCCGCTGATCGACGGGCGCGGCGCGATCTGGTGGCCGCAAGCCACGGATACCGCCGCCTTGTGGGACTATACGCTGGGTCATCAAGTGGTGGAGCCCTACGATTTCACCCGCGCCATCCGCACCGCCGCGCGCGAGTTTGCACCCGATATGTTCATCGTGACCGGACCGGGAACGACACTGGGCGGGGCCGTGGCGCAATCGCTGATCCTGTCGGACTGGCAGGGCATGGGCAGCAAGGCTGATTTCCAGCAGCGTCAGGCGGCAAGCCCGTTGCTGGTCTCGATGGGCATGGCAGACCAGCGCGGGCTGGTGGTGTGACCGGCTGCGGTTCGGGCGCGGCAGAGGGCTTTGGTCCATCGGCGCGGCGGATCGGGGGGAGAGTCGGGGTGAACCCCGACCTACGCGGTGGGGAGTAGTCGCGCTTTTGGGCGCGCGCTGGGGCGATGGCGCGCGGTCATCGGCTGGAGAAAATCGCGGGGCTTGAGTTTGACCTTGGCGATGGCCCCGGTCACGGCGGGCGGGGCTGGTTGGCCTGCCTTGCGCCGGTGGATGTGTTGGAGCCTCCGGCGGGAGTATTTGAGCCAAGATGAAACCGCTGGCCGGTGGTTATGGGCCAGCGGTTGTGGCAGGTTATTGCAACAGTTGCGTCCAGACCTTGGTCACCAGATCTTGCGCTGCCGGAGAGCAGGCGCGCGAGAATTCGACCTTTACGGTCGGAAACAGTTCAGGCGCGTTTTCGGGCGTGTATTTCGCCACTGCCAGATCAAGGGCAACGGGCGAGGAATGGCCGTAGTAGTTATACTGCACGGTCGCATTCTCGGGTGTGGACATGAAATCGATGAAGGCCTTAGCGTTGTCGATATTCGCGGCCCCTTTCGGCACGGCAAGGCTGTCGATCCAGCCCACAAGCCCCTCTTTCGGCATCGCATATTCGATATTCGCCCCGTCATTGGCGCGGGTTTTCATCGAGTTACCATCCCACCAGAAATGCGCCGCAACCTCGCCACCGCCGATGCGGTTTTCAATGTTATCAGAGGTATAGGCGGCAACCGATGGCTTTTGCGCCATCAGAAGGTCCAGCACCTTTTTCATCTCGTCGGGGTTTTCCGAGCAGAACGGCACGCCGAGATAAAGTTGGGCCGCGCCCACCACTTCATCCGGATAGGACAGCAGGGCAATCTTGCCTTGCAACTCGGCAGAGGGTTCAAAGAACACCGACCAGCTATCCACCGCGCCCTTATACTGGTCGCGGTTCACGGTATAGCCTGCGGTGCCGTAGGCGACGGGGATGGAATAGTCATTCGTCTCATCCCACCACTGGCCGCGCCATTTCGGATCGACCTGCTGGAAGGCGGCAAGGCTGGCGGCGTCAATGTCTTCCAGCAGCCCCTGATCGATCATAATGCGGACAAAGTGCTGCGAGGGCATCACCAGATCATAGCCCGTGGCCCCCGCCTGCAGCTTGGTCAGCAGGTCCTCGTTCGAGTTATAGCCATCGACGGTGACCTTGGTGCCGGTCTCGGCCTCGAACTTGGTGATCAGTTCGGGGGCGATGGAATCCGACCAGATGTAAAGGTGCAACTCGCCCTCGGCGCGGGCGGCGGTGGACAGGGCCAGAAGGGCGGCGCTGGCAAGAAGCGTGGTCTTTAGGGTCATGTCTCTCTCCTGTTGGTGTGTTATGGGATGCGACGGCGGAAGGTCAGCACAAGGGCCGTTGTGGCGATAATCAGCGAGGCCACGATGATCAGCGTGGAAATTGCATTCAATTCAGGCGTTGTGCCCTGTTTTATCAATCCGAAGATATAGACGGGCAGCGTGGTATTCCCGCCCGAAGCGAGCATGTTCGAGGTGATGAAATCATCCATCGACATCACGAAAGCCAGCATCGCCCCCGCAAACACCCCCGGCAGGATCAGCGGCAGGGTGACACGGCGGAAGGTGACCCAAGGCGTCGCATAGAGGTCTTGCGCTGCCTCCTCGTAATCCGGTGCCATACCTTGCAGGCGGGCGCGGATCGGCAAGAAGGCAAAGGGGATGCAAAAGGCGGTATGGGCCAGCACCAGTTTCGCAAGGCCATTGGTCAGGCCCAACTGGCTGAACAGGATCAGCACCGCCACGGCCGAGACGATCTCGGGCAGCAAAAGCGGCAGGTTGACCACGGTTTCGGAAATCCGGCGCCCCTTCACCCCTTTGGCGCGCACCAGCACCAGCGCCGCCATCAGGGCCACGGTCGTGCTAAGCACCATCGCAATCACCGCCAGCGTCAGCGAGGTTTTCACCGCATCCAGCAGCGCGCGGTTGGACAGCGCCGAGTCATACCATTTCAGCGAAAAGCCGGTCCAGACAGAGACCAGCCGGTTTTCATTGAAGGAAAAGAACACCACCACCGCGATGGGCAGGTAAAGATAGGCAAAGAAAGCCGCCGTCAGCAGCCCAAGCCCCGGATAATGCCGCACGTCATGCCGCGTCATGCCGCCCCCCGTCGCGCAACGCCCGCGCCATCAGCACGATCATCACCAGCCCCATCAGCACCACCGCAATCGCCGCCCCGAAGGGCCAGTTGCGCCCGCCGCCGAACTGGGTCTGGATCAGGTTGCCCATCAAGAGCTGCTTGCCGCCGCCCAAGAGGATCGGCTCTAGCACCGCGCCAAGGCACGGGACAAACACCAGGATCGCCCCCGCCATCAGGCCCGGCCAAGCCAGTGGCAGGATCACGCGGCGCAAGGTAACCCAGCGGTTGGCGTAAAGGTCATGCGAGGCCTCGATCAGCGCGCCGTCCAGCTTTTCAACCGAGGCGAAAACCGGCAGGATCATCAGTGGCAGATAGCTGTAAACCATCCCCACCAGCATCGCGCCATCGTTGAACAGCAGGCTGTCGATGCCCGAGGTCAGCCCCGTCGCCACCAGTGCCTTTTCGATAACCCCGTCATTGCCAAGGATCATCAGCCAGGCATAGACCCGCACGATCATCGACACCCAGAAGGGCAGCGTCACCAGATAAACCAGCGCCGCCTTCACCGCGCGGGGTTGGCGGGCGATGTAATATGCCACCGGAAGGCTGACGGCCATGCAGATCAGCGTGGTTATCGCCGCGAGCCACAGCGTTCGGGCGATGATGTAAAGATATTGCGGGTTGAACTCCAGCTCGTCCGTCCAGCCGACCTGATAAAGGATCTGGACGTAAGGTTCCCCACTCAGCGCCCAGTCAAAGCCGCCGTAAGCCCCGCGCGCGGCGAAGGACACGGCGATGACGATGCCGATGGGGATGATCAGGGTAAAGCCCATGATAACCCACGCAGGCAGCAGGCCCCAGATGCGGAAATCCGCTCTCATGCGCCCAATACCCGCGCCGAGTCGTGCCGGAAGCCCAACCGCACCTCGCGCCCGATCTCGAAGCTTTGGCTGTGCGAGATGGCGTTGCGTTTTGACACCCGTAATTCGGTGCCGCCGACATCGACCGTGTAATGGGTATAGCCGCCCATGTAGTTCTTGTTGGTAACGCGACCCTGCATGATCTCGCCCACCGCCTGATCCTCCATCCCGATCTTTTCGGGACGCAAGGACAGGGTGGCCGCCTGCCCAGCCGTCGCTGCTTTCTGCAAGGTGGTCACAACCTGCCCCATCGGGGTTTTCACCGAGGCCATATCGCCATCGACCGAGATCACCTGAACGGGCAGGAAATTGGTTTCCCCGATGAAATCAGCCACAAAGCGGTTCGCAGGGTCTTCGTAAATCTCGTTCGGGGTGCCAAGATGCTGGATGCGGCCCTGCCCCAGCACGCAGATGCGATCCGACATATCAAGGGCTTCTTCCTGATCGTGGGTCACAAAGACAAAGGTGATGCCGGTCTGGCGCTGCAGGGTGCGCAACTCGTCCCGCATGGCCTGACGCAGCTTCAGGTCCAGCGCGGAGAGGGGTTCATCGAGCAACAGCACCTCTGGCTCGGGTGCCAAGGCGCGCGCAAGTGCCACCCGCTGTCGCTGCCCGCCCGAAAGCTGATCGGGGCGGCGGCGGGCGAATTGCGCCATATGCACCATCTCCAACATCTGCGCGGTGCGGGCGCTGCGGCGATCCTTGGGCCAGCCAAGGTTCTCCAGCCCGAAGGCGATGTTCTGCTCCACTGTCATATGCGGGAACAGCGCGTAGGACTGGAACACCGTGTTCACGCGGCGCTTGTGCGGTGGCAGGTCAAGGATTGGCTTGCCATGCAGGCGGATCGCGCCCGAGGTCGGCGCATCAAAGCCCGCCAGCATCCGCAACAGCGTGGTCTTGCCGCAGCCCGACGGCCCCAGCAGAGTGAAAAACTCGTTGTCATAGATGTCGAAACTGACCCCATCCAGCGCGCGGAAGGTGCCGAAATCCTTCGTCACGCCCTCCACTTCAATCGCCTTGCCGCGTGAGGTCATGGGTCAATCCACCGCCAGCGCGGTCACTTCGCGCCGGAAGGGCAGCGCGTCGCCGATATCAGGCATGTCCAACTCGCGCGCATAGCGGTGGCCGGCATAGGTCGCCCAAGCAATCGGCCCCGGCGCGCAGGCGTCACCAATCACCTTGACGCTGCGGATACCGGCATCGGCCCAATCGGCAGCCCGCGCCTGAAGGTCAAGGAATAGCCCGTCGTTAGAGATGCGGCTGGCGACCATCACCACCGCATCGCAGCCAATTTCCGAAGCTGCCCCCGTATAAACGCAGGATGTTGAGACTCCACTTGAGGTAAGCGCCGCAATCCCTTGGTTCAACACGATCTTCACGCCCGCCGCCACCAGCCGCCGGTGGATAGCGCCTTGCTCCAACGTGTTCAGCGTCCAGTCCGAGACATAGGCCGAAGGCGTGACCAAAGTCACATCGCAGCCCTTCTGCGCGCAGAGTTCCGCCAGCACGCCACCCATGTAGTAGTGGTCATCATCGAACACCACGACCTTGCCCGAAGGCAGTCGCCCCGCCATCAGATCATCCGGCGTGAACACCGGCATGCCGCTGTTGGGAATAGGCGTGACATGCATCCGCGCCACCCCATCGGCGCGCCACGTCGCGCCCGTGGCAATGGCGACGTTCTGGAATCCAAACCCCAGAATATCTTCGGCCGACAGGGCGCTGTTGAAATAGGTCTGCACATTCGGGCGCTGTGACAGTTGATAGGCGCGATAATCGGCCACGCGGCCCCAAGCCGACAGGCCCGGCAGCAGGCGCTCTTTCGCCACACGGCCCCCCAGCGCCGTCCCCGCCTCGGCCAGCGCCACATCATAGCCGCGCAAGGACAGCGCCCGCGCCGCCTCCAGCCCCGCTGGCCCCGCGCCGACCACCAGCACCGACTGGGACTCGCCCTTGGCGTTCATCTTTTCCGGATGCCAGCCCTTGCGCCATTCCTCCATGAAGGTCGGGTTCTGGGTGCAGCGGCTGATGGATTGCGTCATGTCGCCGGTCACGCAGATATTGCAGCCGATACATTCGCGGATATCCTCAATCCGGCCCTGCTCGATCTTCTGCGGCAGGAATGGATCGGCAATCGAGGGCCGCGCGCAGCCGATGAAGTCCAGCGTGCCAGAGCGGATCATCCGCGCCATCACGTCGGGGCTGGTAAAGCGGCCCACGCCCACCACGGGCTTGTCCGACAACTCGCGGATGCCGCGCACAAGCTGTTCCTGTGCGGCCTCTTCCTTGAACCGGCTTGGCCCCGAGCAATCCTCCCACGCGCCATGCGCCAAGTCCCACAGGTCGGGCAGATCGCGGTTCATCTCGATGAAATCGCGGACCTCGGCGTTGGAAAAGCCCATTTCGCCAATGGTTTCGTCCAAAGACACCCGCATGGTGATGCCCATCGTATCGCCCACCGCATCGCGCATATCGGCCACCACCTCGCGCGCGAAACGCGACCGGTTCTCCAGCGATCCGCCGTATTCGTCGCCGCGCTGGTTCGTTGCCCGCGACAGGAAGTGCTGGAAAATCCCGAAACCATGCGCTCCGTAAAGGCAGATCAGATCGAACCCTGCCAGCTTTGACCGCTTTGCCGCATTCACGAACCAGCGCCGGAGGTTCCTGATGTCAGTCTTGTCCAAGGCGCGGGCCTGAACCGGATCATTGGTAAAGGTGCGGATCGGGCCAGCCGAGACCGCCAAAGGCACCTCTTTGGTGTAGAAATTCGGCCCGTTGATGCCGGAATAGGCCAATTGAATCCCCGCCAGCGCGCCGTGGGTTTTCATCGCATCCGACATCTTCCGCAGGGCGGGAATGTCCTGATCCTCCCACAGCCGCAGCTCGATAAAGGGCGTGATTTCCGAGGTGTGGTGCATCTCGGTCTGTTCGGTAAAGATCACTCCCCAGCCGCCCTCGGCCTTGATCCCGCGCATGGCTGCGGCGGCGGACGGATCGCGATAGCCCGCGCCGTTGCAATGCGGCACCTGATAAAAGCGGTTCTTGGCGACCAGCGGGCCGATGGCTTGGGGCTCAAACAGAATATCGTAACGGGGATCGCGCAAAGGAGGCCTCTTCCGGATGCCCGCAGCGGGCTTATGCACCAAACTGTCCGCCTTGGTGGCATTGGCGTAAATGACGCGTTCCGAAAGCTTGACTTAGGAAATGCCTAAGCCATTCAGAAATCACGCACCGGTCCCGGTAGCCGCAAATGCAGGCCGGGGGCGTTTTCCGGCGTGATGACGGCGCGACAGTGATCCACAAAACTGCGGACGGTCAGCGATGCACTCGCACCTTCCGCCAGAACCAATCCCATCCGCATCGACCGCACCGGTCCCGTCAGCGGCACAAAACGCAAGCGGCGGCCATCAGGGGCAACATCGGACAGCGGGCGGATATTGGCGATGGAGTAACCAAAACCATTCGCCACCAAAGACCGCATCACCGCCATATCCCGTGTCCGCTCGGCGATCTTGGGGCGCAGACCAAGGCTGGTGAAAAACGACAGGAAATAATCGGCACTAAGCGGCAGATCCAGCAAAACCATGGGATGTTCGGCCAGATCCTCGGCAGAGACACTTTCACGATGGGCCAACGTGTGGCCTGCATCCATCACCGCGTAAGGCGGCAGGCTGACAAGACCGACGAAGCGAAGATCAGACGGAATATCAAGATCATAAGTTAGCGCCACATCCAGCTTGGCGGCACGGATGCCTTCGAAAATCTCGGCCTGATTACACTCGAACTGACGGAAATCCACATCGGGGAAGTGCTGCGAAAAGCTGCGACGCAACTGCGGCACGATGATCTGGGCGAAGGTCAAAAGGCAGCCAACATTCAACGGACCACGCACCTTGCCGGTGATGTCATTCGCCAGATCGTTCAGTTTCGCCGCCTGTGCCAGAACGATGCGGGCCTGCTCCATGAACTGCCGCCCGCCTTGGGTCAACGAAAGGCCGTGCGCGTGTTTGCGGACAAAAAGCGGCAGGCCGAATTCGGCCTCAAGCTGCGAGATTGCGGCCGAAATCGAGGGGGAGGAGACGTTGACCCGTTCGGATGCCAGCGCAATCGATCCGCATTCGCCAACCGCGACCAGATATTCCAGATGGCGCAGGGTAAAGCGCAAAGGCATGGTCGATCCTGTTCTGGCTTAGGGTGATCCTAACCCGCGCCGCGCCGGCTTGGCTAGACTTCGATCCGCTATTCGTCGCCCGGCACGCCGTAAGACGGGGCTTGGGTCGGGTCGGTTGCGCGCTGGACATAAGCAGCCATTTGCGGTCGGTAAACCTGCCAAGCGGTGCCAAGATCCCGGATCGGGCTTTCGGACCAGTCGATCCGCAGATCAACCAACGGCCAGTCGAGCTTGTCGGCAATTTTCAGACCTGCCGAATGCACCGGCCCCGCCTCGCCGCCTGCGGCCAGTCCGGCATCAAGCGCAGCCATAAGGCGGTCGCCAAGATGGCCAGTAGCGGATTCAAAGGCCGCGATCATGTGCGCAGGAATGCTGTCATTTGCCAGCAGATTTCCGCCTGCCGCACAGTCCACACCCTGCGCTTCGCCCCAGATGCCAAGCACCTGCCCCCCCGAATGGATTGCCGTGCGCCCCGCCGCGTCAATCACCAGAAGCTGGCGGTACTCGATATGAGGCCGGCCCGTGGTAAGTGCCGCAAGCGCCTGATTTGCCGCCTTGCCCGTAGCAAGCTGATCCAGCAGCAGCGGCCCCAAAGCGGGGTCCGTGATGTTCTGGCTGGCCACCGCCCCCACCCCTGCACGCACATGGGCGCAGCGTGCGGCCACGGCCGGAGACGAGGACGAAATCACCATGCCGAACTGGCCGGTCTTGGTGCAGCGGCCGATAAGCGAAAATGTCATAGGGCATCCTTTTGGCAAGCGCCGGGGGCCGTCTGCCCCCGGACCCCCGAGAGTATTTTTGCCAAGATGAACACGGCTTTGCCTTCATCTTGGTCCAAATACTCCACGGGGGTCCGGGGGTGTGAAACCCCCGGGGGTTAGTCGGGGATCACAGCGGTGGCGTCGATTTCAACCAGCCAGTCGGGGCGGGCAAGCGCCACGACCGTCAGGCCGGTGCAGACCGGATGCACGCCTTTGATGTACTCGCCCATGGTGCGGTAGACCGGTTCGCGGTGGCGCACGTCAGTCAGGTAAACCACCAGTTTGACCAGATGCTCCATCCGGCCACCGGCCTCTTCGATCAATTGCTTGATGTTGCCCATCACCTTGTGGGTTTGGGCGACAGGATCGTGGCTGCCAAGGTTTTCTGCGGTGTTCAAATCCTGCGGGCAGGCGCCCCGGAAATAAAGCGTGGTGCCGCCGCGCGTGGCGACCAGATGGCACAGGTCGTTGTCAAGGTTCTGTTCCGGGTAGGTGACCTTGGTGTTGAACTTGCGGTAGCGGGTGATGGTGGTGGACATGTCGTTTCCTGCTTTTCTGTAGGTTCAGGCGGGGATGCGCGAGGCAAGGTATTGCGCGAATTCGAAATTCGGGCGTTCAAGGTGGCTGAGCGGGCCGGGTTCGCCCATCGCGGACAAAAGCCCGCGATAGACCTTTTCGGTGCAGCCTTTATCCTCGACGTTCACATCGTCAAGCAGGGCTTTGACGGCGGCCAGATGGCTGGCGGCATCGGGATCTGCAATCCAGTCCGCCGACATGCCCATGCCGAACAACACGTTCACATGACCCGCACCGTCGGGTGTCAGCGACAGATACCAGAAATAGCCCGGCGTCAGGGTGATCAGCAGAGACGGATAGATCGCAAGCAGCCATGTCTTGCGCCGGTCATCGCCTTGCAGCGTGGTGTTCGAAGGATGCGCCAGCGCCAACGGCACGGAATCGTTCTTCAAGATCCAGTGGTAGTTGAAGGCCGACGTGCCTTCGGGGCAGATCATTTCCTCAAGCTTGGACGCCCCGCCGATGGTGCCAGCGTGGCACATCGGCAGGTGGTAGGATTCCATGAAATTCTCGGCCAGCACTTTCCAGTTGGTCGCCCAACGGAAGGTCTCGCGGTAGGTTTCGGTATAGGTCGACATATCGAGATTGGGGATCAGATCGCGCACCCCTGCCAGCCCTACTTCCGGTGAAGGGGCATCGGTGTTCAAGGTAACCATGATCCAGCCCTGCCAGATTTCGCAGCGCACCTTTGGCAGCGCAATCTGCTCTTTGCAAAAGCCCTCGTTCAGCGTCATGGCGGGGGCGCCGCGCAGGGTGCCGTCAAGATTATAGACCCAGGCATGATAGGGACAGGTGATGGTGCGAACCGTACCGCGCCCTTCCAGCAGGGTCGACATGCGATGGCGGCAGACGTTGGACATGGCGCGGATTTCGCCGTCACGGTCACGCAGCACCAGAATCGGCTCGCCCGCGATTTTCATGGTCAGATAGTCGCCCGCGTTCGGCAGGGTTTCGGCACGGCCCGCGCACAGCCAGTCATGCGCGAAGATGTGGCGCTGTTCCTGTTCCAGAAACTCGGCGCTGGTATAGACCGATTTCGGCATGGCGCGGGCCTGATTGAACGGCACCGAGACATTGGCGTGCAACTCGGCTGCGGGGGTGGTGTGCTTTGTCATGGCGTGTCCTTATCGGGCGGTTTGGGTGGCGAACCATTTCGAGGTGTCGCTGTTGTGCTGTGTCAGGGTTTCCTTGCCCATCACGCGGTCTGACAGTCCCGCCGCGTGTTTGACAAAGGCCAAGGGGCCGTCCCAGTCGAAATTCTGATAGACGGCGGCAAGATGGGCATAGGGCGGCGATTGCGCGAAAAGCTGGAAGGACAACCGATGTCCGGCGTAGTCCGAATTCAGCAGATCGCGCGCGAAGGCCATCAGTTTGCGGCGATCCTCGGCCAGCCATTCATCGTTCAGCCGATAGTATTTCTCCAGCCACGGCCCGGTGTCGGGATGGGCAAAGCTGGCGGCATCAGGGGTCAGGCCGATCTGGCCGCCGCAAAGTTCGCGCGCAAGCTGCATCATCTGCGGCAACTGGCTGCTGGCCAGCACGCGGCCGGCATAAAGCAACGACTGGTTCGGCATCATTAGCCCGGCGGGGGATCTTTCGGCCAGCGCAATCGCCCCAGTCAGATGGGCGTTGATGCCTTCGCGGTAGATGGCAAGGGTGGCCAGCTTTTCCTGCACGGCTTGCAGGTGGTCCAATCCGGTTTGCCGCAGATTGAACAGGGCAGCCCCGATCAGCATGTCGGCAAGTTTCAGGCTGCGCTGCGTAAAGGCAAAGGCGGAATAGCGGTGGAGCGTGGCATAGACATAGCTTGCTGCGCGGGTGTGGCGGTAGAACAGCACATTCTCCCACGGGATCAGCACATTATCGAACACCACCAGCGACTCGATTTCATCGAAGCGGTTCGACAGCGGGTAATCCTCGGCAGAGGCGCGGCCCGCAAAGCCGGTGCGGCAGATGAATTTCAACCCGCGCGCGCCCAGATCGCAGATAAAGCCCACGGCATAGGGCGACAGATCATCGTCACCCCAGTTGGCTATCGTGGGTTTGGTATAGGCCTGATTGGCATAGGCGGCGGCGGTTTCGAATTTCGCGCCGCAGACGATGATCCCGGCATCGGTTTCCCTGACCACATGCAGGCGCATATCCGGGTCTTGGTCTTGCATCGGGCGGCGGCGGTCGCCCTTGGGGTCAGTATTGGCCGAGATATGGAACGGGTCTTCGGTCAGCACGCGGTTGATATGGCGGCCGATATTGGCGGCAAATTGCGGATCGATCTCGGACAGCACCTCGGCCCCGTCAAACAGCGACCACATCTCGCCCACGGTTTCATCACCCACACGGGTGACAACGCCGCCAAACGTGTCCATCACCAGATCGGCGGCGCGGCGTTTGGCCCACCAGTCAGCCTGCGAATAGGGCAGCGCGTTGGCAATGGCATTGACCCCGCCGCTGTCCGTGACTGTCATGGCGTCACGCGTGGCGGGATCATGCGCCATGTCATAGATGCGGGCGCGAATATCGACCAAGGGCTTGAACTGCGGGTGCAAGGTGACATCGGCCACCTTTTCGCCGTTCACATAGACCTCGCGCCCGTCACGGATCGAGTCCTTGTAATCTGCGCCCGTGCGGATCATCGCTTGCCCTTACTGCATCGGGGGCGAAACAGGCCGCCCCCTTGGCAGCAGAGTGATCCTTGTGGGCTTAGGGCGAAAGCACAAAGTTTCGCGGCTTTGGTTAGGGATTGCCTAAGCCCTGCCCTTAGTCCGTTTCGGGTAGGTCCATCATCGCAGTGAAAACCGGCTGACGCACATCCAGCAAGACTTCATTGATGGCGCGGGCGGCATCGGCGCACATATAGGCCAGAACCGAGGCCGGAACGGCGGGTGCCACCAGCTTTTCTTGCGGAATCTTGCTGATCGGGTTCAGGCCCGCCGCGCGGATCGAGGTCTGCATGGCGGTATCGGTGGGCGGGATGCCGACGAAATGCACCCGTACCCCCTGCCCCGCTAGTTCCATCGCCATCATCCGGGTCAGCATGTGCATTCCGGCTTTTGAGGCGCAATAGGCTGTCCACCCCTCCATCGGTGTTGTCGCGGCCCCTGTGCCTGCGTTCACGATGGCCCCCTGCGAGGCAGTCAGCAAGGGCAGCGCCGCTACCGACATCCGATGCACGCCGATCACATTGACCGCAAAGGCCGGGGCCAGCGCATCCGAGTTCAGGCTGGCCAGCGGGCCGATGGGATTGATGATGCCTGCATTGTTCACCAGCGCATCAAGCCGACCCGATTCGGCGGTGATCCGCGCAATGGCGGCATCGACATCGGCCTGTTTGGTTACGTCCAGCGGCAGGACAATGACGCCAGCCGGCAGCGGCTCGACGGCCTCGGCGGGGTAGACACCGGCATAGACGGTGGCCCCTTGTGCCTTGAGAAGACGCACCAATTCCGCGCCGATGCCCTTCCCGGCCCCGGTGATCAGAATGGTTTTGCCGGACAGGTCGGGAACGGGAACAGGGGCAAGATTGAACATTTCTATTGACCTCGGATTTCTAAGCGTTGTTAATTGGCCTTACCAATTATCGAAGTAACGCGGACTGGCCAGTCTGTCAAAAACAATAAGGCCAATCACGCGGAAGGGGGGAGCCATGACGACCATAGCGCGCATCGAGCCGATTGCGATTGAATACCCCGATCCGAATGATTTCGGCACGATCCGCCGCACGGTGCTGGTGCGGGTGGAAACGTCTGAGGGCGTGGTTGGCTGGGGCGAATGTATCGCCATGTGGCCCGAGGCCTGCAAGGCTGTCGACTTGGTGATCCGCGAAGGGCTGACCCCGATCCTGACGGGCGAAGCGATTGATATTGCCGCACTTTGGCAAAAGATGCGCCGCCATGTCTGGTGGTATGGCGAAGGCGGCGTGGCAAGCCTTGCGATTTCCGGCATCGACATGGCGCTGTGGGATATTCAGGGCAAGATCGAGGGCAAACCGCTTTATGCGCTGCTGGGCGGGCTAAAGCAGGACCGGCTGCTGGCCAATGCCTCCAGCCATGTGAACAAGAAAGGTGAGGCGGCTTGTGTGGCCGATGTCGAGGGTTTCTTTGCCGCTGGCTTTCGATCGACCAAGCTGGGCTTTGCCAAGAAGGGCGAAAGCAATATTGGCGGCAATCCCGATGTGGACGTGTCGTTCATCCGCGCGCTGCGGTCTGCCCTTGGTCCCGATGCGGGGATTCTGGTCGATATCGGCAACGGCGTGCGCTGGGATGTGGACACCGCGATTTCCGTGGCAAACCGGATGCAGGACCTAGGCATCGGCTGGTATGAAGAGCCGCTTTATGTGACCGACGACGCCGGCTATCGCAAGTTGCGCGCCAATACCACCGTGCGGCTGGCGAGTGGTGAGCGCGAGTTCACCGAAGCAGGCTATCGCCGCCAGATGGAATTTGTGCAGGCCATCGACGTCTACGGCGTCGATCCGGCGCGGGTGGAAGGCATCACCGGATTCCGCCGCGTTGATGCGCTGGCCACGCAATATGGCAAGACCGTCAACGCCCATGCTTGGTCAACTGCGATCACCACGGCGGCCAGCCTGCATTTGTCTTTGGCCTCGCCCAATACGGAAGTCTTTGAATTCAAACCCTTCGGCGTGGTGGTTCAGGATGAACTTGTCGCCGAAAAGATCTGGCACAAGGATGGCTGGGCCTATCCGCTGCACGGGCCGGGTCTGGGGATCGAGGTTCAGGAGGCGGTCGTGCGGCGGCTGGCAATGGCATGACCACCCGCTATGGCGTGACCCGCCCCACCGAAGACGACATCAGGCGCGGCGGGTTTTCAACCCCGTGGGACGCGCCGATGATCCCGCCCTTTCCCTTCCGCTTTCGCAACGCCGAAATCCTGACGGTCTATTGGCGCACCGATCCCGAGGCGATGGCCTTTCTGCTGCCGCCGCCCCTGCGCGCGATGGGCGATGTGGCTTGTGTGCATATCTACAAGATGAACGACACCGATTGGCTTGGCCCTTACGCCGAGGCCAATGTGATGTTCGGCGCAGGCTTGGGGGACCGCGAAGGCGCCTATTCGCCTTATCTGGTGCTGTCGTCGGATATTGGCGTGGCGCATGGGCGCGAAATCCACGGCCAGCCCAAGAAACTTGGGCAGCCAAGGCTCGAGTCGCGCGGCGATCTGATTGTCGGTGTGGTCGAACGCAATGGCATCGACGTGATCACCGCGACGATGCCCTACAAACAGCGGCCCAGCGATCCGGTGGCGCTGAAGCCTTATTTCGATTTTGCCACCAACCTGAACCTCAAGGCGGTGGACCATATCGACGGCAGCCCCGCGATCCGGCAACTGACCTCGCGCAGGCTGGCCGACGTGGTGGTGCATGAATGCTGGCAAGGCCCCTGCACGGTGGAATTGCGTGCCAACGCCCAACTGCCGGTGTTCCGCCTGCCGGTGCTGGAGCCGCTGCAAGGTTTTTACTGGCGCGCCGATTTCACGCTGGTTCCGGGCGAAATCATTCACGACTACCTGGGGGAGCAGCCATGAGCCGCGTTATAGTCACCGATTACACCTTCCCCGATCTGGCGCAGGAACAGGCCGCCGCAGGGGGGGCCGAATTTGTCGCATATCAGTGCAAGACCGCCGAGGATGTGGCGCTGGCCGTTGCGGGGGCCGATGTGGCGGTGGTGCAATTCGCGCCCTTTGGGCCAGCCGCAGCGGCGGCTGTGAAACCCGGCGCTACCGTGATCCGCTATGGTGTGGGTTATAACAATATCGACCTTGCCGCCTGTGCCGCGCATGGGTTGAAAGTGGGCTATGTCCCCGACTATTGCGCCGATGAGGTCGCAGATCATACCGCCGCGGCGGCTTTGGCGCTGTTGCGGAAACTGCCTGCGATGGATGCCTCTGTGCGGCGGGGGGAATGGGCGGCGGTCAAGATTGCCAAGCCGATGAAGCCGTTCTCGCAAACGAATTTCGGCTTTTTCGGCCTTGGCCAGATTGGCCGTGCGGTGTTGCAGCGGCTGCGCGGCTTTGGCTTTCGCTTTATGGCCGCTGATCCGGGGCTGTCGGCGCAAGATGCCACAGAACTGGGTGTCGTGCTGGTCGACGCCGAAACCCTGCTGCGAAAGGCCGACATTCTGTCGCTGCACGCCCCCGCCACGCAGCTTACGACCGAATATTTAAACGCAGCCCGCCTTGCCACCATGCAGCCCCACGCGATGATCGTGAACTCGGCCCGTGGGCAACTGGTGAACGAGGCCGATCTGGCCGATGCGCTGACCCGTGGCGTGATCGCCGGTGCCGCGCTGGACGTATTCCATATCGAGCCGCTGCCCGCCGACAACCCGCTGCGCCGCGCGCCCAATGTGCTGCTGTCGCCCCATGCCGCTTGGTATTCCGAGGCGGCCATCCACCGGCTGCAAGAACTGGTGGCCCAAGACATCGCCCGCGCCTTGCGCGGCGAAGACCCGCGCAAGCCTGTGCGCGGCTGAAGATACCGGGGTCCGCCAAGGCGGCACGGGAGGAAGGCCCGGCACGGGATTCGTGCCAACAATCTGGGAGGATTGACAAAAATGATGATGAAACACGTTCTGGGCGCGGCTGCCGCGCTGATGCTGGGCGGGGCAAGCTTTGCCTATGCCGAGGCTTTGAAACTCGAAGGCGGCAAGTCCACGGACATGGTTCTGCTGCCGAAATTCCTTGGGATTCTGGTGTTCGATCAGGCGAACGAGGGCGCACAAGAGGCACATGCGGAACTGGCGAACCCCGGCAAGCTGGAATTCACCGGACCTACCCCGGAAAACTCGGTCGCCGGACAAATCGAAATCATGACGACCGCCGCCACGCAAAAGCTGGGCGCGGTGATGCTGTCGAACAACGCGGGCGACCAGATCGCACCCGCCGCCGAGGCTGCCCAAGCCGCTGGCACCAAGGTTGTGACATGGGATAGCCCGGTGCCGTCAGGCGCAGGCGAAAGCGTGTTCGTGGCGCAGGTGGATTTCGGCTCGATCGGGGTGGTGATGGCCGATATGGCGCATTCGATCCTTGGCGGCAAAGGTCAGATGGCGGTGCTGTCGGCCACACCGGATGCGGCCAACCAGAACGCTTGGATCGAGGCTATGAAGGTGGCGCTGGCCGCTGATGCCAAATACGCCGACATTGAACTGGTCGACGTGGTTTACGGCGACGATCAGGCCGAGGTTTCTTATAACCGCGCGCTGGCTTTGGTCGACAAATATCCCGATCTGGGCCTGATCATGTCGCCCACCACCGTTGGCATTCAGGCCTCGGCCAAGGCGATGCAGGACGAAGGCCTGTGCGACAAGGTCAAAGTCTCGGGTCTGGGTCTGCCGTCGGAAATGGTGTCCTACACGATGAACGGTTGCGCGCCGGAATTCGCGCTGTGGGATTTCCGCGATCTGGGCTATCTGACCTATTTCACCGCCTACGGCCTTGCGACGGGGCAGTTGAAGGGTGAGGTCGGCGAAAGCTTCACCGCTGGCCGCATGGGCGATTTCACGATCGAGGAAGATCCGAGCCGCGCAGGTTCCAAGCGTATCCTGATGGGACCGTTCACGGTTTACACAAAGGACAACGTGGAAGCAGCTGCGAAGTAAGGCTTTTCGGCGCGGCCAAGTTCGGGATCGTTTCTCTGGCCGCGCCCCCTTTTCCGGATAGATCTGATGACCCAACCGACCCTTGCCTTGCGAGGCGTCTCGAAACATTTCGGGATGACCGCCGCCCTGACCACCATGACGCTGGAACTGTTTCCGGGCGAGGTTCACGCCATCGTGGGCGAGAATGGTGCAGGAAAATCCACCATGATCAAGATCATGACCGGCATCCACCAACCCAGCACCGGTCAGCTTGAGATTGACGGCACCCAGACGGTGCTGAACGGGTCCAAGGCCGCGCGGCTGCGCGGGGTGGCGGCGGTTTATCAGGAGCCGATGGTGTTTCCCGATCTGGATGTCACCGAGAATATTTTCATTTCCGCCGAAGGGCTGTTCCTGAACCGCGCCGCGATGCGGCGGGCGGCGCAGGCGCTGATTGCACGGGTGGGGATGCGGCTGGATGTCGACCGCGTGGCCTCGGGCCTGACACTGGCCGAACAGCAGGCGGTCGAGATCGCGCGCGCCCTGTCGCAAGACGTGCGGGTGCTGATCATGGACGAACCCACCGCGTCCCTGTCGGCGCATGAGGCGACGGAACTGCGCCGGATTGCGCGCAGCTTGGCCGATCAGGGCGTGTCGGTGGTTTATATCTCGCACCGTCTGGAAGAGGTGTTTGAGCTGGCCGACCGCGTGTCGGTGATCCGCGACGGGCGGCATATCTCGACCAAGCTGATCGGCCAGACCGATCCGCAAACCCTGATCGCCGAGATGGTCGGGCGCGAGGTGGGCAATTACTTCACCAAGATGCCCTCGACCGCAACGGATGAGGTTTTGCTTTCCGTGCAAGGGCTTGGCGTCGATGGCGTGTTTGACGACATCAGCTTTGATCTGCGGCGGGGCGAGGTGCTGGCGATGGCGGGCCTGATCGGCGCGCGGCGCACCGATGTGGCGCTGGCGCTGTTCGGGATGCTGAAGGCCACAGCGGGCCGCGTCACCTACAAGGGCGCGCCCATGCAGATCGGCTCTAGTGCCGAGGCGATTGCGGCAGGCATCGCCTATGTCTCCGAAGATCGGCGCAAGCTGGGTCTGGCGATGGCGCTGCCGATCCGCTGGAACATGTCGCTGGCGACCTTGCGGCAGTTTTTGTCGCCAAGGGGGTTGATTGATACCCGCGCCGAAACCGCAATGGCCGAGGATTACCGCCGCAAGCTGAACATCCGCACGCCGGACATCGAGGTGCCGGTGGGGATGCTGTCGGGGGGCAACCAGCAAAAGGTGATGCTGGCCAAGTGGCTGAACATGCAGCCGGATTTGCTGATCGTCGATGAACCCACGCGCGGCATTGACGTCGGTGCAAAGGCCGAGGTTCACGCCCTGATCCGCGCCTTTGTGGCACAAGGCGGTGCGGCCTTGGTGATCTCGTCCGATCTGCCCGAGGTGCTTGCGATGGGCGACCGGATTCTGGTGATGCGCGAGGGGCGGCAGATGGCGATTCTGGATCATGATGCTGCCACCTCCGAAGGCATCATGGCGCTGGCCACTGGCCAGAAGGGGGCGGCGTGATGGGAGTTTTCAACCGGATTGGCCCGCAGGGTTTGCGGATCTTGGCCTTGCTGGCGGTGCTGGGCCTGATCGTGGCCTTCTTTGCGGTGCAGATCGAAGGCTATCTGAACGGGCGGCTGTTCAACCGGATTTCGTCTTCGGTGGCGATCATGGCGCTTATTGCAACGGGGCAGACCTTGGTGATCCTGACCCGCAACATTGATCTGTCGGTGGGGTCGGTTGTTGGATTTTCGGCCTTTGCGACAGGCAGTCTGATCAGCAATCATCCCGATCTTAACCCGCTGCTGTTGCTGACCTATTCCGCGCTTGTCGGGACAGGTTTCGGCGTGGTGAACGGGCTGATGGTGGCCTATGCGCGGGTGCCGTCGATCATTGTCACGCTGGCGAGCATGGCCTTGTTCCGATCTTTTCTGGTGGAATATTCGGATGCCAAATCGATCACCTCTGACAGCCTGCCTGCATGGCTGGTAGATTTCCCCAACATGCCGGTGTTTTCCGTGGGCGCGATGGAGTTTCGCGCAGGCTTCGTGGCGTCTTTGGTTGTCGTGGTGCTGGTGCATCTGGCGCTGACCCGCCTGCGCCCCGCACGGCAATTCTTTGCCGTGGGGTCCAACCCCGAAGCCGCCGACATGGCCGGGATCGACGCAAAGCGCGTGGTCTTTGCCGCATTCGTGCTGTCGGGGCTGATGGCGGGGCTGGCGGGGTTCATGTTTCTGGCGCGGTTCGGCAATATCACCGTCGTCGCGGGGCTAGGGTTCGAGTTGAAATCCGTGGCCTCCTCGGTGGTGGGCGGGGTCAATATCTTTGGCGGATCGGGGTCGGTGATCGGAGCCTTCTTGGGCGCGATCATGGTCGATCTGCTGGAAACCAGTCTGGTCCGTTGGGCGGTGGTCTCCGAGTTCTGGCGCGAAGCGGTGCTGGGCGCGCTGATCTTGGCTGCCGTCGCCACCGACACGGTCTTTAGCCGCAAACTGGTGGCGATGCGGGTGGCGCGGGCGCACAAGGCCGCACTGGCCGAGAAAGGAGCATCCAAATGATCAAGCGTCTGCAAAGCTGGGAGGGATTGCTGGCGGCGGTTCTGGTGGTGATCTTTGCCTTCAACGCCCTGATGACGCCCGAGTTTCTGGGCATCGGCAACCAGATCAACCTGTTCCAACTGTCGATCGAAAAGATCATCGTGGCACTGGTGATGACCCTTATCATCATCAATGCCGAAATTGACCTGTCCGTCGGGTCGATGATGGGGCTTTCGGCCTGCGCCTTTGGCTATCTGTTCCAGAACGGCATCGCCCCCCCCGTGGCGATTGCGGTCTGTCTGGGCATCGGCGTTCTGGGCGGTGCTGTGAACGGCTGGTTCATCACGCGGGTCGGGCTGCCATCGCTGGTGGTCACGCTGGCCACGCTGATCGGGTTTCGCGGTCTTGCGCGGGTGATGGTCGAAGATCGCGGCATCGGGGATTTTCCCGACTGGTTCGACGCACTGGGGCAGAAGGGCTTGCTTGGCCCCATCCCCTTTGCGCTGATCGCTTTTGTCCTGCTGTTTGCGGTCATCTATGTGGTGCTGGAACGCTCCGGCTTTGGCCGCAAGACCTATGTGATCGGATCAAACCGCGATGTGGCCGAGTTTGCGGGCATCGATACGGCGCGGCACAAAATGATCCTGTTCATCGCCTCCGGCGCGGTTTCGGCCTTTGCGGGGCTGCTTTATGCCGCGCGGGTGGGGGCGGTGCGGGGTGATGTGGCCTTGGGGTTTGAACTGGATGTCATCACCATCGTCCTTCTGGGCGGGGTCAGCATCTTTGGCGGCAAAGGCACGCTTGTTGGCACGCTGCTTTCGGTGCTGATCGTGCTGAACCTGCGCAACGGGATGGCGCTTTTGAACATCACGGGGCATATCCAGACGGGGGTGATCGGCTTGCTGCTGATTGCCTCGGTCGTGGTCCCGCGTATCCGGCTGACCCGCGCCAAGGCACCAAAGGAGGCATCGGCATGAGCGAACCTGTCACATCCATCGAATTCGATGCCCCCATCGTGCGGGAATCCGTGGCCGAAATGGTGGTGCGGCGGATTTTGGATATGGTCAAGGCGGGGGTGCTGAAGGCAGGCGACGCCCTTCCGCCCGAGCGTGATCTGGCGGTGTCACTGAACGTCTCGCGCCCGTCCGTGCGCGAGGCGATGCGCGGGCTGACGGTGCTGGGCGTGGTCCGCACCCGCCAAGGCGGTGGCGCCTATATCAGCGATCTGGGACCGGATGCGCTGCTGGGACCGATCCAGTTCTACCTGTCGCTGGAGGATATGAATATCCGCGAGCTTTACGACGCGCGATCCCTGATCGAAAGCGATGTGGCGCGGCGGGCGGCGGTCAATATCAGCGACGCCGATCTGGACCGGCTTGAGGCCTTGCTGACCGAACAGCATGAAACCATCAGCGACCCGATTGCCTTTCGCAAATCGGATTATGCCTTCCATGAAATCATCTGGATCGGATCGAACAACGCCTTTCTGAAGCGCATCGGCGAAAGCCTGAACGTGCTGGGGCTGGAGTTTCGCAAACGCGCTTCGGAACGCCCCGGCGTGCTGGAGCAATCCTTGCGCGACCATCGCCGTCTGCTGGACGCTCTGCGTGCGCGCGATGCCAATGCCGCCGCTGCAGCAGCCGAGGCGCATATGCAAAACGTCTATCAATCGACCATTTCCCAAGCGGAGGACTGACATGGGCGCGCGGATCGGAGTTGTGGGCATCGGCTGGTGGGCCTGCTTTAACCATATCCCTACCCTGCAAGGCTGCAAGGACGTGGACCACGTCGCCATCTGCGATCTGGATGCGGCACGGCTGGCGCAGGTGGGCGATCAGTTTGACATTGCGGCGCGCTATCATGACGTGGCGCAGATGGTGCAGACAGAACGACTGGACGGGGTGATCGTCTCAACCCCGCATGTCGCCCATTTGCGGCCGGCGATTGCCGCGTTACAGGCGGGGGCGCATGTTCTGGTGGAAAAGCCGATGGCAACATCCGCCGCCGATGGCCGCGCGATTGCGGCGGCTGGGGTGGAATATGACAGGCAGGTGGTGGTGTCGACGGGGCTGAACTTCACCCGCTTTACCGCCTTTGCGGCAGATATGGTGCGGGCGGGGCGGATCGGCACGGTGCGCCATGCAGTCTGCCAGATGGGCTCGGCGCTGGATGATCTGATGGCGGGCGAGCCGATGCTGGAAACCACCACCCACCTGTTCCGCCCCCCCGCAAGCACATGGGCCGATCCGGCCAAGGCGGGCGGCTATGCCTGGGGGCAGATGAGCCATTCGCTCGGCTGGCTCTGCCATGTGGCCGATTTGCGGTTTGAATCGATCTACTGCCTTGATGGCAAATCGAAAACCGGCGTCGATTACTATGACGCGGCGGTCGGGCGCTGCACCAATGGCGCGACGGTTGCGCTGTCGGGGTCGTCCACTGTGCCGAAACATCGTGGGATGCACACCGATATTCGCATCTATGGCACCGAAGGCGTGATCTGGTTCGATTGCGAAGCAGGCCGCGCGCGGCTGGAACTGTCGCGGATGGATGGCGCAACCGAGGTCTATCCGATGGCGGCGGGCGAGGCCGATTATGATGGCACCCTGCCCGTCAGCCATTTCGCGGCGCTTTGCGCGGGGCGCGATGTCGGCAATCCAGCCAATGGCGAAAACGGCGCGCGGGTGACCGAGGCGATTGCCGCGATGTATCAGTCTGCAGCCAGCGGCGCGGCTGTGCAGATCGGAGGCTAAGATGCGACTATCCTTGGCGTCATGGTCGTTGCCTGCCTGCATCCTTCCCGAAGTCGCGGGGATTTCGCGAGCTTTGGGGATTAACGCGGTTGATGTGGGGCTGCACTACCGCTCTGCCCTGTCGCGGGACGAGATTCTGTCCGATCCGCTTGCGGTGGCAGAGCGGGTGAAATCTTTGGGCGTCGATCTGCCCAATTACTACCACCAGTTCGGGACAGGCATCGCCGGGCAAAACCTGTCGCTGCCCGGAACGGCGGCGCAGAATGTCGCTGACATCGCGCAGGTCTTGCGCTTTGCCGATGCAGCGGGGATCGGGTCGGTGTTCATCCTGCCGGGCATCGTCAATCCGGGCCAGTCGCGCGATGATGCCGCACGGGTTTCTGCCGACAGTCTGCGCGCGCTGTTAGAGGTGGCCAGCCACCACAAGGCCAAGCTGTGCATCGAGCCGCATGTTCAAAGCTGGGCCGAAAGCCCCGCCTTGGTGCAGCGGTTGATCGATGCGACGGGCATCGGTCTGGCCTTGGATTACAGCCACTTCGCCTGTCTTGGCTATCGTCAGGACGAGGTGGACCCGCTGGCAAAACATGCCGTTCATGTCCATCTGCGGCAGGCGAAAATGGGGGCGCTACAAACCAAATTCACCCACGGCACGCTGAATTTTCCCGCCATGTTCGCCACCCTGCGCGCTGCAGGCTATACGGGCTGGCTGGCGCTGGAAAACGTGCATCAGGACTATATGAACACCCTGACCGAGGATGTTCTGACCGAAACCATCACGATGCGCGATTGCTTCCGCGCCTGGAACGGAGAGTAAGATGACAGGCTATGCTTGGGTTCTGGAGGTCCGCCCCGGATATGAGGTTGAATATCTGAAGCGCCATGATGAGATCTGGCCGGAGATGCTGGAGGCCCTGCGCGGCGCGGGTATCCGCAATTACAACATCTTCCGCCACGGGCTGACGCTGTTTGGCTATTTCGAAACTGATGATCTTGAGGCGACCAAGGCCGCGCTGCGGGCCAGCCCTGTCGATGCGAAATGGTCGGAATGGATGGCCCCGATCATGAAGATCGAGGTCGATCCGACAACGCAGTTCCCCTATCTGCTGCCGAAACAGTTCTATATGGCGTAAAGGCGACGGGCATTGCCGGATGCAATCGCGGTTTGCTCATCAGGCGACAGATCATTGATCAAGGTGCGGGTCATGTCGATCCAGTCGGGCAGGCCAGCGCCCAGATTGACCACTGGCCAATCACTGCCCCAAATAATACGCGCGGGGGTAAAGGCGTTCAGGATATGATCGACCCATGGCCGCAGCGTGGCGACCGAGGCCGTTCCCGGCGCGCAATAGGCGCTGATGCCGGACAGTTTGCACGACACATGCGGCAGGGCAGCCAAGGCCGTCACGCCCCGCGCCCAATCGTCAAAGGCACCGGCTGCAATGTCGGGGTTGCAGCAATGGTCCATGACAAAGGCCTGATCCGGGCAGGCCTTGACCAGATCGACCGCCAGATACAACTGGCGCGCCAGAAAGCACAGATCAAAGGGCAACCCCTTGGCCCCGATCTTTTTCAGATTCCGCCGGAAGGTTTCCGACTGCGACAGATCATCCGGCACCACATGCAGGATGCGACGATAGCCATGGATATGCAGCGCCTCGGACTGGTCCAGCCACGCATCGAACCCGTTCAATTCGGGCCTGCACGAGGCGATCTGCCCGATAATCCCGTGCTGGCCCACAAGGCCCGCGATCAGGCGGGCCTCGGCTTGGTAATCCGCGTCATCGACGCCCGTTTCCATGAACAGACTTGCCGCAATCCCCTTGCCCGCCGTCAGGCCAAGGTAATCGGCGGGGGTGAAATCACCCTCCGCCAAGGCCGGGATGCCCTTGGTCCACGCATAGCCAAGCTGACTGCGGAAGACCAAATGCTGATGGGTGTCGATCAGCGGGATCATGCGTCTGCGATCACGTCCTGACGCTGCTGGCCAAGGCCGGTGATGCCCAGTTCCACCACATCGCCCTCTTTCAGATAGCGCGGCGGCTTCATGCCAAGGCCCACGCCGGGGGGGGTGCCGGTGGAAATAACATCGCCCGGATGCAGAGTCATGAATTGCGACAGATAGCTGACCAGATAGGCAACGCCGTAAACCATCGTGCGGGTGCTGCCGTTCTGCACCTTTTCACCGTTCACCGTCAGCCACATCGGCAGATCCTGCGGATCGGCCACCTCGTCACGCGTCACCAGCCACGGGCCGATCTGACCAAAGTTGTCGCAGGATTTGCCCTTGGTCCACTGGCCCGAGCGTTCAGTCTGGAAGGCGCGTTCCGAGACGTCATTGGTAATCGCATAGCCTGCGACGTAATCAAACGCATCCTCGACCGAAACATATTTCGCCTTGGTGCCGATGATGACGGCCAGTTCCACCTCCCAGTCGGTCTTTTCCGATCCGCGCGGGATGATGATGGGGTCGTTCGGGCCAACGATGGCGCTGGTGGCCTTCATGAAGATGATCGGCTCGGGCGGGACAGTCGCGCCGGTTTCTGCGGCATGGTCGGAATAGTTCAGACCGATGCAGATGAATTTGCCGGTGCCTGCCACGCAAGGGCCAAGACGCGTGGCCGCATCCACCACGGGCAGTTTGGCCGGATCGGCGGCGCGGATCGCGGCAAGCCCCGCATCCGACAGCACAGTGCCGCCGATGTCGGCCACAACTGTCGACAGATCGCGGATGGTGCCGTCGCTGTGCAGCAAACCGGGCTTTTCGGCCCCCGAAGGGCCGTGGCGCAGAAGTTTCATGGTCTCTCCTTAGGTGTTGGTCCAGCCGCCGTCGATCGGATGCGCGACGCCGGTGGTATAGCTGGATTCGTCGGATGCAAGGTAAACCACAAGCGCCGCAATCTCTTCGGCTTTGCCAATGCGGCCAATGGGTTGACGGGCAATGAAGGCTTTCTTCGCGGCCTCGTAATCGCCGGTATCGCGCAGGCGCTGCTCCAGCGACGGGCTTTCCACCGTGCCGGGGCAGATCGCGTTTGCGCGGATGCCGCGCGTGATGAAATCGGCCGCGATGGCCTTGGTGATGCCGATCACCCCCGCCTTGGTCGCGCCGTAAACAAAGCGGTTGGGCGCCGCGATCAGCGACCCCACCGCCGAAGCCATATTGATGATCGACCCGCCGCCGTTCTCCAGCATCCCCGGCAAAAAGGCGCGGCACATGCGATACATGGCGGTCATGTTCAGATCGAGGCTGAAAGCCCATTGATCCTCGTCACAGTCCAGAATGGACCCAGCGGCGACAAAGCCCGCGCAGTTGAACAGCACGTTCACCGGTCCAACCTCGGCCACAGCCGCCGCGATGGCCGCCGGATCACGCACGTTCAGGATGCGAGTCTCGATCCCTTCGGCCACAAGACTTTCAAGGGCCGCCGCGTTCACATCGGTGGCAATCACCCGCGCGCCTTCACGTGCCATTGCCAGTGCCGAGGCCCGCCCGATCCCCTGCCCCGCCGCCGTTACCAGCGCCACTTTGCCCGTCAGCCGTCCCATCAACTTTCCCCCAAGCCCTGCCGCACCCTGCGAATTGGTCAAATGACCTTACCACATCAGGCCGATTGTGCAAAAGACATTGACCGCCAGATGGCGGTCAATTCAAGCACCAAATCGTGCAAAGCTGGATATTTGCGGGCCGGCTTATGCCGACAACAAGACCCGCGCCTCATGCGCCTTCAGCGTGGTGCGGACAGCGTCATAGCGGTGGGTCTGGTCCATCTGCGCCAGTTCCGGGAAAATCCGCAACAACTCGTCACGCTGATCGCCGTCAAGACCGTTCAGACTGCGATCTCCGGGCTGGAAGCTTTCGCTCCATGCGCCATCGGCCAATACAACCTCGTGCTGGTCAAACATGATATGGACATAGGTGACGCTTGCCACCTCGACCTCATGCACGCCGGGAAGACAGGTCAGATGCGCTGCGCGGACCAGCACCTCATCCGTGCCAAACAGCAATTCGGCGCGGGGACCGTTCATCAGCATGCGATGCTGGCGCGACAGCATCATGTCACGTTCCGGCAAGCCGCAACCCAAGGCACCCCGCCGGATCATGATGGGCCGCAGGCTGGGATCAACCAGCAATTCCAATGGCTTGATCCTGCGTGCGCCGACCCAGCGGATCGGCTGCAAGCCATGATCGCGCGTCATCACCAGATGCCCAACCCGCAAGGAGGCAACATCCCGAAGGCCGGTATCGGTGACAATCAGCGTGCCGGGCGTAAAGCAGGACACCACCTGTTCGATATTGGTAAAGGTCAGCGTGCCGGTGATATTGCCGAATTCGTCCAGAAAATTGACGACACCGTTTTCAGGATTCAGCGGATCGCGGACGATGACATAGGGGCCTTGACCGGCAAGGTTGATGACGTCGAATTCGTCCCCGCTTTCGGCCCCGTCAACGGTATCGCCCGCGCCCGCATAGATCGTGTCGGAACCGGCCCCGCCCACAAGCGAGTCCAGTCCAGCACCGCCGTAAAGAACATCCTCGCCCGCGCCACCGAATAGCGTGTCATTGCCGTCACCACCGTCCAGCGTGTCCAGACCGTCGCCACCTGACAGAGCATCAACGCCTGTGCCGCCGTAAACCGCGTCATTGCCGGTGCCGCCATCCAGAACGTCATTGCCCACATCACCCGACAGGATGTCATCGCCTGCATCACCGGTGGCAGAGTCATTGCCATCGCCCCCAAGAAGCGAGTCTGTGCCATCCCCCCCCGAAAGCGTGTCATCCCCTGTGCCACCGAGAATGGTATCGTTTTCGGTCCCGCCATACAGGACGTCGTTGGCCGCAGCCCCGTCCATGACGTCATTGCCGCCACCGCCATAGAAGATGTTGGTATAAACATCCGGTGCCGCGCCTTGGGCATCAAAGCCGACCAGCGTATCGTCAAAGGCCGAGCCGATGATACCATCGACCCCCGCCAGCACATCGCCCTGCGCGTCACCGTATAGCGCCGCCCCCGTGGCAAGGTTGACCGACACCCCCGAAGACGAAGTGCTGTAGTCGATATAGTCAAGCCCAGCGCCGCCGGTCAGCGTGTCAATGCCCGCACCGCCCGCCAAGGTATCGTCACCGTCGCCGCCCGTCAGGCTGTCCCGACCTGCGCCGCCAGACAAATAGTTGCTTACAGCGTCACCGGTCAGGGTGTCGTTCAACGCCGAGCCGATCAAATTCTCGATCCCGCTCAGGGTGTCGCCTGCCGCATCCCCTCCGGATACCGTGCCGTTGACCGTAACGTTTACTGCCGTTGCCGAGGCGGAATAGTCGGCTGTGTCGATCCCCGTTCCGCCCGACAGGATATCTGATCCGGTGCCGCCCTTCAGCGTGTCATTTCCCACGCCGCCATAAAGCGAATCCGCGCCCGAGCCACCATCCAGCAGGTCCGAACCATCCCCACCCGTCAACAGGTTGGCCGAGGTATTGCCCGTCAGCACGTCATTCAGGGCCGAGCCGGTCAGGTTCTCGATTCCGGTCAGCGTATCGCCCGCTGCATCGCCGCCTGACCCGACCCCCGTCGCCAGATCGACAGTGACGCCAGCCAGTGACGCGGCATAGCTGACCAGATCATTGCCAGAGCCGCCATCCAGAGAGTCAGCCCCCTCGCCCCCCGTCAGCGTATCAGCCCCACCGCCCCCATAAAGCGCGTTATCGGCACTGTTGCCTGTCAGGCTGTCAGCATTGCCCGAACCGGTGACATCTTCGATCCCCGTCAGCGTGTCGCTGCCCGCATCGCTGCCCGACCCAAGCCCCGTAGACAGATTGACGGTCACGGCCCCTGTCGCAGCGGAATAATCCGCCATATCGCGGCCTGCACCGCCATCGATCAGGTCCGCACCGCTGCCGCCGGTCAGCGTATCTGCATTATCGCCACCGTAAAGGCTGTCGTCACCGCTTCCGCCGGCAAGGCTGTCATTTCCTAGCCCGCCCGTCAGAATGTTATCGCTGGAATTGCCGGTCAGCGTGTCGTCGAAGTCTGACCCCAGCACATATTCGATGCTGCTGAAGATATCGCCCTGCGCGTCGCCATTCAGCCCCGCCCCTGTGGTCAGGTTGACAGAAACCCCAGCACCGGACGCCGAATAGTCGGCAAGGTCACTGCCAGAGCCGCCGTAAAGCGAATCCGAGCCACCTCCGCCGACAAGCGTGTCGGCATTGGTCCCGCCATAAAGCGAGTCATTGCCCAAGCCGCCGTAAAGAATGTCTGTGCCGCTGGAACCGGTGATGGAATCCGCAGAACTGGTGCCGTTCAGGGTGTCATTCCCTGACGTGCCGGTAATATTTGCCACGCTATGCCTGCCTTGGGTTCGCCCAGGTCTCTCGCCCGGATCGGAAGTGCTCACTTTCGATAATGCGTCGAAAATGTGGCCTGAATTGGGCGGGTTTGACGACGGGACCGGCGGAATTGTGGCAAGATTGTGGCAAAGCCGCCTTAATTCGGGTTTATGACGATCTGCTCGACCCCATCGGCCCGCGGCACCAGAAAAATTGCCTCAATCCCGCGCGCCCGCGCCAAGGCCGGACCGGCAACTTCTCCCAAGATCAGCAGCACGGTGGCCCAGGCATCCGCCTGCATGCAAGTATCTGCCAGCACCGAAACCGACGCCAGCGCGCCTTGCACCGGGCCGCCGGTATGCGGGTTCATGGTATGGGACAGGCGGGCTTGGCCCAAAGTGACAAAATGGCGGTAATCGCCCGAGGTCGCAACAGCACGGTCGGACAGTTCGATCACGCCAAGGGCAGAGCGGCTGCCAACCAGGGGCGCTTCCAGTGCCACGGCCCAAGGGGCAGCATCGGGGCGGTGGCCAGCCGCGCGCATCTCGCCATCAATGCCGACCAGATAATTCGCAATCCCGTGACGGGCGCAGGTTTCCGCCAGTTGATCTACGGCGTATCCCTTTGCAATGCCGGAAAGATCAAGTTGGACATCCTGCAGCCGTCGGGCTTGGCCTTTGGACATATCCAACGCGAAAGACGGCCCAAGACGCGCCTTGCCGACGCCTGCCTTGATCCGCGCGGGGTCGATCCGGCCCAGCGCCGGACCAAAACCCCATGCCGCAACCAGATCACCAACGCTGATATCGAACAGCCCCTCGGAAGCATTGGCCATCCCCTCAGCCGCCGCCAGCACCGCCATGATCTGTGGGGGCATTGCCTGCCATTCCCCCAACGCGGCGCGGTTCAACCGCATCAGATCCGAGGACGGTTTCCATGTGCTCATCTGCTCATCGACGCAGGCCACGGCAGCCGCCAGATCGGCAGCCAAGGCGGCGCTGTCAAAAGCCGCATCGGCCACGATCACCGCCGTCCAGCGTGTTCCCATCGTCGGGCCGTTCAGGCTGTGGCGGGTGTCAGTAGACATCTTCAAGATAGCGCCCCTCGGCCTTCAGGGTGGCAACACTCAGCCCCAAGGGAGCCACTGCCTGATCGACTTCCACCGCCACGGCCCGCGCCATTGCCATGCCGCCACAGACCAGAACCTGCCCGCCCATCGCGATCAACCCGCGCAAGTGGGCGGCATCGGCATGCAGGCGGTCCTGCACATAGGCGCAATCCTTGCCGCGCGAAAACGCCGTTACAAGCCGCGACAGCCTGCCTTGGGATTTCCAAAGGCTGATCTCTTGCTCATAGAGAAAATCGGACTTCGGATCGCGCGCCCCGAAGTAAAGCTCGACCGCCCGCCCCGGTTTCAGCCGCCGCAAGAACCCCGCCATCGGACCCACACCGCAACCTGCCGCAACCATGACCAGCGGAGCCTTCCCCGGTGCCGGACGAAAGGCGGGGTTGGCGCGAATGAAGGCCTGAATGGTCTGCCCCGGTTGCAGCCCGTGCAAATGGCCCGAGCAGACACCACCCTCCATCTTGCGAACCGCAATTTCAAGAAAGCCATCGGCGCGCGACGAGGCCAGCGAATAAAACCGCGGCAGATCACTTCCGGGCGGCACGATGCCCACCAGATCACCGGCCTGAAACGATGGCAAACCTGTGCGGAACAGGCCCGCCTTTGGCATCGCGGCAAAACGGAAAATCGTGGCCGGTGCGCCAACCTCGACCCCGAAATCACTGCGCGAGATCAGGCGCAGGCTTTGCTTGGCCGGAATTGCGGCGTGGTGTTCCAAGACCAGATCAATGCCAAGGCTTTGCCCAAGGGCCAGCCCCCAAGCCGCGAAATCGACGCTTGACTGGCGGTCGATCCGGCACAGCGGATGGAGGACCGGCAAGGCGCGCGCCTCTATCGCCGCCTGCACCGTGTCGGCAAAGCCGCAATAGCGCGGGAACATCCGGTCGCCAAACCCGAGGATTGCCACAGGAACCGCAGGCAGTTTCCCCTGCGCCAGATTGTCCAGAAAGCGGCTGGCCTGCGCGGGGGCCGCGCCATCGCCATAGGTGGCGGTCAGAATTATCATCCGTTTGGTGGCCGGAAACGGACCTGTCGCATTCATCGCAGCCGTATGAACCTGATGCCCCGCCGCATGCAGCGCAAGGTGCAGGCTGCGGGCAAGCCCCCATGTCGATCCGCCTTCGCTGCCCACCAGAATCAGCGTCTCGGCCTGCGCGGGGCGGGCGTTATGGCTGATGCGCGGCACAGCGCGGCGACGTTTCAGCCAGATCAGCGTGCCAGTCACCGACAGCACAGGAACCGTCAGCGCCCCCAGCCCCAGCAGTAGTCCCAGCCACCAAAGCCCTTGTCCGGTATGCAGCATGTACAGCGTGTTCCAGACCTTTTGGGCCATTGTATAGTCGGCCCAGCTCAGCACCTGCCCCGTGGCCTGATCCACATAACCCTCGCCCGTGGTGGTTTGCAGACCGAACACATCGGTCGCATCACCCGGCACCGGAAAGGTCAGGCGGCGCAAATCGCCCAAGGTCAGATCCTGAAAGGCCGCAAGGCTGCCCACGGGCGCAGGAGGGGTGCCTGCCACCTCGAAAGGAAAGTCGGGACCGGCATCGCTGCCATCACTGACATATTCGAAATTTACCAAAGACATATAAACGCCAGTCACAGCCGACAGCGCCAGAAACACCACCGCCCCCCGCGCCAGAACCCCATGCAGCCAGCCCGCCCCTTGCGCGCGCACGGGCCGGTTCAGCCTGCGCCACCCGCCCAGCATGGCCGCCAAAAGGAACAGCCCCGTCACCGCCATCATGGCCATCAGCCCGGCGGAAACACCCGCCACCGCCCGCCCGCTTTCCCCCAGCAGGAATGAGCGATGCAACTCTTTCACCCAGCGCATCAGCGCCGAGGGCGTGTCTTCCGCAATCGCAGCCCCGCTGCGCGGATCGATCAGCACCGATCCCACCGTGTCGGCGGTGGAATAACCCACCACGATCGCGCCATTCTCGCGGCGGTCGATCCGTTCGACACCGGGATAGGTTTGCACAACCAGACTGGCCAGATCGGCCAGCCGGATCGCATCCGCCCCCGAAAATGCCCCTGCCCTCTCCAGCGCCGGATCAAGCGACAGCACGGCCCCGCTTAGCGCCAGCAAGGTCACAAAGACGCCAAGGATCAGTCCCGGAACAGAATGGAGGCGACGCAGCATCGCGGGGAACTTTCTTCTACAGGGGGGCTGCGTTTGGGCCGGCTGACCAGCCCGAACGCGAAAAGAACGGCTGTTTCCGGTCACATATCGAACTGGAAAGACTGGATATAACGGCGCCCTGCAACCGGTGTGCCTGCCCCCGCCTGTGTCAGCGGGACCACAATCTCGGACGGGCTGTCGCGCATATCCTCGACCGCGGCATCGATGTGAATCTGATAACCCGCATCGATCAGCGCATCGGCTAGATCAACCGTCACCGTCAGGCTGCGCCCCGACCCGACACTGGCCCCGCTGATGCCGTCAATGCCATCGCCGCCCGTGGCCGCAAACCAGTCTGACAGGTGCTTGTAATATTTGCGCTTGCCACCAGCCAGCCAAAGCGTGCCTTGGAACGCACCCGCCGCATCGGTCAGATAGACCGCAAGATAGGCCCCGTTGCCGCCGTAAGACTCCAGATCGGTGGTCAGGGTCACGGTGCGGGCCTCGGCCAAGGCCGGAGAAAGCAACGCCGCAGCAAGGGCAAGCGCACTGGTGGATTGGGTCATGACAAACTCCTGTCAATTCATGGAAAATCCGGCCCCAAGCGGGGCGCGATAGGGTCAGTTCACCACAGCCTTGGGCGTGCCAATCAGCGGATTGGCCGGACGCGCAGGCGCAGGCTGCGTTGAATGCGGGATCACCAGCGGCGTCAGCACCGTGGCAGGTTCGGCGGTTCTGGCTGGCGTCACAACCAAGGGAGTCAACTCTGGCCCCTGATCCAGAAAGTCATGATCTTCCTCATCTTCGTCCTGCGGACCATCATCCAGATCCGGGCCGTCAGTTTCGACCTCGAACTCCAGCAGGTCCAGCGTTTCGGGGTCGAACTCGGCCTCGATGCGGCGACCTTGGGCATCATAGCCATAGACCTTGTAGCAGCCGTCATCGGTGCGAATTCGGCGCACCTTCCAGCCCAGACTTTCGGCCTTGGCCGCCACCGCCGCGCGCGGTTGCCACGTGGACATCGGCGCTTTGCAATCTTCGTCGGCCAAACCCGGCCCGGCCATCAAAGCCGCACCGAACAGGGCGGCAAACAGGATCTTGTGGCGCATCACGGCCTCCATTCCGGTGTTTCTGCAAAAGCACCTAGACCATAAGGCTGACACCAACCTGAACAGCGGTTGCGCTGGCGTTCAGCCCGGTGTCAGGTTGGGCGGCAAGACAGGGCGCAACAAAGGAGGCCGCATGCGTATTTTGCTGGTCGAGGATGATCAGGGTCTGGGTGCTGCGGTGCGCGACCAGATCATGGGCGAAGGCCACGCGACCGACTGGGTGCAAACGCTGGCGGATGCCGGCCATGCGATGCGAACCGTCCCCTATGATCTGGTCCTGCTGGACCTGATGCTGCCGGACGGGCGCGGGCTTGATTTCCTGCGGGCGCGGCGCGGGGCGGGCGAAGTGACTCCGGTAATCATCCTGACTGCCCGCGACCAGATCACCGACCGCATTGCGGGGCTGAATGCAGGGGCCGATGATTATCTGGTGAAACCCTTTGATCTGGCAGAGCTTTCCGCGCGCATCGGCGCCGTTGCACGCCGCTATTCCGGCAATCCCAACCCGCAGATCGACCTTGGCCCCTATAGTATCGATCTGGCCGCAAAGTCGATCTTCGGGCCGCAAGGCGATGTGACCCTGACCCAGCGCGAATGGGTCATTCTGGAATGCCTGCTGCAACGCCCCGGCCAGTTGGTGCCGAAATCCGCGCTGGAAGAGCGACTTTACGCCTTTGATGCCGAGGTCGAAAGCAACACGATCGAGGTCTATATCAGCCGACTTCGCAAAAAGCTGGGGGCCGGTATCATCGAAACCCAGCGCGGTCTGGGCTATCGTCTGGGGCTGGCGGCATGAACTGGATCAGCGCCAGCATCCGTCGGCAGTTGGCGGTCGGGCTGACCGCCAGCATTGCCGTCTTTTGGTTGCTGGCAATCCTTGGCGCGGGGCTGGTGGTGCGCCACGAGATTGATCAGGTCTTTGATGCGGCCCTGCAGGAAACCGCAGAACGCATCCTGCCTTTGGCCATTCTGGAATTGATCGACCGCGACGACGACGGCACCTCGCAAAGGCTTGCCCGCATCACCGAGCATGAGGAATTTCTGCAATATGTGGTGCGCGATACGGCTGGGCGGGTGCTTTTGCAATCGCATGATGCCGATCTGACGGTGTTCACACCGCAAGAACAGGACGGGTTCCACACCGCGCATGACCACAGGATATTTGCGCGCAGTGCGGTTTCCGGCGCGTATCGGATCGAGTTGGCCGAGCCTTTGGCCCATCGGCGCGAGGCGGTTCTGGACACGACGCTGGCGCTACTGGCGCCGATCCTGCTGCTGGTGCCGATCAGCCTTTTTGCGGTGCTGTGGCTGGTCCGGCGCGGTTTGCGCCCTGTCGAGGCGCTGCGGGCCGAAGTCACCCTGCGCGACGGCGCGCATTTGTCGGCTGTAACCACCCAAGACCTTCCCGCCGAGGTGCTGCCGATTGCCCGCGCGATCAATCAACTGCTGGACCGCCTGCGCCGCACCTTGGAGGCAGAGCGCAGCTTTACCGCCAATTCCGCGCATGAACTCCGCACGCCGATTGCCGCCACCTTGGCACAAACGCAGCGGCTGATTGCCGAAGCCCCGGCGGGCGGGCTGCAAGATCGCGCACGGCAGATCGAGACGCAGTTGCACAGGCTGGCGCGGCTGTCGGAAAAGCTGATGCAACTGGCGCGGGCCGAAGGGGGCGGCGTGCTGGCCGATACCCCGCAAGACCTGTCGCCTGTGCTTGCTTTTCTGGTGGACGAATGCAGGCGCGCGGGAGGGGCCGCGCGGTTGCAGCTTGCCCTGCCCCCCCAAGGCTGCGCACCGTCGCGGCTGGACCCGGACGCCTTTGGTATTCTGGCGCGCAATCTGATCGAGAACGCCCTGCGCCACGGCGATCCGGCCCAGCCCGTGCGCGTCTCGATGGAGCCTGACGGCACCCTGCGCGTGACCAATGGCGGAGCGATCATTGCGCCAGACCGGCTGGCACTGTTGACCACCCGTTTTACCCGTGGCGACGGGGCCGCCGAAGGATCTGGCCTTGGGTTGGCGATTGCGGCAGCGATTGCCAAAGGCGCGCAAACGCCCTTGGAATTGCACTCCCCCGCAACCGGACAAAAGGACGGATTCGAGGCCGTTTTGCGCCCGGTGCAGCCTGTCATGCTATGATCCCGTGCGGGCAACGGATGATCCTGCCCCCTGTGTTTGCCGTTGTCTTCCGTCCGGTGCTATTGGGCGGACATAGCGTTGCGGATCGTCATCTGGTCAAACACACCAATCCGGTTACAGTGCCGCCACGCCGACCGATGAAGGATCACGCTGATGCGCGCCGCCGCCTTGACCATGGTTCACACCGAGTTGGACTACCTTGGCCTATGGCTGCGCCATTATGAGCGGCAGTTAGGGCGTGAAAACCTGTATGTCGTGGCGCATGGCAGCGATCCGGCGGTTGTGGCGCTGGCCAAGGGCTGCAATATCGTCCCACTTCCGCGCCACCGCGTGTCAGGCAGCTTTGACAAGGACCGTTTCGCCTTTCTGAACGCCTATGCCGATTTTCTGCTGACGCAATATGATGGTTTGGTGGCGGGAGATGTCGATGAGATTGTCTTTGTCGATCCGGCACTTGGGCTGTCCTTGCCCGAATATATGGCGCAAAACCGTCATCAGGGGGCTGCCCTGAAGGCGTTTTGCCTGAATATTGTCGAGGAACAGGGGTCTGCCCCGCTTGATCTGACCCGCCCGATCCTTGGCCAACGCCGCCATGCCCGCGCCAATGAGCTGTTCAGCAAACCCTTGGCGGTGTTTGACAGGCCGGGCTGGTCAGTGGGCTTCCATTCAACCCCGCATCCGCCCTGCCTGCCGGATGGGCTGTTTGTGGCGCATCTGCACTATGCCTCGCGCCGGATCTGCCAAGACATCGCCCTGTCGCGCAGCACAACCCTGGCCGAAAATCCCGACATACGCCGTGGCCACGACCACACAACACAATGGTGGGCCGAGCGGCTGCGTAAGTTTGATGCTTATGTCGAAAAGGCCGCCAGCTTTGCCACAGCACCGCTGGATCAGGTGATTGACGACTACCGCGAAACCCTGCGCGCCACGGTGATCGACAGCCAATGGCTGCGGCACAAGACCCTTGGCTTTCCCAGCCGCCCCAAGATGCGGCTGGAACTGCCCGAGCGTTTCGCGCAAGCGTTCTAGCCACCCTTGGCCCTATATCAGCCGGTACTGCCGCGCCTTGTTCCGCAGGAAGGGCAGGCCCTTGTCCATCACCTCTTCAAAGGAATTGGCGACGGGGCGCCAGACGGCAAGGCCATAGCCCACTTCGGGCGGCATGTTGATGAACGACTCCATCGCCAGACCGCCCTTGAATCCGATGGCAGCAAGAGTGGCGTAAACCTCGTCCCAGTCGCAGGTGCCTTCGCCGGGGGTGCCGCGATCAGACTCCGACAGATGGATGTAGCGCAGGTGTTCACGCGCATCCAGAATGCCGTTGCCCGCACCCTTTTCCTCGATATTCATGTGATAGGTGTCAAGGTGGATGAAGATGTTATCCGCCCCGACCTTTTCGATCATCCATTTCGCCTGCCATCCGGTGTTGATCAGATGGTTTTCATAGCGGTTCACCGGCTCGATCCCAAAGGCAATGCCCAGTTTCTTGGCGTGTTTCGCAGCCTGCCCCAAAGCCCGCGCGATATTGTCATATTCCGCCATCGTCGGCGGCAGGCCCGTGCGCTCTCCAATGCCGCCATAGGTCACGCCTGAAAGTGCCTCGGCCCCCATCGCGGCGGCGACATCCATCGCTTCGATCAGATGGGCGGCGGCCCCGTCGGGGTTCACGCTCGCCCAGTTGCGCTGCGGCAGACCCAGCGAGGCCACCGCCCGCATATTGTGCTTTTCCAACAGCGCGCGGGTGTGGGGGGGATCGATCATCGCCGCGTTCAACAGCGCGATCTCGATGAAATCCATCTTGTAGGCGGCGGCGGCGGGGATCGTCCGCTCGGCCCCGGCCCTGTCCCAATGCATCGTCCACATGCTGGTATGAACGCCAAAACCTTCCATCGCCTAGCCCTTCCCTGGTTTTCGTTGTCTGTAGCGTCCCGCACCCCAGCGCAGGACCATCACCGCGATCAGGAACAGACCCCAAACGGCGGTGGAAAGATGTTGGTTGGCCCCCAAAAGGTTCAGCCCCGAGGACAGCACTTGCAACACGACCAGCGCGATCACCACCGGCACCACACGCCCAAATCCGCCGAACGGATCGACCCCGCCCAGGAAACAGGCCAGAACCGTGACCAGCAGCAGCGCCTCGCCGTGGCCCACCCGCACCGAGTTGAACCGCGCCAGCATCAGGATGCCCGCCACCGCACACATCACTCCCGACAGCGTGTAAATCAGCGTCAGCGTGCGCTTGGTATGGATGCCGGCATAGGTGGTGGCGCGGATGTTCGATCCGATCATGCGCGCGGCAAAACCGTGGCGCGTGCGGGTCAGCAGGACATGCCAGACCACGGCACAAACCCCGAACAGAATCAGCGGCACCGGCACCCCCAGAACCGAGCCATGCCCCAGCACCGCCAGATAGGGCGGAAAGCCGGAAATATCGCCGCCCTTGGTCAGAAATTCACCCAATCCCCGCAGGAAGATCATCATCGCCAAGGACACAAGGATCGGATGCGCGCCGATATAGGCGATCACCAGCCCCATCACCGCCCCCGACGCCGCCCCCACGCCAATGGCAAGGACCGAGCCAAACACAAACGGCAGCACCCCCGCCTCTGGCCCGCCATAAAGGTTCAGCACAAAGGCCAGTGTCAGCCCTGCCATATTGGCGGTGTAGATAATCGCCAGATTGAACCCGCCCGAGATGATCGGGATCAGCATGGCCAGCGTCAGAATACCAAGCTCGGGCAGTTGGAACGCGATCGAGCCAAAGTTGGCCGCCGTCAGAAAGTTCGGCGCCATGATGCCAAAAACCACCAGAACCAGCGCCAGAAAGCCCAGAAGCCCCGGCACTTCGGCCCCGAAGGCACGGGCAAGACGGGTGTAAAGCACGGTCATTCCCGTCCCTTCCGCTTGGGCGCAAGAATCTGCGCCAGATCGATATTCGAGGTGGAAATCGCCAGAAGGATGATCACCCCCACCACCATCTTGAAGGCATAGGGCGACACGCCCAGCAGGTTCAGCCCGTTTTGCGTGACCGCCACCAAAGCCACGCCCAGAAAGCAACCCAAGACCGATCCGCGCCCGCCGCCCAGCCGCGCACCGCCCAAAACCACCGCCGCCAGCACGTCCAACTCGCGGCCCACCAGCGCATTCGGCACCACCTCTTTGGTGATATGCGCCTGCATCAGCCCGCCAATCCCCGCCATCGCCCCGCACCAGCCAAAGGCGATGGCCTGCATCAGCCCGATGCTGATCCCCGCCCGCCGCGCGCCCTCGGCATTGTCGCCAAAGGCATAAAGCTGCCGCCCCGTGGTAGTGTGACGGATCAGCGCCCAGGTCGATGCCATCGCCACCGCCATCACCGCCACCGGCAAAGTAATCTCGGACCAAGTGCCATCGGGCGACTGATGCTCCCACAGGATCACCCGCTGCGACCACCAAGACGGTAGGTTGTAAAGAAACCGACCAGACGAGAAGAACATCAGCAGCCCGAAAAAGGCGTTGAAGGTCGAGATCGTCACCACGATGGAGATGATGCGGAACTGGTGGATCAGAAAGGCATTGATCAGCCCCAGCCCCGCCCCAATGCTGGCCGCGAACAGCAGGCCGATGCCCCAGTTACCGCCGCCGATGGCCGCAAAGGCATAGACGCACAGGTATTGCACCACCGAAGCCGCCACCGCGAAGGAGATATCGATCCCCCCCGCGATCAGCACCACCAGCAGCCCCACCGCCCAGATCACATTCACCGCGTTGTTGTTCAAAAGCGATGTCAGATTGCCCAAGGTGGCAAAGCTGTCCGATGTCAGCGCCAGCACTGCGCAGATCAGGATCAGCACAGCCAGAAGCTTGGCCTCTGTCGGGTAGGCACGCAGGAAATTACGCATAAACAGCGGCCTCCAATGCGGCGATCGAGGTCTGGCGCGGGTCATATTCGCCGACGATCCGCCCCCCCGCCATGTGCAGGATGCGATCCGCGTTCATATGTGCCTCGGTCACTTCGTCGGAAATCAGCAAGATCGCCAAACCCTTATCAGCCAAGGCGCGCACGATGCGGAAAATCCCCGCCCGCGCGCCGACATCGACGCCCACGGTCGGGCTGTCCAAAATAAGCACCTTGGGTTCGGTTGCCAGCCATTTGGCCAGCACCACCCGCTGCTGGTTGCCCCCCGACAGGGTGGACACCGCATCCTCGGGCTGGCCGATTTTCACCGCCAGTTCCGCGATCCAATGGGCCACCAGATCGCGCTGCCGGTCGGCGGCCAACAACCCCGTCCGGCCCGTGACCTTTCGCAACACCGAAAGCACCGTATTGTCGGCAATTGATTGCGGCTGGATCAGCCCCAAGGCCAGCCGGTCTTCGGACACATAGGCGATACCCTGCGCCACCGCCTCGCGGTTCGAACGCAGGCTGACAGGCCGGCCATTCAGGTGCAGCACTCCGGCATCGGGCCGCGTCATGCCGAACAGGGCATGGCCCAACTCGGTCCGGCCCGCGCCGATCAATCCGGTCAGACCCAGAACCTCGCCAGCGCGCAAGCTAAAGGAAACATCGGCAAATTCACCGCGCCGGGACAGGTTTTCCACCTGCAGCACCACCGGATTGGCCAAAGTGTCCCGCGCGGCCACGACCTGATCAAAGGTCTTGCCCGTCATCAACTCGGTCAAGCGCGATTGGGTCATTCCCGCCGTCGGATAGACCCCCACCAGTTTGCCATCACGCAAAACGGTGACGCGGGCGGAAATCTCAAGAACCTCGGCCAGCCTGTGACTGACGAAAACCACCGCCACCCCCCGCATCGACAAGGTGCGAACCACAGCCAGCAGCGCATCGGTTTCGGATTGGGTCAGCGAGGCGGTCGGCTCATCCATGAAAATCAGCCGCGCATCACTGACCAAGGCGCGCGCAATCGCCACCACCTGCCGTTGCGCGATGGGCAGGGTGCCAAGCCGAGCATCCAGATCCAGCGTCACATCCAGCCGATCCAGCGCCGCCTGCGCCTTGGCCCGCATCGCCGCATAATTCACCCGTCGAGGACGGTTGCCCAGCATGGTCTCAAAGGCGATATTCTCGGCCACCGTCATTTCGGCAAACAGCGCTAAATCCTGCCAGATCACCGCGATCCCCGCCTTGCGCGCCAAAGTTGGCGTGATCTGCGGCAGGGCCTGCCCGAAAAGCTGCATCTGCGCCCCCGCTTCGGGCTGATAGACGCCAGTAATGATCTTGATCAGCGTTGACTTGCCGCAGCCGTTTTCGCCCGCAAGGCAATGCACCTCACCCGCGCCCACGCTGAAATCTACAGCATCCAAGGCATGCACACCTCCGAACACCTTGGAGACATTGCGAAAAGTTATAGCCTCTGCTTCGGGCATCGCCGCGGTCCCGATCATTCCAGATTGGTGTGATTGGCGCGCATCGCATCCGCCGAGATGTTCAGCCGCGTCTTGAGTTTCAGCACCATCACCTCGAACAGCACGAAAAGCGCCCCTTCGAACAGGCTGCCCATCGGCAGCACCGAGGATTTCTTTTCGCCCTGATCATCCGCCATGGTCTGCGCGGGCAGCAGCAAAATCTGATCGGCAAGCGCGGCGCAGCGACCATCCGGTTGCGCGGTAATCATCAAAACCTTGGCTCCTGCCTCCCGCGCAACGCCCATCAGCGCCTGCGCGGTCGAGATATAGCCCGGTCCGCAAGTGACCAGAAACAGATCGCCCTTGCCCACGGCAGGCGTCGTCATGTCGCCCTCAACGGCGGCATTCAGGCCCATATGGAACATCCGCATCGCAAAACCCATGATCTGCAGCCGCTCGCGTCCACCGCCGAACACCACCACGCGACGGGCCTTGGCAATTTCTTCGACGACCAGATCAACCTGAGCATCGTCAAGACGTGCGAAAACGGTGCCCAGTTCAGACAGGGCGGTTTGATAAAGGCTCATTTTTGGTTTCCTGAGGCTTGGGGTGAAAGGGCCGCCGCAGGGCGGCCCTTTGCGGTCAGTCTTGGGTCACAGACCCAGATCGGCCAAACCGTCAACCGTATCGGCGTTGATAGCGATCAGATTGTCGGTGATGATGTCCTTGCCTGCAGCATCAGGATGCACCACGCCCAGCCCCTCGATCTCGGTGCCATCCGCGATTTCGGTGCCGTCCAGCAGCAGCTTGCCCATGGTGACAAACACGCGGCCCGCTTCGGCCGGGTTCCACATGAAGCCGCCGGAAATGGCCCCGGATTTCACCAGATCACGCCCCTGCCCCGGCGAGAACGGACCAAGCACATGCACGGCGCCAATCTTGCGCTGCTCTTCAATGGCACGGCCCGCGCCAATCGGGCCTTGGCTGCCAAAGGCAAGGAAGCCCGTCAGGTTCGGGTTCGCGGCCATCAGGTCAAGCGCGGTCTTGCGGCTGTCATCCACCGATTCCGCCACGCCATAGCGTTCACCGATCAGCTTCATGTCGGGGTATTTCTCGCCCAGATAGGCAATCGCGGCATCGGCCCAGGCGTTGTGCAGCGGCACGGTGAGGCTGCCCACAAACATGGCGTATTCGCCCTTGCCGCCCATCTTTTGCGCCAGCAATTCGGCATGGGTTTCGCCAAAGCCCTTGGCCGAGGCCAGTTCGAAATCCCAATCGACGTTGTTCAGGCCCGGCCCTTCATGCGCCACCACCTTGATCCCCGCCGCGCGCGCCTTTTCCAGCACAGGCTCCAGCGCCGCCTCATCGTTTGGCACCACACCGATCACATCGACACCGGCGGCGATCAGATCCTCGATCGCGCGGACTTGCAGCGCGGGGTCAGCCGAGGTCGGGCCGATCATAGTGGCATCGACGCCAAGCGCCTCGCCCTTTTCCTTGATGCCGGTCTCCATCGCGTTGAACCACGGAATACCGCCGATTTTCACCACGATACCCATCGTCGGTTTGTCCTGCGCCGCTGCCGCCAAGGCAAGGCCGGCCACAAGGGCAACACCCCCCAAAAGGGCGGTCAAAGTTCTTTTCATGTCATTCCTCCCATGACTGCGCCGATAGGGCGCATCTCTTGCACTATCGATTGTGCAACCGCTTCGGCCTGTAGACCTTGCATAGAGGTCTACATTTTTTGATGAGTCCGAACGCAATTGACTGCGCTACACTTGCACAATCGATATTGCTTAAGGAACCAAGAAACCCCTAGACTCGTCAAGAAGAATCTTGGAAGCCCTGATGACCGACTGAATGCACAGCCCATGACCCAGCCCCGCAAAGCCACCATTTACGATATCGCGCGCCTGTCGGGCGCATCGCCCTCGACGGTCAGTGCGGCGCTGAGCGGGGCGTGGAAAGCGCGGCGGATCAGCGAGTCCACGGTCGAAACCATCCGTAAAATCGCCGCCGAGCAAGGCTATGCCACCAATATGCAGGCGCGCGGGTTGCGGCAGGCACGCTCGGGTCTGGTTGGGCTGATCATTCCGGTGCATGACAACCGCTTCTTTTCGTCGATGTCGCAAAGCTTTGAGGCCCAGGCCCGCGACCGTGGGCTGGTCCCTGTCATCGCCTCGTCGCTGCGCGATCCGGCGGAAGAGATGCGGATCGTCGAAACCTTGGCCTCTTATGCGGTGGAATATCTGTTCGTCGCAGGCGCGACCGACCCCGATTCGATCAGCGCCTTTTGTAATGCCGCAGGGCTGCGGCATATCTTTGTTGACCTTCCAGGCAACGGTGGGCCATCGGTGATTTCGGACAATCACCGTGGCGCGACGGATCTTGCCGAAAAACTTCTGGCTGAAAAACCTGACTTGCCGCAAGAGGCGCGCAACAAGATTTACTTTCTGGGGGGAAACCGCTCCTCTCATGCGACGTCGCGTCGGATCGAGGCATTTCGCGCCGCGTTGACCCGCCACGGCACCCCGCCTTCGCCCGAGCAGATTATCACCTGCGGCTACGCCCCCCGCAGCGCAATGCGCGAGATCGCGGCGCTGATGGACCGTTTGGGCGGCCTGCCTGCGGGATTGTTCGTGAACTCTTTGACTGCATTCGAGGGCGTTCTGGGCCATTTCGTCAACCTGCCACCCGAGGCTTTCGCGCAATCGGTGATCGGCTGCTATGACTATGATCCCTTTGCCGCCTATCTGCAATTTCCGGTGCATATGGTGCGACAGAACTCTAACCATATGATTGAACAGGCTTATGCATTGATTGATCGGGGCATAAACGATGCCAGAGTGATCGAGGTTGAACCCGAACTGATCCAGCCGCGCACAATTTACAAAGGCCTGTTTGGCGAAATGGGGTAATGCGGCCATCAGCGCTGCGCCGGTCATGCTGATAGCAGACTGTCGGGCGGGGGCGTGAAGAACTGCGCCCGCCCCCTGCCCGCGCGCTTTGAGGCATAAAGCGCATCGTCTGCGTCGCTGAGCATGCGATCAGCCTGCGGACTGGGATAGAAGGTTGAAACCGTCGCCCCGATCGAGGCAGAGATCCGACACGATTGTCCTTCAAAATAAATCGGTTGCGTAAGATTCTCGATAATCCGGCGCGCCACTTGGCCAAGTCGGGCTGTGTCTGACATTTCGGGCAGGATGACCACAAACTCATCCCCCCCCACCCGCGCCACCGTATCCGAACTGCGCGTTTGTGCCGTCAGTATCCGCGCCACGACCCGTAGAACATGATCCCCCGCGGCATGGCCCAGCGTATCATTCACCTGTTTGAAGAAATCGAGATCGATATGCATCAGCCCGAACGTATGCCCGTGCCGGGTCAATTCTCCCAGTGCCAGATCCAGCGCGCGGCGGTTCCGCAGCCCTGTCAGCGTATCGGTCAGCGCCTGTTCCTCGGCCGCAATCTTGGCCCCCTGCAAGCGCAAGTTCAGGTCCCGCAATTCTCCCACAACCGCCGACTTTGCCTCGGCCAGATAAAGCATTTCGACGGTCAGATCCGTGGGCGCAAAATCGGCCTCCGTCAACCCGTGGCGGCGCACCGCCTCGGTCACGCCAATGCCAAAAGACAGGTTGATCATCAGCCCGCCGCCTTGCAACGGCATGGCGAGTCCGCGAAACGTGATGGCGGGATCGGACCTGAAAGCCAGATGCAGCCTTGCGCTCGCCACGGCCTGTATGGCCGCCAGATCAGCCCGGCGGCTTGGCCGTTTCAGATCGAACAGGTCACCACTCTTTTGCCCGATCAGGGTGTTGTGCGGCAAAAGCTTGGCCAATGTGGGGCCAAGGGCGGTGATGCGCCCTGCGGCATCCAGACAAAGGAAAAGCGGCATCAGCCGCGACAGTGCCGCTATACCAAAAGTGAAGGTCTCTGCCTGTGCCATGACCTAGACCGCAGCCTGTGCCAGATCAAACCGCCTGCCCGCCGCAAAGCGTTGATCCAGCAATTGCACCGCCACCTGCTCTGCCTCTTCGGATTGCCCGCGATGATCAAGCAAGGCCAACGCGCCATAATCATCGGCCATCGCCCGTAGCAGCCCCACGATCACATGCCCGATGCCGGGAAATAACCCGCTGACCGAAATCACGAAATTCCCATCGCCCTGCTCTGTCATGCCAAGGTTCGGCAGATCAAGATCGGGCAAGGCCAGCCGCCCGCGCTCTGGCAAATCTTCAAGCGAGTGCAGGAAATCCACAAAGCCTACCCCGCCAAACCGCAGCAGACGGCGCAGCGGTTCAAGGTTTTGATGCGAGACAAGATAGGTTCCCAGATCTTCCAGCAGCGTTTCGCGCGGTCGCCCCAAGATCACCGAGGCCGCCTGCACAACGGCTTCGGTCAATACCGGATCATAGTTCAGCATAGGTTCGAAACTGTCGAAACCAAGCCGCGCCTCACGCGCGACATGGTCCCAGATCGCGGCCCCGTAGGTGTCGCGCAGAAAGCACTGAATAGACCGATTGATCAAACCATGCATGACACACCAAAGCCCCGACTCCTGCCAAGGCTAGTGGCCAAGCGTTAACAAATGGCAAAGCGGTCAGGGTTGCAGCATCAAATTGACAACACCGCTTCGGATTTGGTTGTAGGGCGCAGGTTCAAGGCTGGGCGGCGCTTTTTGCAACGTGCGGATCATCGCAGCCCCCGAAGCATAATCCGGCAAAGCCCCGAAAGGCGCGATCACGGAACGGCGCTGCAAAAGACCGGCATCCAGCACCAGCCCGTCATAGCTGATATAGCCATCCGATTGCCGCAGGATCAGCAACGCCTCCTCCCCCGCAAGGCCGATCAGGAAATCGGCAACCACCAGCACACAACCGGGGCCACCTTGCGGCAACGGATCAGCGCAGCGGTCGGCCCAATAGGCCAGATCAGACGGATCGGCCAAGCCCAGTATCGCATCGCGCGTCGCGGTGGCGCTGGCCGGTTGCACCGGCATTCCGGCGGTCAGCGTGGCCCGCAGCGCGGCTGCATCGGGGCTGGGCTGATCGGCTGCCACATCAGACTCGGCCAGTTTGGCCGCCAGCGCCTCTTGGCCCGGCACGGTTGCGGTTTTCTCAAGCGTCGCAATGACTTCCGCCCCGGCCTTACCCCATTGCCGCAACTGCCACAGATCCAGAACCGCCGCATCGCCGCTGCTGATAAAGCGCGCATATTGGCTTTGCGCCGAGATGCGGTCGGCGTTCAGCGCCGGGGTCAGCCACAGCGCGGCCAGCCCGATCAGGCCAAGCGCCATCCCCACATTGGCGCGGCGAATCCGCCCCATCCAGCCCGCCCCGCGCAGCACGGCCAGCGCATAGGACAGCCCGTAACCCAGCGCAATCAAGGCGACCAAAGCGGCAAAAATCCTTGAGGGAGTCCAGCCATACTGATCAACCCGCAGCCAGATTGCCCAAGCCGCAAGCCCCGCAGGAAGCGGCAAAATCAGCGACAGCGCTTGGGTCGCCCGCCGCATCAGAGCGGGTTGTGTGGCCTCGGCATCACCCTGATCGACCGCAGATGTCACCAAGGTTGCCCCTGCCGCCACCATCGCCAGCAAGGTCGCCGCTGCCGAAAGCCCGCCAAACAACCCCGACAGCCCGCGCAGCGGCAGCGTCAGCAGGAACACCGCCAACACCAGCAACACCGGCGGCAGCATCAGCCGCAACAACCGCAGGATCAGAAAAGGCGAGACATAATCCGAAAGCTCGGTCACCACCGCCAGCGCAAGACCCAGCGTCAGGCCGGTGATCAGCCAAGGCATGATCGGGATATTCAGCAGATCGTCGATCAGCGTCAGCCCCACCAAGCCAAACAGCGTGGTCGAAAGCAGGATCACCCCCCAGACCAGCCCCACAAAGACCCAAGCCAGCGAAGTGCGGACAAAGATGCTCCAAGCTTGGGTGAACAGCGTCGGATAATGCCGCCAGCCCTGCCCTGCCGAGGCGATCAGGAAGGGCATCGGCAACAGGGCCAGCACGACAATCATCACACCGGTTGCAGGCTGGTTCGTCATGTCGCCCAGCGTGACATAGCGCAAACCGGCAAGGCTGACCAAAGCCGATACCGCGACGCCCAGACCGACAGCGCCCAGCGCCGCCCGCGCAAGACTAAGCGGGCCAGCCGTGCTGAGAAGGGCAGTAAAGAATGTCGCGGTAAAGGCCACCAGTGCCAGCGCGCTGCGTTCGGCCAACAGATTCTGGTCAATGATCTTGCCCAGAAAATACAGGCTTGCTGCCGCCAGCGCCCCGATCAGCGCCATCGCCACCCGTTGCTGCATGATCTTTGCCATCTGCCTGCCCCCGTTGCTGTTTTCCGCAGCCTATCCGGCCTTGGGCAAAGGGGCCAGACAGAACGGATCAGAAGTCGGTCGGCGCACCACCCTCTTGTTTGCGGCGGGCAACAAAGCGGCGCAGCTCTTCCTGATGGTCGCCGTTCATTGCAGGGGCCTCGAACTCGGCCAGAATCTGTTTGTAGATCCGGTGCGCGCGTTCCACCGTCCAGACCGAGCCGTCCTGCTGCCACGCCTCGTAGTTGCGCCAATCCGACACGAAGGGCGCATAGAAGGCGGTCTGATAGCGGTCTTGCGTGTGCTGGCAGCCAAAGTAATGTCCGCCGGGGCCAACTTCGCGGATCGCATCGATGGCGATATCGGCCTCGGTCGTGGCAAAGGTGGCCTGCTCGAAATAGCGCTGGATCATCTGCAGCACTTCGCAGTCCATGATGAACTTTTCAGGAGACGCGATCAGCCCGCCCTCCAGCCAGCCCGCCGCGTGGTAAACCATATTCGTGCGCGATTGCACTGCCGCCCACAGGCTGTTCGAGGTTTCCCACATCGCCTGCCCGTCCGGCACGTTGGCCGCGCAGACGCCAGACGAGCGCAGCGGCAGCCCGTAATGGCGCACCAACTGGCCGGTCATCTGCGTCGCGCGCATGTATTCCGGCGTGCCAAAGGCAGGCGCGCCCGACTTCATATCGACGTTCGAGGTAAAGGTTCCCAGCGCAATCGGGCAACCGGGGTTGATGTATTGCAACAGCGCCGCCGCAGCCAGACCCTCGGCCAAAGACAACGTCACCGCCCCTGCCATCGTCACCGGGGCCATCGCCCCCGCCAGCGTAAAGGGCGTGATCACCACAGGCTGCCCGCGCCGCGCCAGACGCATCGCACCGTCCAGCATCGGGAAGTCGTGCTTTAGCGGCGAAACCGAGTTGATGTTGGTATACATCCTTGGTTTGGCTTGGAATTCCTCTTCGGTCAGACCGGCGGCGATGCGGGTCATCTCCATCACGTCCTCGACCCGTTCAGCGCCCAGCGAATAGGCGTGAACCACCTTGTCCGTCAGCGTCAGCTTTTCATAAAGGCAATCCAGATGGCGCACCGAGGGGTGAATATCGATCGGTTCAACCGGATAGCCGCCCGCGATATGGATGCAGTTGAAATACTGCGTCAGCTTCATGAAGTCCTTGAACGTCTCGAAATCGCCCGAGCGTTTGCCGCGTTCCAGATCCCACGAGTTCGGCGGGCTTGAGACGTTCACGAACAGCATATGCTTGCCGCCCATGATCAACTCGCGATCCGGGTTGCGCGGAGTCATCGTGAAGGAGTCCGGGGCATGGCCGATCATCTCCATCACGAAATCTTCGTCCATGCGGATATTGGTGCCATCCACCTTGCAACCGGCTTTTTTCAGGATGCCAACAGCCTCGGGGTTCAGAAACTCGATCCCGATGTCTTTCAGAATCCGCATGGTGCCGCGATGGATCGCCTGCACCCCGTCAGCGTCCAGCGGTTCCGTCGGGCGATCAGGGTTAACCGGAATGCGCCACGGCATCTGGTCGATGACGGCAGTGCCAGCGCGCACCTTGTTGCCTGCACGGCCACCGGCGCGGCTGCGTTTGGGGCTTGCGTCATCGCTCATCGTGATCTCCATAGGCAAATGGCGGGTATGACCGCTGTTACCGGCAAGATGGACGAAAGCAGGGGGCAACGCGCACTCCATTACCGACGCAAAAGCGTCGTTTTTGGCGGCACCCCCTCTCAGCCGTGGTTCAAACCGTCAATCCACCCCGCAAGTCCGGTGATATCGGCCAGCACCACATCGGCATGCGGAGCCAGATCGGCGCGGGTTGCAATCCCCGTCAGCACCGCCACCGCCTTCATGCCAGCGGCGCGGCCTGCGTCCAGATCATGCTTGCTGTCGCCCACCATCGCGGTGCGCGCAGGGTCCAGCCCATGTGCTGCGACAAAGGCCAAAAGCTGCCCCGGCGCAGGCTTGCCCCCCCAACCTGAATCGCAGCCCGCCACGAAATCGAACAACTCCAGCACCCCCGCCCCTGCCAGATGCGCCCGCGCAGGCACCTCGCTGTCATTGGTGGCAAGACCCAGCGTCATTCCCCGCGCCTTCAGCCCGCCCAGCACCGCCCGCAGATCGACCGCAGGCACCATCGGCGCCTCGGCAGAAAGCGTCGTCATGAAGTCGGTCAGGCTTTGCAGGCTGTGTCCCTGCACATGCGGCAGGATCACGGCGGAAATCTCGGGGACAGTCTGGGCAATCACAGGGCTGTCGGGCGAAAAATCGCCTGTCACAGTATCAAACCCCAACACCCGCCCCAGCGCGCGCGCGCTGGCCTCGTCCGTTGTCAGCACCGCAAGCAGGCTGCGCGTCCACGCCCCCCAACTGGCGCGAAAATCAAATAGCGTGCCGTCTTTGTCAAAAATCAGCGCATCAAGCATGGGGAGTCCCTCAGGCAGTTTCGTTCAAGTCCAGTGCCACTCGCGCCCGCCCGGAAGGGCGGCGCTGGCCTGCATGGGCGCGGTATAAGGCAAAGCAGCGCTGTCACAAAAGGCGATCACGCGGCTATCTGCTTCAAGCAGGAAATCCAGCACCGCCCCCAGAAAGGCAGGCTCAGCCGCAAGCTGGCCCAATTCTGCCCCGCTGGCCCCCGACGCCGCCAGAAACGCCCCCAGATCCTCGGGCTGACCGACCAGCCAGGTTAACGCCTGAATGGCCAGTGTTTCGGCGGACTCTTGCTGATTCATCGGCTTTCCCCAAGTTTTCCGCAGAAAACCTTCGAATTGAATGTGCTTCGTTACGGTTTTGGAAAGGATTCCTTAACCTATTGAGCGCCAGATTGACGCTATCGGATGGGCAGGTAAAGCAGGTCGTTTCGGGATGGTTGGCAAGATCCTCATAGTGGATGATGTGGCGGCAAACCGCATCGTCATGAAGGTGAAGCTGAACGCAGCTGGCTATCGGCCTGTGATGGCGGCCGATGGCGCGGAATGCCTGCGGGCCGCCATGACCGAACACCCCGATCTGATCCTGCTCGATCTTGCGCTGCCCGATATGTCCGGCGTCGAGGTTTTAACCGCCTTGCGGGCCGATCCGGTCACCCGCGCGATTCCGGTGGTGATCTTTTCCGCCAGTCGGGATGTGGCGGCGCGGGCTGCCGCATTTCGCGCCGGAGCGGATGAATTCCTGAGCAAACCCGTCGACGACCAAACCCTTCTGGCACGTATCCGCAGCTTTATGCGGTCACGGGATGCGTTGGGCGGACAAGAGGGGCTGGCGCTGATCGGCCTTGCCGAACCGGCCACGGCGTTTGAGATGCCCGGCCTGATCGCCCTGATCACCGCGCGGCCCGAAACGGCCATGATGATGCGCCGCGATCTGTCGGGGCATTGCCGCGACCATGTGGTGACGATGACTGCCGATGACGCCCTTTCCGAAGGCCTGAAGGACGGCGGCGGACCGGATGTCTTTGTGATCGAGGCAGAGCTTGCGGGGGCGGGCAGCGGTCTGCATCTGATGTCAGAGCTTCGCAGCCGCCTGAACACACGTAACGCCGCGTTCTGCCTTTACACCCCGCAAGAACCGGCAGGGATGGTCGCGGCAATGGCCTATGATCTGGGCGCGCATGATATGGTCAGCCCTGCGGTTCCCGCGCAGGAACTGGCGCTGCGGATCACCCGCCTTCTGACGCGCAAACGCGAAGGCGACCGGATGCGGGCCTCGGTGCAGGACGGGCTGCGGCTCGCCGTTATTGATCCGCTGACAGGATTGCACAACCGCCGCTATGGCATCGCGCAACTCTCGGCAATCTGCGAGCGTGCGCGCAAGGCATCGGCGGCATTTGCGGTGATGGTGGTCGATCTGGACCGCTTCAAATCCGTCAATGACCGTTGGGGCCATGCCGCTGGTGATGATGTGCTGGTCGAGGTGGCGAACCGTCTTGCCCATAACCTGCGCGGTGGCGATGTGCTGGCGCGGATCGGCGGCGAGGAATTTCTGATCGCCCTGCCCGAAACCACCTTGGCCGAGGCCCGCACCGTCGCCGAACGGCTGTGCCATGTCGTCGAGGAGAAACCCGTGATGCTGCGGGACGGTGGCAGCCTGCAGGTCACCGTGTCGATCGGCCTTGCCATCAGCACCGAAGGCGCTGCGCCGTTGCCGGTGGATGCCGTGTCGGACATCGTGAACCGCGCCGACCGCGCGCTGCTGGTATCCAAGACCGGCGGGCGCAATCAGGTCACGATTGCGGGTCGTGCGGCCTAAGGCTTGTCACCGCCCCGCCGCAACCGGTCTTCCAGACGGTCGGCAAAGGCGCTGCGGGCCTCTGCGCTCATTGACAGCAGAAATTCGCGCAGCAGGCCTTGGCCCAGTTCCAACTGGCTGGCCATACGCCGGTTTTGCACCGAAAGCGCGGCTTCCAGTGCATTTGCGTCGAAGGGCGTGGCGCGCAGGGCTGCCAGCACCGCCGCCATGTCTTCGCGCATCTGTCGGCGCGCCGCGCGCATGTCGGGGGCCTTGGCCATCACGGCGGCGCGCAACTTGTCGCGGTCCTCGTGCGACAGGGCTTCGGTAAAGGCACCGAAGTTCAACTCGCGCGCAAAGCCGCCGCGCGGGCCATCGTTATGGAACCGCGCCCCGATCACCATGCCCGCCACCGCAAGGTTAACCGCAAGCGATGCGGCAAGCGCCCAACGCAACCGTTTGGAGGTCTTGTCGCTGCGGGCTTTGCTATCGGGGGTTTGAAGATCGCTCATCCGATCATTCCTCTGTCAGAAGGGCATCAATGCCCGGCATCAGATCAACACTGTCCAATTGGGTTTCGCCCGACCACGCATCGGCAAGGGCTGTCAGCGAGGTCGGCTGCACAAAGCCGATCAACAACCCCGCCACCGCCGCCGAACCAAGCCCTGCAAGCGCCCCGCCCCCGCCAAACAGCGCCGCCAATCCGGCCCAGACCCCAAGATTGCGGGTTGGTTCAAAGCGGCGGGCCGTCTGGGGCTGTGGCTGAACGCGCGCCGCATCGGCCAGAACCCGCGCCATCAGATCGCCGGACGGCTCCATCGTTCCGGTCTTGGCCTGCGCGAACAGGTCGTCCAGATCATCGCTAAATCCGGTCATTACACGTTCTCCTCATAGCCAAGCGCTTGTCTTTGCCCCGCAAGAGCCAGCGAAAGCGCGCGTTTTCCCCGCGCCGTCAGACTTTCCACCGCCTCGACCCCGATCTCAAGGATCGCAGCAATCTCGGGGTTGGTCATGCCCTCGATATGGCGCAGCACCACTGCCTGACGCTGCCTGTCGGGCAGACTGTCCAGCGCGGTCTGAAGGGCCGCCATCCGGTCGGCTTCGATCAGCCCCGCCTCGGCGCTGGCGGCATCATCCGCCGGTTCCGGCACATCCTCTAACGCATCCGAGCGACGGCGCATCCGCGCGCGCTGCCGGTCGGTGCAAAGGTTGGTCACAACGCGGTAAAGCCATGTCGCCACCGCCGCCTCGCCCGTCCGCCAGTCGGGTGCAATCCGCCACAGCCGCATCATGGCATCTTGCGCCACATCCTCAGCCTCGGCCCGATCGCCCAGAAGGCGCGTCGCATAGCCCAGCACACGCGGCAAAAGCCGCCCCGTCAACAGACGTGCCGCATCGGGATCGCTGTTGGCATAAAGCACCAGAAGCGACTCGTCAGACAGATCGGCAAGGGTGTCGCGGGGCATGGTCATCCTGTCGCAGGTGTAGCCCTGTCGGGCTGCTGGCGCAAACCCTGTCCGGCAAGGCACCGGACAGGGGATGCATCAGGGCTTAGTTATCATCGCCCTCGTCGCCCCAACCCCACATCCAGCCGTGACGTTTGCCATGGCCCTTACCTTTGCCGCGATGCTCGGCCATCGCTGCTTTGGCCGCATCGGCCTCGGCCTTGGAAATGGCCCCGTCCTTGTCGGTATCAATGCGCTCGAACATGTTTGTCGCATTGCCGGGTTGCGGCAGTTCCTCCGCGCTCAACACACCATCGGCGTTCGTGTCGAACTTTGCGATCATATCCGCGCTGCGCTGCAATTCCCGCGCCGCGCGTTCGGCCGCATGCATGGCCACCAGCTCCTCGGCCGACAGGTTGCCGTCGCCATTGGTATCGGCCGCAGCAAAGCGGGCGGCGCGGAAGGCCTCCATCTCGGCCAGCGTGATCTTGCCATCCTTGTCGGCGTCGATCTGGTCAAAGTTCAGAAACGGACCACCCTCGCGCATGCCGCCACCCTGCATATCACCGCCCATCGGCATATTCTCGGCCACCGCAACCGAGCCAAGGCTGGCCGCAAGCACAGCGGCAAAGGTCAACACGTTCAGTTTCAAAGTCGGGGTCATCTGGATGTCTCCGGTTGCAGCAACGGACGTTCCTGCCGTCGCTTTCATACCTGGATAAACGCCACGGCTTTCCGGTTCCGTCGCTGCTTTCGAAAGAAAATGCGACAAAGACGCACTGGGGACGAAACCCCCTCAACTTTCGCTGCGTTTCCCCTTATGAAAGCGGGCTGACACCAAGGAAACACCGCGATGCCCCAGACCAGCCCTGTCGATTTGTCCGAAGAAGAGCGCCCGTTCTGGCCTGCCCTGCGGCGAGGCTGGCGGAGGCGCTGCCCCTGCTGCGGTTCCGGCCCTTTGCTGCGCGGCTATCTGAAGGTGCGCGAAAGCTGCCCCGTCTGCGCCGAGGAATTCCACCACCAGCGCGCCGACGATGGTCCCGCCTACCTGACCATCCTGATCGTGGGGCATCTGATGGCCCCGCTGATCATGGTTGTCTTCACCCATTGGCGGCCCGAGCCTTTGACCTTGGCGGCGGTGTTCTCGGTGGGGACGGTGGCCTTGTCGCTGTATTTGCTGCCGCGCCTGAAAGGCGTGCTGGTGGCGATCCAATGGGCCAAGCGCATGCATGGCTTTGGCGGTCCGGTCGTTGCAGGTGAGTGACCCCACAGCGATCCGGCCTGCCGCCACGGTGATCCTGTGGCGCAGCAGCCCGCAAGGCCGGCAGATCCTGATGGGTCAGCGCGGCGCGGGCGCGGTGTTCATGCCCTCGAAATACGTGTTTCCGGGCGGCGGCGTTGACAGTCAGGACCATCTGGCCGCCCGTGCGGACAGCCTGACCGATCTGTGCCGCGCGCGCCTGCACCTGAACTGCCCCGCAGATGCCCCCGCCCCCGATACCCTTGCCGCCGCCGCCCTGCGCGAGTTGGTCGAGGAAACCGGCATCGCCCTGTCTGCCGCCCATCCCTTGCGCTTTGTGTTCCGCGCCATCACCCCGCCCGGCCGTAGCCGCCGCTTTGACGCGCGGTTCTTTCTGGCCGATGCCGAAGGTGCCACCGGCGATCTTGAGACATTCGCCGGTGCCACGGACGAGCTTTCGCATCTGCACTGGATCGGTCTGGCCGAGGCCCGCGCGCTGGATCTGCCCTTTATCACCGAGGTGGTTCTGGCCGAAGTCACCGCGATCCTGCGCGGCGCGGATCAGCCCGGCGTGCCGTTCTTTGACAATTCGACCGACACCCCCACCTTCCGGCGGCTGGTCTGATCACTCCATATCCGGCGCTTCGGACTTCCGCACCGGCCAGACCGGATGCGGCACCGGATCTTTTGCCCTGAACAGATATTTCGCAAAGATTTCCGCGTAGTTGCGGTAGACATAGGCCTCGTTGCGGCGCTGGTAATGCGCGCGCTTGGCGGCATACATCCGGGGCAGGTGATACCACGGCACCGCCGGATGCATGTGATGCACGACATGCAGATTGTTGTTCAGGAACAACAGCGACAGCGGGCCGCGATCCTCGATAATCACCGTGCGGGCGCGAAAGGCGACATGGGCGCGGTGTTCCAGAAAGGTGCGGATCTTCAGCAGGCTATAGCCGATATAGGCCGCCAGCACATAGGCCAGCACCGGCATGGTGCCAAAGGACAGCAGCCACGCCAGCACCATAGCCACACCGACCCCGTTCAGCACCCACGCCTTCGCAATCCCGCGATCCCCCGCACGGATCAGCGCAAGATCGGATTTCACGAAGTAATAGGTTCCAATCGCCGGACCCAACAGCATCCGCCCCAGCAGCGTGTTATTGATCCGCAGCAGCTTTTGCATTACGCGCGGCGTGCGCTCCCACACTGCCGGATCAAGATAGTTCGATTCCGCATCGTCATAGGGATCGGTCAGGTTCGGATCATAATGATGCGCCAGATGGGTATCCCGGAACCGGATATAGGGAACCACCAGCGAAAACGCCGGAAACACCAGCGCCTCATTCAGCCGTTGATTGGCAAAGGGATGGCCGTGCAGAACCTCGTGCTGCAACGAGGAATATTGCGCGATGGCAATCGAGGTCAACACCAGCGACAGCAGCGCCGACACCTCCCACAGCAGCGTTCCCGTGGCCCAGACCACATAAGTCAGCGCCAGCAGGGCAAGCGTGGGCCATTCTATCGCGCGGGCTGGCATCTCTGTCTCCGGTCAAGGGGGTGTGCCAAGTTTACTCCTTGCCAAGCTGTGATGAAATGCCAAGGATACGCAGCATAAGATCAACATTGGTGATTATATACAACATATGCCGGATATGATCGACAAACGCGATCGCGCCACCCTGTTCCGCGCAAGGCTGGCGCAGGCAATGGCGGAAAAGGGTATCAGCCAAGCGGCCCTTGCGCGGGCGGTGGGGGTGGACCGCTCCACCATCTCGGCGCTGCTGGCCCCCGGCACCCGCCTGCCCAATGCCCAAGCCGCCGCCGATTGCGCCACGGCACTGCATGTCTCTTGCGATTGGCTTCTGGGGCTGGCGGGCCGCCCCGAACCGGTGGCCGAACTTCTGGCCGCCTCTGTCACCCTGACCGAAGCGCCCCGCGCCCTGTTCGATGCCGAGATTTTCCGTTGGCACCAAGAGGCGGCGGGCTACAAGATCCGCCACGTTCCCGCCAGCCTGCCCGATATGCTGAAACTGCCCGATCTGGTGGCATGGGAATACCGCGACCATCTGGGGCGCAGCGCAGGTCAGGCGATTGCCGCGTTTCAGGACCAGTTGCACTGGATGCGCGGCGCGCGGTCAGATTATGAAATCGCCCTGCCCCTGCATGAAGTCGCCAGCTTTGCCAGTGGCACGGGCTATTGGGCGGGCCTGCCCCTGCCGTTGCGCCGCGCGCAACTGGATCACCTGATCCAGCTTTATGACGAGCTTTACCCCGCGCTCCGCCTTTACCTCTTTGACGCGCATCGGGTCTATTCCAGCCCCGTCACCGTGTTTGGCCCGCATCTGGCGGTGATCTATCTGGGGCGGCATTACATCGGCTTTCGTGACCCGGCCCGCGTGCAATCCATCTCGCAGCATTTTGACTGGCTGGTGCGCGAAGCCCCCTTGGGCGCGCGTGAGGTCATGGGCCATCTGCGCGACCTGCGCGCCAGTCTGGATTAGCAACCGTCTGGATTAGTTCCAGACCTGCATCCGCGCCAGATCATAGCCGTTCCAGTCGAGAATCTCGCGCGCGGCCACCATCCGGTCGGGCGGCAAAGCCCCGTCGCGGTTCAGGATGAATCCCAGCCGCCCCGAAGGCGTGCCGATGACCAGAGTGCGGTAATCCGCATCGGCCCACAGCACCCACCACGGCCCCGGTTGCCCCGGCACCACAAAGCGTCCCGGCCCGTCGGGTTGCATCACGCCTGCACCACGGGATTCGGACCCCGACAGGCACAGACGATAGGCCACCTGCAACCCCGTTGCGGTCGGAGAAATCTCGGCCCCGCCCGGCGCGCAACCGCCTTCAGGACCAAAGCCCGCCACCTGCACCCAACGCCCCGCAAGACGCGAGGCATCCAGCACGGCGCTGGAATAGATCGGGGCAGATTCAGGGCGATAGCGGCCCACTGTCACCGTGGTTTGCTGCGCGCAGCCAGCCAGCAGCAGGGCTGCCAAAATCAGTCGATACACAGCGTTACCACCACCCCATCATCCTGCACGATCTCGTTGCAGCCAAACATCGGGGTATATGGCGCACAAGTCCCTGATCTGGCAAGGCAATAGCCGTCACAATCGCTTTCCTTGCGACATTGCTTTCCCGCGTCCCGCGTCGGATACATGCAAGCCGTGCCGCCCGATCCAACCGCGCCCCAAAGCCCGCCCTTTTCAAAGCAGGCCTGCTCTTCGGGCGTCATCACCAGCGGCGGCGGATCGGCAGGAACCGGCAGAATTTCGGGTTCGGGCTTGGCCGGTTCGGGCATAACAGGTTCGGGCTTGGCGGGTGGGATAACTTCGGGCGGGGTGGCAGTAGCGGGCAGCGGCGCATCCAGCGTCGTCACCGCAATCTCGGCCCCCGTGACCGGATTTTCCGCCACCTCGGCGCGTTCGGGTCTGGACAGGCTGCACCCCGCAACCAGCACCATGCAGCACAGCATCGTCCAAATCCGCATCATCCCGCCCCCGCTGCTCTACCTCCCCATCAAGCCCCGATCCCAGCGCGACACGCAAGCCCCTAGTAAGGCTGCGGATGGGCGCGGTGGGCCGCATCGATCTCCGCAAGAACCTCGGGGGAAAGCACCACATCCGCCGCGCCGATACTCGTGGCAAGCTGCGCCAGATTGGTCGCCCCGATGATCGGAATCGTCGGGAAGGGCCGCCCCATGCAGAACGCAATCGCCATCTGGCTGGGATCAAGCCCGTGCCGCGCCGCAATCCCAAGATAGGCTGCAACCGCCGGAAACATCTGCGGCGTCACCCGCCCGCTGAGCGTAGGGTTATAGCTGCGGCGCGATCCGTCGGGGATCACATCCCCCGCGTATTTACCCGTCAGAAGCCCCGCCGCCAGCGGCGAGAAGGCCAGCAGCGGCATATCCTCGATCACCGAGAACTCCGCCCAGTCACTGTCAAACTGCCGGCACAGCAGCGAATATTCATTCTGCACCGTCGCCATGCGCGGCAACCCGTGCTGTTCCGCCAAAGACTGCCAGCGCGCCGCGCCCCAGACGCTTTCGTTCGACAGTGCAATGTGGCGGATCTTGCCCGCCTTGATCAGATCATCGGCGACATGCAGAACCTCCAGCATATGCGCATCGACCTCGGCCTTGACGGATTTGCGCGGATCAAAGTTCCAGATAGAGCGGAAGTGATAGGCGGCGCGGTTGGGCCAGTGCAGCTGGTAGATGTCGATGTAGTCGGTCTGCAACCGCCGCAACGAGCCTTCGACCGCCGCGCGCATGATCTCTCCGGTTATTGCCGCGCCGCCGCGCACGACCTGCCCGATGCCCGTCACCTTGCTGGCCAGCACCAGCCTGTCGCGTCCGCCGCGCGCAGCAAGCCAGGTGCCGATGATCTCTTCGCTGCGCCCCACCGTTTCGGCGCGGACAGGGTTCACCGGATACATCTCGGCGGTATCCCAAAAGGTCAGCCCGTGATCCAGCGCCAGATCGGCCTGCGCGTGGCTCTCGGCTTCCGTATTCTGGCTGCCCCATGTCATGGTGCCAAGGCATAGCGCCGACACCTGCATCCCCGTGTGACCCAACCGAACCTTCTGCATCCGCGCCTCCTGTTTTGGCCCAAAGGTAGGATGCAACGCTGGCAAGGAAAAGAGCGAAGGACGCACAACGCCTTACCATGACAGGCAATGTCTTATGAGGATTCGGCATGACATCGCCTGCGCGCGCCCCCGCATTGCCCGAATCCGCCGCAAGATTGGGCTTGCCCTTGGCCACCACCGCCCGCACAGTTCGGCAAAAGACCCAAGGCGCAATTCCTGATGCCCGCATCCACACCCGTCCCCGATGGCCTCAGCTATGACAGGCGGTTCTGGCTGTTTCTGGGGCTGGCCATTGCGCTGCGGCTGGCGATGGTGCCGAACCAGTCATGGGATTACCAAGACTTTCTGCGCCCGTGGTATGACCATATTCAAGCCGCCGGAGGCTGGGCGGCGCTGAGAACCGGCTTTGCCGACTATACCCCGCCCTATCTGTATTGGCTGATTGTCGCGGCCACATGGGGCGAGGCGCTGCCGCCGCTGCTGTCGATCAAGCTTTTCGCAATGGCCACCGATTTTCTGCTGGCCTCCTATGTCTACCGCCTGCTGCGTCTGCCGGATTTTGCCCCGCAAGTGCGCGCGCGGGCCAGGATCGGCTTTTGGGCCACGCTGTTCCTGCCTACGGTGATGATCAACTCGGCGCTTTGGGGGCAATGCGATGGCATCTACACCACCGCCATCGTGGCCTTTGTCTATAATCTGTGCCGCCACCGCTATTTGCGCGCCTATCTGTGCTTTGGGCTGGCCTTTGCGTTCAAGCTGCAAAGCGTGTTTCTGGCCCCGCTGCTGTGCATCGCGCTGCTGCAACGCCAAAGCCGACCGCTTGGCGTCGCGCTGATCCCGCTGACCTATCTTGCGCTGATGCTGCCGGCTTGGGCCATGGGCCGCCCGCTGGCTGATCTGCTGCTGATCTACGCCCGCCAGTCCGGGCAATATCCCCGCCTGTCCTCGGATGCGCCCAATCTTTACGAATGGATTCCCGATAGCCTTTATTGGCCCATCCTGCCGCTGGGCGTGGCCTTGACCGCGCTGGCCGTGGTGGCGGTGATCTGGCTGGTCTGGCGGCGCGGCCTGCCGCTCATGCCACAAGACTGGATCACGCTGGCGTTCTTCTTCGCGCTTTTTGTCCCCTATGCCCTGCCCAAAATGCACCAGCGCTATTTCTACATGGCCGAGGTGTTCTGCCTGATCCATGCGCTGCTGACCCCGCGCGACCGGCTTTGGGTCGCCGTGCTGCAAATCGGCACGCTGCTGGGCTATCTGGGGGGCGATCTCGCCCCGCTGATCCGCTACGGCGGCATCGCCAATGGCATCGTGCTGATCCTGCTGATCACGCGCAGGCTTTGGCCCTTCCACCGCGCGCCCTCTGTCGCCCCTTCCTGACTGGGCCATCCTGACTGGGCCGTCCTGACTTGCAAGTAACCGGATCGCCGCTAGAGTGATCCAAATTTCCTGTGATGGTGTATCTGCCGTGTTGATCAAAACCACCTGCCTTTTGCTTGCCCTTTCCACCCTTCCCGCCCTTGCCGCCCCCTGTGGCGATACCGCCTCCGGCTTTGAGGATTGGAAACCGATCATGGCTGCCGAGGCCGAGGCATCGGGCGTGGGCAAGAAAGGCCGTGCGGCGCTGATGGCGACCAGCTACTCCAAAACCACCATCGCGGCTGACCGGAACCAGAAAAGCTTCAAGTATTCGCTGTCGAAATTCATGGAGCTGCGCGGCGCCACCGCCATCGTCAAACAGGGCCGCAGCCGCCGTGCCAGGAACCCCGAGTTCTATGCCAGCCTTGAACGCCAATATGGCGTCTCGTCAGGGGTGATTCTGGCGATCCACGGCATGGAGACAGGCTTTGGCAATTTCATGGGCGATACCAACGTCGTATCGGCCATTGCGACGCTGGCCTGGGATTGCCGGCGCAGCGATTTCTTCACCGACCATCTGATCGGCGCGCTGTTGCTGGTGGACGCCGGCACGATCTCGCCGCAGACCGTGGGGGCCAAGCATGGAGAGCTGGGCCATACCCAGTTCCTGCCCGGCAACGCGCTGAGATACGGGGTCGATGGCAATGGCGATGGTAGGCTGGATCTGACCGACACCGCCGATGCGCTGGCCACCACCGCAAATTACCTGCGCGCCAAGGGCTGGAAACCGGGCAAAGGCTTTCAGGAAGGCGAGCCGAACTTTGCCGTGATCAAGGAATGGAACGCGGCCAAGGTCTATCAGCAGGCGATTGCGATCATGGGCGCAAAGATCGACGAATAATCAACTTTTCCCTCTTGCAGCCCGCGCCAAGCTGCCCTAGTAAGCCGCCCAGTGGCCCGTTCGTCTATCGGTTAGGACACCTGGTTTTCAACCAGGTAAGAGGGGTTCGACTCCCCTACGGGCTGCCACTTCCATCTGTAATTTGTTGGTTTTGCTGCGAAATTTCCAAGTGCCAAAATCCTACTACAGAACTACTACAGCAGAAAATCTGTCGTTTTTGACTGGCCGCAGGCCCAGATGGATCACGAAGACGTGATAAGCGAGCAAACTTATCCGTTCTTGGGTCATCGTTCGTACTGGTTGCGAAAGTTTCAAAGCACTGGATGACCGCGACGGTGGAAACCGTACAATAACTTCACTAGTCTTTACCCCTAACCGGAAGGCACCGAGGCAAAGACATGGTTAAGATATTCGCGCAGACTGGCGGCGAAAGCATTCTGGTTGTGGGACACGGACTTCGCGTAAAGTCCGACTTTGAACTTTCGCCCGGCATAACTTTGACAAATTCCACCCCAAAAATTGATTATACCGTCGCCGCCAATGAAGTAGATGGTTTCATAGACTACGCTGCCTTAGTAACCGGCGAGCGATTTGCCAATTTTTCCATCCGTATTGACGGCGAGCCGACGGCCAAGCTCTTGGCGGTTAAGGGATGGAATGCCCTCTGGGATTTTCACTTGCTGGCCATTGCGACCAAGCGCCCCGTCTGTTCGCTTTTTACTCTTTCGCAAGGAGAGAATAGACGTTACTCGATAGCAAGCCGGAATATTTTAACTCAACCCTTTAAAGACTTAGATTTCATCAAAGATGGAGAACTCAATTGGGCAAGACAAAATAAATCTAACTTTGATAAGCTTATCGGAAACGCCACATTTAGCTCGGCCATGAGGTGTTTTGGCAATGCCCACTTTCTGCCCGATGTAGATATGAGAATTATGCTTCTTTGGTCTGGAATCGAACGCCTTCTTGAAGTTGATAGTGAACTGACTCGGAGAATTGCATTGTATTCTTCGATAATTATACCCGGAACTCAAGTGGAGAAAGTTGAGAGATTCAAATCTATAAAAAGTCTGTATAATATACGGTCAAAAGCTGTTCACGGCGGTAAAACTTCTGATACGGCTTTACAGGACGGCTACGAAGGGGCCGCTAAACTATTGGCACAACTTCTATCTCGTTGCGTAGAAATCGGCAGAGTCCCAAGCCCCTCGGAATTGGACGAGCTTTCCTTGTCTCAATCCGTATAGGAAGTAACCAGCCTTAAACGACGCCAGCATAGAAAAAGCCGCGCCTGAAAGCGCGACAGTTGTTGCGATCTTCACTTCGGGAACTATTCGGAGAACGCGGCTGCGGGGATGCCCACAAAGGGCGCGTCGGGGGCGATGCCCGCAGCGGTGCAGGCTTGGCGCAAGTTGGCCCTTGCGACGGACCCGCAGCACGGCAACAGCCGGGAAATCGGGCCGTCCTTCTGGCGACGGCGCTGGGTGCCTCAGTCCCTCACCGGCCAGTCGAGACCGGTGAGGTCAAGCAGGCTGGCGGCCATCTCCGTGGTCTGCCGTTGCGGCAAACCGAAAAGCGCCTTCAGCGTCAGGCAAATCTGGATCGCCGCATCCGTAAAGACAGACTGACGCCCGCGCTTTCCAGTCGGCTTGGCCAGCCATTGCGTCTCGGGATCGGACCAGATCGCCAACGGCCCGCGCAGTGGTGCGCCACGCTGGCCCATATCAAGGCATAACAGCGGCGTGGCATCATCTGACCGATGATGGCTACAGGCACTCTGCCCCATCGACCACCAACGCATGGCCGGTCATGAAAGACGACTGGTCAGACGCCAGATAGACGATGCTTTGCGCGATTTCCTCGGGCGTGCCAAAGCGCTTCATCGGGATAGAGGTGGCAATATAGGCCTCAAGCCCCGCGCGGCCCGACATCTGCTGCTCGAACCCGCGGTTGAAGGGCGTATCCACAAAGCCGGGGCAAAGCGCGTTGCAGCGCACACCAAAGCGCGCGTAATCCACCGCAATCTGCTTGGCCATAGCGATGACAGCATGCTTGGTCGTGCAATAGGCGATCATCTCGCGGTCATATTGCACACCGGAATTAGAGGCGGTCAGGATGATCGAACCGCTGCCCTGCGGCTTCATCACGGCCATTGCTGCCTGTGCCGCCACGAAATGCGACCGCACATTCAGCGCCCATGAGGCATCCATCTGCGCCGCTGTCACCTGCTCCAGACTGCCGGGCACCTGTAGCCCCGCGTGCGAATGCAGCACATCCAGCCGCCCGTGCCGCGCGGCTGTGCTGCGGATTGCCGCGACCAGCGCGCTGTCATCGGTCACGTCCAGCGCCAAGGCCGATGCCCGCCCCCCCGCTGCGGCAACCGCATCGGCCACGCTGCGGGCTGCCTGCCCGTCCAGATCGCTGACCACCACCAAGGCACCTTGGGCGGCCATTGCCAAAGCTCCGGCACGCCCGATCCCCGATCCGGCTCCGGTCACAAAGGCCACGCGGTTGGCAAGCAGCATGTCAGGCTCCGTTCAGGCTTTGCGGCCGCGTTGCAGGATCGACTGCGCGGTGATCAGCAGGATCAGCGACACCGCCAGAACCATGCTGCCAATGGCATTGATCTCCGGCGTCACGCCACGGCGGATCGACGAGAACACATAGATCGGCAGCGTGGTCTGCGATCCGGCGACGAAGAAGGCGATGATGAAATCGTCAAAGCTGAAGGTGAAGGCCAGCAGGAACCCCGCCAGAATACCGGGGAATATCTGTGGCAGGGTGACTTGCCGGAACGTCCCCCACGGAGTTGCGCCAAGGTCGGCTGAAGCCTCGATCAGGCTGCGGTCCATGCCGGAAACCCGCGCACGCACGATGATGATCACCAGCGCCATCGAAAACAGCCCGTGCGCGGCGATCAATGATCCGTAGCCCAGCGCCAGTTGCGGCGCGGCATCGGCCATCGGCCACAGCGCGGCAAGGATAGGGTTCAGCCAGTCGAACACCGTCACCAGCGCGATCAGCGTGGCGATGCCGATCACAATCCCCGGCACCATCACCGCGATATAGATCAGCGCATCGAAGGCCATACGAAGCCGCCCCTTCACCGATTGCAGCGCCAGCGCCGCCATGGTGCCAAAGACTGTCGCCAGCAGGGCGGAAGACAGCGCCACGATCAGGCTGGTCTGGAACGCCTCGGTGACAAAGGGGTTGTCCAGCGCCTTGCCATACCATTGCACCGAAAAGCCGGTGAACTGGCTGGCGTGCTTGCCTGCGTTGAAGGAAAACAGCGCGATAATCCCGATCGGGATATAAAGGAACAGATAGACGGCCAGTGCATAAATCCGCATCACGCCCTCACATCAACGACACGTCATCGCGGCCACCGGCCCAGCGCCGGGTGACGCGCATATAGGCGGTGACAGTGATCAGCATCACCAGCACCAAGGCCATCGCCACCGCCGACCCGAAGGCCCAGTTGCGCGATTGCAGGAACAGATCGACCAGCGCGTTGCCGACAAAGAACACCTTGCCGCCGCCCAGCATCGCCGGAATCAGGAACTCGCCCATCAGCAGGATGAAAACCAGCATGCATCCGGTCGCCACCCCCGCCATCGACATCGGCAGCGTCACGTTCAGAAAGGTCCGCGCGGGCGGGCAGCCCAGATCGCTTGAGGCTTCCAGCAGGCGCTTGTCCAGCCGTTCAAGGCTGACATAGATCGGGAACACCATCAGCGGCAGATAGCCGTAGACGATGCCGACCAGCACCGCGAAAGGGGTATTGATCAGGCGCGGATTGCCAAGCCCCAAGGCGTTCAGCAGCGCAGGCAGGCCCTGCCCGCCCAACAGGAAAATCCACGCATAGCTGCGGATCAGGATCGAGGTCCAGAACGGCACGATCACCAGAATAAGCAGCAAGGTCCGCCAGCGCGCATCGGCGCGGATCGCCAGAAAATAGGCCAGCGGATAGGCGATCAGCAGACAGACAAAGGTGCCAACCGGCGCCAGAACCAGCGTGTTCTTGAACGCCGCCCAGCGCGAGCCGAGGTTCAGGAAATTGTCAAAGGTGAAAGCGGGGACATAGCCACCGGCCGGCCCCCGCTCGCCAAAGCTGAAGACGAATACGACCACAAGCGGCAGCACCAGCATGGTGAAGAACCATGCACCTGCGGGAAGCAAGAATAGCGCTGTGCGGTAGCGTGGTCGCATCATTGTCCCCTTATGCCGATTTGAAGCGCGCCATCAGCTCGGCCCGACCCGGATCGGTCAGCGTCACCGCCGCGCCGAATTCCAGCGGCGACAGCAATTCTGCCGCCGGATACATGATCGGATCGTTCAGGATTTCCGGCGGCAGCAGCGCATCGACGCGCTTGTCGGCAACCGGATAGCCGTGGAACAGCACCTCTTTCACGTTCACCGCCGGATCAAGCAGGAAGTTGATCAGCGCATAGGCCGCGTCCAGATGCGGCGCACCTTTCGGAATCGCAAGGAAATCCGACCACAATTCGCCGCCCTCGCTGCCCAGCACATACTCGATCTCGGGTATGTCACGGTGCAATTGCTTGCCATCGCCGGTCCAGCACATCGTCATCCACGCATCCCCCGACCGCATCGACGGCTGGTAATCCGAGCTGATCGCAAACAGGTGCGGCTTGACATCCAAAAGCAGTTTTTCGGCATCGGCCAACTCTTTGGGGTCCACCGAGTTGAAGGAATAGCCGAAGTATTTCAGCGCGTTGCCGATGGTGGTCAGTTGATAGTCATGCACCATGGTGCGGCCCGAAAACTCGGCCATGGTGATATCCCAGAACTCTTTCCACGAGGTCAGCTTCTTGCCGCCGGTCTGCGCGGTGTTCACCGCATAGCCGGTGGTTCCCCAGTTGCGCGACACGGCATAAACCGTGCCATTCACCGTGCCGGGCTCGGCAAAGCGCGGATCGAACGAGGCCAGATCATAGTTCGGGATCTTGGTCAGATCCAACGGCTCGATCAGGTCTTCGGCGACATAGGTGCTGATGGTGTAGTTGGTCGGCACGAACACATCCCAGCCCGAACCGCCCGCTTGCAGTTTGGCCAGCATTTCTTCGTTCGATCCGAACACGCTCATGTCCACGGCGGCACCCGTTGCGGCCCTGAACGCCTCGAAATTCGCCGGATCGTGATAGTTCGGCCAGCTTGCCAGCACCACCCGATCCCCGATCCCCGATTGCGCCCAAGCCGCCCCGCGCAGGCCCGGCAACGCCGCGCCCATAACGCCGGTGGCAAGGCCCAGCCCCGTCACGCCCAGAAAATGCCGGCGCGACACCGAGCCTTTCCTGTAGCGCATCAACTCCTCAATGAACTTTTCCCGTGAGAGGGTGTCATTCCGGTCTGTCATGGTCATTCTCCCAGTTGGTTTCTTGTTTTCAGTCATCCGCAAGGATCAGCGCCGCGCCGTCCTGCCAATTCGCATAGGCGCTGTCGCCCGGTTCAAAGCCGCCTTCGCTGGCCTCGGCCTGCCGTGGCACCAGCACCAGAAACGCCCCCAGATCGGGGTGTTTCACCAGATATTCGGTGTGTTCGCCCAGAAAGATGCGGGTTTGCACCTGCACGGGCAGGCTGATGCCCGCCCCCGATTGCCGCGTCAGGCTGATCTGTTCGGGGCGCAGGCTGGCAGAGGCCGCCTGCCCTGCCGTCAAGCTTTGCGTGGTGTGGCCACCGATGCGATGCCCCGCCGCCGTCAGGCTGGCGCCACCGGCATCGACGCTTCCCGCGAAGAAGTTCGACTTCCCCACGAAATCCGCGACATAGCGGTTCATGGGGCGGTCATACAGATCGCGCGGGCTGCCGACCTGCACGATCTTGCCGCCGCGCAGGATGCAGATGCGGTCGCTCATCGACAGGGCTTCTTCCTGATCATGCGTGACCAGAACAAAGGTGATGCCCAACTGCCGCTGCAAGGTCTGCAGCTCGATCTGCATGTCGCGGCGCAACTTCTTGTCCAGCGCCGCCATCGGCTCATCCAGCAGCAACAGCTTGGGCTGGTTGATGATCGCGCGCGCCAAGGCAACGCGCTGTTGCTGACCGCCCGACATCTCCCAGATCCGGCGCGGCCCGTAAGCGGGCAGGCGCACGGTCTCCAGCGCCTTGTCCACCGCCTTGGCAATCTCGGCCGACGCCATTCGGGGCCGCTGCTGGCGCAGGCCATAGGCAATATTCTCGGCCACAGTCAGATGCGGAAACAGCGCGTAGTGCTGGAACACCATATTCACCGGACGGCGATAGGCGGGCAGGTCGTTGACCACCTGCCCATCCAGCAAGACCTGCCCTGACGAGGGCGCTTCAAACCCCGCCAGCATCCGCAGCGCCGTGGTCTTGCCGCAGCCGGACGGGCCAAGAAACGACAGAAACTCCCCCCGCCGGATCGACAGGTTCAGATCATCCGCTGCCAGCACTGCGCCGAACCGTTTCGAGGCGGCGCGCAGTTCGGCAATAGGGGCGTCGGTCAGGGTTTGGTTGCTTTTCATCCGCCAGCACATATGCTTGATTATGGGGTAAAGCGTAGGAAAGGTGCCGTTCGTTGTATATATCACAAATAGCATATATGCCAAAAACAGGTGCATCCTATGCCTAAAGCCGATTTGATGCCGCTGATCGGGGCGGCCATTACGGCCGTCGGCTCGCCCGATCTGCCCGCCACGCTTGCCACCCTGTTGCGGGCGGTCGCGCCCTACACCTACACGGTGATTTTCGGCTATCGCGGCACCGCACGCCCGCTGGATCTGTTCGACGATTTTCCGGCGGGAAAACGCAAGATCTTCGTGACCGATTATCAGGACGGCCCCTATCTGCTGGACCCGTTCTTTCTGGCCGCCAGCAGGCCCGTGGCTGCCGGATTGTATCGCATCCGCGATCTTGCGCCGGACCGCTTTTATCAGGGCGAATATTTTCGTAACTACTACATGCAAACCGGTCTGGCCGAGGAAATCGCCTTCTTTGCCCCGCTGCAAGACGGGGCCAATGTCGTGCTGTCAATGATGCGCGATGAAAAGCCGTTTTCCACCAAAGAGTTGCGCGCGCTGAACGATTTGCGCCCAGTGATCGAGGCCTGCATCCACCGCCATTGGGCCGATCTGGCCGACAGGTTCGCCGCCACGCCGGCCAAGGGGCTGCCGCAAGAAAGCCAGATCGAGCAGTCGTTCCACAGCTTTGGCCAAGGCGTGTTGACCGCGCGCGAACGCGAGATTGTCGAATATACCCTGAAGGGCCATTCTGCCGAAGCAACGGGCCGGATTCTTGGCATCGCCCCCGGAACTGTCCGCATCCACCGCCGCAACATCTATACCAAACTGAAGATCAGTTCTCAGGGAGAGCTGTTTTCCCGCTTTATCCAGACCCTTGGCAGCGCCTGAGACCAACGACCGCTGCTGTGAAATTGCCGCCGGACGCGCACTTGGCCCCTGTTTCCAAAAGCAAACTCAGCCAAGCGGTGATGCAGGCTTTGGTTTTGCGCCCGAAGCCACCTGACCATCGTCAAGATCGGGCAGCGCAAAGGCGCTTTTGGGCAAGGCCACATCGGCCAGCGTCACCTGATCAAAGGTCGCCAAGAAGGCGGCAACCGCCTTGCGTCCGATCGCGGGCAGTCGGCACGGGCCGACGATGGGGCAGACACCGCCATTCTGGACACATTCGAACATGCTGAACTCGGTCTCGGTGATCCGCAGCACCGCGCCAAGGTTGATTTCGTCGGGTGGCAGCGCCAAGGCATAGCCCCCCGTCCGCCCCTTGATCCCGCGCAGGAACCCCGCCCGCGACATCGCCAGCACCACCTTTTTCAGATGCCCCTGCGAAATACCAAAGACCGTCGCGGTATCCTCGATCGTCAGCCGCTCGCCGTCTTTGGCGGCGGCCAGCATCAACACGCGCAAGGCGTAATCACTGAATTTGGTAAGGTGCATCGGGTGTCCGGTTTGTAACGGCGTTGCGACAGTCTCCTACATTTTCTCTTTCGTGAATATGTCTTGAATCAAAACGTGACCACGAGTCGCACGGCGCAGCACTCGCGCCCTAAAAAAGATATTCCATTTGATCTTAATCAAGGTCGCGGGTTTCCGCCTCTGGCAAATGGGCAGGCATGATGCGTTCTGTCCCCCATATCCTGCTCTGCGTGCTGCTGTGCATGACCTTGGCCGTCTCCGGCACAAGGGCGGCGGCGGCGCGGTTGATGATGGCAGTCGAGTCGGCAACCACCATCACACTGGTGATCTGCGCCGAGGGTCAAAGCGCCACCATCACGCTGGATGCCACAGGCAAACCCGTCGCCCCGAAATCGCATGACTGCGCGACCTGCCCGGATTGCACACAACCCTCTGCCGCTTCGGTTGCGGCGCAGGGGACTGCATCTGCGCCGGACCTGATCGCAAGACAGGCTGCGCCCCGTTTTACCCCCATTTTCGTGCCGGTCAGGGTCTCAGGGCCGATGCAGGCACGCGCCCCGCCGAAAGGTTTGTGATCTCATGCTTCCGCCTCTGCGCCTGTTCCTGACCCGGTTCTCCCTGCTTCTGGGCCTGCTCTGCGCCCTTGCGCTGCCCGCGACGGCCGAAACCGTGCTGGCCAAATACCTGCCGCAAACCCAAGCCGCCGAACTGGTTGCGGGCGCGGACGGCTTTGGCCCGATCCGCGACGATCTGGCCGTGGCACCCGTGCTGAAGGGCGGGGAAAGCATCGGCTGGGCCTTTGTCACCTCGGATTTCGTCGGGACCACGGGCTATTCGGGCAAGCCGATTCACACCATGGTCGCAGTGGACAACGCGGGCAAAATCAGCGGCGTCAAACTGCTGAAACACTCGGAACCCATTGTTCTGATTGGCATCCCCGAAGCCAAGGTCAAGGCGCTGGTCGCCGGATATATCGGGATGGATCTGGTCGAACAGGCCAGATCCGGCGGCAAGCATGATCTCGACATCATCTCGGGTGCGACCGTCACCGTGATGGTGCTGGACGATTCGATCCTGCGCTCGGGGCTGAAGGTTGCGCGCAGTCTGGGGCTTGGCGGGCTGACGCCGGATGTGGTCAGCGGCCCTACCGCGGAACTCAACCCCGATGCCATAGCCCCTGCCGATTGGATGACGATGGAAGGCGATGGCACCCTGCGCCGCCTGTCGCTGGATGTGGGTCAGGTGAACGAGGCCTTTGCCGCCCTGAACGATCCCCGCGCCACCGCCAAGCCCGAAACCGCCCCCGCCGACAGCACCTTTATCGAGATGCAGGCCGCACTGGTGTCCGTTCCCGCCATCGGTCAGGCGCTGCTTTCGGCGGGCGATCAGACCAACCTGCAATCATGGCTGAAACCCGGAGATCATGCGGTGATGATCGCGGGCAAGGGCCTCTATTCCTTCAAAGGCTCGGGCTATGTGCGCGGCGGGATTTTTGACCGCATCGTGCTGGTGCAGGACGATATTTCGGTGCGCTTCCATGACCGCGACCACAAGCGGCTGGTGGCGATTGCCGCCAAGGATGCCCCCGATTTCACCGAAACCGATCTGTTCCGCATCCCTGCCGACAGTGGCTTTGATGTGACCAAACCCTTCCGCATCCAGCTTCTGGTGCAACGGCAGGTGGCGGCAATTGAAAAGGTGTTCATCACCTTTGACCTTGGCTATCAACTGCCCCCCGCCTATCTGCGCGCGATTGCCCCGCCCGCTGCCACAGCGGCCCCCACGGTAGAGACGGACGAATCCGCCGCCCAGACCGCACTCTGGCAGAAAATCTGGCAGGATAAAAAGCTCGAAATCGCCGTTCTGGCCGCCATGCTGGCCGTGCTGACGCTGGTGTTCTTCTTCCAGGGCATCGCCACCCGCAACGCCCGCGTGTTCTTCTGGTTCCGCATCGGGTTCCTGACGGTGACGCTGGTGTTCCTTGGCTGGTATGCCAACGCGCAACTGTCTGTCGTCAATCTGATGGCCCTGTTCGGCGCGCTGATGACCGGCTTTAGCTGGCAGGCGTTCCTCTTGGACCCGCTGACCTTCATCCTGTGGTTCTCGGTCGCGGCGGCGCTGCTGTTCTGGGGGCGCGGGGCCTATTGCGGCTGGCTTTGCCCCTTTGGCGCGCTGCAGGAACTGACCAACAAGGTCGCCCGCGCTTGCCATATCCCGCAATGGACCCTGCCTTGGGGCCTGCACGAACGCCTGTGGCCGCTGAAATACATGATCTTCCTTGGCCTCTTCGGCGTGTCGCTGATGTCGATCGAACAAGCCGAACACTATGCCGAAGTTGAACCCTTCAAGACCGCCATCGTGCTGAAATTCGTGCGGGCATGGCCTTTCGTGGCCTATGTCGCAGCCCTTCTGATGGCGGGGCTGTTCGTGGAACGGTTCTACTGCCGCTATCTGTGCCCCTTGGGTGCGGCGCTGGCCATTCCGGCACGGCTGCGGATGTTCGACTGGCTGAAGCGCTATCACGACTGCGGCGCGCCCTGCCAGACCTGCGCCAATGAATGCATGGTCCAAGCCATCCACCCGACCGGAGAGATCAATCCGAACGAGTGCGTCAACTGCCTGAATTGTCAGGTGCTTTACCAAAGCAAAACGAAATGCCCTGTCGTCATCCGCCAAGTCAAACGGCGGGCGGCGGTGGGAAGCGCCGATCTGCCCAAGCGGGCGCCCGGCGATCTGATCAACCACCCCAATGTGAAAGGACCGAAAAATGTCTGATACTGAAAAAGCCGGCATCAGCCGCCGAGGGCTTCTGGGCGCGACCGCAACCGGTGCCGCCGTTCTGGGCGGCATGGGCCTGCCGCGCCTGTCGCTGATGGGGGGGGCCGCAGGGCTTGCAACCGTTGCAGGCGCAACCGCCGCCCGCGCCGAAGGCGGCGCTGCCATCGCCCCCGGCCAGTTGGACGAATACTATGGCTTCTGGTCCTCGGGCCAGTCGGGCGAGATGCGTATCCTTGGCATCCCCTCGATGCGCGAATTGATGCGCGTGCCGGTGTTCAACCGCTGTTCCGCCACCGGCTGGGGCCGCACCAACGAATCCCGCCGCATCCTGAACGAAAGCAACAGCGCCGAGACCAACGCCTATCTGGCCGCCAACAATCAGGTCGTGCATGACAACGGCGATTTGCACCATGTCCACATGTCCTTCACCGAAGGCAAGTATGACGGCAAATATCTGTTCGGCAACGACAAGGCCAACACCCGCGTTGCGCGCATCCGCTGCGATGTGATGAAAACCGACAAGGTGCTGGAAATCCCGAACGCCAAGGGCATCCACGGCATGCGGCCGCAAAAGTGGCCGGCCTCAAACTATCTGTTCTGCAACGGCGAGGATGAAACCCCGCTGAACAATGACGGATCGACGATGAACGATCCGACCACCTATGTGAACATCTTCACCGCCGTGGCGACCGAAGAGTTCAAGGTGGCATGGCAGGTCATGGTTTCGGGCAACCTTGACAACACCGACGCCGATTACGAAGGCAAATGGGCCTTCTCGACCTCGTATAACTCGGAAATGGGGATGACGCAGGCCGATATGACTGCGGCCGAGATGGACCATGTGGTTGTGTTCAACATCGCCGAGATCGAGGCAGGCATCGCTGCCGGTGATTTCCAAGAGCTGAACGGCTGCAAGATCATCGACGGGCGCAAAGGGTCGAACAAGAACTACACCCGTTACATCCCGATCGCGAACAACCCGCACGGCTGCAACATGGCACCCGACAAAAAGCACCTGTGCATTGGCGGCAAACTGTCGCCCACCGTCACCGTGATCGACGTGACGAAACTGGACACGCTGTTCACGTCCGATGCCGATCCGCGCTCTGTCGTGGTGGCGGAACCGGAACTGGGGCTTGGCCCGCTGCACACCGCCTTTGATGGCAAGGGCAACGCCTTTACCTCGCTGTTCCTTGATAGTCAGGTCGTCAAATGGAACATCGAGGACGCCATCCGTGCCTATAACGGCGAAAAAGTGGACCCGATCCTTGACAAGGTGGATGTGCAATATCAGCCCGGCCACCTGAAAACCTCGATGGGCGAAACGCTGGATGCCGATGGCAAGTGGCTGGTCTGCCTGTGCAAATTCTCGAAAGACCGCTTCATCAACGTAGGCCCGCTGAAGCCCGAGAATGACCAGTTGATCGACATTTCCGGCGACAAGATGGTTGTCGTGCATGACGGCCCGAACTTTGCCGAACCGCATGACGCGATTGCTGTCCATGTGTCCAAGGTGAACCCCTTGTCGGTCTGGAACCGCCAAGACCCGATGTGGGCCGAAACCCGCAAACAGGCCGAGGCGGACGGCATCAACCTTGATGACTGGCAAGACAGCGTGATCCGCGATGGCAACAAGGTGCGGGTCTATATGTCCAGCCAAGCGCCAACCTTTGCGCTGGACAGCTTTACGGTGAAACAGGGCGACGAGGTGACAGTGATCGTGACCAACCTTGATGACATCGACGATCTGACCCACGGCTTTACCCTTGGCAACCATGGCGTTGCGATGGAGATCGGCCCGCAAGCCACCTCCTCGGTGACCTTTGTCGCGACGCAACCCGGCGTGCATTGGTATTATTGCCAGTGGTTCTGCCACGCGCTGCACATGGAGATGCGTGGCCGTATGCTGGTGGAACCCGCAGCATGATCGCGCGCCTGTCCCTTGGGCTTTGCCTTTCCCTGCTGGCGCTTCCGGCGCTGGCGGCGGATGTGCATGTTCCTGCGGGGGCAGGCACCCTGCAAACCGCCATCGCCGGATCAAACTCCGGCGATGTGCTTCTGCTGGCGGCTGGCACCTATGCGGGGCCAGTCGTCATCGACCACCCGCTGACGCTGCAAGGCAGCGACGGCACGGTGATTGACGGGCAAGGTCAAGGCACTGTTATCACGATCACCGGCAGCGATGTGACCATCCGGGGGCTGACGATCACCCGCTCGGGCGGGCGTGGAGAGGATATGGATGCGGGCGTGAAAACCGTGAAAGGGGCCGCGCGCGTCCTGATCGAAAACAACCGCCTGACCGACAATTTCCACGGCATCGACGTGCATGGCTGCACCGGCTGCACCCTGCGCGGCAACGTGATCGAGGGCCGCCAGACCGACCGCATGAACCAACGCGGCAACGGCGTCTATGTCTGGAAAAGCCCCGATCTGCTGGTCGAGGGCAATGACATCCGCTGGGGCCGTGACGGGATATTCTCGAACACCTCAAGCAAGGCGACCTACCGCAACAACCTGTTCCGCGACCTGCGCTTTGCCGTGCATTACATGTATACGCGCGATTCCGAAGTGTCGGGCAACATCTCGATCGGCAATCACCTTGGCTTTGCCATCATGTTTTCCAACGATGTTAAGATCACCGGCAACATGTCGCTTTATGACCGCGACCACGGGCTGATGATCAACGGATCGAACCACGCCGATTTTTCCGGCAATCTGGTGCAGGGGGCCGCGAAATGCACCTTCATCTATGACGCCAACAAGAACCTCTTTGTCGGCAACCGCTTTGAGGGCTGCGACATCGGCATCCACTTTACCGCAGGCTCCGAAGGCAATGCCATGACCGGTAACGCTTTTATCGGCAACCGCACACAGGTGAAATATGTGGGCAGCCGCAGCATCGAATGGAGCTTTCAGGACCGGGGCAATTTCTGGTCGGATCATCCGGTGTTCGATCTTGATGGCGACGGCATTGCCGACAGCCCTTTCCGCCCGAATGATCTGATGGACAGCATCCTGTGGTCGCAGCCTGCCGCCAGCCTGCTGATCGGTGCGCCCGCCGTGCAACTGATCCGCTGGAGCCAGTCCTCCTTTCCCGCAACCCTGCCCGGTGGCGTGGTTGACAGCCATCCCCTGGTGACTGCGCCCGCGATCACCATCCCCCCCACCATCGCCGCAATGGCCGCCCTTGTGGGTGACCGCTGGCTGAAAGACCCGAACCATGACGCCGACGCTGACACTTCAATGTCTGACTAAAACCTACGCAGGCCAGCCCGCGCTGTCCGATGTGTCGCTGACCGTCGCCGCAGGCGAGCGGGTCGCGCTGCTGGGCCATAATGGTGCGGGCAAATCCACGATGATGAAGATCATCCTTGGCCTGATCCCCCATGACTCGGGCAGCCTGCAGGTGACGGGGGCCGCCGCCGGATCACCCGAGGCCCGCCGCAATGTGGCCTATCTGCCGGAAAACGCCGCCTTCCACCCCGCCCTGACCGGGCTGGAGCAGATCCGCCATTACCTGTCCTTGCGCGGCGAAGCCCCGTCGCTGGCGATGGCCCTGCTGGAGCGCGTGGGCCTTGGCCATGCCGCCCGCCGCCGCATCGGCACCTATTCCAAGGGCATGCGTCAGCGTGTGGGCTTGGCGCAAACCCTGATCGGCAAGCCGCGGCTTTTGGTGCTGGACGAACCCACCAGCGGGCTTGATCCGGTGTCGCGCCGCGATTTCTATGCGCTGCTGGACGGGCTGGCTTCCGAAGGCGCGTCGATCCTGCTGTCCTCGCATGCGCTGACAGAGGTCGAGGCGCGGACGGATCGGATCATCATCCTGTCCGGCGGGGTGCTGGTGGCCGAAGGCGCGCTGGCCGATCTGCGCCGCAAGGCAGATCTGCCGGTGTCTTTCCAGATCACCCCCAAGCCGGGTTTCGAGACCGATCTTGCCGCCGCCTTGCCACAGGCAACACCCCTGTCAGGCTACCTGTCGCTATCGTGTCGGCAGGATGAAAAACTGCCCCTGATGGCCCGCATCACCGCCCTTGCCGACAAGATCGCCGATTTTGACGTGCAGCCCCCGTCCCTTGAGGACATCTACAGCCATTTCAGCAAAAGGGCCGGACAATGAGCCGCATCCTTGCCACCAGCGGCACCGAGTTCCGCATAGCCCTGCGGAACCGTTGGGTTGCCATTTCCATCCTGCTTATGGCGCTGTTCTCGGTGGTGCTGTCAGCCGCCGGATCATCAGCCACCGGCACCATCGGCGCGGACCGGCTTTCGGTTGTGGTGGCCAGCCTGACCAGCCTTGCGGTCTATCTGGTGCCACTGGTCGCGCTGCTGATGTCCTTTGACGCCATCGCGGGCGAGGTCGAGCGTGGCACCCTGCCCCTGCTGCTGACCTATCCCGTGTCGCGCCCCGAAATCCTGCTGGGCAAACTGCTGGCGCATCTGGCGATTCTGACCCTCGCTGTCGCGGTGGGCTATGGCATTGCCGCCGCCGCAGCCCTGCTGCTTGATGCCGAAGCCGTGGCAGGCCTGCCCGCGCTGTGGCGGCTTTTGTGGTCGTCGGTGCTGTTGGGGGCGACGTTTCTGGGGGTGGGCTATGCGGCTTCGGCCTTGGCGCGGCGCCCGTCAGGGGCGGCGGGGCTGGCAATCGGCATCTGGCTGGGGCTGATCGTGCTCTATGATCTGGGGCTGCTGGCGGCGGTGGTTGCCGATGATGGCGGCCTGTTCACCACCAAGGTCTTTCCGCTGGCCCTGCTGGCCAATCCGGCGGATGCGTTCCGGCTTTACAACCTTGCCGCCTCGCAGGCGACGGCGGCTGCGGCAGGGGTTGCGGGCGCGGCCAATACCATCCCGCTCTGGGCCTCGCTGGCCTCGATCCTGCTTTGGCCTGTGGCAGCCCTTGCCCTTGCCACCGCCGCTTTTCGCAAGGTGACACCATGAAACGCCTGTTGCTGGCCCTGCTGCTGCTGACCGCCTGCAAGGACGAGACAGCCATACCCCTGCCCGTTGCCCTGACAGCGGACTCCACCGGCTATTTCTGCCAGATGGACCTGCTGGAACATCCCGGACCCAAGGGCCAGATCCATCTGGCCACCTTCCCCGGCGTGCCCCTGTTCTTCAGTCAGGTGCGGGATGCCGTGGTCTATCTGCGGATGCCCGAGCAGGCCGACACCATCACCGCCTTTTACGTCAATGACATGGGGGCCGCCGTCAGTTGGGAGGAACCCGGCGCGGCAAACTGGATCGCCGCCGATGCAGCCCTCTATGTCATAGGCTCCTCTGCGCGCGGCGGCATGGAAGCGCCCGAGTTTGTGCCTTTCAGCGATCCCGCCCTTGCGGCCCGCTTTGCCAAAGACCACGGCGGGCAGGTCTTTGCCCTTGCCGACATCCCCGCCAGCGCCATCGAACCCGCCCAAGCGGTGCAGGTGGACGAGGCCGATCTGGCAGACCGCCTGCGCGCCCTTTCCGATCAAACTGGAGGCTGACATCATGGCCATACTGACCCGCCGCCGCTTTCTGACCCTGACCGCCGTTGCCAGCGCTCTGCCGTTTGCGGCCCCTGCGGCCCCGATCACGCAATGGCACGGCACCGCACTGGGGGCCAAGGCCGCGATCTATCTGGCCCATCCCGATGCAGATGCGATCATCACCCGCGCCGTCGCCGAGATCGACCGGCTTGAATCGATCTTCAGCCTGTATCGGCCTGCCTCTGCGCTGTCACAGTTGAACGCCAGCGGCAGTCTGGACGCACCGCCGTTTGAATTGCTGGAATGTCTGGCCCTTTGCGCCCGCGTTCACACCGCCAGCCAAGGCCTGTTTGATCCCACCGTGCAACCGCTCTGGCAGCTTTACGCCCGTAAACTGACCGCAGGCACCCTGCCCTCTGAGGCCGATATTGCCGCGCAGATGCCACAGATCGGCTGGAGCCGCGTCCGCTATGACAGCGCCGCCATCCGCCTTGCCCCCGGCATGGCCTTGACGCTGAACGGCATCGCCCAAGGCTTCATTGCCGACCAGATCGCGGCACTTCTGTCCGCCCAAGGCCTGACCGACATCCTGATCAACACCGGAGAGTTGCGCGCCCTTGGCCAGATGCCAGAGGCTGCGGGCTGGCCGGTCACCTTGGCCAGCGGCGGCCAGATCGCCCTGACCGCCCGCGCGCTGGCCACATCCTCGCCGCTTGGCACCGTTCTGGATGCCCAAGGCCGCGTCGGCCATATCCTGAATCCGGTCACAGGCCACCCCGCCGCCCCGCAGTGGCGGTCCGTCTCGATCAGCGCCCCCTCTGCCGGACTTGCCGACGCGCTGTCCACCGCCGCCTGCCTGATGCCCGACCGCGCGGCAATCGACACCACCCTCACCGCCTTCCCCGCCACAAGGATCGAGGCGCTGGCCTGACAGCGCGCAAGGCGCACCGCTTTAGCGGCTGCTTTCCCGCGTGATCAGATCAGGGGTGATGGCAATGACGCGCGCCGGACTGTCCGGCGCGTCCAACACCTCCAGCAGCAGCGCGGCGGTTTGCAGCCCGATCTCGCGCGGGAACGGGTTCACCGTGGTCAGGCTGGGAAACGCGACCGCCGCGATGTCATAATCCCCGAATCCGGCAATCGAGATGCGGTCCGGCACCGCAATCCCGCGCCGCTGACATTCGGTCAACGCCCCAAAGGCCGAAGGGTCCGACACACAAATCACCGCTTCGGTATCGGGCAGGGTTTCGATCAGCCGCGCCATCGCCTCGGCCCCCTCGCGCATCGAAATCGGCGGCGCGCCCACTGCGATCAGCCGCGTGGCCTCCAGACCATGCGCCTGCATCGCCGCAATAAAACCCGCCCGCCGGTCCGCCCCGCGCGTATCACGATCCGCATCGCCCCCGATGAAGGCGATCTTCGTGCAACCCTTGGCCACCAGATGATCCACCAACAACCGCACCGCCGCCGCATTCGAAAACCCCACCACATGCCCGATCGGGGCCGCGGGCAAATCCCAGATCTCGATCACCGGCACGGCTGCGTTTTCCAGCAAACGCCGTGCGCGCGGGGTATGCTGCCCCCCCGTCACCACCACCGCCCCCGGCCTGCGCCGCAGCAATTGCTCGATCAGGCGCTCTTCCTCGTGAATGTCATAATTGGTAGACCCCAGAAGGATTTGCAGCCCGCGCGCCTGCACCCCTTCGGACAACCCGCGCAACGTATCGGCAAAGTTGGCATTGTTGATCGACGGGATCGTCACCGCCACGAAATCGGATTTTTGCGACCGCAGGTTCGACGCCGTGCTGTCGAAGACATAGCCCAGCGTCTCAGCCGCCTGCAGGATGGTTTCGCGGGTGGCATCCGAGACCGAACTGTCACGTTTGAAAGCACGGCTGACCGTCATCGGAGACACCACGGCAATGCGGGCAACATCGGCCATCGTGGGGGGCTTGCGCGGCGGGGTCATCAGGGCCTTGCCCCCCTGCCATCGCCAAAGCACAGACGGGACAAACCTGCGCCCCGGATCGCCGGTTGCCTCATCCCGCCCGCCTTTCCAGATCGGCCGCAATCGCCGCCACAATCGCCTCAAGCGGCTGATCTATATCAACGATCAGCGCAGCCTCGTCCGGCTCTGGCGGCTCCAGCGCCGCAAACTGGCTGTCCAGCAGCGACACCGGCATGAAATGCCCCTTGCGGGCCGCCATCCGCGCCTCGATCACCGCGCGGCTGCCCGCCAGATGGATGAACACCACCGGCCCCGTTGCCGCCTGCCGGATACGGTCGCGATAGCGCCGTCGCAGCGCCGAACAGCCGATGATCAGCGGCGCATCCACCGCCAGCGCAGCGCCTACCAGATCCAGCCACGGCCAGCGATCCGCATCCCCCAAGGCGATTCCCGCCCGCATCTTTTCCACATTGGCCACCGGATGCAGATCGTCGCCATCGCGGTAAGGCACGCCCAACCGCAGCGCCAGCGCCTCCCCCACCGAGGATTTGCCGCAGCCCGCCACCCCCATCAGCACCGCACGCAAACTCATAGCGACACCGAAATGCCGCCATCGACATACAGAATATGCCCGTTGACGAAACTGGACGCATCCGAGGCCAGAAAGATGCAGGCCCCCACCAACTCCTCAACCTTGCCCCAGCGCCCCGCTGGCGTGCGCTTTTCCAGCCATGCCGAGAAATCCGCATCCGCCACCAGCGCCGCATTCAACGGCGTGTCGAAATACCCCGGCGCAATGGCATTGCAATTCAGCCCGTATTTGGCCCAATCGGTCGCCATGCCTTTGGTCAGATTGCCCACCGCCCCCTTGGTCGCGGTATAGGGCGCAATCGAGGGCCGCGCCAAAGCGGTCTGCACCGAAGCGATGTTGATGATCTTGCCCCGCCCCCGCGCGATCATATGCTTGGCGCAGGCTTGGCCGACGTTGAACACCGTGCTGATATTGGTATGCAACAGACGCTCAAACGCTTCGGGCGGGAAATCCTCCAAAGGGCGGCGGTGCTGCATTCCGGCATTGTTGACCAGAATATCGATCGGGCCATGCACCGCCTCGAACCCGTCCACCGCCGCCTTCACCGCCGAATGATCGGTGGCATCAAAGGCCAGCACCTGCGCCCCCGCCAACCCCGCCGCAGCCGCCGCCAGTTTCCCGGCATCGCGCCCGTTCAGCACCACCTCGGCCCCTGCCGCCGCCAGCCCATGCGCCAGCGCCAGCCCGATGCCCTGCGACGATCCCGTGATCAGCGCCCGCCGCCCCGTCAGATTGAAAAGCTGAACCGACATCGTTCCCCCGCCAGAATTATCTCGACAAACATGCGTCGCCTTGCTTATGTTAACGATAACACATCCTGTCAAGCGCCCTCAAGGAGCCAGCGATGACCAAGCCGCATATCCTTCAGGTTGGCTCCTACCCCGAATGGGATCAAGTCCCGCTGGATGCTGCCTTTCAGATGCACCGCTATTTTGAGGCTGCCGACAAACCCGCTTTTCTGGCACAGGTCGGCCCGCAGATTCAAGCGATTGCGACGCGGGGCGATCTGGGGGCCAAGGCCGACATGATAGCAGCCTGCCCGAACCTCAAGCTGATTTCGGTTTACGGTGTGGGCTATGATGCGGTCGATCTGGACGCCTGCCGTGCGCGTGGCATCCATGTGACCAATACGCCGAACGTGCTGAACGAAGATTGTGCCGATCTGGCTGTGGCGATGATGCTTACGGGATCGCGCGGGATCATCGGGGCGTCGGATTGGGTGCGAAGCGGCGCTTGGGCGACAAAAGGCAGCTATCCCTTGCAGCGCAGAGTTTCGGGTGCGCGGGCCGGAATTCTGGGCATGGGCCGGATCGGCGCGGCGGTCGCCAAGCGGCTGGAGGGCTTTGGCATGGACATCGCCTATTCCGCGCGCGCGGCCAAAGCGGCACCCTATGCCTTTATTGCCGATCCCGTCGCCTTGGCCGCACGATCCGATTTCCTGTTTGTCACCGCCATCGCCAATGCCGAAACCCGCCACATCGTGAATGCCGATGTGATCGCCGCACTGGGACCGCACGGCATGCTGATCAACATCTCGCGCGCAGGCAATATCGACGAGCTGGCGCTGCTGGACGCCTTGGAGTCCGGCAATCTGGGCAGCGCCGCGCTGGATGTGTTCGAGGGCGAGCCGAACCTGAACCCGCGCTTTCTGGCCCTGTCCAACGTGCTTTTGCAGCCGCACCACGCGTCAGGCACCTATCAGACGCGGGCGGCGATGGGGGCCTTGATGCGCGAGAACCTGCTGGCGTATTTCACAGACAAACCCCTGCTGACGACCGTCTTGTAGATGCGCGCGATTGTCATCCACGCCGCCCGTGATCTGCGGATCGAAGACCATGCGGCTGATCCTGTCGGCGCGGGCCAAGTCCGCCTGCGACTGGCGACGGGCGGGGTGTGCGGATCGGATCTGCACTATTACAACCACGGCGGCTTTGGTGCGATCCGTCTGAAACAACCGATGATCCTTGGCCACGAGGTCTCTGCCCATGTCGAAGAGCTTGGCGCGGGTGTTACGGGCCTGACCCTTGGCCAACTGGTCGCTGTCTCGCCCTCGCGTCCCTGTGGGGCCTGCCGCTTTTGCACCGAGGGGCTGCAAAACCAATGCCTGAACATGCGGTTCTACGGCTCGGCCATGCCCTTCCCGCATATCCAGGGTGCCTTCCGCGAGGTGCTGGTGGCCGATGCCAGCCAATGCATCCCCGCCGACGGGCTGACGGCGGGACAGGCCGCGATGGCCGAACCGCTTGCCGTGGCGCTGCATGCCACCGCGCGGGCGGGGCAGATGCTGGGGCGGCGCGTGCTGGTCACCGGCTGCGGTCCCATCGGGGTGCTGGCAATACTGGCCGCCCGCCGCGCGGGGGCTGCGGAAATCGTCGCCACCGATCTGTCGGATTTCACCCTTGCCATCGCGCGCAAGGTCGGCGCGGACCGCACCCTCAACATCGCAACCGAACCTGACGGGCTGACAGATTATACCGCCGACAAGGGCTATTTCGACGTGCTTTACGAATGTTCCGGTGCCGCCCCCGCCCTTGCCGCAGGCATCGCCGCCCTGCGCCCGCGCGGGGTGATCCTGCAACTGGGCCTTGGCGGAGATATGACCCTGCCGATCATGGCCATCACCGCCAAGGAATTGGAATTGCGCGGCTCTTTCCGCTTTCACAGCGAATTTGCCACCGGAGTCGCTCTGATGCAAAAAGGGCTGATCGACGTCAAACCCCTGATCACCCACACCGTCAGCCTTGATAAGGCCGAAACCGCGTTCAAGCTGGCCTCGGACCGCTCATCGGCAATGAAAGTTCAGATTGCCTTCAGCTAGACCGCATCCGCCCCAATCGCGGCAAGGGCCGCGCGGGCCACCTCTTCGTCCTGCGCGCCCGATCCCGATCCGATGCCGATCCCGCCAACCAACACCCCGCCAAAGCGGATCGGCAGCCCGCCGGGAAGCCCTGTCATCGTGCCGTCACTGGCCAGCCCGATCGCCAGACGCACCGCCTCGGGCAGCGCGCCGCTGGCATTTCCGGTCGAAGCCGCCGTCATCGCCTTGGCCGTGGCCGAGCGCATCGACAACACCCGCGCCCCCGCCATCCGCAAAGAGGCCAGCACCACAGCACTGGTGTCGGCAATCACAATACATTGCGGCTGCCCCATTTCGGTGGCCTTTTCCTGTGCCGCATGCAGCATCCCGAAAAGCGCCGCGTCGGTCAGGGTTTGCGTCGGTCTGGTATAGGTCATGCTGTGGCTTTCAGTTTGACGTTGCGCAATGGTATCGAAAACACAGCCAAAACCAAAGAGGTCCGCCAGCCATGTCTTTCTTTGAAACGCACGATCCGCGTTTTGCGGCCTATGTGATGAAAAATGCGCCCGTCAAACAGCTTGCCACCGGATTTGACTGGGTGGAAGGTCCGGTCTGGTTTGGCGATGCGGCTTGCCTGCTGTTTTCCGACATCCCCAACAACCGCATCCTGCGCTTTACCCCCGGCGCGGGGATCTCGACCTATCGCGCGCCCTCGAACTATGCCAACGGCCACACCCGTGACCGTCAGGGGCGGCTGCTGTCTTGCGAACACGGCACACGGCGCGTCACCCGCACCGAGCTGGACGGCACAATCACCGTTATCGCAGACGGATACAACGGCAAGCCCCTGAATTCGCCCAATGATGTCGCGGTGAAATCGGATGGGTCGATCTGGTTCACCGATCCGCATTACGGCATCATGACCAATTACGAAGGCTTCCAATCCCCGCAAGAGCTGCCCTGCAACGTCTACCGCGTTGATCCTGACGGCAGCGTAGAAGCCGTGCTGACCGATTTCAACTGCCCCAACGGCCTTGCGTTTTCGCCCGATGAATCCACGCTTTATGTCTCCGATACGGGGCGGATGTTCCATCCCGACCCGCAGCATATCCGCGCGTTTTCCATAGCCTCGGGGCGGCCCACGGGCGGGGCGGTGTTCCACAAGGTTGACAAAGGCTGCGCCGATGGCATCCGCTGCGACACAGACGGCAATCTGTGGTCCTCGGCAGGCGACGGTGTGCAGTGCATCGCGCCCGACGGCACGCTTCTGGGCAAGATCCTTGTGCCGGAAACCGTATCGAACATCTGCTTTGGCGGGCGGGCCAAACACCAGCTTTTCATCACCGCCACCACCAGCCTTTATACCATCACCCTGAACCGCACCGGAGCGCAACGCCCATGACCACCGCAAAGATCGGCCTGATCGGCCTTGGCACCATGGGGTCGATGCTGGCCCTGAACATCGCGGAAAAGGGCTTTCCGATTGCGGTCTGGAACCGCACCGCCACCGTGACCCATGCGTTCAAGGCCGACGCAGGCGCGCTGTCGGACAAGATCACCGCGACCGAGACTCTGGCCGATCTTGTGGCCGCAATCCAGCCGCCACGCGCGATCATCCTGATGGTTCCGGCGGGCGAAGCGGTCGATCAGCAAATCGCGGCGCTCCGTCCGCTGCTGGATGCCGATGATCTGATCATCGACGCCGGAAACGCGCTGTTCCACGACACCAACCGCCGCGCGGCCGAGGCCGCCAATGGTCCGCGCTTCCTTGGCATCGGCGTATCGGGCGGCGAGGAAGGCGCGCGCCACGGTCCCGCAATCATGGGCGGCGGGCAGCAGCAGGACTGGGACCGCGTCGCCCCCATCCTGACCGCCATCGCCGCGAAATACCAAGGCCAGCCTTGCGCCGATTTCATGGGTCCGGCAGGCGCGGGCCACTTCGTCAAGGCAGTTCACAACGGCATCGAATACGCCGATATGCAAATGATTGCCGAAGTTTACGGCGTGATGCGTGATGGAATGGGCATGGCGGCGGCGGCCATCGCCGACACCTTCCGCGCGTGGAACAAAGGCCCGCTGCAATCCTACCTGATCGAGATTTCCGCCGAGGTCGCCGCCGCCACCGACACCCATTCGGGCCGCCCGATGCTGGACATGATCCTTGACCGCGCGGGCCAGAAAGGCACAGGCCGCTGGACCGTGATCGAGGCGCAGCATCTGGCCGCCCCCATTCCCGCCATCGAGGCGGCGGTGATGGCGCGCAACCTGTCGTCGCGGCTGGAGGAACGCCGCGCAGGCGAGGCGGTGTTCGGCCCCGCTCCCCATTCCCTGCCCGAAGGCAGCCTGACTCTGGCCGCGCTGGAACAGGCGATGATCGCGGGAAAGATCCTGTGCTATGCCCAAGGTTTCGCCCTGATCGCCGCGGCATCTGCGGCATTTGACTGGCCGATGCCCCTGCCCGCCATCGCCCGCGTCTGGCGCGAGGGTTGCATCATCCGCTCGGGCATGTTGAACGACATGGCCACCGCCCTGACCGAAGACCCCAAGCGCAACCTGATGCTGGCCCCGTTCTTTGCCGATCACCTGAAAGCCACGCACCCTGCCCTGCGCCAGACCATTGCGGCGGGCGCGCTGCATGGCCTGCCGCTGCCTGCGCTGGCCTCGGGTCTGGCGTGGTTCGACATGATTCGGACAGGCCGGTCTACCGCCAACATGATTCAGGCCCAGCGTGATTTCTTCGGCGCACACGGGTTTGACCGCATTGACGGGCGGGAAGACAAGCACGGGCCTTGGGCCGGCCACGGCATCTAGCGCGGCGGGTTCAGGCCGGATCGGACAGGTCCAGATAAACCCCGTTCGACCAGCCGAACCCGTCTTGCAACGCATATTCGCCGCCGCCACTGACCGCCAGCGGGTCCAGCACGTTGTATTTCTCGACAAATTTGCCCGATGCGTGGAACACCGCATCGCATGTGGCCAGCCAGCGCAGCCGCAGCGTTTCGGCCAAGTCCGTAAACCCATAGCGCCGCAAGCCCTGCACCGCGATCCATTGCAGCGGCGCCCAGCCGTTCGGGCTGTCCCATTGCTGGCCCGAGGTGATGTCCGTGGTCAAAAGCCCGCCCTTTTGCAGCAGATGCGCCGCCATCCAATCCGCCGCCCGCCGCGCCTGTTCAGGGCTGGCCGCCCCCGCATAAAGCGCGAACAATCCGGCAGCGGTGGTGCGCGGGATCAACGATCCATCCGCGATCAGCACATCGTAGAAATAGCCGGTTACGGGATCAAAGAACCGCTCGGAAATCGCGGCACGGCGGCTATCGGCGGCGGCGGCATAGCCTGCCGCCCGGTCGGTTCCGGTGCAGGCCTCGGCCAGTATCTCCTCCATCCGCAGCATCAGGCAGTTCAGGTCAACCGGCCAGATCTGCGTGGTGCGGATGCTGCCAAGGTCCATCGGATCAACCAGCCAGCGCGACGAGAAATCCCACCCGCTTTCGCAAGCTGCCCGCAGATCGCGGAAGAAATCAGGATGCGTGGCGGCGTGGTCGGCCCACTCCAGATCGGTGCCATACATTTCAATGCGCGGCCCGTTCGCGGCATCCCAATAGCGCGCAAGCCCGCCTGTCGTATGCGGCGTATCCATGAAATAGCGATACTCCGCCTCCATCGCAGGCAGATAATCCGCATAGGCCGCCGCCAGATCCCCCGTGGCGCGGCCATAATCCTGCACCATCGCGGCAAAGAACGGCGGTTGCGAGCGGGTCAGGAAATAGCTGCGAAAGCCGTTCGGAATATGGCCGATGCTGGCAATGGCATGGGCGAAATTGTCCAGCATATTGCGGACAAGCCCGAACTGCCCCGTTTTCAGCAGGCCCAGTTGGGTGAAATAACTGTCCCAGTAATAGGCCTCCTGAAACCGCCCGCCGACCACGACATAAGGGCGCGGCAAGGGAAAGCGGCTTGACGCCTCGGCCGGATCATCCGCCGCACGGGTCAGATGCGGCCAGATTGCGGCCAGATGCTGTGCGGGGCTATGGGCGGGATCGGTGCGATAGCCGCCCTCCTGCACCGCAACGGGGCGGAAAAACCGCGCATAAAAGCCGCGCAGATCCACATCGCCCTTGGCCTGTTCGGCCTCATAGGCGCGCAGGATTTCGGCGGCAGGGGCCAGCAGGATCGAATCCGAGATCTCTTTTTCGTCCGGCCAAAGGCCAGAACGGTGCAGGTCCACAAAAAGCGTCTTCAACGTCTGGTCCAGATGTTCCATGCCCGCCCCTTTGCCCCTGTTCGCCCTGCCCGCAGGATCGGTTGCGACACATGCCACAGGCGCGCGCCATGTCAACCGATCACGCCCCCTTGCCTGCCCCCCTGCGCCCTGTGCAAGATACCATCAAAACCCGCACTTCCAAACCGGCCTGCCGAACGGACCCCGCTGCATGATGGCTTTCCCGCGCAAACTGATCCGTCGCCTGCCCGTGGCGGGACGCGCCCTTGTGGGGCATCGCCGCTCGGCCGGAACCGATCTGGGGCTGGCCACCATCCTTGCCGCCATCGCAGGGGCGGCCAATGCGGGCGGTTTTTTCGCACTGGGGCAATATACCTCGCACATGACGGGCTATCTGTCGCAAGTGGCAGATAACATTGCGATCCTGAACCTGTGGATCACCTTCACCAGCCTTCTGGCCATCGGGGCCTTTGTCACGGGCGCGGCCTTCAGCACGCTTTTGATCAACATCGCCCGCAACAGCCATCTGCGCCAGCAATACGCATGGCCACTGGCGGTACAGGGTGTATTCCTGATCTGCTTCAGTTGGGGCGGCATCTTTACCACCGAGGCCGGACGATTGTTTTCGCTGGCCTGCCTGTGCTTCATCATGGGCATGCAAAACGCCACCATCACCAAGATTTCGGGCGCGCGCATCCGCACCACCCATGCCACCGGCATGATCACCGACATCGGGATCGAGTTGGGCCGCGCCGCCTATCGCGTGATCGGCCGCGATGCAGCGCCGGGTCTGGACGGGCGCAAGTTCGCGATCTTGCTGCGTCTGGTGCTGGCCTATGTTCTGGGCGGGATCATCGGGGCCGTCGGCTATGCCCAGGCGGGGTTCTTCTTCAGCCTGCCGCTGGCCGTGATCCTTCTGGGACTGTCGCTGCCAACCCTGCTGCGGCGCGCGTCCTGAGCGTCAGCCCGAAACCGCCCTGATCCGCGCGACCAAACCCGCCACATCCTCCGGCCCCCTTGGCCCCGCCAGCGCCACCTCGCCCGCCACCCGCGCCGGACGCCCTGTCAGGATCACCGCGCGGTCGGCCAGCAAGGCCGCATCTTCGGGATCATGCGACACCAGCAGCACCGTCGGGCGCAGCTCTGCCACCACCTGCCGGAACAGCGCCTGCAAATCCCGCACCACGGCGCGATCCAGAGACACAAACGGCTCATCCAGCAACAGCAGGCGCGGGTTCACCGACAAGGCCCGCGCAAGCCCCAGCCGCCGCTGCATCCCTCCCGACAACTGGCGCGGCCAAAGCGCAGATACCCCGCCCAACCCCACCCGCTCTAGCAACGCGTCAATCTCCGCATCAGCCATGGCGGGCGAGACCGCCCGGATATTGCCCGCCACCGTCAGCCACGGCAGCAGGCGCGCGTCCTGAAACACCATCCCCGATCTCGGGGCCTGATCGGCGGGCTTGCCTGCAACGTGGACCGATCCGGCAAACCCGCCCTGCACCCCCGCCACCATCCGCAGCAGCGTGGTCTTGCCCACCCCCGACGGCCCGATCAGCGCCACCACCTCGCCACCCGCCACCTTCAGGTGCAAATCCTGAAACAACAAAGGCCCGCCCGCAAAGCCGAACCGCTCCAGATCAAGCGCTATGTCCGGTCCGATTGCCATGCCAGCAGCCTTTCCTCCAAGGGGCGCAGGATCAGATATTCCAGCGCCATGATAAGGGCGACAAAAGCGCAGCTATAGGCAAGGATGCCTTTCATATCAAAGAACTGGAAGAACAAGCTAATGCGGAACCCCACCCCGCCATCCGATCCCAGCACCTCGAACACCAGCACGATCTTCCACACCAGGGCCAGACCGCTGCGCGCCGCCGTCAGCACATGCGGCGTCAGTTGCGGCAGATAGATCAGCCGCAAACGATCCCCGCGCGACATCCGGAACGCCCGCGCCAATTCGTCATAGTCAGGATCAAAGCTGCGAACGCCTTGGGCAATGGTGGCCGTGACCAGCGGCACCTTGTTCAGCACCACCGCCAGCACCAGCGCGAAATCGGTCAGCCCCAGCCAGATATAGCACAGGATCGCCAGCACGATGGCGGGCAGGTTCATCCCCACCACCACCCAAGGCCCGAACAGCCGGTCCAGCCCCCGCACGCGCCCCAAAGTCAGCCCCAACACACAGCCCAAACCCAGCGAGATCGCAAAACCAAGCCCCGCCCGCAGCAGGGTCTGGCCGAAATCGGCATAAAGATGTGCCTCTTGTGCCAGAAAGCGCAGATGCGCCGCCACCGCCAGCGGGCCGGGCAGAAACCGCGACCCCGCAGCCCAAGCCGCGCCCTGCCAGATCAGCCCCAGCAGCGGCAGCGACGCCCAGCCCAGCCAATCCCAAGGGTCGCGCGCCATCCCGCTACCTTTCGTAACCGGCCCAGAAGGTGCCTGCCGCCAGACCTTCCGCACCGCTTGTCACCTCTGCCCCGCCATATTGCGCCAGCACCGCATAAGCCTGCGTTGCGGCCTCAATATCCGCCGCGCCATAGCCGGTGACAATCCCCGCGCGATAGGCATCGCGCAGGGCCACGAACAGCGCCTCATCCTCGACCGCCATCACCGAACGGATACGCTGCCACAGCGCGTCATCGCGCATCAGCGCGGATTTGGTTTCAAACGAGGCATCCAGATAGGCGCGGATTGCCGGATTGCTGTCGGCCACCCCTTCGTGGAACGTCCAGCCCAGCAGTGGCGGTTGCCGCGTCACGCCCAATTCCGCCAGCATCTCCTTGACAGACACGACCTCGACCGCCCCCGCCACAGCCGCCCGCGCGTTGAAATGCCAGAAGTTCAGCGCGGCATCGGCCCCCCCGCCCGCCAGTTGCTCATTCACCAAGGGCGGCGCGCCAAAGGTGGTGCTGGCCTCGGCAACCAGATCGCCCCCCGTCTGCGCCGCGTAATAGGCCTGCAAGATCAGATAGCTTTTATCGACCGGCCCGCCCGCCACGGCCAGCCGCGCGCCCTTCAGATCGGCCACTCCCGCCACCTTGCCACCCGGCAGCGCCATCAGCCCGCCCACCGCCAGCGAATGCGGCACGATGGCGAAATCGGCACCCTGATGCCGCTGCAACGACACCCAGACATAATCCGACAGGATCACATCCACCTCGCCCGCCTGCAGCGCCACTTGCCCCGCGCGGCTGTCGGCCAGATCGCGGATCTCCAGCGTCAGATCATGCGCGGCATCAAGGCCCAGCGCCTGCATGGCTGCCACCTCCCACGCCGCCGTGCCGCCCGCCTGCAAGCCGATCCGCAGATCGGCCGCCTGCAAAGGCCCCATCAGCACCGGCCCCGCCACAAGCAGCGCCGCCGCACCCCAAGCCCTGAACCCCATCGCACCACCTCTTGCCCGTCCGCCCCCTCATCGCGCGTCCACACGCCAAGATCAACGGCATTGCCGAAGCACGGCCTCGACACCGCCTGCAAAACCCGTTCAACTGCAAGGGTAAACCCGAGGACGCCGTGGCCGTTAAAATCCTTCACACCGCTGATCTGCATCTGGACAGCCCGCTTGCCAGCCTTGCCCTGCGCGACCCTGATTTGCAGGCCCGCGTCGCCACCGCATCGCGCCGCGCGCTGGAACGGATGGTGGATGTCTGCATCGCCGAGGACGTGGCCGCCCTGCTGATCGCGGGCGATCTCTATGATCGGGCCGAGCGCAGCGCCAAGACCGCAGCCTATCTGGCCGTGCAGATAGAGCGGTTGCGGGCCGCAGGCGTGCGGGTGTTCTACATCAAGGGCAACCACGACGCCGAAAACCCGATCACCGGCGAAATCGCCCTGCCCGCCAATGTGCATGTCTTTGACGGGCGCGGCGGCAAGGTGCAGCTTGCCCCCGATATCTGGGTGCATGGCATCAGCTTTCACGCCCGCCATGCGCCCGAAAGTCTGGTCCGCAAATTCGGCGCGCCCGTGGCAGGGGCGGTCAATATCGCCATGCTGCACACCTCGCTGACGGGGGCGGCGGGCCATGACCCCTATGCGCCCTGCTCGGTCAATGATCTGGTGCAGACCGGCTTCGATTACTGGGCCTTGGGCCATATCCACAAACGCCAGGTCCATGCCACCGCCCCCTTTGTGGTGATGCCCGGCAACCCGCAGGGCCGTGACATTGGCGAAGCGGGGCCGAAAACCGCCACGCTTCTGACCATCGACGCAGGGCAGATCACCCTGTCCGAACGCGCCACCTCATCCGTCGAATTCCGCGAAACCGCGCTGTCGCTGACGGGTCTGGCCGACGACGATGCCATCCGCGATGCCTTGCGCGCGCATCTGGCCGATCAGGCGGTTGCGGTGCCAGAGGCCGCCATTCTGCGCCTGACTCTGACTGGCACCACCCCGCGCGCTTGGTCAATCCGGCGCGACCGCGATGTCTGGACGGAACAGTTGCACAGCATGGCCGCCGACACGGGCCGCCTCTGGATCGAGAAAATCAGCTTTCACCTCACCGCCCCCGCCACCGCCCCCAACCCCGGCGATGCGGTGGCCGAGGTGCAGCGACTGATGGCCGACATCGCGCAAGAGGCGGGCTTTCAGGACGAAGCCCGCCGTGAGGTCGAACAGATGCTGGCCCTGCTGCCCCCCGCCCGCCGCGCAGCCCTGTATCCCGATGCCGCAGCCTTGGCCGCATTGGTGGACCGCCTGTCGCAAGACGCGGTGCTTGCCATGACCGCCGCCATGCGCGGCACCGAAGCGGGGTCTGCACCATGATGCGCCTGCGCCGCCTTGATCTGACCCGCTTTGGCCATTTCACCAACCACAGCCTTGATCTGGGGCCAGCCCGCACGGGTGCGCCAGATTTCCACATCATCTACGGCCCGAACGAGGCGGGAAAAACCACGCTGATGGAGGCCTATCTGCGCCTGATCTACGGCTTTCCGATGCGCGACGGCTACAGCTTCAAACACCCGCTGAACACGTTGCAGGTCGGCGGGGTGCTGGAAATAGATGGACGGGCCACCGAGTTGGTGCGGGTGAAAAAGAACGCCAATTCGCTGCTGGACAGTCATGGCGATCCGGTTCCCGAAACCGTGCTTCAGGCCTGCCTTGGCGGCATCGGGCAGGACGATTACCGCAAACTGTTCTGCCTTGACGACGCCACCATCGAGGCGGGCGGCGACGAGATCACCAACTCCAAAGGCGACATCGGCAAGCTGTTGTTTTCCGCCGCCGCCGGCATCAGCGATCTGTCCGGCGTGCTGGATCAGGTCAGCGCCCGTGCCGAGGCGTTTTACAAGAAAAGCGCCAGCAAGACCGCCTTTGCCGGGCTGAAACGCGATCTTGACGCGGTTCTATCGGACATCAAGGGCTTGGACATCTCGGCCAGCCTGTATCACAGCCTGCAAACCACGCTGGAAACCGCGATTGCGGCGGAACATTCCGCCCGCGCCGCCAAAGACGCCCATGCCCGCCGCCTGACCGAACTCGCCGCGCTGATCGCCGCCCACCCCATCGCCGCCACCCTGCGCGCCGCCGAGGCCGACCTTGCCCCCATCGCGCATTACCCCGCCGCACTGGACATCGACCCCGAAGCCTTGGTCCAACTGATGACCGCCCGCTTTGACCTTGACGCCACGCTTGCCCGCGAAGCACAGGCGATGGCCGAGGCCGATGCGGCCCTTGCCGACCTGCCGCTCTCGCCCGAAATCCTTGCCAAGGCCCACGACATTCACATGCTGGAGGCCAGCTTGGGCCGGATGGAGGGGGCCGAGGCCGATCTGCCCACCCGCATCACCGAACGCGCTGCAGCCCTGTCCGATATGCGCGCCAAACTGGCCGGAACCGGACTGCCTGCTGGCGACGACCCCACCCGCTTTGTGCTGCCCGATCCCGTGCTGGCACGGCTGGACCGCGCACTGTCCGCCCTGCGCGCCGCTGAAACCGCGCTTGCCACCGCTAAAACCGAACAGCGCCGCGCCGAAACCACCCTGCAAACCAGCGCCGCCGAACTGCAGGCCGCCCAAACCGCCGTTACCATCCCCCCCGCCGTGACCGAGGTGCTGACCCGCTTTGGCGCGGCACAGGTGGTCGAGGACAACCGCGCCGCCCAAATCCGCCTGACCCAAGCCCGCGCCACCGCTGCCAATCGCCTGCGCGATCTTGCGCGCGGCGGGATCAGCTTTGCCACCCTGCCCGCAGCGCCCCTGACCTTGCGGCAGGCCGATGATCTGACGACCGCCCTTGCCAGATCGGATCAACAGCTTGCCAGCCTGCGCGACGCCCTGACCACCACGCAGGACAAGGCTGACCGCGCTGCGGCCCGTCTTGCGGTACTGTCCTCCCCCGATCTGGTCACCGACACGATGGCCAGCGCGCAGCGCAGCACCCGCGATGTGCTGTGGGCCAGCCACCGCGCCGCCCTGACCGCCCCCACCGCCGATGCCTTTGCCGAGGCGCTGCACCGCGATGATGCAGCAACCGCGCTGCGTCTGGCGCAAAGCCGCGACCTTGCCGCGCTGACGCAGGCCCGCCTTGCCCAGACCGAAGCCCTTGCCGACCACGCCGCCGCCCGGATTCGGCTGGATCAGGCCAGCGCCGCCCATACCACCCTGCACGCCAGCCGCAGCGCGGCCCTTGCCGCCGTCGGCTTGCCCGAACTGCCCGCCGCCGATCTTGCCGACTGGCTGCACGATCATAAAACCGCACAGGATGCTGAACACGATCTGCACAGCGCGGAAACCCTGACCGCCCCCGCCCGCCAAACCGCCACCGCCCTGCACGCGGCACTGTCGGCCCTGCCCGATCTGGCCGGACATGATCTTGATACCGCCTACCGGCTTGCCCTTGCCCGATCCCAGACCCGCAGCGCGCAGCTGACCGCGCTTCAAACCGCACAAGAGGCCCATGCCAAGGACGCCGCCGCCCTTGCCGCCCGCATTGCCGATGCAGAAACCGCGCAAAGCGCCTGCACTGCCGCCGCCGCCCAGTGGCAGGCCGAGGCAAGCGCCGCCCTGCCCCAAGGCACCCCGCTGACGCATCTGCCCGATGCCCTGCCTTCCCTGCGTGGCCTGCGCGAGATCAACGAAACCGTCACCGGCCTGACCCGCCAGATCGACGGTATGACCCGCGACCGCGACGGCTTTGTCACCCGCCTGACCGCGCTTTTGCCCGAACCGCCCGCCGATGCGCTGGCCGCCTTCCGCGCCTTGCGCGCCGCCCTGACCCGCGCCGAAACCGCCGCCCGCACCCATGCCGAGCTGACCGCAAGGCGCAACGCCGCCGAAACCGCCCACCGCACCGCCGCGGCCGGTCTTGCCACCCAAGACGCCCAGATCCGCCAGCTTGGCCAGGCCTTTGCCCCCAGCATCGCCACCGCCACCCTGCCCGAGTTGCGTGCCGCCGTGACCACGGCGCAAACCGCCATCACCCTGCGCGCCACCATCGCGGCGCAGACAACCGCCCTGCTGACCCGCCTTGCCACCCCAGACCGCGCGCAGGCAGATGCCATCCTTGCCGCCCATCCGCTGACGATGGCCGAGTCAGAACAGGCGCAACTGACCCAAGACAGCGCCGCCTTGGCCGCCGCCGTGGATGCCGCCATCATTGCCCGCACCAAGGCGCAAGAAGCGCTCTCGCGGGTGACGGGCGACGCCGATGTCGCCACCCGCGTCGCCCGCCAGCGCACCCTCGAAGTGGAAATGCAGGACGGCACCCTGCGCTACCTTGAGGACCGCCTCTCGCTGATGCTGGCCGAACGCGCCCTGCGCCGCTACCGCGACAGCCATCGCGGCGGCATGCTGGTGGCCACCGAAACCGCCTTCCGCACCCTGACCAACGGGGCCTATGCCAGCCTGACCACCCAGGCCGAAGGCCAGACCGAGGCACTGGTGGCGATCCAATCCGCAGGCGGTGCCGCCAAACAGGCGCGCGAGATGTCAAAAGGCACCAAATTCCAGCTATACCTTGCCCTGCGCGCTGCCGCCTATGAACAGGTTGCGGCGGGCGGCACGGTGCTGCCGTTCTTCTGTGACGATATCTTTGAAACCTTTGATGAGGACCGCACCACCGCCGCCTGTGGCCTGCTCTCGCAGATCGGCCAGCGCGGGCAGGCAATCTATCTGACCCATCACAAACACGTCGTCGATATCGCCCGCGCGCTCTGTGGTGACGCGGTGCAGGTGCATCAGGTCACGGGCTAGGGCTTATATCCCGTCAACAATCACCACCATCGCCCGGCACGCCCCGTCCCGCTGCGCCTTGGCCGCCTGATATTCGGCCGAGGCATAGCAGGCCCGCGCCGCCGCCAGATCGGGAAATTCGATCACAACATGGCGGTCAAAGCCTGCGCCCTCGAAAACCTCGGCTTCCCCGCCCCGCGCCAGAAACCTTGCGCCATGTGCGGCAAAAGCGGCAGGGGCAAGCGCCATATAGCCCTGATACCGCGCCAGATCCGTCACCGTCACATGGGCAATCCAATAGGCCGCCATCACTTGCCCCCTTCGTTTTCCAGCAACCGCCGCGCAATCTGGGCGGCCTCGGCCAGATGGTCGCGCACGGCAACCGCCGCCGCCGCCGGATCATTGGCGACAATCGCCGCACAGATCCGCGCCATCCGCACCGGCCCCGACACATGCCGGTCCGATGTCGCCAGCGTCAGCGCCCGCAGGCGGCTGATCCGCCCGTTCAAGCGCTGCACGATCTCCCATGCGATATGGTGGCCTGCGGCGGTGAAGATCACCTCGTAAAAACGGGTCGTCGCCTGAAACAGCCCGCCCCCCGCATTACTTGCCCCCGTATCACTTGTCCCCGCATCACTTGTCCCCGCATCGCCCGCCGAAGCCGCCTCCAGATCGGCCAAGGCACGACGCAACGCCGCCTTCACCGCATCATCCGCCAGCGCCGCGCAGGCCGAGGCCGCACTTTGCTCCAGCAACATACGGATATCATAGATCTGTGCCGCCTGCGCCCAGTCCATCCGCGCCACCATCGGCCCCTTGTTGACCATGATCTCGACCAGCCCTTCGGCCTCAAGATAGCGGATCGCCTCGCGCACCACCGACCGGCTGACGCCCAACTGATCGCACAAGGTGCGCTCCACCAGCCTTTCGCCGGACTTGAACCGACCCGACAAAATAGCCCCGCGCATCCGCTCCAACACGATTTCGCGCAGGGTTTGCGGCGGGTTTTCGATCTTCAGGTCGTCATAATCTGGCTGTGTCATGGCCCGAGAATAGCCCGCACTGAAGATTATTTCAACTGGTTCTTGACATGTGGTCATATGGTATACCAACATACCATCAACGCAACCGACCGATTCCGGAGCCCACATGGCCGCCCTCATCCGCAAAACCCTGCTGCACGTCGAAACCACGCTGATCGAAGGGGGCAAAGCCGCTGAACGCCCGCTGAAACTGATCGCAGCGGCGGCGGTGCTGAAAAACCCTTGGGCCGGTCGCGGCTTTGTCGAGAACCTGAAGCCGGAAATCCACGATGTCGCCCCCGAACTGGGCGCGCTCTTGACCGGCATGATCCTTGACGCCGCAGGCTCGGGCGAGATTGTCGAAGGCTATGGCAAGGCCGCCATCGTCGGTCTGGACGGTGAGGTGGAACATGCATCGGCGCTGATCCACACCCTGCGCTTTGGCAACCATTACCGCACCGCCGTCGGGGCCAAGACCTATCTGGCCTTCACCAACATCCGCGGCGGCGCGAATACGCCCATCATGATCCCCTTGATGGACAAGAACGACGAAGGCCGCCGCTCGCATTACCTGACCGTGCATTTCGCCATTCCCGACGCTCCTGCGGCGGATGAAATCGTGGTGGCGCTGGGGGCCTCCATCGGCGGGCGTCCGCATCACCGTATCGGCAACCGCTATGAAGACCTGAAAGATCTGGGCCATGACGTTGCAAACCCTGCGGCTGTCTGACGGCGAGACCGTCAGCTTTACCGATAGCGATCCCGAAGGCGGCACCGATCAGGTGTTGGTGCTGCTGCACGGGGTAGGCATGAACGCCGCCGCTTGGGGGCCGCAGATCGCGGCCCTGTCGCCCCGCTACCGCGTCGTCGCGCTTGATATGCCCGGCCACGGCGGGTCTGACCTGCTGGCCGGCACGCCCGCACTGCCCGATTATGTGGCTTGGGCGGCAAAGGTTCTGCGCTGCCTGAATTTGCACGGCGTCAACGTCGCGGGTCATTCGATGGGGGCGCTGATCGCCACCGGCCTTGCCGCAACCTACCCCGATCTGGTCGCCCGCGTCGCCATCCTGAACGGTGTCCACCGCCGCACCCCCGAGGCCAGCGCCGCCGTGCTGGCCCGCGCCGAGGCTTTGGCCAAAGGCGCCAATGACATCGCCGCCCCCTTGGCCCGCTGGTTCACCGAAGACGAGGCACAGGTGCGCGACCAAGTGGCAGGCTGGCTGCGCGGCGTGAACCTGCGGGGTTATGCCGCCGCCTACCGCGCCTTTGCCACGGGGGACGCGACCTATGCCGATGCTTGGCCCCGCATCACCTGCCCCGCGCTGATCCTGACCGGCACGCATGACGCCAATTCCACCCCTGAAATGGCGCAGGCCATGGCCGGCGCCGCCCCGCGCGGGCGGGCTGTCATCTTGCAAAACCAGCGCCATATGATGAACCTGACGGCACCCAGCGCCGTATCGGCGGCCCTGCTGGACTGGCTGGCAACACCTTTGGCCCTCAAAGACGGCCAAACTCTCAAAGAAGGCCACCCTATCAAAGAAGGACTGCGCGCATGACGATCGAAAACCGCCGCCTGCTCCGCGATGCCTTTGGCACCTTCATGACGGGCGTGACCGTGGTCACCACCACCGACGCCACAGGCCAGCCCATCGGCTTTACTGCCAACTCGTTCTCGTCGGTCTCGCTTGATCCGCCGCTGCTGCTGGTGTCGATTGCAAAATCCTCGCAGAACTACGCCACCTTCGCGGCAGGCAAGGGTTTTGCCATCAACATCCTGTCCGAAGGCCAGAAGGATGTGTCGAACACCTTTGCCCGTCCGGTCGAGGATCGCTTTTCCACCGTGCAATGGCAGATCGGCCCGCATGGATCGCCGATCCTGAACGGGGTGGCGGCATGGTTCGATTGCAGCCTGCACCAGATCATCGACGCGGGCGACCATGCCATCCTGATCGGTCAGGTGCAGGCCTTTGACGCCACCACCCGCGCGGGGCTTGGCTATTATCGCGGCTCCTACTTCACCCCCTCGCAAAGCGTGGTGGCTGGCCCTGCCGTTGTCGTCTCGGCCCTGATCGAACGCGAAGGCCATATCCTGCTGCAAGACGACGGGCGCGGCGGCCTTACGCTGCCCACCGCCCAAGTCGGCACCAAGGGGGCCACCGCCACACTGGAATCGCTGATCGCAGGCGCGGGCGTCACCGCCAGCCCCGGCGTGATCTATTCGATCTATGAAGATGTCGAGGCAGGCCAGCAGCATATCGCCTTTCTCTGCCCCTGCACGGATGGCGCACCTGCCAAGGGCTGTTTTGTCGAACTGGCAACAGGCTTGGACGATGTGACCGACCCCGCGATGCGGGTCATGCTGGACCGGCTGGCCGATGAATCCCGCGTCGGCAACTATGGCATCTATTTCGGAAATCAGAACGCAGGCCGCGTGGCCCGCGTCGCGGAAGGAACCTCGCTATGAAATTCTCGCTTTTCGTCCATATGGAACGGGTCAACGCCGAAGAACCGCAGCAGCGGCTTTATGAGGAAATGATCGAGCTGTGCCAGATTGCCGACAACGGCGGCATGCACGCGATCTGGACCGGCGAACACCATGGCATGAACTTTACCATCGCGCCGAACCCGCTTCTGAACCTTGTCGATCTGGCGCATCGCACCAAGAATGTGCGGCTTGGCACCGGCACGGTGATTGCCCCCTTCTGGCATCCGATCCGGCTGGCAGGCGAAACCGCGATGGCAGACATCATTTCGGGCGGGCGGATTGATCTTGGCATCGCGCGCGGGGCTTACGGCTTTGAATATGAACGGCTTTCGCCGGGTCTGGACGCATGGACCGCAGGGCAAAAGATGCGAGAGCTGATCCCCGCGATCAAGGGCCTCTGGGCGGGCGATTACACCCACGACGGCGAGCATTGGAAATTCCCGAAAACCACCTCGGCCCCCCTGCCCGTCCAGCAACCGCACCCGCCGCTATGGGTGGCCGCGCGCGATCCGAACAGCCATGAATTTGCTGTGGCCAACGGCTGCAACGTGCAGGTGACGCCGATGCACCAAGGCGATGCCGAGGTGCAAAGCCTGATGGACAAGTTCAACGCCGCCTGCGCCAAACACGCCGACCTGCCGCGCCCGAAAATCATGGTGCTGCGCCACACCTATGTCGCCGACAGCGAGGCCGACGCGATGCAGGGGGCCGAAGAACTCAGCGCCTTCTTCAACTATTTCGCCGCGTGGTTCAAAAACGAAAAGCCGATCTCGATGGGCCTGCTGGAAACCATAAGCCCCGAGGAAATCGCCGCCAACGTGACCTATTCCACCGAGGTCATGCGCAAGAACCACATCGTCGGCGAACCCGCCGAAGTCATCAGCCGCATCAAATCCTATCAGGCGATGGGATACGACGAATTCAGCCTGTGGATCGACAGCGGCATGAGCTTTGAACGCAAGAAAGCCTCGCTGACGCGCTTTGTCACCGAAGTCATGCCAGCCTTCGCATAAGGGGATAAGATGCAGCGGTTCCAGCACTATATCGACGGGGTTTTCGAGGATGGCGCGGCCAGTTTCAAAAGCCTTGATCCGGCCACCGGAACCGCTTGGGCCTTGATGCCCGATGCAGGGCCGGCTGACGTGGACCGCGCCGTGCAGGCGGCATGGCGCGCCTTTCGCGGCAAGGCTTGGGCGGGGCTGACGGCCTCGGCCCGCGGCAAGCTGCTGTATAAGCTGGCCGATCTGGTGCAGGCGGCAGCGCCGAAACTGGCGGCACTGGAAACCCGCGACACCGGCAAGATCATCCGCGAAACATCGGCCCAGATCGCCTATGTCGCGGAATACTATCGCTATTATGCGGGGCTGGCCGACAAGATCGAGGGCGCGCATCTGCCCATCGACAAACCGGATATGGAGGTCTGGCTGCGCCGCGAACCCGTGGGCGTGGTGGCGGCCATCGTGCCGTGGAACAGCCAGTTGTTCCTGTCGGCGGTCAAACTTGGCCCTGCCTTGGCCGCTGGCTGCACGGTGGTGCTGAAGGCGTCGGAAGATGGCCCCGCGCCGATGCTGGAGTTTGCGCGGCTGGTGCATGAGGCGGGCTTTCCCGCCGGTGTGGTCAATATCCTGACCGGCGGGCCGGATGCAGGGCGCGCGCTGACGACGCACCCCAAGGTGGCCCATATCGCCTTTACCGGCGGACCGGAAACCGCGCGGCATGTGGTGCGCGGATCGGCGGAAAACCTTGCCAGCACCTCGCTGGAACTGGGCGGCAAATCCCCCTTCATCGTGTTCGAAGACGCCGATCTCGACTCCGCCGCCAATGCCCAAGTCTCGGGCATTTTCGCGGCCACCGGGCAAAGCTGTGTCGCCGGATCACGGCTTCTGGTGCAGGCCTCGGTCAAGGATGCCTTCCTTGCGCGGCTGAAAGCCAAGGCCGAAGCCATCCAGATCGCCGCCCCCGATCTGATGACCACCGAAGTCGGCCCGCTTTGCACCAAACGCCAACGCGACCGCATCGAATCCCTAGTGGCGCAATCGCTGGAACAGGGCGCAAAACTGATCACGGGGGGCCAAGTCATCGAAGGCGCGGGATTCTACTATCCCCCCACCATCCTTGATTGCTCTGCCAACCCCCAAGCCGCTGCGATCACCGAAGAACTGTTCGGCCCCGTGCTGTCGGTCGTCACCTTCGACACCGAAGATCAGGCGCTGGATCTGGCCAATGACACGCCCTATGGCCTTGCCTCGGGCGTATTCACCCGCAGCCTGACGCGGGCGCACCGGATGATCCGCGGCATCCGCGCCGGTGTGGTCTGGGTGAACACCTATCGCGCGGTCTCGCCCATCGCGCCCTTCGGCGGGCATGGGCTGTCGGGCCACGGGCGTGAGGGCGGCATGGCCGCAGCGCTGGATTACACAACTGTGAAAACCGTCTGGCTCCGCACCTCGGACGATCCGATTCCCGATCCCTTCGTGATGCGCTAACCCCCGGAGCGCGTCAGGTCTACCTTGAACCAAGCCTATCGAAAAACACGCTCAAGCGCATGCAAGAGGCCGAGATTTTCGCTTCAATGCCAACCTGATGCGCTTTAGCAAACCCCGCGAAACCGGCCAAGGATCACATCCAGAACCTCGGCCGGATCGCGCCGCCACCAATCCTCGGCGCTAAAGATCTCCACCTCGCAGGGGCCGCAATAGCCTGCGCCTTCAACGCCTGCGCGGATCGCCCGCAAATCCGCCACCCCGTCGCCCATCATGCCGCGATCCAGCAGCACATCGTGCGTATCCGCCAGCCAGTCGCACAGGTGATAGCCGAAAATCCGCCCCCCCGCGCGGGCCAGTTGGCGCGGCAGATCGGTATCCCACCAGACATGATAGACATCAATCGCCACCCCCAGATTGGGGGCCGCAACCGCATCGCATATGTCAAGCGCATCCCGCGTCGTGGTCAGACAAGACCTGTTGCCCGCATAAACCGGATTAAGCGGCTCCAGCGCCAGCTTGACCCCGCGCGCCGCCGCATAGGGTGCGGCCTTGGCAACGTGATCCGCCACGATCTTCAGGCTGTCGCCGACGCCCTTGGTCCCCGCCGCCACCCCGCCGACCACGATGGTCAAAACCTGCGCCTGCAACGCCGCGGCCATGTCGATAGCCGCCTGAAAATCGTCCCACACGGCGACAGGTGCCATCGGCCCCACCAGAAACGGCGCGCGGCACAGCCCCACCACCGGCACCCCCGCCCCACGCGCATGATCGCCAATGGCCACTGCCCGCGCACCAATCTCGCGCCGCCAGAACACGATCCCGCCATAGCCCCGCGCCGCACAGGCATCAATCACCCGTTCGGGCGACCACCCGGCCCCCTTGCCCTCAAGGTTGTGGCCCAAGCTTGCAGTGTTGAGCGCAAGAGCCGAGTGGTCTTTCGTGAAGTCCCGCATCACGCACCATATAGCGCAAGCAGGGATTTCATCCGTCGCACCGCCAATTCCGGGTCGCGCAGCAGGCCACAGCCATCCGCCAGCCGGAAAACCTCGGTGAAATAGGGCAAAGGCCGCATCGCCTGCGCGCCGTTCAGCATGATGAAATGATCCTGAAACCCGTTCAGCCATGCCAGAAACACCACGCCGGTTTTGTAATACTGGGTGGGCGCGCGAAAGATCAGACGCGCAAGCGGCACCGTCGGGTCCAGCGTGGCACGAAAACCAGCGCGGTCGCCCGCACCCAGCCTTGTCACCGCATAGGCCGCCGCAGGGGCCAGCGGATCGAAAATTCCCAACAGCGCATGGGAATAGCCCTGCGCGTCGCCCTCGATCAGCTCGGGATAGTTGAAATCATCGCCGGTATACATCTTTACCCCCGCAGGCAGGCGGCGGCGCATCCGAATTTCCTTGTCCTTGTCCAGCAGCGAAATCTTGATGCCATCGACCTTTGCGACATTGGCATTGATCACCGCCAGCGCGGTTTCCAACGCGTCCTCAAACGTCGCAGCCCCCCAATAGCCCGCAAGCGCCGGATCGAACATCTCGCCCAGCCAATGCAGCACCACCGGCTGATCGCAGGCCGCCAGCACATCGGAATAGACGCGGATGTAATCCTCCGGCCCCTTTGCGGCCTGCACCAAGGCACGGCTGGCCATCAGGATGATCCGCCCGCCAAGGGCTTGGATCGCCTCGACCTGCTCCAGATAGGCGGCGCGCACGCGGTCCAGACTGTGCAGACCCGCAGGCAGATGATCGGTGCCGCAGCCATTGGCCACCAGCGCGTCGGGCAGTTCCGCGCGGGTCCGCCGGATCAGCTCCAGCGCCCCCGCCCAGTCCAGCCCCATGCCGCGCTGTGCCGTGTCCATCGCCTCGGCAATGCCAAGCCCCAAGCCCGCCAGATAGCGGCGGAACTCCATCGTCTTGTCCCAATCCACCGCCGGACGCCCGGCAGGGTCATGGGCGGTGAAGGGATCGGCCACCACATGCGCCGCCGAATAGACCACGCGGGCCGGATTGGCCCCCAGCACCGCCGCTGCGACAGGGGTGCCGGTCAGCCTATAGTCCGCCATCCGGCCGGTCTGGTCAGGTAGGGAAATCTTCATGGCAAAACCTCAAAATCGCGGCACCAGCATCCCGGCATCGGCCGAGATCACCTGTCCGGTGGTGTAGGGAAGCCTGCCGCTGGCAAGCGAAGCGATGATCGCGCCCATATCCTCGGGCGCTCCGATACGCGGGAACAGCGTCAACCCGTCCTCGGCGCGCTGGCGATAGGTCTCGATGACAGCAGCGGTCATCTCCGTGGCAATCAGCCCCGGCTGCACGTCATAGACCGCGATATTCTCGGCCCCCAGACGCACCGCGAGCGCCTTGGACACCATCGCCGCCGCCGCCTTGCTGGCGCAGTATTCCGCCCGCTGGACCGCCACCGCCACCGCATTCGACGAGGTCACATTCACGATGGAATGAAACACCGCCGATCGCTCCCGCGCCAGAAGCCTGCGCGCAAAGGCTTGCGACAGAAAGAACATCGCCTTGGTGTTGACGGTCAGGCAACGGTCCCAGCTTGCCTCTGATACCTCCAGCAAATCCCCGCGCGCCAGCACGCCCACGCCCGCATTGTTCACCAGCGTCGTCAGCGGCCCCAAAGCCGCCTCGACCAAAGCCAGCGCCGCATCATGCCCGGCCAGATCAGTCACATCGAAGGGGGCCGCCACGCAGGGGCCAAGGGCGGAAACCCCGGCCACCGCCGCGCGCAATTCGGCATCGTCCTGTGGCCCGTTCACCGCCACCGCAAAACCGGCCTCCGCCAAGGCCTTGGCCGCCGCCAGCCCGATCCCGCGCGACGAACCGGTGACAAGAGCAACCGGCCTCATGCCCGCGCGCCCTTCTTCAGCAACTCGCGCGCAATGATCATGCGCTGGATCTGGTTCGTCCCCTCATAAATCTGGGTGATCTTGGCATCCCGATACAGCCGCTCGACCTCGAAGCCGCGAATATAGCCCGATCCGCCGAACACCTGCACCGCATCCGCTGTCCGCGCCACCGCCATATCCCCCGCGAAACATTTCGCCATCGAACAGGCCTTGGTCGCATCCTCGCCCCGGTCGATCTTCACCGCCGCCGATTGCACCAACAGCCGCGCCGCCTCGATGTCCTTGGCCATATCGGCCAAAAGCCATTGCACGCCCTGAAATTCCGAGATCGCCTTGCCGAACTGCCGCCGCTGCCCGGCATACTCCACCGCCGCCTCAAGCCCTGCCTGCCCGATGCCCACCGCCAGCGAGGCAATCCCAACCCGGCCCTTGTCCAGCACCGACATCATCATGTGAAAGCCGCGCCCCGCAGCCCCCAGCAGCGCATCCGGTCCCAGCCGCACATCCTTGAAATCCAAGCCTCCGACCTGCGACGCGCGCTGCCCCATCTTGTGTTCCTTCGGCCCGCGCGTGACCCCCGCCGCATGCAGATCGACGATAAAGATCGACATGCCGCGATTGCCGGCCTCCTTGTCCGTCCGCGCCAGCACAAAGCCCAGATCCGCCACCGGTGCATTGTGAATCCAGATCTTGCCGCCGTTCAGCACCCAGCCCGCGCCATCGGCCACAGCCGTCGTGCGGATGCCGGACACATCCGTCCCCGCCTCGGCTTCGGTGATGCAATAGGCGACCTTGGTTTTCATCGCCAGAATATCGCCCAAAAGCGCCTGCTGCCGCGCCGTGCCATGCCGCACCAACAGCGTCGAGATCAGTTCCAGCAAGCCGCACTGATCCGCAACCGAGGCATAGCCGCGCGACAACTCCTCCATCACCAGTGCATAGGTCAGCGTATCAAACCCCGGCCCGCCCAAGGCTTCCGGCACGCCGATGCCGAACAGGCCCAGCTTGGCCATCTCGTCATACAGCCCCGCCGGAAATGTCTCGTCGCGGTCCAGCCCTTCGGCCACAGGGCGGATCACCTGATCCGCAAAGTCCCGCGCCATGTCGCGCACCTGAACATGAGTCTCGGTCAGATACATCCGGCCCTCCATTAGTAACTATCCAGTTACATTATTGAGCCACCCCCGCCGCGGTCAAGTGCGAAAAATCGCCCCAAGACCTGAAACAGGCTTGCAGGATGAAAAAACTCGGCTAAAAATAACCAAATAGTTACTTAAGCGCAGGAAACCCCCGATGCACCCGACCCAAAAACGCAAATTCGGCCGCAGCGATCTGGACGTGACGGCCTTCGGATTCGGCACCGCCCCGCTGGGCAATTTCCTGCACGAGATTGATGAACCCACCGCAACCGCGATGTTCGACACCGCTTGGGATGCCGGTATCCGCGTCTTTGACACCGCGCCGATGTATGGTCACGGCCTTGCCGAGATCCGCACCGGTCAGGCCCTGCGCTGGAAAAACCGCGCCGATTTCGTGCTGGCCTCAAAGGTTGGCCGGTTGCTGAAACCCGCCCGCCGCGCCGAGATCGACTTTGCGCCTTGGGTCAATGCCGCGCCCTTTGCCATGCAGTTCGACTATTCCTATGACGGCACGATGCGAAGTGTCGAAGACAGCCTGCAACGCCTTGCGCTGGAACATATCGACATCATGTTCATCCATGACATCGACGTTTTCACCCGCGGCGCGGATCAGCCCGAGGTGTTCAAACAGGCAATGGACGGTTGCTACCGTGCCTTGGCCGCGCTGCGTGACCAAGGCGTGCTGAAGGCCATCGGCGTCGGTGTCAACGAATGGCAGGTCTGCCACGCCGCGCTGCAACAGCGTGATTTCGACTGCTTCCTGCTGGCAGGCCGCTATACCTTGCTGGAACAGGACGCGCTCGATGCCTTCCTGCCCTTGTGCGAGGCGCGGGGGGCTGCGGTGCTGGTCGGCGGTGGCTTCAATTCGGGCATCCTTGCCACCGGAGCCAAAGCCGGAGCCAAATACAACTACGCCCCCGCCCCCGCCGCGATCATGGAAAAGGTCGCAAGGATCGAAACCGTTTGCGCCGCCCACAACGTCCCCCTTGCCGCCGCCGCGCTGCAATTTGTTGTGGCCCATCCTGCGATCCCATCTTTCATCGCAGGCACCCGCACCGTCACGCAGTTGCAGCAGAACCTTGCATGGTTCAGCCACCCGATCCCGCCCGCCTTCTGGTCCGATCTCAAATCCAAAGGCCTGCTGCGCGAAGACGCGCCCACGCCGTCCTGAACACCGCCGTACCTTGCGGGACACCGAAGGCGGCTTTTGCGGCCAAGTGTTAATTTTCCGTTAATCCGCAAGGTCAAGTCATTGATAAATAAAAACTAAAAATGGTCCCGCATTGGGACCATCCCTTACCGGATCAAGATTGCCCGAAAATCATTCACATTGGTTCCGGTCGGCCCCGGCGCGAAAAGATCGCCCAAAGCCTCGAAAGCCGAATAGGCATCATTGCTCGCCAGCAGCGCCGCAGGGTCCAGCCCCATCGCCCGCAGCCGCGCCATGCTGGCCCCATCCGCGAAAGCCCCCGCATTGCTTTCCGACCCGTCGATCCCATCCGTATCCGCCGCCAATGCCGCGAAAGGCACCCCCTCCGCCGCCAAGGCCAGCGCCAGCAAGAACTCGGAGTTCCGCCCGCCCCGCCCCTTGCCCCGCAGGGTCACGGTGGTCTCTCCCCCCGACAGGATCACAACAGGCCGCGCGAAAGGCCGGTTCCGCGCCGCCACCTCCCGCGCAATCGCCGCGTGAACCCGCCCCACATCCCGCGCCTCGCCCTCGATCGCATCCGACAGGATCACTGCCGGAATCTCCGAACAGGCCGCCGCCGCCTCCAAGGACAGCCGCGCCGAGGCAATCACCCGCACCTGATGCCCGTCAAAGACCGGATCGGCAGGATCAGGCGCGGGCCCGTCCTCTCTGCCCAGCCATGCCGCCACCTTCGTCGGCAGATCGATCCGCCAAGCCGCCGCCATCGCCCGCGCCTCCTCGCGCGAAACCCGATCAGGCACCGTCGGCCCCGATGCCACCTGCGCCGGATCGTCCCCCGGCACGTCCGACACCACCAGCGACAGCACCCGCGCCGGATGGCAAGCCGCCGCAAGCCGCCCGCCCTTGATCCCGCTGACCTGCTTGCGGATCGCGTTCATCACCGAAATCGGCGCCCCCGAGGCCAGCAGCGCGCGGTTCAGTCCCGCTTCATCCTCCAGCGTCATCCCCCCCGGCGGGCAGGGCAACAACGCCGAGCCACCGCCACAGATCAGCGCCACCACCAGATCATCCGGCCCCAGCCCCCGCACCGCCTCGAACAAGGCGGCGCTGGCCGCCATCCCCGCCTGATCCGGCACGGGATGCGCAGCCTCGATCACCCGGATCGCGCGGGTCGCGCAGCCATAGCCATAGCGGGTCACCACCACTCCCTGCAGCGGCCCATCCCACAGATCCTCGAAGGCCGCCGCCAGTTGCGCCGCCCCCTTGCCCGCGCCGATCACCACCAGCCGCCCCTTGGGGCGCGCGGGCAAATGGGCGCGCAGGGCTGCACGCGGGTCGGCGGCCTGAACGGCAGCGGTGAACAGGCGGGTCAGATAATCGCGGTCTTGCGGCGTCATGACAGATCCAGATCGAACACGAATACCCCTTCCACCCCGCCGACCGTCGCCGCAACGATCCGCGCGCCGATGGCTTGATGGGCGGGGTCAATCAGATAGGCATCCCGCACCGCCGCATCCTGAAAGTCAAACCAGAACACATCGTCGAACCCGCGCGAAAGCGGTTCGACCGACACATTCGGGCCAGCCTGAAAATCCAGTATCCCCGTGATATGGTCGCTTAACCCGCGCAGCGCATCGAACAGCGCGGCCTTGGCGGCGGCATCAACCTCGGGCGCAAAGCGCAGGGCAACGATATGGCGGATCATGGCAGGCCTTTCAGAAGATCGGTTTGCGTTTGTCACGGAAGGCGGCAAGGCCCTTGGCCAGATCATCCGATCCGGCGGCGATGGTTCCGGCCATGACCTCGATCAGCCGCTCTGGATCTTCCCCCTCGGCGGCATTGATCAGCATTTTGGTCAGCTCGGTTGCCCGTGGGCTGCGCTGCATAAGCTGCGCTGCAACCCCGAGTGCTGCGGCCATGCCTTTACCGCTTGGCGCGACCTGATCCACCAGACCCAAGGCCAAAGCCTGATCCGCTGTGAACACCTCGCTCATCAGCGCCATGCGCCGCACCAGTTGCGTGCCAAAGCGGCGGCTGGCGCGTTGGGTGCCGGACCAGCCTGGAATGATGCCCAATCCCGTTTCCGGCAGGCCGATGGTCGCATGGGCCTCGGCAATCCGCAGATCGGCACAGGCCGCCAATTCCAGCCCGCCGCCAAGGCAAGGCCCGTTCAGCACCGCAATCAACGGCACGCGCAAACGCGCCAGCGCATCCATGGCCTGATGACCCTCGCGCAGCCAGCGGTTGCCGAAATCCTGCGGGCTTTGCGCGCTCCACGCGGCAATGTCACCGCCCGCACAAAACGCCTTGCCCTCACCCGTCAGGATCACCATGCGGACGTCGGAGCGGTCGATCTGCCGACAGCACGCGCCCAGCGTTTCGATCATCTGTGCATCCAGCGCGTTCAGCCGTTCTGGCCGCCGCAGGGTCAGTCTGGCAATCCCGTCCCCGAGGGACAGGGTAAGGCGCGCATCGGTCATAGGATCAGCCCGAACTTCGGCTCATGGAAAAGACATGCAGCCATTGTTTGCAGGTTTTCCGCCACACGCAATGGCGTTGCGGCCTGATCCAGAATGTCGCGCTGCAGATCCATCCCCGGCGCGATTTCCGTGACCATCAGGCCGTCACCTGTCAATCGCAGCACACAACGTTCGGTGACATAGGTGATGTCCTGCCCCTGCGCCACGGCACGCCGCCCGGAAAACGACACCTGATCGACCTTCTGCACGATCTTGGCCACCTTGCCTTCACGGTCGATCACCAGACGCCCGCCCTCAAGATGCATCTTCGCGCCGGCATTGAAATTGCCCGAAAACACGATCTTGCGCGCGCGGGTGGTGATATCGACAAAACCGCCCGCTCCGGCGGTGCGATGGGGCGTCGCCGAGAGGCGCGATACATTGACCGACCCCTCGGCGTCGATTTCCAGAAACGAGAGGAGAGAGCAATCGAATCCCCCCGCCTGAAAATAGCTGAACTGATGTGGCGAGGCGACAAAAGCCTCGGCATTGCTGGCGCAGCCGAATTTGAAATCCAGCAGGGGAATACCGCCCACCGCGCCTTGCTCGATGACCCAAGTGACCTTGCCATGCTGGCCTTCTTCCAGCAGCACGCGCGGCACATTGGCCGAGATGCCAAAGCCGATATTTACCGCCCAACCCGCCTGCAATTCCTGCGCGACGCGGCGGGCGATCACCTTGGCGGGGTTGAATTCGGGGGTGCGGAAGGTGTTCAGCGGCCGGAACAATTCGCCCGAGATCGCCGGATCATAAGCGGTGGCAGTGGTCTGCAACTGATCCGGCGCTTCGACGATGACATCGACCAGAATCCCCGGAACACGCACATCATGCGGGCGCAGGGTGCCGTTTTGGGCGATGCGACGCACCTGCGCGATGACAAGCCCGCCCGAGTTGCGCGCCGCCAACGCCATTTCCATCGCGCCCAAGGTGGCGCCTTCCTGCTCGAAAGTGAGGTTGCCGTTCTCGTCTGCGGTCGAGGCACGGATGATCGCCACATCCGGTTGCAGGGGCGGGAAATGCAGCCAATCCTCGCCCGCAAAATCGACATGCTTTACAATCGGTTGCGCGCGGGCCACGGCGTTCATGGCGCAACCCTCCTGCGCCGGATCAACGAAGGTGTCCATCCCGACTTTGGTCAGAACGCCGGGGCGCTTGGCGGCACCTTCGCGCAGCATGTCGAACACCACGCCGGACGGCACGTTATAGGCGGCCAGTTGCTCGGCCAGAATCATCTGCCAGACCAAAGGCGGTTCGGCGTTGGACGGTCCCGACGGGTAAGACCCGCCGATGATTTTCACCAGCATCCCCGGCTTGGCGATGTGATCCACCCCCTTGCTGCCGAACATGTCCCCCGCCGCAATCGGATGGATCGAGGTCAGGCCGCGCGGATGGCCTTCGGCATCGAACCGTTCACCCAGCGCCTTGAGAACCGCATCCGGGCAGCACAGACCCGACGAGGCGTTCACCGCAATCATCGCCCCGTCCGCGATCAGGCGCACCGCCTCTGCCGCCGTTCTGATCTTTGCCATTGCGATTCTCCACTTTCGCCAGTTGCATCATAAGTAACTAACTGGTTATAAGAATAAGCACGGCATGCCAAGCCTATCAAGTGAATTTTCCCAACGCTTTGGCGGCCCAGGACTTCGGCGATCAACCCTTGGAGACAGCCATGAATATTTGCTTTCAAAACAGCTATCAGCGCGCCTTTGGCACCTTTCCGCTGAAGGGCGATGTGCTTGCCCAAGCCGTCAGCGCGGCGGCGGAGATCGGCTATCGCGCCTTTGACACCGCGCAGATGTATGGCAACGAGGCCGACACAGGGGCCGCCCTGCGCGCCACCGGCCTGCCGCGCGAGGCGCTGTGCATCACCACCAAGGTCCGGCCTGAAAACTATTCCGACGCGCGGTTCATGGCCTCGGTCGAACAAAGCCTGAAGGATCTGCAACTGGATCAGGTGGATATCCTGCTGCTGCACTGGCCCGACCCCAGCGGCGACATCGCGCCGTCGTTGCGCCTGCTGCAACAGGCACAGGATCAGGGACTGGCCCGCAACATCGGTGTGTCGAACTTTACTGCCAAAATGATGCGCGCGGCGCGCGGCCTTGTGGATGCGCCGCTTGTGACCAATCAGGTGGAATTTCACCCGCTGCTGAACCAGAACACCTTGCTGGCAGCCGCGACCGAAACGGGGATACCGCTGTCGTCCTACTGCTCGGTCGCACGGGGCGAGGTGTTCAAATATCCGCTTTTTGCCCAGATCGGCGCGGGCTATGGCAAGTCGGCGGCGCAGGTGGTGCTGCGCTGGATCTTGCAAAAGGGCGTGGCGATCAACACCATGTCCACCAAACCCGACAACATCCGTGCCAATTTCGAGGTGATGGATTTCACCCTGTCCTCGGTTGACATGGCGCGGATCGAGGCAATGACCGAGGTGGGGTTCCGCGTGGTCACCAAAGCCTTGGTGCCGATTGCACCCGAATGGGACTAGGGCCGCCTTGGGCCAAGGCTGCGGGGGTTTCACACCCCCGGCCTGATTTCCCCAAGGGGAAATCAGGCTCCCCCGTGGAGTACTTTTGCCAAGATGAAGCAAATTTTAGATAAGTTTTAGGGTCTAGCCGTTGCCGCGAATGAGGTCGGCGGCCTTTTCGCCGATCATGATGGTGGCGGCGTTTGTGTTCGATCCGATCAGGCTGGGCATGACCGAGCTGTCGCAGATCCGCAACCCGTCCAGCCCATGCACCCGCAGCGCCGGGTCCACCACGGCCATCGCATCCACCCCCATCTTGCAGGTGCTGACAGGGTGATAAGAGGTGCGGCCATAGGCGCGGGCGTAGGCCTCGTAATCGGCCTGCGTTTTCACGCTGTCATCGGGGAAACGGATGGCGCGCAGGTATTTTTGCAGGCTGGGTTGGCTGAAAATCTCGCGGCTGATCTTCACGCCTTCGACGGAAATCCGCAGATCATCGGGATCGGAAAGGAAATTCGGGTCCACCAGCGGCATCGCCGCCGGATCAGCAGAGCGCAAGCTGACCGAACCGCGCGATCTGGGCCGCAGCGTGTAGGAATTCAGCGTCACCCCCGAGGACCCTTTCGGCACCGAAGGCACGCCCGCCTCGGCCCCTGCGCCACAGAGGAAATGGAATTGCAGATCGGGTTTTGCGGCACCGCGGTCGGCATACCAGAACGCCCCGCCCTCGACCACGTTCGAGGTGACGGGGCCAAAGCCGAACAGCGCATATTGCAGGCCAGCCCACAGCGCCATATGCGGCTTGTTGTATTTGTCGAGCGACTCGTGGCCTTTCAACTCGCCCACGATATCGATGCCGAAATGGTCGGTCAGGTTTTGCCCGACGCCTGCCAGATCCTGCACCACCGTGATGCCATGCGCCTGAAGCTGTGCCGCCGGCCCTACGCCAGACAGCATCATCAGTTTGGGCGAACCGATGGCGCCCGAGGTCACGATCACCTCGCTGTCAGCGCGCGCGGTGTGGCGCTGCCCGCCCCGCGCATAGTCCACCCCCACGGCGCGGCGGCCTTCAAAGACGATCCGCAGCACCAAAGCCCCTGTCACCACCGTCAGATTGGCCCGACCCATCGCAGGGCGCAGATAGCCCACGGCGGCCGAGCAGCGCCGCTTGTTGCGGGTGGTGGTCTGATAGATCCCCGCCCCTTCCTGCACCGCGCCATTGAAATCGGGGTTGAAGGGGATGCCGCGCTCCTGACAGCTTTGCACAAAGGCGCGGGTGGTCGGGTTCGGATCGGGCGTGTTCGAGACGCCCAAAGGCCCGTCGGTGCCGTGCCAATCGCCCGACAGCACGGTATTGCCCTCGGAGCGCAGGAAATAGCGCTGGATATCGGCAAAGCCCCAGCCCGCCGCCCCCTGTTCGGCCCAGGCATCATAATCGCCGGGATGGCCGCGGGTGAAGACCTCGGCATTGATTGACGACCCGCCCCCCAGCACCCGCGCCTGAGCATAGGGGATTTCGCGCCCATTGGCGTGGCGCTGCGGTGTGGTGGTCAGCCCCCATGTCAATGGGCCGGTGGTCATCTTGGCAAAGCCCACCGGCATATGGATCAGCGGGTTGCTGTCTTTGCCGCCCGCCTCGATCAGGCAGACGCGGGCGGCGGGATTTTCCGACAGGCGCGCGGCCAGAACGCAACCGGCCGAACCTGCCCCAACGATCACATAGTCAAAGCCCTGAGCCATCTTATTCGATCCAATGCACGCGTTTGCCGGTTTCAATATGCACGGATTTGACCTGCGTGTATTCCTCGACGCCATAGGTTCCGGCCTCGCGCCCCCAGCCGGATTGCTTGAAGCCGCCCAAGGGCATTTCCGGCCCGCCTGCCATCATGCAATTCACCCAGAACCGGCCCGCACGCACGCGGCGGGTCACGGTCAGGGCGGTGTCGATGTTCTTGCTCCAGACGCTGGCGGCAAGGCCGTAAACCGTGTCATTGGCCAGTGCGATGGCCTCCTCTACCGTATCGAAGGGCATCGAACACAGCACGGGGCCAAAGATTTCATCCCGTGCAATCGACATAGCGGGGGTCACGCCGGAAAACAGGGTCGGCTGGATATACTGGCCGCGCCCGATGTCCTTGGCGGTGCCACCGGCGACCAGTTTTGCCCCTTCGGCCTGCCCCTTGGCGATATAGCCCAGAATCACATCGTTCTGCGCGGCGGTGGTGATGGCCCCCACCTGCGTTGCCGGATCAAGCGGATCGCCCACACGGATTTTTGCCATTTTCGCGGCCAGCAGCGCCTCGAACCGCGCCGCGACTGAACGCTCGACGATCAGGCGGCTTGAAGAGACGCAGCATTGGCCGGTGTTAAAGCTGATGCCAAAGGCGGCAGCATCGGCGGCATCCTCCAGATCGGCATCGGCAAAAACGATGATCGGGTTCTTGCCGCCCAGCTCCAGCCCCAGCTTCTTGAAATTACTGTCCGCTGCCGCGTGAACACAAGACCGGCCCACGGCGGTCGATCCGGTAAAGGACAGCATATCGACATCGGGATGTTCGGTCAGCGCCTGCCCGATGGTCCGCCCCGAGCCTGTGACAACGTTATAGACCCCCGCCGGAAGCCCCGCCTCGGCCAGCACTTCGGCAAGGATCAGGGTTGTGGCCGAGGTGACTTCCGAAGGTTTCACCACCATCGTGCAGCCCGAGGCAAGGATGAACGGCACGCGCTCGCACAGGATCAGGAAGGGGAAATTCCACGGCGTGATCAGGCCAACCACGCCGATGGGTTCGCGCAGCACCATGCCGAACAGCCCGTCGCCAAGGCTGTTATAACTGTCGCCATGCAGCAGGCGCGCGGCCCCGGCCCCCACCTCGAAACAGGCGATACAGTGGTCGATCTCGCCCATCGCCTGTGAAATCGGCTTGCCGTTTTCCAGCACTTCCCAATAGGCGATCTCGGCACGGCGGCGGCGCAGGATTTCGGCGGCACGCAGCAGAACTCCCGCCCGCGCGGCCCCCGATAGCCCCGCCCAGCGCCGGTCTTCAAAGGCACGGCGGGCTGCGGCCACGGCATCATTCAGATCCTCGATGCTGCATTTCGGGATGCGGGTGACGGCTACACCATGCCCCGGCGAGGCACGGTCAAAGAAGGCACGGCCACCGCGCCAATCCCCGTCGATGTAGAAGCCGAATTCGCGCGGGGTGGCGGGCAGGGTCGGCAGCGGGCGCAGGGTGTCCATCGGGAAGCTCCGGTCAGATCAGGATTTGGGTTTTCAGATCGGCAGGACGCGCGGCCAGCGTGTCAAAGGCGGTCTGGATATCATCCAGCGCAAAGCTGGCACGGGTGAAGGCATCGGTCTTGAAACGGCCATGCGCCAGCAGGGTCAGCGCGTCATGCATATCCTCGCCCATGCCCGCGACCGAACCTTTCAGGCTGTTTTCCTCCAGAATGGTCCGCAGGATATCGACGGGCAGCGTCTGATCCGGTCCGGTCAGGCCGAAAAAGCCGATATGGCCGCCCTTGCGGATCAGGCTTTGCGCGGTGGCGTAAAGACGGGCGGAGCCGACGCTTTCGATCACCACATCCGCCCCGCGCCCCGCCGTTGCGCCAAGCACTTGGTCGCGCAACTGGTCCGGGTCGGAGACTGCGATGTCGGCCCCCGCATCCATCGCCATTCGGCAGCGGTCTGCCGACAGGTCCGCCACGATGATCGGGGCCGCCCCCACCAGCCGCATCATCTGCACATGCAGATTGCCCACCGGCCCCGCACCAAGGATCACGACCGACTGGCCAAAGCCCACCTTCGCCTTGCGCGCCGCACGGACAACGCAGGCCACAGGTTCGGTCAGCGCCAGAACCGCATCCGGCACAGCATCGGGTGCAGGGATCACCAGCCGCGCCGGAAGCGCCACATATTCAGCGAAAGCCCCGTCACGACCGATGCCGACCTGCGTCATCGCCGGACAGTTCAGAACCTCGTTGTGGCGGCACCAGAAACAGGTGCCGCAGCCGATATTGATATCGGCCACCACCCGCTGACCATCGCGCAGATGGCGCACCTGCGCGCCATAGGCCGCAACCTCGCCACAGAACTCGTGGCCGGGGATCAGAGGCAGGCGGTCGGCGGCATAGTGGCCGTTGAAGATATGCAGATCGGTGCCACAGATGCCGGTGCGGCGCACGCGGATCAGGGCATCTTCGGGACCAATGGCAGGCATCGGCACATCGCGCAGCGCAAACCGCTGCGGCGCAACCAGAACGGCGGCTTTCATCATGATCCCCTATTTCACGATCCGCAGTTTGGCGCGGTCTATGGTCAGGGCGATGGCTCCGATCAGGACCAGACCGAACACCATTTGCTGTTGCGTGGCCTGAATGTCGAAATACAGCATCGAGGCGCGGATCACGGCGACGATCAGCGTGCCGATGGCAGTGTTCAGCACCCCGCCCACCCCGCCCGTCAAGGGTGTGCCACCCACCAACACCGCCACGATGGCGGGCAACAGAAAGCCGTTGGCAATCGTCGGCGCCCCGCCCGACAGCTTGACCGAGAACAGCAATCCCGCAATCGCAGCCAATGCGCCGGAAATCGCAAAGGCCAATATCTTGTAGCGCGCCACGTTCAGACCCGAGGCCGCCGCCGCAGGCTCGCCCGCGCCCACCGCCTTCAGGGCGCGGCCAAGGGTGGTGCGGCGTTCGATGAACAGGGTGATCGCCAGCAATCCGGCGGCAATGAACAACTCGTTCGGGATCATGCCGGTCTTGCCGATCATCCAGCCGAACACGGCATCGCGCTGCATCGCATCCATGTTCAGCGCCCGCTGCCCCGACAGGTATTGCGCCAGCGAAAACGCAACACCCCCCACCGCCAATGTCGAGATGAACGACGGCACCAGCAGGCGCGTGGTGACATAGCCCGAAATCATCCCCAGCCCAAAGCCGACGATGACACAAAGCAGCGCCACCCATGCCCCCATCGAGGCCAGATAGACCGAGGCGACCACGGTGATCAGGTTCGCCATCGACTGCGCCGAAAGATCGATCCCGCCGATATAGATCGCAAAGGTCAGCCCCAGCGCCATGATGAACAACGGCACGATATCGCCCGCCAGAGACAGCAGGTTCGCCGGACGCAGGAAGGTATCATCCACCACGCCAACAAGGGCTATCAACACCAGCAGGGTGATCCACGGCAGATGCGGTTTGAAACGCTGAAAATCCATTGGCGTGCCTCAGATCATGTAATGGAGAAGGTCATAGAGCGAGGGTTTCGCTCCGGGCTGGCAGTCGAACCGTTTCTGGATCGCGCCGTCCTTGACCACGATGATGGAATGCGACAGGCCGATGGCCTCTTCCAGCGTGTCAGCCACCAGAACGATGCCGACACCCGCCTCTGACATGTCGCGGATCATGTCGTAAACGTCTTCCTTGGCCCCGATATCCAGACCTCGCGTCGGGTGATCCAGCAGCATGATGTCCGATCCGCCTGACCGCCATTTCGCCAGCACCACCTTTTGCTGGTTGCCGCCCGACAGGTTGCCGCAATCGGCAAGCTCGGAACTGGCCTTGATCGACAGTCTGGAAATCCAGTCGCGCGCCAAGGCCCGCTCTCCGCCGATCCGCAGCACACCCGCGCGGGAATGGCGGCCCATCTGCGACAGGGTCATGTTTTCGTAAACATTCATCCCCGCCACGATGCCCTCGATCTTGCGCTCGCGCGGGACATAGCCCACGCCGCGCTCGACCGCGTTGCGCGGGGTAAAGCGGGTGATCTCTTGCCCCTTGATCGTGACCGTTCCGGTCAAGGGCGTCCGCATGCCGTAGATGGTCCGCAAGATCGCCTCGCGCCCCGATCCTTCGGTGCCGACCAGACACAGCACCTCGCCCGCGTGCAGGGTCAGGCTGATGTCGCTGATCCGGCCCGGCAGCGACACCCCTTCCATCCGCAGCAATTCGCGGCCGGCGTCATAGGGAATCTGGCGCTGTTCGCGGTAGTATTCCTTGTCGACATTGCGGCCGACCATCTTGTGCTGGATCTGCTCGACGGTCTTTTCGCCGCGCGCCACCACATCCACCACCGCACCGTCTTTCATCACATAGATGCGGTCGGACAGCTCCATCACCTCATCCATCCGGTGCGAAACGAAGATGAACGACGCCCGCGCGGTCAACTCGCGCACCAGCTTGAACAGCAGCTTCACCTCGTCCTCGGCCAGCACCGAGGTCGGCTCGTCCAGCAGGATCACCAGATCGCCCTGAACCCGTTCCTCCAGCGTCAGCACCTTGGCCAGTTCCACCAACTGCCGCTGCGCGAAAGACAGCGCCGAGGTGATGGTGGCGGGATCGATCTCAAGCTTGACCTTGGCCAGTTGCGCCGAAGCCGCCGCCGCCATGGCCTTCCAGTTGATCACGCCGAAGCGGACGAACTGTTGCTCATAGCCCAGAAAGATATTCTCCATCACCGTCAGGTTGGCGATCAGCGATTGTTCCTGAAACACCATGCCGATGCCCTGCTCCATCGCGGCGCGCGGGTTGGCAAAGCGCACGGTCTTGCCGTCGATCAGGATCTGGCCGCCATCGGGCTGATAGGCGCCATAGATCACCTTCATCAGCGTGGATTTTCCTGCGCCGTTTTCACCGACCAGCCCGACGATCTCGCCCCGGCCAATCTGGAAATCCACCGATTTCAGCGCGTGAACGCCGGGAAATTTCTTGTCTACATGTGCAAGCTGATACATGCCCGCCCCCTATTTCACGACAATCGCGGCGCGGCGGTCGGTTGACAGCACAACGGCGACGATCACCAGCAGGCCCAGCATCCCGTCCTGCACGTAATCGGGCAGCCCGATCACAACCATGCCGTTGTTGATGGTGTTGACGATCAGCACGCCGACCAGCGCGTTCCACACCCCCCCGACGCCGCCCCACAGCGCCACCCCGCCCACCACAACCGAGGTGATCGAGATGAACATGAAATTCGCCCCCGTGACGGATTCCGCCTGTCCCAGCTTGGCCACCTGCAGAATGGCAGCCACCGCATAGAACACCCCCGCAAGCGTAAAGCCCGCAATCCGCACCCGCCGCACATTCAGCCCCGAGGCATGGGCCAGATCCTCGCCCCCGCCCACGGCGTAAAAGTTGCGCCCCAGCGTGGTGCGGGTTTGCAGGAACCAGCCCAACCCCAGAAACACCACCGCCACATAAACCATCAGCGGAAAGCCCAAGACCCGATAGGTCAGCAGCCCGCGAAACACATCGTCATCCACCTTCACGATATCGCCACCGGTCAGCAGCACCGCCGCCCCTGTGCCGACGAACCCCATCGCAAGGCTGGCCATAAACGACGGAATCCGCAGCCGCACATGGATCAGCCCGTTCACAAAGCCGATCCCCGCCCCCAGTGCCAAAATCAGCGGCATCGCCAGCCATCCCCCCGCAGCCAGATTGCCGCCAAAGCGCACGAAGGCCATGCAGAACAGCACCGCGGTCAGCGAGATCACCCCCTCCATCGACAGGTCGATCGATCCCATCAGGATGATGAAAGTCACCCCCACCGCCACCATCAGCGCCGGAGCCGACGAAATGGTGATGCGGGCAAAGTTGCGAAGCGAGAAGAACTGCGGATTGATCGCGGTGAACAAGATCACCAGCGCGATCAGCACCAATAGCGGCGCCCATCGAATTACAGCCTCACGCGAAAAGCGCCCTGTCACGTCCGTTCCCCCTGCCCGTTTGTCAGATCGCAAAGGGGGCGGCAGCACCGCCCCCCGTTGTCCATCGCCTTATTTGTAGACAATCCCGCCATTCGACGGACCCCAGAAATCGGTCCAGTCATAGGTCGGCACGTTGTCCAGATATTTGGCCTTGAAATCCGCCGCGTCGTCCTTGGTCACCAGAATGGTCGGGCCATAGAACTCGCGGTGTTCGTTCGGCTCTTCCGAGGGTTTGAAGGTGCCGATGGCCGCGTGATAGGCCAAGGCCAGCGAGACGCCGCCGCCCCAATGCGGGTTGGTGAACACGGTGGCCAGCAGATCGCCGTCCATCACCATCTGCACGGCCTCCATATTGCCGTCATAGGCCACGATCGGCATGCCGGTGATACCTTCGGCCTTCAGTGCCTCGATCACGCCATAGGCGATGTTGTCATTGGCGCAATGCACGCCGGTGATCTTGTCGCCATAGCGCGTGATGAACGAGGCCATCAGTTCCGCTGCCTTGGTGGTATCCCAATCGGCGGGCTGGGCGTCCAGCAACTCGATCTCGGGGAAATCCTTCAGCGCGTTCTTCAAGCCGTTCAGACGTTTGACCGCCGGATTGTTGGCCGGAATACCGCCCAGGTGAACCACGCCACCCTTGCCCCCCATCGCCGCAAACAGGATGCGCGCGGTATCTTCGGCGGGCTTTTCGTCAGACCAGCTCATGTGGCTGACATAGTTGTCACCGATATCCCACGGATGCAGATCGTCGGTCTTGTTCCAGATCGTCGAGATATAGCCCCCCGCCTCTTTCACCGCTTCCACCACGGGGCGCGCGTTCGGGCTGTCATTGGCATCGCAGGCAATGGCGCAATTGCCGGAATTCTTCGCCAGAAACGCCTTGATGTCGGCCAGCGACTTTTCCGAGCTGCCCTCGTTGATCAGGCTGACCATGTCCTCTTTGGTCTTGCCGATGCTTTCCACAAACGCCTCGCCGCCGGAGACGACCGAGTTCCAATAGGCGCTGGCGCGGTCACGATAGCTCCATGCCAGTGCGGGGTTTTCCGCGGCAAAGGCCGCCCCCTTGCCAAAGGCCATCGGCATCGCCATCGACCCCAGCCCCGCCGCCGAGGCGAGAAGGAAGTTCCGGCGGTTGATCGTCTCTTTCTCGATGTAGTCCTTGATGAAGGTCGACATGGCTATCCTCCCGTTTGCAATTTGCGCCGCGCGCTGCGGCTGGTTTGGCGGCGGGTGATCCCCGTTTTCCTGCGGCACATCGGCACCGTTCCGGAAGGCGTCACCCATTTAACGCACTAACTGGTTACTTTCTTACGCCAAGATGAGTCAAGTGTTTTTCGATGCAGAAAAGCATGGCAACGCAAGGAACCGCTTTGACGCAGGCGACATGGTCTGTGTAAGACTGGCACAGGTGCTGCGCGCATCGCTGGCAAAGGATAGACCTGTGACACCCCCGACCGAGCCTGCCGAACCCGTCGTAAAACCGCGCGTCCGCGATGCCGAAGCAACCAAGGCGCGCATTCTGGATGCGGCCAAAAAGGAATTTGCCAAGAACGGCATGGGCGGGGCGCGCGTCGATGTGATCTCGGAAAAGGCCAAAGCCAACAAGCGGATGATCTATCACTACTTCGGCAGCAAAGAGGGGCTGTTCCAGACCGTGCTGGAAAACGCCTATGTCGATATCCGCACAGCCGAGCAAAAGCTGAACCTTGACCATCTGGAACCCAAGCTGGCCTTGGAACGGCTGGTGCGGTTCACATGGGATTACTACCTGAAAAACCCCGAGTTCATCACGCTGGTGAACAGCGAAAACCTGCATCGCGCCAAACACTTGAAGAAATCCGAAATCATCAAGGTCTACAGCCGCAAGTTTGTCTCGATGGTCGAGGATATTCTGGCGCGGGGCGTGGCTGCAGGGCAGTTCCGCAGCGGCATCGATCCGGTGCAACTGAACATCACGATTGCCGCCATCAGCTATTATTACATGACCAACCGCTTTACCGGCTCGATCGTGTTCGAGCGGGATCTGATGGCGAAAGACGCGCTGGAAGAACGGCTGCGCTTCAACATCGATACGATTCTGCGGCTGGTATCGGCGGAATAGCGGTCACGCCTGCCGCTAGGTCAGGGCAATCAAATGATTGTCCCACAGGGTTTCGGCCTGAGTCAGCAGCGTCAGCCCCTTGGTCCCGACACTCCAGATCCCGCCCTGCCCGTCCGTCGCCACCAACCCGCCCGACAGCGTCGCGATGCCGGAAATGTCGGTGCGGCGATGGGTGGCAAGGGGCGTGCCTTTCGCATCAAACAGCATCAGCACCCCCGCAGGGGCCGAAGTCAGCCCGATCATGTCCCCCGCCGGACTGACGGCAATCGATCCGGCATAGCCCTGCATGGCCATCGCATCAGTCTCCTCGGGCGGGCAAAGCCGGGGCGGGCTGCCGGGTGTCCACAGGCCCAACTGCGGCACGGGCAAGGCCGGATCGCCCTCCCATTGCATCGCAAAGGCGATAGTGTCGCCCAAAACCGCCAGATGCCGGATCGAGTTTTGCCGCAGATCAGCAGGCAGTTCCACCTGATCAAGCATCTGCCCGCTGTCAGAGAGCAGCGTCAGATTGGGCCGCATGTCGGGCAGGTTCAGCTTGCTGCGATCGGCCGGATCGGTCTGGATGCCGCCATTGGCGATCACCACACGGCCATCCGGCAGCCGTTTCAGATCATGCGGCCCGATGCCGCCACTGTCCCATTCGCCAATGCGGCGAAAGCCCGCCGTCTCCCAAACCCCGATCCGTCCCGCCGAGCCTTCGGCCACCACTTCCGAGGTCAGCAGCACCGCACCGCCCACCACAAACACCCCATGCCCGTTGAATTGCCGCCCTTCCGGCGGGGTAAGACGATGGCGCACCGCTCCGCTCTGGCAATCGATCACCAGCGCGAAGGTGCCGGGCCGCCGCGCAAAGGCCACCGCCAGCGCCTCCACCGGATGCGCCGCCGCCGCATGTCCGCGCGCGGGCAAGGCGATCCGGAACAGGCTTTCGCCCGCCGCCGACAGCCCGTGCAGCACGAAATCGTCGCCCCATTTGCCCGCCGCCAGACAGGCCGGACTGCCGACCTCGGCCCAAGCCACGCGCGGCAGGCTGGCAGCAGCCAATCCGGCCAGAAAGCTGCGGCGCGCGATCATGTCAGTCTCCATCCGCCGCATTGAACCCGATCCCGACATCCAGCTCCGGCCCCAATTCGGCCAGCGCCGTATCGCGCAGGGCGGTGACAGCCTGCTGCAATATCTCGACCCGCAGCCGCCCTTGCGCGGTGGCAACGCCCGCCAGAACCGGATCATCCAGTGCCTCGGCCAAGGCGATGGCATGATCGAAGGCGGCCATTGTCTTTGGCACATCGGGGGACAGGGTTGCGACCATCGCGCGCAAACTGTGCAAAGACAGCCGGATATTGACCAGACTGCGCCCCGAAGCCCGCGCCTCAGCCCGTTCAGGGTGCGGCGCATCGAACGTCCCCAAGGGGCGGCCAAGGCGCTGATCCTGCAGGAACTCCAGTGCGGTGATGACTTGGGTGAACAGGGCTTGGCGGGCCTCGGGGCGGGTCAGATAGGTGGTGTTGCCGGACTCGCCTGCGGTCAGCAGCGTTTCGGCATAACCTACAAGCCATGCGTCATTCACGGTCTGCGCAGTCTGCGCCAGATCAGCCGCCGTGGCGCGGATCAGCGCGCAAGGATCGGCGGGCAGCGGGTCGGCGGGGTAAAGCAGCCGCTCCAGCCCCGACAGGCCCCGCGCCGCCACCGATTGCTCGGCCATATGGTCCGGCGTCAACGCAGCCGCATCGTCCAACAGCAGCCCCCGCTGCGCCTTGGCACCTGCGCCTTTCGGATCAGGCCAGAACTGGATCGCCAAGCCCCGACCATCCACCTCGACCGGACCAAAGCGCAAATGCTGCACCCCGATCCACGCATCAAATGCCGCTTGGAACGCGGGCCGCAGCGCCACGGCATCGCAGTCTTGCTGCGCCGCCTGCGCCAGATCCGCCGTCGCCACCGCAAAGGCGGCATAGCCCGGCAGGATATGCTGCCGCAGCGTTTCGGGAAAATCCGCCATCGCCGGAGTGGCAAGGCACAAGCAAAGCATCAACGGGCCAAGGGTCAACGGGCGCAACATCTTACAGGCTTTCCAGAAAGGCGATCAAAGCATCGCGGTCAGGTTTCGGCAGCGCTACCACCGCGTCGCGCGCCGCTTCCGCCTCGCCACCATGCCACAAAATTGCCTCCAGCAGAGTGCGCGCCCGCCCGTCATGCAGAAATTCGCTATGCCCCGAAACTTGCGCCGTCAACCCGATGCCCCACAGCGGCGGGGTCTTCCATTCGCGGCCCGTCGCGCGGCCTTCGGGGCGGTTGTCGGCCAGCCCTGCCCCCATGTCATGCAGTAAAAGGTCGGTATAGGGCCAGATCAGTTGAAAGCTTTGCTCGGGCTGATCGGCCAGCCGCGCGGTGACGTGTTTGGGGGTATGACAGCCGGTGCAGTTCAGGCTGTAGAACAGTTCTTTCCCGCGCAAAACCTGCGGCGCATCCACGTCCCGCCGCTCTGGCACCGCCAGATTGCGCGCGTAAAATGTCACCAGATCAAGACTTTGCTGGTCAACCTCCAGCCCGTCACGACTGTCCGGCTCGGCCCCGTCGGGGGCGGTGCGGCAGGCGTCCTGTGCCGCGCTGCAATCGCCCCAAGGGTCGGGATGCAGCGGCGTTGACAGCCCCATATCACCCGAAAACGCCGCCGCCGTCTGGTCGCGCACCGTCGCGGCCCCTGCCTTCAGCCCGAACCGACCCAGCGCGGGCCGCGCCAGTTCCGCACTGGGAACAACACTGGCCCGCCCCGAGATGCCATCGCCGTCACGGTCGGTCTCATCCACCTGCGCCAACAGATCCGCCGCCGGAATCGCCTCCAGCAATCCCAGCCCGATCATTTGCGGCGCAATCCGTGGCGACAGCTGCACATCATCCCGCATCGGGCCATAGGCCGCGTCTGCCACAGCATAGTCAGGCGCGCGCAGCGTCACCACCGCACCATCCGCCAAGATCACCGGCACATCGGCATAGCTGACCTGCATCCGCCCTTCGGCGGCATGGCCTTCGACCGCAAAATTCTGCAACTGGCCGCCATAGACAGGCTCGGGTTGGGTCGCGAGCCAGTCCTTGATATCGGCGGGCGCAGACCCACCCGGCACTGACAGGCGCAAGAACAGCGACACCGGCTTTTCCCCGTCTGCGGGCGTATGGCCACGCCCGTCTTTCAGGTGGCAATCCTGACAACCGCGCGCGTTGAACAGCGGCCCCAGCCCATCCGAGGCCCGCGTGGACGAAGGCGACGGCACCCAGGTCTTGGTGAACAGCGCATTGCCCAGATTGAAATTCATCTGGCGGTCAAAGGCCATATTGCCGGAGAACTGCGAAAACGCATCCGCCGTGGGCCGCACCCGCACCGTCGCCGCCCCTGCCGATTTCACCTCAAAGGCTTCGGCCTTGCTGAAATCACGGGTCGGGGCCACAACAGCGGCGATGCGCGCAATCTCGGCCTTGCTGCGCGGCAGCATCGCCAAGGGGCTGTCATCCAGCGATTGGGCCAGCACCGGTGCCGCCAGCGCAACCGCGCCCAAAGCCGCCGCCAAACCTGACCAGTGTCGGATCATTGAAAGACAGCCGCTGGATTATCCAGACTTTCCGATCCTTCGAACGAAGCCGCCGTCAGCCCCAGCACCAGCATCGCGCGCTGGATCGAGGCGGTCTGCGTCACAAGTGCCTCAACCCCACCCATGATCAGCGCCTCGCCCTCGGCATTGCCGGGGGCCAGCATCTGATCATAGGCCATCCCCGCCTCGGCTGCCACCTTCAGCGCGGCAAGCGCCGCGACCGAGGCGTCAAGCTCGGCCTTCAGGCGGGTATCGACCGCAGGATCAGCCTGCGCCACCAGATCAGACAGCGACGGGCCGGAAACGGTGCTGCCATCGGCGCGGATGTAATGGCCCAGATAGACATTCTGGATGCCAAGCCCATCATAATACTGGCTATTATGGGTATTGTCAGAAAAGCAGTCATGCTCTTCTTCGGGGTCGTTCAGCATCAGCCCCAACCGCATGCGCTGGCCCGCCAATTCGCCATAGGACAGGCTGCCCATACCAGTCAGCATCGCGGCAAGGGCGGCTGCGGGGTCGGCCTCAAGCGGGGCGCGGGCGGCACCGCCTTCGGCCCAATTGCCCGCCATTTCGGTCAGATCCGCCACCAGAAGCGTGGTCGCGGCCTGCAGATAGGCCGCACGGCGATCACAGTTGCCGCCCGTGCAACCGTCGCCTTGCACAAAATCGCTGAACGGCCTGCTGCCCGCCCCCGGTCCGGTGCCGTTCAGATCCTGCCCCCAAAGCAGAAATTCAATCGCGTGATAGCCCGAAGCCACATTCGCCTCGATCCCGCCCGCCTCTTGCAGCGTGCCTGCGATCAATTCCGGCGTGATGGTGCTGGCATCCACCGCAGCGCCCGACAGGGTGAAATGTGGCGTGGCAATGACATTCAGCGCCGACAGCGCATTCTCCTCGGACTGCCCATAAGCGGGATCGACATAATCGATCAGCCCTTCATCCAGCGGCCATGCATTCACCCTACCCTCCCAGTCATCAACGATGGCATTGCCAAAGCGATAGACCTCGGTCTGCTGATAGGACGGGCGTGCGGCGATCCACGCCGCACGGGCCGCAGCCAAACTCTGCTCTGACGGTGCCGCAATCAGGGCTTCGACCGCGCCTTGCAGGCCAATCGCCGCAGTCAGGCTATCGCCATAGGCCGCCTCTGCAATATCGGCATAGGTCGTGACCACCTCGGCGGGGGTGGCGGCTGTTGCAGGCTGCGACAGGGTGGCGGCGGCCAAGGCAGTGCTGGCAAAAAGGGCAAGGCGGCGGTTGGACATGGGATTTCCTACAGAAAGGGCAAAGGGCGCAATGGCCTATTTGGTCAGGATCAGCTTGCCCGCCTTGGTCAGGCGCAGGGTGTAAACCTGATCGTCCAGCACGATCTGCGCTGTCATCTGTCCCCCCAGCAACATGCGCGCATCATGGCATGGCACTTGGGCAGAGAGGATCGTGTCGGTCATGGAGGCTCCTCGGCGAACGGGGCTGATACGGATCAGAACCGGGCTTCCCGAGAAACGGGTGGCTGGGCATGCGCCTAACCTGAGTTATTTAGTCGGATTTGTAAATCCGATTCTTTCAATCAAGAATAGCGCCGCAAATCGCGCCAAGAAAAACGCGCGCGCCGGTGTCGGCGCGCGCAAGACCCGTCGTTAAAGCCCTTTGGAGCGATAGGCCTCGGCCACCCGACCAATCGAGATGCAATAGGCTGCGGTGCGAAGGTCTGTCACCCGCGCATCACTGTGCCACAGCGCGCGCATCGATTGGTAAGCGGTCCGCATCGTGTCATCCAGACCCGAGCGCACCAGCTCCAATTCATCCGCGCCACGCAGGAAGGCTTGCTTGAAACCATCCGAAAGCGTCCAGCCCATGTTCAGCTTGGCCGCCAATTGCTCCAATTCCTCGACCAGCATGTGATTGCGCGCCTCTTCATGGCGGCGTTGCATCCGGCCAAAGGGAATGTGGCTCAGGTTCTTCACCCATTCGAAATAGGACACGGTCACCCCGCCCGCATTGGCGAACAGATCAGGGATGATGACCACGCCGCGCGCGGCAAGGACCTGATCCGCTTCGGCGGTCACAGGGCCATTCGCCGCCTCAAGGATCAGGCGTGCGCGGATCGCGGCGGCGTTTCCGGCATGGATCGCCCCCTCCATCGCGGCGGGGATCAGAATATCGCATTCCGTTTCCAGCGCCGCCGCCCCGTCTGGCTGACAGGTGCCGCCCGCAAAGCCCACCACGCCGCCCGTCTCCTTCAGATGCGCCACCAGTGCGGCAATATCCAACCCGTCTGCATTGAACACCGCGCCATCGCGTTCGATAACGCAGATCACCTTCGCGCCGTCCTCCTCGCTCAGAAAACGCGCAACATGGCTGCCCACATTGCCCAAGCCCTGCACCACCACACGTTTGCCCGCCAAATCGCCTGCCAGCCCAGCAATCCGCACATCTTCGGGGTGGCGGAAGAATTCGCGCAGCGCGTATTGCAGACCGCGCCCTGTCGCCTCGACCCGCCCCACGATGCCGCCCGCACTCAGCGGCTTGCCCGTCACGCAGGCCCGCGCGTTGATGTCGGTGGTGAACATGCGGGCATATTGGTCTGCCATCCATGCCATCTCGCGCTCGCCGGTTCCCATATCCGGCGCAGGCACGTTCTGGCTGGGGCTGATCAGCCCGCGCTTGGCCAGTTCATAGGTAAAGCGGCGGGTGATCTGCTCCAACTCATGCTCTTCCCACGCGCGCGGATCAATGCACAGCCCGCCCTTCGATCCGCCAAAGGGCGTTTCCACCAACGCGCATTTGTAGGTCATCAGCGCCGCCAGCGCCTCGACCTCATCCTGATTGACATCCATAGCATAGCGGATGCCGCCCTTGACCGGCTCCATATGTTCGGAATGGACCGAGCGATAGCCGGTAAAGGTGTGGATCTCGCCCCGCAGCCGCACCCCGAACCGCACCACATAGGTCGAGTTGCAGACGCGGATTTTCTCCTCCAGCCCATCCGGCAGATCAAGGATCTTGGCGGCGCGGCGGAACATGGCATCGACGGAATCGCGGAAGGTCGGAGCGTTCATTTTGGGCCTCATTGGCTGTGGGAAAAGGATCGCCCGCGTTGCGACGGGGCGTTGGTTTCGTTGGGTGGTCGCCGGATTTCAGCGCGTCGGAACTGGCACTTCGCCGCGATAATCGTAGAAACCGCGCTGGGTTTTGCGGCCGAGCCAGCCGGCCTCGACATATTTGGTCAGCAGCGGGCAGGGGCGGTATTTCGTGTCCGCCAGCCCTTCATGCAGCACGTTCATGATGGCAAGGCAGGTGTCCAAGCCAATGAAATC